>NZ_CP139963.1:0-3924 GCF_034424565.1 Moraxella canis | reverse complement strand
AATTGGCGCTGGAGCTGGTGTTGGCTCGATATAATAGGGATGCTGTTCAAAATCAATCATATTCACCAAATCAGCGCTTGCAGCTGCAGCTGGAGCTGGTGTTGGTGTTGGCTCAATTGGCGCTGGAGCTGGTGTTGGCTCGATATAATAGGGATGCTGTTCAAAATCAATCATATTCACCAAATCAGCGCTTGCAGCTGCAGCTGGAGCTGGTGTTGGTGTTGGCTCAATTGGCGCTGGAGCTGTCTTAATTGGCGCTGGAGCTGGTGTTGGCTCGATATAATAGGGATGCTGTTCTAGCAAAGCATCAAGCTTTTTCTCAAGCTGTATTTGAGACATTGTTTTATTAACTGGTGGCTCTGATAGCTCGCGTTCACGCCAGTTTCTCATATCGACTTTGTCAGCTAATTGCTCAAAGCCAAATTCTCTTAAATGTTCTTGTAAGTGCTCGCCCCAGCGTTGGCGTTGTGCAAGCAAATTTTGTTTCATCTGTTTGGGCGAAAGACCCGTATTTGCTTTTAACGCACCGCCTTTTTCAGGATTTTTCTTGTTCGCACGCTTAAAAAACTGCTTTTCATCGCGCTCTATGCCGTCTAATTTGCGTTCTGAGAACATTAAATGAGCGTGCGGCTGTAATCCCCCATCGTTTGCTATTGCGTGGTGTATTGCGTAAGAAAACGGATGATTATCGCTTAATTCTTTTGATATCCAGTGTTCGACTACAACTTTTTGTTGTTCAAGTGACAGCTCTCTTGGCAGTGATAGCACATGTTCTTTATAAACTTGTCCGTTTGCTCGCTCATATTCATCAGATGCCTGCCAAAATTTTTTTGGTTCTTTTTCAGCCCAATTTGGCATATTGCCATAACTTGTAAGCACCACGCCAGTTTTTTTGTCGTATTTTTCGCTCGCAGTGATATAGTTAAAATGTGCTGATGCTTTGCCTTTGGCACCAATGAAAACTGAAAAACGTGAAATCATTTGCACAAACCAAGTTTAACTTCGTAAGCATTGACATACTCATCAGTTATAATGTGTTTTTTTTGAAGTGCATAATAACGAAATTTACGATTTTCAAAATCAATATCTTTTTTTTCATAAATGATATGTCGTGAACCATTTTCTTTATCTTCGATAAAATATGAATTCAAAACTAATTCTTGCTGAAATCTTGTTTGAATTTTTTCTGTCACTTTTTTTAAACCGTAGCGTGTTTTCATAAATTCAAAATCACGCTCAGATAAGAAATTGTTAGCGCACGCAAATAATAAATCAAAGAAAGCGTGTGACTTAAATTTTTTTGATACGTGCTGACTGCAAGCACCAAGTATGATTTTCTCGCGCGTTAATTCTTTTGCTTTTGCTTGTTTTTTAGCATAATCAATTTGTCTTTGTCTGTTATTTAATCTCTTTTGTTTTTCATTACTTTGATAGATTTGAACAGCAATTTTTAGTATTTCACTGTCAGTGCTTGACAGCTGAGATTCTGCAAGCTGTTTATCAATGATTTGTACAAGCGCATTGCTCTTTTCTGATTTTTTATTTGCATGATACTCTCTTAGCGCTGGCAAAATCTCTATTTGTTTTTTTGTTAATTTAGACATATTTATCACCAAAATTTTTCTTTAAATTTCATTTTAATTTATCATACAATTTTAGCAAAATCCATCTTAATTTATTTATCACCCTTTTATCAAAAATTTTACCAGATGCTATCAAAAATCAATTGTCTTTAATTGAACATAAATCCGCATTGGCATTCTTTTGATGAAATCAAAAGCACGGTTATACGTTTCTTTCTCGCTACGCTCAAAAGAAACGCTAACCGTGCCAAGGCGTTCCCCCTTTGGAATCCCCCCCCAGCCAACGCAAATGCGTTGGCATCAATCGCATAAAATGCGATTGAAAAGACCGTCAAAAATTTGACGGTCTTTTGTAAAAAAAATGCTTGTTTTATATCATTGAATTTTAAAACCCAATTCTAGCAAATACGGCTTGTAAAAGCTTGTGCCAGCATCTGTTTTTAATTCTTCTGCGATATGTTGCGCATATTCTTTGTAAGTCATTGAGCCAGCGAGCGCGCTTAGTTTTTCATAATGCGCAAGCTTATCAGCAAATGCAAAGCGCTGTTTATCAGTCATTTTAAAATCGTGCTTTTCGTTATTAGCTTTTTCACTGATTTTAAATTTAAAACCGGTAATTACACGACCTTTTTTTACCTGCTCATAACTAACTGTTAAATCGCTGTGCTCGTTGATTTCGCTAATCGCTTTATCTAGCACACGCTTTTTAAAGTCAGCAATCACTTGATATTGATTTATAGCTATTCCCAGCTGACCCCTTAATTTATCTAAGTCAAAAATCGGCATTTTGCGCATATCAGCATTTTTCCATTGAACCAGCAGTTCATACAATCGCACGCTATACACGCTTTTAAATTTGACCGTATTGCTTAGTAAGTATTGAGTGAAAAAATCCACTGCTCCATCAATGCGCGATATACCCTTAACCACTTGACGAGTAAGGCAAATTTCAATCGCTCCTTGTGCATCAAGATACTTTACATCTTGGACCCAGCGGCTTTTGACAGGTTTGCCATCTGTGTCAATAAAGCTAAATTGTCGTTTGAATAGCGTATCTTCTGCTTCTTTGATATTAGCATAAGCGTTCTTTGTCTGCACATTAAAAGCGTCTGCATAGCGTTTGGCGCTGATTGTGAGCGGTTTATCAGCACTCAAACCCTTGCCACTTTCCCTAGCGTCTATAATCGCAAGCTGAATAATGCGAATTTCAATCAAACTTAGATTTTGCAAAGCTTGATTAAGCCAGTTTGTTTTTACAACCAAATCAGACATTCAAATCTCAACAATAAAAATAATTTATAGCATTATAAAAATCAGTCAATTTATTGTCAATAAAATATTTGTCAATAAATACCGTTTAAATGTCCACATATAAAAGTTATCCACCGTTTAAATGTCCATGTTTAGATAGTTATCCACCGTTTAAATGTCCATGTTTAAATCCGCAAAACATTGGCACACAAGGCTTACAGCGGACACTAAAAGCTTATATATAAAAGCTTATATATAAAAACATTTTTTTCGATTTTTTTTCAAAAAAAAAAAGGGCGTAAAAACAGCATTTTGACTAACAAAAAATATGTTATTTTGCTTTTTTAACTGTGAAAAGTGTTTATCTTATAAGTATTTTGTAATTACAAAATACTTAAGGATGATATTCATAATTGTTTGTGCTTTGGATTGTTTGTGCTTTGGAGATGCTGACATCATCACTTATTTCATTTACTGTGTAATAAGCATCTAAATCTATATGCTTTGATTTATTTATATATTCGAACGCATTATCAATTTCATCACGAAAATCAGCAGGTAGCTTGTAATCACCAAAAACGCTTTGCATAGCTTGTATATATTCGTCATTGATGTTTAAAAATGCTGTTGCATGATTTTGTAAATTTTGTATAAATTCACCACGTTTAGATTTTGAAACTGAATAATCTTTAGTGATTGTCTCTTTAACAAGTTGCATTGTATCTAAATCAATCTCAATAAAACCCGCTCTCAGACTAGCATCTAAAGCAAAATGCTCTGTATTGCGATAGTCTCCAATGACAGCTTGTAGTACATTGTCTTTTATCGTTGCCGTGACTGGTAATTTTACCGTTTTAGCCTTAATTGGCGCTGGAGCTGGTGTTGGCTCGATATAATAGGGATGCTGTTCAAAATCAATCATATTCACCAAATCAGCGCTTGCAGCTGCAGCTGGAGCTGGTGTTGGTGTTGGCTCAATTGGCGCTGGAGCTGGTGTTGGCTCGATATAATAGGGATGCTGTTCAAAATCAATCATATTCACCAAATCAGCGCTTGCAGCTGCAGCTGGAGCTGGTGTTGGTGTTGGCTC
>NZ_CP139962.1:0-4851 GCF_034424565.1 Moraxella canis | reverse complement strand
CTTGTTACTATTCCGTCCAGTGATCCAGTTAAATACTTTATTGTATTTTTGGGGCTGGCTTTTGAGCGATTAGGCTTTGAAAAAAACTTGGTAATCATTTGCTCAATCTGTACCCTATTTGAAGCAGTTCATTTAATTGCTGTTCTATCTTTGCCAGCTGTGAAACTAGGTGCAATTTTTCAAGCTGATTTTGGTTAGAATTAACCACCGTTGCAATGCGGTTAATGTTCTTCATTCCGCCAGCAACCTGCCGTAAAAAATCTGGGTCGATTGGGGCGAAGTGGGGGCTGTTGTCTGATACTGATTTTTGCTCAATTACTTTTGTGATTTGCTCGGGTACGGGTAGCCCTAAGACATAATCACGAAGTGCAACCGCCAGCGGTGTTTTGCTGTTGTTCATCTGTTGCACTTGTGCAAATTCTTCATCACTAAAGCGAAGCATAACCTGCTTGGATCTTATTATTTTTTCTGCATTATTTGACATGATTTTTACCCTGCGAAAATTGGTTAATTTTTACTCGATTATATACCCATTTTTTTTGGTACGCAACAGCCCATTTTTGGACTGGTGCAGGGGGTTGTAGGGGGCTTAGCCCCCTGCCAAGCACGCAAGTAATGCAGATGAGCGGAGCGAAATCGGAGTTACTGCGTATGCTTGCCCAATCACAAAAAAGCCGTGATTGGTAAAAATGGCTTAAAATCTTGGCTCTGTGATATTGATTATGTACTAGCAAGCTAAAATACTGTAAAATTACTAGGAAAATTGTCAAATTCATTGACGATTATTTAACCAAAACAAGGGTAAATTTTTTATGAAAATTGAAGCAAAAATTAAACTGGCAGAAGAGCTTAAAAACAAGCTTGAAAACATCAAAAAAATGAAAGCTGAATTAAAGCTTTTAACTGACGAAATTATCAAACAAAAAAAATTTGAATTAAACTCAAAAATTATCGAAGAAATATCTAAAAATAAAAGCGATCAAAATAAGATAGATCGACTAATTAAAATGAGTGATAATTTTTCAAACACAATATACAAAGACTATGAGAAGTGTATAAGTGATTTTGATAAGATCATACAAGAAATGGAAGAGATGAATAAATCACCAATACACAACAACAATGCTTATAACTTTCACAATCACTGATTTTATTAGTCAAAAAATTAAAAAATAAAACAAAAAAAGAAAATGAGCGGAGTGAAACGAAGCGAATTTTCTTTTTTTTTCTTTTTTTTTCTTTTTAATATATTTTTAGGGTAGCGTAAAGGCTTGAGGATAAAGGGTTCGGCTGGGGTATTTAAATACGTTTTGGTTGTATTTAAATACGTTTTGGTAGGTATTTAAATACGTTTTGGTAGGTATTTAAATACGTTTTGGTTGTATTTAAATACGTATTGTTTTATAATATGTATTTAAATAGAAGCTTAAATTAGGATCTATTCAAATGAAAAAAAACGCACCAACAAAAATTGCTGAAAGTAATATTTTGGTTGAGTCAGGTCATCGTCTGGGCGAAGTTGAACAAAAAATCGTATTGTTCGCAATCGCAAAAGCTCGTCACTCGTGCAAGACCGTTGAAGACTTACGAGACCAAGAGATTATCATAACAGCATCAGAATACGCTGAGATGTTCGATATCACGATTGAAAAAGCATATATGACGCTGAAAAATGCAGCGCTGAAAATCATCAAAAGACAGTGGATCGT
The DNA here is from genome assembly GCF_034424565.1 of Moraxella canis. Classification (NCBI taxonomy): domain Bacteria; kingdom Pseudomonadati; phylum Pseudomonadota; class Gammaproteobacteria; order Moraxellales; family Moraxellaceae; genus Moraxella; species Moraxella canis. The sequence continues at coordinate 3,142 of NZ_CP139962.1, read as the reverse complement.
TCGCTATCTCAACGAACGGGGAAAGATGTTTTACGAGTATCACAATTTTCTTCAAATCGCAGGATACTGCGACGGCGAGGGCGCAATCAAGCTTGTTTTCTCTAATGCAATGCTGCCAATGCTGCTTGAATTGTCCGAGCGATTCACTACTTTTGATTTGAACAAAGTTGCACCCTTACAAAGTCAGTATGCAATCCGATTTTATCAGTTTTTTGAACAGTTCTTAGGTAGAAAAAAGGACGGCTGGCTATATCTCAGTCTTGAAGATCTGAGATTCAGATTTGGCTTGGAAGATAACGAATATCAGACAATGAGCAATTTTAAGTCTCGTGTGCTTGATTATTCAATCAATGAAATCAACGAAAAAACCGATTTGATTGTCGCATACGAACAGAAAAAACAAGGGCGTAAGATCGTTGGTTTTCGCTTCACATTTAAGCGTAAGCAAAAAATTAAGATTCTCAATGACAAATCAAAGTACAAACTATCAGAAAAAACAGCAAATTACTTTGGCGCTTTGCTTGGCAAAAACGAAGAATTTGGCTCTAACGCTGCCAAAGTTGGCGAATCCAGCGCTGATTTTGTCGCTAGACTGCAAAAAGAGCTGCTAGATCCAGTAAAAGTCGAAAAATATTGGAATTGGCTCGTAAAAGTGGGCTACAAAGAAAAGACAGCGTAATTACGCTGTCTTTAAAAAGGACTTGGCGAGTCATAGTCATCTCGCTGCGCTGTACGCTGGCGGTCTCGTTCTTCTCGCTCTTTTGCTTCTCTAGCTGCTATCGCTGCTGCGTGTAGCTGGGCTTGGCGCTGAGCTTCGGCTTCTCTCTGCTGCTCTAAGTGTTGAACATGGCTTTGAATCTTGTGATCAATCCAGTTAATTTGTTCGTTTGTTCGTTTCGTGTCTCGATCGTATTTTTTAATATCTTCGCTTGTGTCGTCAATGTGCTGTTTTGTGCTTGCAATGCCTCGATCCGCTCCAAGCATTGCTTTTTGAGCGTCTGCTCTTTCTTGATCTCGCCCAAGTAGATATTCTGCCATTTCATCGCTATCGCCAGATGTTCCTGCAAGTCGTCGATCTCTGCTTGCTTCTTGTCGATTTTGGTTTGCCAATGTCGCTCCATCTGGGCTTGTTGTTTCTGCAAGTCGTGCTGATGTTCGCTGTTCAGCGATTCTAGTATATTTGTCAATGATTTGATTTGTTCTTTCTGCGTCGCTATTGCATTCGCTGACTGTTCCAGCAGTTCTGTCGATCGTCTGTTCTGTTCTGTCTGCTTCTGCAATGTATTCTTTGCGTTCTGCTGTTGCTCGTTGTATGTCTTGATGTCGTTGTTCAGCTGCTCTAGTCGCTCCGTTTGTTCTGTCAAGTACTGCTTGCCAGTCTTGTTGCGTTCCGCTATTTCTGCGTACGCTTTCAACAAGCTTTCGTGATCTGCTTGCAAGCTCTCGAAAGCTTGCAATAGCTCTTGAAATTCCTGCTGAAAATCTGTCTCGTATTTTGTCGAAAATTGAAATGTCGGTTTGCTCATTTTCTGCCTTTAGTTGCATAAAAATTTGTTCGTTGGGTTCTTCTCGCACCGACGCTGGCGGTCTCTCTCCGCTTTGGCTCTCTCCGCTTCCGCCTTGCGTTGTTGCTCCGCCAGCTGATCCGCTCGTTTGCGTGCTTGCTCCGCCTGTGCTTCCTGCTGGGCTTTCTGTTGCTCTTCCGCTAGGCGTAAACGCTCCAGCTCTAGCTGGTGCTGGCGTTCCTGCTGTGCTTTGATCTGTTCTTGAGTTTGGGGGGCTTGCTGGGTCTTCTGGGTTAATGCTTGGATCTCTTTTTTCTGCGATTCGATCAGTTTTGATTGCTCGTTCATCGTTGCGATCATCTGCGATTGATCGCCATAGCGTGCCAGCTCCGCTTTCACTGTCGCCAGCTGGTCTGATTGTCGCACCGCTTGCCAAGTCATCAATGCGATCACTAACGCCATCAAGCCAGCTATGCCAGCCATCGTTATAATGCCCTTTTTCGCCTTGCTGGTGAGCTGGGCTGATTGGTGGATTTGCTCCGCTGTTTTCTGCACTTTTTGGCTGATGTCCGCTAGGTCGGATTGGGTGTAAATCACCGCTTGGGCTGATTCTTTCAGCGTGTGAATGTGCTGGCTGGTCGTGTTGATCTCGTCTTTCAGCTGTGCCAGCTGGTTCAGCTGGTCTTTCAGCTGGGCTTGGTGATTGTTCAGCGTATCTGCTGATGTCCGCTGAAAGTGCTGGATCAGCTCTAGCTGTAAGCTGTTGATCAGCTCTTGTTGCTTCTCTTTCAGATCGTCGCCTGCCAGCTTCATATCTCTTGATATTTCGTTCAGCGTCTCTTCTGATAATACTTTCAAGTTCTCTTCGAAAGTCTGAAATGTTGTCTGCGTTGCGTTCGTGATATTTTCCGCTTGTTTTTGCTCTGCTTTCTTGAATAAATTGATCGGCGGATTCACCATAAATACTCCCCTTTAATCTTACATTTCGTGGTTCATATGGTAGATTTGTTTTTGGGTCAATAGCTATGCTTCCATCGTCATTCATTGGTGGCGGTGGCGTGATGGTAATATAGTTTTTTGATGGTTTTGGGCTTAGCTCGGAATCAGCTAAAAACTGGATAATGTCAGCCCTGCTGTTAATCTCGCCTAGCCGTATTTTTTCAGCAAAATATTCATCAGAATAATCTTTAATTGCCGCTGCATTTTGAACATATTTATTTGTGCTGGTCTTGTACCAATCAGGCTTATATGCGGTGAATCTTGGTTCATCTTGGGGGGCGTGTAGCTGGTATTCTATGTTTATGCAGTCTTTCCAAAGATCCATTTTTCCTAGGTCAGCACCTGCAAAAAATGGCTGTAAGTCGTTACCAGTGGTAAGCTCCATGCGTGGGATAAAAAAATTCATCTCTAGGCGGTTTTTGTCTGTGTGTTCGATCCACAAAATATTGTAATCATCTTCACCCAATCCAGCTAGGGCGGTGCGTTCGAAGTCCGCCATGATTTCATGCTTTTTGTGTTCGTCTATCTGCTCTTCTTTGAATGACAAGCAACCAACCGTGAACTGATTTTTACGGTTCACGGATTCAGCGAAAGCAAGCGATAATAAAATATCGCCCTTGAGCAATTTTGCACCAGCT
>NZ_CP139961.1:622500-2178558 GCF_034424565.1 Moraxella canis | reverse complement strand
GTTATCTAGCTTCTCACGACCTGCCATCGAGATGGCACCCAAGCTTTCTGGCTCATCAGTTTCACCATCACCCAAGAATGCCCAGACTTTACGATCTTCGTCCTTGATCAGACCACGATTGGTCAGATATTTTTGGTTGCGAGCTTGATAAATTGACATCAAAGGACCCAAGCCCATAGATACCGTTGGGAACTGCCAATAATCTGGCATCAAATAAGGGTGTGGGTAGCTTGATAAGCCCTTACCATCAACTTCGCGGCGAAAATTAATCAGCTGCTCTTCAGACAAGCGACCCTCTAGGAATGAACGCGCGTACATCCCCGGTGCACCATGACCTTGATAATAAATCACATCACCGCCGTGGTTTTCGCTAGGCGCACGCCAAAAATGGTTAAAGCCCGTCTCATACAGTGTCGCTGATGAGGCAAAAGTCGCCAAGTGCCCGCCAAGCTCATCGCTATTTTGATTGGCGCGCATGACCATGGCTAAGGCGTTATAACGGATCAGCGCACGAATTTTACGCTCCATGTGCAAATCGCCAGGATAAGTCGGCTCATCTTCAACAGGAATGGTATTGATATACGCGGTGTCCAGGCGGTTGAATGGCAAGCCTTCTTGAACAGCCATGTTATACAGTGCTTTTAATAAAAACTGTGCACGATCTTTGTCCGCATTTTTGATGACCGATTCAAAAGCATCAAGCCACTCTTGGGTTTCGATGTGATCGGGATCGTTATAATATTTTGTCATTGAAATTACCCTGATAAAATTACCCATCCATTGCTCATGGTGGAATATGACACACAAGCAGCTGCCTGCCCATGCAACCTATTGAAACAAGTTCAATATACAAATATTCTTGGTTTATTATAAAAGGATTTTTACCAAAAGTTTATTCAAAAAAATAAATATCGATGCCAGTTTCATTTATTAAAAAAATAGTGGGATTAATCAAAAATTAATATCCATATCTGCACTCTGTCTGCGTCTGCATCATGTCGCTATGTTGTAGCGCCTCTCTGCTGCTGCACCAACGCTGCCATCATCTGCGATTCATGCGTATTAAGCCTGGATAATCCATCAATGATGCCCTGCCTGTTTTGAGCATCTTTATTTTGGCTTAGCTTAAAAGCTGCTTGAATATCAATGACATCCAAATTAATCGCCGCCAACGCTTGGCACATCTTACGAATAAGCTCATCGGGCGCATCTGTCAGTCGCCATGGCGTATGCTCTGGATTGATATTGCTTAGATGATTTTCAAAGCAATCGGTGATCTTAGCCAAAATACGGATCGCATCCAAGCCTGTTGCGATACTTGGCATTGCACGGATATGAACCGCTTGGTAGTGATAAGTTGGCACTTCTTTGTGCGTGAGCGCCTTAGACGGATACCAAGTTGCACTGATGTAATGGCTGGCAACGACGAATGACAACAGCCAAGGCGTCTCAAGGTACTGCTAAATTGGATTGGCTTGATCGACATGGGTAAATAGCCAAATGCCATCATCACGACGCTCGGCAAGCACAGGCACATGACAAGCTTGAGCTGTGCCATCAGCCACATAACTCACTGTCGCCAAAAGTTCAATAATTAAAAGTCAATCAAGCAAAAACCCAGCCACTTGTTCTACGCCTGTCAAATCATGGCTTTTTAGCGGTAGTCGTGCCAAATTCATCTGCCACTCTTCATCAAAACGCACCGCTAAAATATCCAAATCCATCACCACCTCATAATCATATTCGGCACATTTTTTGGCAGGATGGCGCCCACAGCGACGTTCAATTTGTTTTAGCTTTTGTTCGATGTCTGTATATTGCATGGCTTTTGTCAGCACAATATAAGCGCAAGCATTATGATAAATGCGCTGACTGCGCCCAGTGAAATCTTTTCCGCAGATCACTTCTGACAGCATCACTTGCCCAAGCTCTTGAAGTGCTTTGATGGCGCAAGTAAAAGCGGCTTGGGCGTTATAATTACTACCCAAAGCGATGACAAGCTCATTGACACTTGCTTGACTACTCATGCGCCTGCCCTGCGGATGATTTTAACGCCCACACTATCGGCTTGTTTAATGGCATTGGGTTTATGTATGGTCAGCGTGATCTCGCGGCATGGATAATGGGTCAAAACATGGTGTGCAATTCTATCCGCCAAAGTCTCCAAAAGCTCGGCCTGCATCTCATGGCACAGCTTTTCGATATCCTCACAGACTGTTTTGTAGTTAATCACATGTGCCACATCATCATCGGCGATGGCGCGCGTCATATCACAAACCATCTGTGCATCGATAATGAGCCTTTGTTTGATGGCACGCTCCCAAGCATAGACGCCAATGACAGTATCAATTTTAAGCCCCTGGATAAATACAATATCACTCATTCACACTCCTTTTTTATTTTTGAACATATCCACGCTAAAGATCAAAAGCCCCACCCAAATCAATGAAAAAACCAACAATCGCTTGGCATTAAAAGGCTCATGATAATAAAAAACAGCAAATAAAAATATCAAGCTTGGCGTTAGGTAATTTAAAAAAGACAAGGTATTAAACTGTACCAGTTTGGTCGACATATTATATAAAAGCAGCGGCACCAATGTCACAGGACCTGCTAACATCAAAAGCCAAATCTCAGATGACACCCAAAACGCCATGGATGAGCTGGCAACATGGGCAAACTGCAGCCAAATCAGCGAGACAGGCACAAGCAGCGCCGTCTCAAGAAATAGTCCATCAAGCGCATCAAAAGGCGTTTGTCTTTGAATGACGCCATAAAATCCCCACGACAGAGGCAGCAGCATGCTCACCCATGGCAGCCCGCCCATCCATACGATCTGAATACCAACAGCAATTAAAGCCAATAGCACGGCGATTGTTTGCATCGGACGCAGCTTTTCTTTGAAAATCAGCATCGAAAACAGGACACCCACCAAAGGATGGATAAAGTAGCCCAAGCTTGCTTCAAGCACCTGATCGTGCGTCACTGCCCACACATAAACCAGCCAGTTGGTTGCGATTAAAATAGAAGCAACAAAGGTCAAAAGCAGCCATTTCGGCTGCTCTTTGATTTGACTGATCCAACTAAAGCGCCTTGTGATCACGATGATCCCAAGCAGTACAACAAAAGTCCAAACCACACGATGAACGATGATTTCGATGGCATCATATTCTGTCAGCTCTTTAAAATACAGCGGAAAACAGCCCCAAATCAAAAAGGCTGACAGCGCTGTAAGCAAACCCTTCGGTGTGGTTGTGACAGTTTTTGCCATAGAGATTACCGTTATCGATCAATCAGCGAATGGATTATTTTACTTCAATCGCAAGACCGACGCGATTGGCAAGTTCTGCAAAATTTGGGAAACTGGTATTGACCGTTTCGGTGCCCTGAATGATGATGTCATCTGTGGCGCGGCTACTTGCCACAGCAAAACTCATCGCGATTCGATGATCGTGATGGCTTTCGATCACGCCGCCGCCAAAGATGGCGTTTTTCTCGCCTTTGATACCCTTGCCTTGGATGATGATCCCGTCTTCTAGCACTTCCGAATCAACGCCAAGCGTTGCCAAGCCATCTGCCATCACTTGAATGCGATCTGACTCTTTGACTCTCAGCTCTTTTGCGCCAGTCAGCTTGGTCATGCCATGGGCGCAGCTTGCTGCGATGAATAATACAGGAAATTCATCAATCGCAAGCGGCACCAGATGCTCTGGTATGTCAATGCCATACAAATCAGAAGGTCGTACCGTAATATCAGCAATCGGCTCGCCGCCCACCACAGTTTCGTTCGCCACTGTGATATCGGCGCCCATCAATTTTAAAATATCAATGACGCCTGTGCGCGTTGGGTTCATGCCCACTTTTTCGATAGTTAGCCCTTCACCGCCACCAATCGCACCCAGCACCATAAAGAACGCTGCACTGGAGATGTCCGCTGGCACAATAATATCTGTAGCAGTCAACCTACCGCCACCCGTCACGCTGATTTTACGCCCATCAACTTGCACAGGATAGCCAAAAGCATTCAGCATACGCTCGGTATGATCTCGGCTCACTTCTGGCTCGGTGATGGTGGTTGTCCCCTCAGCCCACAGACTTGCCAAAATTAGACAAGATTTAATTTGGGCAGAAGCGACAGGTAGCTGATAATCGATGCTATGTAGCGTTTGTGAGCCTGTAATGGATAATGGCGCCGTGCCTTTTTCGCCTGTTGATTGGATTTTGGCACCCATATCGCGCAGTGGTGCAGCCACTCGCTCCATTGGACGCTTGGACAAACTGACATCGCCTGTCATCACGCTGTCAAAGGCTTGAGCGGATAAAATCCCTGCCAGCAAGCGCATACTGGTGCCTGAGTTACCCATATACAGCGGGGCTTTTGGCGCTTTTAGACCATCGATACCGACGCCATAAATGGTGACTTTATCGCCATCTCGCTCAATCTTAACACCCATATCAGCAAATGCTTGTAGCGTCGCTAGCGCATCTTCGCCCTGCAAAAATCCTGTCACATGAGTGACGCCATCAGCCAGTGAGCCAAACATGATTGAGCGGTGCGAAATCGACTTATCCCCTGGTACGCTAATCACGCCTGAGATGGCGTTTTGTGGTCGAATGTGATAGCTTTGACTCATAATAGTATCCTTGATGGCATCTGGAGTAATAATAACGTTAGGTTTATGCATTGGTTTTTTGGCGAGCATATGCCCAAAATGACGACGAGCATGGCGCGCGGTGGCGAGCCAATCGAGTAATTTTTCAGAGTCTTCTTGATCGATGATTTGGCGAAACTCTTGTAAATGACTCACAAATTCATCCAATGAATTTAAAAGCGCAGGCTTATTGGCGATAAAAATATCATGCCACATCACTGGATGGCTGGCGGCAATACGGCTAAAATCCCTAAATCCACCCGCTGCATAACGAAAAATATCCAAATTATCGTCATGACTGGCTAACTGATGCGTCAAACTAAAAGCAAGCAAATGCGGCAAATGACTGGTATAAGCCAAAATCTCATCATGGCGTGACGCGCTCATTTGTATGACCTCAGCACCGATCGCTTGCCATATTTTGGTAATCTTGGCAAGATCACTTGCCTGACTGTCAGCGCTTGGGCATAAAATCAGCTTATGCTGCACAAAAAGCTCGCCGTTTCGTGCATCAAACCCTGATCTTTCCGCGCCCGCAATCGGATGCCCGCCAATAAAATGATGGTGCGCACCAAAAATCTCATCAGCAGCTTGAGCGACTGATACTTTGGTACTGCCCACATCTGTGATGATGGCATGACTTGGTAAAGCACCCAAATCTATCGCGTGCTTTAGCAGCTTCATGATTGGATAAATGCTTTTGACAGGCGTAGCAATCAATATCAAATCACAGCCGACAACTGCACTCAAAACATCCGTACTGCCACTTGAAATCACGCCTGCTGCCAGCGCATCATCGATGCTTTTTTGGTTGGTATCTGCGGCTGTGATTTGACCGACCAAAGGGGTATCAAGCCGATGATTGGCATTATGCACCGCTTGCACAAACGATGCACCAATCAGCCCCAGACCGATCACGCACAATCGCTCAAACATCGGCTTTGCTGTATTATCCATTGGATTTTCCATGCGCTGCTATTTTAAAATTTATAAAACAGCCTTTGGATAAGAGCCTAGCACTCGCAGATCTTTCACCAAGGGTCTGATATCTTCGATCGCAGCAGCTACATGCTCATCCTCGATATGACCATTCATGTCAATGAAAAATACATAAGCCCATTTATTTGGGCGCTCAGGGCGCGTCTCGATACTCGTCATCGATACCCCATGACGGCGCAAAGGTTCCAAAATCTCAATCAGCGCACCAGCTTTATCTGGGCTTGAGACCATGATTGAGGTCTTATCTTGACCTGAAGGTGCGATGTCTTCTCGACCAATAATCAAAAATCTGGTGGTATTGCCTGGATTGTCTTCGATATTTTCATACAGCTTATGCAGCCCATATTCTGCTACTGCCACATCCCCTGCGATGGCTGCTGAGTGCCACTCATTTTGAAGGCGGCGAGCTGCCTCACCATTAGATGAAACTGCGACACGCTCAACATTTGGGAAATTAACATCTAACCAATGACGGCACTGCGCCAAAGCCTGCTGATGACTATAAATGCGGCTAAGGCTCTCAACGCGCGTATGCTCGGCCACCAAGAAATTATGATGAATCGGCAGCTCCACCTCGCCGATGATTTTTAGACTGGAGCTAAGAAAAGCATCCAGCGTATGATTCACCACACCTTCTGATGAGTTCTCAACTGGCACCACGCCATACATTGCACTGCCTGCTTCGACTTCACGGAACACATCAGTAATGGTCGTCAAAGACACTGTGGTTGCTGCTTTACCAAAGTGCTTTAATGCAGCTGCATGGGTAAATGTCCCAACGGGTCCCAAAAAAGCTACTTTTTGTGGGGCTTCAAGCTCAAGACACACCGACATAATTTCACGAAACAGGCGTGCCATCTTTTCGCCAGACAGCGGACCTTCATTGCGCGCCATCACTGATTTTAATACTTGAGCTTCACGCTCAGGACGATAAAAAATCGGATGATTTTCGTGATTTTTTTTGGCGACCGCCACCTGCTGAGCGACTTTGGCACGCTCATTGATGAGCTTTTGAATTTGTTCATCAATGGCATCAATTTGGGCACGATAGCTTTTGATTTCATCAGTATTAACAGGCAAAGCCTGGGTGGTTTCGCTCATGATGGCATTCCTTATACGCATTAAAATATGGCTAATGATACACGATTTTAAAGCTTAGTTGTAGTGATTTTATCAAACTTTATTTTATATCTGATATCGAATAATTTTTAGATGAAATTTAGATGACACCACCAAAAATTTCTAGCCAAATATCGTCAAGTGTGCTAATTTGTGGCAAACTTGACAACAAATCAGAGACCAAAATGAACAGCTTAGAACAATTAGCACAATACACCACCATCGTCGCCGATACAGGCGATTTGGGCGCCATCGCACGGCTAAAGCCTGTCGATGCTACCACCAATCCCAGTTTAATTACCGCCGCTTTTAGTGGTGGCGAAAATGCTGAGCTGCTACAGCAAATTCAAGGGATGGATGTGGACGCTGCCATTGATACACTCACCGTACTGCTTGGCGCGCAAATCAGTGAGCGCATTTCAGGGCGCGTCTCAACAGAAGTGGATGCGCGTTTGTCGTTTGACACTCAAGGCACGGTCGATAAGGCGCTTGACTATATCGATCGCTATGCCGCTGCTGGGGTAGATCCTAATCGTGTACTGATCAAAATTGCAGCTACTTATGAAGGCATTCAGGCTGCCCAACTCCTTGAAAAACAAGGCATTCATTGCAATTTGACTTTATTATTTACCGATATCCAAGCGCGCGCTTGTGCCGACGCTGGCGTGACTTTGATCTCTCCTTTTGTTGGGCGCATCACCGATTGGCAAAAAGCGCACGAAAGCCGCGAATCCATCCCTGTCAGCGAAGATATGGGTGTCAATTCTGTGAAACATATTTATCAATTTTATAAATCACATGGCTATGCCACACAAGTGATGGGCGCCAGTTTTCGCAGCATTGATCAAATCATCGCACTGGCAGGATGTGATCTTTTAACCATTTCCCCTGCTTTATTAGATGAGCTCTCTCAAAGCAGTCAAAAGGTCTCACGCATGCTAACACCAAGCGATTCAATCATCGAAAAGCCTGAGCCTTTAAGCCAAAGCAGCTTTATGGCTAAGCAAGATGATCATCCGCTTAATGCACTCCTACTCAAAGGCATTGAAGGGTTTATTGGTGCAAGACAAACGCTTGCCAAGCAGCTTTTGGATCGCTGATTTTGGCACGCTTTTAGTTATTTAAGCTAAATGATCCGCTTGGCTTTTTTGTGCAAAAATTTGTGATTTGATCAAATTATTTTCATAAATCACAAATTTTACTTGCAAAAATTCGATACATCTGTAAACTAATTGGATATTTTATTTACCCAATGACCAAATCTTTATGGGATTTGGTGGACTTTTCAAGGTCAAAGGTGATTATGAAAAAATATCAATGTATCGTATGCGGCTGGATTTATGACGAAGCGCTGGGCTGCCCTGAAGAAGGGCTTGCGCCGGGTACGCGTTGGGAAGATGTGCCTGATGACTGGCTTTGCCCTGAGTGCGGGGTTGGCAAAGAAGACTTTGAAATGGTAGAAATCTAAGCCATCATGAGCACCAATCGCCCTATGACACCGCCTGATAGCTGGCAAAGATTTGGGGATATTCACTGGTATCCTTCTGATCTGTCAGAACATCTGCTTCAAGCCATCATTGATATCGGTGAAGGCATTGAGCTTTGTGTGGAAGCGGGTGGCAACCCCATGCACCCACCGATGATCTTTATTACAGGTCTTGGCTCACAGATGATGTTTTGGTCTGACCAATTTTTAAAACTGTTTATGGATGCTGGATTTTTTGTCATACGCTTTGATAATCGTGATACAGGCTTATCAAGCAAAATCCAAATTGATGGGCTGCCCAGACTGAACACCTTCAAAATGATGCTAAAAATGCAGGCAGGTCTTTCCAATCGCTCAGAGCAAGTCGCCTATACGCTGACGGATATGGCAGAAGATGTGGCACGGCTGATCAAGACCATGCAGCTTAGCGATGTCAATCTTGTTGGAGCTTCGATGGGTGGCATGATCGCACAAATCGTCGCAGCGCGTTATCCCAAATATATCAAAAATTTATCACTGCTATTTTCTACATCCAATCGGGCATTTTTAAGACCGCCAAATCCCAAGCAGTTTATGACATTTGTCCGTCGCCCCGAAAGTCATTCTGAAAGAGATATGGTGCGTCATAGCGTATGGTTTATGACGGCGGTCGGATCGCCTGGGCATTTAGACATCAAAGGGACGCGCGCCATCGCTGAAAAGCGCTACCAAAGAAATTTTCATCCATTGGGCGTCTCGCAGCAGCTGACCGCCATTTTGGCATCAGGTTCGATATTGCGCTTCACCAAGCAGATCCGCGCGAATACGTTGGTCATTCATGGCGACAAAGACGGTTTGGTCGCGCCAAGCCATGGCAGATTTCTTGCTAAAGTCATCCCAAACGCTCGCTTTGTGCTGGTCAGCGGCATGGGGCATGATTTACCAGCCTATTACCACCCTTATTTGGCGGGACTGATCAGTGATCATTGCCGCTCATAGTTTTTGATGATCTTAATGGCTCATCTGGGTAATTGAAGATTGATTTGATGGATGAATGTTGCTACTATAATTTGGTAAAAACTGCCGACAAAACCGTTGAGGATTTTTATGAAGCACGTCATATTTAAAGATGGTAGCACCGCCCCTGTCAATAACATTTACTGCATTGGTCGTAGCTATGCTGAGCATATCAGTGAGCTTGGCAATGTGCCTACTGGTGAGCCTTTGGTCTTTTTAAAGCCGACCACAGCTTTGAGTACAGATGACACTTTAAGACTGCCAAATTATTCAGAGGATATCCATCACGAAGTTGAACTGGTAATATATATCGGTGAAGATGTGGCGGACGACCAAACGCCCGACCTAAGCTGTATTTTAGGATATGGCATTGGGCTTGATTTGACAGCGCGTGACGTCCAAAGTCATCTAAAAGCCAAAGGCATGCCATGGACGACCGCCAAAGGCTTTCGTGATGGTGCGTGGTTATCCATTTTGACCAAAGGCATACCAACAACGCATCAGATATCGCTGACGGTCAATGGTGATATCCGTCAAGATGATAGTACCAATAAGCTTTTATTTGATATCGCTTATCAATTAAATTTTTTGCATGAAAAGTTTGGCTTGCGTCAAGGCGACATCGTTTATACAGGCACGCCCAAAGGTGTTGGCAGGCTCGTCAGCGGTGATACGCTCATCGCTCGGCTCGATGCAGAGTCATACACCATCCATATCGCCTAACCATCACGCGCCAAAACAACTGGCGCTTTTTTTCATAACTTCATTGGCGATCTGTCAAATTTTTGTTACAATAAGCGCCAATTTCTTAACAAATCACTGGGGGAATGATGAATATTTTGGTACTTGGCACAGGGGGTCGTGAGCACGCTTTGGCTTGGGCTTGTGCAAAAGATGATGAAGTCAAAACCGTCTATGTTGCGCGCGGTAATGCTGGCACTGATATTGAGCCAAAACTACAAAATATTGATCTGGATGTTGCCGATCATGATGCGCTGATTGAATTTTGTCAAACGCATGAGATTAAGTTTGTGGTTGTCGGACCTGAGGCGCCACTGGTCGCTGGCGTGGTAGATGATTTGCGCAAGGCAGACATTGCCGTTTGGGGTCCGACCAAATACTGCGCTCAGCTTGAAGGCTCAAAAGCATTTGCTAAAGAATTCATGCAAAAACATGGCATCCCCACGGCGTATTATCAAGTCTTTACAGAAGTTGAAGCCGCCAAGAACTATGTGCGTGAAAAAGGCGCGCCCATCGTCATTAAAGCAGATGGCTTAGCAGCTGGTAAAGGCGTGATCGTCGCCATGGATGAAGCTGAGGCTTTCGATGCGATTGATGATATGCTTGATGGCAATAAATTTGGCGATGCAGGCAGCCGCGTGGTCATTGAGCAATTTTTATCAGGTGAAGAAGCATCATTCATTTGTATGATTGATGGCGAAAACATCCTACCGATGGCGACCAGTCAAGATCATAAGCGTATTTTTGAGGGCGATACTGGCGCTAACACAGGTGGTATGGGCGCATACTCGCCAGCGCCTGTGGTTACTCAAGCGGTGCACGATAAGGTGATTGAACGTGTCATTCGCCCTGTCGTTGAGGCGATGAAAGCCAATGGCACGCCTTATACAGGGTTTTTGTATGCAGGGCTGATGATTGATGAGCAAAGCGACCCTTATGTGATCGAGTTTAATTGCCGATTTGGCGATCCAGAGACTCAGCCGATTATGATGCGCCTTGAAAGCTCCTTGACCCGTCTGATCGAAGCTGGTCTTATGGGGAATTTACCAAGTGAAGCTAAGTGGTCGGATCAAGTGGCATTGGGCGTGGTTTTGGCAAGTCGCGGCTATCCTGAATCTAGCTCTAAAGGCGATGTCATTACAGGGCTTGACACCCAAACAGACCGCCTAAAAGTCTTCCATGCTGGCACCAAAAAATCAGGCAATGACATCGTTACCGACGGTGGACGAGTTTTATGTGTGACAGCACTGGCAGATGATATTCAAACCGCCCAAAAAGACGCCTTAGCAGCGATTGGGAGCATCCAATTTGAGGGAATGCAGTACCGCCGCGACATCGGCTGGCGTGCCATCAAGCGCTGATCTGATAAAAAAGGATGGTTTGACCATCCTTTTTTTTAATTTTGCAAAATCATCTTATCAGATTTGACAGATGTCAAATGAACAGAAATTTGCTATAATACAGCCATTTACAACTATTATTTATTCAATCGAAGCAATGAGCCAACCACTTAATAAACTTAAAACTTCACCATTTTCACGTCGTCTATCGATTGCAAAAACTTCTTTAAATATCGGTAAAAATTGGGCAAAGTCTAGCATGAGCGGTCTTTTGATGACTAAAGAAGAAAGGCAGATCGCTAAGCACACCTTAATGCAAGAGCAAGCAGACTACTTGGTGAGTGAACTTGGTAAATTAAAAGGCTCAGTGGTCAAAGTCGGTCAAATGCTTGCGCTATATGGCGAGCATTTTCTACCCAAAGAAGTCCTAAATGCCCTGCACACATTGGATGCTCAAACTGCTCCGCTGTCTTGGCATGTCATCTATGAAACACTCAAAGCAGAGCTTGGCGAACAAGTCGCCGACTTTGAGATCGATCGCACTCCCATAGGTACAGCAAGCTTGGCACAGGTTCATAAGGCTGTGCATAAGTTCAGTGGCCGAGATGTGGTGCTCAAAGTGCAGTATCCAGGGGTAGCTGATTCGATTGATTCTGATCTATCTATTTTTAAGCATTTATTAAAGATTACCAATGCTGTGCCACAGACCAAAGCTTTGGATGCTTGGTTTGAGGAGATCGGTGAGCTTTTGCACCGCGAAGTGGATTATCAGCTTGAGGCAGAGACCACCAAGCGTTTTGCTCGTTATTTGGCGGATGATGAGCGTTATGTTGTACCGACGATTTATGATAACTATAGCACCAATCGATTGATCTGCATGAGCTTTGAGGCGGGTGTCTCGCTGAATGATCCTGTCATCACCACCCTGCCCCAAGACCGCAAAAATGCGCTTGGACAAGCTGCCATTGAGATTGTTATCCGCGAGCTGTTTGAGTGGGGCGAGATGCAAACCGATCCTAACTTTGGTAATTATTTGGTGCGCTATGAAGATGGCATTGATAAACTGATTTTATTAGACTTTGGGGCAATCAAGCAATTTGACGATCATCTTTTGAGTATCGCGCGCGGACTAATCAGCGCAGGCTATCATCAAGACAAGCAAAAGATGATGGCTGCCATGACAGGCTATGATTTTTTTGATCAGCTAAACGGTAAGCCGAAGTCTGATATGGCAGAAGTGTTTTTGATGGCTTGTGAGCCCTTTGCTCATGCACAAGCACTTAATGAACGGCATAGCGGTCATTCTACACATCTTGATGAGCAAGGCTTATATATTTGGTCAGGCAGCGATTTGTATGCTAGAGTGATGAATACCGCCAAAAATGGCATGCAGTCGCGCGAATTTAGCCTACCGCCCAAAGAAATGATGTTTATCAGTCGTAAGTTCATTGGTGCTTATGCTTTGCTTGTGGCGCTCGATGCGCGCACCGACAGCGAAGCATTGGTCGCCAAATTCATTGATTAGCTCGTTTATGATCATAAGATACAAGCCAATGAGCTTAATGATTTTATTGATCAATATTTAAAAATCGTAAGACGCCATAAGCTGCCGCACGCCCTGTGGCCAAGCAAGCGGTTAATAAATAACCGCCCGTCGGCGCATCCCAATCAAGCATCTCGCCGGCACAAAATACGCCCGGTTCACAGATGAGCTGCAGATCGTCATCTAAAGCCATGCGCTTGATGCCGCCGCCAGTACTAATCGCCTCATCCATCGGTCGAAAGCCTGTGGCTTGTATCGTTAGATTTTTGATATGCTTTGCCATTTTCACAGCATCTGACCAGTCCGACTTAGGCGTGCATTCTCTTAAGACAGCGATTTTGACAGCATCTAGACCCGCTTTTTTGAGTAAGGTATTCAGCGACTTTCTTTTAGCTTGGCTTAAAGTTTGATAAATGGCATCGACAGACTTATCAGGCATAAGATCGACAGATAACCCAAAGCCGTTTTCGTGTTGGCTTTGGCGCATTGCTTGATTGAGACGATAAATGAGCCCGCTTTCAAGCCCATAGTGGCTGATGATGACATCGCCTTGATGCGACTCACCTCCCACACTGATCCGAACACGCTTTAATGGCTGACCAAATAACGGCGCCATAAAAGACGACCATTCAACCAAAACGCCGACATTGCTGGCATATAGCGGCGTTAAGCAATCTTTATCGAACCACTGCTGCCAAGCGCCATCACTGCCAAGCGCTCGATACGATCCGCCACCACAAGCCAAGATGACCGCGTCATAGTCAGCATAAAAAGAATCGATAACTTCAGCCTTAGCATCAAGTTTATCAAAGCTTAATACCCTGCCTGATATCTGAGTGCAGCGATGACGATAATAAAACTGAACACCTTGACCATCCAGCCGAGACAGCCACGCGCGAATGAGTTTTGAGGCTTTCATCTCCACTGGGAAGATTCTGCCAGATGAGCCAATGTAGCTTTTAATACCTAAAGAATTCATCCACGCAACGATCTGATCGGCATGAAATGACTCAAGATACCCAGTTAGCCAATCATTTGGTGTGTAGCGATTCACAAAAGTCCCAAAAGGCTCACTGTGCGAGATGTTTAAGCCAGTCTTGCCTGCCATGAGTATTTTGCGCGCGGCGGTTGGTTTGTGATCATAGACATGCACCGAGACAGGATATGAAGACAGCACTTCAGCCGCCATGAGTCCAGCGGCACCGGCACCGATCACAGCGATTTTTGGCTTCATACAGCCTGCTCTTTTACAAGCACATGATCAAATCTGGTCTGATAACCAGCAGGCTTGGTGAGGATAATTTCTTGACAATTTTCACCACGGGCCAGATATTTGATCTCAAAATGCGTGCGTGCCGAGGTAGGATCAATGGTATGCTTGGTATAAGGCAGCTGCCAAACTTCGTCCAAACGCTGACACGCTTCATCCATATAAGACTCAATGTTACTGGCAATCGTGATAAATCCCCCAACTTTCAGACGCGATAATAAAAATTCAAAAAACGGCATATTGAGCCAGCGCTGATTTTTATTATGCGGTTCAGGATTTGGATAAAGAATAAATACGCCATCAAGCGAATTGGGCGCAATAAAATGCACACAAAAGGCAATGGCATCAGCATGAATGACAGTGAGATTTTTAAATTCGCCTAGATCTGCTTGTTTTTGGAATGCGTTAAATTTTTCACGAGTTCTTTCAATGGCGATCAAATGCTTGTCCGTATTTGAGCTGGCAAATAGCATGGCGTGCTTGCCTTTGCCTGCACCGATTTCCAAAAAAAGCGGCATTTTCGAATCTAAGGCTTGAGAAATGCTTTGAATGTCTTGGTGTTGGACAGTTTTGGGCGCATATAAAAATTTGGTCTCAAATAAACGGTCAAAACGATGGCTTAGCATGGGCTGATGAGTCATAAATAGTCATAATTTGCGGTAAATAATGCATTATATCATACTCAAAGCTGCTCTCCATAGACCAAACCCAGACCAAAAAATTCGCACAAAGCCCTGCAATGATTTATAATATTCCGATTACTATAAATCATATGAGCAAGCATCATGAGCCAACTTAATATCGCTTATACCGACGGCGCCTGTAAAGGCAATGGAAAACAAGGCGCATCTGCAGGCGGCTGGGGCGTGTATTTGCAGTATTGCAATGGCGATGAACGGCGTCTGTGGGGCGGTGAGCCTGACACCACCAATAATCGCATGGAATTGATGGCTGCCATCACAGCGTTGGAGGTATCACCTGCACAGATACCTTTACAGCTTTGGACGGATTCAGGCTATGTCAAAGACGGCATTACTCAGTGGATCAGCGGTTGGAAGTCGCGCGGCTGGAAAAAAGCAGATGGTAAACCTGTCTTAAATCAAGATCTGTGGCAAAGATTGGATCAGCTGACCCAAAATCGCATCATTGATTGGCAGTGGATCAAAGGTCATGCCGGCCATGCTGGCAACGAAATGGCAGATCAGTTAGCCAATCAAGGCGTGGATAGTTTTGGAGATGAACTTTCCCCCAATCCCACAGCCCAAAATGACGAAAATTTCATGGTGGGTACGCCCAAACCAGAGCGCCATTACACGCACAATATCATCCAAAATCCCAATTATACGGGCGATACACAAAGTGCAGACAGTGAATTTTGGCCAATCCTACCAAAGCCTATCAATCGCGGTAATCCAAAGCGTCAATTAATTTTTGACACCGAAACGACAGGCATGTATGAGCTTGACGGCGATCGCATTGTCGAGATCGGTGTTGTTGAGATGATTGATCGCAAATACACAGGTAATGTGCTACATGTGTATCTCAACCCCCAAAGACCGATGGGCGATAAAGTCATGAGCATTCATGGCATCAGTAATGAATTTGCCGCGCAGCAGCCTACATTTGCCGAAGTGGCGCAGTTTATTTATGAATTTATGGTAGATAGCCAAGTCATCGCACATAATGCAGAGTTTGATATGCGATTTTTGAAGGCGGAATTTGACCGTGTTGGCTTGACTGACTTTTCAAATCGCGTTCAGGTGATTGACACATATGTCATCGCCAAGCAAAACTTCCCCAATCAAAAAAATAGCTTGGATGCTTTGGTCAAGCGGCTTGGCGTCGGTCAAAGGGATCGTACCTTTCACGGGGCATTGCTTGACTCAGAGATCTTAGCTGAAGTGTATTTGGCGATGACAGGTGGTCAGATGGATTTGGCAGAACCGCTCGCGCCTTATGATCAAGGTTTTTCAGGTGCGCCATATCCGCCCCACGATGAGATGACATCAGTAGAGCCGAATGAGCGCACTCAAGCGCCAAAAATTGGTGAATATAACACCATTCAAAACCCTGCTTATGATGGTGATACCAGCCGCGCTAATCCTGATTTTTGGCCAATTTTACCCAAGCCTGATAATCGAGGCGCGGCCGAAAGGCAGCTGATCATGGATACTGAGACCACAGGTTTTGATGAAGTTGGTGGCGATCGCATCGTTGAGGTCGGGATTGTTGAATTGGTTGGGCGTAAATTTACAGGCAATATTTTACATGTGTACATCAATCCTGAAAAGCCCATGGATGATGAGGTCATACAAGTTCATGGCATCAGTAATGAGTTTGTGTCGGATAAGCCCAAATTTGCTGAAGTTGCGCAGCAGATTTATGACTTTATGGCAGGCAGTGAGATTATCGCGCACAACGCCACATTTGATATGAAATTTTTGAACATGGAATTTAACCGTGCAGGCTTAAGCAATTTTGCAGCCAGTGTTCAAGTTACCGACACACTGGCGCTCGCCAAGCAGATGTATCCTGGTCAAAAAAACAGCTTGGATGCTTTGGTCAAGCGGCTTGGCGTCGGTCAAAAGGATCGCACCTTTCACGGGGCATTACTTGACTCAGAGATTTTGGCTGAGGTGTATTTGGCGATGACAGGTGGTCAGATTGCGATGGCAATTGATGATGACGACACTGCAGGTGGCGACACCCACGCCGGCGGATCCAAATTTAATGATCTATCGCAGTATGCAGATCTACTCACGCTGTCTAAGTCTGATAGCGAGGCTGATGCGGCATGGCGCGCCAAGGTGCTATCATGACGGCTAAAATCTGGCTCATCCAAGGCGATGGTATTTTGTGTACAAGCGATGGGCTGCCATTTGTGCTAAAACTGCCCGACGCGCCAAGCGAAGCTATCCATCTGGGTTTTGCAGAAACGCATGACGAGCAATCCTTATTTTTATGTCCATCAGATCAGCTACCGATCAGTCATGCCATGACTGTAGATGATGCCATCAAGCTTGGGTGTATTTTTGCTTATGGTCAAGGCTATGACACCAAAACCATCAGAAACCTAAAAATCATCAGTTTTCGTGAATTTTTGACCGTGATAGATGATGAGACGCTAAACTTGATGGCTCGCGCGATTATGCTGATCGGTTGGCACAATGATCATCAGTTTTGTAGTCGCTGCGGCGCTAAGACAGCTGCGCATCCCCAGGGCGAACATGCTAAAATTTGCCCAAAATGCCGTCACCGCGCCTATCCCAGAGTACAGCCTTGCGTCATTGTTGCCATTACTCGCACGCATCCTACGACCCACAAAAAACAGATTCTTTTGGCGCGTCATCATCGCCATAAAAGTGGTATTTATGGCTTGATTGCAGGCTTTGTGGAGGCTGGTGAAACGCTGCCCATGGCGGCTCACCGCGAAGTCTTCGAAGAAGCGGGACTGCATATTGACAATGTTCAATATTTTGACAGTCAGCCTTGGCCTTATCCAAGCAATTTGATGGTTGGATTTATCGCTAATTATAAACATGGTCAAATCAAAATTCAGCGCAATGAGCTTGCCGACGCTCAATTTTTTGATATCGATCAGCTGCCACCCATTCCAAACCAAGGCACCATCGCTCACTCACTGATTCAAGCGGTGGTGAACGCCTAATCAACAAGATACCATGATTACATACACGACAGAGCGCTTAGATAATTTACCCATCTTATTTAAGCCGTTAAATTTACAAAGCTTAGACGACACTGATCGTCAAGCCATTGCCGCCATTGATGCAATTTTACCGCAAACTCAATGTGGCTTATGTGGTCATCATGATGGCTGTCTGCCTTATGCGCATGGCATCGTGATGAACGGTGAAGCGATTAATTTGTGCGTCCCAGGTGGTCAAGCGGTGACTGATGCCATTGCAAACACACTTAACAGACCTACTAAGCCTGCCACCCCAAGCCAGTGGCAAATCGATCCGCTGACCAATCGACCCAAAGAAGTGCGAGCCACCATCCAAGAAGCCGACTGTATCGGCTGCACCAAATGCATACCCGCCTGCCCTGTTGATGCCATCATCGGCACCGCCAAACACATGCACAGCATCATTACCGATCTGTGTACAGGCTGCGAGCTGTGCTTGGCACCTTGCCCTGTGGACTGCATTGATGTCGTACCACACTTTCGTACATTAAGTGATGATGATAGAATCACAGAGCAAAACCATCTGCGCCGCCGTTATCATCAGCATCTTGATCGAGTCGCTACGACCATCGAACAAGGAGCAAAGCCAGTTGTAAGCACCATCGAGTCCGCCATGGTGAATGTACTTAGCCAACGTCAACATACCGAAATTGACGAAACCCATGCCAAAAATGCGATCGCTGCAGCTAAGCTACGCACTCAAATTAAAAAAATCAATAAACAATTAGCGCTCAAGACCGATCCAGACTTACAAAATAAACTGATCAAACTCAATGCCGAGCTCAGCGCCCTACAGCCTACGCCAGCGACCAGTGAGAATGCGACATGATAACAGACGATCCTATAAAAGCGCATCAGCACTTAGAAGTGATCAGACGGCTTGAAGATCAAAATTATATTTTCGCTCAAGACCCAAAAGTCATCACCCAAGTTGTCAAGTCAGAAAACGGCACGGCATTTGACAAACTGTTTATTCGCGCCCAAAAAATTGACAGCGATGGGCGCATCATAGAGACCTTATCAGAGGCACAGTATAGCGTCTTAAGTGTCATTAAATTGATTTATCTGCTTTATTTTATCTTGGCACTGATTGGTGTGGCGGGTCTGCTTGGCTCTCAAGCGATTAACTTTTTTTATTTGATGGTGGCTTTATTAGGTTGGCATACGCTTTCTTTGGTGTGGTGGCTGACATCACTTGCATTACCCCACCGCCCTTCGATGCTAGGCAGCGCGGTGGAGCATATCACCCTTAAAAACAAGCTATTTGATAAGCTAAGTGATGGCGATACCAGCATTCGCAAAGTTTGTTTTGGTGTATTAAATGATACGATCAAGCCTACTAAGCGGTGGCAGATTGCCAGTATCTTGCACGGAGCTTGGCTATTTGGGCTGATGGGCAGTATCTTAGGCATGCTCGGTTTGTTTTTATTCAAAAGCTATAGCTTTCATTGGGAATCAACACTACTGGCTGATCATCATTTTTATCGTATGATAAATATCATCGGCTATCTCCCCAGTCAGCTGGGGCTAACATTGCCCAATGAATCAAATCACACGCCTGCACAATTTGCCCTATTGGCAATGATAAGCCTGATGATTTATGGCGTTCTGCCTCGCTTGGCGGCATATTTGTACAGTCGCATGAGAGCTCGCCAACAATTTAGTATTGATATCAAAGCGCCCTATTATGCCAATTTGATGAATTTTTATAGCCAGACCATCATTGATGCGGATGATTATCAAGCGCCTACGCCCACGACTGCTGCACCTGTTGTATTGAGCGATCGATTGGTCATCGCCACACTTGAAAAACCTTACCACGATCACATTCCCATCAGTGCAATCAAAGATTTTGGGGTGATTGATACGCGCGCGCAAATAGATGCGCTGCTTTCAGACGCTCATCACTTATCAGCGCAAATTTATTTAGTGATCAATACCGATACCGCCCCTGATCGTGGAATTTTGCGCAAAGTGGAGCGATTGGCTCACCATCAATTTGGTATCATTGCCATGCTTGTTGGTGGGCAAGCGCACGATGACGCTTGGAGATCGGCGCTGAATGAACGCCGCATCCCCATATTTAATCACTGATTTTAAGTCAAAGGAGACAATATGCCGTTATTTGCCATTATTGGTCACGATGTCGCTGACAGTCTAGATAAGCGCACCGAAGCCAGACCTGCTCATCTTGACCGCTTGAACGCACTGATGGCGCAGAATCGACTCATCATTGCTGGTCCCACGCCCATCGCACATGGAGAGCCTGCCATGAGTGGCAGCTTGGTGGTGGCTGAGTTTGAGGATATTCATGCCGCCAAAGCTTGGGCAGCACAAGATCCATATATCATCGCAGGCGTGTATAGTCATGTCGATGTCAAGCCCTTTATCCAAGTCCTTCCTAAGTCATAGCGAGGCAGATGATGACAGACACGCTTAAAACCGCTGATATCGTCTGGAAAGAAGATCATAATGGCTGTTTTGTGCCCGCATCACGGCATTTTGATGATATATATTTTTCAAAAGCTGGCGGTTTGAGCGAGACTCATCATGTGTTTATTAATGGTAATCAGCTGACCGACCGATTTGGTCGTTTAAGTGATGGTCAGCGTTTTATTATCGCTGAAACTGGATTTGGGACAGGGTTAAACTTTTTAGCAGTTTGTCAGCTTTGGCAAAAACTAGCCCCAAAATCCGCTCGATTACACTTTATCAGCACCGAAAAATATCCGCTCAATCGTGATGATTTTGCACAGGCATTATCTGTATGGCGTACTGACGATGGCTTAAGTGATTGGGTGGATGCGCTGATTGAAAGTTACCCCCTACCTTTAGCAGGATGCCACCGCTTACATCTGAGTGAGCGGATTACTTTGGATTTATGGTTTGGCGAGGCTTTAGATAGCCTGAATGAAATTGCCAATAATCAACACGAACATAGTGCGCGGATCGATGCATGGTTTTTAGATGGCTTCGCTCCTGCTAAGAACTCAGACATGTGGAGCGATGATTTATTTAAGGCGATGGCACGGATTTCTCATAGCCAAACCACAGTCGCAACTTTTACTGCGGCAGGATTTGTACGCCGCGGCTTGATTGATGCAGGGTTTGATATGATTAAGTCGGCAGGCTTTGGACGAAAAAGGCAGATGCTGTGTACAGCACCAACGCCTAATCAGCCCACCCTAAGTCATGATCAAGCAGATTTTAAGCCCAAAAAAATCGCAATCATCGGCGGTGGCATCAGTGGCGTCAGCGCTGCCACTGCCTTGAGCCGTCGCGGGCATGAGGTGCATTTGTTTGAGCCTGATGCCATCATGACGGGCGCTTCGGGCAATCCATGTGCATTGTTCGCACCCAAATTAACACTGTTAGATCATGCTGCCACTCATCTGCCTACAGTCAGTTTTTTGTATTCATATCGCCATTACAAGGCAATGAATTTGCACTCACAAATATTTGACCATATTGGCGTTCTTGATTTTTTATTACCCAGTCAAAAAACGGTCAAAAAAAGACAGGCGCTGATTGATGATTATCCAAAATCACTCATCAGCACCCATCATCCACAAAAAGACAGCTCTGCACTCAGCCAAGACCTACTACAAACAGAGATCGTTGCGCACATCCCCATGGGCGGTATTTTATATCCAGCCAATATCGCTGCTACGCTCAAAGATCATTTTATACATCACCCTTATAGGGTCATGCAGATCCATGAGCAAGAAAATGGGGTCGATCTGACAGCATTTAATGGTGAGAATGATCAAAACTTCATCTTTGATCAAGTCGTGATCGCTGCAGGATTTGCCAGTCATTTCATTGATGATCGGCTTTTTAATTGCCGAAAAATTCGTGGTCAAGTCACTTGGCTTGCCCTTACCAACAATGACGATCCACATCAGCCAACTCAAGCTGCTAACGCCATCAAATATGATGGTTATAGCACTGAATTTTTTGATCCTAAGACTCAATCAAGATCCCTATTGTTTGGCGCAAGCTTTATACGCAATAGCACAGATACGACGGTCAATGACGATGAGCATCTTAGCAACTTCCAAAAATTCAGCCAAGCTCTGCCCAACTACTGCCATGCTTTAAATATTTCTAAAGATGCCAATTTTAAAGGTCGGGTTGGCATCCGTGCCCAAACGCCAGATTATCACCCTTTGGTCGGTAAGCTTGCCAATAGTAGCCATATATTTTGTCTATATGGCATGGGATCTAAGGGCTTTAGCTTTGCGCCGTTTTGTGCTGAAGTATTAGCTGATATGATGGACGGGGGGATTTTACCCATATCATCTGAGCTATCGGCAAAACTGTCGCCGAATCGTGACCGATTAAAAACACCCATCCAAGAAAAAGACTAAAGCTATCTTTAGTCTAAACTGTTTGGCTGATTATAATAAATTTGGGAAAATGGTTCTTAAGCCTGCCACAATGATTTCTATCGCTAAAGCCGCCAAAATAATCCCCATAATGCGGTTGATGATATTTAAGCCAGTATCTCCAAGCAGTCTACTAATCCGCCCTGCCGCCATCAAAGACAAATAACACAAGATACTGATACACAGCCCTGCAACAATGATCAGTGACATCCCAACAACACCTGTCACTTGAGACGAATAGATAATGACGGTGGAGATGCCGCCAGGTCCAACCATCATCGGGATCGCTAGCGGTACCACTGCAATGCCTGTCAAAGAGCTTGGATCTTTTGCCTTAGGCTGAGATAATTCTAGCTCATCTTCGTTGGGCTTGACGGGATTATTTCCATCATTCATCATACCAAGCGCGATCAAAAATAGCAAAATCCCGCCTGCAACTCGGAACGATCCCAACGAGATGCCCAAACCGCGCAACATGGTCTCACCAAATAATGAAAAAAATGCAATCGTGATAAACACTGTCGCACTGGCAATCCGCGCAACACGGCGCTTATCTTCATAGCTGTATCCATGTGTAAAATTAACGAACATCGCCAAGGCTGCCGATGGGTTAATCAGCACAATAAAAGCTAGAATAATTTTGATAATTTCGACTTCCATTCATCCCTCAGAACAGCAAATTTAGATCAATTATGGCTGCTCATTCTATCATGCTTTGATAGCATTTGTATTGATGAAAGAATCTTGGCTAAAAAAATAGTTGAAATATGCAACAATTTGGAGTATCTTTCTTAAAACTTTATCCAATGAAATATCATATGAATAACAATCAAAACGCCGTCGTATTATTTTCAGGGGGGCTGGACTCAACCACCTGCTTATACTGGGCAAAATCACAATTTAATACTGTCACTGCCGTCAGTTTTCGCTATGGTCAGCGCCATTCAAGCGAGCTTGACGCCGCTCAAAATATCGCCAAAAAACTTGGCATCAGGCATCATGTGATTGATATTGATATCGCAAAACTTGGCGGTTCGGCATTGACCGATATGACTCTATCAGTACCAGATCACGATGAATCCATCATCTATAACGATGATGATCAAGTTGCACCGATCACTTATGTGCCAGCGCGCAATACGATCTTTTTGTCCTATGCGCTCGCAGTCGCTGAAGTAACACAAGCTTCCGCCATCATCATCGGCGTAAGTTCGGTGGATTATTCAGGATATCCTGACTGCCGCCCTGACTATATCGCTGCCTTTGAAACCATGGCAAACCTTGCCACTGTTGCAGGCAGACAAGGCAACCACTTATCCATCATTGCGCCATTACAAAATTTATCGAAAGCTGAAACCTTAAAGCTGGGTGTCTCATTAGGCGTGGACTATTCACTGACCGTTTCTTGCTATCAAGCGGATGAGTCTGGACGCGCTTGTGGTCACTGTGACAGCTGTCACCTGCGCAAGCAAGGCTTTATGGATGCCCAGATCGCCGATCCAACGCGTTATCAATAAGGCAGACTTACCAATTATCATAAACTAAGCCCTGTTTGGTCACAGGGCTTAGTTTTAGTGGATGCTGAATTAATTAAATACCAGCTAAGATTGTCCGAAGCTTATCGTTCGGGTTAGGCGCGTTTGTGATTGAGCGCCCTATGACCAAATAATCCGAGCCGTTTTGCAGTGCTTGATTTGGAGTGCAAATACGCGCTTGATCATCTTTGGCATCTTCTAACAAGCGAATACCAGGAGTAACTAATTTAAACTGTTGGCCAAATTTTCGTTTCAAAAGCTGCGCCTCATGAGCTGAACAGACAACCCCATCCAATCCTGAATCATGCGTCAATCCCGCCAAATGCAAGACCTGCTCGCTCAACGGACGCTGAATACCAAGCTCAGATAAGTCAGCCTCCGTCATAGAAGTCAGGACAGTTACCGCAATCAGTAGCGTATCATAGCCGCCATCTTGTAAGCGGGTCTTACATAAGCGCATCGCGTCGGTGCCGACCATGGCATGAATATTAGTCATCCATACGCCCATATCAGCCGCCGAAAGCACCGCTTGTGCTGTGGTATTTGGGATATCGTGGAATTTTAGGTCCAAAAACACCTCGAATTTACGTTCATGAAATGCCTTGACCACTTGGGTACCGCATGCAGTAAATAGCTCTTTACCCACTTTTAGACGACATAGTGCCGGATCTAAGCTGTCCGCTAAAGCTAATGCGTCGTTTAAGTTATGCTTATCAACCGCTACAATAATGGGTGAAGTAATCGCCATAAGATATCCTTGTTATCAATATAAAAAGCCGCAAATAACGGCTTTTTATTAAAATTATGGCGGCAATCATAGCATATTTCACTTGCTTTCGCAATTTACCAAAAAGCCGCCATTGATAAGAATTTAATTTATAAATTCGGATTATGGTAGTTATCATTGGTCACTTTTGGTGACATGGATTCAGCTAAGGTTGATGCATTTGGCTGATGTTCAAGCTCCAATCTGCGAATCTCTTCAGCTTGCTGGGCTAACTTAAGATTGGCTTCACTAAGTTCGGCTTGAATGGCAGCTTTTTCTTTTTTGAGACGACTGATTTCCCATTTATTTTGAAAGACGCGAAACAATAAAAGCGCAAGCAAAATTCCAATCAAAACGCCTAGAAAAATTGTTGCAACCAAAACCAAGCCTAAGCTCATATTTGCAACGCTTGAAAATAATAAATTGACAGCGATTGCTTGATTATTCAGAACGACAAGTGCCAAAGAATAAGCGAATGCCAATACCAAAAGGATGATTAAAATAATATGCATAATTAACTCTTATTTTTAGTCAGTCATTAACCGAATTCACTGCTTTACGCAGCGCTTTACCGGGCTTAAAATGGGGAACCGCTTTGGCTTTGACAGAAACGCTCTCGCCTGTACGCGGATTGCGGGCGATGCGTGCAGAGCGGTGATGTAAACAAAAACTACCAAAGCCTCTGACCTCGATACGCCCATCATGCACCAACTCATTTACCATCATTGCAATCATTAAGCGCACCGCTTCATCAACGACACGCTCTTCTAAATCTTCGCAGACTGATGCCAAATTTGAAATCAAATTAGATTTATTTATTACCGCCTGCATACTACCTACCTCAATCACAAGTCAAGCTTTTATAAAATAACCTTAAAATAAAATAATAACTTAAAACACAAAAAAAGAAAATGCTTTTTTTGTTAATACATAACACATTCAAACATTTGCAACTACTATTTGAGTAGTTTACTGCAATAAAAAAGAGCGATGACTAACATCGCTCTTTTTTATTAGGCTTAACAATACTTAGGGCAATTAGCCTTTCAGCTGCTCGCCGAAAATATCGCCAAGCGTTTTTGGCTGTGCTTCAGCTGCTGTATTAGAAAGCTCTTTGATCGCTTGTCGCTCATCCGCTTCATCTTTTGCCTTGATTGATAGGCTGATGTTACGAGATTTACGATCAACGCCAACGATCTTAGCTTCTACTTCATCGCCAATGCTTAAGACTTTAGAAGCATCTTCGGTACGCTCACGAGCAATGTCTGCAACGCGCAAATAACCTTCAACTTCATCAGCCAAAGTAATAACTGCGCCTTTAGCGTCTACTTCTTTTACCGTACCTTTAACGATAGCGCCACGATCATTTGATAGTAGGTATTCGTTAAATGGATCAGAATTTAGCTGCTTAATACCTAAGCTGATACGGTTTGCTTCTGCATCAACAGACAATACGACCGCTTCAACGGTATCACCTTTTGAGTAATTGCGGATGGCTTCTTCGCCAGACTCAGTCCATGAAATATCAGACAGATGTACCAAACCATCAATACCGCCTTCTAGACCAATGAATAGACCAAAGTCAGTGATTGATTTGATTGTGCCGCTGATTTTTTGACCTTTTTCATGGTTCTTATCAAACTCAGCCCATGGGTTTGGCATAGTTTGTTTGATACCAAGGCTGATGCGACGACGCTCGCCATCAATCTCAAGAACCATCACATTGACTTCATCGCCAACTTGAACAACTTTTGACGGATGGATGTTCTTGTTGGTGTGGTCCATTTCAGACACGTGTACCAAACCTTCGATACCTTCAGCGATTTCAGCAAAGCAGCCATAATCTGTTAGGTTGGTTACGCGTGCTTTGGTGATGGTACCTACTGGATAAGTTTGCTCAACTTCAGTCCAAGGGTCAGCACCAAGTTGTTTTAGACCCAAGCTAACACGGTTGCGTTCACGGTCAAATTTAAGAACTTTTACTTTAAGGTCTTGACCAACTTCTACCGCTTCTGATGGATGCTTAATACGCTTCCACGCCATATCGGTGATGTGCAATAGACCATCGATACCGCCCAAGTCAACGAATGCGCCATAGTCGGTTAGGTTCTTAACGATACCTTCTACTTCCATGCCTTCTTCTAGCTTGGCTAGTAGTTCATCACGCTCTGCTGAGTTTTCAGCTTCCATAACGGCACGACGTGATACAACGATATTGTTGCGTTGTTTGTCAATTTTAATGACTTTGAATTCAAGCTCTTTACCTTCTAGGTGAGTTGTTTCGCGAACTGGGCGAACATCTACCAATGAACCTGGAAGGAAGGCACGAACCGAACCAATCTCAACAGTGAAACCGCCTTTAACTTTAGATGAAATAACACCTTTAACGATTTCATCGTTTTCGTGAAGCTGTTCAAGCGCACGCCAGCTTTCTTCACGCTTCGCTTTTTCACGCGAAAGCACAGTTTGACCCATGCCGTTGTCCACAGCTTCAACCACAACGTCGATGCTGTCGCCTACTGCTACTTCAAGCTCGCCAGCTTCGTTTAAGAACTCTTCACGAGCAACGATACCTTCAGACTTAAGACCTGTATCAACTGTGATCCAATCGCTATCGATTGCAACCACAGTACCTGAGATCACTGAGCCACGCTCAATGTTAAGACCTTGTTCTGATTGGCTTGCTTCAAACAGTTCAGCAAATGATAAACTCATTAGTAATACCTTAAAATTAGCCGTATCCTGTCCAGCACAGTACGGTTCAAGTGATGTGCGCCATTAAGGAATGCTGGTTTTAAACTTAATGACGACACAAAAATACAGTAAACCTGTTAATTATATCAGATTAAAATCGCAATGAGTAGTATTTTTTATGTTTTATTGCTTAACTAACACTGCTTAATCAGATTTATCCCATGCCAAACTTGCATTAGTGGGATAACTTTTGATTGATGAATTGCAAGACTTCTTCAAAAACCAAGTCAGCCGATTTACTTGAACTGTCAATGAATAGCGCATCATCTGCAGGGCGACTTGGTGCAACCGATCGATTTTCGTCTCGTTCATCTCGCGCGATGATGTCTGCTAAGATGTCATCAAAATTCGCTTCTTTACCCGCTTGAGTCAGTTGGATAACACGCCTTTTGGCACGAGCTTGAGCGCTTGCACTGAGGTAAATTTTTGCATGTGCATCAGGAAAAATTACCGTGCCCATATCTCGCCCATCCGCTACCAAGCCAGGCTTTTGATCAGCGATATTTCTTTGTAAATCAAGTAGCGCCGAACGCACTTTTGGGAATGCTGCGACAATAGAAGCATAACCGCCTACAGTTTCATTACGGATATCATCAAGCAGTGGCTTTTTATCGATATAGATATCAATGGCGCGGGTTTTTGAATTTGGAAGAAAACTCAAATCAAGCGACTGTGTCAAGTCAGACAAAGCCAGCTCATCTGGGGCATCATCAAGCAGTCCTGCCTGATGCGCCATCAGCCCAACAATGCGATATAACGCACCGCTATCTAATAGCTCAAAACCAAAATGCTCTGCCAGTCGATAAGCGAGCGTGCCTTTACCTGCCCCACTTGGACCGTCAACGGTGATGATGATTGGTTTATTTAGGTTTGCTTGTGAATAAGTCATAATAATTTGGCTATATTTTAATAGATGATGAATTGTAATTTTTAGGCTTGGGCTTTGGCTGCTCTTTTTTCTTGGCGGCGCTGCCTAAAAAAACCGCTCAACAAGGCGCTACTTTTCCCTGCCAAAAGTCCGCCCTGTATATCCAAGCTATGATTATAAAAGGCTTGGTTTGGCAATGTTAGCTGACTGACCACAGCGCCCGCCTTTGGTTCAAATGCACCAAACACAACACGACTCACCCGAGCATGAATCAGGGCGCCAAAGCACATCGTACAAGGCTCCAGCGTCACATAAAGTACAGAGCCTTTTGGTAGGCGATAATTATTAAGACGCTCACAAGCGCGCCGAACTGCCACAATTTCAGCATGAGCCGTCGGGTCTTGGGTAGTAATTGGGCAGTTATAGCCCTCACCCAAAATCCTACCCTCATGCACAACCACCGCACCCACGGGAATCTCGCCAAGCCGAGCACCCTGTTTGGCGATTTCCAAAGCACGATCCATCATTTGCACATCACCCATCGACCAAAAGTGATACTGATCATAACTGATCTTGGAATGATGAGCCCAATTAAATGGTGCTATCATATGTGGCAACTATTGAGGCAGAGCCCAATTGATCGGCGTTTTGCCATGGCGCTGCAGATATTCATTCGTGCGTGAAAATGGTCGAGTGCCAAAAAATCCCCCACGATTTGCAGCCAAAGGCGAAGGATGGCTTGCGGTCAGCACCAAATGTTTTGAAGTATCAATAAATCGACCTTTATGTTTGGCATAACTGCCCCATAAAATAAAAACCGTGCGGTCGGTATGATTATTAATGGCTTCAATCACGGCGTCTGTGAACTCTTCCCAGCCTTGTTTTTGATGACTACCAGCAATCCCTGCCTCGACGGTCAAAGTGGCGTTAAGTAGCAACACGCCTTGCTGCGCCCAAAAGCTAAGATCGCCATGATGACTGACGGGTACGCCCAGATCATTTGATAGCTCTTTTAAGATATTTTGAAGACTGGGCGGCTTTGGGATAACTTTGGGTACAGAAAAAGACAACCCCATGGCTTGACCCATACCATGATAGGGATCTTGACCCAAAATAACCACTTTAACTTCAGATAAAGGCGTTAGCTGAAATGCGTTAAATATTTGATTTTTTGGCGGATAAATGTTTTTTTGCTGATTGTATTGCGCCTTTAAAAAATCGCGCAGTTTATCCATATTTTCGCTAAGCAAAGCAGGCGCAAGTGCTTGCTTCCAATCATTAGGCAGCTGCACTCGATCAAGAATCGCTTGTTGTTCTGGCGTCATTATTCTCTCACTGATCTGATTTTTTCTTAAATTTTACTTCAGATGTCTTTACAACTACGGTACCTGCCAATTTATCATGCCAGCCTTGCTTGATCGGACTGCGCGCTGCCATAATATAATTAATCATCAATAAAATCAGCGCCATATTAATCGCGATCGGCAAGGCACTCGCTAATTGATAGATAAAAAATAGCACCACAACACGCAACACAACTCGTTTGAAAAAATTTGGTTTTTCTAGTGTTTGTGCGTCCACAGTGCGAATACCTGCAACCAATTTACCAAACGACTGTGCACGAGAGACAATTAATACAAACTGGATGAGAAGATAGGCGATAATCAAAATACTTGATAGCGTCATCGTCTGTGCAGGCATCTGAGCTGCCAGCTCTTGGGCATAAGCCATGCGGGCTTCAAAATCACCTGTATTCAATAAAACTGGATCGGGATTTAGTGCCATAAATTGCTGCAAAAAAGGCATTAGTGCTAACATAAACAGCACAAAGTTAATCATCACCGCCATGAATCTAGAACCAATGCTTGCCAAGACTGCCTGCGTATCTTTACTGACGACGACATCAGACGACTGATTAGGCTGCTGATGAGATGGATTGGCAACTGGCTGAACGGGTTTTTTACCATACAGCTCTTCGACGCTCACTCGCTTAGGTTTATCGGCTGATTGAGCGTGATTTGGGTTAAAATCCACATTATCACCAAACCCCCTTGGCTCAGTTTTTTCTTTGATCTCAGCCAAGGTTGCCGGCTCAGGCGGCAGTGTATTATTAGGCTGATAATAGGATTGATTTTGGGTCAAGTCGCCCAAGCGTTGCCAAGTGGTCATTGGCGAGTGCCAAATCAAATCATCAAGCACCACCTCGCCAGACGCCAACATGGTATTAAGCTCTTCAATCGTATACGGTCCTGCTTGCACTTGATTTCTTGCCAAATAAATTTTCATAAATCACTCAATTAAAATAAATTCTTATCATCTGGCTATTGTAAACCAAAAGCCTAAAATAAAAAAGACATGATCGCCATGCCTTTTGTCTGTACAAATGCTTATTTGAGTGCTTGCCTGCCAAGCAAAAGCCTCTTTTAAGAATAGATGGATTAGCCTAACTTAAGTATCGTTTTCGCCAAGTGATTACCAAACCACTCGGCTGTCTTAATATCGCCATCACAAGGCGTCACCTCTGGGGGCGCATCAATAGACTGAGTCATCAGCCCCAAGAAACTGCTGAGGCGGTTTAAATCCTGCTCACTGCTACCCGTCGGCATCAGTGGCAGACCAACCCAATTCATGCCATGCTGCATGGCATAAAGACACAGCTGCTGTAGCACTGCTAACTTGTCCCCACTAAGCCCACCTGAATTGGCAAATCCTGCCGCAAATTTACCTTGCCACCGACGATCCACCCAGCGCTTTGAGGTGCTATCCATAAAAATCTTAAATTCGGCGGTCACACTGCCCATATAAACAGCACTACCAAATACAATTAATGAAGCCTCATCAATTCGCTGCCAGTCCGCTTCGCCAAAGTTGGCAATATCCACCAAATACACAGGTAAAAGCATTTCAGCGCCGCGAGCGATGGCTTGGGCGACACGGCGAGTATGCCCATAATTTGAATGATAAACAATCGCCATTGATGGATTGTGAGGTTTAAGCTGATTCATATTGTGTTAAAATTTTAAATAAACGAACAATCATAGCATAAGCATAAATATCTGGCAAATAAAGGCACTACCTAAATTTATTGACCGTATTTTTAATTAATACAACAATCCATCCACTGCAATTAATTTATATAATTTATATGCAAAATATCTAAAGCATCCCAACTGATAGAGGGGATGCTTTAGATTTGGTCGTATTAATTAATCTATTAAATTAAAAATTAATAAATAATTTATATTTTTTTAAGCAGTACCGAGCCAATTGAATAACCAGCACCAAAAGAACACATCACGCACAGATCTCCGCTTTCAACTCCCTCTTGAGTTTCGTGGAATGCCACCACCGGGCTTGCCGAACTGGTATTACCATATTCTGCAATAACCACAGGCGCGATGGATTTATCAGCATCTTTACCCACGACTGTGCGCAAAATCAGGTCAATCATATTGATATTGGCTTGATGTAGCCACATGCGTTTAATTTGATCGGCTGATAAATTATTTTCGCTCAAATGCGTGGTAATGATTTCTGAAACTTTTGGGCAGACTTCACGGAATACCTTACGCCCTTCTTGTAAGAATAGCTTATCAGTGACCGGCTCTTCGATGTCGCCATACATTTGGGTGCCCGCCGCCAAAAACTCGCTGCGATCCATAAAACCGTATTCGTTTTTGATATTGGCGGAAAATTGCGTGTAGAGCTTACTATCAAGAATTTCATAGCCTTTTGGCGTTTGTAATTCCTCAACAATCGTCGCAGCTGCCACATCACCAAAAATAAAATGGCTGTCGCGATTACGCCAATTTAGGTGTGCTGAGGTGATCTCCACATTTAGCACAGCGATTTTTTTGCCAAGTCCTGCTTTGATGCTACCCACCGCTTGAGCAATGCCGAAAGTAGCCGCACTACAAGCCACGTTCATATCATAAGCAAAGCCATGCTCCATACCAATGGCATGCTGAATTTCGATAGCAATGGCAGGATAGCAGCGCTGAAAATTCGATGAAGCACAAATGATACCATCTAAGTCATCAGCCGTCAGATCAGCACTTGCCAAAGCATCTTTAAGTGCTGCCAGCCCCATTTCAGCCATCACAGACAGCTCCTCGCCAAGCTTGCGAGCAGGAAAAATAGGTGCCATGATCTTTGGATCCAAAATCCCTTTTTTATCGATGACATAGCGAGATTTAATGCCAGATGCCTTTTCGATGAATTCACTGGAGGAATGCTGAAGCGCAGCTCTATCGCCTGCTGCGATTGCATCGGCATGTTCGGCATTATAATTATCGACATAAGTATTAAATGTAGCCACCAACTCATCATTGCTGATTTGATAAGCAGGCTTATAAAGACCGGTTGCGGTTAAATAAATTCCCATGAATTACTCCTAGTCATCATCGGCTTAGCATGGGCAAAACCCATGACATATCCTTTTGGTAAATTTTGAATCTAAATAATTTTATCACAAATAAATGTAACGAGTTGTAAAAATATACGCTTGTTTACATAAAATATTGATCAAATCCAAATAACTGCTTTATTTTCATTGAGTTATGCTAAATAAAGAAGCGTCTAAATAATCGCAATTCCTATTAATCGCAAAACAAATTATCGCCAAATGATAGCCAAGCCCCAAATCCAATGCTATACTACAAATTTGCCCTGATCGTTAAAGGAACACTTCATCATGAGCGTACGCCATTTTCGCAATCTCCTAGATATGACGCCTGCTGAGCTTGAGGCTATCATCAGCCGTGCAAGCGAGCTGCGTCAAATGCAGCACCGCGGTGAGATTTATCGTCCATTTGTGGGGCGTACGCTTGGCATGATTTTTGAAAAGTCTTCAACTCGTACACGCATCTCATTTGAGGCTGGTATGGGTCAATTTGGCGGTCATGCCATCTTTTTATCGCCTAAAGACACGCAGCTTGGTCGCGGAGAACCTATCGAAGACTCCGCCAAGGTGATTTCAAGCATGGTTGATATCATCATGATTCGCACCTTTGAGCATGACAAGCTGGATTTATTTTGCAAGCATTCGTCTGTGCCTGTGATCAATGCACTCACTGATGATTTTCATCCCTGCCAACTGCTTGCTGATATGCAGACCTTTCATGAGCATCGCGGCAGCATCAAAGGCAAAACTGTCACTTGGGTCGGCGATGGCAATAATATGTGTGCCTCTTACATTTTGGCAGCACATCAATTCGGCTTTCAGCTGCGTGTGACAGCGCCATATGGATTTGAACCCAACCCTGAACTCATCGAAGAATACAGCCACTGCGTGACCTATGTTGAAGACCCTCAAGAGGCTGCCAAAGGTGCACATCTGATTGCTACCGATGTGTGGGCAAGTATGGGTCAAGAATCTGAGCAAATGACGCGTGCGCGCCGATTCGCTCCTTATCAGGTCAGCCCTGCCATGCTTGATAAAGCCGATCCTGATGTCCTATTTATGCACTGCTTACCTGCCCATCGTGGCGAGGAAATCAGCTTTGATCTATTAAATGATCCACGTTCTGTGGTTTGGGATGAAGCCGAAAATCGACTGCATGCCCAAAAAGCACTCATGGAATTTCTTCTTAAAGACAAAATCAATCTAAATTCATAAATTAAAGATGATTCTTAGGTAAAGTCCAATCAGCTAGCTAATGCCTATGCTGTTTTAAATAACCCTGCTGAATAAGCTAGGTATTAGCATAATTTTACAAATATGATTAAAGTCAGATACAAATTATAATAAAATAAGTTTTATAATGATGGCTATCCTTTATATAAGTATCAGTTAGTAATTTTATAACTGTTTATTCAACTGTTTGGCGAGGTTTGAAAAATGACAAAAATTCCCTTTGCTTTATTTGGCTCTGCTTTAATCGCGAGCGCCTTTGCCATGCCAGCGCAAGCGGAAGGATACAACCGTATTAGCTTTAACACCGAAGTCAGAAGCGAAATTGCTAATGACGAAATGCGCGCTGTCATGACTAAAACCACTCAAGCATCGACAGCTGCTGCGATTG
This sequence comes from Moraxella canis, assembly GCF_034424565.1. Taxonomy (NCBI): domain Bacteria; kingdom Pseudomonadati; phylum Pseudomonadota; class Gammaproteobacteria; order Moraxellales; family Moraxellaceae; genus Moraxella; species Moraxella canis. The sequence continues at coordinate 2,144,372 of NZ_CP139961.1, read as the reverse complement.
CTAAGGAATTGAACAATAGCATCAATGCGGCGATGCAGATTGCCAAGCGTTATCCAGAAGTTGTCGTCACAACCGGCAGACAAAGCACTTATCCAAGATACGCCAACAATAGCTCAAAAATTATTGGCTTTACGGGCACAGCATCTATCAATATCAAAAGCAATAATTTTGAAAAAGCCAGTCAGCTTATCGCCGATCTACAGTCTACTTTGGTGATTCAAGATATCGGGTTTGGCGTTTCTGATGAGCTGCGCGATTCTGAAGAAAAACGCTTGAAGCTACAAGCCATTGCTCGCTTTACTAGTGATGCACAAATCATTAGTCAAGCTTTTGGTGCTAATAGTTATAAGATTGTCAATGTTAATTTGGGTGGTAATAATTATTATCGCCCCACGCCTGTGATGGCAACGGCAAAACTTGCGGATGCCTCTGCAGAAGGTATTGCTGCCCAAAATTTGGAAGCAGGTACGACGACGCTGAATTATTTTGCCAATGGCACCATTGAAGTTGATAAATAATGATCAAAAAACCTTATCCACCAAAAAATCCACCAGCAATGTTTAAAATTGTGGTGGGTTTTTGGTCATGATATAATGGCGCATATTTTTTTAGGATTTACTATGACATTCATTAAGCCCTTAAGTTTGGCTATGGCAAGTTTATTGATTATCGTCACAGCGCATGCAAATACTGATGGTGACATCGTATCTGGCGAGGTGGTTATCCAAGCCCAAAGTGATAACAGCACAATCAACAGCATCGAACAAGGTGGCAAGCGCACTACTATCCATGGTTTGGATGAATATGCTCGCCGTGTCAATGAGTCGGTTTGGACAGAAAATATGAAAGTCAATACCGCCATGACCGTAAAAATGCAAGTGCTGCTTGATTGGAATCATGCGTCGCCAGGTCCTATTGATGGTGGCTGGGGCATGAATTCCAAAAAGGCATTGACAAACTTTCAAAAAATCAAAGGCTTGGAACCGACTGGTAAGATGAATCAAGCAACTTGGGATGCATTGATTGGTGACATTCCTGCCGATCAGCCAGTCTTGGTCAGTTATACCATCACTGAAGCAGATGCAAAAGGACCTTATCGAAAATTACCAAGTGACGCAGAATCTCGCTCTAAACTCAAGGCTTTGGGCTATGAAAGCATTCAAGAGATGCTCGGCGAAAGATTTCATATGGATGTGGCATATTTAAGAAAACTGAATCCAAATAAACGCTTTGTCGCTGGCGAAACCATCACCGTCATCAATACAGGTCAGCCTTTTGAAGGTGTGGTGGATCGCGTCGTTGCGGATCGTAAGGATAAGATTTTATATGCCTATCACGGCAATCAACTTGTCGCCACCTATCCAACGACAGTCGGTGGTGAAGCAAGTACTACGCCAGGCGGTAAGTATAAAATTATCAATAAAGTCAAAATGCCAACTTACAAGGCCACGGTAAATCGTGAGGGCGAAGATAAGAAAGTCTATTATTTACCACCAGGACCCAATAGTCCTGTCGGTGTGGTGTGGATGGGTTTGAATAAGCCAAGCTATGGTATCCACGGTTCGCCGGTACCAGAAGGCATCAGTCGCCAATCATCCCTTGGCTGTATCCGCCTGACCAATTGGGATGTGCTTGAATTGGTCGCTGTCATCGAAAACGGCGCCACTGTTGAAATCCGCTAATCGGCTGAGCTTAACACTTTTTAGACTTTAAAATAAAAATAGCTTGAAAATATTCAAGCTATTTTTATTGAGCAGTTTAATGGGATTGCTTAAATTATTTGGCGTGATAAGCCAATTTAACACCCACAGCATAGCCGTCATTATCCTCGAAACGACCCGATGTGCCAGAATTATCGACCACTTGTGGAGGAATACGAGCGTCTGCATCACCAAATTTAAAGTATTTCCCACCCAAAGACAGTGACCATTCAGGCGTGAAATTATAACGCGCACCTAGACCCAGTGAATAGTATCCTTTAATTGGACCTAATGTACTTGTAGGATTACCTGCACCACTATCCCAGCCTACCGCACCTGAAACTGCTAAGCGGTCAGTCACACGCTTACCCAAACCAACTTCAGCCGACCACTGGTCTTTATCATAGCTAACGATTGGCAAGCCCTGCGGATATAGACGTTTTGTAGTTTCTGTATACTGTGTTGGGCGAATGTCAAAATCAGACCATGGCACATAGCGTACTTTGGCTGTTAATAGCGTCGTTGGATTTACGCCAGTTTGGAAGTCTAAGTTCCATGATTCAGGTAACGTAACCTTAAAATCTTGTGTACCTTGATAACCAGTTACTGGAATAACTTCAGCAATCTCAGTTTCATGATCAATTTCAGAGCGGTAGGTCAAAGCAGCTTTTAAGGCAATTTCAGGCTTATAAAATGCCATACCAGCGACCCATCCCACTTCAGTGTCGGTAGCAATCTTAGCATCATAACCTGTCATCGTCTGATAAGCAGGTCCGCGTAAATGAACTTGACCTGTCACTCGTTGTGCTGCAGGACCACCATAAATTTGGAAATTTTTGTTGGCGCCCAGTTTTGCACCCACAAGCATCGTTAAATTATTGGTGCGAATCTCTACGTTGGTACCTTGACCTTCGTGCGTTTCAGCAGTTTTTGCAATATTGCCGACAGCGACGATTTTGGTCAATGCATCTGCAACAACTTCGTCAGTAACCGCTTGTCTGGCCAATTCATTGACTTGACTAGCAGGTAAGTTTGGATTTTGGGCACGGATTTGTACTTTGGCGGCTTCGGTCAAGTCTCTTTTGACAATACTGGCAATTTGTCGCTTAACCAAATTACCAGCATTTTGATATTGTTGAGCAGTCTGAACGATTTCAGCTCTGGGCTTAAGTGCCAAAGGTGTGCCTGCAACCAAGGCAGCATAAGCAGAATCAGCGCTTTCAGTGACAAAATTACTATTACCGTCATATTGAACCGCTGCACCAAATGGCTCGTCGTATAACACACCGATACTAAAGGTGTCGTTTAGGTCAGCTTTAACGCCATAACGGAAAAAATCATAAGCTTCAGCGGCATCACCAGTATCTCTGCCCAAAGTGTCCTTACCTGACACATCAGCGTCAATATAGGTATAGACAGTTTCTGCATAGGTGCCTTCTTGTAAGAATGCGGTGATATCCTGACCTGAACGGTCTAGACCTGCAGCATGAGCTGCTGTAGCGGTTAATGTTGAGATGACAGCTAAGCTGAGCGCTTTATATCCAAATTTTAAGCTCATTATTTTCTCCAAAAGATCAGTCCTTAGAAATATGCAAAACTGTCTATACTTCCTTATTATAGAACAGTACAAAAAGTCTTACACGTTTGTATCTTAAATGAAATTTAATCACAAAACAAGCGAAATATGCCTATTTTTTTACAATTTTTAATTTATTTTTTACCAAGACCGATTTTTTCAGACAAATCCCTACGACTTAATAATGTGGCGGTCTGTCCGCCATCACATCAAATGGTGCGATGCCGACATCGTCAGTTTTAGCCTGGATTTGCTGATAAATTATTTTTAGCTGATCTTGTAAATCGATCAATTCACGGTCTTGGCGAGCGATGATTTCGCTCAATCGATCACAAGTATCTTCCAAAAAACTGATCCGCGTTTGAAGCTCAACCAAAGCTGAGTCGTTAATTTTTAACATAAATTCACCTAATGATTAAATGACACAATCAAATGGCTTATTTTACGACATAACACACCATTTATGCTTAAAAATTTGATATGATAGTCAATTCATTTACTATAGTATCAATACACTTTTATGGCTTTGATTCAATTAAAAAATATACATTTGGCGTTTGGTGTTGCTCCGATTTTAGATGGCGTTAATTTCAGTCTTGAACCGGGTGAACGCGTTTGCTTAATTGGACGAAACGGAGAAGGTAAATCGACCTTATTTAAGCTCATTATGCGTCAAATACAAGCCGACGATGGCGAAGTTTTGATCAAAGATGGCACAAAGATCGCCATGCTGGCTCAAGATGTGCCAAATGACTCAGCCAGCGTGCTCGATGTGGTAATGGGCGGTGATGATAAGGTCGCTCAGGCGCTCAAGTCTTATCAGCTTGCCAGTATCGATTGCGCGTCAGGTAATACTGACGCTTGCCAAGCCATGAGCCAACTTCAGCAGACCTTAGATGCGCTGCACGGTTGGGATTTTGAGCGCAGAGCGCGCGCACTGATTGATAGCATGGGGCTCGAAGCAGATGCCTGCCTTTCTGAATTATCAGGTGGGCGTAAGCGCCGTGTGCTACTAGCTCGCGCACTGGTAACAAATCCAGATGTGCTACTGCTAGATGAACCGACCAACCATTTGGATATTGAAAGCATCGACTGGCTTGAAAAATTTTTGTTAAATGAGCGATTGACCGTCTTATTCATTACTCACGACAGAAGATTTGTAGATGCGCTAGCCACTCGCATCGTTGAGCTTGATCGCGGTCAGCTGTCTAGTTATGATGTTAATCAAGGTGTTGGCGGCTACGCTCGCTATCAAGAATTAAAAGCCCTTGAGCTTGCTAGCGAAGAAAAATCTTTTGCCGAATTTGATAAAAAACTCGCCCAAGAAGAAGCTTGGATTCGCCAAGGCATCAAAGCACGTCGCACTCGCAATGAAGGTCGCGTCCGCGCTCTAAAAGCCATGCGCGAAGAGAGAAAAGCGCGTCGTGATGTCGTAGGCAATGTTCAAATTAGCCAAAGTAGTAGTGAAAAATCTGGAAAAATTGTTTGTGAAGTCAATCACTTAACTTTAGAATACGAAAATAAAACCTTGGTTAAGGGGTTTTCGACCGTACTGATTCGCGGTGATAAGGTTGGCATCATCGGCAAAAATGGCGTTGGCAAAACTACGTTGATCAAAAGCATCTTGGGGCTGGATAGTGCAGCGATTCAAGCAGGTTCGGTTAAGCTTGGTACCAATCTTAATATCGCTTTTTTTGATCAGCTAAAAGATGATTTGGATCCTGAAAAATCCGTCGCAGACAATGTTTCAGAGGGCTCCGATCATGTTGAAGCAGGTGGACGAAAGACGCATATTTTGGGGTATTTGCAAGATTTTTTATTCACACCAAATCGTGCTCGAACTCCCGTTAAGGCGCTGTCAGGGGGCGAAAAAGCACGCGTTTTATTAGCCAAATTATTATTAAAACCTGCCAATGTGTTAGTCCTTGACGAGCCGACCAATGATCTGGACATGGCAACGCTTGAGCTTTTGGAAGATTTTGTGGTGAATTTTGAAGGCACGGTATTGCTCATCAGCCATGACCGCGCATTTATGGATAATGTCGTCACCCAAACTTGGGTATTTGACACCGACCAACATGGCGATGGTGTAGTTTTGGAATATGTTGGCGGTTATCAAGATTATCTTGAGCAGCACCAAAGATGGCTTGCCAGTCAGCCCGTAAGTCTGTCTAATTCCCCAAAAGATGATAAAGCCGAGCCTGCTACTCAACCCAAGCCAAGCACAAATACTGCACCAAAACGCAAGCTCAGCTACAAAGAGCAGCGCGAATTGGACAGCTTGCCTGACGAGATCGCCATGCTAGAACATGAACAGTCAACACTGGCTGCCAAGCTTGAAGACGGTTCATGGTTTAACACCGATCTGGCAGTCGCAACCAAAGCCAGTGAGCGCTTGGCACAGATCGATGAGCTTTTGATGACAAAACTTGAAAGATGGGATGAGCTTGAGAGTATTATTAAATGAGCTACCCCAACAAAAGCAAGTCCACGATGCCTTCAATCAAAGATATGCCAAGTCTGACAGACACTCACAAGCAGACAAGCCAAGCCAATCCCAAATCATTTGAGTGGCAATTTTTACACCTCAAATATTGGGGGTTTTGGTTGGGTTTTGTCTTAATTTTACCCTTAATCTATTTGCCGCTTCGTTGGCAATTTTGGATCGGTAAGCGCATTGGGATCTTAGCTTTTAAATTATCCAAAAGCCGCGTCCAAGATACGCTCACGAATCTAAAGCTTGCTTTTCCCAATCAGTCAGATTTGGAGCGCTTATCAGTCGCAAGGCAGGTATTTATTAACCAAGGCATTGGTATTTTTGAAAGTTTGTGCGCATGGTTTCGGCCCAATGTCTTTAAGCGCACGTTTAGCATCTCAGGCCTACACCATCTAATTAGCGCACAGCAGCAAGGCAAAGCGGTGATTTTACTTGGCGGGCACTATACCACACTTGATTTGGGAGGTCGGCTATGTACACAATTTTTTGCGGCGGACTGTGTGTATCGCCCACAAAATAATCCTTTGCTTGAATGGTTTATTTATAACGCGCGTCGCCGAATCTTCGATGAACAAATCTCAAGCCGCGATATGAAAAAGCTCATCACGCGCATCAAGCAAGGTCGTGTGATTTGGTACTCGCCTGATCAAGATTTTGGTCTTGAGCATGGTGTGATGGCGACTTTTTTTGGTGTGCCCGCGGCGACAATTACCGCTCAGCGCCGCCTTGCAAAACTGGGGGATAAAACCAATCCCCCTGCAGTCATCATGATGGATATGCTCAGACAAACCCCTGATCATATCCCAAGCGGTCGTCGCCCACATTATCATATCAGTCTAAGCGCCGCTTTAGAAAATTATCCAAGTGCTGACGAAGTGGCAGACGCTGAGCGCATCAATCGCTTGATTGAGTCTAGTATCAAAAAAGACATCAGTCAGTGGATGTGGTTTCATCGCCGCTTTAAAAACCAAGCCGATGACACCAACTACTATCAACATTAATCTTTGATTTGGAAACTAAAGCTATGATTCGCACTCTTTTGGGCGGTAAAATTCACCGCGCCACCGCTACCCAAGCCAATCTAAACTATGTTGGCAGCATCACCGTTGATGTTGATTTGTTGGATGCTGCAGGTATTTTGGTGAATGAAAAAGTCAGTATCGTTAACAATAACAACGGTGAGCGATTTGAAACTTATACCATCGCAGGTGAGCGTGGTAGCGGTGTGGTGTGTCTCAATGGTGCTGCCGCGCGTAAGGTGCAGCCAGGCGATGTCATTATTATTATGAATTATCTGATGATGAATGACAGTGAAGCTCAGACACATCAGCCCAATGTGGTACTTGTCGATGCAAACAATCACATCACCGATGTGCTGCATTATGAGCCTGCCAATACGGTATGGTAATTAAAAATCACTCATAGAAGGCGGCCATCATCACCGCCTTGCTGTTTGTAACTAGGTTGCTTTGCTGGCTTATAAATTAGTGCTTATTTAATCACCTTTAAAGCCGATAGACAGGTCAGCATTTGTCTGACTTAGCTTAATTATTGGTTGTTTTTATTAAGATTAATTTTTAAACTATTTAACCAAATCAGCTCGCTTAATAAAAGGCTTAGTGGCAGCAAGTCTGAATGAATTTATCAGCGATATCTGGCGCGTGCAGTTTTGGGATATTTGACTTTTAACCGTCGCTCCATCGTGCTAAAATAGCCAATTTATTCGATGAGATACTCATAATATCAAGCACCAAGGAATGCAAGCATGATGCTAATGATCGATAACTACTGTAGCTTTACTTATAATATTGTTCAGTACTTTGGAGAGCTTCAACAAGAGATTACCGTTTGGCGGAACGATGAAACCACTTTAGATCAAATCATTGAGCTTGCGCCCCAAGCGATTGTTTTGGGTCCTGGTCCATGCAGTCCAAGTGAAGCGGGCGTCACGCTTGAAATTTTAGAAAAATTATCAGGAAAAATTCCAATTTTGGGCGTTTGCTTAGGTCATCAAGCCATTGGACAAGCTTTTGGCGGTCAAGTTGTGCGTGCTGGCGAAGTAATGCATGGGCGCCTGTCAGCTGTCCACCATACCAATCAAGGCGTTTTTGCTGATATTCCAAATCCTTTTAATGCCACACGCTATCATTCATTGGTAATTGATAAAGCCACCTTGCCCGACTGCTTAGAAGTCACCGCTTGGACAAATAATCCCGACGGCTCACTACAAGAAATCATGGGCGTGCGCCACAAGTCGCTTGATATTGAAGGCGTGCAGTTTCACCCTGAATCCATTTTGAGCGAACACGGTTATCAGATATTTAATAATTTTTTAAAACGCTGTGGTCTGGCAAAGCTCGATAATGACGCCCTGCCTGAAGTCGCTTAAAAATATTGACTTAATTTTATAGTTAAATGATTGCAAAGTACCATGACCCATACTCCCATAACGCCTGAAGACATCACCTCAATGAGCGATGATGAGATTTTAGCCATACTTACCAAAGCTTTGGCGCGCTTACTGAAACATATCGAGCTTACCGCTCATGAAATGCGCCAAGTCATGCTCATTATCATGCAAGGTCGCTGCCCTGATGCCTTGATGGGGGCGATTTTAATTGCGCTGCGCCAAAAAGGCGAATCGATTGATGAAATTAGCGCCTGCGCCAAGACCATGATTGAGCTTGCAGACACCATTAAGATTGAAGATGATCATGCAGTCGATATCGTCGGCACAGGTGGTGATGGCTCAAATTTATTTAATGTATCCACAGCATCTGCTTTTGTGGCGGCAGCGGCAGGCGTGACCATTGCCAAGCATGGTAACCGCGGCGTGTCGACTTCGTCAGGCTCATCGGATATGCTAAGTCTTGCAGGTGTGCGCTTAGATATAGGTAAATCGAGTACCATTGATGCCATCAACACGCTTGGCATCGGCTTTTTATTTGCACCCAATCATCACCCTGCCATGCGCCATGCCATCGGTGTCCGACGACAGCTCAAAGTGCGCACTATTTTTAATATTTTAGGTCCACTGACCAATCCTGCCAATGTTAAGCGTGCTGTGGTTGGGGTATTTAGCCCTGAGCTGTGCGAGCCTTTGGCGTATGTTTTTGATAAACTTGGTCTTACCCATGTGATGGTAGTACACTCCCAAGATGGCTTGGATGAATTTAGCCTTGCGGCAGGTACGCATGTCGCTGAGCTTAAAGATGGTGTGGTGCGTACTTATCTTTGTCAGCCCGAAGATGTTGGAATTGCCTCAAAGACCTTACATGGACTGAACGTTACCGACTCCGCCCAAAGCCTTGATATCATCCAAAATGCACTTGGCGGCAAAGCCTCTGATGACATCACCTTAAAGGCTCGCGATCTCATCGCCATCAACGCAGGCGCTGCCATTTATGTAGCAGGTCGTGCCAAGACACATGCCGAAGGCGTCGCCATTGCCAAGCAAGTTATGACCACATCAGATGCTTTAGATAAACTAAATGCACTGGCTAAATTTACTCAATCAACCTAATATTATGACCACAAATACACCAAGCATTTTACAAAAAATAGTTGCAACTAAGCATCAAGAAATCGCGGCTGCCAAAGCCCGTCGATCTGCAGATGAGCTATTAAACCTTGCCAAAGCGCATAAGCCGCGCGGATTTGCCAAAGCGCTGCAGGCAGTGGATATCCAGGCAGGTCATATTGGCGTGATCGCTGAAATTAAAAAAGCCTCACCCTCAAAAGGCATTATTTGCCATAATTTTGATCCCGTTTTAGCAGCGCAAGGCTACCAAAAAGCCCAAGCCACTTGCCTATCTGTTCTGACAGATCGCGACTATTTTCAAGGTCATGATGACTACCTGATCAAATCCCGTAATGCTGTTAGCCTGCCTGTACTTCGTAAAGATTTTATGGTTGATGAGTATCAAATTATTGAATCGGCTGCAATGGGCGCGGATTGCATTTTGTTGATTATGGCTTGTTTGGACGATGCTACCGTTTTGCATCTGCATCAAACAGCGATAGATTTGGGTTTGGATGTGCTGATTGAGATTCACACCGATGAAGAATTGACTCGCGCGCTCAAGCTACCCAAATCATCGCATAACATTTATGGCATCAATAATCGTGACTTAAATACTTTTGAAGTTGATCTGGCACATAGCATTCGCCTCTGTCAGCGACTGTTTGATGAACTTGGACAAGATGCACTTGTTGTCAGCGAAAGTGGCATCAATGACGCTGCTGACATTCATTTGATGCAAAAAAATCACATTCACCATTTTTTGATCGGTGAGCAGTTTATGAAGACAGGCGACGCAGGCGACGCCCTATCCAATCTATTAAAGACAATCTGACATATTTTAATTAGTTTTATTAATTTTAAGCATAAAATAAGAGTAAAATTATGAGCGAAACCAAAAAACGTATTTTGACAGGCATCACGACGACAGGTATTCCGCATCTGGGAAATTATGTTGGCTCTATTCGTCCTGCGATCGCATCAGCCGCTACAGCTTTTGAAAATCATGAGGGTGATGCGTTTTTCTTTTTGGCGGATTATCATGGTATCATCAAATGCTTTGATCCGGATGAGATTCATCGATCGACACGAGCCATTGCTGCGACTTGGATTGCGTGTGGACTTGATCCTGAAAAAGTGACCTTTTATCGCCAATCGGATATTCCTGAGATTCCTGAGTTAGCATGGGTGCTCAACTGCTCATGCGCCAAGGGTTTGATGAACCGCGCTCATGCTTATAAAGCTGCAGTTGATATCAATTTAAGTAAAGAAGATACCGATCCTGACTATGGGATCAGCATGGGTCTGTTTGGCTACCCTGTGTTAATGGCGGCTGATATTTTGATGTTTAATGCCACGCATGTTCCTGTGGGCAAGGATCAGATTCAGCATATCGAGATGGCAAGGGATATCGCTGGGACATTTAATTTTAAATATAAGCCATTATTTACCGAGCCTTTAGCGGTTGTTGATGACAATACGCCGTTACTGACTGGTTTGGATGGGCGAAAAATGTCAAAAAGCTACGGTAATACCATTCCACTGTTTGGCGATGGCAATCCGCAAGTCGATCCTGAAAAGGCACTAAAAAAGGCTGTCATGCAAATTGTTACCAATTCACAGCCACCCGAAGAGCCAAAAGACCCAAATGACTGCACCATTTTTGAAATTTACAAAGCCTTTGGGACACCTGAAGAGATCGACGCACTGGCAGCGCATTATCGCCGCGGGATAGGTTGGGGTGAAGCCAAAGAAATTTTATTTAATAAAATCAATGACGAAATCGCCCCGTATCGCGCTCGCTATTTAGAGCTTATGAGTAATCCAAAAGAACTTGAAGAGATTTTGCAGATGGGTGCCGCTAAGGCTCGTCGTCAGGCACAAAAGCAGCTGGACAAAACTCGCCGCGCCATTGGCATCAAGCCCCTTGCTAAGCTAAAATGAGCGATACTCTTAAGGCAAATCCTGTCAATTCACCAAGCCAGCCAAGCGTTAGAATTTTTGATACGCCAGTCTTGAGCTTGCCTGAGGATTTATACATCCCACCGCAAGCGTTCGCCATTTGGCTTGAGCAGTTCGCAGGACCATTGGACTTTTTATTATATTTGGTTAAGAAAAATAACTTTGACTTGACTGAGACAGCGATTTTGCCCATCACAGAGCAGTATTTGAGCTATATCAATGACTTGGATGAAGCATATTTTGAGCTGGCAGGCGATTATTTGTTGATGGCAAGTACGCTGATTGCCATCAAATCGGAGCTATTACTGCCTCAGCCTGAGATTAGCGATGAAGAAGCCAGCCCAAAAGCCAGACTGATTCAAAGGCTTGAGGAATATGCACAAATCAAAGAAGCCGCTCAGCGCATTGATCGCCTACTTCGACTTGAAAGAGATGTTTTTTTGGCATTTGCTAGCATGCCAAGTCCTGAAGCCATGCAAAAACAACTGCCCAATTATTCGCCTGAGATTTTGGTAAACAGCTTGGTCAATATGCAAATCCGTCCCGAAACTGCCGCTCATACCGTTCAAGCAGACAGCGTGCCATTGCCTCAGCGTATCGCGAGCATCACACGACTGATGAGCGAAAAAGGCGTGAGCACGTTTGCCGAACTGATTGACAAATCTCAAGGTAAAATTGGCATTGTGGTGAGTTTTGTCGCTGTGCTTGAGCTGATTAAGCGCGGCTTAATTGGGTTTGATGAATCTGAGTTAAATGATCATACCAAAGCTTCGACCACCAATCCAAAATCTACACCCGAAATATTCAATCACGGACAGAATTTGGCTGAGCAAAAGCTGCATTGGCTACACTAACTGTCACCACCATCATATGACTCTTTATGACCCAAAATACTTCTTCAGAATTTTTGCAAGCACATAAGCAAGCCGAAACATTCAGCCGCTATATTGAGGTGCTTTTGCATGCCAGTGAGACGCCACTGACTGATAATGACCTAAAAAAGCATCTTATGATTGATAGTAGTGAGCTCGAAGATGCTCTGGCTGTCCTTCAAGAGCGGCTGTCTCATGGCGTGCTGACACTCAATCAGACCGCCAGCGGCTATCGCTTGCAAATTAAAGACAGCTATAGCAGCCTGATTCAGCAGGTTTTCCCTGAGCGGCTAGAAAACTTAAGTCAAGCCCTGCTTGAAACCTTGAGCGTGATCGCTTATAGGCAGCCGGTCACTCGTTCAGACATTGAACAGGTGCGAGGCGTCACAGTCTCTAGCAATATTTTGCGTCAATTATTTGATAAAGGCTGGATTGTTGAAAATGGGCATAAGGACACTTTGGGGCGTCCTGCGCTATTGCATACCACACAGGCATTTTTAGATGCGTTTGGGCTTAATAGCTTAGATGAGCTGCCGCCGCTGCCTGACCTTGAGCGCCTAAAAGTCAGACAATAAATTGATAATTAACTTGTCAAAATGAGATAAATCACGTATGATGGCAAGTTTACTAGCCGATTTATCGAGCTGGTAATCAAATCGTCTTAAATGAGCAACTTTACTTAGGTTCATCGATCATTGAACCGATTATATTTTACATTGAGATAATGTTATAACCAATTTTCTGGAATTTTTTATGAATAACCCAACCATACAAACCGAAGCTGAGCTTGAAAAGCCTGTGGGTGAAAAACTACAAAAACTACTCGCTAGAATGGGTCTGGGCTCACGCCGCGGACTTGAAGAAGTCATCAAAGCTGGTCGCATCTCAATCAATGGCAAAGTCGCCACATTGGGCGATAGAGCTGTCCTAACGGATGAGATACGCATCGATGGTCGCTTGGTACGCCTAAAAGCCGAGCGTGAAAAACGCCGCCGCGTCATTGCCTATTATAAGCCTGAAGGTGAGATTTGTTCAGCGTCCGATCCAGAAGGTCGCCCTACTGTATTTGATCGTCTGCCTAAGCTTACCGGTGATCGCTGGGTGATGGTGGGTCGGTTAGATATCAATTCATCAGGCCTGCTGCTATTTACTAATGATGGAGAACTTGCGCATCGCTTGATGCACCCTTCAAATGAAGTGGTCAGAGAATATGCGGTACGAGTGCTGGGCGAAGTCACACCGCAAATTGCCAGTCAGCTGACTCAAGGCGTGGCGCTTGAAGATGGCATGGCTAAATTTGATGACATCAAAGAAGGCGGCGGTACTGGCGTCAATAAATGGTATCATGTCACCATCAAAGAAGGTCGCAAGCGTGAAGTTCGCCGGATGTTTGAAAGCCAAGAGCTAAAAGTATCTCGCCTGATTCGCACCAGATACAGTACGGTCATCTTGCCTAAAGAGCTGCGCACAGGTCGTTTTATTGAGCTTGACGCCAAAGATATTGGCAAACTTGTTGAGTCTGTAGGTCTGCGTCAGCGCCAAGGCACTGGCTTAAATACTGCCGCCAAAGAAAAGCAGGCGCGTATTCATAAAAAACCTTTAAAATCTCGCGAAGTTCGCCGCCAAAAACATGAAGCTTATGAGCGCCGTGAAGAGCGTAAAAAAACGCACCCCAAATCTAAAAACTGCTAAATTTACGCAAATTTAATTAGCTATTCTAAATGATTGATAAAACATAAAGCTGCCACTGGGCGGCTTTTTTGTGTTTTAATTTTTTCATTAGCACACAGTGATGATGATTTTATGACAAAACCATTTGAATAAACTGATTTATAAACATTGTTATTTTTATAAAATTTATCATAAAAATTATTCATGATTCGTTTACAAAAAAGTTGACAGAGCTTTTATGAAGCAACGCTTTGATTTGCCTAGTATTATACAATAACAGCCATTTTGAATCACAAATTTTTTAAATAATCAATCTTTTATTTTAACAAAAAATAGGCTATATTGTTGCCTCACAAGCATCCACACACTAGATATAGTGTATAACTTGCCAAAACAGATGATAAGCCTTATTGGACTATACTCACTCATTTTCTCACAACATTGAGTGTAATGCTAAAAATCCACTTGGCAAAACTGCATAAAAAACTTTGGAGCAATAATGACACATATTGATCAAATTAAAGTTACCAAGAGAGATGGTCGCCTTGAACCCATTGATCTTGATAAGATTCACCGAGTCATTACTTGGGCGTCTGAAGGCTTGGACAATGTGTCAGTTTCTCAAGTTGAGCTAAAGTCTCATATTCAGTTTTATGATGGGATTCGTACGCGTGATATTCACGAAACCATCATCAAAGCGGCTGCCGATTTGATCTCGGTGGAGACACCAGATTATCAATATTTGGCAGCGCGTCTTGCGATTTTCCATCTGCGCAAGATTGCTTATGGAGAGTTTGAGCCACCACATCTTTATGATCATGTTAAGCATCTCACCGAACAAGGTAAATATGATAAGCACATTTTGGCAGATTATAGCATTGATGAGTTTAACGAGCTGCACGATTACATTGACCATAGCCGTGACATGAACCTAGCCTATGCTGCCGTTGAGCAGATGATGGGTAAATATTTGGTGCAAGATCGTGTCACCAAACGCGTTTACGAAAGCCCTCAATTTTTATATATGTTGGTTGGTATGTGTTTATTTGCGGGCTACGATCAGGCTGAGCGTCTTGACTATGTTAAGCGGTTTTATGATGCCACATCAAATTTTTACATCTCGCTACCCACACCGATCATGTCTGGTGTGCGTACGCCGACACGTCAGTTTAGTTCATGCGTTTTGATTGAATGCGGCGATAATCTTGATAGCATCAATGCCACCACGTCTGCCATCGTGCGCTATGTCTCACAGCGTGCTGGCATTGGGATCAATGCTGGCGCCATCCGTGCGCTTGGTAGCCCAATTCGTGGCGGCGAAGCTCAGCACACCGGCTGCATTCCATTTTTTAAAATGTTCCAAGCCGCTGTTAAATCATGCTCTCAAGGCGGCGTTCGCGGCGGTGCAGCGACTTTATTTTACCCAATTTGGCATCTGGAAGTTGAAAGCCTATTGGTGCTAAAAAACAACCGTGGTGTCGAAGACAATCGAGTACGCCACATGGATTATGGGGTACAGATTAATAAGACAATGTATGCCAGATTAATTAAAGGCACTGACATTACTTTATTTTCACCATCAGATGTACCAGGGCTTTATGAAGCATTTTTTGCTGATCAAGAAACTTTTGAGCGTTTATATACGCAATATGAAGCTGATGAGAGCATCCGCAAGCGTAAAGTACCTGCCCGTGATTTATTCAGCCTAATGCTGCAAGAAAGAGCAAGCACGGGTCGTATTTATATCCAGAATGTCGATCACTGCAACACACACAGCCCCTTTGATCCAACAGTCGCTCCGATTCGCCAATCTAATTTGTGTATGGAAATTGCCCTACCAACAGCGCCTTTGGATAACATCAATGATGAAAAAGGCGAGATCGCCCTGTGTACTTTATCAGCGATTAATTTGGGTAAGATCGAAGAATTATCTGATATCGAAGAGCCTGCTGAGCTGATCGTGCGTGCGCTTGATGCGTTGCTTGATTATCAAGACTACCCTGTCATCGCCGCCAAAAAAGGCAGTATGAATCGCCGCACTTTGGGTGTGGGTGTGATTAATTATGCTTATTATTTGGCAAAAAATGGGACGCGTTACTCCGATGCGGCGGCACTTGGTTTGACCCACCGCACCTTTGAAGCACTTCAATATTATTTGCTCAAAGCATCAAATAAGCTTGCCAAAGAGCAAGGTGCTTGCCCTTGGTTTGATCAAACCACTTACAGCCAAGGCATTTTGCCCATTGATACCTATAAAAAGGATTTGGACAGCATCTGCACCGAGCCGCTACATCTGGATTGGGAGAGTCTGCGCGCGGACATCCAAGCCCACGGTTTGCGCAATTCCACCTTGTCCGCCTTGATGCCATCAGAGACAAGCTCTCAGATTGCCAATGCCACCAATGGCATTGAGCCGCCGCGTGGTTTGGTATCAGTCAAAGCTTCTAAAGACGGTATTTTAAAGCAGGTGGTTCCTGAGATTGAGCGTTTGGCAAGTCAATATGAACTGCTTTGGAACATCCCTGATAATAATGGCTATCTGCGCTTGGTTGGGATTATGCAAAAATTCATTGATCAGTCCATCTCTGCCAATACCAATTATGATCCGACCAAGTTTGAAGGTGGCAAAGTACCGATGAAAGTATTGATCCAAGACCTGCTAACTGCCTATAAATTTGGTGTCAAAACCTTGTATTACCATAATACTCGTGATGGCGCCGACGATGCCCAAGGTGACTTAGACGATGGTTGTGCAGGTGGTGCGTGCAAGCTTTGAGAGTTAGCCCAATTTGTTTGACAAGTTGGGCTAATTTTATTGTGTGTAGCATGACATATCACCCAGTCATTGATCAGCCAGTTTGGATTTTCTTGCATTTTTATCGCTCAGATTATATGCTATAATGTGTCAATTATTTATATCACTAGGAAGATTACCCATGAATATTCAAGCATTAATGCAGCAAGCCCAAGCCATGCAAAAACAAGTTGAGAAAAATGTCGAAGCTGCCAAAGCAAGCCTTGCAACCAAAGAAGTACAAGGCGAAGCAGGCAATGGCTTGGTCAAAGTTACCATGACAGGTCGCCATGTGGTTAAGCGCTTATCCATTGACCCAAGTCTTATGGATGATGAGCCTGATATGATAGAAGATTTGGTAGCTGCAGCGATCAATGATGCTGTGCGTCAAGCAGACGAGCTGTATGAAGAAGTGATGGCTGGCGCGACAACTGGCATGGGTCTACCACCTAGCATGAAAGGCTTGTTTGGCTAAATGCTGACCCCAAAGCTAGACAAGCTCATCAAAGAGCTGCAAGTGCTGCCCAGCGTGGGACAAAAATCCGCGCAGCGTATGGCGCTACAGCTTTTGACAAAAAAACGCACTCAAGGGCTATCTTTGGCGGCGGCACTTGAGACTGCCATGCACGACATCAAAGAATGTTCCCATTGCCACTCCTTTAGTGACGATGAGATTTGTCCCATCTGTACAGATGCCCGTCGTGATGATGGGCTGCTATGTGTCGTTGAGAGTGCCTCAGATGTGATGGCAATTGAGCAAAGCGGCGCCTATCGTGGTAAATATTTTGTGTTAGGCGGGCATTTATCGCCCATCGATGGCATCAATGCCAGTGATTTGCACATTGATCAATTGGTTCATCGCATCAGACATGAGCCGATTCATGAAGTCATCTTAGCCACTGGCGCCACAGTCGAAGGTCAAACGACCGCTTTTTTTATTCATGATGCCATCCGTACCCATGTGCCCAAGATCACCCGTCTTGCTCAGGGCATCCCTATGGGCGGTGAACTTGAATATGTGGATAGCATCACCCTTCATCAAGCGCTACAAAATCGCGGCAATATATAATTACAATTATGACGACACCAACTTTTGAGTTCCCAAAATTTACAATCGATCAAACGGCTTGTGATGATTTGCCCACGCTATGGGTGCGCACTGATGATGAATTATACGCTTTGATCGATGAGATTGATGATAGCGATGTGGTGGCGCTCGATACCGAATTTATCAAACGAACCACCTACTATCCAATTTTGGCACTGATACAAATTAATACTGGTAGCGCAATTTATTTGATTGATGCGCCTAAGCTTGATTTAACCGAATTTTGGCAAGCGCTTGCTGAAGTGCCGACAATGGTGTGGTACGCCTGTGGTGAAGATTTGGGGATTTTTTATTTACTTGCTAAATGTCCGCCACTGACCAATGTGTTTGATGTGCAAATTGGTGTGGCGTATTTATCAGGTAAATTGCAAGCCGGCTATAGTCAAGCCATCAATGAGATATTGGGCATTGAGATTGATAAAGGCGAAAGTCAATCAAATTGGTTGGCTCGCCCCTTGTCTCATGAACAAGAAACTTATGCTGCCAATGACGTGCGCTACCTGCTCAAACTGTATGAAGCCGTCAAGGCAGAGCTAAGCAATCGTAAAATCCTAGAGTGCGTCATCGAAGACAGTCGCCACTATGCTCGTGAATTACACACCATTCAAAATCAGCCTGATGAGACATTATATTTAGACTTATTAGCGCCGATTTATAATCGCCGTCAATTGGGCGTGCTTCAGCAGCTGACCATCTGGCGCGAAGCTTTGGCACGAGCAACCAATGAGCCTAGAAGCTTTATTATCGGTAAACAAGCACTCAGAGAAATTGTCCAAGAGATGCCTGATAGTATCAAGCTTTTGGCTCGCACGACCATCAACCGAGCTGTATTAAGGCGCTATGGTGATGAAATCGTGCGTATTATCAGCCAAGTCAAAAGCGCCAATGAAGACGCACTGCCACCGTTGCCACCACCGACTTATCACAGTAAAGCCAAGCCTTTTAAGAACGACTTAAATGATGTGATTAATACTTACAGTCAAAGCCATCACATTCCCTCCAATTTATTATTAAAAAATCGTTGGGTGAACGACTTATTGCTCTTGGTTGCTTATGATGGCTCGGTCGAAGAGTTACCGCCAGAATTACTAGGTTATCGTAAGGATTTGATCGTAAACGACATTTTACCGACGCTAAGACCTTATAAAGCACATATTTTAGAAGTTTTAAATACACCTGAATATAATTACTGATCATAAACATGAATTACCAAGACAAATTTGCGCACGTGGTCGTGTATTGCGGTTCAAACTTTGGCGATACACCCGCTTATTATCATGCCGCCCAAAACTTGGGTAAAGCCTTGGCGGAGCATGGCATCACGTTGGTGTATGGTGGTGGCAATGTCGGTTTAATGGGCACGATTGCAGACAGCATCATCGCACATGGCGGCAAAAGCATCGGTGTCATTCCCAGATTTTTGAAGGATAAAGAAGTGGCGCACCATGGCTTGAGCGACCTGATCATCACAGAAGATATGGCAAGTCGTAAGCTTAAAATGATTGCTTTAGGCGATGCGTTCATCGCTTTGCCTGGTGGTATTGGCACTTATGAAGAGCTTTTTGAGGTGATCTCACTTGCGCAGTTGCGTCAGCACGCCAAACCGATCGGCGTTCTTAACATTGACGGGTTTTTTAATCCGTTTCTTAAGCTACTTGAGCAGACGGCAGAGGCAGGATTTATGCCCATTTCAAACATTGATTTGATTTGTGTGGCTGATAACATCCCTGCACTGCTGACAAAAATGGCAAATTATCAGTTTACCGAATCTCAAAAATGGGTTAAGCCCAGTTGGATGGATGATACATCGGCTTATACTGCGCCCAAATTTACTTAAGCACGCATCAGTTTGCCAAATTGTACCAAAATATTACAAAAAACACTTGCAATAAAATAAAACGAATGTACACTATATAAAGATAATTTTAGCAATCGCGCAAGCTGATTTACTGATTGTATTTCTTTGCTCGCTTTAGCATATCAGCTAGTGGTTGGTTTTGTATTAACATTCATATTAAAGGTGATGCAGATGGACATCAAAAAAATTCGTGAACTGGTAGATCTGATGGAAGAAAAAGATCTGTTAAATTTGGAATACGGTCATGATGACAAATACATCAGCCTCACGCGTAACACAGCAGTCCACACCGTCGCCGTACCTCAAGTTGCCCCTGTCGCTACGCCAGCGCCGCCTCCTGCCTCAGCCGCTACGCCAAGTGGTAAGCTTGAAACCTCACCAATGGTTGGCGTATTTTATTCGGCACCAAGCCCTAACGACCCTCCTTTTGTGAAGGTCGGTCAAAAAGTCGAAGCCGGTGATACGCTTGGTATCATCGAAGCCATGAAAATTATGAATCCCCTAGAAGCCACCCAAAGCGGTATTATTGAAGAAATCTTGGTCAATAATGCCGAAGTGGTCGAATTTGGTCAGCCTGTCATTCGCTACAAAGCCTAACAGGAAGACATCATGATTAAAAAACTTCTCATTGCAAACCGCGGCGAGATTGCTTTACGCATCGTGCGCGCATGCAAGCAATTAGGCATCGCGACTGTAGGCGTATATTCCACTGCCGATAAGGATTTGATGCATTTACGCTTTGTTGATGAAGCGGTGTGTATCGGTAACGCCCCTTCTGCTCAAAGCTATCTGGATATTAATGCTCTTTTGGCAGCCGCTGAAGTCACTGCTGCAGATGCCATACATCCTGGCTATGGATTTTTATCAGAAAATGCTGAGTTTGCTGAGCGCGTCGAAGAAGCTGGCTTGACTTTTGTCGGTCCACATCCAGAGCACATTCGCCTAATGGGTAACAAAGTCTCAGCCATCAATGCCATGAAAGAAGCAGGCGTGCCGACTGTACCAGGTTCTGTGGGTGCGATCACTCTAAGCAATGCCGAAGAACAAGCTCGCAAGATTGGCTTTCCTTTAATTGTCAAAGCCGCAGCCGGTGGCGGTGGTCGTGGTATGCGTGTTGTTGAGCGTTTTGAAGAGCTATTAAACCAAGTACAAGCCGCTAAAACAGAAGCGCAAAGTGCTTTTGGTGATGATACGGTGTATATGGAGCGCTTTTTGAAAAACCCTCGCCATGTGGAAGTTCAAGTGCTCGGTGATGGCAATGGTAATGCACTCCATCTTTTTGATCGTGATTGCTCGCTTCAGCGCAGACACCAGAAAGTCCTCGAAGAAGCGCCTGCACCTGATATTCCTGATGAAGTTCGTACACCGATTTTGGAAGCGTGCGTGCGTGCTTGTAAAAAAATTGGCTACCGCGGCGCAGGGACATTTGAATTTTTATACGAAGACGGGGAATTTTTCTTTATTGAGATGAATACCCGCGTTCAAGTTGAACATCCCGTAACCGAGATGATTACAGGCATAGACATTGTGGTTGAACAATTAAAAATCGCTGCAGGCTATGGACTGTCTTATCATCAAGATGAGATTACCATTCGAGGTCATGCCATCGAGTGCCGTATTAATGCCGAAGACCCACAGACCTTTATGCCATCGCCTGGTCAGATTCAGCAGCTATTTACACCAAGTGGCTCCGGGATTCGTTTTGATTCTCACCTTTATCAGGGGTATACCATTCCAAGCTATTACGACTCTTTGATCGGTAAGCTGATATGCCATGCCCAGACCCGCCGTCAAGCCATTGCCAAGACCCTGCATGCGCTTGATGAATTGGTCATTGAGGGCGTCAAAACCAATATTCCTTTGCACCGAGATGTGATCTTACAAGACGAAGCATTCTGTGAGGAAGCACAAAATATTCATTATCTTGAAGGTCATATGCTAAAAGCGCAATGATGTTTTGTGTTTAATGTGTTAAAAAGCAGTCGAATTTTGACTGCTTTTCATCATTTTGGCACAATCATTTGCTATACTAAAAAGACGATAGGTAAAATCTGCCCAAAAGATTGAATTTATCGTTTATGACCCCAATGTAGAAATTGTTCATTTCGATAACATGGCGCTTGGTTGATGATTCATCCCATCATGATCTGTCACCGTCAGCCAAGTCATTTGCCGCAACAAAAGGAATACTCTTTGAGCATCACTCGCACCATTCAAACCAATTTAAACACGCATGAATTACGCACCTTGCTTGGCGAATATAACAAGCACATCAAATACATCCAAGACCGACTTGAAGTCCAAATCGCTCAGCGACAAGATAAGTTTATTGTCACAGGCGAGCTTACTCCTGTTGAGCGCACCGAAATCATCATAGATAAATTGGCAGAGCTTGCCGGAGAACAAAATGACATCACCGGAGAAGAGCTTCATTTGATTGTTCAATCCAGCTTATCGCGTGATAGTGATCATGATGAAACTTCAGGCAAGAAAAATGGCAGCAACTCAAAAGACAAAAGCTATGCCGATATCTCTTTGCGCACACGCAAAGGCAAGATCACACCAAGAGGCTACAATCAGCAAGAGTACGTCAAAAAAATCTTAGTTTCGGATGTGTCTTTTGGCGTTGGTCCAGCGGGTACGGGTAAGACTTATCTAGCGGTAGCCTGTGCAGTCGATATGCTTGAGCGCGGAGAGATCGAACGGATTTTATTGGTTAGACCAGCGGTTGAGGCGGGTGAGAAATTGGGATTTTTGCCGGGTGACTTGACTCAAAAAATTGACCCTTATCTGCGCCCTTTATATGATGCACTGTATGAAATGCTAGGCTTTGAAAAAGTTGGCAAATTACTTGAGCGCCAAGTCATTGAAGTTGCGCCGCTTGCTTATATGCGCGGACGGACGCTGAATAATTCATTTGTGATCCTTGATGAAGCGCAGAACACCACCCCAGAGCAGATGAAAATGTTCTTGACGCGTTTGGGTTTTGGTTCTCGAGCGGTAATTACAGGCGATATGACACAAGTTGATTTACCCCGCGGTCACAAATCTGGCTTGGCTCAAGCCTTGCAAATTTTATCCAAGATTGATGAGATTCACATTACTCGCTTTGATAGTAAAGATGTGGTGCGTCATCATTTGGTTCAAAAAATCGTTCAAGCTTATGATCAATTTGACGAAGAACAAGAGATAGCAGCTGCCGAAAGAAAAGCGGCGCGTATCGCTGAAAAGCTTGCCGCCAAAGCAGGTGATATTGATGCCAAATGAGATTGATTTGGGATTTTCCGATGAGTTGGAGCCCGCTGTTCGATCGGTATATTCAAGTCAAGATTGGACAGCGGTCTTGGACACAGCATTATCGGTCATGACCCAAAAGCTTCATCAAGGCACCCAATTCCCCTACTTTCCCGATGTGCAGATGATCTGGAATAAGCCCAAATCATTAAGCCTGTACATCGTTGATACCGCTGAGGGTCAAGCTTTAAATCTTGAAGCACGCGACAAGGATTATGCCACCAATGTGCTGTCATATCCAAGCGCCCTGCCATCAGAGATTTTAAACATGATGGAAGTGATTGAGCTTGGAGAATTGGTGCTGTGCCACCAAGTCATTGAGGATGAAGCACGCACACAAGGCAAAACGTTAAAAGCGCATCTGACCCATTTGATCATCCATGGCGTACTCCACTTATTGGGCTTTGATCATGAGATCAGTGATGCTGATGCTGATGAGATGGAAGGCTTTGAGATCCAAATCCTAGAAAAGCTTGGAATACAAAACCCCTATCTTGAACCCTGACTAAGTATTTGCTTTACTAAAAAAGTCTCGCTGAATGTGGCGAGGCTTTGTCTTTATTGGTCTTACCAATTAATAAGCAAAAAAATGACTTCATCAGCACATCTCCGGCACACTGTGTATCTACTACCGTTGCTACCTTCCGGTCCTGGCGGGGTTCATAGTACATAGTTGCGAAGCTACCGATGAAGCCAAGTCAGTATTATAATTAATCTCTTGCTAATTTGCAAGTAAAATTTGATCATTTACAACGGCTATTGGGGCTGATCAGGAATAAATGTATCTTGGATCGTTGCCAAGCCTTGAGCCAAAACTGACATCTGCAAAACCCGCGCTTCTGCTAACTCAAATGACGCAGGACTTAAATTCTCAAGCTTAGCAACGATAGATGCGACAATCGGCATATGGCAAACCACCGCAACACATTTACCCGTCAAGTCTTCGCCTAACTTGGTGCGCACTGCATACTCAAGATCATCGATGGCAATCACAGGATCATCGTCAGGCGTAATGCTGCTTAAGCTAAGAAAGCTTGGATTTTGACCTAAGGCAAGCGCCTGTGATAATAAAATCTTGGCAGTCTGATCGGCACGATTGTAGGGACTGGCGATGATAAGATCAAGCTGATAATGCTCGGTAAGATACTCAGCTGTCTGCTGTGCTTGCAGACGCCCAAATTCGGTGAGATCACGCCCTGCATCATCTTCACAATATGGCGCAGCTTTTCCATGTCGTACAAAAATAACTTTCATAATTTATCCTTGATACAGTTAATGCCCAAAGTCTAAGGCGTATGACTGGTTTCAACTTCATCTTTAGGGCTGGCATCGGCACTGCTCTTGAGCACTTCGCTAAACTCATGGCTCAGGCGTACATTGCTTTCATCATGCGGCAAAACAAATTCCACATCACTTCTAAAACCTGTCTCCATCAAATTGAGTGCCACACCAAGCGCAGATTTATCCTCATATAATACGGCGTGTAGAGCATGAGTGATGGGCATATAAATACCCAGCTCTTTGGCGCGAGAATGCACCTGAAGAATGGTATTGACGCCTTCGGCAGTCTGACCCAGTTTTTTGATGGCATGATCGAGACTGACACCCTGACCAAGCATATAACCAATGCGATAGTTTCGGCTGAGCACCGAGCTACACGTGGCATATAAATCCCCCACGCCAGACAGCCCTAAAAACGTTAAAGGGTCGGCGCCAACCGCCACACCAAAGCGGCTCATCTCTGCCAGAGCACGAGTGAGTAGCATGGCTTTGGTATTCTCACCCACATCATACGCTGCCGCCATACCCATAGCAATGGCATAGATGTTTTTTAGCGCCCCGCCGAGCTCCACTCCCTTAATATCATTGCTGGCAAAAACACGAAAAAACGCGCTATGTAAAGCAGTTTGAACTGCTTTTCTAAGTGGTTCTGACTCTGAGGCGATGACTGTCGCGGTGGGCATATTATCCATAATTTCTACCGCTAAGTTTGGTCCGCTCATGACGCCAAAATTCACCTCAGGCAATACCTCTTGGATGATATCACTCATCATCGCAAACGTCTCTTTTTCCATGCCTTTGGTCAATGAAACTACCGCTTGGTGCGTTATAAATGGCTTAATATTGGTCAGCATCTCGCGAAACGCTGAACTGGGCACAGCAACGAAAATCACATCCACGCCTGCCACTGCTGATTGAAGATCATGGCTGAATTTCAAACGCTCATCAAGCTTATGATTTGGCAGGTATTTTTTATTGATTCGAGTTTTATGCAATGACTTTACGGTGCGCTTATCTCGTACCCACAATGTGGCATCGCAACCATTTTTAGCTGCCAAATTTGCCATGGCAGTCCCAAAACTGCCACCGCCCAAAAAGGCAAAGCTCATCTGATTAATATCCGACACTGCCTGCTCTGCCGCTTGCATCGATTCAGCAAGCTGAGCGGATTTTTTCTTTTTTAGACCGGCAAGCTCAGCTATGCTTGAAATCAAAGGTTTGTTCGGCAAGCCTGATTCTTTGATAGCGCTGACCGCATCATCAATACCAGTGCTGGCAGCATCGACAATTTTTTGTACTTTTTGGTTTTTGACATTCGGTTTGCGCAGCTTCATACGGCATGCATCCTTTAAATATTAATAAAAACAATCGGTTACTGACGATATTCTACATAGTCAGACAAATCCACAGTCTCACGATCTGGCATCTGAACGCTGCTTGAACCAGTATAAAGCAAGCCACAAATGGTATTTTCTTTTGTAATACCAAAATGAGCTTTAACTTCAGGGGTGTTACACAAAGGACCTGTGCGCCAGACACTTCGATAACCCAAAGACTCAAGCGTGAGTAGCATATTTTGGGCAGCCGCCCCTGCGCTCAGCAACTGCTCAAATGGTGGCACTTTTTCGTGATACTGATATTGCGTTGCAATAACAATGATCATGGGCGCTCTGAGTGGCATATTCAGTGTTTTTTTGATGGCAACTTCATCCAAAACCTCACCGCGTGATGCTGCTTCATGCTCCGCTGCTGATAGCAGTACTTGACCAAATTCGGTCAGCGCCTCACCTGTCAATACCCAAAAACGCCATGGCTTAAGCTGCTTATGATCTGGCGCCACCATCGCCGCGCCTAATACCGCTTGTAGTTCAGCCTCATTTGGCATGGGCAAGGATAAGTTGCCGATGCTACGGCGCTGGTGAATGATAGTCAAAATCTCATTTGTCATTATTTTATCCTTAATTTTTATTAAAAATCAATATCGCCCTATTAATCCAAGCGATGCTCTTCTGCCAAGTATTCTTCTGACTGCATCTCCAATAAGCGTGAACGCGTCCGCTCAATTTCAAACGCCAATTTCTCGCCCTGATAAAGCTCCAAAATAGACTGCTCAGCTCGTATCAAGAGTTTTACCCTGCGATCATAAAATTCATCCACCAAATAAATAAAGCGGCGCGTCGGATCCATGAGAGTATCGTTCAGGGCAGGCACATTATCCACCATGACGGTATCAAAATCATTGGCAATCTCAATAAAATCCGCTGCCGAACGCGGCTGCATACACAGCGCTCGAAAGTCAGCCAGCAGCACCGTTTCTGTACGCTTAATAATATCAATATTACGACCGCCAATCTCAATGGGTGATGTGCTGATGGTCTGACCCCCTGCCAAAGTATCAAATCGCTCCGACAGCCAATCTTTTGTGTCATCAGTCAAAGGTGAGCTGTAAAGCTTAGCTTGCTTTAAAAGTCTTAGGCGATAATCAATGCCAGCATCAATATTCATGACGGTTGTATGTTTTTCAACTTGAGCGATGGCAGGTAAGAATCTATCACGATGAATGCCGTTTTTGTATAGTCCTGATGGCTCAATGTTAGAAGTCGCCACCAATGTAATACCGCGATCAAACAACATGCTAAATAAATCGCCCAAAATCATCGCATCTGAGACATTTGAGACAAAAAATTCATCAAAGCAAATAACTACAGCTTCTTGATGAATGATATCGGCAACTTTTTGCAAGGGGTCGGATTGACCTTGGAGCGCCACCAATTCACGCTGAACACGCTGCATAAAGTGGTGAAAATGCATTCGCATCTTACGCTTTATCGGCAGACTTTCATAAAACATATCCATCATCCAAGTCTTACCGCGTCCCACGCCGCCCCACATATATAGCCCTTTCGGCGTTGCTGGCTTAGATTTAAATAGGCTTGAAAACCATCCGCCGCCTGCATTATCTTCTGCTTTGATAATTTCGTGATACAAATTATCCATATAAGTCACTGCCGCCAACTGAACGGCATCTTCACTAAAATCGCCAGTAGCCAAAGCAGCCTGATAGCGCTCTAACGGAGTTTGATTTGACATGATGAATCCTTGTTATATTTTTAATTTAAATTTGGGTTTGTTCTTGTAAAATCTGCCCAAGCTCAACCAGTTTACCATGAAAAAAATGACCTGTTGAAAGCACGGTAGTGGGAATATCCCTTTCTTCGGCAAACTGCGCCAAATGCTCAGGACTGACCAGTTCATCTTGATCGCCATAAATCATAAATGTATGATCAGCCTGCCAACGCAAAGACGCCATGCCAACACGCATTACTGAAGGTGCGATGAGCGCTAAATTATGCAAATTCACGTCGGCAAATTCTTCATTATCCGTCATCAGACTTGCCAAGCGTGCGGCAGTATATCCACCAAAACTAAAGCCCCCTAGCCAAAGCTTACGGGCTTTGGTTTTATCCAAAGCATATCGCAGTACCGTCAGCGCATCTTCAAGCTCGCCATCGCCGGTACCCGTGACTCCAGTTGACTGACCCACACCACGAAAGTTAAACCGCAGCACATCCATGCCGGCATCACGACAAAATCGGTACATGGTGCTAACCACTTTATTATTCATCGTGCCGCCTTGGGCAGGATTGGGATGACAAAGAATCGCCAAGCCATCTTCAGCCGCTCGCTCGCCTGACTGCCAAATGGCATCAACTTCTAACACACCTGCAGGCGCATCGATCAGTAATATCTGTTGTTTCATAATTAAAATCAGCTTGGTAAATGAATCGCATTATATCATAATTTAGCGCTGTGCAAAACTTAGCATGGTATGCAGCATGATCTACAAAAAGCCCACAGTTGCGCAAAATACCTTACTTGAAATGCCGTGATTTCTTGTTATACTGACTAAATCAATGGTCTATCATTAGGAAGTTATGATGAAAAAAATACTAGCGATCGCTACTGTTGCTACCTTACTATCAGCCTGTGCCAGCACAACTACCACTGCACCTGTCATCACACGCGCTGACGGCGTTCACGAAACCACAGGCTTGGGTGCAACCAAAACCAAAGCCCAAGAGTCCGCCTTGACAGCCGCCAAAAAGCAATGTGGTATGCGCACGCCTGTAGTTGTGTCTGATAAGCTGACTTATAATGGTATTCTTGATGAGCGTACAGGTCGTATGATTGAGCAAGGAGTGAGTGTTGCAGGCGCTGTTCTTGGTCAATCCGCACCTAAGCTTAGCCGTGATGATGATTTTGAATATACCGTCAAATTTCGTTGCCAATAACCGGTTAATTCAATCTACAAAAATAAAAACAAGCGATAGATTTATCGCTTGTTTTTATTTGATTAAGACTTCTTTGAGTTATTCGCCAAATGGGTTTGGTAGTGGCGTCGAAGCATTTGAAGGTGGTAGCATTGGAAGCTTAATGTTCGGCTGATCACCTGTCAATGTTCTTAAAAATGCGACAATATCAGCCGTTTCTTCATTGGTGAATTGTTTATTTAGCTGAATTTTACCCATGATTTGTACAGCTTCTTCAAGAGAATTGACTTGACCGTCATGGAAATGAAGTCGGCATATTATCCGTTTACCCGTGCTACCCATGGCAAGGTTATGACACGGATTACAAGACAAACTGCCTGATTCTGATAAGTGTGGGTCGAACCAAAGCCCCCCCTAAATCAACTGCAGAAATATTTTCGACCACAGCAGGCTGAATGGGTTTGATTGGTTCATTTGGACGCACGCTGACCAAGGGTTTGGTCGGCTGATCTGCTGGCGTGATGACCGCTGCATCACTGATCCGCCGGTCAGGTTTGGCAAATTGTGTCAATGCCGGCATACTCAAGAATACCACTGCCAAAACAGTAATGATAACAGGAAGAAATTAAGCAATTAATAAAAAAGACTCCAATCTAGCAACCTAACCCAACCTAGGCTAGGCTAGCAATATGAAGTATAACAGTAAGTTGAGTGTCTATAAACTCAAGAAAATCATAACATGCTTTTGTATTGACATAGATGCAACAAGAACAGCACTTTTGCTTGGAGTTAAATCGCACTACAATTCATCATTGGTTTGGTATTTTTAGACAAGAAATCTATGAGTATCAAACCAACCAAAAACGCTTATTATACGGTGCAATTGAACTGGATGAAAGCTATTTGGGGCAAAGCGACAAAGGGGCTTTCATAGCAAGTTAAAGCCAGGTTGTGGTACATTAAAGCAACCTTACAAGCTGTGATACTTGGTAAAGATGTAGGTTATGACAAACAGTTTAGAGTAAATCATGGCAACAATGAATTTGCTTACGGTAGATGTCATATGAATGGCATTGAGAGCTTTTGAAATTTTAGCAAAAGACGGCTTGCTAAATTTAACGGTGTTACTGCCAACTTTGAACAACACTTAAAAGAATGTAAATGGCGTTGGAACAAAGATGTTAATGAGTTACAACGCCATTTATGGAGTTTGATTAAGTGAGATTTTTAACTTTGATAGTTTGGAGTCTAAGAAATTAATAAAAAGCTTGTCTAGCACATTATATTGAGTAGATAATGATCATGAATTAAAGATACGATGACACGTTATTTAACTATTTATATATAGACAAAATTTTTACAGAAACAAAAAACAGCCATCATATGACGGCTGTTTCTTGGGCGCTTAGACGCCTGAGCGATTAACGAGTACGTGGATAAACTTCGTCATCACCAAAGAAGTAGGCGATTTCGCGCTCAGCAGATGCCACAGAGTCAGAACCGTGTGCTGCATTTTCATCGATGCTGACAGCAAAATCTGCACGGATGGTGCCTTGAGCAGCTTCTTGTGGGTTGGTTGCGCCCAAGATCTCACGATGAGCCAAAACCGCATTTTCACCTTCAAGCACAGAGACAACCACAGGACCTGAAGTCATGAAAGACACCAAATCACCAAAGAAGCCACGCTCTTTATGCTCAGCATAAAAGCCTTCAGCATCAGCTTGAGACAGATGCTTATATTTCATTGCAACTGGCTTAAGGCCTGCTTTTTCAAAACGAGCGATGATATCGCCGATGTGGTTTTTGCCAACTGCGTCTGGCTTGATGATAGATAAAGTACGTTCGATAGCCATGGGTAAATCCTTATGCTAATTAAGTTTAAGGTAAATTCGCCATTGATTATAACAATTTTTTTGACACTTTTCATCTTTTTAACCCAGTTTATGGTGAAATTTTTTGCAACGAGTCGAAAATTCATCAAATCAACCCAAACAGGTTTTGGGTGGTGTTTTAGGCTTCGGAATTTGTCTTTTTTGATACCTTAATTTGATAAATTTTGGTATAATGACAAAATTTCACACAACATACGAGAATTTATTATGGGCTTTAATTGTGGTATTGTAGGCTTGCCAAATGTCGGTAAATCCACCCTATTTAATGCATTGACCAAAGCAGGCATTGCTGCAGAAAATTTTCCATTTTGTACCAAAGACCCAAATACAGGCATCGTCCCTGTGCCTGACCCACGCCTAAAAGCACTGGCAGGCATTGTTAATCCTGAGCGCACCATCCCAACGAGCATGGAGTTTGTGGATATTGCAGGTCTGGTGGCAGGCGCTTCTAAAGGCGAAGGCATGGGCAACCAATTTTTGGCAAATATCCGCGAAACCGACGCCATCGCCCATGTGGTGCGCTGCTTTGATGATGATAATGTCATCCATGTTGATGGGCGTGTTAATCCTTTGTCTGATATCGACACCATCAATACTGAGCTTGCTTTGGCGGATTTGGATGCCGTTACTCGCGCCATCACAAATCTCAACAAAAAAGCCAAAGGCGGCGATAAAGATGCTCAAGCTGCCCTTGCAGTCTTTCAAAAAATTGAACCTTTACTTGCTGATGGCAAGCCTGCACGCTTGGCAGGCTTAGATGACGACGAAAAAAAGCTGATTAAAAGCTATGGCTTGATCACACTTAAGCCTGTCATGTACATCGCCAATGTGTCTGAAGATGGATTTGAAAACAACCCACATTTGGACGCGGTACGCGAATTTGCTGCCAATGAAGATGCCATCGTCGTCGCGCTTTGTAATCAAATCGAAGCCGAGATAGCGCAGCTTGATGAAGAAGAAAAAGCAGAGTTTTTAGAAGGCATGGGCATGAGCGAAGCAGGACTTGACCGTGTGATTCGCGCAGGCTACGAGCTACTTAACCTTCAAACTTATTTTACTGCTGGCGTCAAGGAAGTGCGTGCTTGGACTGTCAAAGTCGGTGCTACCGCGCCTGAAGCTGCTGGCGTGATTCATACTGATTTTGAGCGTGGCTTTATTCGTGCTGAAGTCATCAGCTATGACGATTTCATCGAATACGGCGGCGAAAAAGGTGCTGCCGCTGCTGGTAAGTCTCGCTTAGAGGGCAAGACCTATATCGTTCAAGATGGCGATGTCATGCATTTTAGATTCAATGTCTAAATAAATCATTTAGATTAATTTCTTTATCAGCCAGGTTATACTTGGCTGATTTTATTTGTAGATGATAATAAATCCGTTCATGATTTCACAAAATATCTGAGCGTGATTTGAAATTGTTGGTTGGTTTTGTTATATTATCACGGTCACTATTTTTAATGATGTTAATGTTATCTCAAAGGATGATTATGAACCAAAAATTACTTTTAGCTTCTGTCGTGGCTGCGCTGACTTTGACCGCATGTAGCAAACCTGCCGAAGAAGCATCTCAAGCTGATACTCCAGCCACTGAACAAGTACAAACCACGGACGCCGCTCCAGCAGATACCCAACAATCACCTGAAACGGCTCAGATGACTGAAGATGCGCATGATCATGATGACCATGATGATCACAGTCATGCCGGTCATGATCACAGCCATGCTGATGGCGATGCCTATCAGTGCGGCAATCACACTGTTCATATCGCCGTCCATAATCATGATGGTGAAATGGAAGCTTATCTAAATCACGATGGCATCGAATACGACTTTGATCAAAATCCTGCTAATAACAATGAGTATACCAGCGATAATGGATTTGGTGACAATCAAAACACCACCCTGACCATCGATGGTAACAAAGCTGTCGTGACTGGCGATAATAATCAAGTATTACTTGACTGCGTCAAAGCAAGCTGATTGATATCTTAATACTGATTTTAAATCACTCATTTTAGCGATGAGTGATTTTTATTTGTCTGTTAAAGTCATCGCCGTCATGCACCTAAGAGCATTGATGCTATTAAATTTTGGCAAGCCCTCTTGAATGACTTGCAACTGGCTAAGTTTTTATCCATAATATACAGTCATTCACTCAAACTTTTAAGTTTATCACTGGACAGACTATGAGTATCGAAAAAGCAACCAACCGTGAGCAAAAAAAGCGTCAAACTCGCCAAGCGTTCTTTAATGCCGTGCTTGATCTGTGTATGAGTGGTCAAGGCTATAGCTCTATCAGCTTGCGTCAAGTGACGCGTGAGGTTGGTGTAGTGCCGACAGCTTTTTATCGCCATTTTGATGACATGGAGAGCCTTGGTAAAGCCTTGGTTGAAGATGAGCTTGGAAGTGCGCTTGCCTTACTTCGTGAGCATATGCAGCTTGGACGCAAGCGAAGCTTTGACCGTCAGATCGCCAAAAGTGTACAGCTATTTTTTAAAGCGGTTAATGCTCAGCCGCGTTATTGGCAATTCATCGCCAGTGAGCGCTTTGGTGGCTCTGAAGCGGTCAGACGCGCCATCAGCGAGCAGATCGATACTTTTGCTAAGATCATGACGACCGATTTGGGTTTACAGCCTGCGTTTGAGCATATTAACAGCTATGATCGTTATTTATTGGCAGAAACTGGCGTTAATTTATCTTTTTCTTGGATCATTGATTGGCTGGATTTGACTTATATGCCAGAGTTTTTGGATGAAGAAGATCGCCCTTCTCAAAATGAGTTAGACGCCAAAAAACAGCAGATGCTGCACCGCTGCACACGCCAAATGCAAATGGTGCTTTATGGCGCTTACAACTGGAAATCCAGCGAAGAAACCTTATTAGACGAACCTACCAATACCTAATCTGCCCTATCTGGGCGATCATCTCGCCCTTTTTTAATCCTAATATTAAGCACTACCATGACCCAAAATACTCTCAAGATGCCAAATAAACCAAAATCTATTCTTAATAAAAGCCTGACCAAGCCTCAAATCACACCAACTCAAACGACATCAATCACCCCTTTACCCAAGCAAGATACCACATCAGCCATCAAAAGTGCGCAAAAAACGCCCAATTCTAAAGCTTTAGCCGTCAAGCCAAATGACATTGTGCCATCCAAGTCCATCTATGATAATGCTGATCAAGTGCTGCGCGTGGTTTCTATCAATGTCAATGGCTTACGCGCAGCTCAAAAAAAGGGATTTTTTGAGTGGTTGGCTGTCAGTGATGCTGACGTAGTGTGCATCCAAGAATCACGCATCACTCACGAACAGTGGACGGATCAATTTCGCCCAGACGGCTGGCACACGCATCTATTTCCTGCCCAAAAAGCAGGCTATGCTGGCACAGCCATTTATAGCCGCCTCCCTTTTGTGTCGGTGGTGGATGGCTTAGGCTTTGATCTTGCCGACAGTCAAGGACGATTTATCAGCGCACAGTTTGATTTGTCCGCCCAAGGCATCGATCATCCAGTGCACATTGCCTCGTTGTACCTACCTTCTGGCTCATCAGGTGAAGATGCCCAAGCTAGAAAAGATCTTTTTTTGGAAAAATACCGCCACATCCTCAAACAATGGCGAGATGAGAATAAATCCGTCATCGTATGCGGTGATTATAATATCGTGCATAAGCGCATCGACATCAAAAACTGGTCAGGTAATCAAAAAGCGTCGGGCTGTCTGCCACATGAGCGGGCTTGGCTTGATCATATCTATGATGAACTTGGCTATGTGGATACATTCAGGGTGGTTCGACAAGATGCTGACATTTATTCTTGGTGGTCAAATCGTGGTCAAGCCCGTGCCAAAAATGTAGGATGGCGCATCGACTATCACGCCTGCTCGCCTGATTGGAAAGAGCGCACTTTGAATGCTTGGGTCTATAAAGATACTTGGTTTAGTGATCATGCACCTGTGATCATTGATTATCAATTATCATCACATGACGAAAACATAAAATAAATCATAGATTTATTTATAAATAATTCTTATTTTAATTTAAAATCTAGCTATTAGATAATTTTTTAGGTAAAATACCGCATTTTTATTTGTCTAGTAGATTTCATGAGTTTTTAACAGTGTCTCTTTAAGTGTTCGCCGCACAACTGCTATATCACTCACAGGTTTTGACACTTGTTAAAAAGCATCATCACGAATCTATCTTTCCAAAAGTCGCCTGAACATCTCTCGGCAGGCGACTTTTTTGGCTCAATTTTATGCAAACAAGGAGTGGGCATGCTTACTTTTTTGGCGATGTTGCCAATCATGATTGTTTTTTTGCTCTTGGTGGTGATGCGTCTGCCAGCCAAATATGCGATGAGCTTAGCTTATCTTGCGACAGCTGCTTTATCATATTTTGTTTGGCATACCAGCGGTCATCAAATCGCTGCAGCGACCATTCACGGTGTATTAACGGCGGTGAATGTCTTGTTCATCGTTTTTTCTGCCATTTTGATTTTAAACACCTTAAAACACAGCGGCGCAATTAACGCCATCCGCCAAGGCTTTATGGACATTTCACCAGATCGCCGTGTGCAAATGATCATTGTTGCTTGGCTATTTGGCTGTCTGATCGAAGGCTCAACAGGTTGGGGTACGCCGTCGGCAGTGGCAGCGCCTTTATTATTGGCATTAGGCTTTCCTGCGATGGCGTGTGTGATGGCAGTATTAATCATTCAGTCCACACCTGTGTCTTATGGTGCGGTAGGCACTCCGCTACTGATTGGCGTCAATTCAGGCCTTGAAAATAAAGAAGATGTTGCCAACGCTTTGGCAAATGTCGGCATGGATTTACCGGCTTATATTTTTAATATCTCAGGCAATGTCGGCATGATTCATGGTGCCGTCGGCTTTTTGATTCCGCTGATATTATGCGGATTTTTGACATTATTTTTTGGTCAAAAACGCTCGTTTACCGAAGGTCTAAAAGCTGCGCCCTTTGCGATTTTTGCAGGCTTGGCATTCACCATTCCTTATGCCTTGACCGCTAAATTTATCGGTCCTGAACTGCCATCCATTGTGGGCGCCGTCGTTGGCTTGTCATTGGTCATTCCTGCTGCTAAGCGTGGTTTTTTGATTCCCAAAGAAACCTTTGATTTTGGTCCGCGTGACAGCTGGGAAAAAGAATGGGTCAGTGAATTTGCCATCACTGAGTCGGCCGGCACGACTGTCCCAAAATTTTCAGTCATGCGTGCCTTTTCACCGTATCTGCTGATCATTGCCATCTTAATCATCACGCGCACCGTCGCACCGCTCAAAGCATGGCTAACCAGTGATTCGGTTTCGATTATTTTTGCTAATATTCTAGGCACTAGCATTACCAATAAAACACAGCTACTATATTCCCCTGGCGGCGTGCTCTTACTGGTGTCAATTTTGTGTATTTTTATTTTTGGCATGACAGGCAATATGGTCAAAAAAAGCTGGTCAGAATCTGGTAAAACCATGCTTGCTGCTGCGCCTGCATTGCTATTTTCGGTGCCGATGGTTCAGGTATTTATCAATTCAGGCACTGCGCCAGACGCTGCGGTACAAATGATCGCCATGCCAAAAGTTTTGGCAGCGTCTGCTGCGCAAGCCTTTGAAGGGATGTGGCCACTTGTCTCGCCTTGGATTGGCGGCTTGGGCGCCTTTATTGCTGGCTCAAATACAGTATCAAATATGATGTTTTCACATTTCCAATGGGGCACTGCGACCCAAATTGGCTTAGGTGTCATGGATGCCGCTAAGGTCGTGTCCTTACAAGCGGTGGGCGGCGCAGCGGGCAATATGATCTCGGTGCATAATGTTGTTGCTGCGTGCGCGGTCGTGGGCTTGGTCAAT
The DNA here is from genome assembly GCF_034424565.1 of Moraxella canis. Classification (NCBI taxonomy): domain Bacteria; kingdom Pseudomonadati; phylum Pseudomonadota; class Gammaproteobacteria; order Moraxellales; family Moraxellaceae; genus Moraxella; species Moraxella canis. The sequence continues at coordinate 2,108,216 of NZ_CP139961.1, read as the reverse complement.
CGCGAAGGCTATGTGATTCGCAAAACCTTAATCGCCATGACTTACTATGTGATCCAGGCTGGTCTTGTGGGCATGGCGATCATTTTTAATCCGCTATATTGGGTAGGTGCGATCATCTGGCCACTGGCGTTTTTATTCATCATGAGCAAGGTGGGCAACAAAGCATAAGTAGGATTAGCAAATGGCTCAATTGATTTGGGCTATTTGCAATAAATCATCGCTTGCTGATAGTTTTTACTTGCCGATTTGGGGTAAAAACAAGTAAAATAGCCTGCTAAATTTGAAAATAATTTTTAAAAACACTTGATTAAATGAGAAATTAGAATGGCTGATTTAAGCAAAATTACCGAAATTGAAGATCTGCGTCGTATCGCTGAGCGTAAAGTACCGCGCATGTTTTATGATTATGTAGATTCAGGCTCGTGGACACAGACCACTTATCGCAATAACGAAACGGACTTTGATCGCATCAAGCTGCGTCAGCGCGTCCTTGTCGATATGGATAACCGCTCGCTTGCCACACAAATGATCGGTCAAGATGTCACCATGCCTGTGGCGATTGCACCAACTGGATTTACTGGCATGATGTGGGCGGATGGCGAGATTCACGCGGCGCGCGCTGCCGAGAAATTTGGCATTCCGTTTTCGCTATCCACCATGTCGATTTGCTCAATCGAAGATGTCGCCGAAAATACTACCAAGCCATTTTGGTTTCAGCTGTATGTCATGCGCGATAAAGAATTTATGGAAAATTTAATCAAGCGTGCTAAAGCTGCCAATTGTTCGGCACTGATTTTGACGGCGGATTTGCAAGTCTTAGGTCAGCGCCATAAAGACATTAAAAATGGGCTATCAGCACCGCCAAAACCGACGCTAAAAAATATCTTAAACTTAATGACTAAGCCTGAGTGGTGCTATAATATGCTTGGTACCAAGCGCCATACTTTCAGAAATATCGCAGGTCACGCCAAAAATGTGTCCGATCTGTCTAGCTTGTCAGCTTGGACGGCGGAGCAGTTTGACCCAGGTCTAAGCTGGGATGATGTGGCGCGCATCAAAGATCTGTGGGGCGGTCCATTGATCCTAAAAGGCATCATGGAGCCTGAAGATGCCATTATGGCGGCTCGCTCGGGTGCTGATGCGATGGTGATCTCAAACCACGGCGGTCGTCAGCTTGATGGCGCGCCCAGCTCTATTGCTTCTTTGACTGAGTGTGTGCAGGCATCTCAAGCCGAAAATCCCAACTGCGAAGTTTGGCTAGACAGTGGGATTCGCTCAGGTCAAGATGTTCTAAAAGCCATTGCCTTGGGGGCAAAAGGTACGATGATTGGGCGTTCGTTTTTGTATGGCTTGGGTGCTTACGGTGAAGACGGTGTACGCCGTGCGCTAGAGATCATTTATAAAGAATGTGATGTGACGATGGCGTTTTGTGGTCATACCAACATCAATACGGTGAACTCTGATATTTTGGTCAAGGGCACTTATGAACACCTCAAAGCCAATCAGCCGCACATCACACCAATTCGTTGGTAACTCCCGATAAAGAGCAAGTTTCACCAAACCAATGAAACTTGCCAAAATATTATCAAAAAAGGTTTTGGCTTTTAAATTTTAAATAATTAATCAAAACCTTTTTATTCTCCTGCCGCTATGATCGAATTGTTAATCGGTCATCATCAAACGGTTTAAAATTTAATTACCAATCATCAGCCCACACTGCTTGTGTTGATGAATGAAGCCGTCATTTTGCCATCTCAATTAAAATACGGTCAAAGCCCAAAGCCTCTTGCACATTTTGGGCATGAGCTGTCTGCACATCATCGATACAGCTTAGCAGTGAGTTAAGTTTTGCAGCCTCAAGCTGAACCTGACCAACCAGCATCTGAGCATCTATATCCTGATGCAAGCTTGGCAATCCCAACAGTATGCGCCACAAATCCGTTAGCATGACTCTTGACAAAGTGATGAATTCATCCAAAGTCAAAGCTTTTTGCCAGTAGCTACTGGCGGCGCTGGCTGTACGCTTGGATAGTTGTAGCGCAGCGAAAGTTTTTAGCCAAAGTATGCGCTGATCAAACCAGTTGGCGTCAGCCAATGCTTTGGCTTGCAAGACCGCACCATCACTGATGTCCAGTAAAATCTGTGATAGCTCAGGTGACATAAAGTCACTTAAATAACCAATCGCCTCTACTTTGTCGATATAAGATAAAGGCATTGTCTGTACACGGCTTTTGATGGTAGGTAAAAGTCTAGACGGATGATCGGTAATGAGTATCAAAAACACGCCATCCCTAGGCTCCTCAAGTGTCTTTAAAAATGCGTTGGCGGCGCCTAACGTCAGCGTATCCGCTCCATCGAGCACAATGACCTTTACCCCATGCCCTTTGGTTTGGCTGTATTCTTGGAGCGCGCGGATATCATCAATCTTAATGCTCTCACCCTGTGAATCACCAGATTTGGCACCCTGTGGTAAGACCAACAAGTCAGGATGTGTCCCAGCACGCAGCCATTGACAGCTCTGGCAGTGACCACATGCGCCATGCTGGTCTCGATGCAGACACAGTAAATACGCCACAAATCGCCAAACAAACTCACGCTTACCGATGCCTTTTTGACCTGCGGCGAGTAAGCCATGCGGCAAATGCTGCTCAATGAACTGTCCTGTCAGCTGCTGCCAAGCCTGCCTCTGCCAAGGCAAAAGCGGCGCAAAATAAGCCTCATGAAGAGCATCCATCAAATTAGCACCAATCAATAAGCCAAAAATTCATCCAGCGGCATGGCATTTAGTCGCTCCAGATCCTGAGGCGTATCCACCCCTGCTGGCAGTGCGACTTTTGCAATATCAATGGCGATACGTTCACCATTTTCAAGCACTCTAAGCTGCTCTAGGCTTTCTAATTTTTCAAGCACTCCTTGAGTCCAGCTTGTAAATTGCTTGAGCATACGCACACGATAAGCATACAAGCCCAAATGGCGAAATGCGTTATTCGGCACATCTGATGAGCCGTCACGATCATGCGGAATGGGCGCACGGCTAAAATACAAGGCGCGTTTTGCCTGATCCATCACCACTTTGACCACTGAGGGGCGCAAAAACTCTTCTTGATCATAAATTGGCTCACATAAAGTCGCCATCGCGCAATCTGGATTGTCAATCAAAAGCTGCGCCACCTGCTCAAGCAGCACTGGCGGCACCAAAGGTTCATCGCCCTGCATATTCACAATAATATCATCATCGCCAAAGTCTAAGTCCGATGCCACTTGAGCCAATCTATCCGTTCCAGATGGATGAGCGCTGTCGGTCATCACCACAGGTATGCCTGCATCAGCGCAAGTTTGATAAATCCGCTTATCATCGGTAGCCACACAGATGGTATCTGCAAAGCTTGCTTTTAGGGCTTTTTTTGCTGTCCACAGAATCATCGGCTGATCATGCAATCGCAATAGAGGCTTACCTGGTAGGCGAGAAGATTGATAACGCGCTGGAATGATCAAATGAATTTTTTGCATAGCTATCCTTACAAATTAAATTTAGGTATTTTTACGCTTATCCCACCATCCAAAGGCATTTCCAAGCAAAGTCCCTGAGATCGAATGCCAAACTACTGCAACCGCTGCAGCGATGGCGGCTTCCGCATTGGTGGGGAAAAATTTGGCGCTAAGCCCTGTGGCAAGACCAGTATTTTGAATGCCTGTTTCGATCGACACTGTCCGCTTTTTTGCGGTGGTCATGCCCGCTGTCGCAGCTGCATAATATCCCAAAACATACCCTGAGGTATTATGGGCAGCCACAGCCAAAAACATCACTAACGCCGATTCCATAAAACGATGCACATTTGCCCCCACCACTCCACCGACAATGCAAGCAAAAGCCAGTACAGCGACAGCAGGCATCACATCTTTAAGGCTTGAAAACCAAGCCTGTTTATGCAATGACATATTTGAGATCGATCCCAATATGACAGGAAATAAAGTCACCAAAACCATGACTTTGAACATTCCCCAAGCATCCATGTTCACCGTCTCACCCATCAGTAGCATGAGCCAAAGTGGGGTCATCACAGGTGCAAGCAGTGTCGATGCTGTCGTCATACCCACCGAAAAAGCCACATCACCACGTGCCAAATATGTCATGATATTCGACGACACGCCACCAGGACAAGACCCCACCAAAACCAAGCCCAGCGTTAAGCCATCCGACAGCCCAAGCCCTCGCCCAATGCCGATGGCAAGCAGTGGCATCACGGTGTACTGAATCATAGATCCTATAAAAATATCCAATGGGCGCTGCGCTAGGATCTTATAGTCTTTTTTACCTAATGTGATGCCCATTCCTAGCATCACGACACCCACCAGCAGCAGCTGAATATCGCCCCTAACCCAAGAAAAAACCTCAGGAGCTATGATAGCGATCAGTGTCGCCAAAATAATAATGATCGTGGTAAAACGCGTCGCCTGCTGACCAATCACAGAAAAAACTGACATCCAAATCCTTAAAATAGTTACAGCTGATTAATTTAATTGATAATTGGCAATCAAACGATCGATCTGCTCAAAAACCGCACAAGACAATACCGCCTCCACAGGCAGCACCCAAATCCGATCAAAAATATCATGAGTCGTTTGAGCAGCCAAATGACGCAATTTGACCGCATCCTTACTGGTGACAATGATGGGATAATCCGTCAAATCGACCAAGTCTTCAACCCTAAAATCATGATGATCCCCAAAAGGATGCGGAATAACCAAAAACCCCTTATCCGATAAAGTATCAAAAAACCGCTTAGGATACCCGATACCGCTGACCGCGTGAACGCACATACCTGTAGATGGCGCAGGACTTTTGGCAGTGCCCAAAAGCGGCTCAATCCGCCCTGCCCTTAGGCTCATCGTCATCGCATCATCGGGATAACTGGCAATGTTTTTATCATGGTAGATCACCAACGCGCCTTGCAATCGGTCAATAGGCTCTCTTAAAAAGCCTTGTGGCAGAAGCTTACCATTACCAAAACCTCTGGCAGCATCAACAACGATCCATTCTTCATCGCGATGCAGTGCATAATGCTGCAGACCATCATCACTGATGATGAGCGTCGTTTCAGGAAAATTTTGTAATAATAAATCGATGGCTTGACCGCGATCTGGCGCAACCGCCATCGGCAGATGCAAGCCACCAGAATGCAGGCTTTGGACAATTAAACAAGGCTCGTCGCCCACTTCGCTGGGCGTGCAACTAGGGGTGACCAGTTTGGGCATTTGGGCAGTATCACCGCCATAGCCTCGACTGATGACAGCAACGCTCACACCCCGCTTAAGTAAAATTTTAGTTAGAGCAATGATCAGCGGCGTTTTGCCACTACCGCCAACGGTGATATTACCAATGACAAGAACAGGTACAGGTGCCCGATAAATGGGGAATTTACCTGAATCATATAAAGACTTTCTGGCATGAGTGACCACGCTGTATAGTCCTGATAATGGTGTCAAGACCTTTAACCAAGGCGCATTATTTTGCCACGCCTGCGTAAGCATCAACTCAAGCTTCTTCATGATGACTGCCCTGCCTATTTTGTGTGATTATCAATAATTCGACATCTGGCGCAATCTATCTATCAGCTCACCAAGCTCATCGTGGCTATAAAAGAAAATCTCCACACTGCCTTTGCCATCTTTGCCTTGCTTTAGCTTAACCTTGGCACCCAAGGCATCCGATATCTGCTGAGACAGTGCCAACACCTCATGGTCTGGCTGAACTGTGTGCTTGGGATCAGGATCTAAAATTGATTTGACCAGTCTTTCGGCATCTCGCACAGTCATACCGCCATCAACAATTTTCTTGGCGATGACTGGCTGCTGCTCTTGGGATAGCGATAAAAGTGCGCGTGCGTGCCCCATGTCCATCACGCCATCAAGCATATATTGTTTGACTTGATTATGCAGATGATTGAGCCGCATTAAATTGGAAACCGTCGTGCGCGCCTTACCGACTACAGATGCGATCATGGCATGACTCATACCAAATTCGGTATGAAATCGCTGCAGCGCCGCCGCTTGCTCCAAGACATTGAGATCTTCACGCTGAATATTTTCAATCAATGCCAAGGCAATGGCGATCTCATCGGATAAGACACGCTCAATGGCAGGAATGGTCTCAAGCCCTGCCAGTTTCGCCGCTCGCCACCGACGCTCGCCAGCGATGATCTCGTGTGTCACCGTATCACTGGACTTGTCCTCATCTGACAAAAGCGGACGAATCACGATCGGCTGCATCACGCCATGCTGTTTGATAGAAAGCGACAACTCATTGAGCGCCTCTTCGTTCATGTCACGCCGCGGCTGATATTTGCCTGATTGTAGACGATTGGTAGCAATTTGCACAAGGGCAACTTTCTCACCCGTGCTAGCCTCTAAAGCTGAGTTATCATCGCTGGGTTTTTTGCTTTTTTTGGATTTTTTATCGCTTTTTGGGGTCTTTTTTGGCGCTTCTTCCAAAGAGATGAGAGTATCGGCTTCTGATACCGACTGATCCACGCCTTGATCAGACTTATTATCGGTCTGCTCACTTGTAGCACTCGCCGCCAAAGACTGGGCATCGGCGATGATTTTCTTCTCTGCTGAGATGTTGCCTAGCAGGGCATCCAGCCCACGATTCATACCCAATCCACGCTTTTTAATCATGAAAATTTCCAGTCTGTATTAGTGATTATTCAGTTAAAATTCATCTTTGGCGCATCCGCCAAATCAGATTATCGCGGCTCAGCCAAACCAAACTGCCAAAACAAAGCGATCTGTGTTTGTTGATATTCAGGCAGGTTATCCAAACCACTTGCCACCGCCTTATCATCGCTGCCAGTGGGCTCGTCGGTATCTTGTGGTATTGGATCAGTATGCCTAGAAGCCTCTAGCAACACAGACTCATCAGTCTGCCCAAGCTTATCATCCGCGCGGTGATGATAGCTATCTAGCTGGTCGGCGCTATCATCTTGTAAGGCAATTTCATGAGCATCATGATTGGCTGACTCAGATACTTTTGAGACATCAGCATCATAAGCGGTATCAGGCTCAGCGGTAACTGATGCCGCCTGCGACTGATCGGCAGAGCTGTCTTCATCCGCCATCACCAGTTTGGCATCATCAATCACATCGACGACTTGGCGACCGACTTTTGTCCCGCTTAAGAGCGCATCCAACCCGTATTTGACCCCAAGTCCGCGTTTTCTTGCCATGGCTATGTATCCGTTTTATTTGGCTTTGGTCTGTGCAACCACTTCATTCATGAGTTTATGATAAGCGATCGCGCCCTTGGACGATTTTTCATAAGTAAAAATCGATTGCCCAAAACTCGGCGCTTCTGCCAAACGCACATTTCTTGGAATACTGGTTTGATAAACCAAATCACCAAAATGACGCTCAAGCTCATTAGAAACATCTTGCGCCAAAGTGTTGCGATAATCAAACAAAGTGCGTACCACGCCGCGAATGTGTAAAGCATCGTTGATGGATTTAAGCTTATCAATCGTCGCGATCAAGTCCGCCACACCTTCAAGCGCATAATACTCGCACTGCATCGGGATGATGACGCCATCAGTCGCCGCAAAGGCATTGACCGTAATCATGCTAAGACTTGGGGCGCAGTCCATCACGATATAATCATACTCAAGCTTGCCTGCCGCCTTGGCATCTGCCATCGCTTGCTTGAGCAAAAAAGGCGCATCAGGAACACCAGCCAATGACACATCAATCCCAGCCAAATCACGGTTGGCACCGATGACATCCAAGCCGATATCTGTAGATAAGATGGCATCTTGTAGAGACACGCCATCAAGCAGCACATCCGCCATCGTGTATTCTAAGGTATTTTTATCCAAGCCAACACTGGTGGTGGCATTCCCCTGGGAATCCAAATCTATCAGTAGCACCTTTTTTTTGGCAATCATCGCCAACGCCGCCGCCAAATTGACTGTGGTTGTGGTCTTGCCAACACCCCCTTTTTGATTGGCAATTGCAATAACTTCCATAATAAAACCTTCAAAAATATATCATAAAAATGATTAAAAATTACTGTTTTGTGAGATAAACCACGCACCTGTCGTCATTTAATTTGGGCACTAAGATGGGCTCAATGTCTATATGCCAAGCCTGCAAATCTGCCATCTCTTCAGCGGTCGGGACTTTGCCTTTCATCGCGTATAAGACACCCGACTCAGCCAAGCACGGCTCGGCAAGGCTGACAAAATCAGCCAGTGACGCAAATGCGCGTGAAGTAATCACATCGTACGCATTCGCCTTTTGGGCATGATGGTGCTCAATTCTAGAAGCAATTGGTGTGATATTTTTTAAGCCAATTTCACTGGTGATTTGGCGTATAAAGCGGATTTTCTTTTGATTGCTGTCAAGGGCATCAATGTGCCAATCAGGCTTTAAAATCGCTAAGATCACCGACGGCAGACCTGCGCCTGTACCAATATCAAGCAACGATTGGTTTGACTGCGTCTTAAAAGGCAGTTTTGGGACGATCGCCATACAGTCAAAAATATGCTTAACCAAAGCCTCATCAGGATCTGTGATGGCGGTGAGATTGTACGCTTTACCCCACAATAAAAGACCATCTAAATACCGTAAAATCTGCACAATCTGCTCGTCAGTGATAGTCAATCCAAGCGATTGGGCGGCTGCCTCAATGGCGGCTGCAAAGCTTTGAGATTTGTGGGAGATTTTAGAAAATTTGGGGGTCATATCATCGTTCTTAATAAATTTAACACATCAACAAACAACACAAGACTGCCAAACTAGGCAGCATAAAATAAAAGTTTGCGCACAGCAAAGCCTATTTTATCATGCTTTAATCTGCTAAAATACCCTTTTTAACCAACCCACTGCGTTTTTTGAGCATTTCATCACATTTTACCGTTTTGCACAAAGGATAGGCAGGCTGAGCTGATTTCGATTTTATGAAAGACAACGCATATCACATTTTAAAAAACACCCACCGATTACAAGCCTGCGATTTAAAGCGTTATACCGATCCCAAAAAGCTGCCCAAATCTAGCCGCGCGCGCCTGCCTAAGCCTGATTTGGCATTTGGTCAAAGCCGTGCGATCAAGGCGTTAAACACAGCGCTTGATATCCGCGCCAATGGCTATCATGTGTTCGCGGTGGGTGAAAATGGACTGGGCAAACGCACCTTGGTTACGCGCCTTTTGACTGAGCGTGCCAAACAGATGCCCACGCCCAATGACTGGGTGTATGTCCATCACTTCGCAGATGCGCGCCGTCCGATCGCGATTGATTTTCCTGCAGGGATGGCAAGCGTATTTCAGCAAAAAGTGCATAAGCTTTGGCAGGACGCCAAGAAAAAACTTGCCGCCAAATTGCTTGGTGATACCCACCAAAGCCACATCGAAGTCATCAAATCCGCCACCGTGACACTACAACATGAACGCTTTAACAGTATCAATGATGACGCCAAAAATCATAATCTGATGCTAAAGACAGCTGCTGATGGGCGCGTGCATTTTATGGCGATTGATGACCAAAAACCGATCGACACCCAAGCACTCAGCAAACTTCAAAAACAGCTTTCAGAAGCACAGCTTGAGCTTGGTGAGCTTGAAGATAGCACGCATGATCAGCTAGAAGAGCTGCACCAAAGCACCGCCCAAAAAGTGCTTGAGCCGATGTTTAAGCCCATTTTGGCAAGCTTTAATCATCAGCCAAAAGCCGTGCGCCATCTAAATGCCATGCTAGATGATATGGTCAAGAATGTCGCGCGGATCATCAATGAAGATGATGAAAATTTTGTGGCGGCAGCGTTATCTGATGTGCCTAGTCGATATGCGGTCAATGTCTTGGTCAGTCATAAGCCTTCAGCTGGTGCACCAATTGTGTTTGAAGATTTGCCAACGCATCTTAATTTACTTGGGCATATTGAGTACACCACAGAGCTTGGCACCGTCTTGACTGATGTGAGCATGATCCGAGCTGGCGCTCTGCATAAAGCCAATGGCGGCTATCTTTTGCTTGAAGCCCAAAGCCTGCTTGAACATCCTTATGCATGGCAGGGGTTAAAACGAGCACTGCAGTCCAAACAAATCAAAATCTCAAGCCTAGAGCAGATGCTCACCTTGACAGGCAGCTTATCGCTTGAGCCTGACAGCGTGGCGCTGGATGTTAAGGTGATTTTGTTGGGCGAAGCTGATTTGTATTATGAACTTTTGGAGTTTGAACCTGAATTTAATTCGGTATTTAAAGTTCGTGCTGATTTTCATGACGACATCAAGCGCGACGACCTAAGCGAGCACGGCATGGTGCTAAAGATGATAGATATGATTAAAGCATATCAACTGCCAGCCTTTGATAATACAGCGTTTGCGGTGATTATTGATAAATTATCAGAGCTTAGCGACGACAAAAATAAGCTGGATTTGCACGCTGACCGATTGGCAGGCTTGATCGTGGAATCTGCGCGCATCGCTGCCCTTCAAAATGATAAAACCGTCACCGCCAAACATGTGCAAACCGCGCTTGATGACATCACCGAACGCACAAGCTATCTAAAAGACCTGTATTGGCAAGAAATTTTAAACGGTCAACAAATCATCTGCACCAAAGGCTGGGCGGTTGGACAAATCAACGCGCTCACCGTCATCAGCTATGCCGACAGCGAATTTGGACTGCCTGCGCGCCTGACCGCCTTGATTCAGCCCAATTTCGGTCATGGCGAGATTTTGGATATTGAGCGCGATGTCGAGCTTGGCGGCAGCTTGCACGCCAAAGGTATGCTGATCATGTCAAGCTTTTTACGATCATTGTTCAGTGAATTCCATGAGCTTAATTTTAGTGCGTCATTGGCTTTTGAACAAAGCTATGGTCAAATAGATGGTGATAGCGCCACCCTAGCCGAAGCTTGCGCCCTACTGTCTGCCTTAGCCAAAGTACCCATCGCCCAAAATCTTGCCATCACAGGCTCCATGAATCAACTTGGTCAAGCTCAAGCGGTCGGCGGCGTCAATGCCAAAATCGCTGGATTTTTTGATGCTTGCCGCGATAAAGGTCTAGATGGCAGCCAAGGCGTGATATTGCCGCGCGCTAACATTGACCAGCTGATGCTGCGTGATGACATCGTACAAGCGGTTATAGATGGTCAGTTTCATATTTATGCCATCGATCACATCACCGATGCGCTCGCCCTTTTATCAGGCATGCCCATCGATGACAAAAACAAGCATGGTGAATATAAGCGTAATACTTTATTTGGCAAGATCATCAAGCGCCTTGAAAGTTGGGCTCATGATGACAAAGACGATAAATCAGACAAAAAGTAAGGCTGCCTATCACTCCCAAAACTTCAGCAATTGATCATAGGTTAAACTACTCATGAGATTATTAAGCCCATTGATTTTAGCGGCACTATTGCCAATCAGTGCTTTTGCACAATCAACCGCCTTTGAGAGCCCATCAGGCAACATCTACTGCGAAGCGCACGACGATATGGTCGCCTGTTTTATTCACCAAACCAAAACAGGTAACGACGGCTGCGCTTATATCATCGAAGCTTATGCCCCATACGCCTACAGAACATGTGCTGCCGATGGTGGTTATGACGGCTATATCACCACCTTAGGCTATGGTAATAGCATTCGTGGTCAAGGGTGGACTTGCACCAGTCAGCAAACGGGTATGTATTGTGTGAATCGTCTTAAAAAAGGTTTCAAAATTAGTCGTTCAAAACAAATCATGTTTTAAACGCTCATCTTTTAGCGACCAATTTTACTCAGTTTATTAAATTAATAGTTAAAATAAATCTAAACCTTAGAACCATGACAACCAAACCCAAAGCCGTACGCCCCAAGACCAAACTGGCGATCACCAAAACAGCCGATACGCCACCTTCTCGCCCGATGAATGCTGAAAAGCGCTTGGCTTTTTTTCAAAAACTCTCGCAGCACATCAATGAGCCAGTAACTGAGCTCAATTATTCTTCTGAATTTGAGCTACTCATTGCAGTCATGCTATCAGCACAGGCGACCGATAAAAGCGTGAATATCGCCACAGACAAACTCTTTAAAGTTGCCAACACGCCTCAAGCCATTTTAGATTTAGGTTTAGATGGTCTAAAAAGCTACATCAGCTCGATTGGGCTGTATAATTCAAAAGCTGCTAATGTCATCAAAACTTGTCAAGATCTCATCGATAAGCACGAAGGTCAAGTCCCTCGCACCCGCGCAGAGCTTGAAGCCTTGGCAGGCGTCGGCAGAAAGACCGCCAATGTGGTCCTCAATACCGCTTTTGGTGAGCCTGTCATGGCGGTAGATACGCATATTTTTCGTGTGGGCAATCGCACAGGTCTCGCCACAGGCAAAACCGTTCTCGCTGTCGAAAAAGCCTTGATGAAGCGCATTCCTTCAGAATTTTTGGTTGATGCGCACCATTATTTGATCTTACACGGTCGCTATACTTGCATGGCACGTGCCCCAAAATGCGGATCGTGTGTCGTTTTTGATGAGTGTATGTTCAAAGACAAGCAAAAATGGGCTGTCAAGGATTTGGGCTAAACCGCCCTTATCAGTATTGATCATACGACCGCACCCTTACAATTTCATAATCCATATATCCGTCATCATTGTTGCGGGATTTGCGCTTACGGCTTATTTACGCAGTAAATTTGAGTTAAATTTGTAAAATTACCTATTGCAATCACACTTTAATTTGGCTATTATACGCTATTAATGATAATAATTATCATTGGTATTATTTTTATTGTTTATAAAAATCAATTTCGCTCATCTACCTTATCAGCTGAGCGGTTAAATTATACAAATTAGCCAATCTCTTATCACTCATTGGAAAGATTTTATGACAACTTCAAATTTTGCTGAACGCCTCAAAGAAGAAACTCGCAAAACACACGACATCGTCGATCAGATGGTCATGTCGGTCAAGCCCTTTGACAGCGTTGAAAACTATATCAAATTTTTAAATTTACAATCAGTGTTTCATCATATCGTTGATGATATCTACAAAAACCCTGCGCTAAACCAAGCCATCCCAAACTTAGCGTCTATGGCGCGCCACGAAGCGGTGCTGACAGATTTAAGCGATCTTAAGCAGTCGGCTTATCACTTTGACGGCACGCTACCAAAGCCCACCGACGCCAAAGCCATTGGTTGGCTTTATTGTGCTGAAGGCTCGAATATCGGCGCGGCGTTTTTGTTCAAAGACGCCAAAGAAAAACTTGGCTTTGATGAGAATTTTGGCGCACATCATTTGGATGCTCATCCCGATGGACGCGGCAAGCACTGGAAAGCATTCCGTGAATCTTTAAATGCGCTCAACCTAAGCACAGAAGATCAAGATGCCGCCATTGAAGGGGCGCTAGAAGCTTTTGAATTTTATAAAGTTGCACTTAAGCAAATTTTTGGCGAAGCCACGCCAAGCGCATGAACAACAGCCCACCGATTGAACTTGATGATCAAGGGTGGGCTAACTTAGCTGACTTAAATTGTGTGATATTAAGAATGTTTGATATAAAGTGAAACTAAATCCCTCTAACCACATTCTCAATCTTACCAAAGATCGTGTTGCCGTCTTTGTCAAACATCTCAATACGCACCACATCACCGTGTTTCATAAATGGCGTTTGTTCTTTACCTTCAATCTTTTGGTACATACGAAGCTCCGCCAAGCAGCAGTAACCGACGCCGCCATGCTCGACACTTGAGCCCCACAGACTGTCTTGTTTGTTAGACACCGTCCCTGAGCCAATGATCGTCCCTGCCGCCAGATGGCGCGTCTTGGCAGCATGAGCGATAAGCTGACCAAAATCAAAAGTCATGTCTGTGCCAGCATTAGGACGACCAAAGAGCGCATCATTTAGATGCACAACCAGTGGCAGGTTTAATTTATTGTCCCGCCAATCGTCCAGCTCATCTGGCGTCACCGCGACAGGACTAAACGCCGAGGCAGGTTTAGACTGAAAAAACCCAAAGCCTTTGGCAAGCTCATCTGGGATAAGATTTCTTAAAGACACATCATTGACCAGCATTACTAGTCGGATTTGTTCGGCGGCTTGTTTTGGGTTGCTGCCCATTTTTACTTTGCCTGTAATGACCGCCACTTCAGCCTCCATATCAATGCCCCACGCTTCGCTTGCGATGATATCATCATTTGGAGCGATGAAGCCATCCGAGCCACCTTGATACATCAAAGGATCGTCATAAAATGACTTAGGCACCTCTGAATTTCGGGCTTTACGCACCAATTCCACATGATTGATGTACGCTGAACCATCCGCCCATTGATACGCTCGAGGCAGTGGCGAGTGGCATTTTGTGCTGTCAAATGGTAAGCCGTCAGTGCTCTCATTGAGCTTTTGATAGATATCTTGAAGCTTAGGCGCTGTGTTTTCCCAATCATCGAGGGCAGCTTGCAAGGTGGGTGCGATCTCGCTTGCGGTGACATAGCGGCTCAGATCACGACTGACGACAACCAAGGTGCCATCTAGTCCGCCTTGTTTTAGAGTGGCTAATTTCATAAAAACTCCTGATTATTTTTATATTTTAAAAAACACATCTCTCACACATCGGGTGGCTCTGTGCCATCATGAACCCACTGCGCGTGTTTGGGGGCTTTTTTGGTTTGCGCCCATTCATTGAGCATCTGCCATTTGACCTGATCAAGCGCGCGGTTCATCCGATCGGTTGAGATATCACAGGCAAGCTCAATACGATGTCCATTAGGATCAAAAAAATAAATACTCTTAAACAGCGTATGATTCACAGGTCCCAAAACCTCCAAGCCTTCATCAATCAGCCTGTGTTTGGTGGCGTTTAACGTCTCTTCGCTATCAACTTTGAGCGCCAAATGCTGAGTCCAAATCGGCGTATTTTCATCACGCCCCATCTCAGGTTTGGTCGGTAACTCAAAAAATGCCAAAATATTACCACCCCCTGCATCCAAAAAAATATGCATATAAGGGTCAGGTTCGCCCGTAGATGGTACTTTATCCTCGGCGATGGCAAGCACAAAGTCCATGTGTAAGTGCTTTTGATACCATTCAACCGTCTGTTTGGCATCCTTGCAGCGATACGCCACATGATGCACGCCTTTGGTCAGGGACATGAAAACTCTCCTTGCTGATGTGCGGTTTGTTCTATCATTTCATCAAAAAATGACCCTAAATAAAAGTTGGATTTTATGGATTATTTATCAGACTATACGATAATTCCTGTGATTTAATGCATGAATTCACCAATGAATACTAAGAAACCTCAAGATGCAAGCTCACCGACCTTGAAAGCCAATGGATTCCCAAATCATGAATAACTATGATGAATATTGACGGTCATTAAAATAATTAAAATCCCCCAGAAGCAATCATGCAACTGGGGGATTTAATTGGATTAACCAAACAATCAATTAAGCGTCATAAGGATCGCGCAACACGATGGTCTCATCTCGATCTGGACCTGTTGAGATAATGTCCACAGGGCAGCCGACAAGCTCTTCGATGCGCTTAATATATGCTTGGGCATTGGCAGGCAATGCATCAAAATTGGTCACACCAATCGTTGACTCGCTCCAACCTGGCAAGGTTTCATATTTTGGGGTGACTTTTTCATAATATTCAGCATCATAAGCGCCTGCACATTCACCTTCTGGCACTTCATAGCTCGTACAGATATTAATCTCATCCAAGCCATCAAGCACATCAAGCTTGGTCAAGCAAATTCCACTCATTGAGTTTAGCACAACTGCACGGCGTAAGCTTACCGCATCAAACCAACCACAGCGACGAGCACGTCCAGTCGTTGCGCCAAATTCATGACCTACTTTTGCCAAATGGGCGCCCACATCATCAAACAGCTCTGTTGGGAATGGACCTGAGCCAACACGCGTGGTGTATGCCTTAGTAATACCCAGTACATAATCCAAATACAAAGGACCTAGACCTGTCCCAGTTGATACGCCGCCAGCTGTCGTGTTTGAGCTGGTGACAAACGGATATGTCCCATGATCAATATCAAGTAGCGTCCCTTGAGCACCCTCAAACATCAGATTTTCGCCATTTTGGCGGCGAGTCTCTAGCGCGTCGGTCACATCCACCACCAAATCTTTGAGCTCGGCTGCCCATTCTTGACATAGCTTAAGTGTGGCGTCAAAGTCGATGGCATCGACTTTATAATATTCAGTCAGTGCAAAGTTATGATATTCAAGCAAATTTTCTAGCTTTTCAGGCAGATCCGCTCGGAACAGATCGGCGACTTTCAGCGCGCGACGAGAAACCTTATCTTCATAAGCAGGACCAATGCCGCGTCCTGTGGTGCCGATTTTACCATTACCACGCTTGATTTCGCGCGCTTGATCCAAGGCAACATGATAAGGCATGATCAATGGACAAGCAGGCGAGATGCGCAACCGCTCACGCACAGGTACGCCCTTTTCGATCAAGCCGTTCATCTCTTTGAGCAGTGCATCAGGGGCAAGCACAACACCATTACCAATAAAACAAGTCACGCCTTCGCGCAAAATGCCTGATGGAATCAAGTGCAAGACAGTTTTTTCGCCGCCGACGACTAGCGTATGACCTGCATTATGACCGCCTTGAAAGCGAGCGACGGCGGTAGCTTTTTCGGTGAGCAAATCCACAATCTTGCCTTTACCTTCATCGCCCCACTGACTGCCCAGCACTACGACATTCTTACCCATAATGTATCCTTAAAAGTTACTCAATAAATCAATCAACAATCAAATCAGCGACAGTCAGCACTCATCACCAACTAAGCGCACCGCCCAAACAGGCTTATCTTGATCAGTATCCCAATGCAGGATACCATCAATCTGATCAGGCTTGTCATCTACAGTCAAAGGCTTAATCACAATACAGCCTTCAGATTGCAAAGTTTTAATTTGTGCCGCCAAATCGGCTTTCGTGTCTGCATCGGCATTTTGTAGATCATGATAATCCACCCAAATCACGGTGTCTTCTTCAAGCTCTACAAATTCAAGCAAGCGATTAATATCCATGCTAAAGCCAGTCGCGCCACGTGCCACGCCTTGAGTTGAGATCCCATCAAAGCGTCCGCCGCGCACCAAAGCCTGAGTCTGCGTGGTTCTATTGCTCAGATACACATCAAAGACCACGCCAGTGTGATAATGATAGCCTGACAATTCAGTCACATCAATGCTCACGCTCATGCCGACCGCTCTAATATGCGCCGCTAAAGTCGCAAGCTCATTTGCCGCTTGGATGATGTCATCATCTTGGCGAGCTTTATCAGACAGTTTACTCAATAAAGCCTCGGCATTTGGCGTACGATCACTGCTTAGCGTATGTTTAGCCAACACCAAAAAATCGGTTGCATCACTTGGGCTGCTTAGACTTTGTCCGATATTTTGGCACCATTTGGCAAGCTCTGGCATGGCTTTTTTATGATAAATACCAATCAGCTCGTCAGCGTCTTTGCTTGAAACGTCATGCAACTGGCATAAGCGATCAAAAATAGCCACATGTCCAATATCCACATGCAACATCTCTCGATCCAGTCCGATCTCATCCACCAGTGCTGCCAGCAGGTCAATCAGCTCAAGCTCGGCGCGGATGTCATCCACCCCAAAAATCTCAGCACCCAACTGAAGCGGCGTACGCAGTCCAAACAGACCAGTCGGTAGGGTTTTGACAACCTGCCCAACATAACAGTAACGGCTAATGCCTTTGCCGTATTTGCTGTCGATGCGTAAAATTTGCGGCGTAATATCGGCACGCAAGCCCATCAAGCGTCCATTAAGCTGATCGATAAATTTGAAAGTTTGGCGTTTTAAATCTTCATCGGCATTGTTAAGTAGGCTTTCGGTGTACTCAATCAAAGGTGGCGACACTAAGCGATAACCGTGCGCTGTAAGCACAAATAGTAAGGCATCACGCAAGCTTTCTTGTTTTTGAGCATCGGTAAATAGGACATCAGCCACGCCATCAGGTAGGAGCCAATTTTGCTGAATGTGTTTTGCATCCATTTGGTGTTCGGCGTTAGAATTGGTAGTGCTATGCTTTGGCACAAAAAACCCCTGTCAGCAAATAAAAACAGTCAAACAAGCGTTTGACCAAAAATACTGTGTCATGAAAAAATAAATTGGGCTATAATAAGCACCACAACGACAAATGGACTGTCATTGACCCATTTGTGATCACAGTGAGAATTTTTTCTTGACTAGTGTACCATACCTTAGCAGGCTTGCAAGGTTAATTTGAAAAAAATTTTCATCAGTGGCTAAATTATCCATGAAGTCATCAAAAGCCATGATTTAACTGATGAAAAATTGCTACATTATTGCTATAATAATCAACTGAATATAAAAATCTGCTCTATATTTTTAGGGTTTTGGCAAACTGATCATCACGAAATTTGCGATTTTTTTTGGGGATTTTATGACACAGCATAATACACAAACCGATCACACCCCAAATCCAAACGACCTTAATAACTCAACCGAACCCATCACCATTCCTGATCCTGTCATTCAGCAAGATGAGCTGTTTGATGAATCAGACATGATCAAAGTCACCACTGACTCTGAGCATACTCCCGAAAGTGCAGAAACATTCCACGATACGCATGACAGTTACATCTATGGCGATGCCGATGCTACGGATGAGGACACCATCGAGACGATGACCGTCTATGATCCTGATGCGGATCGTTTGGAGGATATAGAACAATCAGGTGATAACGAAACGGTCATTTGTTATTCTTATTCTCGTAAAACGGGTGCGCCGATTGAGGCTTTGGCGATCGAGGATGTCAGCCGCACACTTACCAATAATAATCAGTTTATTTGGCTTGGCTTGTATGACCCAAGCCTTGAGACGGTGCAAGAAGTTCAAGATGCTTTTGATTTGCATGAGCTTGCCTTGGAGGATGCGTTTGCCGATCATCAGCGCCCCAAAGTCGAAAGCTATGGCAACGATACCATCTTCGTCGTCGTGCGAACTGCCAAGCTTGAGGACAATCAAATTCGCTATGGCACCACCGCCATTTTTATGGGCAAAAATTTCATCATCAGTGTGCGCCGAGGAGCGTCCAACTCCTACACACCTGTCCGAGAGCACTGTCATCGCCGCCCCGAAAAGCTACGCTTAGGTCCGATTTTTGTACTGCATGCAATTTTGGACTTTATTGTCGATAACTATTTGCCAATCACCGACCGATTGGGTAATTATCTGCGCGAGCAAGAGCGTAATATTTTTTCGCACGAATTTAGTAAATCTACCTTAAAAAGCTTGTATGAGCTGAAATCTCAGTTGGTGCATATGCGAGCGGTGATTTTACCTGTTCAAGATGTGTGTAACTTTTTCATTAATCATAAAAAAAATGAGCTGATCTCTGCCTTCCCTGTCGCCGCTAAGCCATATTTCCGCGACGTTAACGACCACCTTTTGCGCTCTATTGATGCGGTCAATGGTCTGAACGAAATGCTGTCTGTGGCGATGGATACGTATATGGCGATGGTCACGATGGGGCAAAACGATGTCGTGCGTAAGCTTGCGGCATGGGCTGGTATAGCAGCTGTGCCGACGGCGGTAGCTGGCATCTATGGCATGAACTTTGACTACATGCCTGAGCTGCACATCAAATACGCCTATTTCGTGGTGGTTGGTGCGGTGATCATGGTATGTTTATTTTTATACTCTAAATTTAGAAAGGCAGGTTGGTTGTAATTTATCATTTAAACTGATAACTTCATAAGTTTTATATATAATTTTTGATTTTATTGGCACAGTGCTTAAGTTTCCATTAAAATGGCTGCTTAATTATTGTGCTTTTTTATTTGAGTTTATCATCAAAATAAGGGATGGCTATGGCTGAAGCTGGTATGGCAAGCGAGCTGATACAAGTCGTTACACTGCTTGGGGCTGCCGTGATTGCAGTTCCTGTTTTTCGTAAAATTGGCTTAGGATCCGTCCTTGGCTATTTGGCTGGCGGTCTGATCATCGGACCGTTTGGCTTGGGGGTATTTACCGATCCACAGACCATCATCCATATCGCTGAGCTTGGCGTGGTGATGTTTTTATTCATTATCGGTCTTGAGATGCATCCATCGCACTTATGGAGTCTCAGACGGCAAATCTTTGGGCTTGGCTCTTTGCAGGTGCTAGGCGCCACCGCCTTAATGATGCTGGTGATGAAGCTGTTTGGGGTATCATGGCAAGTGGCTTTTGTGGGCGCATCAGGCTTTGTGCTGACCTCGACGGCGATCGTCATGCAAACTTTGGGCGAAAACAATGAGTTATCCACTGCCAAAGGTCAAAGCATGGTGTCCATCTTATTATTTGAAGATCTGCTGATCGTGCCGCTGCTTGCCATTGTGGCTTTTTTATCGCCGGTGGTGCACGCCAGCGAAACGCCAGCTTGGCAGGCGATCGTGGTCGCATTGGGTTCATTGCTTGCACTTCTGGTTGTTGGACGCGTGCTGATTAATCCATTATTTAAAATACTTGCAAAAACTGGAGTGCGTGAGATCATGACTGCAGCAGCGCTATTAGTCGTGCTCGGATCGGCGCTTCTCATGGAACTTGGCGGCCTGTCGATGGCGATGGGCGCGTTCGTCGCTGGCGTGCTGCTGTCTGAATCCAGTTTTCGACATCAGCTTGAAGCGGACATTGAGCCTTTTCGCGGTCTTTTATTGGGCTTATTTTTCTTGGGCGTCGGCATGGCGCTTGATTTATCCATCGTCGCTAAGAACTGGCAGCTGATCGGTCTTGGCGTCATCGCACTTATGCTTACCAAAGGTCTTTGGATTTATTTGGCGGCGCGCATGACCAAATCTGATCACGCCATCGCCATTGAACGCGCGGTCATGATGGCTCAGGGCGGCGAGTTTGCTTTTGTGCTGTTTTCGGCAGCGGCGACTCATTCGGTGATATCTGCCGATACCCATGCCAATTTGACCGCAGTCGTTGTGATATCCATGGTGCTCACGCCACTATTTTTAGTGATCCATCAAAAATACACAGCCAAGCACAGCGCCAAAGCTTCTTTTAGAGACAGTGATGCGATCGACGAAGAAAACCCCATCATCATCTTAGGACATGGCAGATACGGACAAGTCGTGAATGGTATGATGACCGCTTGTGGCTATCAGACCACTTTGATTGATAGTGATGCTGATCATGTGGATGGGTTGTCAAGCTTGGGTATCAAAACCTATTATGGTGATGCCACACGATTTGATCTGCTTGACATGGCGGGCATCGCCAAAGCTAAGCTGGTGATCATTGCCATTGATCACCCTGAAAAAGCGCTGTCCATTGTACGCCATTTGCGCCATACTTATAGCGACTTGCCGATCGTGGCGCGCGCTTATGATCGCGTTCATGCCTATCAGCTTCACAGAGCAGGCGCCAATGCAGTGATTCGTGAGACTTTTGACTCAGCGGTGCGTAGCGCACGCACAGGGCTTGAGCTTCTGGGGATGGACAGTGAGATTGCCGAGCGCATCGCACATCTATACCATCACCGAGATCGGGACGGCGTCGCCGCAGCCGCCCAAACCTATGACCCAAATGTCAGCCGCTATAAAAACACGCACATGATCAGCATGCTCAATGAGCATCGCGCGCATACCAAGGTGATGATTGAAAAACTCTTGCGTGGTGAAGAAATCGAATGGCAGCCAAAACGGGGGACTTATTTGGGTCAAGAAAATCGCTAATCAATTAAAATGCCTTGAACTTAATTCAAGGCATTTTAATATGAATTTAACATTAAATTAACCAAAAGCTACTAAAGCACCATAGCAGCAATCCAACCAAAAATAATCAAAGGAATATTATAATGAATAAAAGTTGGAATGACAGAATCACGAATATGATCATGCTGACCGTCTGCATTTAGCCCCATGGTAGGACCCAGCGTAGAGTCCGACGCAGGCGAGCCAGCATCGCCCAGCACGCCTGCTGTCGCAATCAAAGCCACCGTAGCAGGCACACTAAAGCCCATCGCCATGCATAGCGGCACATAGATGGTCGCAATGATGGGGACGGTAGAAAATGACGAACCAATCCCCAGCGTCACCACCAAACCAACAAGCAGCATCGAAAACGCCGCAAGCATTTTGTTATCGCCAAAGATACCCACCACGCCATCAACCAACGCATCAATTTGCCCTGTGGCTTTCATCACTTCTGCAAAACCTTGAGCGCAAATCATGATAAAGCCAATCATCGCCATCATCTTGATGCCATCATTAAACACGTCATTGGCATCGCGCCACTTGACGACGCCTGTCGCCATAAATATCGCAAAACCCACGAGCGAGCCAATCAATAAAGAATCCGTCATCAGCTGCGCCACAAATGCCGCGACAATCGCCGCTACCGCCACGACAACATTGAGTGTGCCAATGTGAGTGGGTGCTTGACTGACCGCCACCGCTTTTTCTTGGTAATCACGGGGTTTACGATAAGTCACAAAAATCGCGATCAAAAGCCCGATCAACATACCCAAAGCAGGAATCGTCATGGTTTGCATCATTGAAATATTATCGGTAGCCATGCCTGCTTCATTGACATTTTTAAGAATAATTTGATTCAAAAAAATATCGCCAAACCCATAAGGAATGAACATATATGTATTGACCAATCCAAATGTCAAAATACATGTCACAGCACGGCGATCCAAGCGCAAACGATTCATCACCAATAATAGCGGCGGCACGATCAGCGGAATGAAAGCAATATGAATCGGCACAATGTTTTGGGATATCATCGCCATGATAATCAAGATAAAAAATAAGAAAAACTTAAGCTTGCCTGCGCCATCGGTGTGCTGCACTTGAGCAATCAGCTTATCTGCCAACATCTGCGGCAGTCCTGAATGAGCGATCGCCATCGCAAACGCACCAAGCATGGCATAAGACAAAGCGATCTGTGCACCGTTTTTAATACCATCTTGAAACGAAGTCAGCGTATCAGCGACTGACATACCCGCCACCAAACCGCCGACGAGCGCCCCAACCACCAAGCTTAGCACCACATGCACGCGTGCAAGCGACAAGCCCACCATCACAATGACAGCAAGCAACACAGCATTAATCATCATCACTCCCAACTCACCCATCAAAAT
Source organism: Moraxella canis (assembly GCF_034424565.1). NCBI lineage: Bacteria > Pseudomonadati > Pseudomonadota > Gammaproteobacteria > Moraxellales > Moraxellaceae > Moraxella > Moraxella canis. The sequence continues at coordinate 2,085,096 of NZ_CP139961.1, read as the reverse complement.
CAAACGAAGTATTATACCCCAAAAACCTGTAAGATTTTTTTAATAATATGATGATAAATCAATAACTTAGCGATTTAATTATTATAGACAATTTGCACAACTGCAATCATCTAGCAATGTTTATTAAAAGCTCATTGATCATTTGCCAAGTTTTTATGGGCAAGCCTTGCAATTTATTGCAGATGCCACCATAAAACTGTCATCATTTTAACACATAAGGAATGACAACAATGACGATTTCAAAATCCGATTATTATGAAAACCCAGGGCAGCTGCCACTGTTGGCGGTGCGCGATGTGGTGGTTTACCCTTATATGCAAATCGCTTTGTTTGTGGGTCGTGAGCAATCCATCAAAGCCATTGAACTGGCTCAAGAAGCACACGATGGCGAGCTGATCGTCGTCTCCCAAAAAGACTCGCTTGCCGAAGAGATTAACATCAATGATCTGTATCAATTCGGTACTCGCTGCCGCATTGTCAGCACCATGCCGCATGATTCTGATGACAAATGCCTAAAGGTGCTGATCGAAGGTCTTGAGCGTGTACAAATCGGTCACATCCAAAATGCCAGTGATGATGCCGATGATAGCCTGATCGTGAAATTTACTGCTGCCGATGTTGAGCTAAATCTTAGCCAAGAAGAAGCCGATGCCCAAAAGTCAGTGCTGCTTGAGCTATTTAGTGACTATGCCGAAAGTGCACTGAGAAATTCGCGCGAGCTGATCCGTGTTGCCAATGGCTTTGACAATTTGCTTGAGCTGATCTACTTTGTCGCGACGCGCACGCAGCTACCCCTTGACAAAAAGCAAGCCTTGCTTGAATCAGGTGATGCCGCCGAATACTTTAAGGCGCTGAGTGAATATTTCACCAACACCAAAACCGAGCGCAGCATCGAAAGCGAGCTACAAGACACCGTCCGCAAGCAGATGGAAAATAATCAGCGCGAATATTTCTTAAATGAAAAAATGAAAGCCATCAAATCAGAGCTGTCTGATTTAAATAATGGCGCTGAAGATGATGATGCCGAGCTTGAAAATCGTCTAAAAGAAGCTGATTTGCCTAACGATGTCCGCAAAAAAGCCGAAAGCGAATTTAAAAAGCTTAAACAAATGCCTGCGTCTTCTTCTGAAGCGTCAGTGGTGCGCGGTTATGTTGAGTGGATTTTGGACACGCCTTGGAATAAAGCCAGTAAAGTTAGTATCAACCTTGACAAAGCCAAGCAGACATTGGATAAAGACCACTATGGCTTAGATGATGTCAAAGATCGCATCTTGGAGTATTTGGCGGTACAATCTCGCGTCAAACAAATCCGCGGTCCGATTCTGTGCTTGGTAGGTCCTCCAGGTGTGGGTAAGACCTCTTTGGGCGAGAGCATCGCGCGTGCCACAGGTCGTAAGTTTGTGCGTATGGCGCTGGGCGGCGTGCGTGATGAAGCCGAAATTCGTGGTCATCGCCGCACTTATATCGGTGCGATGCCTGGCAAGATCGTGCAATCACTTGCCAAAGTCGAGGTCAAAAATCCGCTATTTTTGTTGGATGAAATTGACAAGATGGCGCAAGATTTTCGTGGCGATCCTGCCTCAGCCTTGCTTGAGGTCTTAGATCCTTCCCAAAATAAAGCGTTCAATGACCATTATTTGGATTTGGATTTGGATTTGTCGCAGGTGATGTTTATTTGTACCGCCAATAGTATGAATATTCCGCCTGCCCTGCTTGATCGCATGGAGGTTATCCGCCTGCCTGGTTATACCGAAGACGAAAAAATGGCGATCGCCAATAATTATCTGACGCCAAAAGCCTTAGAACAAAATGGCTTAAAAGCTGATGAGCTGACCATCACCGATGAGGCGATTACCAGTATTATCCGTCATTATACCAGAGAGGCGGGTGTACGAAACCTTGAGCGCGAGATTAATAAAATCAGCCGAAAAGCAGTTCGCACACAAATTGAAAAGTACGGCACTAAGCCTAAAAAAGGTGTGAAAATCGAGGGGCTGACCATTAATGATGAGAATATCTCAGACTTTTTGGGTGTCAAGCCATTTGACTATGGCTTAGCAGAAAAAGAACCTGAAATTGGTCGCATCACAGGTCTTGCATGGACTTCGGTGGGTGGGGAGCTTTTGACCATCGAGTCTGCGACGATGCAAGGCAAAGGCGAGCTTGTGTTTACAGGATCGCTTGGCGATGTCATGAAAGAGTCTATCCGAGCCGCGATGAGCGTCGTGCGTGCCAATGGCGAGCGATTTGGTATTGATTATGAAAAATTTAAAAATACCGATTTGCACATCCACATGCCCGAAGGCGCCACGCCCAAAGACGGTCCATCGGCAGGTATCGCACTCACCACTGCCATCGTCTCTGCGATGACGGGTATTGCCATCCGCGCCGATATAGCGATGACTGGCGAGGTGACTTTGCGTGGTAAAGTCCTGCGCATCGGCGGGCTCAAAGAAAAGCTCTTGGCGGCGCATCGCGGCGGGATCAAGCATGTTTTGATACCCAAGTCCAATGAGCGTGATTTGGTCGAGATTCCTGACAATGTCAAAGAAGGCTTAATCATTCAGCCAGTTGAGACGATTGATGAGGTGTTAGCGGCGGCGTTGGTTGAGCCGATTCGCCCAATCCCACCAAAAGCAGTCACGCACGATAGCAGTAGCGATACTGTCCGCAGCTAAACGACAGCACACCTTGCGCAGATCTTGGCAAGGTGTGCTTTATTTATGAAAAGATACGCCTCATGAAAGCCTTATTTGATTATATCCCACTCATCATATTTTTTATCCTATATAAAACGACCGAACCCACCGACAGCACTCATCCGATTTTACAGCTGATTGGGTCATCAGGCACGGATAATAACCACATTTTGGTAGCAACCTTTGGTTTGATTGCTGCGACGGTGGCGGTCTATGGCTACTTATTCATCAGTCAAAAGTTTCGTCTAGAAAAACAGCAGTGGTTTGTGCTGCTGATGACGGTGGTCTTTGGCGGGATTACCTTAGCGCTGAGTGATGCCTTTTATATTATGCTAAAAGCGGTGCTAATCAATGGGGCATTCGCCTTAGGACTCTTGATCTCCCCTTTATTTACCAAGGATAATAGCCCCATCATCAAGCGACTGTTTGAGCCTGTATTTCACCTGACAGATCAGGGTTGGCGTCGGCTTAATTTGGCGTGGGTAGCGATGTTTAGTGTCATGGCAGGCTTGCACGCATTTTTTGCATTTGTGTTCGCTGATGGTAAGTACTGGGGTGAGTTTACCGCATTTGGTGATATGATTGTGATGTTTGGATTTTTGGGTGTGATGTTTTTTTGTTTAAGAAAAAATATCAGAAAAGACATCGCCTAAGGTCTCAATACAGCAAAAAAGCACTGTCTTTGACAGTGCTTTTTCATATTAAGATGATGACTCATTCGCTGACAAAGGCGATTTTACCCAGTCCTGCTTTTGAAGCTTCTGCAAGTACTTGCGCGACGGTGTCATACTTGCCTTCTTTGTCGGCGCGTAGATTAATTTGGGGGTTTTTGCCTGCAGCCACCTGCTCACCAAGGCGGGCAGAAAGCTCATCTAGGCTTAGTTTTTCTCGATCCCAATAGATCCCACCTTCGGCATCAATGCTGATCTGTAAGACTTCAGGTGGAGCGTCATTCACCGATGCCGATGTTTTTGGCAAATCAAGCGGTACGCTTGGGTTTAGCACCGTCGCCGTCACCAAAAAAATAATCATCAAAACCAGCATGATATCAATCAGCGGGATCAAATTCATCTCATTCATACCGCTATCGTCATGATTACCCAATTCAAAAGCCATCGTGTACCTCTTATTGTGCAACTTTTGCTAAGATTTGATGCGCTGTATCGGTCGCTTGGTGGATCGCCTGCTTATTAATACGCGTGGCAATATTATAAAAAACCACCGCAGGAATCGCCACTGCCAAACCCAGTCCTGTCATGATCAGTGCCTCGCCCACAGGTCCTGCTACTTGCGCTAAGCCTGCTTGACCAGTCGCACCGATGCTGTGAAGCGCATGAAAAATACCCCAAACCGTACCAAACAGTCCAATAAATGGCGCAATGGATGCGGTCGTACCAAGTATAGGCAGCCCCTTTTCAAGCTCATAGCGATGGCGTGCGATCTGCTGAAGCAGTTTTTGCTCTACAACCATCTTACGCTGAGCAAATGGCAGGCTCTCTAGCTCATCTGACCAAACCTTCGAGCTCAGCTGATTGCCGATACTCATTGCTTGACGACGAGAATTTAGCACACGCATGATGCCAATGACCCACGAAACCAAAGACAAGGCGATCAAGATAAAAAACAGTGTCTTACTCACTGCATCAGTGTGCGACCAATAAAATGCAAAATCCATAAACTTACCTCAACTCTTAAATCAATCATATCATTTCAAAATTTCAATCAGCCGAATCAATTCGTGCAGGCTTCATCTTTTTGCAATCTGAGCACAATCGGATAAATCGCCTTGCCCACGCGCGTGACATTGCCCTCTTTGAATGGATGCAGGCGACCACGCCCCACTTGACGCGTGATTTGTCTGTCTAGATTTCTATCACCTGTTGAACCATTCAGGCTGATATTGGAGATTTTACCTTCGGCATCAACACGGAAGCTGACTTGAACGGTCATATCCACATCTTTTCTTGATGAACAAAAATTACTGACTCTTGGCTTGGTTCTCCAGCTGGCATCGCTGATCGTGCCGATACCGCCTTCGATCACCTGATTTTGTTTGTTCTGACCGCCACCGCCTTGGTCGTTGTTATTGCCTGCATTTTGTTTTTTCTTGGCGGCAGCGTCAGCGGCTTGTCTTTCGACTTTTTCGCGCGCCTCTCGCTGAGCTTTTTCGAGTGCTTGGCGTTCTTGCTCCAGACGCTCACGCTCGCGCTGCTCATTTGCCAAGCGTTCTTGTTCTCTGCGCTCATGATCCAACCGTTCTTGCTCGCGTCTTGCATTCTCTAGGCGCTCTTGTTCAAGGCGTTCTTGCTCAAGGCGCTGCTGTTCTCTACGCTCGTTTTCTAGGCGCTGCTGTTCTTGGAGTTTAGCAAGCTGTCTTTGGTGCGCCTCCCAAGCTTCTTGAAGCCGCCTTTGTTCAAGCAACTGCTCTGCATCAAGCTCAGGGTCGACTTCAGGTTCTGGATCGGGTGTAAGCTCATTGACAGGTTCAGGCTCAATATCTGGCTCAATATCTGGCTCAACTTCGGTTTTTTGCTCAACTTCAGGTTCTGGCTCATCTTGTGTGGACTGCTTAGGCTCAGTCTCGACTTCAGCTGCTGGCGCCTGCAATGAAGCACGCATCTGAGCCAAGCTTGCCTGCGCTACCTTTGGCTCGTTGGATGGGGCAGCGGATTCAAGATTATTTAAAATGACAGGCTTAGGTGGCGGCTCAATGGTGATAAATTCAATCTCCAAAGGGGGTGTAATGGGTGGTGTGGTCAGCGGTTTTATGGTCATATTTGCCAATCCCAATCCCACCAATCCATGCAAGGCAGCTGCCACCGATAAAGCTAATACTTTGATTTTCTTGGAATTATCCACCGCAAACACCCATAAACACCCAAATATGGCACATCTATTGACAAAAATTAAAAATAAAAATAGTAACGATAACGATTATCAATTGGCGTATTATGAACGATTTGGTCATAAATTGCAATGTTTGAGTAAAATTTATTTTACCAAAATCGGCTGCCAACTGATCGCAAAAGGTTATATTATAACATTAATTATCAATCTGCCAACCCTTCTCAAACAAGTTTGGTTGAATTTTATGGCGCGGTATTTTTTCTTGACAATTTATATAACTTTGCTAAGATTTGAAAAATTTTTTATTATACAACTCTCCTCAAATCCATAAAATTAGTTATAAGGATGACTATGAACTTAAAATTGACCATGATGACTGCCGCCTTAGTGACAGTTTTAGGAATCAGCGCTTGTAGCACCCCCCCCCTCACAGCCGTCAGCATCGTTGCCGCCTAACAAAGACACGCTGATCATCGCCAATGGTGCGGAGCCTGCCACGCTAGACCCCCAAAAAAGCCAAGATACCACCAGCTCTGCCATCATTCGGCAGATGTTTGAAGGCTTGGTGATGACTGATGCCCAAGGCAAAATCATACCTGGTCTAGCCGAAAGTTGGGAGACGACGGATAATAAAGTTTGGACCTTTAAACTGCGTGATGCCAACTGGTCAAATGGTGATGCCATCAGCGCGCATGATGCCGTCTTTGCGCTTCAAAGATTGGTCGATCCTGCTACTGCTGCTTATTATTCTAGCTATTTGGTCGACGCCAAAGTCCACAATGCGGAAAAAGTCGTAACAGGCGATCTGCCTGTGGACGCTCTAGGCGTTAAGGCATTAGACAATAAGACCTTACAGATCACCTTGGATGAGCCTGTCCCTTATTTGGTGGATATGTTGGCGCTGCCAGTTGCTTATCCCGTACCCAAAGCGGTCGTACAGGCACATGGGGACAGCTGGCTATCACTTGACAACATCGTGGTGAGCGGTGCTTATCGATTAAGCGACTGGGTGGTGAATAGCCATATTAATCTTGAGCGAAATCCTGCTTATTATGACAACGCCAATACAGCCATCGAAAAGGTGCAATTTTTACCGATCACATCAAGTGCTGGCATGAATCGCTACATGACTGGTGAGCTGGATATCAATGGCGTGCCGCCAGAAGTGATGGATAAAGTTCGCAAAGATTTGCCTAATGAGATGCATACCGCTCCCCAGCTTTGTACATTCTATCTAGAGCCGAATTTTAAGTCAGCGCCATTTGATGATGCGCGCGTACGCCAAGCACTATCTATGAGTATTGAGCGTAAAACACTGACCGATATTCTAAAACGCGATAATCCTGAAGCGTATCAGTTTACGCCCCTAGCCATTCAAGGCATCACGAAGATTAGCCCAGATTGGCAAGCGCTTGACCAATCCGCACGCTACGAACAAGCGATCAGCTTACTCAAAGACGCAGGATACGATGCCAACAATCCACTGAAATTTGAATTTTTTTATAGCACCAGCGAAACAGCCAAGATGCTCGCCAGTGCGATTGATTCCATGTGGAGACAAAACTTAGGGGGCGCTGTCCAAGCGTCTTTGATCAACCAAGAATGGAAAACTTTTTTGGATGCTAAGAATCAAGGGCGATATAATTTGGCGTTTTCGGGCTGGTGCGCTGATTATAATGAACCAAGCAGCTTTTTGAATATCCTAAAAACAGGCAATAGCAACAACACTGGCAAATATAGCAGTGCGCAGTACGACGCCATTATGGCACAGACGCTGCAGCCAGGCATTGATGATGCTGCTCGCAGCCGCCTGTATCAAGAAGCCGAAACTGTGATCGCCAAAGACACTGCGATCATTCCAATGTATTCATCGATCGCTGTGCGCTTGATCAAGCCATATGTCAAAGGCTTTTCGCATGACAATCCTATGGATGATTATCACGTCAAAGACATGTCTTTTGAATGATATCTAATAAAAGTGCTCATCCAGCTTTTGGCAGCCGATTTGGTGCTATCAGATCTAATCCATCTTCCGCCCAATGATGGCAGCCAATGCTGTGAGCACGATCTAAGCTTGCTTTTGCCACCAAATAAGCGCATGTGGTGAGATTAAGCTGCTCAATTTGGCTTTGTGTGGTGAGGTTTTGGGTGGATAACTCAGCCAAAGCCCCCGCCAAAAGCTCGACAGTTTTTGCCACATCATCTTGCCTGCGCATCACCCCAAGATACTGCTGCATCAGTCGCTTGATTTGAGCGACATCCAGTGGCGCGCTTGATACAAGATTAAGCTGCTTTTGCGTCTGAATCGACCAGTTGGGCAGCACATCGCGACTTACCCAATTTATCAATGACTCTTGTAAGGATTTGGCAGCATTTTGCCCCATCACCAAGCATTCTAATAATGAATTGCTCGCCAACCGATTGGCACCGTGCAGCCCTGTATACGCCATCTCACCCAAACAATACAAGCCCACGACATCACTTCGCCCACTGGCATCTGTCAAAACACCCCCACAAAAATAATGCTGTACAGGCGTTACAGGGATCGGCTGCTTGGTCATGTCCACGCCTTTGGCTAAGCAGGATTGATAAATTTTTGGAAAATGCAGTTTGATAAACGCATCCGATTGATGACTGATGTCCAAAAATACGCCCTGCGCGGTGCGCTGCATCTCCTGAGTGATGCTTCTTGCAACGATATCTCTGGGTGCAAGCTCCAGACGATCATCATAATTTGACATGAAGCGCTCACCTTGAGCATTGATAAGCCGCCCACCCTCACCTCTAACCGCTTCTGAAATCAGCGCCGTCTGAGCCATACCGTCATCAAAGCCTGTCGGATGAAATTGAACAAATTCAGCATTCACGATGCGGCAGCCTGCCCGATACGCCATCGCGATGCCATCACCAGTACACACCTCTGGGGCTGTGGTGTATTGATAAATCTGCCCCAAGCCGCCAGTGGCGAGCACCACTTTATCAGCATAATATTTTTTGGATTGATGATTCATCAAACAGACGACGCCTTGACAGTGTACTTTTTTTGTCTTTGCATTATAAGCAGTCAAAATATCTGTGACAAAACACCACTCAAGCACGTGGATATTTGGGCAAGATTGCATCTGCACCCAAAGACACTCCATGACTGATTGACCTGTATAATCAGCCACATGACAAATACGCCGCCTACTGTGTCCGCCTTCTTTGGTTAAATGTAAACCTTGTTCGGTGGCGCTAAAAGGTACTGCCAAATCACGAAGCCAAGCGATCGCATCAGCACCATGGCGGATGATCTGCTCGGTCGTGTGGGGATCGCACAGACCTGCACCTGCGATGAATGTGTCTGTCATATGCGCTTCAATGCTGTCGGTCGGCGCCATCACCGCAGCGATACCGCCTTGAGCAAAGCGGCTTGACGCGTCAGCAATCTTACCTTTGCACATTAATAAAATTTGACAGTCCTTTGGCAAAGATAAAGCCGTCGTCAAAGCCGCCAAGCCACTACCGACGATCAGCACATCGTAGTATCCTTGCTCCATTATGCCGCCCCTAAGCCATGCGTGGGCTGTTTGGGCAATGTTTGTGAAAATTCAATCATCTTATTGAGCGCATGACGCGCATCAGCCATCAAAGACTCGGTCAGCTGAATCTCACCGGTGCCATATTTGAGCGCTTGATAAACGCCCTGAACGCCATTCATCGCCATCCAAGGACAAAACGCACAGCTTTTACAAGTTGCACTATTCCCTGCTGTCGGTGCTGCGATGAAAGTTTTTTGTGGGGCGTGTTTTTTCATTTCATGCAAAATCCCCAAATCAGTTGCGACGATAAAAGTTTTTTCGGGTCGGTGAATGGCGGCTTGTAGCAGCTTACTGGTAGAGCCCACCACATCGCCTTGGGCAACCACTTCAGCGGGAGATTCTGGATGCACCAAAATCACCGCTTCAGGGTGCTCTGCTTTCAGCTGCTCAAGCTCCAAAGCTTTAAATTCATTATGCACAATACAAGAGCCTTGCCATAAGATCATATCCGCGCCCGTCATTTGGCGAATATACTCCCCCAAATGACGATCAGGACCCCAAATGATCTTTTCTCCTTTGGCGTGTAGATGACTGACAATTTCAAGCGCTACCGAAGAAGTGACCACCCAATCAGCACGCGCCTTAACAGCGGCACTGGTATTGGCATAGACCACCACCGTTCTATCAGGATGCGCATCACAAAATGCGCTAAATCCATCAATCGGACACCCCAAATCTAGCGAACATTCAGCACCCAAATCAGGCATTAGCACGGTTTTGTGCGGGCTTAATATTTTGGCACTCTCACCCATAAAGCGTACCCCCGCCACCAATAATGTTTTGGCATCGTGGGCAGCGCCAAACTTAGCCATCTCAAGCGAATCCCCAACGCAGCCACCTGTCGCCAATGCCAAATCTTGAATGTCAGGATCAACATAATAGTGCGCAACGATGACCGCATCTTTTTGGATCAAAAGATCCTGAATATTTTGCTGATATTTAGCCAGCATATCTCTTGGTAACTCAGGTGGCACCTTCGCCCAAGCTTGCTTGATACGGCAAGCGGTTGTTGGCATATTGGATAATGGCGCTTCATAGTCAAACGCTTTTTGGGTATTTTTGTGCATCATAATCTCCTTTTACACCCTCTAACCCACATGGTCATTCAAATTATTTATGCTCATTTTGAGTATTAGTTTGACATATTATGCTCATTTTGAGTATAATGTAAAGCAGTTTTTGACAATGCGTCGTTTTTTGAAGGGTTTTGTCATAAAAAGTCCATTGAAAGTCAGTCAGATTTTTTTTAAAATGATGATTTTTCAATGACTTTTAATTATGAGCGTACATTCATCGACCAATACCTCTCCAGATGACGGCTTGGTTGAACTGGTGACCGTTTTGACGGCTGTGACCGATCATAGACCTCGGGTGCTGACGGTCTGTGGCGGCGCCAAACTGCCCAGTGGTCAGCTGACGCCCATCCATCATTCGCTTCAAGCCGGCGTGAAAGACTGGGTGCGCAGTCAGACCGCCCAGCCCATGGGCTATGTTGAACAGCTTTATACCTTTGTGGATGGTGAGCGCAAAAATGCTCAAGGAATGCCCATTTTGTATGTCAGCTATCTTGGGCTGGTCAAGGAAGCCACAGAACACAGCCTAAATCCTGATGCCACCTGGCAGGATTGGTATGATTATTTTCCATGGGAAGATCGGCGCAATAGCAGTGAGCCTACCGAGATTTTGGCAGGTCTGTATGCATGGGTGGATGCTGGCAACGATGCCCAAGAACGCCAAGAACGCCTAAGACGCGTACAGCTTTGCTGGGGTTTGTCGCCTTATACATGGTCAGAAGAACAGGTGCTGCTGCGCTATGAGCTGCTCTATGAGACAGGCTTAGTTGCCGAATCGCCTTGGCAAAACCCAAATTTTGAGCTTCACCATACTGGTCGGCATATGCAGCACAGCCATCGCCGTGTATTAGCGACAGCGCTCGCCAGACTGCGCGCCAAGATAAAATATCGGCCTGTTATTTTTGAGCTCATGGCGGATGAATTTACCCTACTTCAGCTCCAAAAAAGTGTCGAAGCATTATCAGGTCAAGAACTCCATAAACAAAATTTTCGCAGGCAAGTTCAGCAGCAGAATCTGATAGAAGCCATCGAAGGCAGGTTTGCGCATGAGCGCGGTCGCCCAGCACAGCTTTACCGATTCAAGGACACCGTGCTACTTGAGCGCTTGCTGTCTAATACTCGCCTGCCCGTGAGTAAATGATTGATCATATAAGGATAACTTCATGAAAACGCCATTATTTGCGCTGCCGGATGCCCTGCTCATACCCACAGTTCAGGCGGCACTTTTGGAAGATCTGGGACGACGCGGCGACATTACCTCAGCTGCCGTCATCGACAAAAGCAGCACGGCAAATCTTGCCATCGTCAGCCGAGATACAGGCGTATTGGCAGGGATGGATTTGGCACGACTGGCATTTGAATGTAGTGATAAATCAATCACCTTTAATATTCAGGCATCGGATGGGGATGAGATCAAGCCAGGTCAAGTGCTGGCTCATGTGTCGGGCAATACCCAAGCCTTACTCCAAGCCGAACGGACTGCACTAAATTTTTTGACGCACTTAAGCGGTATCGCCAGCATGACAGCCAAAGCGGTCGCTCAAGTATCGCACACTCAAGCCAAAATTACCTGTACACGGAAAACCACGCCTCTTTTAAGAAATCTTCAAAAATATGCCGTACGTGCAGGGGGCGGCTGTAATCATCGCTTGGGGCTTGATGATGCCATATTAATCAAAGATAATCATTTGATCTATTCAGGCACCCTCAAGCAAACGCTAACACATGCCAAAGCTGCGGCAGGTCATCTGATACCCATCGAAGTTGAAGTGGATACCATCGCACAGCTTGAAGAAGCCTTGGATGCGGGCGCTGAATTTATTTTGCTTGATAACATGGATAATGACACGCTAAAACAAGCGGTCAAGCTGTGCCAAGGCAAAGCCAAGACCGAAGCCTCAGGCGGTATTACATTTGATCGCTTGCGCGCTGTCGCCGAATGCGGTGTGGATTATATTGCTTTGGGCTATCTGACCCACAGCGTCATCAATCACGATATTGGTTTGGATTTTTTGGATTAATGGTCTAAAACATCCAAAAACCTGCAATCATATTTGATTAGCAGGTTTTTATTCGTCACATTTAAACCTCAACTTGATAGTTTAAAAATAATTCATCCGCTGGTTTGCCACGGATACCCCAATTTTCTTTAGGTGTCTCAAAAATGGTTATTTCAACGTTTTGGGGGCTGATTTGGCACTCTTTAGATAAATACTCAAAAATCAGCTGAATGAAACGCTTCTTAGTAGCCACACTCCTGCCCACAAACATCGAAACCTCAATGATAATATAGTCATCGCTTCTATCATCTGGATAAATAAAATCCTGAGCATCCAAAGCAATGAACCGCTGAAAACGCTTTTGGGCAGGGTATGCCAAAGCATCAACCAAAGCGCGGTGAATGGCATCACTAACAAGTTGTCTTTTTTGCTCAATCAGTGCTTTATGTGCATAAATCTTGATTTGGGACATCATTCAGCCCCCACACTTGCCATCAGATCTGCCTGATGCTCACGCAATAAGCTGTCCAAAAGCTCAGTCAAATCCCCTTCCATAATCGCATCAAGCTTATATAAAGTCAGATTGATGCGGTGATCGGTCATACGCCCTTGGGGGAAATTGTAGGTGCGAATGCGCTCAGAGCGATCGCCAGAGCCAACGAGATTACGCCTCATATCACTGGTGGCGTCAATTTGGGCTTGCACTTTGGCTTGCTGAATGCGCGCCACCAACATTTTCATGGCTTTTTCTTTATTGGCGTGCTGACTGCGCTCTTGTTGGCATTCAGCCACCACCCCTGTTGGGATATGCGTGATACGCACCGCCGAATCCGTCGTGTTCACGTGCTGACCACCTGCGCCGCTTGAGCGATATGTATCAATCCGCAAATCACTTGGGTTAATCTCAACACTATCATCAATCTCAACCTCAGGCATCACCGCAACCGTACACGCCGAAGTATGCACGCGCCCTTGAGATTCGGTAGCAGGGACGCGCTGTACGCGGTGCGCGCCGCTTTCAAATTTCAATTTACCGTACACGCCCACGCCAGAGACTCGGCTGATGATTTCTTTATAGCCGCCATGTTCGCCTTCATTGGCTGAGAGCACTTCGACTTGCCAGCCTTGAGATTGCGCAAATTTTTGATACATACGAAACAAATCGCCCGAAAAAATCGCCGCCTCATCGCCGCCTGTACCCGCGCGAATCTCCAAAAATGCCGTTGCCTTATCATTAGGATCTTTGGGTAGCATCATCACATTGAGCGCCTCCTCAAGCGTCTCAATGCTTGCACGCGCCATCTCGATCTCGTCAAGCGCCATTTCCTTCATATCAGGATCATTCAAAAGCTCGTTGGCAGTTTGTAAGTCTGCTTCCGCTTGCACAAAGTCCTTCCAAGCAGCGGTGATCTCAGACAGATCGCTGTGCTCCATAGACAGCTCACGAAACTTTTTATTATCGCTGATGGTGTCAGGATCAGATAAAAGCGCGGTCACTTCTTCAAAACGATCGACCATTTGATCCAAGCGGTGGCGTAAAGATTCTTTCATAAATTTATTTCGGCTAAATATTTGGTAAATCAGTTATTTTGCCATATTTTTTAGGTTTTTGCACCGTTTTATGGGTGTCATTGCGTGGTTATAAGGCTTATTCCTGAAATTTTGGTTGTTTCATCATGCTTGATTGTGCTAATCTGTGGCAAATTGTAATCTTTTATCAAGTAATCTTTGCAGTACTTGTAGTCTTGGCAGGCTTTCATAAAACACAGCAGCTGCGATGTTTGAAACTTTTTGAGTATGAACTTATGACTGATACAACCCTAAACCAAAGCCATAAATTGACTTGGCGCTCATTTGGACCTGGTATTTTGATGGCTTCTGCTGCCATCGGCGGCTCACATTTGGTCGCCTCGACACAAGCAGGTGCTTTATACGGATGGCAGCTTGCGATTATGATCATTCTTGCCAATTTTTTTAAATATCCGTTTTATCGTTTCGGCACAGAATACGCCTACTCGACAGGTAATAGCCTAGTGGCAGGCTATGCCAAGATCTCACGCGTGTATCTTTGGGCATTTTTTGTCTTATGCATCATTTCAGGTATCATCAGTACAGGCGCGGTGGCGCTGCTTTGTGCGGTGATCTTGGGGCAGATTTTACCTTGGGAACTAAACACGCTTGCGCTTTCAGGCATCGTGATGGTTACTGCATGGGTGCTGTTATTTGCAGGTCATTATCGCTTTTTGGATGGCTTAACCAAGTGGATCATCGCCTCATTGACAGTGGCAACTGTGGCAGCTGTATTTATCGCTGCAGGCAAGCCTTCTGCCATGGCTGCCGACTTTATGCCTGCTTCACCTTGGAATTTGGCGGCTCTTGGATTCATTGTCGCACTCATGGGCTGGATGCCGGCGCCGCTTGAGTTTTCTGCCATCACTTCGGTGTGGACTTCCAAGAAAATTCGCACCGATCATACCAGCCGTTTTCAGGGTTTTGTCGATTTTAATGTTGGCTACTTTACTTCAGCGATCTTGGCAGTGCTATTTTTGGCGCTTGGCGTATTTGTACAATATGGCACAGGCACTGAGATCGCGATGCAAGGCGGCGCTTATGTGCCACAGCTGATCAATATGTACACTGAAACCATCGGTAGCTGGTCAAAAATGCTGGTCGCTGCGATCGCCTTTTTGTGCATGTATGGCACAGTCATCACCTGTGCTGACGGCTATGGTCGTACCAATTCAGAAAGCCTATCGCTGATTTTGACCAACACCACAGCCGACACCGAAAAATATGTCGCCAAATGGACTGCATTCACGATTGTGGCAGGCTATGGCTTGATCGCATTCTTCTTAGGTCAAATGGCGGCACTGCTCAAATTTGCCATGATTTCAGCATTTGTGACCGCACCGATTTTTGCCTATTTGAATTACTCTTTGGTCAAAAAAGAAGGTCATCTGAGCACCACCATGAAATGGTATGTGCTGGCAGGCATTGTGTTTTTGACAGGCTTTACCATACTGTTTTTATTGCAATTTTTTGGTATGATTGGCTAAATTTATCCATTTTACCCCAAGCGATCGCCAAGCCAAAGTTGCTTGGCGATTTTTTATGATTATTCGATAGTTATAGATTGGTTCATGTATTAGCTGATTTTTAATCAGTCATCCGTCAAAAAAGCCAAAAATTTATCAAAATCGGTTGCCAAGCCTTAAAAAATATGGTTTGATATACTCATTCCATATCAAGAACAAATGTTCAGTATAAAGAACATATCACCCACTGGAACAAAAGGAAGTCCTATGAGCCAAACCAATCAGTCTTTACTCACCCGTCGCCAAAACGTGTTACCCACAGGGCTTGGCGTAGCATTCCCCATCTTCGCCGATTATGCCAAAAACAGTGAGATTTGGGATGTCGAAGGCAAGCGCTACATTGATTTTATCGGTGGCATCTCGGTGCTCAACACAGGGCACAGCCATCCGCGTATCGTCGAAGCTGTCAAGGCTCAACTAGATCGCTTTTCACACACATCAGCGCAGATTGTCAATTATGAAAGCTATGTTGAGCTGTGCGAAAAATTATGTGAGCTTGCCCCCATTTCTGGCGATAAAAAAGCCTTTTTATTGACCACAGGTGCCGAAGCGGTCGAAAATGCTGTCAAGGTGGCGCGCGCTAAGACGCATCGTCATGGTGTGATTGCTTTTCAGGGCGGCTGGCATGGGCGCACTTTGCTTGCGATGGGCTTGACTGGTAAAGTCATTCCTTACAAAAAGAATTTTGGTCCCATGCCTGCGTCCATTTATCACGCGCCGTTTCCTTGTGAAGAAAATCATGTCACCGAAGAAGAGGCGCTGCATGGGCTTGAGATGATCTTTAAATGTGACATCGATCCTAGTGAAGTGGCAGCTATCATCATTGAGCCTGTCCAAGGCGAAGGCGGTTTTCACCAGCTAACGCCCAGTTTTGCCAAATCACTGCGTAAGATTTGTGATGAGCATGGCATTGTACTGATTTTTGATGAAGTTCAGTGCGGTTTTGCTCGTACAGGCACGCTGTTTTGTGCTGAGCAGCTTGGCGTTGAGCCAGATTTGATGACCTGCGCCAAAGCACTGGCGGGTGGTTTTCCCATCTCGGCACTGATCGGACGCGCGGACATCATGGATGCGCCGCAAGTCGGCGGCTTGGGCGGCACTTACGCTGGGTCACCGCTTGGCACAGTGGCAGCACTGGAAGTCATCAAGATCATCAAAGAGGAAAATTTACTAGAAAAAAGCCAAGCCATTGGCAATAAAATGTCAGCATTTTTGGAGAATTTAAACAGCCCAATGATTCAGCACATCCGCCATAAGGGCGCCATGCTTGCCTTTGATATCGTTGATGAACAAGGCAATCCTGATGTCGATCAAACCAACGCCTTAAAATCTTATGCCTTTGAGCAGGGGCTACTGCTGGCATCTTGTGGCACAAATTTCAACACCATCCGCGTGATGATGCCTTTGACCATTCAAGATGAAGTATTGGATGAAGCTTTTGAAATCATTGGCAAATTTTTTCAGCGCTAAGCATTGATAGCGATGTGCCAAACTTACCCAAACTGCAAAGTTTGACACAAAACATCTTGGCATCCAAAATCAGTGGTATTTTGGATGTCAGCCATTCAAATAAAAAATCATGGCTTTGAGTGGCTAAATTCACATAAAATAAGGATTTTTTATGGAAAATCAACATGGTTTAAGTAAATCTTTAAGCACCCTTGACATTGTCGCACTCGCTTTTGGTGCGATGATTGGCTGGGGCTGGGTTGTGCTGGCGGGCGGCTGGGTCAGCTCTGCTGGCGTGCTTGGTGCAGTCGTTGCTTTTTTCATTGGTGGACTTGCGGTGTTACTCATTGGGCTGGCTTATGCTGAATTGGCAGCGTGTATGCCCATCACAGGTGGTGAGCACACTTATACGCATCGTGCTTTTGGGGTGCATGTCTCTTTTATCTGTTCATGGAGTATTTTATTTGGCTACTTGTCTGTCGTCGCCTTTGAGGCGGTCGCCCTACCGACTGTGGTTGAATATCTCATTCCCAATTTTAATCAAGGCTATATGTACAACATCGCAGGCTGGGATGTCTATGCCACCTGGGTGGCGGTTGGAATGCTTAGTTCCATCATCGTCACTTGGCTAAATGTTCGTGGTCTAGAAGTCGCTGCATGGTTCCAAAAACTTGCCGTTCTAGGGATTCTTTTTGTTGGTATCATGCTGTTTGTTGGGGCGCTGCTATTCAATCCTGAAGCCAGATTTGACAATCTTGGTTTACCAAACTTTATCAATGGCACAGCAGGCATTATGACGGTGATTATTATGGTGCCGTTTATGTTTGTGGGCTTTGATGTGATTCCACAGGCAGCCGAAGAGATTGACCTTAGCCGTCCTAAGATTGGTTTGTTTTTGATTGTCTCGCTCATCATGGCGATCATGTGGTACATGGGGATTGCTTGGAGTGTGGGCTACACATTATCCGCCGAGCAAGCTGCTAGCTCAAGCCTAGGTACTGCCGACGCGATGGTGAATGCTTGGAATAGCAAATGGGCAGGCGTATTGCTGATTATTGGTGGTGTTTTGGGCATTTTGTCCAGTTGGAATGCGTTTTTGATTGGCGGCAGCCGCCTGATGTACGCCATGGCAAAATCACATATGTTGCCAGAATTTTTGGGTAAAATTCATCCAAAATACGGCACGCCTGCCACAGCGATCATGCTGATTGGTGGTTTGGCGACATTGGCGCCATTATTTGGTCGTAAGACGCTTGTGTGGATTGTAGATGCAGGCGGCGTAGGCATTGTCATTGCTTATACTTGTGTGGCAGCAGCGTTTTTATATTTACGCTTTAAAGAGCCTGACATGGTGCGACCTTTTAGAGTACCTGCCGGCAAATTGGTTGGCGTCATCATCTTATTGGTCAGTATCGGTATGATTAGCCTGTATCTGCCTTGGGCACCATCAGCGCTGACACCTGTTGAATGGGTTATCTTTGGCGTGTGGTGCTTGATTGGCGCACTCTTATACGGCTATGCTTATAAGAAAAATCCTGGCAAGAGCCAAGCTTTTATGGACGAAGAAATCCGCGCCATCAAAGAAGCCAATCAAGTCTGGCTCAAAGAAAATGGCATGCCAAGTCTTGCCATTGAGCGACAAGCCAGTCGCCGCAATCCCTAAACAAAATCAGTCTATGATTTGACAGCGGCTTTTGTCGCTGTTTTTATTTTAATGAATTAACCCAAAACTTAAAGGTCAAATTGCAAGGTCGAAATCAATCAAGCCTAAAGGGTAAATCATTTATGACCACACTTCATTCAGTCAATCAATCACACATAAAAAAGCAGCGCCTTTTGCACTGCTTTTATTGATGAGAGATTTAGTGAAAGTTATTCGCTGACATCCATGCACCAATATTTGGTGGTGACATATTCTTCGATGCCATATTTTGAGCCTTCACGCCCAAAGCCTGACTGCTTCACACCGCCAAATGGTGCAACTTCGGTTGATAAAAGCCCTGTATTTTGGGCGACCATGCCATATTCTAGCGCTTCAGAGACGCGCCAAGCACGAGCATGGCTTTGGGTATAAAAATACGCTGCCAAGCCATAGATGGTATCATTAGCATGGCGGATGACTTCTTTTTCATCCTCAAAGGTCATGATCGGTGCAATCGGACCAAATATCTCCTCATGAGCGATATCCATCTCATCACTGATGCCACTGATGACAGTTGGGGTAAATGACAGATCGCTTGCCTTATGCGGTGCACCGCCAGTGACCAAGGTCGCCCCTTTGTCAAGCGCATCATCCAAAAGTGACTGCACTTTTTTGAGCGCCTGTTGGTTGATCAGCGGTCCGACATCGGTTGAGTCATCAGCGCCGTCACCGACCTTGAGCGCCTCCACTTTTTGCTTAAACTTCGCCAAAAATTCATCCTTAACCGAGCTTTGGACATAGACGCGGTTAGCACACACACAAGTTTGCCCTGCGTTTCGATACTTTGAAGCAATCAGCCCTTCTGCCGCCTTTTCTAGATCAGCATCATCAAACACGATGAAAGGTGCATTACCGCCGAGCTCCATGGACAGCTTTTTGACGGTGCTTGCGCATTGCTCCATGAGCACTCGCCCTACTTCGGTAGAGCCTGTGAATGACAGCTTATGGATGCGTGCATCTTTGGTGAGCACCTCGCCGACCACAGACGATTTGCCAGTGACGACTTGTAATACACCCTCAGGAATGCCTGCTTGTTTTGCCAAATATCCGAGCGCCAGTGCAGAAAATGGCGTCTCGGTGGCAGGCCTGATGATCATGGTGCAGCCAGCCGCCAGCGCAGGCGCCGCCTTACGCGTGATCATCGCCGATGGGAAATTCCAAGGCGTAATCGCGGCGCACACACCCACTGGCTGCTTGAGCACCACATAGCGCAGTGACTGATTGGCGCTTGGAATGACATCCCCATAGACGCGCTTAGCTTCATCAGCGAACCAGCGTATGAAGCTATTGGCATAACCAATCTCACCGCGCGACTCCTTGATGGGCTTGCCTTGTTCATAGGTCATGATCAGCGCCAAATCCTCTTTGTGCGCATCAATCAAATCTGCCCAAGCATGTAAAAGCTTGGCGCGCTCACTTGCTGTCGTATTCGCCCAGCCTACCTGAGCGGTATCGGCGCACTCAACCGCTTTTAGGACAGCCTCTTTTGATAAACTGGGTATCGTCCCTAGCGCCTCACCTGTAAAGGGATTGGTCACTGTGATGGTATCGCCTGAGTCGGCATTGACCCATTCGCCGCCGATTAAGCAAGCTTGCTTTAGCAAATCAGGGCAGTCAAGGGGAATGGATGAAGTTTTGGTCGTCGGTTGGTTCATAGCACATCCTTTTTACTGATAAATTATGACCTAAAAATGGTGGATTGAATTAATTGTTCGATATATTGAACATATGTTCTTTATATTGTACAATATAGCACTAAATATTTTGGAATACAAGACCAAAATTCAGGGTTTTGCCAAGCAAGATCAGTTGCATGAATATCTTGTATAGACAGTTTAAGATATGCGATAATTTGGCAATTTTACACATTTAACCTTATCAATGACATCAGAACCCACCATGAACAGTACACCAAAATCATCAGCCGCTCCCAAGGCAGCCAGCGTACCTGCGCTTGATAAAGCCTTTGAAATTCTTGACTTTATCACCCAAAGCCCCTCGCCCGTCTCTGCTGCTGCCATCGCCAAAGAGCTGGGGCTGGCTCGCTCTACCACTCACAACATCTTACAAGCACTCAGCGCAAAAGGCGTGCTGTACAAAGATGCCAATCATTTGTTTAGCTTAGGTTCGTATTTGTTGTATTGGGCGGGACGGTTTGAGATGGCGCATGGCGTGGCCGGGGTATTTCATGAGCTTGTGGCAAGCTTTGATGAACTTACGCCCTATACGGTCACCTTATCGACGATAGATTTTGAGCGCGGCGAAACGGTTTTTTTGAGCTCGCATCAAGGCACCAGCGCGATTGACTTTGTGTTTCGGCGCGGCGTTCGCGTACCTGCCCTTTTTTCGGCGACAGGCAAAGCCATCCTAAGCCAGCAGCCTTTTGAGCAGGTTGTCTCAATGTATCCAGACTTCCCTGCACCGCTGACCGAGCGCGGCGTGGCTGATTTTGATCAACTCAACGGGGAGTTTGAGCATATCAAGCAAACGCGCTTATCGCTTGACGACGGTCAGCTGCGACTTGGCATGACGTGTATCGGCACCTACATCCAAAGTCCTGATGATAAGGTCAAGCTTGGCATTGCTGTGTCTTTATCCGACAGCGAATATGACGACAAAAAAGCAGAAATTGGCGATGCGCTCATCAAGCTTGCCCAAGCCATCGAAAGTCGTATGGGAATTGGTAAAATTTAATCATCCGATCCGATGGCTTGATCACCAAAACAACCTAAGCTTTTAATATCTATAAAATAAAAGCAGCGGATGACTGCTTTTATTGATCCTTAAATCACAGGCTTAGATGACGCCATTTTGCTTAAGTGTTTCGATGCTTTGATCATCCAGATATTTGGCAAGCACTTGAGCGGTGTCCGCGCCAAGCAGTGGTGGTGCGGTGCGGTACTGCACGGGCGTATCGGATAATTTGATGGGATTACCCAGCACCTTGACAGGCGAGCCTTCAAACTGATGCACCATGCCGCGGTGGCGTGCTTGCGGTGTGCCGAGCGCTTCATCAATGGTGTTGATTGAGCCACAAGGAACGCCTGCATCATCTAGCAGATCCAGCCAATATGCCCGAGTCTGACTGACAAAAACCGCTTGCATGGCAGGAATCAGCAGCTCACGGTTTATCACACGCTTTGGGTTTGTAGCGTAGCGCTCATCGGTATGCCATACCTGCCCAAGCGCCTGACACAGCCGCTCAAACTGACCATCATTACCACAAGCAATAATAAAATGCCCATCCAAAGCCGCAAAAACTTGATAAGGCACAATGCTTGCATGAGCATTCCCCAGTCTTGGCGGCGTGGCGTTGGTTGCCAAATGGTTCATGCCGACATTAGCAAGCATGGCAAGCGCACTGTCAAACAGCGCCACATCCACCCACTGCCCCCTACCCGTCTGCTGGCGTGCATACAAAGCAGTCAAGATACCTACCGTCAGCTGAAGACCTGAAAACAGATCCACCACCGCCACCCCGACTTTTTGGGGCGCGCCATCAGCCTCGCCAGTGATGCTCATCAATCCTGATAAGCCTTGGATGATATAATCATAGCCCGCTTTATGAGCATCTACTCCCGTCTGCCCAAATCCTGTCAAAGACGCATAAATCAGGCGCGGATTGATCGCTTTTAGGCTATCATAATCCAGCCCATATTTTGCCAAATTACCCACCTTAAAATTCTCAACCAAAACATCGGCATCTTTGACCAGCTTTCGTATGACTGCCTGACCGTCTGGATGTGAGATATCCAGCGTCAGAGACTGCTTATTGCGATTGACTGTGGCAAAATAAGCACTGGTCATGTTGCCATTATCATCTTCAAAATTGGGCGGGTTCCAGTGGCGAGTCTCATCGCCCACTTCTGGACGCTCAATTTTTATCACTTGGGCGCCAAAATCCGCCAAAATCTGCGTGGCACTCGGTGCCGCCAAAACTCGTGATAAATCAATCACCTTAATCCCTTGAAGTGCCTGCGGCGACAAGCCCAAATCACTGACGTTATCCATCATCATTCCTTTTGATCATAAACTTTATAACAATAAAAAACGGGCAGAAGTACGCCCTCGCCCGTTTTGAAAGATATTTAAAGACATTAAATTAATCAGGCAAAGGCTTGGATACCTGTGATCGCACGACCCAAAATCAGTGCATGGACATCGTGCGTGCCTTCGTAGGTGTTCACCGCCTCCAAATTCATGGCGTGGCGAATCACATGGAACTCATCGCTGATGCCATTGCCGCCATGCATATCGCGCGCCACACGGGCGATGTTCAGCGCCTTACCGCAGTTATTACGCTTAATCAAAGAAATCATTTCAGGCGCTGCCTTGCCCTCGTCCATCAAACGACCCACTTGTAGGGCAGCTTGTAAGCCTAAGGTAATCTCAGTTTGCATATCAGCAAGCTTGAGCTGCATCAGCTGAGTGGCGGCTAAAGGACGACCAAACTGCTTGCGATCAAGCGTATAAGTGCGCGCCGCCTGCCAACAAAATTCTGCCGCACCCATCGCGCCCCAAGCGATGCCATAGCGAGCTTTATTTAGGCAGCCAAAGGGTCCTTTGAGCCCGCGAATGTCGGGAAACGCGTTTTCTTCTGGAACGAACACGCGATCCATGACGATCTCCCCTGTGATCGATGCCCGCAGGGAAAATTTGCCTTCGATTTTTGGGGCAGATAAGCCTTTCATCCCCTTTTCAAGGACAAATCCACGAATCTGACCTTCGTCATCTTTTGCCCACACCACGAATACATCCGCAACCGGTGAGTTGGTAATCCACATCTTAGAGCCATGTAGCTCATAGCCACCCTCGACTTTTTTGGCGCGTGTTTTCATACTGGCAGGGTCAGAGCCTGCATCAGGTTCGGTCAAGCCAAAGCAGCCAATGTACTCGCCTGTCGCAAGCTTGGGTAGGTATTTTTGTTTTTGGGCTTCGGTGCCATAGGCATAAATCGGGTACATTACCAAGCTTGACTGCACACTCATCGCCGAACGATAGCCAGAGTCCACCGACTCCACCGCTCGCGCTACCAAGCCATAGGCGACATGCGAAAGCCCCGCACAGCCATAGCCTTCAAGCGTCATGCCCAGCAATCCAAGTTCGCCCATCTGTCTCATAATATTGGTATCAAAGTTTTCATGGCGGTTGGCTTCGATGATGTTTGGCATCAGCTGTTTTTGACAAAAGCTCTTAGCAGTGTCATAAATCATACGCTCTTCTTCGGTGAGCTGAGAATCTAATAACAAGGCATCTTGCCAATCAAAAGGTGGGCGACTCATGATATCTCCTTATCAATGCAATGAATGTCATGGTTATTCAATATACTGTACAAAAGTTCTGTATATTGAAACATGTCCCTATTTAATCAAATAAAACGTGCTTTGTAAAGGGGCGGCGGCTAAATTTATTCGCCCCTTTTTATTTCGTTAGCCTTAAGCCTGTTAGCGGATATGGCCTGACTTACCATAACTTGGATAATACATGCCATCACTTAGATGGCTGCTTACGATGACTACTTACAGTTTAATCTTAGATTAAAATAGCTCATCACCCAAAAAATGATGAGCCGCCAATAAGGTCATGGCGCATTAGCAATGATGTGGTTAATGATCAACCAATTAAGATGCCAATAAAGATTTTTCACGCAAAAAATCTTCCGCCACTTTCTTTTCGTTCTGACCTTGATTTTCTACCAAGTCGTTCATGCGCGCCATATCTTGTTCTGAAATCAGCCCATCGATTTTCATCAGTGCCGATTCAAGCTTTGGGTGCTTTTGTAGCGCTTCTTGTCTGACGACTGTGCCTGCATGATAATGGGTATAAAATCCTTGGTCATCTGTCAGTACTTTTAGGTTTGGATTGGCTAAGGCGCCATCAGTGGTTGAGATGCTCACAACATCAATTTGACCATTATTCAGCGCTTGATATTTTAGGCTGATATCTAGGTCTTTGGTGCTCTTAAATTGATAACCATAAGCATCACTCAAAGCCTTGTAGCCATCATCACGCTCAAAAAAATCATACTCAGCGCCAAAAGTCAGATTTGGGCTATAAGGCGCAAGCTGACTAAAGGTGGCGATCTGATGATCATTGGCGTAGTCTGAGCGCACCGCCAAGCCAAAGGTGTTATTAAAGCCGTACATCCCCACCCAGCGAAAGTCGTATTCCTTTTGATAGCTTTTTTTGAGCTCTTCTAACAGTACAGCTTGATCAGCGATCGGTTCATTTTTTAGGACATACAACCACGCGGTGCCTGTATATTCTGGATATAAATCGAACTCGCCTTTGACCATGGCAGGATGAATATTTGCCGTACCTCCGCCGATACCTTTGGTGATTTCGACCTTTGAGCCGGTTTCTTGCTCAATGAGTATGGCGAGCATCTCAGCGATGATGAATTGTTCGGTCATGGGCTTGGTAGCGATACGAATTTTATCATCTTGGCTTTGGCAAGCGACCAATAAAACACTCATCAGCAGCAAAGCGGATTTTTTAAGCATAAGATTTTCTCCATTTGATTGATTTTTCAAAACGCGCTAGCACAAAGTCAGCCAAAAAGGCAATGAGCATGATCAAAATACTACCAACCACTGTCATGGCAGTGCTATTCGTCGTGATGCCGCGATAGATCGCCACCCCAAGCCCGCCTGCGCCAATAAAAGATGCAATACCCGCCAGCGCAATGGTCATCACAAGCATCGTACGAATGGATGATAAAATAATTGGCAACGCAAGCGGCAGCTTGATACGGCGCAAAATCTGCCAACGCGTCATCCCAAAAGCTTCAGCAGCTTCTATCAGTCCCACATCAATCTGCTTAAGCCCCGTGTGCGTGCCATTGACCATCGGTAATAGCGCATAAATCACCAGCGCAATGATCGCCGAGACATTACCAATACCACTCACCAAAATCAGCAAGCCGAACAAAGAGATGCTTGGAATGGTATAAATGATGTTGCTCGTCTGGATGACAAACGGTGCCAGCTTCCTATTTTCGGTGATCAGCACACCAAGCCCAACCCCAATCACGATCGCAAAGCCTGCCGCGACGCCACAGATCATCAAATGCTCAGCAAAAAGTCGCATAAAAAACGCAGAGCGAGTGGTCAGCAGCTGCAAGGATTCCTGAATGATAGTCACGCCATATCCTTTGATTTTTTTATAAATTTATTTAAGTGAGTATAAATACTTACCAATTCATTTTATATGACCAAGGCGCATATTACAATGTTAAGCTTTGTAAAGATTGTAATAGTGGGTAAAAATGCTAAAATCTACTGAGTAATATTTACTTAAGATATTTTAAGATATAAATCAAATTATGAAAATTATCTTTATTTTTCAGTGTTACATCTGTTCAGACCATTAATAACTTAAATCTCTCCAGATGCTTTATGAAATGGAGTGGTATTTAAAACCTTAACTATGACAATCCCAAGTATAATTAAAAAATTTTTATACTTCTAATATAACTAAATTTTTATCTAAGTTTAAAATTAGATAAGAGAAAAAGGTTATATTTACCCAAAAGTTGTATTGACCTAACATGACAATCTGGGCAAACTGTATTTTTTGATAAATTGATATACTTTATGACGAATACCGATACCAAATCCCACCCCAAAACCGAATTATGCGATGCCGAGCTGATGCGTTATAGTCGTCAAATTTTATTAGACGGATGGGATATTGAATCACAACTTAAAATTAAACAGTCGTCTGTTTCACTAATTGGGATGGGCGGTCTAGGTTGTATGGTTGCGCCGATTTTAGTGAGAGCGGGTGTGGGTGAAGTGCATTTATTTGATTTTGATACCATAGATGACAGTAATTTACAAAGACAGCTGTTGTACACTCAAGCAGATATTGGTTTACCAAAAGCACAAATAGCTAAACAAGCACTGATAGAACAAAACTCTTGGGCTACAGTCCATAGTCATAATATTGCACTCAATGATGATACTATAAAAGAAAACTTAATATCTATTGAATCAGACTTGTGGATTGATTGCAGTGATAATTTCGATATTCGTCAAACCCTTAACCGCCATTCGATCATAACCGATACCGCTCTACTTTCATTGTCCGCCATTGGCGAAACTGGGCAAGTTGCACTTTTTGAGCCAAAAAAAACAGGCTGCTATGCATGTTTATTTGGTACTCCGATGAGCGCAGCCCAAAACTGTGCAACTTCTGGTGTGTTGGCAAGCACGGTGGCGGTGATCGGTGCACTCGGTGCTGACATCGCCTTACATTTTCTCGGTAAAGATCAAAATACCTTAAAAGATACGCTGATGGTATGGCAAGGTACTCGTGCCAATTTTCAAAAAATGAAGTTTGCCAAAAACCCCTCCTGCCCTATTTGTCAAAAATCTATCGCGCTATAATAATTTAATATGAAGAAATAATAAAAAACGGCTTTTATTAATAAGCCGTTTTTTGTTTGACTTTAACAAGGATATGGGGCATTTCTGCGTGAATAATACCACCATGTCAAAGCGATACATATAATATAAAATGCAATGAGTACAAGGAAGGTACCATTTACCCCTAGACCTGAGCCGAACATTTTTGGGATAAAAAACCCACCATATGCCGCAAATCCTGCCGAAAAACCCACAACTGCCGCAGATTCTTTGCGCGCTTGTATGATAGCATCGGAGGAATGTAAACGCTCATGCATGGTTCGAAAGATCACAGGAATCATACGAAAGGTTGAACCATTACCAATCCCCGTAGTGATAAATAGCAACATAAACCCAGCAAAATAGCCTGTAAAATTACCATTTTTAAGGAAAAACATAACTGCGATGACAGCAATTGTCATAATAATGTAATTCCAGAATGTGACGCGCGCACCGCCAATTTTATCAGATAACCAACCCCCTGCAGGGCGAAATAGAGCGCCAACTAAAGGACCTAGAAAGGCAACTTTTAGAGGATCAATCTCAGGGAATGACTGCTTAATGACCATAGGAAACGCTGCACTAAAGCCGATAAAAGACCCAAAAGTTGCTAAGTAAAGAATACACATGATCCAATTATGCTGTCTTCGAAAAATGATCGACTGTTCTTTGAACGACGCTTTGGCATTACTTAAATCATTCATGCCAAACCATGCAAGTACGGTCATAATAACGATTGGAATGACCCAAACAAAAGCGGCGTTTTGCAAATATAAAACTTTGCCAGATTCAGTAACCTGACCATCTCCTGCCAATGCGCCAAATAAAGAAAACCCAATAACCACAGGCACAACAAACTGCAGTACAGATACACCCAAATTCCCCAAACCTGCGTTTAAGCCTAGAGCCATACCTTGTTTAGACTTAGGGTAAAAAAATGAGATATTAGACATACTGGATGAAAAATTGGCACCGCCGAAACCGCATAGTAGCGCGATGATTGCAAATGTGGTGAAAGAATTTTCAGGGTTTTGTATAGCCAACCCCAGCCAAATTGTAGGTATAAGCAAAGATGCGGTTGACAGTGTCGTCCAGCGGCGACCACCGAAAACAGGCACTAAAAATGCATAAAATAAACGCATGGTTGCCCCAGATAAGGCAGGTAGTGCCAAAAGCCATGACAGCTGCGCTTTGTCAAATTGAAAGCCAACTTCAGGCATACGAACTACAATCACGCTCCAGATAACCCAGACCGAAAAGGCAAGCAATAATGCAGGAATTGAGATAAAAAGATTTCGAGTAGCGACACGGCTGCCGCCATTTTGCCAAAATGTTTCATCTTCAGGGCGCCAGTCATCGATGCGACGACCACCTTTAAGTTGATTATTCATTTAGGTCTCCAAGATATTGGTTATAATTTTAAGGTTTTTGGCTGATGGTCTTGCTCCATTTTTGGCTTGACCTCTGATAAATAAATCCAAATCAAACTCACCCACACCACACCAAACATAATCATAAACGCCGATGAACGAATGCCTGTGATATCTACAGCAGCACCAAACATAATCGGTAGAATAAAGCCGCCAAGACCCCCTGCCAAGCCAACAACACCTGATACTGCACCCATATTATCCTTGTATTCATCAGACAAATATTTAAATACTGATGCCTTACCAATTGCAAAGGCAATACCTAATAAGAAAATCAGTACAGTAAAGACGGTGGCATTTAAGCCAATATAAAAGCTTTTTTCTCCATCGACTGTCTGAATGGTCAAGAATGTTTGAGGATAGGATAAGGCAAATAGCAGCAAAAACGATGACCAAAGTACCCACCAAGTGACTGTGTGTGCCGAATACTTATCTGACAGCCACCCACCCAGTGCACGCAATACCCCACCAGGCAAACTAAAACACGCTGCCAAAAATGCTGCTGTTTGTAGGCTAAAACCATATTCGCCGACATAATACTTGGTCATCCAAAGCGCCAGTGCCACATAGCCGCCAAAAACGATCGAATAGTATTGGCTATAACGCCAAACATTCTTATCCTTTAAAACAGCCAGTTGACTGGCAAGAGTAGCATTACTGGCAGTACGATGCGTTTTATTATCATAGCTAAAAAACCAAAAACCTATGGCTGTAATCAGCATAATACCTGCATAAACTTTAGGTAAAAAACGCCAGCCTTCTGCAGCACTGGCTGCTGTGGACGCCCCTACAGCGATAATGGCAGGACCGATCATCTTAGTAATCGCTGAACCTGCATTACCTGCGCCAAATACACCCATGGCAAAGCCCTGCTTGTCTGCCTCAAACCACTTGGCTACATAGGCGATACCCACCGAAAAGGATCCACCTGCCAAACCAACAAACAAGCCCAATAATAAAAATTGCCAATATTGATCAGCATACCCCATTAAAAAGATCGGCAATACGGTCGCTAACATTAAGACAAAAAATACAATGCGTCCGCCATATTTATCCGTCATGATACCCAGCGGTAAACGAACTAGCGAACCTGTCAAAACAGGCGTGGCGGCAAGTAATCCAAATTGGGTTTCATTTAAGTCAAGTGCTTGCTGAATAGGGATACCCAAAACAGCAAACATCATCCAAATCATAAAACATACCGTAAATGCAATGGTCGATGAGATGAGTACAATGGTAGATTTTGTTGTCATGATAGGCTCTTTTTACAAGATGCTAAAAACAGCTTTTATTTGGATCTCAAAATCTCTCCAAATAAATCAGCTTTAGAAAAGTACACAAGCTATAATAAATTGAAATTTTTTTGAATTAGTTGATTTAAATCAATCATAAATTAATGCTCTTGTGTCTAAAATATAGATTTCTACTACTTAAGAAGTAGTCGTTCTTCATAAGGATTAGCGTATAATTGCTTGATTTTTCAAGAACTTGTTTTTAAGCACCTGATTACAATCAATCATTTTTTACTCAAACAGCAGATCTTGGCTTTTTGGGGGTATGTATGTTAAATAACCGACTTAGTGGCTTTTTGCCAAGATCGCTTTCAGTGCGTGCTTGGCTGGCAGTTGGCGTTATTGTATTTTTTGCGACAGTCACAGCCAGCACTTCAGCAGTCTTAGCCTGGGTATCAAAATCTGATGCTCAAGCACTCAATTCTGTCGGATCAATTCGGATGGCAACTTATCGCATTAATTATTTATTAACAACCAATACCACTTTACCAATTGATGATCATTTAAAACTTGATCCAACCTTATCGATCAATCAGCAATTGATTGATGATATGCAAGCACGTTTGAATGTGCTGTATGCATATCAGAATATGCCTGGCAATAAGGACACCGAGATAGATAGCCAAACTGAAACAATTCAACACCATTGGCTAAAAATGCTAAAGCCTGCTTTAGTTAATAATGATAATGCTGCAGTATTAGTGGCGTCTGGTAAATATATTAAAGAAGTTAATGAGCTAACCAAAAAAATTCAGGTTCGCAGTGAAACTCGTCAGCACTGGCAACAAGTATTACAAATGTCTGCGCTTGGTATCATCTTATTAACCCTATTATTAGGTATGTACGAGCTTAGACGCAATGTACTAAGACCCATTCACTCTCTCATAGACAGCACGCAGCATTTTCGACGCGGTCATCATGTGCCTGCGCTGGTAACTGGCTATCAAGAGTTTCAAACGCTTAGCAAATCATTTAATGATATGGCGGATACCATTAGCGAACATCAAGCCAAACTCAATCAAGAAGTATTAAACAAAACTCGCCATCTTACCCAAGCCAACCAATTGCTTAAACTATTGTATGATTTTTCCAATCAGCTCAATCAAGAGCCTGTTACACTATCTAAGCTACATCATTTACTTGAGAATTTTTCAAAGATAAATCCAAGTTTTGGGTTTACATTATGCTTGCATGATCACCTAAAATTAAATGAATCTAGCACTTCAGGACCTCTCTTGAAAAATGACACTACGCTTGTGTCATCTAAAGACAGCATTAGTATTCACAGTCACTCTGTTGAAGAATTGCAAACAGGCAAAACCGATCTTTTGTCGAGTAAAATTTGTTCTACGGGCAATTGCGAGCAATGCACTCTCAAAGCCAGACCCACCACAAAGATTTATCCCATCAGCGCCCAAAACAGCTACTGGGGCGAGCTGATGGTTCATCAGCAGTCTGAAGAAGATGACGCCACAGTTACCAAAGAGCTTGTACAAGCATTGGCAAGTCTAGTAAGCCTAGTATTTACCATCCAAAAGCAACGTCAACAAGAGCATCAATTAATACTTTTAGAAGAGCGGAACACCATTGCCCGCGAATTACATGACTCATTGGCACAGTCATTATCATACCTAAAAATTCAGCTTTCTATGCTGGGTACACATGCCCGTCAACTTTCTGACGCAGCTCAACAAAACCAAAATGATACGCTCATGGATCATAATGAAGCCATGCTTCAAGTTTTAGGGCAAGCGCGTTCAGGGCTTGATGCTGCCTACATTCAGCTGCGCGAGTTACTAGTGACCTTTCGCTTAAAAATAGAATCGGGCAGTTTTGATAATGCCATCGAACAAGCTTGTGATGAATTTTCTGCGAAAGGCGGTTTTAATATTACACTGGATAATCGGATTTTGAGCCAAAATCTAAGCGCCAATGAGCAAATTGACTTATTACAAATTATTCGTGAAGCATTATCCAATATTCAGCGCCATGCATACGCCAAAGAGGTAACTGTCAGCCTTTATCAAAAAACACATTTAGACACTGAGCAGCGTATTTATTTGGAAATCGGTGATGACGGCGTGGGTTTACCAAAGCATATTGATGGACAACAGCATCACGGATTAAAAATTATGCAAGAGCGCACGCACAGTTTGGGTGGCGAGTTTGATATCAGTCAAAATACCCCGAAGGGCACTTTGGTGCGTATTTGGTTTTTACCTAAATTTTATGAAAACTAGGAATAACAATAGTTTTAAAGATTTTTACCGCAGCCAATCCTGCACGCCTTCTTCTTGTCGATGATCATCCGATGTTGCGTCGTGGTTTGGCAGATTTATTAAGTCTAGAAAAGGATGTTCAAGTCATTGCTGAAGCCAACCATGGCATGGAAGCTTTGGATATTCTAAATCAAGAAATAGTAGATCTTGTGATTTTAGATCACACCATGCCTGTCTTAAATGGCATTGAAACGCTCAAAAAAATACGGGAGTTAGGTATTCAAACCAAAGTTTTATTATTTACTGTATCAGACAATAGCAAAGATGTTCAAGATGCGCTTCATTTGGGCGTTGATGGCTATCTACTCAAGGATATGGAGCCAGAGCAAATCATTACTGATATACGTAAGATTTTGCGCGGTGAATTAGTCATCAGTCCAAGTCTTGCACCGATTTTAGCACAAGCGATGCGCAAACCTGTTCAAACTGACAGCAGTCACGAGCTGACAGAGCGCGAGATCCAAGTTGCCAAAATGATTGCTCAAGGGATGAGTAATAAGATGATTGGTAACAAGCTTGGTATTGCTGAATCCACAGTTAAAGTTCATGTCAAACACATTCTTGGTAAAATTGGCCTGCGTACGCGCGTTGAAATTGCCGTTTGGGCGGTTGGTCATTATCAGTGATAAGCGAAATAATCAAGCATTGTAGTGACACATACATCCAAAGTAGTAGAAGATGTCAAAAAATTTTAACCATGTGGCTATAGGTCGCTTGGGTATTTTTTGTTATAGTTGTACTACATTCATCACCGAGGCAACGCCCATAAGTTATTGTCATGAAAAACTCTTTATTATTCCAACCGGCGCAGCCAGCCCACCAAGCGACGGATTGTTTTGACACGGTATTTTATGGCAATGAGTTTACCCTAGCAACATCCAACTCAACAGAAAAATTGACTGATAACTTTCAGCGTAAACTAACCTATCTTAGACTTTCCATCACTGATTTTTGTAATTTTCGTTGTAATTATTGTCTGCCTAATGGCTATCAAGGCAAACGCCCTAATAACGAGCTGACACAACAAGAAATTACCACTTTATTGGCAGGATTTGCTGCTCTTGGCACCACCAAAGTTCGCCTAACAGGGGGCGAGCCATCCATACGCCATGATTTACCTGATTTGATCAGACTTATCAAAAATACAGAGGGCATCAAGACCGCGTGTATCAGCTCCAATGGCTATAAATTAGGTAAACATCTATCCGCTTGGCATGATGCAGGCTTGGATAAATTAAATCTAAGTATTGATAGTTTTAATCCGACAACATTTCATAAAATAACAGGCTATGATGGCTTGCCTGACCTACTGCGTGATATTGATAAACTCTTACACTCAACCAGCATCACCTTAAAGCTCAACGGCATTTTGATGGCACATACCGCTTATGATAATCTTATGGCAGCACTGGACTTTGTCAAAGATCGTCCTGTTACTTACCGTTTTATTGAATTTATGCAAACATCGGATAATAGCCAACTGTTTTTTGCCGAACATACCAGCAGTCAGCATATCAAAACCCATCTAATCGAGCACGGTTGGAGAGCTCAAATGCGCGCAACGGATGGTGGACCTGCAACTGAATACAGCCATCCTGATTATGTCGGCAAAATTGGTCTGATTGAACCTTATTCACCCAAATTTTGTGATCATTGCAATCGCCTGCGTGTTAGCAGTCAAGGTCAAGTGCATCTTTGCTTGTTTGATCGCCAAAATTACGACATTCGTCCTTATCTGACCCAAGGTGACACTCAGGGGCTCATTCAAGCTTTGCAAGCCTTAATGCCTATCAAACCCGAGCATCATCACCTGCACTCTGCCGACAGCGGCATGATGCATAATTTATCCTTGGTAGGCGGTTGATGTGTTATGATGAGTGATTTCACTGATTGCTGAAATCATCGATACACAAGGAGGCAGAAAATGGATACTCTACCTAAGTTTATTGGCACTCTGACCACCGTACGTACAGGTAAAATTGAGCCGTTTGTGCGTGGCGTGAGTGCTATTAATAAAATTCCCATTGATGGCAGCATGAAAGTTGATTTACTGGGTCTAGACGCAGACGAACAAGCTGAGCATAAATTTCACGGCGGACCACTCAAAGCAGTGCATCAAATGCCAATCACTACCTATGATGTCATCAATCAGGCGTTTGGTTTGAACGTCCCTGTTGGCTCACTCGGAGAAAATTTAACTGTCATTACCGATAAGATACCGATGAACGAACGCTCGGTATGCATTGGCGATATCTATCAATTCGGTGATGCAGATGATTGCGTACAGCTTCGGGTCGTGCAGCCTCGCCGTCCTTGTTATAAGATCAATGATCGACTAAATACTCCAAACATATCTTCTTTTGTTAGTCATCAAGGCATTGCTGGGTGGTATTATCAAGTGGTCAAAACAGGCGTCATTA
The DNA here is from genome assembly GCF_034424565.1 of Moraxella canis. Classification (NCBI taxonomy): domain Bacteria; kingdom Pseudomonadati; phylum Pseudomonadota; class Gammaproteobacteria; order Moraxellales; family Moraxellaceae; genus Moraxella; species Moraxella canis. The sequence continues at coordinate 2,050,821 of NZ_CP139961.1, read as the reverse complement.
AGCCTGACTTACCCGTCTACCTTATCGAACGCCCTTTTGAATACGCCACTTTGCACACTCTTTGGCAATTAGTGAATCAAAAAAGCAAAATCGATGCCGCTACTGCCAATCAGTGGCTGAACATTGATTGCCTTGAGAGCAGCTGGAAACAGAAAATTTTTAATAAAATCCTAAGACCTTAACTTTGATTTGATACTTTAATTAACCCACAGGACATCTTATGTGTAACTTATGTAATGACCCCAATCATCAACCACAAGCCAAAAAATCCGATAAACCATTTACTCCCTTAAACATCGCTGTACTAACGGTATCTGATACGCGCACACTGGACGAAGATACTTCAGGAAAATTCTTGGTAGATAGCCTAGTGGAGGCAGGTCATGTATTGGTTGACCGCAAGCTGACCAAAGATGATATTTATCAAATCCGTGCAGTGATTAGTGCATGGATCGCTGATGAACGCATTCATGCCGTTATTACCACAGGGGGTACAGGTTTTTATCATCGTGATAACATGCCAGAAGCAGTCGGCGTGCTATTTGATAAAGAAGTGCAAGGCTTTGGGGAAATGTTTAGATACTTATCTCATGGCGAAATCGGAATGTCAACCCTACAATCTAGAGCAGTGGCAGGCATGGCAAACAACACAGTAATTTTTTGCTTACCAGGATCAACAGGAGCATGTCGAACAGGCTGGGAGGGTATTATCAAACAGCAGCTGGACAACCGAACTCGTCCTTGTAACTTTGTACCACATTTAATGCGTCAAAATCCATCGCATGGCTGATAGTGGCAGATTTGGATTCTCGGTTTAATGGTAACTATAATATGACGCTTAAGATCGGAATTAAGCCATGAATTTATGCGCTGTCTTAATTTTAGCAGGGGGAGAGTCAACTCGAATGGGACAACCCAAAGCACAGCTTGCCCTGCCTAACAAAAGTACGGTGCTTGATTTTCATATCGCTTGTGCCAAAAAATTAAATCTACCCATTTTTTTGGCGGATAATGGTAAAAATTGTGTGCATGATCCACTCATTACGCCACTTAAAGATTATTTGCCTTGCAATGATTCAGGTAAAGGTGCAGGTCCTTTATCCGGCATCGCTGCTGGCTTACAGGCGGTAGAAAGCGAAGGCTATGTTTTGACTGTTAGCTGCGATCATTTGCTAGCGATTGATAAAATTGCTGATATATTAAAGTTTACCAGTGCTCAAGTTGGCTATCTATACGCAAAAAAAGACTGTCCCTTATTAGGGGTTTACCACACCAGCATTCTACCAATATTACTTGATTTTCTGGCTCAGGGTGGTCGCTCAGTCATGCAATTTTTAGACCTTGTTGACCGCCAAACTTTTGATCTTAATGATGATTTACACTCTTTGACTAACTTTAACACACCCAGTGAATTTGCCTTAGCTTTGGAAAATTTTTATGACTGATTTAGATCACCGCACCCTAACTCATCTAGACGCCAATGGTGATATTAGCATGGTTGATGTTTCAACCAAAATAGCAACCCAGCGCAGTGCTACCGCAAGCGCTCAGGTAATTTTTCCTTCAAACATCTATTTAGCCATCAAAAACACTGATGGCATGACAAAAAAAGGGTCAATTACCCAAACAGCTCACATTGCAGGTATTATGGGTGCTAAGAAAACGAGCGATTTAATCCCTTTATGCCATCAGCTACCGCTTGATAGTGTTAAGCTAAGCTTTGACTATAATGATGCAAAATGTGCCATCGTTGTGACAGCAGCTGTCAAGGTGACTCACAAAACTGGTGTAGAAATGGAAGCCTTAACAGCAGTATCAGTAGCTTGTCTGACCATCTATGACATGACCAAAGCAATGAGCCAAGACATTATCATTACCGATGTTTGTCTATTAAATAAAACTGGGGGGAAATCTGATTATGTCAAATAACTTAACTGTTACTGTATTATATTTTGCCAGTCTTGCCGAACAGGCAGGTATAGATGAAGAAATTTTAACAACCTCGCATTATTATCTTAATGAGATTTATTCTTATTTATTAGATAAATACGATTTTAATTTAACACAAGATGAATTGGCGGTTGCTGTCAATCATCAGATTACCAGTTGGCAGACTAAGGTTAGCAATGGTGATATCATTGCCTTCATTCCACCTGTCGCTGGAGGTTAATATGGCTCAAAAACTACATCAAGGCTCATCAAAAATCGCTTTAAGCCATGAGGCTGCCTATCATGCAGCAATCACTGATGGATTCGCCCTATTGGACATCGCTATCGATGACAATAAACTAAAAAAAGGTCTGCTTGATGACCGCTGTGGGGCTTTAGCGACCTTTGAAGGTTGGGTGCGAAACCATAACAACAGCCGTCCAGTAGAGAAGCTCACCTATTATGGTTATGAGGCACTGGCACTTAATCAAGGAAAGCTATTGATCAGTGAAGCCTGCCAACGTTTTAAAATTGAAAATGCCATCGCCATGCATCGCATCGGTGATCTGAACATAGGCGATATGGCGGTGTGGATAGGCGTTAGCGCTCATCATCGCTATCCTGCCTTCGAAGCTTGTCAGTGGTTGCTCGACGCCATCAAGGCACAGATTCCTATCTGGAAACAGGAGTTTTATACGGATAGTCAGGAAAGCTTATGGCTTTCTAATAACGGTTAGGTCAAAAAATTATGCAAAAATTCTTTTTTAGCATATTAATATTGTTAGTTTTATCAAGTTTGAGTGCATGCAGTCAGGATCCTTCAACCAAAGCGCAGACTGTGACCGTTTATGCTGCGGCAAGCCTATCAAATGCCCTTGATGAGATTAATGCATTATATCAGCAACAGCATGATACTGTCGTACATACCTCGTACGCCTCTTCAGGTACACTTGCCAAACAAATACAAAGTCGTGCGCCTGCTGAAGTATTTTTATCGGCAGATACCACTTGGATGGATGATCTGACAGACAAAAATTATTTGATCGAAGGTAGCCAAAAAAATTTATTGACCAATCGCTTGGTACTTATTACTCCAAAAGATAAGCCAGTTCCACTGAATGTTGCAGAAAATGGATTGTTTGACCCTCATCTTTTTCAAGGCAAACTTTGTATCGGCAACCCCCAAAGCGTGCCTGCTGGCAAATACGCCAAAGAAGCTTTTACCTATTTGGGTATATGGGATGGTCTTTTAGATAAATTGGTGGAAACCCAAGATGTACGCTCTGCTCTCAACTTCGTTCATAGAGGCGAGTGTCAGCTTGGTGTGGTCTATCAAAGTGATGCTGTCATAGCAAACACTGTCCAGATTGTCGCCATATTTCCCCAAGATAGTCATCGCCCAATTATCTATCCCTTAGCGATGATTAAGCACGAAGATCGGCATAATCATAACATCAAGCCATATTATGATTTCATTCAAAGTGCTGATGCAATAACCATTTATCAAAAATACGGTTTTGAAGTACTGCCATGATTAGCCTAACCCATGATGAGTGGCAAGTTATTTATTTATCCTGCAAAATCGCTTTATTTAGCTTAAGCATTACTTTGGTACCTGCAATAGGAGTGGGATACTGGTTAGCTCGTAAGCAATTTTGGGGGAAGTCTTTGGTGGAAACTTTAGTATTTTTGCCATTGGTACTTCCCCCTGTCGTACCAGGCTATTTATTACTTATCAGTTTTGGCAATCAAGGTGTTATCGGTCGTCATTTATCTGCTTTGGGGTTTGAGGTTGCCTTTAACTGGAAAGGTGCGGTTCTGGCAAGCAGTGTTATGGGCTTTCCGCTCATGGTGCAGTCAGTGCGTTTGGCGATAGAGCTGGTAGACAGACGGCTTGAGATCGCCGCCATGACCTTGGGCGCAAGTCGCCTGAAGGTATTTTTTGGGATTACTTTACCTTTATCAAAAACTGGTATTTTGATCGGTGCAATGCTTGCTTTTTGTCGTAGCCTAGGAGAGTTTGGCGCGACCATTACTTTTGTAGGAAATATTGCAGGACAAACTCGCACCCTACCTTTGGCCATTTATAGCCTATTACAGCAACCAAACAGTGATGATAAGATAATGCGCTTAATGATGATTAGTATCGGCGTAGCATTTATCGCAATGTGGATTGCCCAATGGTACAATCGAACGCAAAGAAACAGGCTAACCCAATGAATGTGTTTGAATGCGATTTCCATCTGACTTTAGGTAAGTTTAATCTTGATGTCAATTTATACTCAAACGCGCAAGTGGTGGGTTTATTTGGAGCATCAGGCTCAGGTAAAAGCAGTATTCTTCATGCTGTTGCAGGGATTCAAACTCCCCAAGCAGGCAAAATCATCATCAACAAACAAACTTGGTTTGATAGCAATACCCATATTAATTTTAGCATTCAAAATCGCCGTGTTGGAATGGTTTTTCAAGACGCTCAACTTTTTCCGCACAAAACCGTCATAGAAAATTTAACCTATGGTTATCAAAATATTCATCCAAATGAAAGACGGTTTCATCCTGATGAGATTATTGAGCTACTTAAAGTTGGTCATTTAATCCACCGTCTGCCAAACAAACTGTCTGGTGGTGAAAAGCAGCGAGTAGCTTTGGGGCGCGCTTTATTATACTCCCCCAAACTGCTACTTTTGGATGAACCTTTATCGGCACTTGATAGCATGCACAAACAAGATATCTTGCCATTTTTTCAAGCTGTTATTGATAGCACCGCGATACCAATGTTATATGTGAGTCATGACAAATCTGAAATTATGCACTTGACCGATGACATTTATTACTTATAAAATCAAATGGTCAGTGCAACTCACATCACCCAATCAAATAGCTGAATCATCACCTGTTCGCCTTGATTCGCACCCACACTATTTTCATCAAGTACAATTAGACAGTTGGCTTGAGACAATTGTTTGATGCGGTGAGAGTCTTGCGCACTGGCTGGTGTGACTTGTAATTTTTTTTCACCCATTTCAAAATAGCCGCGCTGATACTCTCGCCTACCTGCACTTTTCTTGATGTTTGCCGTCGTAATCGCAGGCAAGTGTAAGGTAAGGGGTGCATCTATTGCCCCTAGCGCCTGCCATAGTGCTGGACGCACAAAGTTAATACAGCCAACTACTGTAGAAAGTGGATTGCCCGGTAACCCAAAATACAGCACCTTACGCGCATCCGTAGCGAATTCACCAAAAACAAACGGCTTACCCGGTTTCATAGCGACTTTATAGTGATTAATTTTACCCAAGCTTTTTACCACTTCGGTTAAAAAATCATAGTCGCCGACAGAAACACCAGCGCTAGAGATAATTATGTCACATTCTTCAATGGCATGCTTGACTGCTTCGTAAGTCTCATCAAACACATCTTTGACAATGCCATAATCCTTGATTATGATAGGTAATTTGCTTAATAATGCCTTTAAAGTTGGAGTATTGGAATTATAAATCTGAGCCAAATTACTCAATGGCTGACCAATGGAAACCAGCTCATCGCCTGTGGCTATCAGACCAATTCTGAGTGGTGAAAACACTTCAATTTCATCATATCCCATACCAGAAAGCAGACTAATATCACTGGGATTCAGACGCTTACCTGCACTAAGCAAGGTATCACCTTGAGCAATCTCTTCACCTTGGTGACGAATATTGGCGCTGACTTTAGCAGGCTTGGTTAGTACAATGGAATAAGGCTGAGATTTATCAGTTATGTTAATTTGATCAAAAGTAGTATGTTCTTGCATTACTACCGTATCACAACCCTCTGGTACAACCGCTCCTGTAAAGATACGCACCGCTTGGTTGGGTAAAATCTCGCCACTAAACGGCGTGCCTGCACAAGACTCGCCTATGACGGTAAATTCACCACCCTGCTGTAGTTGGCTTTGTGCAGCCAAAGCAAACCCATCCATCGCCGAAACATTCTGGCGCGGCATATCGAGATTTGCGTTTATATCAACCGCCAATATGTGATTAAGTGCATCGTTTAAAGCCAGTACTACCCTCTGTCTGGATACCAAAGGATTGTCAATATCCAAATATTCGTCCACGCGACTGATAATTGATTTTTGAAGCTCATCTACACGAATCATGTGTTTTTCCTTTTATAAATTTAATATAAATCAGCCACGATAAATATTTTGCTCATTCATCTTAAGCTCAATGCCAATAATATCAGCCTTTTGGCTCAATTCAAATAAATAGTCACACAAACTATGATGAAATGACTGCTGCTTAAGATGATTTTCAATGATAGGATATGCCTCTTCAAAGCTCAGCTGCCTACCCTCCTGCTTTTGTAGAACTTCAATCACATGGATCCCATATCGCGTCTCAATCGGATTAATACTGATACCAACTGGCAAAGCAAATACAGCACTCTCAAATTCAGGCACGGTACTGCCTTTTTGTAATACACCCAATTCACCGCCATCATCTTTTGAAGGACAGGCGGAGTATCGACGTGCAAGCTCAATAAAATCACTATCCCGATTTTGGCTTTGATTAAGCAAATCGATCAATTGGCGAGCTTGCTTTTTTAATTCAATGCGCTCTTCACCCTCTTGTGGCGGGCACGCAAGCAAAATATGGCGAAGCGTCATTATTGGCGTACTAACAAATTCAACTTGATTAGCATGATAGTAATTCTGACAGCTTGTTTTGTCTGGTGATTTGGCGATAACTTGCTGCTCTAACAGCTTAGCGATGGCAGCTTCTTCATTCTCTAACCATACCCTTTCTCCCAAGCGCATCACCACTTCTTGGCGCAATAATTCACGCATAACTAAGGCTTGAGCTGCTAAAAACAATGCTTCTTCTTGGCTATTAGCAGGATGATACTGCACTTCGGCAGCTACTGCTTTGGGGTCTATTGCTACGCCATTCACAGTGATATTTGGTAAAGCTTGGTGGCTTGAGGCGATTAGATTGGTGCGGTCAGACATTTTTTTGTCTAATGCTTGCTTGATAAATTGAGCATCAGATGAAGGTCTGCTCAGGTCTTCAGAGGTTGGCATAATGCGAATATTATCGCCTTCTTGAGCCAAATTCTCTATATTCAATACTTTGGCGAGCTTAGTAGAATCATCATGTTCATCTGTGCATATATTTTGAATTGTTTGTTGAGTCGGTATATAGGTTCCAACGCTCATAAGACCTCTTATCATGGTTGCAATGAAAATATGAATAATAAGATCATTATCCAAAATAAAGAGTCTGTTCACCATACTTCTTTGGGAGAATGTCAATTGATCACTTTAAAGAGAGTATCTTAAGATAAAAAACCACAAAGACAAGGATGCAGTCTTTGTGGCAATGGCACAGTATTTTATTATTGTTATTATTGGTATTACTTACTGAGATCTCTTTTGGCGCAAAATTTGGTAATTGCGACCCAAATACCAAATTGGCGCTGAAATAATATGAATCAAGCGTGTAAATGGCACCAATAAAATCAGTGTCGTCCCCAAGAACATATGCATCTTATAAATCAGCCCTGCATCTTCAACCAACGAGGCAGCATATACAGGTCTTAAAATCGCAAGATTTTGCGCCCAACCTGCCAATGATACCATCAATGCTCCATCTGAATGGTTCGGATACGAAAAAATCGTCCCAAGACCCATCAGTAATTGAACCAAGATGATAATAAGTAGCATCTTATCGCTGAATGTAGAAGTGTGACTTATACGTGGGTTAGTAAAACGTCGCCAAATCAACATCACAAGCCCAATTAAACACATCACGCCTGCGATGCCGCCCACGATGACAGCAAGCAGCTGTTTTTGAGGGGCGGTAATGATACGCTCATAAACAAAATGTGGTGTCAGCATACCAAAAAAATGCCCCAAAAGCACTACGATGATACCGATATGGAATAAATTACTGGCAAGACGCATATATCCATCGGACAGCATCTGGCTTGAGCCAGCACGCCATGTGTACTGTGATAAATCAAATCTTGCCCAACAGCCGAGTACGCACACAGTTAAGGCAATATAAGGATATATGCCAAATAAAAAAACATGAATCCAGTTTTGAGCATTCATATACGAACTCCTTGTGTTGTGTTTGCAGAGTCTGTCTTGATTTTTTGATTAAAATCTACCCAATGCACAGGTTGAGTTTGTTGATTTTGGGTATGTGCACTTGCCATGTGGCTGATGCGTTTAGCTGTTTGGCTTGAGGGGCACTGTGTGTCATTATTTGCCATGAAGTTAACCACTTCTTCTTCCCACTCGGCATCAATGGCTTCAGGTGTGGTATCATCAATCACTTTACCCATTTTAGTAAGCTCTTCATCGATATCACTTAAAGGCTTGCCTGAAATCTGTAGCAGAGCCTCAAATAAGCTCACATATTTGCTGTTTTTATCAATTAATCTAGCAGCAAGCAGTACTAAAATATGACTAATATCTGCAATCTCAAGACGAATAGCAATATGATCATCGGTCTGAGTGGCTTGATAAGCTAAAAATTCAAGATACATTGGAAGATAATCCGGCAACTCTTTAACATCAATTTCAAAGCCTGCTGATTCATATTGCGCCATCAAATCCACCATAGCTTGACCACGGTCGCGACTTTCGCCATGCACATGCTCAAACAACCATAAAGACAGTGTGCGGCCACGCTCAAACAAACTGTCATAACGTGACTGAGCCTCAATGGCACCCAAATTCCCAAGCTCATCAATCAACTCGCCAATATGCTGACGCACTTCTGGACTGATGAGCCCAGATGCCATGACAATGTCACGGCATGCCTCAAGATTATTGTCCTCAAATAAGGCGTCGTGAGGATAATCAAGCAATAAGCTAATAACTTTTAATAATTTAAAATCCATCTTAAGACTCCCAAGTCTGTACAGTGTCAATCATATCACGACGATTGGATTTTCTTTGTCCGAACATATTGACATCATTGCTGCCACCACAGCCCGTACCGAAACTAAAACCACAGCCATTGCGTTCAGCAAAGGCATCACTCATCGCTTCTTCACGATGCGCCGTTGGAATGACAAAGCGATCTTCATAATTGGCGATCGCCAAATAGCGATACATTTCATCGACTTGGTGCTTGGTTAAGCCCACTGCATCAAGCACAGCTTTAGCATCTTGTTTCTCAACAAGCTCAAGGCGCTTATAGCTACGCATGGCTAGCAGGCGCTTAAGTGCTAAGCGAACAGGCTCTTCATCACCTGCGGTGAGCATATTAGCAAGATATTTTAATGGGATGCGCAGACTGTCCACATCAGGAATGAGTCCATCCATACCCACTTGCCCAGCTTCGGCAGCGTTTTGAATGGGTGATAACGGTGGTACATACCATACCATCGGTAAAGTACGATATTCTGGGTGCAGGGGTAAAGCAAGCTTCCAATCCATCGCAAGCTTATAGACAGGAGATTTTTGGGCGGATTCAATCACGCTCATCGGTACGCCATCTTTCAGGGCTTGCTCAATGACTTTGGGGTCATTGGGGTCTAAGAACACGTCAAGCTGGGCTTTGTAAAGGTCTTTTTCGTTTGGTGTACTGGCAGCATCCTTGATTTTGTCGGCGTCATACAAAAGTACGCCCAAATAACGAATCCGTCCCACGCACGTCTCCGAGCAAATGGTCGGCTGACCTGATTCAATGCGCGGATAACAAAAAATACATTTTTCAGATTTGCCTGACTTCCAGTTATAATAAATTTTTTTATAAGGACAGCCAGATATACACATCCGCCATCCACGACATTTTTCTTGATCAATAAGAACAATACCATCTTCTTCACGCTTATAAATTGCTCCAGATGGGCATGATGCCACGCATGTTGGGTTTAGGCAATGTTCGCAAAGACGCGGCAGATACATCATAAAGGTATTTTCGTACTGACCATAGATATCCGCTTGCACATTATCAAAGTTTTTATCAATTCGGCGCTTTTCAAATTCTGAGCCTAAAATCTCCTCCCAGTTTGGACCCCATTCAATTTTTTGCATTCTTTTGCCCGTTATTAAAGAACGAGGGCGTGCTATCGGCTGATGCTCGCCAATCGGTGCAGATTGAAGATGCTGATAATCAAAATCAAACGGTTCGTAATAATCATCTATCGATGGCAAATCAGGATTGGCAAAAATATTGGCAAGAATGCGGAATTTGCCACCAATTTTAGGGTTAATTGTCCCATTGGCATTGCGAATCCAGCCACCTTTCCATTTAGCTTGGTTTTCCCATTCTTTGGGATATCCGATACCGGGCTTGGATTCTACGTTGTTAAACCATGCGTATTCCATACCCTCACGGCTGGTCCAAACGTTTTTACAAGTTACAGAGCAAGTATGGCAACCAATACATTTGTCAAGGTTTAGCACCATGCCCACTTGAGAACGAATTTTCATATTAATTTTCCTCAACCTAGCAAAAGCTAGGTAAAATGTGTCATTGAGTATAGTACCTACTTTGGCAGAATTTCTTTATTCTGCCAAAGAGCGTGCGCATCAGTCTAAAGTAGTAGGTAATGGCTGTGGCAGACTGTCGTCTGGCTTGCCTTCTAGCCAGTCAATATTCGCCATTTTACGCACCACAACAAACTCATCTCGGTTGCATCCCACTGTGCCATAATAGTTAAATCCATAACTTTGTTGTGCATAACCGCCAATCATGTGCGTCGGTTTTAAGATCGCGCGCGTCACAGAGTTATGAATACCGCCACGCGTACCTGAATTTTCAGAACCTGGGATATTGACTAGCTTTTCTTGAGCGTGATACATCATGGTCATTCCTTCTTTGACACGCTGTGAGACGACTGCTCGAGCGGTAATGGCGCCGTTATGGTTAAACACTTCAATCCAGTCATTATCCACAATACCTGCCTTCTTGGCATCAATTTCGCTCATCCACACAATTGGACCGCCACGACTTAGGGTAAGCATAAGCAGGTTTTCAGAATAGGTTGAATGGATACCCCATTTTTGATGCGGCGTTAAGAAGTTCAGCACAATCTCTTTATTACCATTGGACTGATAGCGTGTTAATGCTTGTGTAGCACGCGTGTCAATCGGTGGGCGATACTGCTGCATCTGTTCACCAAACGCCTGCATCCAAGGATGGTCTTGATAAAATTGCTGACGACCCGTAATTGTACGCCATGGTATCAGCTCGTGCACATTGGTATAGCCTGCGTTGTAACTCACCTTATCAGACTCAAGACCTGACCATGTCGGACTTGAAATAATCTTTCTTGGCTGGGCGACAATGTCACGGAAGCGGATTTTTTCATGTTCAGAAGACTTGGCAAGGTGGGTGTGATCTCGTCCTGTATTTTTTGACAAATCTGCCCATGCCTTGACTGCAACGTGCCCGTTGGTCTCTGGAGCCAGCATCAAAATCGTCTCAGCAGCATCAATCGCGGTATCAATGCGTGGGCGACCATAAGCAACGGTGTTGTCGGTAACGGTATAGTTTAATGCTGCCAAATTGCCAACTTCTTCTTTGGTGTCCCATGTAATACCTTTTGAGCCATTGCCCAAGGTGTCCATGAGACCGCCTAGAGACGTAAATTTAGCATAAGTTGCTGGATAATCACGCTCCACTACCTTGATATGTGGACAGTTGATGCCTGGTACAGGGCGCTCGCCTGCGGTTTTCCAATCCGTACCGCCAAAGGGCTGAGCAAGTTCAGCAGGGCTGTCGTGCTGCATTGGCAAAGTGACAATGTCGGTCTCGACACCCAAATGACCATGCGTTAGTTCGGAAAACTTTTTAGCGATGCCTTTATAAATTTCCCAATCAGTTTTGGATTCCCAAGCTGGATCGGTCGCCGCCGTCAAAGGGTGAATGAACGGATGCATATCCGAAGTATTCATATCGTCTTTTTCATACCAAGTGGCGGTTGGTAAGACGATGTCTGAATATAGGCAGGTGCTAGACATTCGAAAATCCAAAGTGGTCACCAGATCAAGCTTGCCTGTTGGTGCATTATCTACCCAATCCACTTCATTTGGACGGATACCACCATGCACCGTTTCTTCGCCTAGAATACCATGCTTAGTACCGAGCAGGTAATGCAGCATATATTCATGCCCTTTGCCTGATGAGCCAAGCAAGTTTGAACGCCAAATAAACAAATTTCTAGGGAAATTAGCTGGATTATCAGGACTTTCTGCTGCAAAGCGTATTGAACCATTCTCAAGACCATTGACCACATAAGTTTCAGCATCACCAGAGGCTTTGGCAGCGCGCCCAATCACCAAGGGATTTTGATTCAGTTGTGGCGCAGACGGCAACCACCCTGCACGCTCAGCACGGATATTGTAATCAAGCATATGTTCAGGGAACTGCGCTTTATTGGCATGAGGTGAAAGAATTTCATGCGCAGAGACTTTTTCATGACGCCATTGACTTGAGTGATTATAAAAAAAGCTTGTACCATTCATATGGCGCGGCGGTCTATGCCAATCTAGGGCAAATGCTAAAGGTGCCCAACCTGTTTGCGGACGCAATTTTTCTTGCCCAACATAGTGCGCCCAGCCACCGCCTGTCTGACCAATACAGCCACACAAAATCAGCATATTGATCACACCACGATAATTCATATCCATGTGATACCAGTGGTTCATACCAGCGCCAATGATAATCATGGACTTGCCATGGGTTTTGTGAGCATTTTCTGCAAATTCGCGTGCGATCTGGATGACTTTTTCGCGGCTTACACCAGTGATAGCCTCTTGCCATGCTGGCGTGCCTGCCACAGTTGAATCATTATAATCATCGGTCACATGCTGACCGCCCATGCCGTTATCCACGCCCAGATTGGCAAGCATCAAATCAAATACGGTAACCACTTTGGCAGTCTCACCGTTAGCCAAAGTCAATGTACGGCAAGGCAAGGTCTTGTATTGAATGTCATCGCCTTGAGCAGATGTAAAGTATGGATGTTCACCACCGCCAAAATAATCCAAGCCAACCAAAACGGTTTCACCTGAATCTTTTTGAGATAACTGCAAAGTAACTTCGCTATTATTTTTACCCTCTTTGTTTTCAAGGTTCCAACGACCAGACTCACCCCAGCGATAGCCAATAGAACCAATCGGTGAAACAAGCTCACCATTTTGATCAAGCGCAACAGTCTTCCATTCAGGATTATTATCTTGACCCAAGTTATCTATTAGATCAGAAGCTCGCAAAAATCGACCTGCGCGCGTAGACTTGCCTTCGCCTTCAATCATTACCAGCATCGGCAAGTCGGTATATCGGCGCGCATAATTTAAGAAATAATCGCTTGGCTGCTTTAAATAAAATTCTTTAATAATTACATGGCAAAAGGCTTGGGCAAGAGCGGCATCGGTACCTTGTTTTGGATTGAGCCACAAATCGCACAGTTTGGCAATCTCGGCATAGTCAGGGGTGATGGCAACGGTTTTGGTGCCTTTATAGCGCACTTCCGTAAAAAAGTGAGCATCAGGAGTACGAGTTTGCGGTACATTTGAGCCCCAAGCAATGATATAATCTGAATTATACCAATCAGCGGCTTCAGGTACATCAGTTTGCTCGCCCCATGTCATTGGAGAAGCGGGTGGCAAATCACAGTACCAATCATAAAACGATAAGCAAGCTCCACCAATTAAGGATAAATAGCGGCTGCCAGCAGCATAGCTCACCATACTCATGGCAGGGATGGGCGAAAAACCAATAATGCGGTCAGGTCCAAACGTCTTAGCAGTATAAACATTACTTGCAGCAATGATTTCAAAAACCTCATTCCAACTAGAGCGCACAAATCCGCCCAAACCACGCTTGGACTTATACTGCGCAGTCTTATTAGGATCGCTGACAATACTACCCCACGCTTCAACTGGATCTGTATATTTAGTACGCGCTTCTCGCCAAAGCTTCAGTAAAGGTTTACGCACTTTTGGGTATTTGAGACGATTGGCAGAGTACATATACCAACTATAACTGGCACCACGTGGACAGCCGCGCGGTTCGTGGTTAGGCAAATCTGGGCGAGTGCGCGGATAATCGGTTTGCTGGGTTTCCCAAGTCACCAAGCCATTTTTAACATAGATTTTCCATGAGCATGAGCCAGTACAGTTGACACCATGGGTTGAGCGGACAACTTTGTCATATTGCCAGCGATTACGATAAAAATTCTCCCAGTCACGGCTTTCATCACGGACTTCACCATGTCCGTCGGCATATTCACCCGTTTTTTTCTTAAAGAAACGAAATTGGTCGAGTAAGTGGCTCATTTTGCTTTCCTCGTTGTTGTAAAAAGAGCTTAGCTGGCTAGCGACAATCGAAACACCAAGCTAACATTGATTATAAAAATTTATTGGTTACCTAACTATTGCCTAAATGGCTATCATTAGATACTTCTTTGGGTGTAGTCGAATGACTGCTTTAATTTTATTAATGCGAATAGATAAATGCCGATGCCAGCTGTTGTGCATTACTAATACTCACGCCCAAATCCTCAATCAGCCCACTATTCATGTCATAAATCCAGCCATGTACCGAAAGTTGTCTGCCTTGATACCAAGCATTTTGCACTATGGTAGTATGGCAAACATTAGTGACCTGACGCTTAACATTGATTTGGCATAATAAATCAAGCTCCTCTTCATCAGTTAAGCCCTCAAAAGCCTCACGATATTGGTAACGCATTCCTTTCAACGGTCTCAGCCAATTATCTATCAGACCATATTCTTGTTGGCTAAGCGCCGCCTTAACACCGCCGCAACCATAGTGACCACATACGATAATATGCTCAACCCTAAGTACATCTACCGCAAACTGTAACACTGATAACAAATTCATATCAGTTGAAACTACCATATTTGCGACATTGCGGTGCACAAAAAGCTCTCCTGGCATGACGCCTACCACTTCATTGGCGGGCACACGACTGTCAGAGCAGCCGATCCATAAATATTTGGGTGACTGCGCCTTTGAGAGTCTTGGAAAATAGTCAGGATCACGCGCTGTCAGTGACTGCGCCCAATATTGGTTGTTATTTAACAAATCACTTAATGTTACATGCATACACACCCCCAGAATTGATTTGGTTTTAGCATAAACCAGTTGTCAACACCTAGCTATGCTCTAAATGGTTAAGACACTACCCTAAAGTAGTAAGCTTAGTTGGCTGCTTTCTACCTAAGTATACTATGGCTAAAGTCGCTAAATGTTTACAATACCTCAATCTAATTTGCCCACTCTTTAGCCATGAAAAAACTGTATGATGAAAAAAAGATTGTTTATCTTCAGCGCTTAGGCTGCCATCCTATTTTTGCGACAACCAATAAGAAACTTTCAATTTCGGCAGCAACGATTCACTACTACCCCAAAGGCAGTTTGATTTATTTGCAATATGCTAAAGTGCGTTATTTATATTTTTTATTAGAAGGTGCAATCCATTGCTATCGTCAGCAGCCCAATGGTCAAGAAAGCCTAATAAACAGATTTGATACAAATAAAACTCATATCCACCAGGTGCAGATGATCAATGAAAGCCTGCCTAATTTAAAAGTAGATGAGTGTGATGAAAAACAAGATGAGATGCTTGCGTATAATCAATATAACTCGTTTGGAAAAAATAGCTGCCATCAGTTAACCGCCAAAGCTTCACAAAATAGCTATGTTGCCATTTTACCCATTCATGAGATAAAGAAAACATTCAACAACTCGTCTTTAGCTACGATATTTACTTGGTATGCAGATCAGATGTATGAGCAAATCTCGACACAGTTTTTATTGTATGATTTATTAAGCCTGAAAACTGCACAAGCGAAAGTAGCTTATTATCTGTTATGCCATGCTGACAATAACAGCAAAGTAGAGATACCCATGAGTCAAAAAAATTTAGCAGGCCTACTGAGTATCCGTGCTGAAACACTCAGTCGAACTTTGCGATTTTTGATAAATCAGCAAATTATCAGCGTAAATGGTGCACAATACACTATTTTAAAATCCGAACACCTAGAACAGATGGTTGAGCAATGACCACACAAACGCTATTTCATTTTTGATGAGATGATATTTTAAAAAATAGTGATTTAATCAGCAGATTACTTTTTTTAATCAGCAGATTACTTTTTTGACAATCGTAATAACAATTCAAAGATTCGCCATGCTTATGAATATCCAAAACACCGCCAAACGCCCAACATCCCCCCATCCCATTTTAAATTTGGGTTTTCGCATATTTTTTGTGGGTTCGGCGGTGTTTGCTGCGATAAGTATGCTGCTTTGGCTGGTGATATTACAAGGCTTTGCTCCTTTTCAAGGAGTGGTTTCGCCCTTTTATTGGCATGGTCATGAGATGGTGTTTGGTTATGCTTTGGCAGTGATTGCAGGGTTTTTATTAACGGCAGTCAAAACATGGACAAATCAGCCCATGCCTTATGGCTGGCATTTGGGGACGATATTTGGGGCGTGGGCGGCATCTCGCTTGATTTGGCTTGGGCTTCATGCCACACCCAGCATTGCCCTGTTTGTGGCGGCTTTTGTATTTGACATGATATTTTGGGGCATGACCACTTTTGCTGTCATCAAAGCGGTGTGGGCTGTTCGCCAAAAACGTCAAATTGGCATCATTGCCAAACTTGTTCTTTTGACTGTTGCCAGCGTTGCTTTTTATGTGGGCGTGCTGATAAATCATCACGGCACACAGCAAATCGCCTTATATTTTGCCTTATACTTGGTGATTGGCGTGGTGTTTACCATCGCACGGCGTGTTTTGCCATTTTTTATCACCAAAGGCATCAACGTCAATCGTGATGGCACGCCAAATGGCATACAACTTGAACAAAAAAACTCCAATCTACTGGACAAGCTCAATTTATTTGGATTTTTTGGATTTATCATTTTTGATTTGTTCATCAAACAGCCCATGATTGCTGGCGTGTGTGCGTTGGTGTGTTTGGTGGCTAATTTGGCACGCCTAAACAACTGGTATCACCACGCCATCTGGCAAAAGCCCCTGCTATGGTCGCTCATCATCGCGTTTTTTGGCATGACGATAAGTTTGGCGATGTTTGTGCTTTATCCGATTGCCACACAGTTAAATTGGTTTGGCTCTGTTAATATCCACACGCTTGGACTTCATGGTTTGGCGGTGTTTGGCATTGGGCTGATGACGATTGCCATGATGGCTCGGGTGTCGCTTGGACATACTGGCAGAAATATCCATCAGCCCCCTGCCGCTGTGTCATTAATGTTCATGTTGATGATTTTGTGTGGCATATTTCGTGTGGTCTTACCGCTATTTTTTAATGATAGTTATATGCCGCTCATGTTATTATCACAAGTATTGTGGATAGCGTCTTTTGTGATATTTTGTCTTTGTTATGTGGGCATCTTAGTAAAACCAAGAACCGATGGGCTGTTTGGATAACGTAAATAAACATTTAGATATCCATTTATAAAACCAACTTACAACCACAACACTTATCATGTGTCAAACATGAAAAGTAAGTACGCTATCAACGTTAAACCTAAGATTGTATTCGTTGATAAAAGATAAAAGCTTTCGAGTACATACCGTTGCATTTTCTAGCCATTCGATTTAGTAGCTTACAATCAAAATTTTCAACACCTTTGATATGATTGTTTTGTTTTTGCAAATTCTTTTGCTTGATTCATTTTTAAAATGCTTAAAATGAATAACTTCAACAAAAAAAAGCCCAAATCTTTCGATTTGAGCTTTTTAAAATTTGGAGCGGGAAACGAGATTCGAACTCGCGACGTTGCTGAGGAATAAAAAATCTCCCACGTCTCTGCCAAAATGCGGACAAGCTCTTCACTCGCCTCTTTTAGCAGCGCTGTCAAAGCATTTTGGTCTAAATAAACCTTAGGCTTCAGCATAAACTAACTCTAATTCATTTCAATATATAGTGTTAAGAATCATGTATTTTCAAATATATATATACAATATATAGAAAGTAGTATATTATGATACCATAAGAACCTACATTTAGCTGCATGGTTATTAAGATGATTCTGCTATATCTCTTAGAACTCGACATAGTCATTGGATCTTATTCAGTCCCATACACATTCAAACGTTTGGTGGTTTGATGAATGAGTGGTTTTGAGTTGATATTTACATTATTTTCATTTAAACTTGATTAAGTTACTTAATCAATTTGGATCATACATCATGTCTGATATCAAAGAACCTATAAACAAGACCAAAGGCCGTGGTCATGGGGGCAAAAGAGCCATAAACTTTGGGTGAAAAGACAGCTGTCAAACGCATTCCTCTTTCATGTGTGCCTATTGTCGATGAGATATTGGCCGCTAAAAGAGCCTCTTATTATCTTAAGCCATCAAAGTACATGGGTAGACTACCTAATGATGTGCTTTATTTATCAAACATCCTAAGCAAATTAGACATCCCTTTATACCAGGAGAAAGTTGCTGTAGGCTTTCCAAGTCCTACTGAGGGGTATTTATCCAACGCGATTGACCTAAATGAGCTTTTAGTGACCAACTCGCCTGCAACTATCATAATTCGCTGTGGTGGTTTGTCAATGTTAGATGCGGGCATTGATTTAGATGACCTACTTATTGTAGATCGATCCCCTGTGGCAGAGCATATCGGCATTGTATTGGCAAATGTGAATAATGAGTTTGCCATTAAACGCTTGGTAAAGGCGCACACGGGCTTGATCTGCACTCTAATAACAGCAGTGGCAGCTATCCCAACTTCATACCCAGCGACGTTGACGAATGGTCCATTGTGGGCGTGTTACTCATGTCATTAAAAAACAAGGGGCACATGGGGTCGCTAAAATGTACGCCTTAATTGATGGTAACAGCTTTTACTATTCTTGTGAGCAAGTATTTAGACCCGCCCTAAAAGAAAAAGCGGTTGTTGTTTTATCCAATAACGATGGTTGTGAGGTATCACTCACTGCACAAGCCAAAGCTTTTGGCATTAAGATGGGTGTGCCTTACTTTCGGGTTAAGCATGTTGTGTCTCAAGGTTTATTGTTTGCTTTTAGCAGCAATTATGAACTGTATGGCGACATGTCTAATCGCATGATGAAAACCATTGAAAGTATCGCGCCTGCTGTTGAGATTTATTCGATCGATAAATGCCTTGCACAATTAAATACCCTGAATGATTTACAAGGTCTAGGTACGCAGATTAAGCAGCGTATCATGCAGTGGGTAGGCATACCCACATGTGTTGGCATTGCCCCCCCGCTAAGACATTAGCTAAATTCTGCAAAAAAAACATTAAGCACTTTGGCGGGGTTGTGGCGTGGACTGATTGGTCTTTTGATGTACAGCAGCGCGTGGTTGGGTAAGCTTTTTTATTGCATTCTAGCTTAAATTATTTTCACAGCCAAACAGTCCTTTATCACAATATATTTTTATACGAAAAACAAGCGTTTTTCAGCCCTAGTACACGCTACATAAAACATTTTGGCACTTCCACCTATATTTCTAAAATCATTTTTTTGCAAAACGACATTTCTAAATTCCAACCCTTTAGCAGAATGTATGGTCATTGCAATATTTTGTGTTTTATCTAACTGATAAAATTGTCTTGTAGTATCAAGGTTGATACACTCGATAACTTCTGCAAAATCACTGCGGTTTATTAGTCCAGCATGATCATTTAAAGATTTTAATGTATCAATACATAGATTATTTTTAAAGTCTTGTATCAATTTTCTAGCTATATTTGTATGGATATCGGATAAAAATTTGTCTTTAAAGTATACCTCTTCAACTGATTTTGAGAAATACAATCTTAATAATGAATCTAAATAATTTTGATACTGCGGATCTTGTTGGTTTTCAATAAAATTAGGAAGTTTTACCAAAACCAAGTCAAGCTCTTCAATAATACTCTGATTTTTTCCTGTGCTCCAAAATAAAAAACACAATCCTTCATTATTAAATTTTTCTTCACTAAATTTATCAACAATTGTTTTAGCAGTTTTCGTGACAAATACTCCGTATACAGTTCCATCCTCACAAGATATGCTGTTTTCTTGTGGAATAGTATAGTTTTTTGCACAAGCATCAATCAATGAATGACAACGAAAATTTCGACTTAATTGATAAATTCTATCTTTAAAGTGTGGATTATTTCTCATACTTTGAAATTTTTCCGAACTCGCCCCCCTAAATTCATAAATGGTTTGCTGTGGATCGCCAGCCAAAACAACTTGTATGCCATAAGATAAAAACAACTTTACAATTTCATACTGTAAACTATTATTATCTTGTGCTTCATCAATGTATATTGCTTCAAATTTTGTTTTTAAGTATTTTCTGATATATTCATTTTTTTCAAGGCATTCAATTGCGTATTCAAATAAGTAATCTTTCTCTGACCTCATACCACTAGATGTCATAATTTTTCTATCAATAACGTTATTTAACCACTCTTCTAAACTACTTGAGCTATTATCTGGATTAAAATCAAATAAGATTTTTTGGCTTCTAAAATATTCATTAAACGCCAATACATGATGCAACAAGAATGAATGAAATGTCATCGCAATAATTTTACTTCCATTTAGTTCTTTTACTTTTTTCAAAATATCACCAGCACTTTTGTTAGTAAAACTAATAATTGCAATATTTTTCCAAGGTTTAATTCCTTTGGTCTGATTGATTGCTCTTCTAACCAATGTATTGGTTTTTCCCGAACCCGCATTAGCAATAATCATGGCTGATGAAAATCGTTTTGGCTCAACGATATCTTTTTGCTCATCTGTTAGATTAAAATTATTCATCAACCAAATCCTTTAAGCATTTAAAGTTCTCATGATAAAAGATTTTATTAGCTTCAGCATGTGTGGCATTTTTGGTAAATTCCCACATATTTATCCATTTTGACTCCTGCAAATCTTTAACGAATTTATCGTCTTTATCAAGACATATTGCCAAATCATGCTCCAAATCAATTTTTGATAGATATATTCCTAAGCGAGAAAACTCATCAAAACAATTTTTATTGCTTAAAATTTTGTTTCTAAAATCATCTTTTGCTTCTAAAATGGTAGATTCTGATGCATTAGGTCCCAAGGCAACATTATCTAACTTTTCTTTTTCTTCGCAATCACAGAGTAAATTGAATAAATCAATGCAACGATTAAATCCTAATGCGGTTAATTCATCTTTTCGTGAAACTTTAGCAATATCATTATCTGTTTTAATAATAATCTTAATACCTAATCCTTTTAATATTTGAATATATTTATCAAAATAGATGCCCGCAATACTTTGTACAATGATATCTGTTCTATCGCACCCTAATGTATCTAATACCCATTCAAAAAGCAATTTCTCAGATGGCCCCTCAACCAATAAGACTCTATTAACGAATAAACATTGTGCTAAATTTTCCATTAAAATATTTTTAAGGTTATTATAATCATCTGTTATTTTGGCAATTTCTGAATTTATCTCTATTTTCCCGTTTCTTTTAAATAGTCGAATTAAATTAGCCTCATCACTAATTTTAAAAAATAATTGTGGTGAATGGGTAACCAAAAATAAATAAGGGCTAAATCCTTCATTAAAAATAGTTTTGGATAATTCAATCTGTGATGAAATAAAAAGATGATTTTCAGGTTCTTCAATTAACAAAATTGGAATCTTTCCATTGGCAGCTTGCCCCTTATTTAGCAGATAACTTATAAGAGAATACATTACCTTCCTGACTCTTCCATCACCTGATGTAGGGTATATTTTTGCTTCAACCTCACATTCTTCATCCTTTGCATCGTACATATAAATATCTAAATTATGATGCAAATCACCAAAAGTATGATTTGGCGATATTTTTATTTGATAATTTTTATCAAATAATACAAGCTGTTCATTTAAATCGGATTCCATGGTTTTTACTGTGGACAGCTTTGATATCTCAGCATTGATTGACTTATTTAACTCTCTTATTGTTTGCTCAATATCTTTATCATCGACATGCTTATCATGATTACCTAATAATTCTTTTTTGAATTCTTTAAATTTAGATATCATATCATTTTGCGATGGAATAAATACGCAATAAAAAGTATCATCTAACACGGTGCGGTTTAACCCACGCATAGGAACTGCTAACAAGCTTTCATTCTCAGATCCCCAGTGCAAATTACTAATATATTTATTATCTTCTAACTCAATGGACAATTTGATTATAAAATATTGATTATCATCTACACTTGCATTTTCAGCCCTGGCAATAATAATATCTTTAAATTCACTCTCTTCTGATATATCCAAATAACAACATATTTCTATAGGTTTAGATGTATTGCAGGTATGGAAATCTGTATCGAAAATTTGACTATTTCTTGCACGGTGATCAAATAGTAAGCGTAAAGCATAAATTAAATTACTTTTGCCAACATCATTCATGCCAAAAATTAAATTTTTATTTGATAATTCAATTTCAGAATCATCAAAATTCCTAAAATTTTTGATTTTTAATTTTTTGAGCTTCATACACTGCCTTTAATCCACTACAAATCAACGGGTGCCAATCTTCAATTCTATCACTTCTACTTTTTATCACAGAATAAAAAATATCACAACTTCAACAATAAGATTACCATGATCATAATTAAAACTTTAAGAGGAATCTATAACAGCCTGACGAAATACCAAGTGAATACCATCTCGCAGACATGGTATTTATAGTATAATAAAATACCACAACTCTAAACATAGGAACCGCCATGACTGCCTTATTCGAACTCACCAGCAAACTCAAAGAAATCTTTCAGATTGACCGTGCCGATTTGGATTTTGGCATTTATCGCATTTTAAACAGCCGTAACGAACAGATTACCCACTATCTAAACCACACCCTGCCAAAAAACGTTGCCGACAAACTTGCCAAAAATAGTGACATGGAAACGGCGGTTTACCGTCACTTATTGACTTTTTTTAGCCGTTATTATGAAGAAGGCGATTTTATCAGCCAGCGTCGTTACAAGGGCGATACCTACGCCATTCCCTACAATGGTGAGGAAGTAATGCTACATTGGGCAAATAAAGACCAGTATTACACTAAATCAGGTGAAAACTTTGCCAATTACCGTTTTGATTTGGCGGACGGACGACAAGTCTTTTTTAAACTAAACACCGCCGATACCGCCAAAGACAACCAAAAAGACAACAAAGTAGAGAGAGTATTTGTAGTAGCCGAAGACAGCATTGTTGAAAGTGAAGATGAATTTGGCGACGTAATCACCCAAGCCATTACAGCCATTAGCGAAAGCGATGACGGTAAGGTTTTGACCATTTTGTTTGACTACACGGCTATTAAGGATGCCAAACAAACACAAGCAAAAGATAAAGATACTGAAAAAGATAAATCCATTAACGGACAGACTGTTCAAACTTTGTTAGCCAATCCGATTATTGGTAAAAATTGGCAAATACTCGCCCAAAAAGAAGGAACAGAAAATAATAAAGAACGCTCGCTATTACGCAAATATTTGGACGACTACACCGCCAAAAACAAAGCAGACTATTTTATCCATAAAGATTTGGGTGGATTTTTAAAGCGTGAATTGGATTTTTATATCAAAAATGAAGTGATGAATTTGGATGACATTGACAATGCCCAAACCGCAGACAATATTGCCCAAAATTTACGCCTAATCCAAACACTTCGTCACATCGCTCATGACATCATCGCCTTTTTGGCTCAATTAGAGAATTTCCAAAAACGACTTTGGGAAAAGAAAAAATTCGTTGCCGATTGCCACTATCTCATCACGCTGGACAACATTGACGAAAAATTCCACGCCGAAATTTTTGCCAATCAAGCCCAGCTTGATGAGTGGCAAAATCTATATGGTTTAACAAGTGTTACCCCCCCCCCCGAAAATCCTATCTTGTTGTAAATACAGCACTTTTTCCTAAATCCTTTCAAGCTAAATTATTGGCGACTTTTACCGATTTGGATAACGAAATCAACGGTACAATCATTCATAGCGATAATTTCCAAGCCTTAAATTTATTACAAGCCAAATATCAAGGGCAAGTCAAATGTATTTATATTGACCCGCCTTATAATACGGAAGATGACCGTGCGAAAGGGAAATTTATTTATAAAGATGGTTATCCAAGTTCTACTTGGGCTTCTATGATTTACGATAGACTGCTAGCATCAAAAACATTATTAAATCAAACAGGCATTATTTTTCAAAGTATTGACGATAATGAACATTCAGAGCTTAAACTTATATCTGATAAGATATTTGGATTTAAAAATTACTTAAGTTCATTTATTAGAAAAACAAAATCAATGACTGGTGATGATAATAACGGTCTTAATATTCAACACGAATATTTAATTTCTTATGCTGTAAATAAAAGTTGTTTAAAGATTTCTGGGGAAGAAAAAACTTTAGAAGGTTATTCCAATCCAGATAACGACCCAAATGGGGATTGGTGTTCAGGAGACCCTAGTGCCAAAAGTGGTGGAAGCTCAACATATTTTCCAATTAAAAATCCTTATACAGGATTGGAGGATTATCCGCCACAGGGTAGATATTGGGCATTTTCACAAGAAACTATGCAAGAATATATAAGAAATGGACGAATTAAATTTAAGGAAAAATATAGTCCTAAAAACCGTGGATTTATTTTCAAAAGATATGCCAATAATCTAACTAGTAATTTTATGCCTGTTGGAACTATTTTTTCTGTTGATAATGATTATATGAATTCTGTTGCAACAACAGAAAATAAAAATATATTTAGTGGCTCTATGGATTTTGATTATCCAAAACCAAAAATATTTGTGCAAAAGCTAATACAATATTCCACAGAAAAAACAGACCTAATCCTAGACTACTTTGCAGGCAGCGGTACAACCGCCCACGCTGTTATCAATCTGAATCGTGAAGATGGTGGCAATCGCAAGTTTATTTTGGTGGAGCAAGGCGAATATTTTGATACGGTGCTAAAACCCCGCATTCAAAAAGTCATTTTTGCCAAAGACTACAAAGACGGTAAACCTGTGGCGGATAAGGACGGACAATTTGGAGGTATCAGTCAAATGGTCAAAGTCCTAAAACTAGAAAGTTATGAAGATACGCTCAATAATTTGGTTCTGCACCAAAGTGATTTGCTTGGCAATTTACCCCAAAATGCCCAAAACGACTATTTATTAAACTATATGTTAGACATTGAAAGCCGTGAAAGCCTGCTGAACGTGGCGGATTTTGCACATCCATTTGATTACGAATTAAACATCAGTGCCAATAGTGCAGGAGCATTTGTCCGCCAAAAAATTGATTTGGTAGAAACCTTTAACTACCTGATTGGGGCGACTGTTTTGGGCATTGATGACCGAAGAGATAGTAAAGGCTATGTGGAGATTGAATGTCGATTGCCACGCCAAAATGACGATGAACGCACACTGATTTTTTGGCGTGATTGTGACAAATTGGGCTATGACGAACTAAAAACAATGTTTGTTGTACGCAATATCAACCCTAAAGAAAGTATTTATCAAGAGATTTATATCAATGGTGATCACACGCTAGATACGGTATGGGAAAGTGCGGACGGTGTGCAAAGCACCCTGAAAGTCAAATCTATTGAGCAAGAATTTTTGACATTGATGTTTGGAGCAATCTAAGATGGCAAAAGCAACCAAGACCAAACAGACCAAATTAGACTTTCATCAGCATTTGATTTTAAATCGCTGGCTATTATCACTGTTTAATGTGGATAAACTACAAGATTTTTTTGGCAAAGAGCCCGAACGTTTTGAAGGCGTGTTAAACGGCAATACGCTGTTTTTGGACGAGATTCTGTACGGACAATTTTTCCGTTTGCATAACAGTCTATTAACGGCAGAAGAATTACGCAATTATGACTTTAATATTGTCAAACATTGGCAAAAAATCACCGAAAAACGCAATCAAAAAGACGGCTTTGAATTGAAAATGAAATATTTTCAGTATTTAAGTTTGCTGTTTACTGAAATTTATTTAGATTGGTATTTTAATAAACCGCACGATTTATTAAATGCTTTAAATCAAGCCAAAGCCGATTATGAATTGAATGTTAAAGAAGCCAAAACATTCCCATCCTTTGATTTGACGGATTTGTCCAGTCTTGCTTTTTGGAACGCCACAGGCAGTGGCAAAACATTGATTATGCACGTTAATATTTTGCAATATCAGCATTATGCCAGAAAAATAGACAAAATCATTGTTATCACTACCAATGAAGGATTGTCTAAACAGCATTTGGACGATTTGCTGCTATCGGATTTTTCAGCCAGCCTGTTTGATAAAAATGCTGGGCAGCTCATGAAATCTGATGTGGAAATTATTGAAATTACCAAACTGGCAGACAAAGACGGCGATAAGACCGTAGCGGCGGAAAGTTTCTCAGGAAATAATTTGGTATTGGTTGATGAAGGTCATCGTGGCAGTAGTAACGAAACGGGTCAGTGGCTAAAAAATCGTGAAATCGTCAGTCGAGGTGGTTTTTCGTTTGAGTATTCGGCAACGCTTGGACAAGTGGTCAGTGGACGCAAAAACCCATTTTTTGAAAAATACGCCAAATCGATTTTGTTTGACTATTCTTATAAATATTTTTATCAAGACGGCTTTGGCAAAGAAAGCCTGATTTTAAATTTAAATAAAGAGAATAACTATTTTGAAGAGCACGAAAAATTGTATTTAACTGCCTGCTTATTGGCATTTTATCAACAAAAATATTTATTTAAAGTGCATCAAAGTGAAGTAAGTCAATGGAATATTGAAAATCCTTTGATGATTTTTGTGGGTAGCAAAGTCGCCATAAAATCATCTCCTGGGCAAAAAGACAACGAATCTCAGAAACTAGAAAAATCAGACGTATTAAAAGTAGTAAATTTCTTGGCATATTTTGTCAATTACACCGATGAAGTCATTGGTTTTTTAAAAGACTTGATTGGCAATACTGCACGCCTTGTCAATGATAAGGGCGTGGATATTTTTAAAGGCAGGTTTAATCCTTTAACGCATTTTCAAGGCAAAGAAAACGAGTTGTATGCCGATATGCTTGATAAAATGATGAATGCCAAACATAAAGCCCGTTTACGATTGACGCACCTAACAAAATCGGACGGCGAATTGGCATTGTCATTGGGCGAAAATGGCACACCTTTTGGTGTAATTAACATTGGCGACAGTGGCGGATTGTTCAAAGCAGCTGAAAATTCTACCGATTTTGATTGCGTCAGTGATGATTTTAATGAAGGTTATTTTGGACAAATTAACAGTGATAAATCGCCCATTAATATTTTGATTGGCTCAAAGAAATTTACCGAAGGCTGGTCAAGCTGGCGAGTTTCTACCATGGGCTTACTCAATATTGGTAAAAATGAAGGCAGTCAAATCATTCAGTTGTTTGGACGTGGCGTACGCCTAAAAGGGCAAAATATGTCATTAAGACGCAGTGTGCCAAACGAACGCCCCAAATCGTTTGATTTAAAAAAGCTAGAAACACTCAATATTTTTGGCATCAATGCCAATTATATGGACGCATTTCGTGAGTATCTGTCAGATGAGGGCATTGATACAACTGAAGTTATTACCATTGAGTTTGATAGCCGCGCCAATTTACCAAAAGATGTGGTGTTGCAGACTCTATCGCTTGACGATGCTTACAAAGGCAATCGTGAAAAAAGCTTTAAACGCACCGAAACTGTCACGCTGTTTGATATTCCCGATAAATACAAAAACATCAGAGCTCCGATGGCAGTTTTAGATTTATATCCAAAAGTTCAAGCCATTGCCAGTCGTGATAACGCCATAAAAATTAGCGAAAATCAAAAAGAAAAAAACAAGTTAAACACCCTGGTTTTTGAATTCATCAACTGGGATAGGATTTATTTAGCATTGTTAAATCACAAGATGTGGCAATCCCTCAATAATCTTAAATTAGATAAAGACAAAATCAAACAATTTGCCCAGCAAGGCGATTGGTACAAATTATACATTCCAAGCGGCGAATTAACTATTCATCACTTTGACGACATCATCAAACAAGAGAATATTTTATTGGACTTGCTGATGAATTATTTGGACGCCTTTTATAAGAAACTAAAAGGCGCTTATGAAGGTCAATATTATAAAAAACAAGTCATTGACCACAGTCACAAAGCATTATTGGAAAATTATGTTTTTGATATTCGCCCCAATGAAGATGACGGCGTACCAAACTATGAAAGTAAATTAACCGAATTAGAAGATTGGGTAGGAAGTGGCAATTTGGCGAAAGTGATGGGATTTCGTGATAGCCATGTCAATGCCATTTGTTTTGACAGACATTTATTTTATCCAATCATTACCCTAGATAATAAAGACAGTCTGCCGTTCTCACTCAAGCCTTTGTTAATGGAAGCCAAAAGCGAACGCAAGTTTGTGATTGATTTGCAAAACGCTTGCAATGCAGGCAAATTAAAAGATTGGATTGGTGATAAAGAGCTGTATTTATTGCGAAATGCATCCAATAAAGCCAAAGGTTTGGGGTTTGCATTGGCTGGCGATTTTTATCCTGATTTTTTGTTGTGGCTGGTTGATAAACATAACCAAAAACAGTGGTTGACCTTTATTGATCCCAAAGGTATTCGCCAATTATCCTTTGATGACCCCAAGTTTATGTTGTTTGATGAATTAAAAACACTTTCAGACAACCTTAAGCTAGACAATCTCATTTTAAACAGTTTTATTTTATCCATTACGCCAAGTAAGGATATCACAGAAACTGGAGCATTGAATCATTTTGGCAAAACCTATACAGAATTTGCCCAAAAGCATATTTTGTTTATGGAGCATATCAATGGCGTTGATTATCTGGAACATCTATTTAAAGCCATCTTGGCTGATGATTATTTAGAAACGATAAATTGGGAAACATAAAGAGATGAACATCACATCACACCAAGCCAAATATTTTGCTAATGCTATTTTATGTCAATCTGACAATGGCGTAGAACGCATTACGCAAGGTTTATTTAATGCCAAAGTGGATTTGAATCCACACCAAATTGATGCTGCTATTTTCGCCTTACACAATCCTTTGGATAGAGGTGTATTATTGGCAGATGAAGTTGGTTTGGGTAAGACCATTGAAGCAGGCTTGGTGTTGTGTCAATTATGGGCAGAGCGTAAACGCCAGCTTATTATTGTTTGTCCTGCTGTGCTTCGCAAACAATGGCAAAATGAATTGGCAAATAAATTTGGACTGCCAAGCATTATTTTTGACAAACACATGCTAAAAGATTTTGGCAATGATGAGTTTAAGTTTCTATCTGGTCATATTGGAAAACAGATCATCATTACTTCTCACCATTATGCCAGTAAATTTGCTGATACTTTGGCAGGGTATTATTTTGATTGCGTGATTATTGATGAAGCCCATAAATTAAGAAATGCTCACCGCAACAGCAATAAAATGGGGCGAGCTCTCAAAGCGGCATTTCAAGGACGCAAAAAAATTCTTTTAACCGCCACTCCCTTACAAAACAGCTTAATGGAATTATATGGCTTATCCACTTTGATTGATGATGAAATGTTTGGCGATGAGAAGGTCTTTCGACGTGAGTTCATTAATAGACAAAATAACGATGAGTTAAAAAATCGCTTGCAGGCTGTGGTCAAGCGTACTTTGCGAAAAGATGTAAGCGAATACATTCGCTACACCAAACGCCATACCATTACCCAAAATTTCTATCCCAGTGATGACGAACAACGACTTTATGAGTCCATTTCTGAGTTTATTGGGCGAGAAAATACTATCGCCCTACCCAGAAGTCAACGCCATTTGATTGGCTTGATTTTACGCAAACTACTGGCATCCAGCCCCTATGCTGTTGCTGATACATTACAAATCATTCTAAATCGTTTATTGGCACTAAAAAAACAACAGCAAACGAGTGATTTATTGTCCCAATTTGATGATATTGAGAGCGATTTGATTGGTGAGTTTGATGAATGGGAGGATGATAGCAGTGATGACAACAGTAATGATGATTTAACAAATTTAAATCAAGAAATAGCCCAAATTCAATCTTTTATCAAGAAAACTCATGAATTAAAAAACGACAGTAAAGCCCAATCCTTATTAACCGCATTGGCAACAGGCTTTGATAAGATGAATGAATTGGGCGCAAAGCAGAAAGTGATTATTTTTACTGAAAGCGTCCGCACGCAAAGCTATTTATTTGATTTTTTAAGCAATAACGGCTATCGGGATAAAATCGTTTGTTTTTCAGGCAGTAATAGCAGTAAATACAGTCAAGCCGTCTATCAAAAGTGGCTAAATAATTTAGATAATAAGCATAAAATCACAGGTTCAAAAGCTGTTGATGTTAGAACAGCACTCATTGATGAGTTTGAACAAACAGCGCAGATTATGATTGCCACAGAATCAGCCTCTGAGGGAGTGAATTTGCAATTTTGCTCTTTGCTTATCAATTATGATCTGCCGTGGAATCCGCAAAGAGTAGAACAAAGGATTGGACGTTGTCATCGTTATGGTCAATTATTTGACGTGGTTGTGATTAATTTTTTAAACAAACGCAATGAAGCCGATCAAAGGATTTTGGAATTACTGGGCGAAAAATTTAAGTTATTTAACGGCGTATTTGGTGTTTCTGATGAAATATTAGGGCGTATAGAAAGCGGTATTGATTTTGAAAAACGGATTAACCAAATTTATGATAAATGTCGTACATCCGATGAAATCAAAACCGCTTTTGATGAACTGCAAAAAGAACTGGAAAGTCAGATTGAGGCAAATCTAGAACGAGCAGGCAGTCAAATTTTGGATTATTTTGACGAAGATGTGCAAGAAAAACTAAAACTGCAATTATCAAAAAGCCAGAGACTGTTGGACAAAACCAGCCGTTATTTCTGGTTGGCCACACAATTTGCTTTAAATAATAAAGCTAATTTTGATGAAAAAAACGGAAGTTTTTATTTGCACAGCCCACCAAAAGGCTTTCAGGCTGCCAATTATGTTTTACAAGCTCAAAACGAGCAAAAAGGACATGATTATCGCCTACATCATCCACTTGGTGAGTACTGCTTGTCTGTTTGTCAAAATGCGCACACTCCAATCGCTTCGCTATCCTTTGATTATACCAATCATCATAGCAAGCTATCTATTATTGGACAAAAACAAGGACAATCAGGCTGGCTTTGGGTAGATAAAGTTGGTTTTTATGGTGAAAAACAGACACACGAAGAAATAGTTTTTACCGCCTGTACCGAGCAAGGTGAATGGCTTGACGATGATTTTTGTCAAAAATTACTGAGTATTCAAGCACAAAGCGATGAATCTAATAAAGTATTTCCAGAGAATTTGACACAAAATGCCAAGCAAGCCATCACTGCCCTAACCGCACGCCATAGTGAAAGCCAAAGTATTTTATTAAAGCAAGAAAGTCAAAGACTGGATAAATGGGCGGAAGATAAAATTAAAGCCAGCGAACAAGAGGTTGCCGATATTGATGAAAAAATCAAGCAGATTAAACGCGATAAAAATCAAGCTAGAAATTTGGAGGAATTGGCACGAATAGAAACCGAGTTAAAAAATATAGAAAGACAACGACGTCGTTTACGTCAATCTTTATTTGATGTTCAAGATGAAATTGAAGAACAGCGAGATGAATTGTTTAGTAGAATACAATCTCAATTGACCCAAGATACAAAGGTTGAACATCTATTCACTATACATTGGGCAATAAATTAATCCTCTTTTCTGAAGTTATACTTGGTGCAATAAAATAGCAGTGCTAGTCATGGTAATATACGGCATGGTTGGTTCTTAATGTTAGAAGCCCTGGCATTGCATTGTTTCCTGCAGAAAGCAATGCAATGCCTTTGAGTTCACGCTTATAGGAATTCTATTTAATTATTCCACTACAAATCGACAGCTAAAAAGGTGCATTTATAAAAAATTCACAGGGCCTTTCCCACATTCTGTGTAACTACCACTGGGTTAAAGATAAGGTTCAAATCTATCACCAGATTCAATCATAAAAAGATTAAGAGCAGAAGTCCAGTTGCGAATTGGCACTATCCATTTTTTTAGACGCATTTTGGATAGCCAAGCAAATCACCTTTCTGCCTGAATCATCAGAGGGAAATACCTTGCGCCTATTCTCCGCTGAGCGTCAGCACGCTGTTTAGTGATTCAATGGCATTGGTGGTATAAATAGCTCTTCGAATGTCTTTGGGGTAGTTTAAGAATGCTGAAAGCCCCTGCCAATTTGCTTGCCATGATTTGACAATTTGCGGATATTTATCTGCCCATAGTTTATCAAACCGCTCAAGATTAGCCAGGGTCAAAGCTTCAGTGTCTGCGCCATAAATTGATTTTAAGTCACAGGCAATGGCTTTACGACCTTTATAGGGCACAAACTTCATTGAATAGCGAACCATGTACACTACGCACAATTAAACTTGCGTATTTGGATACACTGTTGTGATTGCCTCACTAAAGCCTTTTAATCCATCCACACAAGCGATTAGAATGACTTTTAGCCCACGACTTTGAAGTTCAATCATGATACCAAGCCAAAACTTAGCGCCTTCATTTTCAGACAACCGCATGCCCAGTATCTCTTTTTTACCTTGCAAATTAATGCCCAAGGCCAAGTAAATTGTTTTATTGACAATACAACTGTCTTGACGCATTTTTACCATTGTGTTTGTTGCTCTGTTCTGACTTCACGTGTTTATCATAGCCCAGATGCTCTCTCATCTCTACCTCTAGACTGTTGTTAATAAACTGCTGAAGCATGAACTTATGTATGGCTTTAAAATCATCCATGCTGTTTAAGTGCCCAACCATTTGAGTGGTCAGTTCATTGAGTTTGTTATCGTACATTGCTTAATCTCCTGTTGGAAATATTATAAGCAGTTACACAGATTTGGGGAAGGGCTCGAAAACCTATAGACAGCAAATCAACAAAACCGTGAATAATCAGTTGAATTCACAAATAAAAGCAGCCAAGTGGCTGCTTTTTAGCGGTGGTTTTTTACAGGTGCTACATAATGGCGTAAATTAATCATAATAATGCATCTGCAATAACTACTGAACCTAAATAGGTTCCTGTGAATGTCAATAATGCAATCATTATGATTTTGATGCCAGATTGCTTAAACAAGCTTATTTCAGACTTGGAGATCGCCATACCCGCATATGCTAGAGCTGGTGTTATTAAAGGCAATAGACCAAGTTTGTCTGTTTCTGCTATTACATAGTCAGCCATTGGCATAAATGGTAATGCGATAAAGATTGCCGCAATTGAAATCCATGCGATATTTGGCACACCGATAGGAACTATCTTTTTAACAAAGATACCGATCAAGCAGCAAACAAATAGAATAGCCATACCTGGCAATGCCTCAATTGGAGACGTTTTTGTACCAACCCAATTGACGATTAGTAATAACGTGCAGATAAAAACAAGACCTGTAATTAATTGTGCTAATGAAATAGAAACTTCGTCATTATCTGCGGTACCAATTTCCTCGGTTACAAAAGAGGCTGACTGAGTCTTTCTCAATTTTGACGATACATTAAATAACCATTCTGCAAATGGCAGCGCTATAAAGATTGAAACAAACAATCCGGTTGCATAAGTTAGTAGGTTGCTTGAGGCTGCAAATGCAACAATATCCTCTTTATGCTCTGGAAGAATCTCAGAAAGTGCTGCAGAACATGCACCCATCATACTTCCAGAACCAACACCGCAAGCCATAGCTAAGGCGCGAACATCAAACAAATTCCAAGAAGCAACCACGCCTGCCATAATTGAAAAATAAATTGCTCCAAACAGTGTTCCCATTACATAAACACCCATGACACCAATACCTTCCGGTGTTTTTAATCCAAATCTGTCAGCAATCAAGGCAATATTCGGCTCCCGTGCAATCGAGTGTGTGGCACCAATTGATTCACGCCCCATGCCAAAAACCAAGACAGCAATTGGCATTGCAAACAAAACTGTCGCCACATTACCAATTTCCTGGAGAATCAGAGCGGGACCAGCTGCAATAATCTCGTTAATCTTAGGTCCGATACCGACTGCGAATTTGGCTATAAATGGCATAAGGCATATCAAAATCCATTGACCCGCAACCAAATTACCATTTTTTCCAACCAACTGACCTAATGTTGAGTTAATGTTTGGATTAAAAAATACTGAAAATACAAAAGCGTACAACAGTGGCAGCAAAATCATTGTACCAATACCGATATCAAATTTAGCAATCCCAATCCATTCTGCAATACAGGCTAGCACCAAAGCTAGAGCATGTAAGCGCCAATTAAAAAATATCGAATTTGAAATTTTCATATTTACGTCCTTTAAGTTGTTATTTATAACTTTAACCTACCCTCAGCCAAGCTAATCCATAACTTAATTCCGATAGGTAGCGCATTATCATTAAAATCATAATATGGGTTGTGTAATGCCGTTGAAGGTTTATCGGCTTCATCAACGCCAAGCCAAATATAAGCACCTTTCTTATTATTCAACATAAATGAAAAATCTTCAGAAGCCATAGTTGGTAAAACATCTGAAAAAACTTTATCTTCCCCAAATGCTAATTTAGCAAGATGTCTTGCTTCGTTGGCGCAATCTGGGTCATTAATGGTTGCAGGATAACAATCTTGATAATCCAAGACGCCCTTTACACCAGTTGTATGTTCAAGAGATTCTACATTTGCGATTAATTGCTGCTTGAGGAGTAGCCGCACATCTTCATTAAAAGCCCTAATAGTTCCTTTTAATCTAGCCACCTCTGGAATAATGTTATAAGTGTCTCCACTCTCAAATTGTGTAATGCTTAACACTCCCGAGTCTAGTGGTGAGATCTGTCGAGCAACAATAGATTGTAGTTGATTTACTAACATTGCACCTGCCACAATTGGATCTTTGCCTTGATGAGGCATAGCTGCGTGCGAGCCCACACCTTGCAGCCGAATGTCGAAAATATCAAACGATGCCATCATTGAGCCATCATTAATACAAATATCCCCAAGCGGTCTACCAGGCCAATTATGTAATCCGTATATCTCATCAATGGTAAAGTTTTCAAACAATCCGGCCTCTACCATTGCTTTCCCACCCCCTTTGTTTTCTTCAGCAGGTTGAAAAATAAAATAAATCGTACCATCAAACTGACCATATTCAGAAAGGTATTTTGCAGCCCCAAGCAGAATTGCCGTATGGCCATCGTGACCACAGGCATGCATCTTGCCATTATTGATCGAACAATACCTTAAATCATTTAGCTCCTGCATTGGTAATGCATCCATGTCTGCACGGATTGCAATACTTTTATTTGAGTTGCCTTTTTTCAACACGCCAACCACACCTGTGTTGGCAATATTTTCATATACTTTAATATTACACTTTGTTAATATATCCGCAACCATCTTTGCTGTATTAAATTCTTCAAATCCAAGCTCAGGATTGGCATGTAGATACTGTCGCCATTCACGAACTTCCTTTAAAAAATTTTCAGACAACATCTCATATGACTTCATAATTACTCCTTTATACCTCTTGCGCACCGTATCCAAAATTTACCAAAGGTGTAAGGGCTGTTTCAACCCACACGCTCTTAATTTGGCTATACTCATGTAAGGCTGCCAATCCCGATGACCTGCCGTAGCCACTATCTTTATAGCCACCAAATGGTGAACTTACATGAATATTTTTATAATTATTAATCCACACAGTACCTGCTTTAATGTTTTTTGCCATACGATGCGCTCGCGCCACATCATTTGTCCAGACAGCTCCGGCTAAGCCAAATTGACTATCATTAGCGATTCTAATTGCCTCTTCTTCGTCTTTAAAAGGTATAGCAACCACAACCGGTCCAAATATTTCTTGTTGAGCACAATCTAAAGTGTTATTACCAATAAGAATTGTTGGATTAACATAATATCCGTCAGTTTTAGGTATTGAAATGGTATTTCCTACAGCAATGGATGCTCCTTGTTTTTGTGCATTTTCTAAAGCGCTACAAACGTATTCAAATTGCTTTTTATTATTGATTGGTGAAATATGAGTGGTTTCTTCAGTAGGATTGCCAACAACAAACTTATTTGTACTTTTAGCTAAATCATTAACAAACTGATCAAAAATATCTAATTGGATTAGCAATCGCGAGCCTGCTACACAGCTTTGGCCTGCATTCGCAAAAATGGCATTTTGTGCGCCACGAAGAGCCTTATCATAATCAGCATCTGAAAAAACAATATTTGCAGATTTACCACCCAATTCAAGTACACAAGGGATTCCTCTTTTGGCAGCATGAACAGCAACATTCTTACCTGTTGATACAGAACCCACAAAAACAACTTTTTGAATATTTGCACCATTGATGAGTTTCTGACCTATAGTATGCCCATACCCAGCAACCACATTAATTAGGCCTTTCGGGATACCAACCTGCTCAGCCAGATAAGCTATCAATAATGAGGTTATAGGGGTAATCTCAGATGGTTTTAAAACCACAGCATTGCCCGCTGTAATTGCTGGAGCTATCTGCCAACCACAAGTAAATATCGGTGCATTCCATGGTGTGATTTGTAAAACTACGCCCAAAGGCTCATAAGTCGTATAGTTTAAGTGGCCAGTTGGTACAGTAATGGTTTTTCCATGAATCTTGTCTGCCCAACCTGCATAGTAAAAAAACATCTCGGCTACTTTCGCTACCTCACCTCGCGCATCACGAATTGGCTTGTTGGCAGTCCAAGACTCAATCTGCGCCAAAATTTCCTGATTTTCGGTGATTCTTTCTCCTAGTTGATAGATAAATTGTCCACGTCTCGCTGCGGTCATGCTTAACCATTGCTGCTGTGCAGTCGATGTGCAATAATTTAGTTGATTGATGATATCCTCGTCGGCATCCTGATAATAAAATAAGTCAGAATCATCATGGGCAAATTTAACATTGATTTTATCGCCAGTGCCAAAGACCCACTTCCCACCCACATAACTTGCAATACCTTTAAACTCTGGGCAAATTTTTTTAATGAACTGATCAACCAATTTATTCATCATACAACATCCTTTATTTAAGATTTTTTAAATAATTTTTCATCTACTAGTTGCACAATTGCATTAAAATCTATCTCGTCTGCCAAGTTGTGGCTATCATGCCAAAAATTTACAACTTGTTGCGATAACAAAAGATCATCAGGCAATAAATTTTGGGCTAGCGCTACATCTTTTCTCATCAAACCCATGGTAAATCCAGAATCATAAGTTTGATTCAAAATCCATTTTTTAAAATTAACTTCACTAACCGCACTGCGGCCGGAACCTTGATTGATACCTCCTAAGAAAGCCTGTGGATCAACTCCCAAGCGCGTCGCCATAGACATTGCCTCAGCAACCAATAAGAGATTTGCAGCTACAAGTAAATTATTACCGAGTTTAGTAATATTACCTGCACCAACCTCACCGACTCTAAGATGATTTGCGCTCATTTTATTTAAAATTGGCGTAATCTCATCATATACTGCTTCACTTGACCCAACAACCATGCTCATTGTGCCTGATGCAGCACCCAAAGGACCTCCTGATACAGGAGCATCCACGAAAGTCATTTCTATATCACAGAAAACTTGTGCGATTTGACGACTCGTCTCTGGGATTGAAGTACTAGTATCAATCACTATCAGTCCTTTTTTAGGGTAGGCAATGATCCCTTCCTCACCCAAGCAAGTTTCTAGAACATGTTCTGCTTTTGGTAGTGATAAAATCAATATTTCAGATTGTTTAATGAGATCTTTTAGGCTGTTGCAAAGCCTAATATTCTGCTGCCTTGCTCTTTTTTGACTGGATGCACAGATATCATAACCTAATACAGATTCGTCTTTTTGCTGAAGGTTTATCGCCATAGACAGGCCCATATTCCCCAAACCTATAACACCAATCATTGCAATTCTCCTTATTGCTTCATTGTTAACAACTATTGAAAGATAGTATAAAAACGGTTAATATAAACCTCAAGTTCACAAGATAAATAAATTGTTGCCTTTTTAGCAACATGTTTAAGATGGCTCTTATGAAAAATGTAATAGACAAGCGAATGTACTATTTTTATCAGACTGTGCAGCTAGGTGGTATTCGTGTTGCAGCAGACGCTTTGAATATTGCGCCTTCGGCTATAAGCAGGCAGATAGCAAACCTGGAAAAAGAACTTGGTATAGTGCTTTTAGAACGTGGTATGCGTGGTGCAAGACCAACTGAAGCTGGATATTATGTCTTAGATTGCTTCCGACACGTGCTAGAACAAGCTGAAGTCTTAGAAAGTCGAATTGGCGCACTAAAAGGTATGAATGCCGGCACTATAACAGTCAGCACAGGGG
This sequence comes from Moraxella canis, assembly GCF_034424565.1. Taxonomy (NCBI): domain Bacteria; kingdom Pseudomonadati; phylum Pseudomonadota; class Gammaproteobacteria; order Moraxellales; family Moraxellaceae; genus Moraxella; species Moraxella canis. The sequence continues at coordinate 2,012,461 of NZ_CP139961.1, read as the reverse complement.
CCGGTTATGTTAAAGCACTATCTTTATTAATTACCAAGTTTTCTGCCAGATACCCTCAGATTACTATTCGCATCAATATTAATAGCAGTAACGAAATTATTCGTAAAGTACTAGAGGGAGAGTCCAACTTTGGTATATTATATAATGCTATTAGACACCCTAAACTCAAATCACATTATCGAGCACAGCATCCATTGCATGTATTTATGGCAAAAAATCATGCATTATCCCAAAATAGTAGTGTTAGCATCAAACAACTGACTAATGAAAGGTTGGCAATGACTGATATCACTCATGGGATCCGCCAATTAATCGAGAATGCTGAGCGCGAACACGGGCTATCTTTAAGCCCCACTCTGCTTTGTAATGATATGAATTTATTAAAAGATTATGCGCTATTTGGTGGTGTCACGTTTTTACCAAGATTCATGTTACAACCCTCAGAAGTTGAACTTATTACCACTAAGCCTTTATTAGAACCAATATTTTTAAACCCTGAATCACAAATTATCTCTCGACGAGGTGCAATATTATCACCTGCAAGTCAAGCCTTGTTAATTGAACTTGCAATCATGCTAAAGAATCTTTAATTGATTACTATTATAAAATCTAAGAGACATCTTCACCAATAATTCTATTTGCCGCCATTGCTTTTGGGTGACTTGTTTTTGATGAAAGTTCGCCAAAGATCATTTTTGCTGGACCTATATTAATATCAATGCCAAAAACCTTTTTGCTTATTGGCACAGATTTCCTATCTTCTGAACCTGTTCTACCACCCAACCCATTTCCAAAATCAATGTAAGGGTCTACGTCATATCTCTTATGTCCTAGCCCATCCTGTTCTGGTCCGTAATAATTATAAGCTCCCGCATTGGTTGGATCTCTGACAATTCTAGTGTAGTCATCATCACTTAAAATACTTAAAATACCGTCTTTTGTGTTAATAATAATTTCCATTTGTCCACCATTGTGAACAAATTTTTTGTATCGATAGTTGCCATTAGGTAATTTCTGCGGAACACCATTGGGGTCGTAGTTATGAAAGGCGTTTTGATAATCTTTCATCAAGTCCCAGTCACTACGATTTGCTTTAAACGACTCTTCCGCTCCTTTGTTCCAATCCCTTTTTTGAATGACATGCAAATAATAAAATCGATGACAATCCTTACCTGCAAGGCAGTTTGCATAAGCCGCATCAAACGCCTTATCTCTTTGCTTACTAAGATTTTCAAGCTCTTGTATTTCTCGTGTAATTTCTGCACATCTTTGAGATACACAATTGCCATAAGCATTGGATAAATTAGATTTCTCTTGCCTTAGCTGTCTCAACCTTTCATTTTCCCTATGGTTTAGATAATTCCACTCAACCTGCCCTGTATTATTTACTTTGTTTGTGGTATTGTTAATAATTATGGAATATATTGTTTATATATTACTGACTTACAATGCCAAAAATTCTTCTAGATCTCTTACCGCACTTATATAATCAATAATTCTTAAGCTTATGTATATTTCATCATTATTATTTATATTCTCATAACTGAAATAGTGATCTTTATTTAACTTAAAGTAGAAAAATATAAAATCATTATTCCTAATTGCTATTTTAGTGAAATCATCAAACGTATCCTCAAGAGAAAAATAATGTGAATCTACAACAACCCCATTATCACTCTTAAAGATTTTTTTATAGTTCAAATTATCTATGTCATTCATAAAATAATAAGGGTTTTCTATTAAATTTTTTAAACTATATATAAATGATGGTATGTACGTATTGTCATCTAATGTGCCTATTTCTACTCTTCCAAAATTAATAGTGATAGGTATATATTTTTTCGATTCAAAGTTACCTATATTAAAACTCATAAAAGAGTTACCCACAATATGACTCATTACTTCCCCCTAATAGAATTTGGAACATGATTAATGCTAATTCTTCTATCTTTCCCAGAATTAGTTACACCATCAGTTGAGCCATTCCAATGAAAATTGCCGTTACCATCATTCTGAAATCTATGGTAAACAATTCTACCATTTTGATTTTCCCGAGCCCACCTATTGCCATCAGAAGTCATAATACTTCGCTCCCAAAGATTGATGTGATTAGCAGGCAACACGGACTTCGTACTATCATATCTATTATTCCCTCCCCCTCTTGGGTCATGATGACCAGGATTCTCATAATATTGTCTTTGTATGGTTATCAAACTACCTTTGGTTGATGGCTTTGATCCTTCGACAATATAATCACTTGTGCTACCACGCTCAACAGTATGCTGGCCCAATACCCTATGACCTGTTACAGGATTTATAGTGCCAACCGCCACATCAGACGAGTTGATCGTAGTTCCTTTAGTATTAACGCCAACCCCATACCTATCATTCCCAACAACTGTACCAGCACGCCCACCACCATACAATCTTTCATTGGCCAGTTCACCTACTAAAGCCTGGGCTTCATTGCCATTATAGCGGTTGATATGATTAATACCGGTATCTCTAATAAGATAACCGCCTGTAGCATTATTTATTTTAACACTATTGATGGTGGTGCTTGCATGAGTGCCACCCAATCTTGATATGTCAGTATAAAGACCTGGCAAGTGTTTTAGATTATAATCTCCCTGTGTGCCCGCTTGAAAATGCCTAATGAGATTAGAGCATCTGTGGCTATTAAAATCAGTGGCGCAATAGTTTTTGAAATGATTAAAGTTTGTTTTGTTAAGATTATCATACTTGGCATTCACTTGAGCAATGCACTCTTGGTTACCAGAACAATTGATAAGGCTAGTTTTCCATGCAGATAATTCTGTATGCGTCAAATAATTCCACTGGGTCTGCCCCACATTATTCACAGTACTTGCAGTATCGCCGCCAATAGAAGCACCAAGTCCTGCTGATAAGGCAAGTAGAGTGATGTCTCTGGTTTGTTTGTCAAAGCCTTGTTCTACCAGATACTCATCAATCTTTGGAATGGCGTAGGCTGTCCCACCTGCTGATGCCGCACCCTCAACAGTGCCTGTCGCTAGGGCAGCAGCTGCACTGCGTAGGGCTACACGATAAACTCCACCTTCTGCCCACTTTTTTGGCTTCTGCTAGTTTTTCATCAGCGGTAAGATTAGGATTGTTGCTTATCTTGGTGATGGCATGGCTTGATATCTCAGCCACTGCCTGCGGTGCATTTTGTCCAAAAGCAAAGCTAACCTCTCTTTGTAATTCAATCTCTAGCATCTATGATGTTTGTTTTTTCAATCTCACTCGCTCTTGCCATATTTCTTTGGGGATATAATATGGATCATCAAGTTCAGATTCGGTTAAGTTACTGATTCCACGCATATATAAACCATTCCAAGAGTCTTCTTCAGGAATGTAAGCAAATTTAATTTTAAACCCACCTTTTTCATCAAGCGTTACTTGACATTGAGTCCAGGGATCTTTATGAAATAGGGGGAGTTTTTGTAGATTTAATAATAAATCAATAATTTCATTGTCAATATGTTGAACAGGATTATCCCACCCTTGGTAAAAGCTATACTTTATATTGTTTTTATCAAACCAACGAGAACCAGCTTGAGTTTTATTTTTGTAAAGCTGAGCCGAAAAAACTATTTTTATTGCTTCAAATGGCATAATAGACCATAGTAATTCACCAATTTTTTGATAGATAATTTGATCTTCTGTTAGCATATTAATTTCCTGTTGATGTGTTTTTTAAAGTTTGACTATCAAGTTTTACATCATTAATAACTTGATTAATAACAAAACTCTCAGGTCGCTTACTATTTCCTGAATATATAGGTTGAATTTTAACTTGTACTTTTCCTCCTGCTTGCAATGTCTTTTTCCATTGCTGCTCCAGTTTATACCACTCTCCACCAGCGCCATTTAATTTAGCATCCATAGGCACTAAATTAATAGCCTCACCAGGACCACCGAATATCGAGGCAATTAAATGTCCGCCACAATCACTTTCTTGACGACATGAACCACCTGCAATACGCTGTTGGTAGGCGTTTCTATTCCAGGGATCTATTCTTAGGTCAGCACTTACTTCTTTGACTCGTTTTTGTGCATCTGTTGTATATTGAAAACCATTGTCAAAACGATAAATACTATTTGCTTGCGGCTTATTGGCTAACTGACTCCATTGGTTTGTTCGTCCTCGCTGTAGTTCAACAACTGCCTGTTCAACTTTTTTGCCCGCTGAAGTCAGTTTGTTCGATTTATATAGAGCTGCAGCCTCTTCAAACAGTTTCTTTGCTAAACCATAGCCTTTTGTTGCAGCTCGTTCAGCAGGAATCGCAGAGGCGATTGCTAAAGCTTTTTCACTTAAATTTTCAGCATTGTAATAATCTACGCCAGCACCATAAGGTGAGATAACGAATTTGGCAGCTTCATTTAAAATAACTAGCTGTTTCCACTCAGCTTCTCTAAAGGCTTTATCCCATTCAGGATCATTACTACGCAGTTCATGCTCTCGCATAATTTCCAAACGGATTTCTTCAATTTGGTTGTTCTCTACAGCTACTCTCCCCACCTCAGCCGCACTCACAGCATCAGCAGTGCTGCCATCAGTCGCTGTATAAGCCGTTGTCACTGTGGCAAGGTTTAGAATGCTTGTGATGGTGTCTTTTTGGTTTTGGGTGAGTTCGCTTGGGTCTTTGGTGCCATATAGATAATTAGCCAAGACAGGTGCAGCCACTTCACTACCTGCCCCTGCCAATGCACCTGCGGTGATGTTGTTACCTGTGGTATAACTTACCGCAGCACCTAGTATGGCATGAGCCAGTAGGTTAATCTCTTGATTTTGTTGAGTTTCGTAAGCTCTAACTAACCTACGCGGGCTGCCATCAGTGATCTTGCTTGTGACTGAATTTCTAAAGTCAGCCTACCATCATTACTTCTGTTAGACTAGGAACAATAATCCATATTAACAAAATTACTGGGAAAAATCTCAAGAACGCTTGAACAATGCGGAAATTTTTATCATTCTTGATGTTATCAGAGTCAATATTACCCCAAAAAATATCTAAAGCAAATTTAGATATTGTGATGCTACGCTCCAAATAATCTAAGAATTTTTTAACCATACCTATATTTTTACACAGTCTATATAAAAAGTAATTATAGAATGCAGTATATACAAGTATTGCTAGAAATAAACATACAACAATTATATCTTTCTGACTCACTGACAACTCCTAATCCTGCTTTGGCTTATTGGAAGTTGGAAATACTTGATAAGTTCTACTATAGCCAATAGCACTATTAACCTGACCCCCAATTCCCACCCCTGCTTTCTCTGTTACATACATCCTTTTATTTTCACTAGCTCCATAACAAGCGCCAATACCAATGCCCATCTTTCCCGAAGCACAAGATTCAACATAAAGCCCATCAGATTTCTTCCCTTGAGTAAATGACTTATTTGCACTAGCACTGGCAGACCAGCCGGTAACAACAGCGCCACTAATGTTCACTTTTCCATCGCCAACATAGGTCATGGAGCCTGAGACACCCAGTCCCGCTGCTGCTGCCACCTCCACAGATGTATCTTTAACTATAGCATCCACCGCTTCCCGATAACGTTCTTTTTTAACCCTTAAACTTTCAGGCTCTTTTTTGTTTTTGTTAAACCCGTTCCACTCCACCGCATTCTCGCCCACATTCAAATCATTCGCCATTTGGTCGATGTTGATATCACCATTGTTAACGACAGTGTTTGTGGCCACTGTGGCAAGGTTTAGAATGCTTGTGATGATGTCTTTTTGGTTTTGGTTAAGTTCGCTTGGTTCGTTGGTGCCATATAGGTAATTTGCTAGAATTCCTGCCCCTGCCTCATTGCTTACCGCAGAGACAGCACCTGCGGTGATGTCATTACCTGTGGCATAACTTACTGCAGCACCTAGTACAGCATGAGCCAGTAGATGATTGGCTGATTGTTCTTCTGGTCTATTACCATTGTCTAATTGGTTTAGTGTTTTATTACCTTTAAAGTATTGCCCAATTTGATAAGCAAGCTCTGGGCTTGCTGCTCTTGAGACATCCCCTATGATACCGTTTGAGTTAGGGGCGTACAAGGCGGAGGTAATGCCGTCAAAGAGTCTTAGGTTATCGTCTATTTGCTTGGCTTTGGTTTCAAGTTCTGTTTTTCTTGGGTCGTTATCTGCTAAATCTTTGGCTTGGTTACGGTAGTCTTCTGCTTTTTGAGCAAATTCACTTCTAATGGCACGGCGTTCAGTATCAAATGCTTGAGTAATAGTCACCTGAGCATTTAACTCTTTATGTGCTTGTGCTTGGTTAAAGTCATTGGTGATGATTTCATTAAGCTGGTTTTGAACTTCTTTTTGTTTGAAGTTCTCTGTATTGATATGGCTAAGCCCTGCTTGGTCAGTGATGGCAGAATGGGTGGTACTGGTTTTATTGACTGGGGTGATTGTACCATAGCCTAAGCCTTGTAGGGCAGGTTTTGCTTTGTTGTCTGGATTGCCAGTATCTGCACCAATACCAATGCCAAGACTGATGGCATTACCTTCATAATTTAGGTGATTTTCAATGTCTTGGGTTTGGATACCTTGGGCAAATTGAGTGTGGTTTTTACCTTGATCGGTGATAAGATAGCCGCCAGTAAACTTGCTTTTGCCTTGTACTTGTAAAGTGGATTCTTTGGCTTTGATACCAGTTTGGTCGGTGACTTGGGCATAGCTTGCATTGGCGTTTGTGTTACCACCAGTGATACTAAAGCTTTGGGGTTTGCCATCAAAGCCAACATCGGCACTAAATCCTGCTTGTTTTTGATCATGAGTGTATTGATAAGTATCTTGACGGCTTTTGACGATGAGATCTTTGCCCACTGTACCTGTTAGGTATGTGGTGTCAAGATTGGCACCATCTAGGATAAGACTGCCACCAATGTCATTGACGGTTGTACCGCCGACAGTGATTTGGGTGTTGGTGTGGGTTGTAGCAATCTCTTGACTACTGCCTTTTGCTTTGTTGGCATTGATGGTAAAGCCAGCAGAATTTGAACTTAGCCCATCGGTGCTAAGATTGGCAGAAGCATAAACACCAAAGCCTGCGCCTTTGCTGCTATTTTGGCTGTCTTGGGTGCTAGTTTGGGTTGAGGCTTGATAGATGACACTGCCTTCGACTTGATTGTATAGGTTTTGTTTGGCTGTGATGTTTGAGCCTGTGATGGTGACCGTACTGTCAGCACCTTTGCCTGAGACATCAAAGATCAGATTGCCCTCAGCATAAACATTGGCAGCGTCATTCACCTCTTGATGGCTGTGGCTATCACTTTTGGTGGTTTGACTCCCGATGGTCGCCTGAGCTCTCATGCTACCAAAGTTTTTGTTGTGTAGATTGTTGGTAAGGGTGTAAGCTTTAGAAGTGCCTGCAGCTGCTGCCATGATTGTCATGCGCCGAGAGTTGGTGTCTTTGGCAGCATCTGTTAGCTTGTCTAAGCTTTGGACATCACTGACAAGACTGCTGGAGACGCCGGCAGTTAGCCCTGAGGTTTTTTGGCTAAAGCTGTGTGTATTGGCAGCGGTGGCATTTTGACTGGTGATATTGACAGCTTGTGACTTAAACAAGATATTGCCTGTATTGGCATCAGTCTCATCTTTTTGGGCGATGATGTCACTGTTGATGACATCAGTGTCATCGCCTGCTTCAAGGCGGATATTGCCCCCTGTGGTGCCAATCACCGAGCCTGTATAGGCGGTGTGCTCATCACTGTTTTGTTGACGAGTTTGTTGCTTGCCTAGGGTCACTGAGGCGGGTGTGGTGGTAAATACCCCTTTTTTGGTGGTTTGTTGACTACTATGGCGGCTTAGGCTATCTTCAGCAGAGCCGATAAGCAGAGCTGATTATCAGCCTTAATCAGAATGTCCTTATCTGCCAAGACTTCGGTTGAGATTAGGCTGGTGTTTACACCTTGAATGACGACTTCATTACCACCAACTTGACTTATGAGGCTCTTGTCACTGTACTGTCCAAAGCTAGACTGCTCAGTTTTACTGCCTGTTAGGCGACGATTGGTGAATTGGCTGGTACTTTGCACGCTTTGGGTAGCACGGCCTTCAGTGATGCTAACATCCCCCGTCGCCATAACAGCAGTTATACCCCTTGACTGCAGATTTAAGCCTTTCATGGTGATGTTGGCAGTATCACCTGTGGTTTTGATGATGGTATTGCCAGCACTTGTGATGGTTGACCCTACATCTTGTGTTTGACTGTACTTAAAGTAATTATTGTCATCTGCCACAGCACTGATGTGATTGCTTGTGGTGAGGGTTGTGATGTTGATGTCGTTTTGGGCAGTAAGCTCGGTATTGCCACCATCGTTTTGTATGTTGGCAGCTTTGTTTAGGACAATGCTATACAAAGATGACTTTCGAAGGAGGGTTGTTATGTAAGTGTACTTTAGCAAGTGGATTGAATTGTAATTTTGGATACTTTACTTAGTTTAACCAAGCCCAGTCCTTTCAATAGCCCAACAGCAACATCCCATTACACTCTTACTGTTTGCAGACATCGCATTTTGACCTAAACCACCAGATGCGGTGTTTTTATTTTTAAACACTAAGCATTCCATTAACCACCCCCACCAACCGCTCCCATAGCTCATCATCACCCAAAAGTTCGTATTCTTTGACAAGCTTATTACTTCTAACGCCTTTATTGTCAAGAATACTTCTGATGATACGATCAGCATCTTGATTGCTCATCTCAATAATTTCTTTAATCGCTTGGCGTGTTTTATCGTAGGTTCTAAGATAAGCTGACTCTTCTACCATATCTATACCAATAACTTGCCTTATAAGCTCTGATAAATACTGCGTATGAGCAGTCAAGTCCATATATCGCCATAGACTTTGCGTGTTTTTGTCTGCCTGTATCACAAGATTGCTTTTGATACCATCTGCATAAGTGGTTGGTTTGCCAATAAAGTGGTACTTATCCTCTAAACTTTGCATTAAGGGTTTGGATATGGCATCCAAGATGGCATCATAGGCGCGCTTGGTGGCAGGACTATCAATGATAGCCTTAGAAATCGGCAAAATCACAGGATCATCTGTCTGCCCATCTCGCCTTAATACATCATTCATCAAAAAACGATGAATGCGGCCATTACCGTCTGCTAATGGGTGTATGTACACAAAACCAAAGGCAATGACCGCACTTCTCATCAGAGAGGATTGTCCCTTTGTACCCTTAAAAAATGCGTTAAGCCCTTCTAGCTTCGATGGCACCTCTTTGCAAGGTGGAGCGATATAATGTACAATCTCTTTAGCGTGGCGATAATTACTCTCACCCACAAATACAGGCGACTGTCTAAGCCCAAAATGTTTAATACTAATACTTTTACCAATAATTGCCTCTTGCAGTACACCCAGTCGCTCATTAGATAAAGGAATTTCACCCTGCCCAACTTGCTCTGCTATCACCCTGGCAAATCGCTCAATGCGACTTTCTTGACCACTCTCCCCCTCAATGGTAAAGCTGGCACGACTTTCGCGCAAGGTAATCCACACCGAAGCACGCACCAATAAATCCTCGCCAAACTCCTGCCTAAGCTGGGTCAAATGCTCCTTAACATCAAAGTCAATGGCGGATAATAACACTGGTGTCTTTGCCACCATTGGAGCAAAGTCCTTAGTACCTGCAATATTATTATTCACTCGCCAACGATTATCTTTAATGGGGGTATTTGCCACCACCACTTTATCACCATCTAAGACGTCGACATAGCCACCGCCAATGTCAGACGGCGGTTCTAAACGCTCATCTGTCAGCCACTCATACAAAAAAGCCGCCCTTCTGGCGTAGCGACCTGTTGGCTCAGCATTGACCCAATCTTGGATAAGTCTGCCATCTATCTTATAAAACACTCTAGCTAAAAATTCTAGGGTAGGTATTTCATTTTTTAGATAAAAGGTGAGATGAGCTGCCACATTATCGCCCAAACGGGTACGGGCAGGATAGATTTCTTGGGCATAATGCCCTTCTGTGAGAGTACGACGGCTTGCGCCAATTTGACTAATCACATAAGGCTTTACCCATAAGCGTATGTCAAAATGATACGACAACCAGAGTACACCCAGCATATCTTGTGGGTCTGTGGTTGGGGTAATGATGTTGGAGGGTATTATGGTCATTATTGTCGCTTATCTGCCATTTTAATCAGTTTTGGTAAATTTTAGCACAAAATGATTTTAAGTGATACAAAATAATAATATTTTGGGGTATTTTGTGCATTTTGATTATGAAATGTACTTAATAGCTTGAGTTTTGTTGATACAAGCGATATAGCAATATACTGTGCCATTTAAATCAAAATATGGCATTTAAAATTTAAAAAAGGCATTTTAATTAAAGAAATGGCAATTTTAAGCAACAAAAGGTAAAAATAAAGAAAATATGGCAATTTTATATAGATTTTGGTCATTTTATAAAAAATATGGCAATTTAAAAGATAGATTGGCATTTAAAATTTAAAAAAGGCATTTTAATTAAAGAAATGGTAATTTTAAGCAACAAAAGGTAAAAATAAAGAAAATATGGCAATTTTATATAGATTTTGGTCATTTTATAAAAAATATGGCAATTTAAAAGATAGATTGGCATTTAAAATTTAAAAAAGGCATTTTAATTAAAGAAATGGTAATTTTAAGCAACAAAAGGTAAAAATAAAGAAAATATGGCAATTTTATATAGATTTTGGTCATTTTATAAAAAATATGGCAATTTAAAAGATAGATTGGCAATTTCCCTGCAAAAATGGTAAAAATAAACAAAAAATGGTAAAATTAGAGCTTATGCACAATATATGCTAAATAATATATTTCAAAAATAAGGTATTTAAAACTAGCTGTAACAGGGGATTTATACAAACCAAGACTGCAAAAAACTGTGAATTAAAAAAACACCCTTTTTTAAGGGTGTTTCGCTACTCTATGACTAACAAAAACAACTCATAGGATTGTTGTCTTTCGCACCAATTTCCGCATAAACCTGATTTTCAGCCTTGTAATCATCCTCGTTTACCTCAAAAGTTTGCTCTGGTGATACCACTTGTGAGCCAGCATGAATGTCTTCATCAGGGTCGTATCCACCTTGTCGCATCGCATCCATTTCATCTTCTGTGAAAAAATCATCCTCATCGCTTTCCTGAAAATTTTGTGAATGACTGCTTGCCGTTGTCTGATTTTCAGCATCAGAAAAATGACCACTATTGGCATTTGAACCGACAAGCTGTTGATGATTTTTAACATCATGAGATTTAAAATTTTCATTTTCATGATGGGTGGGTTGTGAATTTTCACTCATGACATATTGATCGTTACTCTGAGTTTGTGGAATATTTTTATCAGATGATTCGGTGATTTGCTGATCAAAATTAGAAGCAGGCTGTGAATTTTGCTGCTCACTTTTAACAACGCCTACTGATTCTTTTTTCTCAAGCGCAGCCACTTGAGAAGAATTTTTTGATGAAGCCTGTTGAATGATTTCTAATTTTTCTACCGCAACAGCAAGAATTTTTACCTCTACCGTTGAGCGACTACCGACCAATTTTTCAATGATGTTTTGCAATCGACCAGTGGCAATAACATAATCACCCTCATGAATAACAACATTATGTGATTGAACATTTAACTCAAGACCACCCTTCACAGCATCCAAAACAATCATCACACATTGATCATTGTGATAATCTGCTTTGATGACCTTGCCTGAAATTTGCAACGTATTCATCTTTGACTCCACCCAGCATTATCACTAATCAATTTGATATTTTTAGAAATCAAGCTGGTTCGTTTTTGACCATTCTCATCAATATATAAGGCGGTAAAATAATTATCGTATGGGTATTTTTGAATATCCACATACGCACGATACTTGACAACAAAGTTACCGCGCTTATCTATAATCGCATATTGATCAGAGCGGTGGGCTGCACCTTCCTCACGATAAATTTGTGCATCAGCAGCATGATTAATCACCGCCGCATAGCCATGAAAAAATGCGCGACTGGATAAATGATCTTTGTTGGTATGACCAAAATTAAAAGGGATGGCTACCGCGCCGTTTGGATATAAGTAGCTAGCTTTATATGAATTGGTCGAGCGATCTTTGATAACAGCATAAATCAAACCGTCCGTTTCTTCACCCAAGTATTCGTACTTTCGCACATCAAATTGATAACGCGATTGATCCGCAAGCGTGATCTTTTTATTATCAACAGCGACATACGGTTTTCTTGGATCGTCAATATAACGGCGTGCTGCATCTGTGCCAATTAACCACTCAAGCCTTTTAAAATTTTACCAATTTTTCAAAGTATGTACACAAAAATGGCATGAATAACACTCATTTTCGACTGTCCAGAGTATTTAATCTTGCTGATTTTGTACCAATCGAGACTTCATCTGGTTACCTATAAAAAGGATAGGTGAGTCCGCTCATTATTGTGGAAGATTAACCAAATATCTAGGTCAAACTGCAACTGTTCAAGCAAACTATACAGATTTTTCCTATATCTCACGTGATAAAGCTCCTGCAATATTATTTTATAAAACCGCTCATAGATACCATGAGTTTGAGGTGAGCAAGCTTTGTCTTTGTATGCTCAATATCATTAATTGCAAGAGATAACTTGTAATCGGCGTTTTGGTGGTGTATCACTTGCAAGAGCTGCTTTGCTATAAGCATCCACAAAAATCTATTGGTAAATACGTTTTACGCCTTTTACATTACCTACATAAAAGGCATCTTGGGAGTCAAGATGGCTAAGATGAGCCGTTTCAATGTCACCGCAGGCAATATCATCTTCTTTTTGCTTTTAGGGGCAATGATTTGTGATTCTGTGAGAATAATGCCACCCGTTACGACTTTGGTTTCTCAAGAATACACCGAATTTGCATAGTTCATTGGGCGCTCTGACTTGTCTTTACACTGGATGATTCATGGCATATTTGATGACAGCACCTTTGGTTGCTTCATCTACTCGATTTTTAAGATTGTGTACTCATTTTGATTGGTTGATCAACGCATCAACAAGCCACCTTGGCTTGCCATTTCTGATAGCGACAGAGTGCATCTAAGTTGAGTTTAGACACCTTTATCCTATATGGATGAATTTTTTAAAATAAGAGTTGTTAGATTGGGTTTGGACTGAACTAACACACATAATGTTTGCAATTTATTTTGATTTGATTGTATCAGATACCGCAAAATATCGTCTAAAGAGACACTCAAGCCTATATCGACATCGCCAATATACTAAGACAGTGCGGATTTGATTGTATTCAAGGCAGTATTTACACCAGCGTCAGTGAAGATATGGCTAACTTATTCATGACTATAAACGCTCTAAAAGATCTGCCATGATTTGGTAAATCGGTCAGAGACATCAGAGCCTTTAGGGTTGAGCAGTGGTCTGATTTTACAAACCCTGTAAAAATTAAAATCCGCTAAATTAGCGGATTTTAACATAGAACAAGTCTCTATTTATCTTTGGCTGATTGGCTGGATCAGTAGCGAGAAGAAAAATTTCTTTATCATCATCCCCAAACAAATACCCCGCCCCAATGCTGCTTGCTGGCGCCCCCAAACCCTCTAACACATCTACCAACCTATTAGCATACTTAACCATGTAGATGTAACTCATTCCGCCTGAATTGTCTAAAAAACCATCGATAGCATCTAAAAAAATAGCAAATATTGGTAGTTACACATGGATTGCCCTTTTGGTTGTAATATTCGATAGCAAATTGTCTTAATTTTATTGCGCAAGAATATGCATTTTATTAAAATAAGTAAATTTATATAACAAATTATCAGATTGGTAACAATATGAGTATCAAAATAAAAGCGGTAGGTGTTTGCTTTCCGATAGGTCTAATTGCATGCGGTCTAGTGTCGGTAACATCATCTTTTGCAAATCAACCGCAAACTGACAATCAACAACTCATCCAAAGCCAGTCTGTGCTAGAGCAAAGATTGTTTGAACAAGCGCAAAATCTAACCACTTCTCAAACTCTTCTTCCTGCTAATTATCAAGCCAAAGACAATAATGCCCTCTTTTTGGCACAAGATCCCACCTGTTTTACTATTCATAGAATATCCCTTGATGTACCTAATGAATATTCTAATCACTTTCGATTTCTGGAAAAAACTTTAAATAAAAAATCCACAGAGATTCTCGATCAATGTATTGGGACACAAGGTCTACAGGATATTAGCCGATTTGCCCAGAATCAGCTTGTTAATCAAGGTTATATCACAAGCACCATCATGATCAAACCCCAAGATTTATCAACAGGGCAGTTGACTTTAAGTATCATACCGGGCTTGGTTGCTGATATTTATCGCGGGCCTGATGATATCAATCTTAATACGCATAATAGCTTAACTGTAAGTGGTGGCGATGTGCTTAATCTACGAGCACTTGAACAAAGTGTGGAGAATTTGCGATTACCGCACAATACACGAGCTACCATTCGTGTTGAGCCGACTGCTCGTTTTGGAATGGATGCAGTGGATGATTTGCCTGATGATATTGGCTACAGTGATTTGCTGATTAAACGACAAACAGGCAACAAGATGGGCTTACAAGTTTTTGCCAATAATTTTGGCAATCACAGTACGGGCGTTTATCAAGGTGGGATCGGCATTAACATTGCCGAACCTTTGTGGAGCAATGACAACTTATATATACAATATATGCATACACTTGATGGTTTAAATGACACATCTTTGGCTGCTGATAATCAAAATATCTATGTCAGCTATCGCTATCCGTTTCGCCTCTGGCAACTGCAACTGTCTTATAATCACAACCGCTATACACAGGCTTTAAATGGGTGGAATCATAATCCAATTTATAAAGGAGTGACTCAGCGTAAACAAGCCAAGCTTAGCCGTACACTTTTTCGAGATAGTCATACTAAGTTGATTGGTTATGGCGTGATTGCTCATAAAGATAGCCAATATCATATTGATGACCTGGAAATTCTAGTTCAGCGTCGCAAAACCAGTGATTACAGCTTGGGTTTCAATTTGGAGAAAACTTTTTATCATCAAGGTAGACTTAATCTTGATGTTCATTTCAATAAGGGTGTGGCAGCGTTCCATGCTCTGCCAACACCTGAACGCTATTACAGAGATGTCGATAGTCGTCCGCTCATTTGGCAAGCATCTGGTAACTACCGTTTGCCCTTTAATACCACACATCACCAATTTGGCTTGAATACCCATTTTCACGCCCAGTACAGCAACGATAAACTACCCTTTGCCGACCAGTTTACCATCGGCGATCGTTATAGTGTGAGAGGATTTGATGGCAAGAAACATCTATCAGGCAATAAAGGATTGGTTGTAGGACAAGAAATTTATTATAAATTACCAACACAAAACCCACACCAAATTTATTTTGCTTTAGATAAAGGCTGGGTAAGTACAGATAATAGCCCTAGTGTTCATCAAACCAATAGCTACCATCAGGCTGTTGGTAGTGTGATAGGTTATCGATTTGGCACAAAACATATCAATTTCGATGCTTATGTAGGCAAGCCTATTAAGGCCGACAACCATTTATCAAAAGATGCCAATGCTGGTGTACAACTGGCTTGGACTTATTAACAAACAGATTTATATGAACAAACATACCTTCAAACTGATCTTTAGCAAAGCTTATGGCATGCTCATTGCTGTGGGTGAAAATGCTCGTGGTTATAATCACGCAAATGCTCGTGGCGCCAATCAATCGTCATCAGCTACAAATGACTTTCACAGCAGCCGCACCGTCAAACTGACTACATTGGCACTGAGCCTTTGGACCGCTTATTTCCCAGTATTTGTCAATCAAGCAATGGCCCAAAGCCAAATACATCCATTAGCCCAAGGTAATCCTGATTATCGCCCCACCTTACTCCACTCTTCTAATGGCGTACCTGTGGTAAATATTCGCACCATCAATGAAGCAGGGGTTTCTCGCAACCAATTTGGGCAGTTTGATATTGATGATCAAGGCGTGATATTAAACAATGCTCGCTTTGGTACTAATACCCAGCTGGCAGGTCAAATTGATGGCAACTTCTGGCTATTAAGCGGTGAGGCTGCCACGATTGTCAATGAAGTGCACCATCCCAATCCAAGCCAACTCAATGGCAAGATAGAAGTGGCTGGTCGCACTGCCAATGTGATTATAGCCAACCCTAATGGTTTAACCGTCAATGGTGGCGGTTTTATCAATGCTGGCAATACCTTATTGGGTGCTGGTCGTTTGCAATACAATCATCAAGGCAGCCCTTCTGCTATCAACATCGATACAGGTAAGATAGAAGTTGGCAAAGCGGGTATTCATTATGACTACAACCACTTAAATAGTCCTTATTTTGCCCAACTATTTGCCAAAGCTATAGAAGCTCAAGGTGCTATTACAGGTGCTGACGGTCACTATGTGCAAGTGATTGCAGGGAGTAATGATATCGGCTTAAATAATGCAGGTACTATCAATATCATTAAACCAACTGGCATGCAAACACATGCCAAAAGCAATAAGACCGCCATTGATATTGGCAGCTTGGGGCAGATTTATGCCAGTGGTATTCATCTTATCAGCACTGATAAAGGTGCAGGTGTATCAGCAGCTGGTAGTTTAAAGGCTAATCAATACATCACCTTATCTGCCGATGGTAAGATTAGTCAAACAGGTCAATTAATCACAACCGATAAAGCCTCGCAAATCTATGTGCATAGCCAAAGTAATGACATTGTCAATACAGGAAAAATACACTCCGCTCATCAAACAGTTGTGGTAGCAGGCAGTAGCATTGACAATCAAGGTACCATCTTAGGGGATAACAGCACTCAGCTTGCTGCCAAAGGTGATGTCGGTTTTGATAAACTGCATTATGACAATACAGCGACCAACCTATCCATCAGTGCTGACGGTCGTATCACAAGCCAAGAGCCTGTGCATATTAGCACCGCTGGTACGGTGGACATTAAGGCAGGCAAAAGCCTATCGCTCAATCAAGCATACATCCAAAGTGGTAGTGATAAAGAAACTGGGATTCGTCTAGCCTCCAGTCAGCTTGAGATTACACAATCAAAGCTTGTCAGCACGGATAGTAAAGCAATCATTGCTGGCACAACTACTGACATTGACAATAGCACCATCAACGCCAAAACCAATGAGATTATCGGCAGTAGTTTGGTACTTGATAATAGCCATATCCAAGGCGTACAGCAAAACATCTTTACCGCCGACATAGCAGCACTGAGCAATAACAGGATTGATGGTGATAATACACTGATCACCGTAAGCAAAACCCTTGATTCTAAAAACAATCAAGTGATTGCTATGGGCAATCTTACCATCGCCGCAGGTGAAAAAATTGCCCTATCAGATAATGCTATCATGGCAAATCACCTCACTGCCATCAGCCAAGATGGTGAACTGCAAATCATTAATAGCACAATCAATGCCAGCGGCAATATTGATGCACAAAGTAAAAAACTCGCCACAACAAGCAGTGAGCTACAAGGTGATAATATTAGCCTGCATGGCGTAGATGCCAATCATATTGACAATACCGCCATCAATGCAAATGCGCATCTTGCCATCAGCAGTCGTGAAAGTCAGGTCATGCTTAAAGATACCAAAGTTAAAGCACAAGGCTTGGCTTTCATCTCTGCCAATCAAAATGTTCATCTTGGCACAAGCACGGTGGCAGCTGGCAGTATTGCTCTACACAGTCAGACAGGCGGTGTGGATTGGCAAAATGCCAATTTAACCACTCATAAAAGCGATGTTCTTGCTAATAATCCGCAATTAGCCGCAGCCAACGGCGTACTTGCTATCAAAAGCCATGATGATATCACCGTAGAGGCAGGTAAAACCATGACTGCTATTGGTGGTGTAGAGCTTGCCAGTCAGGGTAAGTTGGCTTTGGCATCACAATCGGGTAACAAAGGGCGAGGCAGTGAGAGCAAAGTGACCATCACCACTGACGGCGCAGTTAATCTTAAAGGTGCTAGCGTTGATATCAGTGGTAGCCACATTCAAGCTGGTAGTGGCATTACAGCCACTGCAACCCAAAGCAATCTATCTATTGGGGCTGTTAGTAATGTGGTATCGGGCATCAAAGATGATGACCGTATTAAATTACTTGAAGGTGAGATTGGCACACTTAAGAACCAAATTGATACCCTAAAGCGCGATACGGCCTATCAACAGGTACTGGCAAGTCACAAAGAGGCAACTGATAAACTTGCTGATTTGGAAGCTAAAAATGCACAAAGTCCTGTTGCCGATTACAAAGAACAAAAAGAAGCACTGAATAAACAGCTTGCCAAGAGTGTGCAAGACGAACTGGTTCGTCGTCAAGAGCTGAAAATCACATTCAAGCCTGATGAACTGGCACAAGAAATCACCAAGCTTAATAAATCTCTTAAGATTGCCAACACCGAATTTACAGGCGTAGAAAATGCAGGAGCAAACCTTGCCACAACCGATGGCGACATTCGCCTGATCAGTGCTGGTGGCATTGCTGTTCAAATGGCAAATCTACAAGCAGATAATGGTAAAGTGCAGATGGCAGCCCTTGGCTCCCAAGGGCAAACACGGCAAGTGATTGATGAGATTAGTCGCACCGCTCTACTTCTTCCGCTGCTTGGCAAGAAAACTGGTAATGCAGATACCCAAACAGCCAGCGCCATCATTGACAAACTTGTGTTTGATCAAGCTGCCTTTGATGATGATAACAAACTTAGCGAGCATAAAACCAAACTCAAAAGTACCTATGCAGCCGCTTTGGGTGGTGATACCAACAAATTTACTGAGTTTAAGCAGCTATTATCACAAATCCCACCTGTCCAAAACATCGATATTGCTATTAGTATTGAGGGTTTGCACGATGTCTATGAGCGTGGTGAATTTGAAGATGATGCTTATGCGCTGCATAAAAATTATCAGCCAAGCACCATCACGGCCAAAGATGGTATTGTCATCCAAGCCATTAGCAA
Source organism: Moraxella canis (assembly GCF_034424565.1). Taxonomy (NCBI): domain Bacteria; kingdom Pseudomonadati; phylum Pseudomonadota; class Gammaproteobacteria; order Moraxellales; family Moraxellaceae; genus Moraxella; species Moraxella canis. Next base: position 1,993,417 of record NZ_CP139961.1, on the reverse strand, counting down.
TCCCCAAGCAGGCACTGTTTCGGCACAGCCAGCATCAGACAGCAACATCTTACTGATAGGCGGCACTTATCAAGCAGGCGATGCTGGCATTACCATCCAAAGTGCTGGCAGTACCATGCTACAAGCTGGTCAAGACAGCATCTATGATAGAGAAACCAACACCTTCAAGAAAAAAAGCTGGGGTGGTGTCAAAAAGAAAGTTACTGTCACAACCACCACAGAGCAAATCGCCGATAGCGAGGCAGTCAAGCTAAATGCCAATGCCATCTCAGTGCAGGCGAATGATAATCTATATGCCTACGCCACCGAATTTAATGCACCAGCAGGTCAAATTCAGCTTAAATCTGGTGAAGCTTTGGGTCTTTATGCTGTCCAGGAAGTGGATGTCAAAGAAGTAGAGTCTAAAACGACTTCTAGCTTTGCTGGCATCAAATATAGAAAAGTCAATACCAAAGAAAGCAAACAAATCATCAGCGAGCTGCCAACCAGCCTGATTGCTGACTATAGTCAAAGTGAGTCAGGAGGCAGCACTCACCTACAGGGCACTCGCTTTGCCAATCTACAAGAGGCAAGTATCACCGCGGGTGTTGGCGATAAAGCAGTGGCTGATGCTAGAATCATCCTAGACACCATCAGCACAACCGTCAGCGTCAGTCAATCTCGCCAATTTGAAAACCTAGTCTGGCAGTCCATTTCAGAGTCGGGTTATATCAATGAAGATGCCAAGCTGCCCTCATTCATTGGCGTTACTCCCACTTTCAATGCCACAGGCGGTCTGGCTGTACAAGTGCCCATCAAAAAACACGAGGCAGATCATCCTGAGCATCTGGTCAATGTACTAAACCGACTAAGCACAGAGCCAGGATTTGATTATTTACAAGATATCATCCATCGTGATGATGTGGACTTCACCGCCATCAGACTTGCCCAAGAAAACTGGGACTATAAACAAGAAGGACTCTCCCCAGCAGGAGCGGCACTACTGGCGATTGCTTTATCAATGGCAACGGCTGGTGGCGGTGTGTCTGTGCTAAGCTCGATGGGCGTATCTGTCACAGCAGGTTCTGCGACAGCAGCAATGGCAAATGCCGCCTTTACCTCCTTGGTTATCCAAGCAGGCATCACTTTGGTCAATAACAAAGCCGATGTCAATCAAACCCTCAAAGACTTAGGCAAATCACAAACTGCCAAGAACATGGCAAAAGCAGTGCTAACAGCTGGAGCAACTGCCAATCTGGATAAATTCTTAGGTCAAACCCTAAAAATAGATACCTCTGCTACCGCCACCATCGGTGACAAATTCACTCGCGCCTTTGTACAAGGTACAGGGCTTGCTCTGACGGATAGCTTAATCTATGGCGAAAGTCTAGAAGAGTCACTAAAAAGACATCTGACCAATCAACTGGTTGATACCGCCGCCGCGGGTATTTATACTTATGGTATTAAACCACTGGACTTCAATGATACAGAGCTTATCAGTAATATTGCTCATAAACTTGCTGCAGGTCTGACAGGCTGCGTTTCAGCTGCCGCTAAAAAACAAGACTGTGAAGCAGGTGCTGTGGGTAGTATCATCGGTGAGATGGTGGGGGATTGGTTAGTAACAGGAGAGTTAAGACAGCGATTTGAATCTGGTGAGATAAAACCAGGCTCAGATGACTACAATAAAGTATTAAACACCGCTCGCCTTACCGCAGGCTCTATTGCCCTACTGTATGACTTTGATGTGGATACCGCAGCTAATGAAGCTGGGGAGGCGGTGGAGAATAATAGCACAGCTCAGGTTATGCTTATTGCTGAATGGGAAGATATTAACCACCCAGATTACTCAAAAGAAATGTTGGAGGCGATAAAACGCATACCTGACAATATAGCTGCTCTTCATAATTATTACAATGATATGACAATTGCAAGTTTTAATATCGGCATGGTAAGCTATACAGCCATTGTTAATAACAAAAATGGCAATGTGTGGATAACAGGTGTTGAGAAAAAGCAAGTTGATGGTAAACCCGAATACAAACCGGTACCTGAAGTTAGTATTAATGCGAATATTCGAGAAATGGCAAATACTATTCGGCAATCGCCTGGATCACCCAACAGGATAACTCGACCTGTAGGTGGAGGTGTATCTATTAATTTTGGTAGTATTAAGGGTGGAAAGATGGAGGCTAGAGATATTGATAGAGCTATAGAAGGTAGTTCCGTCGGCTTTCAGGTGTGTCATGGGGTTTGCGGTGGTGCAATCAGAGCTAGTGGAGGGCAAATCATCTTAACCTACGGTACTGGTACATCGCAAATTGGCATCACAGGTGGAAATATGGTTCAATTGTCAGAAGAAAAGAAACAAGAGTTATTTAAGATATTGAAGGTTAGATGATGAAAAAGTCGATGGATAAAATAAAAGATCTTCTAATCTCTGTAGCATTAATTATTTTCTTAATCTTTATGCTGTTAATGTACCTTTCTGGAAACATGTCTTTTGAAAAAGGCGTGCATGATAATAGAGAGGATAGGCCAACGATGGAGGAGGTGGATGCTTTGTTAAATGAGTTGACAGATGGTATTTCATCAGAAAAAGATGAATTTGTGGTAAGGAAAGTCAATGTTGTATATAAGCGTTACAGATATGAAAATCTAAGCGAAAAAGAACAGCTATATCTAAAGAATATAATAGATAGCTCATCCAAATGGGTTGAATACGATCATGAGATAAATAGAGGTGAAGAGAGTTTTTATTACTGTTATAATCAGTTTGAGCTTATTCTTACCAGAGATTTAGATATTAATACAAATGATAGAAGTCATGCGGATAATTCTTTCGCTGTGAGCGTTGGATGGGGTGCTGCTAATAATAATGTGTGTCGCAGGAAGTTTTTAGCCGCAGGTTAGCATGGTAGGTTGTGTTGAACGGCAGTGAAACCCAGCATTTGTTATATAACCCATTGATTTTGTTGGCTTTTCTCAAGATCAACCCAACCTTGTATCTTATCACCTAAAACTGCCTATCTAAAAACAAGACTGTGAAGCAGGTGCTGTCGGTGCTATCATCGGTGAGATGGTGGGGGATTGGCTAGTTACAAAAGAACTCAAACAAATGCTATGGGATGGTAAAGTAACAGATTATAGACAGTGGGATATTAACCGCTTGGTTCGAGAACAAACAAGATTACAGCCTATACACGAGAAACATATTGAAGGTTCAGTAATATTTACACTACCTCCCAAGGTTGGTACTGGCTCAGGCACTGTTGATATGATGAATCTTCAAGATAGGATACGTTACGGTTGCTTGATGATGGGTTATAATTATGCCAATGGAGTTTGCAAATGAATGATTGTAATGGAGATAAGCTGGATGCTAAGTTAAGCAAAATAGCAAGTTATTTTTCTACATTATTAAGTGAAATTGGTAATTATTTTTCTAATGTAACTATTATTTTTTTATTCTATTGGTTTTTTTTTACATTATTTTTTTTAAATTATGAATATCTCTCAGCCTTTGAGAATTCTGTTTTATTTCTTATTTTCCTTATGATATTTTTATTATCTCTGATTGTGATAGACTTTTTAAATTATTATGTAAAATTAAACTTAATATCAATTTTATTGTTAATAATAGTATTTTCGATTAGAAAATTCTCCTTGTACTCATTAACTCATAATGGGATGAATGATGACTTTCCCAGAGGTTTTGTTATCGGCACCTTTTTTTATTCAATAATATCCATAACGTTGTTACCTTTTTTTGCATCCTTTATATCAAAAAATAAAAAAATACTATTGCCAATGCTTGTGTTGATTATTTTATTTATTTATGATTATTCTATGGATTTATTAAATATAAATAATATAAATTTTTTTAAAAATGAATTTAGATATATTGTAAATTTTTTATCATATGCGCTTGCACTGTTGATTTTTATGTCTTATAAAAATAATATAAAATATAAAGATAATAATCTTTTGTATTTTGCACGAAATAAGTCTATAAAATTATTAATTTCTCTTTTTGGGCTTCCCATCTTTCTATTATTTTTAATATTTGCATAGCAAATATTTTATATGATTTAACAAATATCAAGGTGCAAATATTATTTTCAAGCCCATGGGCTTGGTTAAGACAATCAAACCCCACATTTTTAGCCGCCTATCCGCCAAAGCCTCAATAAATCTTGTGAAGCAGGTGCTGTCGGTGCTATCATCGGTGAGATGGTGGGGGATTGGTTAGTAACAGGAGAGTTAAGACAGCGATTTGAATCTGGTGAGATAAAACCAGGCTCAGATGACTACAATAAAGTATTAAACACCGCTCGCCTTACCGCAGGTGCCATCGCCCTACTGTATGACTTTGATGTGGATACCGCAGTAGGTAGTGCTGAGGAGGCGGTGGAGAATAATGGCTTAAAAGCTGTTATAAGCTCTTTAAAAATCGCTAACAAGCTAAGAAGCATATATAGGAGAAATAATCGCTTAACATGGGCGGATGTTCAACAAGCTGTAAAAGAGGAGGGTATTAATATTGCAGGTAATATCCTAACATTGGCAGATGGTCAATTAACATTTGATGATGCCAAAATATTCTTGGATTTGCTAGCTGGAACCGAATTTAATACTACAAACAAAGGAGAGGCTGCAAGAAAAATCGAACAGATAGCACGCAGGTATCAGCCCTTTAAGAATTACAAAAGCCAATTAGTTGTAGGTGATAGAATTAATTTAGCAAGCTTCACTAAAAGAAGCAGTAATAGTGGAGCTAGAGCAGACTATATAGATCCTAATACGCAATGGAAAATATCACCAGATAGAGGAAATTCTCCCCATGGAGGCAGTGCGTGGAAATTAATAGATTCCAAAGGTAGAAGAGTGGGGACAATTTCTAAAGATGGTATATTTTTGCGAGATTAAACAATGATTGATTTTGATTTTGATAATGAAAAGATTTTGGATAGTTTGGAAGCAACTTTGATTAGAGATAATTTAAGTGATTTGTATATAGATTTACAAAAACCATCGCCTGAAAATATAAAAAAACAATTTTCAATTTCATTCTTTGACCATATTTTAAGTGAGCAAGAGTATATAAATGCAAAGTTTGTATGCTATTCAGATATTACGGAGTCATCTAGTGATCATTTAATAGAAGAAATAAACAAGGTGATGAACGATTTTTTGTATGTATATGGTTTCTTATTTGATATAAATGATGGTTTTGTATATATAGACAATAATTCATCGATTATTAAAACACATAATAAAGATTTATATACAAGGAATGTCATCAATGGTTTAAAGGAACGACCTTTATGTGTTTTGGTTTTTTCCAATCTAAAATTAACGGTTGAGTTTGGATACGACTTAACGCATCATTTTTATCTTGCTGATGATGCCTATTTTGAAAAAATAAAGGAAGTGGTGTTGTTAAATAAATTATTTATAATATGAGTTAGATTGCAAATCTACTATCATCGGTGAGATGGTGGGTGATTAGATGAGCTCATAGGCTGGGTTAGCGATAGCGTAACCCAGCATTTTGAGATAACTATTGAATTTTTTAGGTATTTCAAGAAAGTCTAACGATCTCTATTGCAAGCTTGCCACCACCCTCACAGGCTAACCATCCGCCCCATCACCGCCCCCTGTCTTGACTGTGATTAACCAGTTCTTTAACGGCATTTTTGACTGTGCCATCAGGCAGTTTTTTGGCGTATTGTTCATAAGCCTTCATCGTTTCTTTGTTCATTTTCTCAAGTGCTTTTTCGCTTGGCAGTTTTGGTTTGTAAGGATTACCATCACGAGTGGCCTTGTGCATTTTCCATTGTCTTTTATTGTCTTTCGATTTAAAGCGGCTAACATTTCGGCTGGCTGTGGCTTCAATACCTTGCTCCGCCAATTTATTAACAAAGGCAACACGGTAATTGTGTAGGTCTTGTTTGCGTGGATTTAGTCTGGCACCACGGTCATCTGTTGCACAGACTAAGACATGACAGTGCGGCTTGACAGTATCTAAATGCTGTGCCATAAAATATTTATGACCAGCAAATTCTTCTTGCACCAAGTTTCTGACAGCGTCTTTGAGTCCTTTTGGGTCAGTGCCAGCTGGCATCGAGAAGACAAAGTGAAAGGCTTCTCTTTTTGTGCCTGTTTCTTCTTTATCGTGAAAACCAGCCGCTTGCCACGACTTGATCAATCCTTTTTGTTCTTCGCCCAAGTATGTATTGCCTTTTTCATCTTCAAGTTCGACCTGCCCTTTTCGACCTGTATAAGCCAAATGTGCAGCGGCTTTATCAGCACCTTTACTTGATCCGCTGATTTTCACCACAACTTGTGGCAATTTCTTTTTGGGTGAATTGCTACTAGCTGATTTACTACCCTTAGCAGAATTGACCCCATTGATGATGTTTTTGGCGGCTTGGGCTTTTGGCACTGGTTTGCGGTTCGTTGGTATGGTGATACCACCAGCACTAGATGCTGATTTTGATGTGGTTTTGCGGTTGCCATTAAACCATTCATCAATATCGTCAAAAATCTTACCTTTACCTGCTTTACGCATAAGGATGAAACCCCTATATATATGATAAAATATAGAAAATTATAATATATATGGTAAAAATTACTATAAAAAACCGCCAACGATGGCGGAAATTTTGTAGTTGGTTTTTTAAGGTTAGATCAAACCTTGATTTTTATGCAAAAATGCATTATATTAAACACGAACGCAAGGGCGTTGGAGTTTTATGTTACCCAAGATTGCGTTTACAGTACCGAATCCGCTTGTATGGCAACATACAGGCGGATTTTATTTTGGCGGTTTATTATTATCCCCTTTAGGGATGACTGAAAAGAGTTCCGCCCTTGGCTTCTTGGTGGTTAATTCAAAAATAGCTCGGTCAGTTACTAGATTGCCATAACCGTCATTGCGTGGCGTTTGGTTCTGAATGGCGGTCATTCTTTGGGTAATGATGACTTTGCTGTTCTCAGATATGGCATTGGTAATTTGCTGGATCAAATCAGAAATTTTATAACCGTCTTTTTTAACCCTGCTTTCAAAATGATGTCGTCCCATGTACAAAATTTCATTTTGTTCCAGTGGGGGTAGATCATTGGCTATACGAAATTCATTGATTTTAGCAAATTGCTCATCGGTAAAATATCCAATAGCAACAAATTTTGGGCGTTCGCCATTTTGTAGCTGCTGCAAGTTGTTTTTGATGGTTTGTATTGCGTTTTCATATAAAGGCATTTTTTTTATATTCCTGTAAAATTATTACAGATATGATAATTCACAAATCTCAAAAGTTACAAATTTGATTTTCGATGTAAATTTTACAAGAATAAAAAAGGTTATTGGTATATCCATTCTTAATCGTTGGCCGCCATACTATCAATCGTGGCAGCTGGCAAATATCTATAAAGTGTCGATGTCGGCACACCAACAACTTCTGCCACACTCGGATAATCCATGCCGCCTTTTAAAAGCTCAATAGCGGCGGTTTTCTTGGCCGGTGTCAAGGCTTTTGGGCGACCAGCTTTTCTGCCACGCTTGGTGGCGGCTGCCATACCAGCTTTAACACGCTCTTGGATTTGCTCTCTTTCCATCTGTGCTACAGCACCTAGGATTGTAAAATACATTCGTCCTGTTGGGGTGGATGTGTCTATAGATTCTGTCAAGCTTTGCAATTCGATGCCATTATTTTTTAATTTTTCACTGACTTTAAGCAATTCAGCGATATTACGGCATAGGCGATCCAGCTTCCACACCACTAGCGTATCCCCTGCTCTAACATAATCAAGGGCATTAGCAAGTCCTTGCCTGTGAGCTTTACTGCTGCTGATTTTGTCCGTAAAAATTTTTTCGCATCCAGCCTTAGTGAGTGCATCAATTTGCAAGTCTAAGTTTTGATCTAATGTGCTGACACGAGCATAGCCGATTTTCATATCAAGACCCTGAGTGTCCGAATTCGGACAGTTGTAAATTTACAACAAATTATAGCAATTTATCAAAATAAAACAATAGCATTTTGATAATTATTTTGATATACCTTTATGATAATAGACAAATATAATAAAACCGATCTTTTTTGATCGGTTTATTTTCATTATCAAAAACAAATGTTTTTAAGAATTTAAATTGCAAAAAAAAATTAGAAAATTTAAGGCGGCCACCTTTTATTGACTTTTTTACCTAAGTAGTATATATTATTAACTGTTATGATAAGTTAATAATAATGGGGTAGCTGATGGTTGCAGTTAATACAATTACACAAAAATCCAGAGTATCACTTGTGATGGATTCTGAGAAAAAGCAAGCATTAGAGCAACTTGCCAAGCGTCAAAACCGCACACTGAATTATCTGATGGGTGAACTGGTGGATAAAGTCCTGCAGGAAGTCAAAGAGCAGGAAGAATACGAAGCTTATGTCGAAAAGCGCGTCATGCAGGCATATCAAAATGTGTTGGATGGTAAAAAAGGCACTTCGGTTGATGATTGCTTTGCTGCTGTTCGTGAACATGGCAAACAATATGCACAAGCCAAGGGTAAGTTATAATGCGTCAAGCTTATACCATTGCCATCTCTGATGATGCCAAGCAAGCACTGATGTCGCTTTATGAATACTATGTGGATGTTGCCAGCTATATTATGGCTGAAGCTAACATTACAGCCATTCAAGAAGCGATCAGTTCACTTGAATATTTTCCTGAACGCTGTCCTATGGCTGATTTTTCGCCCAATATAAGAAAAATGGTTGTGCCAAAACTGCCATTTTTGGTGTACTACACCATCATTGAAGATACGGTACATATCTTAGAAGTTTTGGATGGACGAAGAGCTGCTGCCACACCGCCTGTGGTAACCGCACCCTCAAAAGTGCCTGTCGCTAGGGCAGCGGCTGCAGTATGCAAAGCAACACGATAGATGCCGCCTTCATCCCACTTTTTAGCTTCTTCTATGATTTGGATGGCTTCTTTGGTGGTTAAACTTGAGTGATTAAGCTCTTGTGACATCCCCTATGATACCGTTTGAGTTAGGTGCGTACAAGGCGGAGGTGAAGCCATCGAAGAGTCTGAGGTTTTGTTCGATGTTTTGAGCTTTGTCTTCAAATGATTTGGTAATAGCCCTAATGAGCTAAACTCTAAATAAAAAGTGGAAAATGCCTAATGCATAAACTATGACCATCAAAGAAAGCCAATAAAATCTCAATGGCTTGCTATCATTTGACTTCAGGTTGTTTCCAAATATTGACATATCTTTACCATTAACATAGTCATAAATATTCACAAAAACCATCAAACAAATAAATAAAAATATAAAAAATTCATAAAAATCAAAATAGTATTTCTTATCCAACTCAACTGATACAATAATACTTATAACAAAAGGAGCAACAATAAGGATTTTATTTACACTCATGTTTCTGCTCTCCTCATCAAAGGTGTTGGTTAGGATTAAAAGCAGAAATGTCAGATATATATATCATTACTGCCTCAAGGAATTCATCAATATTATTAATATCGTAAACCATCTCCCCAGACCTTATTTTATGAAAGCTAAATTTTGAAAAAGTTCCTACATCGTCATCCTGAAAGGAGACAATTGCTAAGAATTCAGAGTTTTCCAATAAAGTCCATTTATCAATAAATCTTTTTAAAAAAGCTATAGATTGTAAAAATACCTCTGAATCTACATAGTCATCAATATGTATCATATTTAAAGAGATCTCCATTCCTGATATATCAGTATGCACTCTTTTTATATAGTCTTGAGAAATTATTTTTTCTTCATATTGGTTTGTGTATGCTCCATGAAAAAATATACCACCAGCTTTTTTTTCAAATTCTAAATTTAATAATTCCTCCAGCTTTTGATCAATATCAAAAATGTTGATATTATTGATATCATTGAATAACTTAGCCATTTTATTATTCATTATTAACATTATTTCTCCCCTAAATATTTCAAGCCTTTATCAATGCCATCTTTAAACTTTTTATCTTTTAACAAATCTTGTATTGATTTAGGAGCTAAAATACCATTTTTAATTTCTCCTTCATAAAATTTACCATCATTAGGATTATAATAATATTTTTTATTATTGCTATCCTGATAATGAATTTGCCCTGCTCTTACCCCTGGATTTGGGTTTTCTACATCAATTCTTGCTTTTGAACCTTTCTCTTTCCAGACGGTAGTACTAGAAGTTTGGGTCCCATTGGCACCTAATATTTCTGAATTGCCTTTGAACTGCCCACTGTCTTTTTTATTAGGTATAGCAGTATTACTAACAACCCCATACCTATCATTCCCAACAACTGTACCAGCACGCCCACCACCATACAATCTTTCATTGGCCAGTTCACCTACTAAAGCCTGGGCTTCATTGCCATTATAGCGGTTGATATGATTAATACCGGTATCTCTAATAAGATAACCGCCTGTAGCATTATTTATTTTAACACTATTGATGGTGGTGCTTGCATGAGTGCCACCCAATCTTGATATGTCAGTATAAAGACCTGGCAAGTGTTTTAGATTATAATCTCCCTGTGTGCCCGCTTGAAAATGCCTAATGAGATTAGAGCATCTGTGGCTATTAAAATCAGTGGCGCAATAGTTTTTGAAATGATTAAAGTTTGTTTTGTTAAGATTATCATACTTGGCATTCACTTGAGCAATGCACTCTTGGTTACCAGAACAATTGATAAGGCTAGTTTTCCATGCAGATAATTCTGTATGCGTCAAATAATTCCACTGGGTCTGCCCCACATTATTCACAGTACTTGCAGTATCGCCGCCAATAGAAGCACCAAGTCCTGCTGATAAGGCAAGTAGAGTGATGTCTCTGGTTTGTTTGTCAAAGCCTTGTTCTACCAGATACTCATCAATCTTTGGAATGGCGTAGGCTGTCCCACCTGCTGATGCTGCACCCTCAACAGTGCCTGTCGCTAGGGCAGCGGCTGCAGTATGCAAAGCAACACGGTAGATGCCACCTTCACTCCATTTATCAATTTCTTTGATGGTATTTTGATACTCATCAGAAGTGATGTCAATGTTTTTGTCATTAAGTTCATTTAGGTTTTGAATGAGTTTAAAAGCTTGCTTGTCAGCAAACTCCGCCACTGCCTTTGGTGCTTCTTTGCCAAACTCTGTGGTAATCACCACCTGAGCATTTAACTCTTTATGTGCTTGTGCTTGGTTAAAGTCATTGCTGATGATTTCATTAAGCTGGTTTTGAATTTCTTCTTGTTTGAAGTTGCCCGTGTTGATATGGCTAAGCCCTGCTTGGTCAGTGATGGCAGAATGGGTGGTGCTGGTTTTATGAGCTGGGGTGATTGTACCATAGCCTAAGCCTTGTAGGGTAGGTTTTGCTTTGTTGTCTGGATTGCTGGTGTCTGCACCAATACCAATGCCAAGACTGATGGCATCACCTTGATAGTTTAGGTGATTTTCAATGTCTTGGGTTTGGATACCTTGAGCAAATTGGGTTTGGTTTTTACCTTGATCGGTGATAAGATAGCCGCCAGTAAACTTGCTTTTGCCTTGTACTTGTAAAGTGGATTCTTTGGTTTTGATACCGGTTTGGTCGGTGACTTGGGCATAGCTTGCATTGGCGTTTGTGTTACCACCAGTGATACTGGCAGATTGTGGTGTGCCTTGGAAGCTGACATCAAGATTGCCACCTACTTGGGTTTGATTGCTGTTGTATTGATAAGTATCTTGACGGCTTTTGACGATGAGATCTTTGCCGACTGTACCTGTTAGGTATGTGGTGTCAAGATTAGCACCATCTAGGATAAGACTGCGTTTTTTATTTTGTATAGCGGATAGGTGTGGCGTATCAGTACCAATAAAACCGCCTGCAATTCGGTCAAAGTCCTCCCAGGTCAAAACACCTTGTTTTACTAAATCAAGCTCTATTTGCCGAGTTCTGTCTGATTCTCGCTGCCATTCTTTTTTAACCTGCTCTCTACAAGCATCATCTTTGCAAGCATCATATTTTCTTTCTATTGCTTCATAAGAAACTGCACCAGCGATTGATAGTAATCTAAATTTTTCATATTATTTACCTATATCAACAGGAATATGAGTAATATTTTGTTGGGGATTTCTATAAAAATTTCCATCGGAATCTAGATATTTATTTCCAACCTTAATCTGTGCCACTCACATTTTACCAAAGTTGCTGTTTAGATATCTAACCCTAGCCATTGCAGCTTTTGTTACAGGAGGTTAAAATCAATTAAGAACCCATCTTTCTTCACCATCTTCATCTACATATCGATGAACGATGTTATAGGGGCATAGTATTACAAACCACCAACCAACATACTGATTTTCTTCATCAAGCTTATTCATCGCCTCCTCACCAATCCAAACATCTTTAAGTAGCTGACAAGCTTGTTTGGCATCCATCTTGGCTATTTCATCATCAATCTCTTTATTGCCATCATTGGTTATTAAGCGACAGTAGTTTTGGGCAAACAAGAGTTCCAAAGCGAGAAAAAATGCCGTTTCGTTATCATAAATAATTTCTTCACATGGTTGTATGCGATTTTCACTAACCCCACAAACAACATCCCAAAGAAAGTAAAGCTCTGAAGCAAAATGACGATTTAAAAAGGTATGGATAATTAGTTCAATCTGTTTCATTCGAATTTTAACTCCAATTTTTTAGGCCCTAATGAGGTGGAAGAACGTTGAATTTCAATGGTAAAACGCACAGGATGCTCCCTGTTAGATGTTGCAAAATTTCTTAATAATACCGTTGAGCCATCACTTTGCGGAACTTTGATTATATATCCTGGCTTGCCTGATGGCGATGTTTTGCCTGGAATAGCTTGATACATAGGGCTGCCAGTTTGTGGCAATGTCTTAATCCCAGCTATATCTTTAAATGCCTGATAAATATCTTGGGTGCTTACACCTCTATAAATAGGTGCACCAGCGGTTGTTGGTTGTGCAATGGGTTGGTATGTTTTATTATTGATGGTAATGGGCATTTGCGTAAGTTGACGGTTATTTGCAACTGTTATAATATTTTGTCTGTAAGCAGCACCACTATTGGCAATAGGTGTCACAGGTGATAACGTCTGATTATTAGCCTTTGTAGGTGTTCGGCTTCCACGCCCAGCCACCGCCGCACCAACCGTCCCAGCACCAGCTTGCATTAGTAAATCTTCAGTGCTTCCAGGTGTTACTCCGCCATCTCTTCTAAGAGCTTCATTTCTTGCGGTTGCATCAGGCTGTGTCCAGCTTGATATCTCCATTGCAGCCAATGTGTGTCGTTTGTTTTGTATGGCTGCCAGATGCGGAGTATCAACACCTATGAAACCACCTGTAAATTGGTCAAAGTCCTCCCAGGTCAAAACACCTTGTTTTACTAAATCAAGCTCTATTTGCCGAGTTCTGTCTGATTCTCGCTGCCATTCTTTTTTAACCGCTACTTCACATTCTTTATTACCTTTGCAATTATCATATTTTTTCTCAATTTCCTCATAGGAAACAGCTCCTGCATCTTTTAAAGCTTGAATATGCCTTCTTTGTCTGGCGTTTAATTTACTGCTTTTTAATGCAGACTCATGATACAAATAATTCCACTCGGTCTGCCCCACATTATTCACAGTACTTGCAGTATCACCGCCAATAGAAGCACCAAGTCCTGCTGATAAGGCAAGTAGAGTGATGTCTCTGGTTTGTTTGTCAAAATCCTGTTCTTTTAGATACTCATCAATCTTTGGAATGGCGTAGGCTGTCCCACCTGCTGATGCTGCACCCTCAACAGTGCCTGTCGCTAGGGCAGCAGCTGCAGTATGCAAAGCAACACGGTAGATGCCGCCTTCACTCCATTTGGCTGCTTCATCCAAGATTTGATTAATCTGTTCATCGCTAAGATTTTCAGCATCATCAAGTTTAGAGAGTATGACAGCTTCTTGATAGCCGCTAAACTCCGCCACTGCCTTTGGTGCTTCTCTGCCAAACTCTGTAGTAATAGTCACCTGAGCATTTAACTCTTTATGTGCTTGTGCTTGGTTAAAATCATTAGCAATGATTTCATTAAGCTGGTTTTGAATTTCTTCTTGTTTGAAGTTGCCCGTGTTGATATGGCTAAGCCCTGCTTGGTCAGTGATGGCAGAATGGGTGGTGCTGGTTTTATGAGCTGGGGTGATTGTACCATAGCCTAAGCCTTGTAGGGTAGGTTTTGCTTTGTTGTCTGGATTGCTGGTGTCTGCACCAATACCAATGCCAAGACTGATGGCATTACCTTCATAATTTAGGTGATTTTCAATGTCTTGGGTTTGGATACCTTGGGCAAATTGAGTGTGGTTTTTACCTTGATCGGTGATAAGATAGCCGCCAGTCAACTTGCTTTTGCCTTGTACTTGTAAAGTGGATTCTTTGGTTTTGATACCGGTTTGGTCGGTGACTTGGGCATAGCTTGCATTGGCGTTTGTGTTACCACCAGTGATACTGGCAGATTGTGGTGTGCCTTGGAAGCTGACATCAAGATTGCCACCTACTTGGGTTTGATTGCTGTTGTATTGATAAGTATCTTGACGGCTTTTGACGATGAGATCTTTGCCGACTGTACCTGTTAGGTATGTGGTGTCAAGATTAGCACCATCTAGGATAAGACTGCCACCGATGTCATTGATGGTTGTACCGCCGACAGTGATTTGGGTGTTGGTGTGGGTTGTAGCAATCTCTTGACTACTGCCTTTTGCTTTGTTGGCATTGATGGTAAAGCCAGCAGAATTTGAACTTAGCCCATCGGTGCTAAGATTGGCAGAAGCATAAACACCAAAGCCTGCGCCTTTGCTGCTATTTTGGCTGTCTTGGGTGCTAGTTTGGGTTGAGGCTTGATAGATGACACTGCCTTCGACTTGATTGTATAGGTTTTGTTTGGCTGTGATGTTTGAGCCTGTGATGGTGACCGTACTGTCAGCACCTTTGCCTGAGACATCAAAGATCAGATTGCCCTCAGCATAAACATTGGCAGCGTCATTCACCTCTTGATGGCTGTGGCTATCACTTTTGGTGGTTTGACTCCCGATGGTCGCCTGAGCTCTCATGCTACCAAAGTTTTTGTTGTGTAGATTGTTGGTAAGGGTGTAAGCTTTAGAAGTGCCTGCAGCTGCTGCCATGATTGTCATGCGCCGAGAGTTGGTGTCTTTGGCAGCATCTGTTAGCTTGTCTAAGCTTTGGACATCACTGACAAGACTGCTGGAGACGCCGGCAGTTAGCCCTGAGGTTTTTTGGCTAAAGCTGTGTGTATTGGCAGCGGTGGCATTTTGACTGGTGATATTGACAGCTTGTGACTTAAACAAGATATTGCCTGTATTGGCATCAGTCTCATCTTTTTGGGCGATGATGTCACTGTTGATGACATCAGTGTCATCGCCTGCTTCAAGGCGGATATTGCCCCCTGTGGTGCCAATCACCGAGCCTGTATAGGCGGTGTGCTCATCACTGTTTTGTTGACGAGTTTGTTGCTTGCCTAGGGTCACTGAGGCGGGTGTGGTGGTAAATACCCCTTTTTTGGTGGTTTGTTGACTACTATGGCGGCTTAGGCTATCTTCAGCAGAGCCGATAAGCAGAGCTGATTATCAGCCTTAATCAGAATGTCCTTATCTGCCAAGACTTCGGTTGAGATTAGGCTGGTGTTTACACCTTGAATGACGACTTCATTACCACCAACTTGACTTATGAGGCTCTTGTCACTGTACTGTCCAAAGCTAGACTGCTCAGTTTTACTGCCTGTTAGGCGACGATTGGTGAATTGGCTGGTACTTTGCACGCTTTGGGTAGCACGGCCTTCAGTGATGCTAACATCCCCCGTCGCCATAACAGCAGTTATACCCCTTGACTGCAGATTTAAGCCTTTCATGGTGATGTTGGCAGTATCACCTGTGGTTTTGATGATGGTATTGCCAGCACTTGTGATGGTTGAGCCTGCATAGGTATGGTTTTTATTGTATTTTCATCATATAAACATCCATCTTTGCCAGCATTCACATGAGAACGCCTGATTTTCTCGACAAATACTTCAGGTATAGAAAACAATTTTAGTTCTAGATTGTGTGTATTGCTAAAAATTTCAAATGCCTGATCGCCTTTTAAAATATCCAAACCGTCCGAATGCCTATTAATAACATAATAATATTTGTCTGCATGCCACAAATAATACAACCCTTGTTTATCACATAACTTAATGGACAGTCCGTGTAGTATGTAGTAATCTTTTGTTTTATAATAATCAATTATACCAACTGATGGCATGGATTGATGCTCTTTAGATTGTCGTGAGTGTAAAAAATACCATTTCTCATCAGGGCTAAACTGACTTAAATAATAACCATCTCCCAAATTAATTTCTCGATTTTCATAGCACAAGACCATTGTAATACATAGCAGTATAAAAGAGAGTAACAAAAGCGATAGTTTAGGTAATAATTTCAACAGTTTAAACAATGCTCAAAAAGCTAAAGAGTATCGAAAACTTACCATTTAAACACTGCCGGAAATTTTTCTTAGCGTAGGCATGTTCAATCACCTTTTAACTTTTTGTAATAAATAATTTTTTCTATATTCTTCTATAGATAATCCATTAGCACCACCACAGTAATCTGGGTCTATTATTTGAATTTTATCATATTGCCATAAACATATTGGGCATATATCAAATTCTTCATCTTGATGAAATTTTGTTTGATTACAACACGGACATAAAAATTCATCATCATTAATAAATGTTATCTTATTGAGCATTCCAATATTTCTCCTTATCTTTTGGCTTAAACATTGTCTTAATATTGCCATTTTTATCTTTGATAGCAAAAGTATTCGTAGATGGTTGATAAAAAAGAACATCCCCATTAGATCTAGTTTTTGTTAAGGTTCCAGCAGGTGGATTATCCACAAAATCTCTTGCAAATCTATAATAGTCATTCTGAGATCTTAATTCAGGAAATTCACTTTTGTGTTTATTCCAATGAATAGTTAAATTTTGATTAAAATCTCGTGGTTTTCCTTGCGACCAAGTATAACCATAACTATCGTCCCTATAAACATTATTCTCAACCCTCCTAGCCTCCGCTAACACTTTTTCAGCAGCCTCTTTGCTTTCAAAAGTCTTGCTAAGAATTTTCTCTCCAGCTTTAATCACATATCTGCCAGCACCACCAGCTACAACTGCAATAGCAATTTCCTCTGGAGTGGTTGGTATAATGAACAAGCCTATTTGCCTGAGGGTTTCAAGATTTTTCTCACCATGATATTTACCACAGTCGTTGGATTGTCAGTGTACCAATCACCCCACATCTCACCGATGGTAGCAGCATCACAATCTTGTTTTTTGATATTTATTTTTAGAATTTAAATCGTTTAATCCAAAGCAACTGGCGGGCTGGCAATATTATCAACTTGCAGAATTGTGCCTAGAGGGCTGGCTAGTGCTTCAAAATCCTGAGTAAAGCTATCAAGTTCATAGAGATAACCATCACGATCAACATATAAAGCAATGTTGATCAGCCTCCCATCGGTATCATAGGCTATAGCCTCCAAGATATTACAGCCAAACTTTCTTATATTGGCACTATCACGGCAAAATTGAAGAGATCCCATTCCATCATCACTTAAATCAATCACATACATATCTTCAAGCGGTTTATGTAATTTGCATGGCATATTGTTATGTTTTAATAAATATTTAATAAGTCGAATCTCGCCTTGTTTTAAACGGCGTGGTATTGTATCAGGGTTGTTGTGCATCATGAATCCGTCCTATATTAAAAGTATCTACGCTTCTTCTGTTGATGGAATATGTTAAATTAGTACCGTTAATCTTGACTGTATGCCGTTCTGTCTGATTGATTGGCATACTATTGAGATTTAATCGATGCAAATCTCTTCTTATGATAGGAACTACATAAAACATATCCATATTATAACTATTAACATGTCGCCAAGTATGATAACCCTGATTGGCATTACCCCCAAAAGTAATTTTTGTTCTTTGCCCATTTGGTAATATCGGGTTTAAATCAGAATAGCCGTGATAATATATACGCCGAAATTCTTGGTAGGGATCTGGATAAGTTTGTTTTGAATTTCTTACAAATCTACCAAGAGCTTGATATTCCCATACCTCTGCTTGGCTAGGAGTATCTGATCTGCGATAAGATCGTATGCCAGCAAACTCTGGATAGACCTCCCTAATAGATATTGTTTCACGAGCAATAATATCCCGTCTTAATTGATGAGAATAAGGTCGAGTAGGCACTCTCCTATTAGCAGTATTCCACCTCACCGCCTCTGCCGCCATATCAGCAGCCACATTGACATCTTCACCAGCATAGGCAGCGGTGACGCCTGCGATCAGTTTGGCTTGATTGATGAGTTTATCTTTTTCATCTTGGGTTAGGGTGTTTGGGTTATCGGTATGCCAATCACCCCACATCTCACCAACGACAGCACCGATGGCGGCGGCATCACAATCATTGCCAGCAGCTTTGGCAGATAGACAGCCTGTAAGTCCTGCGGCAATCTTATGAGCAATGTTATCACTTAGTGTGTCGCTGTCAAAATCTTTGACGATATTTGAGAGAGTGTCTTGAGTGGCAACAGCGGTGAACTGCACTCTAAGGTTCTTTTTGAGATTCTCCTCAAAATCACTGCCATAGACAGCGGTCTGTAACAAGCTTGTACTGGTACTATCGGCAATGGCTTTCACCAATCTTTGGTCAAAGCCTGTTTGGGTGATATCTATGCCTTTTAACCCCAAGCCCTTATCAATCTTATGGCTAATGCCAGCACTTGCGATGGCAAGGGTGAGTTGTTTGACATTGTCTTTGGAGCCAAGTTCTTTGAGAGTCGCTTCAACATCTCCCTTGTTGTTAATCAAGCTAACGCTAGCTTGGGACGCAAGCGAACTAAACGCAGCACCTGCCATTGCTCCGACAGTCTGACTGCCCACATTAGCAGCGACGGTGCCGGCGATACCGCTGGCAGCACCGCCTGTTGCCATACCAACTGCAATCGCCACAATGGCAGCACCAGCAGGCGTCAACCCTTCTTGCTTATAATCCCAGCTTTCTTCTGCTAGGATAATCTCTTGCCAGAGGGTGTCTTCTCTATCAATAAACTGATATAAATAGCTATACTCAGGCTGTTGTATGAGTGTATCGATTTGCTCTTGTAGCGTGATACCTGCCTTTTGCTCTTTTTGAGAGATGGGGATTTGTATCTCTACGCCATCTAAAGCGATGATGGTCGGTGTATTATTGCCTACAAAGCTTGGTAGTGTGGCAGTTTGCTTAATACTACCACTATCCTCAGTCTTTTGCCAGACGACATAGTTATCATTACTGGTAGTGTGTTCAGAGGTGCCTGAGATGGCGGCTTGTAGGTATAGCTTACCACCACTAACCACAGTCGCATTGTCAGAATAATGAAACTGCGTACCCTCTAGCAGCGTTGAGCCATTTGATTTGGTGCTGATATTCTTGGCTTGCAAGGTGGTGGTGATGGCATCTACCTGCTCATAGGTGTGAGTATAGTCGCCTTTATCAACGGTTGCACCAATCCATTTGTTGTTTTCGCTGCTACTGGTTTTAGTAGATAGGATATCTTTGGCAGCATCCATGATTAGATGACCATCAGTTTCAATGCTGATGGTTTCAGTAGCCTTGACCTCTACACCTGTTAGCTGTGTGTTGCCACCTGATTTCATCAGCACAGTCTCACCGCCCACCGTGCTTTGAATACTGGCATCGCTATCCATCTGATAGGCAGTTTGGGTGGTCTTTTTGCTTAGTATGCCTTTGTCGGTGATTTTGTTGGCAGTATCTAGGCTTTGGGTGGTACGACCTTCGGTGACAAGAATTGAACTACCCACGCCTTGTGCCAATAAAGCAGTCACACCTTCCGACTGTACGCTTGATCCTTGGATGTTAATGTCTGCATATTCACCTGTGGTTTTGATGATGGTATTGCCAGCACTTGTGATGGTTGACCCCACATCTTGTGTTTGACTGTAGCTAAAGTAATCATTGTCATCTGCCACAGCACTGATGTGATTGCTTGTGGTAACAGTGCCAATGTCAATGCCGTTTTGGGCAGTCATTTGGGTGCTGCCGCCTGCGTTGTCTGATGTGGCACCTTGATAGATGATCTGATTGCCACGCAGACTTAGGGTGGTTAATGGTTTGCCGTTTTCATCTGTACTGTCTTTTAGTCCTGTGCCTACGCTGATGGTGGCAATTTGGCTGATATCGGTGCGACTACTGCTACTTCTGCCTTGCGTGTTTGTTTGGGTGGTGGTTAGACTTTGGTTGATGATGCGGTTTTTGGCATCAAGACCCATGGCACTGTTGGCATACATGGTGCCATGGTTGGTGATGTCATTGTTTGCTTTGATGGCGACAAAGTTGCCATAAATGGTGCCTGTATTATTGACATTATTTGCGCTAATGGCAGCGGTATCTTTGGCGATGAGGTTGCCATTGTTATCTAAATTGCCTGTCAGCTGCATGTCAATATTTCTTGCTGAGACAGCACTGTATCTACCATCAGGGGTAAGTGTGCCTGTCGCAATGTTGGCAGATCTAAGATACAGCTTAGGCACCAATACTTCTTGGGTTTTGCTGAGGCGATTGCCATCTTTGTCTTTGGTGGCGACCGTGATGGACTGTTTGACCAGCCAGACGATGTCTGTGGTTAAGTTTGCCATCTGCTCGGCGGTGAGTGCGGTGCCAAGCGTGTAGCCAAACTGCTTGGCTGCCGTGATGCCATTATCCATTAAGGCTTTATAGGCTTCTTCGTTACTGTGATAATCGGTGTTGATGTGTCGGCCTGTCAGTAGATAGTACTGATCTTTGATTCGGGTTTGCTCACCATAGCCATTAGAGAGGCGTTTGTGGATGTGATTTGGGTCTGATTGTAGTGCTTTTAGCATATAATCAGAGGATAACCACTGTTTGTCATCAGTGAACGCAGGGTCAGTTTGGATCAGTGGCAAGTTAGGGTCGTCAGCAGTGATGATGTATAAGGCTGAAGTTGGTAAGGTGATGGTGTCATCATTGACATCCTTGATGATGGTAGAGACATCATTGCCTGTGGCTGGTTTATCAATACCTGTGCTGCTTGGTGTGGTATTGATGGTGGCGTTTAAAATGGGCAGCTGATACGTTGCTAGTGGCGCAAAGGATTGCACAAAAGCGCCACTGCCGATATCAATGCGCTTGTGCCTGCGACCTGCACCAGATGAGACCACTGTACGACTGACATATCGACCATTTTCAGTGACTTTGGTTTTTTCACCATACAAGCCATTGTCAGGTGTTTGAATGACTGTATCACCAAGCACTGCAAAGCCTAAACCTGCATTCATTTGGCTTTTATCATTAATCAGGGTATCGCCATGAATGATAAGATTATTGCCAGCCACCATACGAGCAGGGTCAGAGGTGAGTGTCTTGTCTTCATAGACAACAAAGTCCACCGTGATTTCATCAATCTCCTCACCAACACGCTGGTAGCTTCCGTTTGCTTGCTTAACGTATAAAGCGCCAGTCGGTGCACCTTTACGGCTGGTTGGACCTAAGTACGCTTCATCGGTGGTGTAGATGTTTAGTGCCAGATCCACATCGCTTTTGTCTTTGGTGAACTGGCGGTTATACTCTCGAATGGCTAAATTTAGCGCTTCGATGGGTGCAGCATTATCCTCTTCCCATTTTAATAAAGGACCCATGACCTTAGTGTAATTCGCCAGATCTTTATTGTACTGGACGCACGCTTGGTTGTCTGCACCTGCCAAAGCACAGCTTTGGGCGGTTTCATCCTTTGGCAGCTCAGGCTCATCTAAGAGATCTTTGGCTTTGATGTCTGGAATAGGCTCTTTGGGTGCATCAATCTTAAAGTATGCCCAGATGGCAGAATCATTGTCATAATTGATGATGCAATCGCTACCGTCAGCACAGTCAAACAGCCCCGCCATAGGCTTTTTGCCCAAATCAGCAACATCGGTGCTTTTTTGAATGACAGGGGCTGCCCCTGATTGCTCACGGTTACGATACAGTGTTTGCCCATAAACAGATTCTGCTTCTACCTTAACCGTATGCTTTTTAAAGTCAGCATTGGTGTTCAATAAGGTTTTGGTATTAACCACCATCTCCCCACCAGACTCAATCGTTGCTCCTTTATTAACAACCGTCTCTGCTTTGCCTGTAGCTTGCTGATTGTCATCTAGACTGCCGCCAATGTGCAGGCTACCTAGACTTGTGATTAAGGCCTGATTGTCAAAGCCGTCATTGAATTTACCCGCTCTGTCAGGGTTGGGGTGGTTGTTTAAGTGATTAACACCAATATCCAGACGCTGTCTGGCAGCAATGACAGGGGCAGTGTGGTGAGTATCGATATCTTTGGCTTTTGCTGGTGTGTTATTGAGCGTGTCAGCTTGGATGGCAAGATGTGTGCCATAGAGACGACCACCAGCAAGGTTGTTGATGGTGTCATTGGCTTTCACAATGGTCGTATCGCCATTGTGAAAGCCTTGGTTTGTGATATCCGTTTGGCTAGTAATCTGTGTATGATTGCCGCTTGTGATGATACCTGCTTGCGTGTTATCAATGTGATTGGCATTCAGTGTTAATGTTTGACCTGCGGTCAATTGGCTTTGGTTAATCAGCTTACCACTTGTTGTAAACGCTAAGCGATTGGCAACAAGCTTATCTTGATCGGTGTGGGTATAGTCTGCCAGTTGGGTGATGGTAAGTGTATCAGCCGTGATGGCACCACCGTTTTGTAACTCTTTGGCAGTGATATCTGCTTGTTTGACTGCGGTCATGGTGCCGTCTTGATTGATAATACTGTCTTTGGCGATAAGTGTGATATCGGTGCCGCTTGTTAGGCTACCACCCGTGTTGATGATGGTAGATTCACTGCCAATCACCATGCCATCTTTGGCAGTGATGCTGCCTTTGCTGTTGTCAAAGCTGGTTAATTGCCAGTGCATCTCATCTAAGGCGATTTTACTGTCGGTGTTGGTCAGGGTGTTGGTATTTAGGCTTTGTGCATCGATGGATGCTTGCTTGGTGTTACTGGTTTGATTAGCACTGATACCAATATCACCTGTGGCAGTGATGAGTGCTTGATTGCCGGTGTTGTGAATACGATTGGTAGCAATGATATGGCCACGAGCATTTGGGACGGGTTTGGTTTGTGCGTTTGCACCAGAGTCACTTAAAGCAGGTGGCTGTGGGTCTGTCCCCAAATTACCTGTACTGCCTGCCGTACTGTCTTTCGGCTGATTGCTAATACTGCCAGCACTTTGATCACTGCTTGGGGCAGAGGGTGTAGGGATACTGGTTTGTCCATACAGGCTTTGACCAATCACCGCTTTATCAATGTTGATCAGTGTATCGGTGGTGATATCAAGCTTACCTGTACCAGTTTGGATCAGCTGACCGGTGTTATCAAGCTTACCCGTATCCACTTGCAAAACACCGCCATAGACACTGCCACGGTTTTCAATCGCTTCTTTGGCTGCAATCTTGGCAGTTTGGGTGCTGTGAATGATGCCTGTGTTATTAAGACTTGCGGTATTGATAGCAATGTCTGCTTGCTCACTTAACAGGGTGCCGTTGTTTTGAGTGGTGCTGCCATGGGTGCCAATGGTGACAGCATCTTTGGCTAGGATTTTACCAGTATTGACCAGATTGCCTTGGCTGTCCAAGGTGAGCGTACCAACACCAAGCTGTTGTCCACGACCTGTGGCTGTAATGACCCCTTGGTTATTGACCCCAAAACCTTTGTCAGTACCGACTAAGTGGATTTTACCTGCATACATCCCACCAAGATTTGAGATGTCCAATGCCAAGATTGGCGTAGCACCTTGTTGCTCCTTATTGGTGGTTTGATTGGCGGATGATGTACTGGTTTGTTTATTGATGGCGGTTAATTGTGTGAAATCACCATCTTGAAGATGGACACTGTTTTCACCTAGAATAACATCAAGTTGTCTGCCGGCATAAATCTCATCATTAATCTGCACAGCTTTGGCAATGAGTGCCGCATAATCCGTGCCTTGTAGGTTTAATTTGCCATGGGCGGCAATATGACCTGTGCCAACTTCATAACCTGTCAACTGCCCCTGATGAACCTGACTGTTTGCTGCTGCCAGATGCACATGACCAGCATTGATAAACCCAGCACCATTGATAACTAAGCCTGATGGATTGGCAATGATGACATCGGCTTTTTTACCTGCAATTTCAATAAAACCACCCAAGTGGCTTGGATGGTTTGAATTGACTTGGTTTAAGATGGTAGAAGCTTCCCCACGAGCCATATAGGGGTTGGCTTGTACAAAGCCTGCGATTTGGGTACCCACTGCTTTACGGTTGTTATTTAATACAGCACCTGTGCTGCCGACATCAAACTGGCTGTAATGATTATTGGATAAGCCACGAGCATTGGGCGTTGCGATATTGACAGAAACCACACCACTTGCGGTGTTTAATACAATCGGCTGTAAGGCTTTATCAGCGGATTTATCTGCAATGATGGTGGTGGGGGTGTTGGCATGGGCTGACTGCAAAGCCATAAGCACTGCAAAGGATAAAAAAGTAAGTAAACCCGCTACGCCTCGTGTCACAGATTTGCTGCCACCACTTGCACTACCACAACCAACACGACGAGCATATTCACAAACCGCCATCCAAGTCTGTGTGGATTTGTTAAAGACGGTTTTGTATACATGGTTCATCACATTTTCCTTTAAAATAAATAGCAATAATAGTGTAACAAATATGTATAAATGTAGCAATGGTAATTTAGATGAGATTGCAAGATTGTATTTATATAGTTACAATATGTAATATTCTTGAATACGATGCTGGAATGCACCTATGATTAGATCAACAATCCTTGCCACCACAATTACTGCAATTTTGGTTCATAACACCGTCTCTGCCAACACCACCAACCAAACCCTAATCCAAACCCAAGATGCTCGCAATCAGGCATTGCTAGAGCAATTGGTACCAAATCCAAGCGTGGTGGCAGATACAGCTGCCACTGATACCACCACCCAAATCCAAGAGCAACCCGTAGCAGATAACGCCATTTGCTTGGATATTCATAAAATAGGCTATTCAGTACTATCCCAAGATGATCTCATCTTTACAGACACGCTTGGCTTTGCACTCATGCCTGAAATCATGGGCAACAGCAGCGTATTAGGTAAGTGTATGACAGTTACTGACATCCATGCCATTGCCACTCGTGTGCAAAACCGCTTGATTGAACAAGGCTATGTCACCAGTCGTATTATGGTGGGTGATCAGAATTTGACAGATGGTGAGCTAAGGCTAACCTTAATCCCAGGTAAGATTGCTCAGGTGGTGGTGAATACAGCGGATAGCAAAGTACCTGTCTATGTTAAACAGACAAATAGGGCTTATCCTGCCATTTTAGACACAGCACTCACCACGCAAACAGGCAAGCTATTAAACATCCGTGATTTAGAAACCACGCTTGAGAATTTTAAACGCGTGCCAAGTGCTGATGCTAATTTTAAGATTGCGCCATCTGATGAGTTACAAGCGATTGGCAATGATAACCATACGGGTAGCGGTATTGGCTTTAGCGATATTTTAATTGACTACACTCAACACCGCCGTCTTCGTGGCAGTCTAAGCATTGATGATTCAGGCTCTAAATCCACAGGGAAATATCAAGGGGTGGCGACACTCAGTGCGGATAATTTGGCAAACTATAATGATTTATTCTATCTCAGCTTTGGGCGAGATTTGGGCAATCAAATCAATGATGACAAAGACTATCCCTCTGATAAGAGCAAAGGCTCTAAGAATTATGGTATTGGTTATGTGATTCCTATTAAAAGCAGCGTTTTACAGCTCAATGCCAATCGCTACAGCTATCATCAAACCGTGGCAGGCAGTACCCAAGATTATATCTATGGTGGTACTTCTCGTGGGTACAACGCCAAGCTGTCTCATCTAATACACAGAGATGCTCATAGTAAAAGCCATGTGTATGCTGGCGCATATGCCAAATCCCAACAAAGTGATATTGATGGTACCCTCATTGATGTACAAACCCGTAAAACCGCAGGTTATTTATTTGGTATCACCCATGAGACCACTTTTGGCAAACAAGCCAAGCATAGCCTAAGTACCGATATTTCTTATAAACGAGGCACAGCCGCTTTTAATGCACTGCCCGCACCAGAAGAGCTGTTTGATGAAGGCTCAGCTCGTGTTGGCATCTATCAGCTAAACTCAAATCTAACCAGTCGATATGGCCCAATCATAGGCAATAAACCACTACCCATCATCCACAGCACCACACTCAAAGCCCAATACGCCACCGACAGTCTCACACCAGATTTAAAGATGGCTATTGGTGGCAGATACACCGTCAGAGGTTTTGATGGGGAGCGTTCATTATCAGCGGATAATGGTCTCCTTATCAGACAAGATATCAGCTTTTATCCAAGCTTTTTAAATCAGCAAAAAGCAAACAGCCAAAACAACTCACAAAACAGCCAATCAAGCCATGCCATCTACCTAGGACTGGATGCAGGCTACATCACCAACCACGACAAAAGCCAAAATGAGCGACTGCTTGGACAACATCTGGCAGGTGCTTTCATTGGCATCAAAGGACACTACACACCAAATACAAATAACCCTTACCTAAGTTTTAATTACGACATCTTCACCTCAAAAGCAATCAGTGAGCCCAACGGCTTTTCAAACAAAGATTGGGTGAGTGGTGTGAGTTTGGGGATGAGTTTTTAAAGCAAGTTGATATCAAAACCATCAGTTGAGCAAATTGGCTTGGCTGGTGGTTTTTTATGGGGTGGTCAAATAAGGGTGGAATATACAATAACAGCTCAATCTATAACATTGCTTTCCTTAATTGCTTAATTTCACAAGGATTGCTAAAGTTGCAGCATTTGAGTGTTTTACAGAGAGTGTAGTAACGGTCAAATTGGTTTGAAATTTATTACTGATAGCCCTATATAGCATGTTATTTATTTAAAGGTGAAATATGACTCATTATACAAATAATCTTCATCGTATTTTTGTAGACAGAGAGATTGGTTTTAAGAAAAAAATCACTCCAACAGAACAGGACTTAAACTTTTTTAATCAGGTTAAAAAAGATGTTAAAAGCCACTTAAAGACCAAAATCAAGGAATTTTTGGAGCAACAAGGAATTACTAATATTGCCCCAAAATTTCGCATTCAAGGGTCATGGGCGTATGGTACTTGCAATTTACCTGCCAAAGAAGATCAAGAAATGGATTTTGATTACGGAGTATATTTGCCTATTCGTGCATTTGAAGGCTTTAATCCTGATGCTGGTGCAAGTGAACAAGCCAAAAATTATTTTGAAAAAGTAGAATTGATGATGGAAAATTTATGTCATAAACACAAATGGCTGTTAGATACTTCTGCACCATCATCATGTATTCGCATTAAAATCAAAAGTAATGCTCATATGGATATTCCACTTTATGCTGTTCCAGATGATATGTTTGATGATTTGGAGGAACGCTATGAATTGCAACTATCACTGGACAGTGCAACTGCTATTCATGAAAGTTTAAATTATTCTGAGTGGGCATTAGAAGATTTTAATATTAAATCATTTGCTGAAGAATCTTTAATGGATAAAAATATTCAAATGATTCATATGGCAAGACGAGATGGTACTTGGCAAAAAAGTGACTGTGAACTGATTCGTAAATGGTTTGCCGATAAATTAAAATCTTTGGAAAATAATGGTCAGCAATTACGAGCAGTTTGCCGCTACTTAAAGGCGTGGCGTGATTGGCAATTTGCAGATAAATCTTTTCAGCCAAGCTCTATTTTATTGATGATTATCGCCTGCAAGCATTATCAATATCATCAATATCGTGATGACTTAGCACTATTATCAGTTTTAGAAAAATTGCCAAATGCTTTGAATGGCAATGTTTATGAAAATATTGAAGAACACGAAAGTGAAGATTTTAACCGCATGAAAGAAGGTGAAAGAGTTGAAGCCAGCCAATATGCTGATGCACTTTATCGAAATTTTATGGCGAGTTTAAATAATTTTGATAAAACCAAAGCGCTAAAATTCATCATAAATGAGTGGGGTAGCAGAATACCGCAAGATGAGGATTTGATTGAAACTTCTCGGCAAGCTATTTTTGATACACCACCATTGGTGCAATCAAACATCACCCCACAAGTCCCATTAAGACAAGGTTAATGGATTATACAGAATGGCAAGCAGTTGATTGTGATTTTGTGGTTCGTGTAGATACTCACATTATTACCCAACTAACTACTTATCGACAAAAATTACAAGGCAGACAACCTGAATCCTTGGGTCTGCTTGTTGGATTGGTGTGGGAAAATGCTTTTTGGGTTAAAGCAATTACCACCCCCACTCCATTTGATAAACTCAGTCGTTTTTTATGTATTCGCACACAAAAATCGGCTGACTATAATTTCAAATTATTGAAAAAATTGAACAAACAATCAAATCATCAATGGAATTATTTGGGAGAATGGCATACACACCCAGAAATCTACCCAAAGCCGTCAAAAACCGATTTAGATGGCTGGAATGAACTACCTAAAAATAGTTACTATGATAAGAATATTCATTTATTTTGGATTTGTAGCAGTGAAACCCATATCAATGATTGGATTAACATTCGTATCAATAATGTATTTTTTAAATTGGTGTTAAAAAATGATGAATTACCGCAATAAAATTATTGAAAAATTATCTTATCACCAATATGAACCAATCTCATTTTTGGATTTTAAAAACAGCCAGCTAAGCGATAAAAGTATTTGTTACAAAAAAGAAATTTTTGTAACAAATACAAAAATTGAGTATTTTTTGATTTTTTCTAATTCAAACTTGTTAGATTTTCCTAAAATTTATATAACAGAAAATCAACTATTGCTCTTACAAAAAGATTTCCCACATATTATCCAACCTATACCTCATTTACAAAAAAGACAAATTACTTATTTAAATAATGAACTGTATTACATTTGTTATTTTATGGAAAATAATGAAGTTATTCCAAGAAGTGATTTAGACAAGTTGATTAATATCATTGAAAAATATTTAATAGATTTTTTTGTTAAACTTTTAGATAAAAATCAATACATCCGAGAGTTGACAAAAGATTTTTTGGGTACAGTTATTGTATTGAGCGATTTAACTAATGAAAAAAGTCAATCTTGGTATATCTTAAAAAAAGAAGAAACCTATCATTTTTTAGACTCAAAAAATAAAAATGATATTTTTTGTTTGCCAATCAATGACCAAAATAATCCAAATTTTTTAGAGTTGTTCAAAAATAATCAAGTTTCTGTTCAATCATTTTTAGATTTTATTCAAAGGTGGGATGGTGGTGCTTACCAAAAATTAAGAGAATATCTAAATCACATCAATAAAAAACACAGGAAAAAACCTATTAATATATTGATTAAGTGGCAAAGCAAATTAATGGGCGCATCATTTGAATGGAATGACTGTCAAAATAAAATATTAAAACAATTTTTAGATAATCACCACTTAACTCAAAAGGTAGTATTTTATACGGTAAATTTAATTGATTTTAAAACCAGTGTTTTAAGAAATTTACCAGAGAAATCACAGAATGGTTTGTTAGGTAAAAAAGTTTTTCAGGTTGGTTTGGGAGCAATTGGTGGATATATGGCAGATTCTTTAATCAAAATTGGTGCAGGTATTGATAATGAATTTACTATTATTGATAACGACATTTTAAGTGTTGATAATGTTGGGCGACATTTATTAGGTATAGAATATAGCGGAAAAAGTAAATCTCAAGCATTTAAAGAATATACACAAAGGCAAAGTTTTAATCAAATACAAAAATTAAACACCAAGATTAATAATATTAGTGATTATAGCTTTCAATACTTTATAGATAATCCAGTAGATTTAATTGTGGATGCAACAGGTAGTATTGAAGTACAAGAATATCTCAATGAATTAGTGCAACAAATACCATTAGAGTCTCGCCCTAATTTATTACACTTGTGGATTTTTGGCAATGGAGAATGTGTACAAGGCTTTTGGTGTGATGCAAAATTGCAAAATCATCAAGGTGGCTGTATTCAATGCTTAGGAACATCGGGTAATGGACTGTCTGAAAATATTTTGCCAATTAGAAATTTAAATAAAGAACAACGCTTTGGTGCTTGTTCAGCATTTACGCCCTATGCTGTATCCGGTGGAATGATGGCAAGCTCATTAGGTATTAATATGATATTAGAATGGTTGGAAACTGGTATGATGAAAAATAATTACCAAACTCGTTACAACTCTGAATATCAAGATGAAAAGATCAATGATATGTTAATTATGGCAGATGAAAACTGCCCTTGTTGTGGAAAAAAATATGCAAAATCAATCTGATTTTAAAATACTGTCATTATCTGGTGGCGGTTATCGTGGTTTATATACTGCTGAAGTGTTAAAAGAATTGGAAAATAATTTAAAAGCTAAAAATACAAATGATTGTATTGCTAATTATTTTAATTTGATTACAGGTACATCTATTGGCGGTATTGTAGCGCTGGCATTGGCTTATGAAATTCCTGCTGAAAAAATTGCCAAAATATTTGATGATAAAGGCGAAGAGATTTTTAAGAAACAATCCTGTATTGGTATGTTTAAGGCAAAATATAATTCAGACATTTTGAAAGATATTTTAGTAGACTGGTTTGGTGATGCTTTAATTGGCGATTTAAAGCATCCAGTAGCCATTCCATCAATAAATTATACAACAGGTTCTCCAGTTGTATTTAAAACACCACATCATAAAGGTTTTAAGCGAGACTGGAGACAAAAAATAGTGGATGTTGCATTAGCAACTTCAGCGGCACCAACATATTTTAAGAGACATCGTATTGGCAATAGTGAATATATAGATGGTGGTCTATTTGCTAACAATCCTAGTTTGATTGGTTTGCACGAAGCAGATAAGTTTTTTGAATGCTCGATGAAAGAAGTGAAAATATTATCCATTGGAACATTATCATCCAAAAAGACCATTAATCCAAACGCAAATAAAAAAGGCGGATTAACTGATTGGGGTGAAGGAAAATTCTGGGAAGCAGCTCAAAATATTATGGATATTACTCTAAGTTCTCAGCAATTATTTTTAGATCAAATCGTAAGACATAGAATTGGCAATAATTTGGTGGTAATTGACAACATTTTAACAGAGAGTTCTTCCTCTTATGTGGGGTTGGATAAAGCTACTGATTCTGCAAAAGAAATACTGAAAGGTAATGCAGAGGAATCATCAAAAGTTGCACTTGGAAAGACCGAAGTTTTGGAATTTTTTGATGAAATAGCTATTCCACCTGTATTTTATAAAGATTCATATAAAGATCAAAATGCCGCGCTGAATTAGCAACAATATATCAACTATAAAGGCAATTTATTGTAAATAAGTAAAGCTTCAATTAAAACCGCTAGGCAAGCCAATCCCAATTCTTAGACACTAGGTTAAGATTAAGATGAGAGTTTGGTCAAGAACCAACCTTCTGCATTTCTCGGGAAGTTGGTCTTCTTTCATTTTTACTACTTTGTCGCAACGAAGAATAAATATGACCTTCTGGACAGCATGAACCACTCATTGGGTAAAACAAACTGTAAAATAAATCGAACGTCTTAGATTTTTTAAAAAAACTCCACATGGTGATAACAATCTCCATCTGTTTGCTCATGCAGTTATACATCAGCAAGAATTTTATCTATTAGATCATTATTGCTAATTAATTATGGTAAAATACGCCAAGGGACAGGCAATTACTACCCAGACTGCAAATACTTACTAATTACTACCTACGCGATAACATCATGGAGTGCCTATGTCCAACAACAGCATGAGACTGATTCACGTGGGTGAGATACTGCGTGAAGAATATTTAAAACCTTTGGCATTGTCAGAAGCTTCTTTATCAAAGGCTTTGGGCGTTGCACCTGACCATCTTAATGATATCTATCAGTGAACGGCGTGGTATTTATGTAGACACCGCTTTGCGTTTGGCACAGTATTTTGGCAACAGCCCTAGATTTTGGCTGGACTTGCAAAATACCTATGAGCAACAGCTTGCCAAAACAGCCCATTTCAAATAACCTTAGAACCATCACAACATAAAAAAGGAAACTCATATGGAACAAGCAAGCACCCAAAAGCTAACACTTCAAGATTACGCACCTAAACACTACATCGAGCTATCAGAGTTAGAAGAGAATTTTGATTACTGGATGGAAGTTGTCGAAAAAGATGTGATTGCGATTATAAAAGATGGAGAGCCTAAATTTTGCATGGTACCTGAATTTATTTATGCACAAATGACAGCGTACGCATCTGTAGATGATTGAGATAGCCATCAAATATATGACAATCCAAAAACCCATAAAAGACCTACCAACACGTATCTTTGATGCCTTTTGTGAAGGGATATTAGATACTGCTGTGTTTTATAGCAGTGATGATGTGTATTTGTATCGATTGGATGAATATAAGCAAGTCTTGGAAAGACTGTCTAAAGATACTGACATCCATGTGATTTATTATGACTTTGCTGATGTGCAAGCATCTATTTATCAGCATTTTTTGACCCACATGATTGCAACTGTTTGTCCCAATCAAGCAGATAGCTGTTATTCTCTCAGAGTTGTATTTGAGCAAATTATTTCAGGCAATCAGCGATATTTGTTAATACTGGATAATATTGAGTGTTTATATCAACCATCCAATCTCCAATCACCTGAAACCAAAGATTTCATCGGCTCATTACGCACCTGCCTAGATGTCTATCGAATAAATATACGCACGGCTATGTTTTGTCGAGATACGGTAAATTTAAGAAAGCTGTACCATAATTACCGTGAGCCGTTTTATCGTTTTGGGTATTTGCAGGAGGTGGGGAGGTGAACACCCTTTGATCAAAACGCTTAAAAGCGATATCAACCTCACTTTACCAATCCATATCCCGCATTTCTAGCTCCAATAAAGTGGGAGGCTTAGACAACTTCATCGCAATTTGACGTAAATTATCTAAATTTGCTAGTAGCGTATTGCATACCCTAGATCATGTGCGTAGCGATGCAGATTTAAAGAAACAATCCATCAATTTGCCCCAAATCATTCCATACAATTTACCATTGGATAATTA
The DNA here is from genome assembly GCF_034424565.1 of Moraxella canis. Classification (NCBI taxonomy): domain Bacteria; kingdom Pseudomonadati; phylum Pseudomonadota; class Gammaproteobacteria; order Moraxellales; family Moraxellaceae; genus Moraxella; species Moraxella canis. Next base: position 1,960,159 of record NZ_CP139961.1, on the reverse strand, counting down.
TTTTATACTTGAAACTTTTTTATGTATAGAAAAAGTTTAAAGTATAATTGAAACTTTTTCTATATTAAGGTAAAATAGCAATTATAGTTTTAGGATTTTACCGTGAAAAAAGATTTAGTTTATCGCCAAAAATACCTTGAAATGGTACGCCCGTTTATCGGAAAACCTTTGATTAAAGTGTTTACTGGGCAACGCCGTGTGGGTAAAAGCTATTTGCTGTTTCAGATTATGCAAGAGATTCAAACAGTGGATGAAAATGCCCACATTATTTATATCAACAAAGAAGACTTGGCATTTAGTCACATTACAACCGCAGAGAACCTGAATGATTTTGTGCAAGAGCAGAAAAAGAGCGGTCAAAAAAATTACATTTTTATCGATGAAATTCAAGAAATTACAGATTTTGAACAAGCATTGCGTTCGCTTTTATTAGATGACGAATTGGATTTGTATTGCACGGGTAGCAATGCTCATTTGCTTTCACGGGATATTGCAGGCAGCCTGAGTGGGCGAGCGATTGAAATTAATGTCCATTCCCTGTCTTATTTTGAATTTCTTGAATTTATGAAACTGGACGATAGCGATAAATCGATGTCGCTGTTTTTGAAATATGGCGGTTTGCCTTATTTGAAAGACTTGCCGTTGCAAGACAACATCGTGTTTGAATATCTGAGGAATATCTATTCCACCATTGCCATTCGGGATATTGTGAACCGCTATGCGTTACGAAATGTGCAATTTTTAGAGCAACTTACGCAATTTTTAGCAAGCAATATTGGCAATCTGTTTTCCGCCAAAAAAATCTCTGATTTTTTAAAATCGCAGAAAATTACCACATCAAGCATGCAGGTACAAAATTATGTGGAATATCTTGCCAACGCCTTTTTAATTCACAAAGTACCACGCTATGATATTGAAGGTAAACGCATTTTTGAGATTGGCGAAAAATACTATTTTGAAGATTTAGGTTTGCGAAACGCCCTGATTGGCTATCGGGTACAAGATCGTGGCAAATTGCTTGAAAACTGCATATTCAATCATCTTCAAATTGCAGGTTATGATGTCAAAATCGGCGGTTTAAATAGCCAAGAAATTGACTTTGTAGCAGAGAGTAATGGCGAACGTATTTATGTGCAGGCCGCACTGACCATTAATGAAGAAAAAACGCTTGAGCGAGAATTTGGCAACCTGCTGAAAATTCAAGACAACTACCCGAAATATGTGGTGACAATGGACGAATTTGACGGCAATACTTTTGAAGGGATACAGTGTTTGAGTTTGAGGGCATTTTTGAGAGAGATTTTGGGTGGATGATGCACCGGTACACCAAAATCTCAAACCATGCAAAACATACCTTTAATTAAAGCACTTAAAGACAACATCAATCCTACCTCACCAACAAATACCCCTTACCACGACCATTACGCACAGTGGTTGCCAATCCCATACTCTCAAGTTCATTGAGTAGCTTACGAGCGGTACTATCTGAGATGCCAAGCTCATTAGACACTTGTTTGGCAGTCAACACTTGGTCAGCTGGCGTATTTGTGAGTAGCTGATACTGATGGATGCTAAGACTACTATAATCAACAGTCGGATTTGCAGGTACGGATTTTGGCATAGATTGCGGCACTTGGTCAATCGATAGCAACGCCTGTAAATCGTTAATAGCGCGGTCAATGATAGTGAGCTGATAAGCAATAAAATAAGTCATATCCAATTCATCAGTTTCTACATCAATATAGCTTTGCGCATACTGTTTGGGTGCTTTGTACAATAAGCGACTGATGGAGATATAATCAAAATGCGTATAGCCTGATTTTTGTAGTGACCAATAAAACAAAGCTCGGGCAGTTCTACCATTACCATCACCAAAAGGATGAATAAAGCCGAGTAGAAAATGCAGAATAATCGCTTTGACAATCGGATGGATAAAGTCATCCCCTTGATGATCGGCATTAGCAAAATCGCAATACGCCTGCATCAAGGTCGGTAGCGTCTGCCATGCAGGGGGTTGATGAACAATTTGCCCATGATAATCAGCAATGACAATCTCATCATCTTGGCGAAATTCACCCGAAATCGCATCATTGTCAATCGCACCCTCTGTGGCGATTTGATGCAATTGCAAAATCATAGTGATGTCAAGCGGTTGATTTATTTATTGTTTCACTGCTTGCATCAAGTGATAATTATTGACAATCATCACCTCGCTTTTATTCATAGATGCACGGCGACTGCCGAGTAACTCTTTGGCAACCTTGCGTGTGGTAGATGCACCTTCAAGCTGAGCACTGGTAATCGGCTCTTCAAAGAGTAGCTCATCGGTATCAATAGACCATTGCCATTGGTGATAGTGATGCTCAATGTAATATAGCTTGGCTTGCAGGCTTTGTGGTAAGCAATACGAGAATTGATAACCACCAATAGACATCGACTGCATAATGGCGTGACGGTTGAGTCTTTGAGCAAGCCAACGCCGTTTGCTGTCAGTTGGGTGACGATAGCGAAACTGCTCCCGTGACAAATAACGCCCCTTGGCATCTGTTGGTGGGTGTTCTGACAAATATCTCAAAAGCACAGATGAAATATCACTCGCTTCTAGTTCTGATAAAGTAGGTGGCTTGGGTAATTTAATCGTTATTTTCCATAAAATGTCGCAACTTATCGTATTTTATCTTATTTTATCGTAATTTGTCGCTTCCATCTAATTTAAATATTTATGAATATAAACATCAACCACCTCCACTCAATTTCACCTCATCTGCGGTTATATACCACATATTCTCCGCAAAATATGCGGTGAATAACACCATCAATCACCGCAAAATTGGCATATTAAATCCCAAACCAAACCAACGACTTTCAGGATATGAATAAAAAAGTTTAATATTATTAAATAGGAAATATAAATAAAAATGATTTAACTCAATCAATACCCACTACTTTCATTGACGAGCTTAAGAATGAAAAATTAAAAAATATAATAAATTACGAAAAATGATGGGGTAAATTTATCCTACCATTTTTCGTGACAATATATAAAAATACAACAAAGTGCATAATTATCATCAACACTGATAATAATCATAAAATATTGATATATAAAGAGATTATTTAAGATAAAACAAGGTTATTTGGAGAAAAATAGTCGCCCGAGATTGCCAAGGTTGGGGTTTCTTTGATAAAAAGATGAAAGTGTTTATTGTCAATGTCATTGTACTTTCTTAAAACACGCTTGGCTTGCGACCAAAAGTTTTCAATGCCGTTGATGTGATTATGGTCTTTTGCAAATTCTTTGGAATGGTTAATTCTAACATGCTTAAAATCACTGACATCAAGAGCATTGTCACTACGATAGCTATCAGTATGGACAATGCTGTCAGGCTTGATTTTGCTTGTGATGATAGGCATGAGTGTGTTAGTCTTGGTGTCTTTAACCACAACCACAAAGACTTTACCGTTGCGTTTTAAAAGACCGAAAACAGCTGTTTTACCACCAGCTCTGCGACCACGCTTGCCTTTACGAATACCACCAAAATAGCTTTCATCAAGCTTTATTTCGCCATCAAACAATTCTTTAGCCTCAAGATTAAGATGGTATTCCATCACAAGTCTGATTTTATGGTAGAATAAAGCTGCTGAATTTGGGTGTATTTGTAGCAAATCAGCTGCCGAACGAGCAGTCACTTCAAGTACAAAAAAAAATTCAAGCAGTCTTTTTTGTACTTTTTTACTGAGTTTACAATAGGTTATCTTCATAAAACTAGTATAACATGAGAGTTATTCTAGTACAGACCCTAAATAAAATTCTATTGATATGGGTTTTATGCGACTCGGTAGTGTATCAATGGGGTACAGCCTATTGAAAACAAATCACTTTGACAAAAAAGCTAATCAAACAAGCAGATTAACAAGCTAAAAACCATATTCGTAAGTTTTGTGACGCCGATATCACCTAATGCCGTCAGAATTTGGGGGTAGTTATAACGATTTAATGGAGCATTGGCGAAACGACCTAAAATACCCAGCCAAGGTAGTAAATTTACTAACATCCAAGCGCTTTTAGATAGATAGCATGAATATTGATGCCATTGTAAAAGCAGTAATTGATGATATCAACTTAGCCAACCATGTAGCAAAAGTAATTAATTAGTAATTATTTTGTAGTTACAAAATGACATAAAAATCAAAGAAAAAAGCAGCCAAAGTGAACCGCACCCCAAAAGTTAGACAACCTTTGGGGTGTTTTTCATGACCAAATACACAATGGACTTTAAACTGTCCGTCATTCAACATTATTTAACAGGACATAGTTACCACAGCACAGCCAACGCTTTTGGTATTAAACGCTCTATCGTCCAAAACTGGGTGAGTCTCTACCAAACTCATGGCATTGATGGTATTCGTATCAGAAAGAGCAAAGCCATTTATTCACCAGAATTTAAACACTCGGCAGTATTACAACTACTCTTTGGTAAATCCATGCCAACAGTTGCCACCGAATTAAACATCAGCAGCCCAAGTGTGCTCCATCAATGGTTAAAAGCTTATCAAACTCATGGTATCATGGGACTTACTTCCAAACCCAAAGGCAGGCAATCTATGCTAAAGACCAATCAAGCAAGCCAAACATCCAAACCCGATGAACAAAAAACCCATGCTGAATTGATTGCTGAACTACAACACTTACGCATGGAGCTTGATGTTTTAAAAAAGTTAGAAGCCTTGGAGCGTCAGCAAAGAAAAAGCAAATCATCACCAAGAAAATCACAGTGATTGACGAGCTAAGGCAAATTTATCCACTAAAACAATTGCTGGTTTATCTTGGTGTTGCACGAGCAACATTCTACTATCATCTAAAGCAACTTGCCAAGACTGATAACCACCAAGCCATCAAAGATACAATCCAAAACATCTACCACACCCACAAAGGCAGATATGGCTATCGGCGTATTACCCTAGCACTCAAGCAGTTAGGCTTTGTTATCAATCATAAAAAAAGTACAGCGGCTAATGAACGAGCTTGGGCTTAAAGCAGTCATTCGTCGCAAGCGAAGCAAACACAGCACTTACCGTGGACAAGTAGGCAAAATCGCTGATCATGTTTTAAACCGTGATTTTAAAACAGACAAGCCCAATCATAAATGGGCAACGGATGTCACTGAGTTTAAAGTGGTGGATGAAGAAGGCAATACAAAAAAGCTTTACTTATCGCCCATCATGGATTTGTTTCATGGCGAGATTATCAGTCATCAGATGCATAGCAGTCCAAATGATGGCTTGGTTGCTAAGATGCTTGATAAAGCACTAAAGCGACTGCAAGCAGATGGCAATCGCAGTAACCAACAACTCATTTTACATTCCGACCAAGGCTGGCATTATCAAATGAATAATGACCAACAAATCTTAAAAGACAATGGCATTATCCAAAGTATGTCAAGAAAAGGAAATTGCTTGGATAATGCAGTGATAGAGAGTTTCTTTGGTGCGCTAAAGCAGGAAATCTTTTATGAACAAACGAAGTTTAAAAGCCTTGATGAACTTAAAAAGACGATTGATGAGTATATTCACTACTACAATCATGATAGAATAAAGAGCAAATTAAAAGGACTAAGTCCTGTACAGTACAGAACTCAGTCCTTGATTCAACCTTAACCGTTAATCTTAGTATCTAAGAAATGGGGTGGGTATCTATTTTGATAAATGTCTTTGCCGCTTACTTTAAAGTTATAAGCAATATAGAATTAAGTGACATGGGATTATATCCTTGCTTTAGAAATCATACAGAATCGCTGGCTCGTAGTCGCCATGAGCATTTTTAATAACCAATTCTTTCTTCTCAAGCTTTCTAAGCTGACCTTGCACGGTCTGAGCGGATACAGAGTCCACGCCTAGTCGTTCAGCAATAATAGAACGTGTTTTTGCGCTGTATAGTGATTTATGGTTTTCAGAAATCAGTTGCAAAATGATTTTTTCCAAAGCTGTTAATTCAGGCATACCAACAGTGGCACGTTCAAGAATTTTAGTAAACTCCTCGAGTTTGACCTCGAACACCTGCTCCAAGGTAAGATTAGGGTTTAATATCATTTCCTGAATCATCGTTCTAGCGAATAATGGTGTATGCCCCAATGCGGCAAAGTAAGAAAAGAATTTTTCTTTATCTATAGAGCTGCCTGTTCTTTGTTCATAAATATCAGCTAAGAAATCGGTAAATTCTTTACCGAAAATTGGAAAGTCAATTTGATGCGCAAAATTAAAGAACGGGGCTTTATAGTCATTAAACATGGATTTTAGACCATGCGGACTACTACCGGTAAAGATAACCTTTACTCGGTCTCGATGGATATCTAATCCAGTTCGCAAAGAGCCTATTAAGTCTCTCATGTCGGATTTTTTAGCCATTTCTTGAGCTTCATCAAGAAGCATCAATACGGGTTTGTTGGTTTTAGCCATACGACTGATATAACCACTGACACTGCTTGGTGGCGGGGGTGCATCCACATTCCATTCTAGGCTGGCACCAAAAAGCTCAATCTTTGTTAATGAATTAGCTTTCTTATACAGTGGTGATTCTATCTCAGCTAAGAAGGTAGCTAAAGCGAACATGAAGTGTTCACGGGTTTGGTTGGGCTGGTCCATGAAGCTGTAATAAAACACAGAAAACCCTTGTTCTTTGGCAATCTGGGTGATGTCATTATCCAAGAATTGGGTTTTGCCCATGCGTCGTGGGGCAAATAAGGTAATTGCATGTAATATATTGGAGTGTAGGTTGTCAACCAACCGCTCAGCTAATTGCGTTCTATTAAAATATAGCGGGTCTCGAATCATGAATAAAGCTCCTTGCGTCCTTTTGTTTTATACTAAATTATACAACCAATGTATAAATTATACAATAAATATATAATTTATATTGTACGTGTATAAAAATGTATAAATGCAAGTCTGCTGCCAAAAGAGCTGGCGCATGTGGTCGAAAGTGACAAATCAGTGCTAATCAAACCAGTAACACCAAGCAAGCATCCATCGATGCACAAAGCCTAAATACCAACACCCTGACCAACACCGACAGTAAAATCGCCTTAGATGAGATGCACTGGCAATTAACCAGCTTTGACAACAGCAAAGGCAGCATCACTGCCAAAGATGGCATGGTGATTGGCAGTGAATCTACCATCATCAACACGGGTGGTAGCCTAACAAGCGGCACCGATATCACACTTATCGCCAAAGACAGTATTATCAATCAAGACGGCACCATGACCGCAGTCAAACAAGCAGATATCACTGCCAAAGAGTTACAAAACGGTGGTGCCATCACGGCTGATACACTTACCATCACCCAACTGGCAGACTATACCCACACCGATCAAGATAAGCTTGTTGCCAATCGCTTAGCGTTTACAACAAGTGGTAAGCTGATTAACCAAAGCCAATTGACCGCAGGTCAAACATTAACACTGAATGCCAATCACATTGATAACACGCAAGCAGGTATCATCACAAGCGGCAATCATACACAGATTACTAGCCAAACGGATATCACAAACCAAGGCTTTCACAATGGCGATACGACCATTGTGAAAGCCAATGACACCATCAACAACCTTGCTGGTGGTCGTCTCTATGGCACACAGCTTGCCATCCAAGCTGACACGCTCAATAATACGCCAGCCAAAACCACCAATCAACAAACCAATCAAGAAAATGACCATCACACTGCCCCTGTCATCGCTGCCAGACAGCGTCTGGATATTGGTGTTAATCACTTAAACAACCACCCCAACCCTGACAGATCAGGCAAATTCAACGAAGATTTCGACAATCAAGCTTTAATCACAAGCTTGAAATGGCTTGGAGCAACTGTTGATAAAGGCGATCATACCCACACCTTTGATCAGGTAGATGCCATCACCACCACCTTGCAAGCCAAGAATATCAGCACCAAATCAAATGGCTCAACGCTGCTAGAGGGTACGCAGTTTCATTATTCTGACAATGCGACTGTGGTTAGTGGTGGTAAGCTATACCTACAAGCCGCCATCTCAGGCACCTCTGAACACACTACCAGTAATGATAACTATGTCGTCTGGCAAAAGACTGAGGATAGTGGTAGTATTAAGCAAACTGCCACACTACCAAGCTTTGTAGGCAATAATACACCGACCATCATCGCTTTAGATGGCGTAGAGATACAAATCCCCACCTCTCAACAAGAGCAAAAGGCAGGCACCACGCTACAAGAGCAAATCGATACCCTCATACAACAGCCAGAGTACAGCTATTTAAATCAGTTTATTGATAGAGAAGACACCCTCTGGCAAGAGATTATCCTAGCAGAAGAAAGCTGGGATTATAAGCAAGAAGGGTTGACGCCTGCTGGTGCTGCCATTGTGGCGATTGCAGTTGGTATGGCAACGGGTGGTACAGCCAGCGGTATCGCCGGCACCGTCGCTGCTAATGTGGGCAGTCAGACTGTCGGAGCAATGGCAGGTGCTGCGTTTAGTTCGCTTGCGTCCCAAGCTAGCGTTAGCTTGATTAACAACAAGGGAGATGTTGAAGCGACTCTCAAAGAACTTGGTTCCAAAGACAATGTCAAACAACTCACCCTTGCCATCGCAAGTGCTGGCATTAGCCATAAGATTGATAAGGGCTTGGGGTTAAAAGGCATAGATATCACCCAAACAGGCTTTGACCAAAGATTGGTGAAAGCCATTGCCGATAGTACCAGTACAAGCTTGTTACAGACCGCTGTCTATGGCAGTGATTTTGAGGAGAATCTCAAAAAGAACCTTAGAGTGCAGTTCACCGCTGTCGCCACTCAAGACACTTTCTCAAATATCGTCAAAGATTTTGACAGCGACACGCTAAGTGACAATATTGCTCATAAGATTGCCGCAGGTCTGACAGGCTGTCTATCTGCCAAAGCTGCTGGCAATGATTGTGATGCCGCCGCCATCGGCGCTGTCGTTGGTGAGATGCGGGGTGATTGGCATACCGATAATCCAAACACCCTAACCCAAGATGAAAAAGATAAACTCATCAATCAAGCCAAACTGATCGCAGGCGTCACCGCTGCCTATGCTGGTGAAGATGTTAATGTGGCTGCTGATATGGCGGCAGAGGCGGTGAGGTGGAATGCCGTAAATAAGGAGTTGGTCGGGACAGTAAAAGATTTTGAGAATCTACTAAACAATTCCGGTCGCAAAGTTGGGTTGTTTCAGGGCAATGAAGCTCATCTTTATCTCTTATCATTGAATGAAACCAGTTGGATGTTAGAGCCAACACAGACAGGTTACTTTAACAATAAAGCATCTAGATATATCTATACAAAAAAAGGTGGTTGGATTGATATGGTTCATTTCTTATTTTATGCTAGTGAGGCATATAATTACAAGATTCAAATAAAAACAAATCCATCATTTGTTTTTATGGGATATACAGATAGTCAAATAGTTGATCAATCAATTAACCATGCTGTTAAACAAGGCTATATTCAGGAACGTATAGATAGTATTAAAGCACCTCATTCTGCTTATTCGTATGAAGACTTACCATCCGACTACTTTGGGGCAGTTTTCGGAGCCAGTTTCTTCAATCCTAATTCAACCTTAACTTTTGGTCAGCAAATATCTAGCTATTTAAATAATCACTTAATAGCAACCCGCCCTGAGACTGCACCGAACTATAAAGATCTTCCAGAAAAGGATGTGGGAAAACATTCAGGAATAACTAATAAAACAATAAAACCGTTATTTGCAAAATAAATAAGGGGCTGTCCTAGATAACTAACCCAAACTACCCTTAACTAATTGTTTTAAAATGGAAATTTGAGATTTAAGGTCGCTGTTATTAAAACGCCATTCGCATTCTTTAAGATAAAGCTCAAAGTGTTCTTTGGGAACACCGTTAAATTTGCGTAAATGGCGTTTTGCCTGATTCCAAAAATTCTCAATTCCGTTAATATGATTTTGTTTTTCTGCAAAGTGCGTACTGTGATTGATTCTAAAGTGGTTAAACTCACTGACATCAAGCACATCATAGCTTTTGTAGAAATCTGTGTAAACAATACTGTCAGGCTTTACTTTTTCTCGTATAATGGGCAATAAAGTGGCTGACTTTGTGTTGGGTACGGGGCGGTATAAACCTTGCCATTACGCTTTAATAAGCCAAATACCGCAGTCTTACCACCTGCACCACGACCACGCTTACCTTTGTGTGTTCCGCCAAAATAGCTCTCATCAGCTTCAACTTCGCCATCTAGCATTTCCAGGTGCTGACTGTGTTGATAGATGAGTAGGCGTAATCGGTGAAAATAGTAAGCAGCTGTTGTTTTATTTACATTGGCTAATTGAGCTGCCGTTCTTGCAGTAACACCTGCAACAAACAGCTCAATGAGTTTGTTTTGTTTGTACTGACTTAGACGACTTTTTCTCATTGGGTTATTTTAACCTAAATGGAGTTTTTAGTCATTATCTAGGACAGCCCCATTAATAAACCTATTTTTTACTAGATGATAAATAATTTTAGATTGCTACTACAATCCTTCACATGAAAACCTGCCTGTAGACCTATATACCCCAGATTGCCATTTAAACAACTTTTAGCAAAGTTTATTAGTTAATTTTATTAAATATAATTTAACAACATAGTGATATCACAGTTCAATCTTGGTTTATGTCCCCGATTTTTATTCACCATCAACTTTTTATCACTCAAATCACCGTGAGCACCTCATCCAATCTGGTGGTAAATCGCTGACTCATCATTGTGCGGCTCATCTGCCAGTCATCAGACAGGGTTTCGGTCGCAAGTTTGAGTGTGCCTTTGCCGTAAGTGTGGTTGATGCAGTCTAGCACTTGCATCAGTTGGGGGTTATGGTCCTCTGATGCACCAAACAGATCAAACTGATGGCGGCTGATCGGCTCAATGCCACCAAGCTCAATGCCACATTTTTTATATCCAAATCCTGGCTGATAAATCTGTTTGAGTAGATGCTGCGCCAGTTTATTGAGCACCAAATCATCACAGCTGCCCTGTGAGAGGGTCACACATTTAAAGCCGTTATAGTGACGGTTTTGATCAAAGGGGCTGGTTTTAATGAATACACTCAGTAGATGGGCTTTGGTGTTTTGCTCACGCAGCTTTTTGGCGCCAGCACTGATATGATGGCTGATGGCGGCTTGCAAGGGCATCAAATCCGTGATGGTTTTGGCAAAGCTTCGGCTTCTGATGATGTGCTTTTTGGCTTCTTCAATCTCAAGAGCTGCACAAGGTTTACCATTGATTTCTTGCCATGTTCTTTGAGTGACGACATTAAAATGATGTTTGAGTGTCTGCAGGTCAAGATTGGCAAAGTCTAGCGCCGTGATCACTCCTAAGGCTTGTAATTTTTTGGCGGTTTGCTGACCAATGCCCCATATTTGGGCAACTGGCTCACTGGCTAACGCCCTGGTTTGAAGCTCCTTTGACCAATCCGTCCAAACCACCACTCCAGCAAATTGCGCATGTTTTTTGGCCAAATGATTACAAAACTTTGCCAATGTTTTGGTTGGTGCGATGCCAACACAGGTTGGAATGCCTACCCATTGCCAAACCCTATTTTTAATCTCTTTGCCCAAAGTGTGTAACTTGGCTTGGCTGATGCCTGTTAAATCGGCAAAACATTCATCAATGGAGTAAATCTCTGTGGCAGGCACCAAGCTTTTGATGGTTGTCATCATGCGCTTTGAGATGTCGCCATACAGCTCATAATTACTTGAAAAGGCGATCACTTGACCTGTATGAACCAACTCTTTGATTTGAAAATATGGCACACCCATCTTAATGCCAAGGGCTTTGGCTTCTGCGGTGCGTGCCACCACACAGCCGTCGTTATTAGATAACACCACAACAGCTTTGTTTTTAAGCATGGGATTGAATGCACGCTCACAAGAGCAATAAAAGCTATTGCCATCAATCAACGCATACATCAGTGCTTGACTCTCATGTCTTTTAAAACATGCATCACCACACCCACAATGGCAAGCTCATCGCCCTCGCCAAAGGTGTAATTTGGATAGTTTGCTTGGCTGCTGCTATTTTCTGAATGCAGCTCCACCCCACCTTGCTTTAAAAAATGTAATCGCTTGATGGTATATTGGGCACCTAAGTCTGCCATGACGATATCACGGTGACTGGGGGTCACACTGCGATCAATCACCAGCAGATCGCCTTTGGCAATGCCAGCATCAAGCATGGAGTCACCACCACAGCGCACGATAATGGTTGCTGAACGATTGCGTACTAAGTACTCATTAAGATCAATATAATCTTCAGCATAGCCTTCAGCCGGTGACGCAAAACCTGCCGGAATGCGCTCTAAGGCAAGGGGTATTTGGATCACATCTGCCTTAGGATCGATATGCTGAGCATCAAAAGGCATACAAGCAAGGGTTTTGATGACGCCATTCAACGGTTTTTGGTGGGTTTTTATGAGCGTATCGACAATCGGTATCAGTCCTTTAGGCACACGCTTGACCACGGTTTCGCCCATTGGGTGTGGTTTGCGCCCACTGTTTGGACGCTTGCCGCCATAATTACTCATGTCGCCATCCTGAAAAAGTAACATTTTCAAGATTTTACTGTATTTAATAGGCTTTGTAAAGTCCTCTTTATAAAAATACCGCTTGCATCTTTACAAACGGTATTTGTTTTAACTAAAGCCATTAATGATGGGTCTTAAAATGACCTTACTGGGAATTGTTTAATAAAATCAGCACGTATCTCATGATACACATCGTCATAGCTGCCAGCGCTGAATGCTTGAGCATTGTCGCTCTCCACCCATGCCATCACCCATCTCCAAACTGCCAAATAGTTATAATAGCAAGGACTTACGTTTAAAAAGTAACATAATCCATGCCCTTCTTGAATGTTTAAATCGACAATCAATTCTTTGGTCAGTCTATTTGCCAGTTGCATATCACTCATTGAAGATAAGTCTTGGCTATCACAAGCGAATACTGTTTGCATTTTGTTTTTTTCACGGATTGATTTTGAGACGATTGATAAAATTTGTGAAGCGCTAGATGTGCAGGTTGGAGAGATTTTTTGAGCATGTGCCAAATTCGGAGTTAACCAAATAGGATTGCAAGTGCCAACCATAAGTACTTTAGGATTTGCAAAATGCTTATTGCTGGCAAATTACTTATTTGTACTTAAGATTGCAAAAAAAAAGGTACAAAAACGAGCTGGGGTCAAATTGGTAATTTGCACAGTGCACCGCAAAGCACCTTTGGTCACCAAAGTGGATACCTTTTGGTCACCATCAAAATCAGCGGTGACCAACTTATCAAAAGTGGTCACACAACAATAAAGATAAGCAGCCACACAAACCCTTGATTTTAAACAACAAAAAAGCCCAAATCTTTCGATTTGAGCTTTCTAAAATTTGGAGCGGGAAACGAGATTCGAACTCGCGACCCCAACCTTGGCAAGGTTGTGCTCTACCAACTGAGCTATTCCCGCTTTGTGTGGCATATTATATCGCAATTTTATTGGGTGTCAAGCATTTTCAGCATTTTTTATGCATTTAATTTGAGCACTTTGACATTATTATACCCTTGAGATAGCAGCTGCCCTGCCTGCAACCGACTCATCACGCCTTGTTGGCAATACAAAAGATAAGTTTTGGTGTCATCAAGTTTGGCAAACTGCAAGCCCAGCTTATAAAATGGCAAACAAATCACTGGCGCATCGACAGTGAGCGGTGCATCGCAAGCCTCATCAGGCGCGCGGATATCTAGCACCACCTCGCCTGACCGAACATGATCAACCACTTTGGGCATGATTGGCGCATCACTCATATCCAAGCGGCGAATGTCAAGAACCTGCGCACTTTGGATGGCATGATTTAAAATTTCAAAATCAAACCGTGATTCTTGCTCCAAAATTTTAAATTCAGAAGCTTTAGCAGTCGGTGACTTTGAGATGACACCACAGTATTCAGGCATGGATTTGGCGATATCAAATGTGCCAATTTTTTCTGCGGTTTTTACAATAGCTTCTTTATCTTCGGTAATTAATGGACGCAAAATCAGCGCAGATGACGCTTGATCAATCAAGCGCAGATTGGTCAGTGTTTGGCTCGCCACCTGACCCAATGCCTCGCCTGTGACCAGTGCTTGGATTTTCATTTGCTTGGCAATTTGACTGGCGGCTCTGACCATCATACGCTTTAAAATGACGCCCATCTGACCATCATCAACTGTCTTTAAGATCTCAGCAACAACGGGCTCAAAATTCACCGTCACAAAATTCACCTTGTGCGACAGCGAATATCGAGACCACAGATGATACGCCATTTGTTTGACGCCCAGTTCATGCCCTTGCCCGCCCAAATTAAAAAAACAATAATGGACGCGGCTACCACGGCGCATGAACATATAGCTTGAGACACCCGAATCAAAGCCACCTGAAATCAGCGACAAGACATCTTCTTGGGTGCCCATCGGAAATCCGCCAAGACCTTCAAAACGCCCTTTGACCAAAAACACTTTGTCATTTTCAATCTCAATGGCGACGGTAACCTCAGGATTTTTAAGCTTGACATAAGCACTATCTATACGCTGATTTAAGCCGCCGCCGATATAGCTCGCCGCCTCCATCGAGTCAAATTCGGTCTTGCCGCGCCGCTTCACGCGCACACAAAAGGACTTATCAATCAGTTTATCTTTATAATCTAAATAGACATATTCAAAAATATCATGCAAATCTTGGTACTTTTTTTCATCAACTTCCAAAAAATGATGAATGCCTGAAATGCACTGAAGCGCCTCACGAATCTGCAGATGCTTATCTTGATTTGTCTTGACTTCAATAAAATCCCAATGGCGAATCACCACCACTTTTTCATCAAAGTGGCGCAGCGCTGATTTGATATTATAAAATAAAATTTTGACAAAACGCTTGCGAACTGAGTCGCTTTTCATGATGATTTCAGGAAAAAGCTTGATGATAAATTTCATAACGATGCTGACTGATAAAAATCGGCTATTTTACACCATTTTTATCATTTATGATATTTACAAAAACGCAAAAAAATCACACCCTATGCAGAGCGTGATTTTATCAATCAAGCAATTAATTATTCGCGTTCAATCGCCAAAGCAAGCCCCATACCGCCGCCCACGCATAAAGTAGCAACGCCCTTGGATTTGTTACTTGCGATCATCTCATGAATCAAAGTCACCAAAATGCGACAGCCTGAAGCGCCAATCGGATGACCGATGGCGATGGCGCCGCCATTGACGTTGACGCGCTCGCTTGGCAGCTCAAGCTGGCATGATACGCCAAGCGCCTGTGCAGCAAAGGCTTCATTGGCTTCGTATAAGTCAACATCATCAACCGTCCAGCCGGCTTTATCCAGCGTTTTTTGGACAGCTGACACCGGACCTAGACCCATGACTTCAGGCTCAATACCAGTGGCTGCATACGAGACGACCTTGGCAAGTATCGGCAAACCAAGCTCCTGGGCTCGGCTTTGTTTCATAAGCATGACCGCCGCTGCGCCATCATTAATGCCCGAAGCGCTGCCAGCCGTCACCGTACCGTCTTTTTTAAAGGCGGTGCGCAGCTTAGCAAGTCCCTCCAAAGTGGTATTAGGCTTGATGTACTCATCTTGATCTACGATAATCGGGTCGCCTTTACGCTGCGGGACACTCACGGCAGTGATTTGACTGTCAAATTTACCAGCGACTTGAGCGGCGGCAGCTTTTTGCTGAGATGCCAACGCAAATTCATCTTGGGCATCACGAGTGATCTGTAGCCGTTCAGCGATATTTTCAGCAGTAATGCCCATGTGATAGCCATGATACACATCGGTCAAGCCATCAGCAATCATGCTGTCAGTGAGCGAGCCATTACCCATCTTGATGCCATCTCTTAAATGCACAAAATGTGGGCTTTGGCTCATCGACTCTTGACCACCAGCGATCACAATATCAGCATCGCCGCACAAAATCGCCTGCACGCCCATCTGCACCGCCTTAAGTCCAGAGCCGCACACAACATTCACTGTGGTTGCTGGGATTTGTACTGGCAACTGGGCAAACATCGCTGCTTGGCGTGCTGGGTTTTGACCCACGCCTGTGGTGAGCACATTCCCCATGATCACTTCGCTCACCGCCTCAGGTGACACACCTGTTTCAGCTAATAAATCACTGATCACAGCCGCCCCAAGCTTAGGCGCAGGCAAGCTTGATAACGACCCCAAAAAAGACCCCACTGCCGTACGCTTGGCAGCCACAATCACGACCGAATCTGTCATAATTATCCCCTTATCATTTCATGTATTATGATATAAATTTTATCAATCATTGAGCGATCGTCACACCGGTTTTGCTTTGTAATTCATCAAAGCTGACACCATCTGCCAGCTCAACCAATTTAAGACCACTGTCAGTGACATCCAAGACCGCCAAATCTGTGATGATGCGATGCACTACCTTTTGACCAGTTAATGGCAAATCGCAAGCCGACTTGATCTTAAATGACCCATCTTTGGCGGTATGCTCCATCAGCACAATGACACGCTGCACGCCAGCGACCAAATCCATGGCGCCGCCCATGCCCTTGACCATCTTACCAGGGATCATCCAGTTTGCCAAATCGCCCTGCTCGCTGACTTCCATCGCCCCTAGGATTGCCAAGTTCACCTTACCACCACGAATCATCGCAAACGACTGCGAGCTGCCAAAAAAACTTGCGCCAGTCTGTGCGGTGACGGTCTGCTTACCTGCGTTAATCAAGTCGGCATCGATTTCGTCTTCGGTAGGAAAGGCGCCGATGCCAAGTAAGCCATTTTCAGATTGTAGCATCACATTGACGCCCTCTGGGATATAATTGGCAACCAAAGTCGGAAGCCCAATGCCAAGATTGACATAAAAACCATCTTGCAGCTCTTGGGCAGCTCGCTGCGCCATTTGTTCACGATTCCACGCCATGACTATTCTCCTTTATGATAATACTGTAATTATGCGCTGCGAGTGGTGCGCTGCTCAATGCGTTTTTCTGGATTGGCATTGACAATGATGCGATGTACATAAATCCCAGGTAAGTGTACGCTGTCTGGATCAATCTCACCGACTTCTACCAACTCTTCGACTTCTACCACAGTGATTTTGCCTGCAGTGGCGACATCAGGATTGAAGTTACGCGCGGTTTTTCGAAATACCAAATTGCCCGCTTTGTCCGCTTTCCATGCCTTGACCAGTGCCACATCAGCGACCAGTGAGCGCTCCATGACATAGTCTTCGCCATCAAACTGTCTGACTTCCTTGCCTTCAGCGACTTGTGTGCCTACACCCGTTTTGGTGAAAAACGCAGGAATGCCCGCCCCGCCTGCGCGCAGCTTTTCTGCCAAAGTACCTTGCGGCGTCAGCTCAACCTCCAGCTCGCCTGATAAAAATTGCCGCTCAAACTCTTTATTTTCACCCACATAAGAGGCGATCATTTTTTTGACTTGACGAGTTTGTAATAATAATCCCAATCCAAAATCATCGACACCAGCATTATTGCTAATGCAGGTCAAACCCTTGACGCCTGTGTCGCGCAGTGCCACAATCAGCCGCTCTGGAATGCCGCATAAGCCAAACCCGCCGACCGCGATTGTTTGATCGTCCTTAACAATATCCGCCAACGCTGAGGTGGCGTCTTGATATACTTTATTGCTCATCATTTACTCCCTAAAATAAAGCCAGAATTGACCCAATTAATTAACAGTTACATTATCCAAAAATAATAAATAATCCACAAATCAAAATGCCCGAATAACCCAGCGCCATCAAGCAATAGCCCATGATCGCACGCGCATCAAGACCGACAATGCCAAGCAATGGCAGTGCCCAAAACGGCTGGATCATGTTCGTCCAAGCATCTCCCCAAGCGATCGCCATCGCTGTCGTCACTGGCGACACCCCAAGCTCAGCGCCAGCTGGTAGCATGATCGGACCTTGAACCGCCCACTGACCGCCACCTGATGGCACAAAGACATTGACCAATCCAGCACTCAAAAATGCCAAAATCGGAAAAGTGGATTCGTTAGACATTGCCACAAAGGCATTACTGATCTGCCCTGCCAGCGAGCTGCCGCCGTCGCTTGCCCCCATCATCAAACCCATGATACCGCCATAAAATGGGAATAACAAGACAATCCCAGCGATGCCGCGGGCACTGTCTTCGATGGCACGGCTGTAGCGCTCAGGCGTCCCATGCGCAAATAGCCCTGCAAATAAAAACAGTCCAATGACAATATTTAGCGCCAAATTAAACCCATTGGCGGCAAAATGTCCAAATAAATATACCGCTGCAATGCCCACGATGATGAGCGCAATGAACCGATTATCATCAAGTTTTTGGGCGGGTGTATCACGCAAAGGCACCTCAGGCGCTGGCTCTTGGAGCTTGGCAGGATCTGCGATGATGGGCGTTTTTGGCAGCATCAGCATATTAATGATGGGCAAGCCAATAAATAGCCCCGCTACGATGGCAAGGTTTAATGGTGAAAACAGTGTTTGGCTGACTGGAATAGCAGCAGTGATGGTCTCACCAGACAGTCTGACCAAGTCAGCACCTTCCGTCGCTAACGCCAGCGGAATGGACCCTGATAAGCCACCATGCCAAATCAAAAATCCTGAATAAGCAGACGCCACCAGCAGCGGATAATCCACACCTTTGACTTGGCGCGCCAAAGATTTGGCAAACACTGCGCCAACAATCAGCCCAAAGCCCCAATTTATCCAGCAGCCCATCAGCGCCACCACCGTCACTGTGATAATCGCTTGCTTAGGACTTTTGACTTTGGCAGCGATGCCATCTAGTAGCCGACCAATCACAGGCGCCTTGGCAAGCACATGCCCTGTCACCAAAATCAGCGCCATTTGCATTGAAAATCCGAGCAATGACCAAAGCCCATCACCCCAAAACTTGGCAGCTTCAAATACGGTTTGGTTGGTAAAAATCAGCGCGGCGACATAGACCGCCAAGGTAAGTATGATACAAAAGACAAATGGCGATGGCAGATAGCTTTTCACCATTTTAACTGATAGGTCAGTGAGTATGCGAAACATGATCAGATCCTTTGATAATAGCCAATAAACCTTAAAAATCCTTGGATTTATTCGCCTAACAGCAATTAATGAACGCTGATGTCTAAAATTCAAACCTAACTGTATCGCAATTCACATCCTTTGACAAGTGTGCACCTAAAAAAAAATTTCGCACAAAATTTGTCAAGTCATCCATTGATACCATCTAAGATCAGTTTGTGTTAAGCTAAAGATCAGTATTTTTTAAACCAAACCGTGTTAACAAGGAAAGATGATGACAAGCGTCTATGACTTTAGCGCAACCGATCTGACAGGTCAGCAAGTGAATTTGGGTCGTTTTAAGGGCAAGGTTTTATTGATTGTCAATACGGCAAGCCAGTGCGGATTTACCCCTCAGTTTGCAGCTCTACAGGCGCTGCACGATCGCTATCACGCCCAAGGGCTTGTCATTATTGGCTTTGCTTGCAATCAGTTTGGCAATCAAGAACCCAACACTGGTGCGGCGATTGGCGAGTTTTGTCAGCGGCATTATGGCGCTCAGTTTTTGATGATGGATCAAATCAAAGTCAATGGTGACAATGCCCATCCGTTATTTCAGTGGCTAAAATCTCAGCAAGGCGGTGTGTTTGGTGATGCCATCAAATGGAATTTTACCAAATTTCTCATTGGGCGAGATGGTCAAGTCATCAAGCGCTATGCACCCATTACCAGACCTGAAAGCTTGACCGCCGACATCGAAAAAGCGCTAAAAATATGACCAAATGATGAAAAAAATAACTCATTAAATATCAATCACTTATAAACTTTATCCAAAATATCAGGTAATTTCACCCAAAAAGCATTTGACACTGCTGTGAAATTCTATATAATACGCACCACAACGAACGAACACAGTGAGACATCACTCACTAAGTCGTTTAAGAACTTAAAATGTTGATACCTTGACACCGTATCGAATCTTTTTCTTAAACACAGTAAACTGTTTAAAGAAAAAACACATTTTAGGGTGGTTAGCTCAGTTGGTAGAGCATCTGCCTTACAAGCAGAGGGTCAGCGGTTCGATCCCGTTACCACCCACCATATTGCAGCGGTAGTTCAGTTGGTTAGAATACCGGCCTGTCACGCCGGGGGTCGCGGGTTCGAGCCCCGTCCGCTGCGCCATTTTTAGTGTAGCTTTTATAAGCTTTTCACTTTCTCCCCAAGTCTCCCCTGGCTTGGGGATTTTTTCTTTGGTTATTGTACCCATTTTACATGACGATTGTATGACTGCCGTTCATGTTTACTATCACCCCACTGGGGCAAATATGCTAAAATATAATCTATTATCAGCCATTTAACTTTGCCAGTATCATCCGAGCCAACTATGTCAAGCCCAATTGTATTTGATCCAAAAACCAAAAGCCAAGATGCGCAAGCAAACCAGCCTGCCTATCATCATAAAGCCAACCATAACCAAAATCGCAGCATTGAGCAGGCGGCAGAAGCTGGCTTGAGCCATCGAGGTGAAGCACCCAAAATCGGCTTTGTGTCTTTGGGATGCCCAAAGGCACTGGTTGATAGCGAGCGCATCATCACCGAGCTGTCTCGTGAAGGCTATCAGGTCGCCAAGGATTATGCCGGCGCTGACTTGGTGGTGGTTAATACTTGCGGCTTTATTGAGTCAGCGGTGCAAGAATCACTAGATGCCATCGGTGAAGCAATCAATCAAAATGGCAAGGTGATCGTGACCGGCTGCTTGGGTAAAGATGCTGACAAAATCCGCACCATGCATCCTGCTGTTCTGGCGGTCACAGGCGCCCACGCATATGAAGAGGTGGTCTCGGCGGTTAATCATCATGTGCCAAAGCCAGCAAAACCCAAGCACTACGATCCAAAGATCGACCTGATTAATGAAGCCGGCATCAAGCTGACACCCAAGCACTACGCTTATTTAAAAATCTCTGAAGGCTGTAATCACCGCTGTACTTTTTGTATCATTCCGTCGCTGCGCGGCGATTTGGTCAGTCGCCCGATAGACAGTGTCATGAAAGAAGCTGCCGCGCTCAAAAAATCTGGCGTCAAAGAGCTTTTGGTCATCTCTCAAGACACCTCCGCTTATGGTGTGGATTTGAAATATAAAACCGCGTTTTGGGAAGGTCAGCCGCTTAAATCAAAATTCTACGATATGTGCGAGGCGATGGCAAAGCTTGGGATCTGGGTGCGGCTGCATTATGTGTATCCATACCCACATGTGGATGCCGTGGTCCAAATCATGGCAGACAGCATGGCGGCTTCTGGTGGCACGGGAGGCTTACTGCCCTATCTTGACATCCCCTTTCAGCACGCAAGCCCCAGCGTCCTAAAGGCTATGAAACGCCCTGCCATGAGCGAGAACACCCTTGAGCGCATCCAAGCATGGCGCGCCATTTGCCCAGATATCGTGATTCGCTCAACTTTCGTGGTCGGCTTTCCTGGCGAAACCGATGAAGATTTTGAATATCTGCTTGATTGGCTTACCAAGGCTCGCTTGGATCGTGTGGGCTGCTTTACTTATTCAGAAGTCGAAGGCGCGGTCGCCAATGATCTGCCCAATCCTGTGCCCGAAGAGATCAAGCACGCACGCTATGAGCGCCTGATGGCACTTCAGCAAAAGATCAGTGCAGAAAAACTTGCTGAAAAAGTGGGTAAAACGTTGGTCGTGTTGGTGGATGAGATCGACACCGAAGAAAATATCGCCATCTGCCGAAGCTATGCTGATGCGCCCGAAATTGACGGTCATGTCTATGTGGATAATATCGATGCCACAGTCAAAGCAGGAGATATGCTCAGCGTGGTGATTGATGAAGCAAGCGAATACGACTTGTTTGCAAGCTTTGGGTTGGCATAAGCGCACAAACACCCAAAATCTATTGGACATCAGCCCATTTATACTTATGAGACATCAAGTCTGGCAGTGTCGATAACTTGGCTTGCCAGACTTGATCAATGTCGCCAGACTTGATCGCTGGTCTTCCCTGCCCTCTTTATCGATACACTTGATCCACGCCCATATCGATCGCCGCAAACAATCGATCAATCTCATCAAAGGTCGTATAATGCAGGCAGCCCATTCTAAGCACTGATCCTGTTGGGCTTAGCGCTTCTGCTAAGGCTTGAGCATAAAAATTACCATAGCCAAGCGCGATGTTTTGCTTGCCCAAAAATCGACTGAGCGCCGCACCACTTTGGATATTGCCATCTTTGATGATATTGAACGCAAAAGTCGGCGTTCGCCCTTCTGCGCTTGGCTTACCATACAGCTTCAAAAATGGTCGTTGACCAAATTTATCCAAAATATATTGGCTTTGCTGCTGCTCATAGGTGCTCACCAAGTCATAACTGTTTGCTTTGCTGTCAGGGGTGAGTTCATCAGCTCCCGATAAGCTCGCCCAGTAGCGCATCATGGCGATAAAGCCCGCCTGCGACTCAAAAGACTGCGTGCCTTGTTCGTATGACATGGGCGGCTTATTGGTGGCAGGCGCCACTTTATAAGGGGTTAATGCTTGTAAAATCTCACGGCGCGCAAACATCATGCCCAAATGCGGACCCCCAATTTTATAAGCCGATGCAAATAATAAATCAGCCCCCAGTGCTTTGACATCAATGGGCATGTGCACCGCCGCATGGACAGCATCGATACTAAGCCAAGCACCTACCGACTGGACGGTTTTTGATAGCTGCTTGATATCAATGATCGTACCAATCAAATTAGACGCCAAGCCAACCGCCACCAGACGAGTGCGCTCATCAATCATGGACTCAGCCGCCTGATAATCGATATCATCGTGATTGGCGTTCAACGGGATCATCCGAACTTCAACACCACGCTCCATCGCTGCCAGCTGCCATGCAGAGACTTGAGAGTAGTGATCTAAGCTGCTGACAACGACATTATCACCCGCCTGCCAAGTGGCAGCAACCACACGAGATATCATGAACATCAAACTGGTTGCATTTTGCCCAAACACGATCTCATCAGCATCGGCACCCAGCCAAATCGCCGCCTGTGTTCTTGCTTGTTGATTCATCGACATCGTCTGCACGCCGGCATGATGATGGCTACCCATATTACTATTACCATGCCTAAGGTAATCCATCATCGCTTGAGTGACGCAGTCAGGCACCTGAGAGCCGCCAGGTCCATCAAAATAGATGGGCAAATCCCCATTGTCGTTGGCATAATTGAATGCCGCAAACTGACGGCGAATGTCAGACAATCGATCTTGAAGCATAACTTTTCCCTAAGACAACACATAAGATAAGACAACAGAACGCTGGATAAATCAGTGATCAATCAGATGAAAGATTTGGATTATTCGCTGTTAACACAAGCAAATCCCAATACCCAACCTGATCTTGATCGCCCACAGCCACAGCAGACGCGCTGTGCCACAGCGTACGATCATTGACGATGCAATATTCGCCAGCCTTAGGCGTTAAGGTGCTGACAGGCTTTGGCGACTGTTTATCACGCCAAATCATCAGCTCACCGCCTGATTGATTGTATCTTTGAATGGTGAAAACGCCCACATAGTCAAAGCCATCTTGATGAATCCCTTCAGGCGCCGACTCAGCAGGAGCGCTGTCTTGTTTGGCAATGATGCGCATTTGATGAATTTCAATTTGGCACACACTGGGCAACTCACACGCATCAACAAAACTTTGACAAATCTGTGCCATGCCTTCACTGTGCAGCGCTTGATCGCTCAAATTGTCGTAGACACGCACCACATCCCCTTGAAATTCATTAATATCACCTGATTGTACGAAGGCTTCGGTAGGCAGTACAGAAACCCTACCATGATCAAAGCAGATTTTGGAGTATCGACGCAGGCGATATTCGCCATCTT
Source organism: Moraxella canis (assembly GCF_034424565.1). Taxonomy (NCBI): domain Bacteria; kingdom Pseudomonadati; phylum Pseudomonadota; class Gammaproteobacteria; order Moraxellales; family Moraxellaceae; genus Moraxella; species Moraxella canis. The sequence continues at coordinate 1,936,203 of NZ_CP139961.1, read as the reverse complement.
TATAGCGGCTGGGTGTTAATTCGTCAAAAGACGGGCGAAGGCTGATCACAGAGTCAGGCTGCAGTACGCCAAGATGCATCAGCAGGGTTTGAGTTGGCATGATAAACTTCCTTGATTTGCCTAGTGGGAATGCTCAAGCAAAGATTATCACAACTTTATTTTATCTTCAACCAAAAAATAAGTTATCAATTCAGTGACTGCCGCTCTTAAAATATTTGTGATTTTTTAGACTTATCAAAGCCTTAAAAATTTGCTAAAATTTATCTTTTTAACTTTCTTTGATCGTGTGATTGGATCCGTCAGGGATTTGGAAATGATCCAAATCTTTTGATAACATCATTTCACTTTATATTTTTGATTATTTTAGCAAAGGTGCATTATGGCAGGTCACAGTAAATGGGCAAATATCAAACATCGCAAGGCTAAGCAAGATGCGGCAAAAGGCAAAATCTTCACCAAGATCATCCGTGAGATTGTCTCTGCTGCCAAGTCAGGTGACCCAGATCCTGCCAACAACCCCCGCCTAAGAGCCGTACTTGAAAAAGCCAACGCCGCCAACATGACAAAAGATGTCATCAAACGCGCCATCGAACGCGGTGCAGGTGGCGGCGATAATGACAACATGGAAGAAATCACTTACGAAGGCTATGGCGTCGGCGGCGTGGCAGTCATCGTCGAGACCATGACCGATAATGTCAATCGTACTGTTGGCGAAGTGCGTCATGCGTTTAGTAAAAATGGCGGCAATCTTGGCACGAGTGGCTCAGTGGCATATTTATTTAGTCAGCGCGGCGAAATTGTGTTTCATGATTTAAGCCTAGAAGACAGCGTGATGGAAGCGGCGTTAGAAGCTGGCGCTGACGATATCGAAAATGATGGCGAAAGCTTATTGGTCATTACATCACCAGCAGAATTTGGTGCGGTGGTCGATGCGCTGACAGCTGCTGGACTCATCCCTGACAGCATGGAAGTGACCATGTCGCCTTCCACCACAGCCGATATTGATAACATTGACGATGCCCAAAAAGTACTTAAGATGATCGATATGCTAGAAGATTTGGACGATGTCCAAGAAGTCTATACTAATGTTAATTTTAGTGATGATGTCATGGCACAGCTTAATGCTTGATGATCGACAAGATTGGCTTAGCCAATCTTGTTTTTTATTATCAAATCCATGAGTGATTCACCATAAGTCTAAGCTTAACTGTATTAATTTTGTAGAATAACAAGGAAATTGTATGCTCACCCCTTATGTTCGCGCCATCTTGCAAGCCACCGTTTATGATGTTGCCATCCGCACACCACTTGAGCCTGCTGCCAAGCTTTCTACAAGATTTGATAATAACATTCGCCTAAAGCGCGAAGATCTTCAGCCTGTATTTAGCTTTAAATTGCGCGGCGCATATAATAAGATTAGCCAGTTATCCGACACCCAAAAACAAAAAGGCATCATCTGTGCATCGGCAGGCAACCATGCCCAAGGTGTGGCGTATTCTGCCAGTCGCTTAGGCATTGATAATTTGATCGTCATGCCAACCACCACGCCCGACATCAAGGTACAAGCGGTCAAGGCGCTTGGCGGTACGGTGCATCTGCATGGCGACAGTTTTGATGAAGCCAACCGCTTTGCCATCAATAAATCCCAGACCGATGGGCTAACCTACATCGCCCCTTATGATGATGAGCTGGTGATTGCAGGACAAGGGACAATTGGGCTTGAGCTGACACAGCAGTGGCGCGAGATAGATTATGTGTTTGTGGCGTGCGGTGGTGGCGGACTGGTCGCAGGCGTGGCGGCGTTTTTGGGGGAAGTGGCGCCGCACATTAAGGTGGTCGCGGTCGAACCCAAAGGCGCTGCTTGCCTAAAAGCTGCTTTGGCATCTGATGAGCGCGTACGCTTGCCACAAGTATCTTTATTTGCTGATGGTGTGGCAGTCGCCCAAATTGGTGAGCTGCCCTATCAAATTGCCAAACTGTCAAAATCCGATGGCTCAGGTGCGGTGATTGAGCCTGAAGTGGTGACTTGTACCAACGATGAAATTTGCGCTGCCATCAAAGACATCTTTGAAGAAAATCGCTCCATCGTTGAGACGGCGGGCGCATTGTCTGTGGCAGGCATGAAAAAATTCATCCAAACCAATGGTATCACCGACAAAAACTGCGTCGCCATCATCTCAGGCGCAAATATGAACTTCGATCGCTTGCGCTACATCGCTGAGCGCACCGAAATTGGTGAACAAAAAGAAGCGATTTTTGCGGTGCAGTTGCCCGAAAAAACAGGGGCGTTTTTGGACTTTTGTCGTGTGTTACAAGGTCGCAATATCACCGAATTTAACTACCGCATGGACGCAACCAACCCAAATAGCGCTCATGTCTTTGTCGGTATCGGACTCAAAGAAGGTCAAAAAGAGCGTGCCATCATCAGCGACATCCTAGCCAAAGGCGGCTATATCGCCCATGATCTCACCGATGACGAAGCATCAAAAACCCATATCCGCTATCTGATTGGCGGTCATGCACGCTTGGATGATGAGCAGTTATTCCGTGTGATTTTCCCAGAACGCCCAGGGGCACTGCTTAATTTCCTTGAAAAATTAGGTCAAGATTTTAACATCACCCTATTTCATTATCGCAATCATGGTGCTGCCGAAGGTCGTATCATGGTGGGCTTACAAGCCTCTAAGGGTAGCAGTCGTCAAATTTTGGATGCGCTCACCGACATCGGCTACGAGTGTCAAAGCCTGACGGACAATGTGGGCTATCGGCTGTTTTTGAAGTGATGGACATCACCACCCTGCCCCATTGGTCATTTGGCGACACTCCCCAGATGGCGGATGCGCTATTAAAGCTTGTGTTAGATGGCAAAAAAACCGCTACTTGCACGGCTTTAGATTGGCACTTAGCAGAGCCACTACCGCCTGTGGGCAGCCTACAAGTCATCACCGATGGGCAAAATATGCCTGCTTGCATTATCCAAAATACCGCGCAGTTTATCATTCGCTTTAACGAAGTGGATGAAGCTCTTGCCAAAAAAGAAGGTGAAGGTGATTTATCCTTGGCGTATTGGCGAGCAGAACATGAACGATTTTTTGAGCGATTTGGTATCTTTGATGATACAATGTGGCTAATTTTTGAAGAATTTACTGTGATTGAGATTTTATGACTTAGGTCACCAAGCTCATCATTGTAAGCTATCAGTAAAGCTTATATAGAGTGAACATGATAAGTTATCGGTATGACAGCTGCAGCATTAACGATCTCAATTCAGACGCTCACTGTCCATCAATCCCACCCATCAAGGCAAAAGCTGCACAAATAAGCTTTGCCCAAAAGTTGGGTGTATAAAACTTCAAAAGAATCCATGCAAACGACAGGCTTAAAACATCGCTATAAATTGGTAATATACCCATGACAGAACACGCTTTAACTCGAGTGCGCGCCGATAAATGGCTGTGGGCGGCACGATTTTTCCGTACTCGTAGCCTTGCCAAAGAAGCCATCGAATCTGGCAAAGTGCATATGAACGGTGCCAAAATCAAAGTCAGCAAAGAGCTACAAGTCGGCGATACGCTCACCATCCGCCAAGGACACGCCACCCGCCTTGAAGAAAAAACAATCATCGTCAAGGCATTGTCCGAAAATCGCAGTAATGCCACCCTTGCAGCGACCCTGTATGAAGAAACTGACGAAAGTAAAACTCAGCGTGCTTTTATGGCTGAACAACGAAAGCTAATGAATTTGGCGCGTCCAGACAGCCGACCTGACAAAAAGCAGCGCCGAGAATTAAATAAATTCAAACACCATTGGTAATGACTATGACCACACCACAATCGATTCTTTTTGTTTGTTTGGGTAATATCTGCCGAAGCCCATCCGCTGAAGCTGTGATGCGCACCAAACTGACTCAGCTTGTCCCTGATATCCATTTGGATTCAGCAGGGACGGCGGGCTATCACATCGGCAATCCCCCCGATCCACGCGCCATTGCCATTGGTGAGTCGCTTGGTTTTGATTTGGACAAACTGCGCGCGCGCCAAGTTTCTTGGGAAGATTTTTATGAGTTTGAGCTGATCTTTGCGATGGATGAGACCAATTTATCAGACTTACAAACCCTTCAGAAAACCGCCATCATGCATGCTGACGGTCGAGCGGTGGCACAGCTTGATTTATTTGATCTTAACGGTCAGTCGGTTGCTGACCCTTATTATGGCGATGAGCAAGACTTTAAGCAAATGTACGCCCATCTTCAGCACATTGCCGATCAGCATATCGCTAAATGGCAGCTTGATTGATCACGCTTCGACTGCGACTGATTGACTTGCCAAGCCTGCTACCGCTATAATGCAATCCATTTCCCACCATTTGACACATGACATGCTTGATACTTACCAAAATTATGACCTGTCTTCGATGAATACCATGGCGCTGTCTTCGGTCGCAGACACAGCGGTGGTGATTCACGATAAAGCCGCGTTACCAACACTTAAGCTGGATCAGACTTGGTTTGTGCTATCAGGTGGCAGTAATGTTTTGTTGCCAAGCAGGCTTCATGCTACCGTACTTTTGCCTCGCATGATGGGCAGGCGTGTACTGTTTGAAGATGACAAAGAAATCATCTTAGAGGTGCAAGCAGGTGAAAATTTTCATGATTTGGTGACCGACTGTGTTCATAAAGGCTGGTATGGGCTTGAAAATCTAGCCCTAATTCCAGGGCTTGTCGGCGCCGCCCCTGTCCAAAATATCGGCGCTTATGGTGTGCAGCTTGAAGATGTCTTGGTGGGTGTGCAGGCATATGAATGGACAACTAAGCAATTTAAACAGCTGCCCAAGCAAGACTGCGCTTTTTGCTATCGCCACAGCATTTTTAAAGATGAACCAAATCGCTACTTAATTTGTGCGGTGACACTGCGATTACACAAAGACCCGACACGCATTCTAAGTAGCTACGGCGATCTGCATACATATGCAAAACAGCTGGCAAATAATGAGAGCCGGACTGCCATCACCACCACAGATGTGTATCATGCGGTCATCGCCATCCGTCAAAGCAAACTGCCTAACCCAAAAGTTTTGGCCAACTGCGGCTCATTTTTTCAAAATCCGATCATCTCAACAGAGCATTATCAAAAACTGTGTGTCGATTATCCAACTTTACCCTGTTATCCTGTCACGAATGTTTCAGTTAAAGTGCCTGCAGGATGGCTGATTGACCAAGCCGGGCTCAAAGGTCAAGGTGTGCCGCCAATATTAACCCACGCCAAACAAGCGCTTGTTTTGACCAATCATGCACCGCTTAGTGCCACCCAAGAGGATATCAAAGCTGCAGCCGATGTCATTATCGCCGCGGTTTATCAAAAATTTGGCATCACCTTAGTGCGTGAACCTGTCTGGATCAATGCTGATGGCAGCTACAACTAACAGACCAAAAAAGCCGGCTTCCGCCCTACGGCGCATGGCATCAAAAGTCTTAAAAGTCATTGCACTGGGCGGCACTGTGATGATCATCGGTGCAGCGAGCGCTTTGACGCCTATGTTTGCTAATGTTGGCGGCGGTCTGCTCAATCTGTATTCTGCCCTCACCTTGCCTGCCGTTCAAGATGATGCCAAGAGCATCGTCGTGCTCGGTGGAGGATTGACCAAAAACCCAACTGGCGCAATCAGCTTAAACCACTTCACCCAAAGCCGTGCAGATGCCACCATTCGCCTACATGAGACGCATCCTTTGAGCATTATTACCAGTGGGGCTGAATCACCATGGCTGCGCGACTATTTGATTGAGCATATCACTAAGGCTAAGGCAGTGATCATCAACGAAAACGCCAGTATGAATACTTGCGAAAATGCCGTTTTTACTGCCAAATTACTCAGCTATCATGAGCTACCAACGACGGTGTATTTGGTGACAGATCGCTACCATATGGCTCGAGCGCGTCGCCAATTTGCCAAAGCGGGTATCGCTACCATACCTGCGCCTGCACCTCTTGCCATCAGTACCAGTTGGCAAAATCCTAAAGACAATTTGATCCATACGCGCCGCACCATCTATGAACTGGCAGCGCTGGCGCGAGACATTGCCATTCCCCAAACCAATTGTCGCACCACCGATGAGATCAGCATCGAAGAGATCAGCACCCCTCGCCGTCAGCCCAAATTATTTTTATAACCGCTTTTTTATAACCGCTTGGATTAATTTGTCATAAAAATCTTAGCATGATGACAGCCTACAATTCGCGATCAGTGCTCAAATATGACAAAATTGTGCCAATTTTTATAAAAAATCCTTGCATTTGTAAAAAATTCGTCTATAATACGACGCATTGGAAGCTTGGCAGAGCGGTTGAATGCACCGGTCTTGAAAACCGGCGTGGGTTCATAGCCCACCGAGAGTTCGAATCTCTCAGCTTCCGCCATATTTTTTTATTGACACACCGCTTACGGAAGCTTGGCAGAGCGGTTGAATGCACCGGTCTTGAAAACCGGCGTGGGTTCATAGCCCACCGAGAGTTCGAATCTCTCAGCTTCCGCCATTATTCAAATCGCCTTATCTTATAGATAAGGCGATTTTTATTGTTGAGAGTATTTGAGCTCACTTAAATGAATTAAAACACAAAAGATGTCTTGGCATTATTTGCCAATTAATCAAGATTTTTTATAGAAAATTTGCTAAAATTATCGGTTTATTTGATCAGAATTTTCCACTTTTATAATTTATCCATAGGCAATCGATGAACATTCAAGCAATTTTAAACACTAAAATTAAAGAGGCGATGATCGCAGCCGGCGCAGGCAGCGAGGTTGAGGCATTGGTGCGTCAATCCAATAAAGCACAATTTGGGGATTATCAAGCCAATGGCATCATGGGTGCTGCCAAAAAACTGGGTATGAATCCGCGAGAATTTGCCCAAAAGGTGCTTGATTATTTAAGCATTGACGATATCGCCGATAAGCTTGAGATTGCAGGTCCTGGATTTATTAATATTTTCTTAAAAAATGAGTGGATATCTGACCATGCCAATCAAGCCAACATCAGCAGCACTTTGGGTGTAACTGCTACCCAAACTGACACTGTGGTGGTTGATTATTCTTCTCCAAATGTCGCCAAAGAGATGCATGTCGGTCATCTGCGCTCAACCATCATCGGTGACAGCGTCGTGCGTACGCTTGAGTTTTTGGGTAATACCGTCATCCGCGCCAACCATGTGGGCGACTGGGGCACTCAGTTTGGTATGCTGATTGCTTATCTTGAAAAGGTAGAAAATGATGATGCCAAGGATTTGGACTTATCTGATTTAGAGGCGTTTTATCGCGCAGCAAAACAAGCCTATGACAGCGATGAAGCCTTTGCTGAAAAGTCACGTCATTATGTGGTCAAACTCCAAAGCGGTGATGAGTATTGCTTGGCGATGTGGCGAAAGCTTGTGGACATCACCATGGCGCAATGTCAGCGCACCTATGACCGCCTGAATGTCACCTTAACGCGTGACGATACCATGGGTGAAAGCCTATATAATCCAATGCTTCCCAAGATCGTTCAAACACTCAAAGACAAAGGCTTGGCGGTCGAAGATGACGGCGCCGTGGTGGTATTTTTGGATGAATTTAAAAATAAAGAAGGCGATCCGATGGGCGTCATCATCCAAAAAAAGGATGGCGGCTATCTTTACACGACCACCGACATCGCCGCGGCAACTTACCGCTATCAGACGCTTCACGCCGACCGCGTGATCTTGTTTACCGATGCACGCCAAACCCTGCACGCTCAGCAAGCATGGCTGATCACTCGTAAAGCGGGATTTGTGCCTGATGAATTTATCATGGAGCATTTTACCTTTGGTATGATGCTTGGTAAAGATGGCAAACCTTTCAAAACACGCACAGGCGGCACGGTGAAGCTTGCCGATCTGCTTGATGAGGCGATCGAGCGCGCGACCGCTTTAATTGACCAAAAAAATCCCGATCTTAGCGCCGAGGAAAAGCAGGCTGTGATCGAGGCAGTTGCCATTGGTGCGGTCAAATATTCTGACCTTTCCAAAAATCGTAACACTGACTATGTGTTTGATTGGGATAATATGTTGTCATTTGAGGGCAATACCGCACCCTATATGCAATATGCCTATACGCGCGTTCGCTCGATTTTTGCGCGTGCAGGGCTTGATATGGCAGCCATCAGCGGTGAGATCGTGATCAGCGAAGATAAAGAGCGAGCCTTGGCGATCAAGCTGCTTCAATTTGAAGAAGTGCTGTTATTGGTTGCCAAAGACGGTCTGCCACATCTATTGTGCCAATACCTGTTTGAATTAGCGGGCATTTTCTCAAGTTTTTATGAAGCCTGCCCAATCCTAAGTGCTGATGATGAGATCAAGGCTTCTCGCCTGCTGCTTGCTGCGCTTACCGCCAAAACCTTAAAACAAGGTCTTGATTTGCTTGGCATTAAGACCGTAGAAAAAATGTAAAGCGCGTTTTCATCCCCTGATATCTTCAGGGGGTGATTTTTAGCACAAGCCATCTTAGCATTCATGATTGCCTGCTGCCTTTACTGTTTTGGCGATATTTTGTGCTACAATATTGATCAATCGGTTAACATCCAAGGTGTGATATGTATAGCGTTCATCATGAGCCGCATTTTAGTAATCGCAACAATTGGCTGCGCGCAACTGTGCTTGGCGCCAATGATGGCTTGATCAGCACCGCAAGCTTATTGATGGGCGTGGCAGCAGCAGGAACACAAAGCCAAACTTTGATTCTGACTGGCATGGCATCGCTCATCGCTGGCGCCATCAGTATGGCGGCGGGTGAATATGTATCGGTTTCCTCACAGTCGGATACCGAGCAAGCAGACCTACTCAAAGAGCAGCATGAGCTCACCCATAATCCCGAAAGAGAGCTTATGGAGCTCACCGAGATTTATAAGCGGCGCGGTCTTGATGCCAAGCTTGCTAAGGAAGTTGCGATCGCCTTGACGGAGCATAACGCACTTGAGGCGCATGCTCGTGATGAAATTGGGCTCAATGACGATACCGCAGCCAATCCGCTCCAAGCAGCCATCGCATCTGGCTTATCTTTTATCGCTGGGGCGATATTACCTGTCTTGTGCGTGTATCTTGCCTCGCATGAGGTGCTGATCGGTGCCTTATGGGCGACGACGCTGATTGGACTGGCAGCACTGGGATATTTATCAGCACGCCTCGGCGGTGCCAAACCCTTGCCTGCTGTCATTCGCATTATCATCTGGGGCGTGATAGCTTTGGCAGCCACTCAGCTTATCGGTCAGCTTTTTGATGTGACTATGGCTTGATAAGCCTATAAATTTGGCATGAGCTAACATTGATCAGCATCAGTCATGATGTTTACGCTTAATGTATCTGCGTTAGCAAAATCGTGATTGATTTAAAATTTACTGCGCTTAGTATCCTTAAACCAATCAAAGCCTAGCATCGCCATCATCATAGGAATCATAAAATACAGCACCTGAAATTTACCCAAGCCTATTAGTGATAAAACAGGCGCAGGACAAATCCCCGCCAAGCCCCAACCGACGCCAAATATGGCAGCGCCAACAATAAGCGCTTTATCAATGTGCACAGCGGTGGGTAAATCAAACTTAGCATCATGATATGTCCGTGAATGATGCACGGCAAGCTGAAAAGGAATGATGGCAACACCAATCGCCCCTAGCATGACTAACGCCAAGCTTGGATCCCACTCACCAAAAATATCCAAAAAACCAATCACTTTGGCAGGATTTGCCATACCTGACAACAACAGCCCTGACCCAAATACCATCCCAAAAATCAGCGCACAGATATTTTTTATTTTAGTCGTCATATCAGCCTCGTAAATAACGCATCACAGCAACCGTTATAATTCCCGTCAGCAAAAAAGTTGCGGTCGCAGCCATAGAGCGGCGCGACAGCCGAGCCATGCCACAGATACCATGCCCGCTCGTACAGCCCGAGCCTAATCGTGTGCCAATTCCAACGAATATACCGGCAACGCCCAGCAGCCAAGCAGGCGTGGTCAGCCTAATCTCACCCAAATCCACCAAACCAAACGCTCGAGCCATCACAGCAGCCAAAGCAATACCGATCAAGAAGAACAAAGCAGCAGAGACTTTGGTTTTAGGTAAAGTCGCCATCATGCCACTGATGCCCACGATTCTACCTGTGCTATAAAGATAACCTACGGTGGCAATGCCGATCAACACGCCGCCCATCAGCGCCGATACGTAATCATTCATTTGATTCTCACTGTTTTATAATTTATATTATTATAATATATATTTTTATATATTAATAGAAATTTTTTGCTGATTATGCTAGGATGGGCAAGATTTTTTATGGAAAAAATATGAAAGAGAGGCTGCTTTGAGCGACATAAATTTTACACAGCTGCCCAAGGCTGTTTCTGTACTAAAGCTGCTTGCCAACCCCGATAGATTAAAGATCGTTTGTGTGCTTGAAAGGCAGGCTTTGAATGTCGGTGAAATCGCGGCACTGACCAATATCTTGCAGCCCACCTTATCGCAGCAACTGGGCATTTTGCGTCAAAGCGGGCTACTTAGCACCAAAAAACAAGGCAAATTTGTCTATTATCAGCTTGCAGATGATAAAGTCATGCGCCTTATCGGTTCTTTGCATGAGCTGTATTGTCAGCCTTAATACCATCAAATAAAAATCAACAATAGCATTATGAATTGACCATCTCATCTGATTGATTTGGTTGATTGTTTAAATATTTTAAATTGTCTTAGTTATGAATAACTCCCAAGCTTTTATCAAGGGCTGCCAATCGGGACTGCCTGTTGCTTTAGGCTACATTCCGGTGGCGATTGCTTTTGGTATGGCTACAACGGCTGCCGGCTTCCCGACTTGGATCATCATTACGATGAGTGTCTTCATTTATGCCGGTGCCAGTCAGTTTTTATTATTCGCCTCGATCATGAGCGGCGCAAGCGTGCTTGCCGTGGTAGGCTTATGTGCTTTACTTGACAGTCGTCACCTGCTGTACGCACCCTTGATGAAGCGTCACCTAAAATCAAGTGATGGCATGATTTGGATTGCTCCGCTAATCACAGACGAAGTCTTTGCCACCGCCATGGCAAAATTAAAAGGTATTGACAATCAAAAGCCTTGGCTGATTGGACTGGCTGTCGTATCGTGGGTGTCTTGGTGGGGCGGTACCATCATCGGTGTTTTTGGCGGCAAATTATTGGCAGACTATCCGGTGATGAGTGCCACGATGAATTTTGCTTTTGTGGCGTTATTTGTTTCATTATCCACACACGCCTATGTCAGCGAACCTAGATTTCGCCCTGCTTTGATCATTGCAGCAGTCATTGCAGCGCTGTGTGTGTCTGCTGATCATAGCGAAATTGCACTGCTTGTGGCAGGATTTGGTGGCGTTCTAGCGCATTTTTTATTAGTTAAATTATTGAATTATTAAGTCAAACTATGCTCAATGAATCTGGGTTTTATACGCTGCTGATAGCGGTTGTCTGTATGGCGATCTTGACCGCCCTTTCACGATCTTTACCATTTTTACTGCCTGATGATTCCGCCATCATTCGCTTTTTTACGGCTGAGAACTCGCCTTTTGCCCCCTTGGGCGGCGCGATTATTATTGGCATGACAGTGGTACTTGCCATGCCATTTTTTACAGAGTCTGCGGATAATAGCCCGCTCATCGCCAGTATTTTGGGTATCGTGATGACCATAATCGCTACCATCAAAGGCATCAATACTGGTATGAGCGTCATCATCGGTATGGCAGGATTTTTGGTGGGTGCGGGTATCGAAAAGTGGCTATTTTAATGATAAAAGCTTTAAAGATAAAAGCCACTTGTTGCCAAACATCAATACATCCCAATCAAGCCAAGAGCGCAAGTATTTACCAATAGTTTTCTACCGCAATATTGCCGACACCACGGCGATTCATGCTAAGCCCTTGTGCTTTGAGCGCTTCTTTGGTATCTTCAACCATTTGTGGATTACCGCACAGCATGACATGCGCTTGGTTGTCGAGCGAAACACTGGCTGCCTTGGCAAGCTCACCATTATGAATTAAGCTAGGAATACGCTCAGACAAGCAGCCAGCGACTTTTTCACGCGTCACGATGGGTATATAGTGAAAACGAGCAGGATCATCGACCAACCCCCCAAAGCTTGCTTCTAATGAGCGGATTTTGTCTTGATACGCCAATTCGCTTTGGGTACGCGCACTATACACCAGCACAATGTCATCATAATGCTCCCAAGCATACAAATCTTGTAAAATGGATAAAAATGGCGCAAGCCCCGTTCCAGTTGCTAACAGCCACAATGTTTTTGGCGTCGGTTCTTGGTACCGTGATAGCGTCAAAAATCCAAATGGCGTGGTGTTCAGATATAGTTGATCACCTGCTTGCAAATATTGAAGCTGCGAAGTAAACTCTCCATCCGGCACCACCACCGAAAAAAATTCAAGCGCCTCATCATAAGGAGATGATACCACGGAATACGCACGAAAAATCGGAGTCAGCTCCTCAGATTTGAGCTGATCTTGATAATAAATCAGCTCATCTGCACGCAGCCCCAACCGTACAAATTGCCCCGCCTCAAACCGAAAACCCTCAGGTCTGGTTGTCGTAAAACTAAACAAATTGGGCGACCAAACTGTCTTTGATAGCACCGTCAATGCCACTGCTTTGTCATCACTCATAAGTGTCTCTTTATAATTTTAATCTTAATGACCAATGTCCTCTTCATCACAGACATCAGACGTTTCATCGTGTATTTTGACTGATAATTCAGCTTTAGTCAAATCATCGCACACCCATCAGATGCCAAAAACCACCTCAAAAATCACCGCTTGAAAAATTGATCAACATCCCCATATAGATAAGCAGTATAGATTTTTATCACAACTGTTAAAGGAAATTGTATGGCTTTTAAAGACATGACAGGACAAAAAGTTCCAAATGCTGTATTTCGTACGCGCCAAGGTGATCAGTGGGTGAATGTTAGCACTGATGAGCTTTTTGGTGGCAAGAAGGTAGTGGTTTTTTCATTGCCGGGTGCGTTTACGCCGACATGTTCATCGACGCATCTACCGCGCTATAATGAATTGGCGGGTGAATTCAAAAAATTGGGCGTTGATGATATTTTATGCGTCTCGGTGAATGACACCTTTGTGATGAATGCTTGGGCAGCTGACCAAGAAAGCGATAAGATTACTTTGATCCCAGATGGGAATGGTGAATTTACCGAAGGTATGGGTCGTTTGGTAGGCAAAGAAGATTTGGGCTTTGGTAAGCGCTCATGGCGTTATTCGATGCTGGTTGATGATGGCGTGATTGTCAAAATCTTTGATGAGCCTGAAAAAGACGGCGACCCATTTGAAGTTTCTGATGCCGATACCATGATTAAATTCTTAAATCCTGACTGGGAAGACAAGCCTTCAGTGACCATCATCACCAAGCCAGGCTGTGCTTTTTGTGCCAAAGCTAAAGAAGCTCTGAAGTCTCGTGGCGTCGCTTATGAAGAAGTGGTACTTGGCCGAGATGCTAGTATGACAAGTGTTCGCGCCATTACTGGTCGTGAGACCGTTCCGCAAGTCTTTATCGGCGGCAAACACATCGGCGGTTCTGAAGAGCTTGAAACTTATTTGGCAAGTGATGACTGCGCCGTTTAATTTTCTGACGATACGATAAAAAAGAGCTTACAACTAAGCTCTTTTTTATTTGATTTTTAACTGTCAGTAATATGATTAAGACTGATACACCCCTATAAATAAGCACCCATTTGGGCGCTTATTTATCTTTATGATACTCAGATCACTTATAGCATCACAGCTCTAGATCACTTATAGCATCACAGCTCTAGCAGCCATTTGCATCATCGCTTCGGGTAGCACACCAAAGACAACGATCAGTGCAGTGATAATCATCACCATCACTCCACCTGCCTTTATACCCCAATGCTGATGCGCATCGAACTCAAGGTTGGCTTTAGGTTTTTGGTACAAATTGACCAAAACGCGCAAATAATAATATAGGCCAATGGCGCTACCCAAAATAATCATTCCAGCCGCCCAAAAGCGCACGCCTTGTACAGCTGCAAAGAACATGGTGAATTTGGTAATAAATCCTGCCGTCAGCGGAATACCTGCTAAAGACAGCAGCATCACAGTCAATACCGCCGTTAGCACAGGACGGCGCCAAAATAATCCTTGATAAAAACGCAGATCGTCAGCTTCGCCACTGATAGAAGTGCGTCCGCGCTCACGGTATGGGCTTGACATAAGAGTGATCACTCCAAACGCCCCAATCGATGTCAGCGCATAAACCGCCATGTACATACTCACCAAAGGCAAGCTGCCCGCACCGATCGATAAAAGTGCAATCAAAGCATAGCCAATGTGCGCAATCGAAGAATACGCAAGCATACGCTTGATGTTATTTTGACGAATTGCCAGCAAGTTACCCAACAAAATGGACAAAACAATGACAACAACCAAAATCATATCAAAAGCTGGCATGGCGGTGAACATACTACCCACAAAGAATCTGAGTGCAAGTGCCATCATAGCTACTTTACTTACACTTGCCAAAAAAGCAGCGATCGGTGCTGGCGCGCCTTCATAGACATCTGATACCCATGAGTGAAATGGCGCTGCTGATAATTTAAATGCCACAGCTGCCAACATCATCACCGCCCCAACCACACTCAAGCTAGACAGATTGCCAACCAAAAGATTTCTTGCCAAATCTTTGAAGAATAAAGCACCTGTATCAGCAAAGATCAGCGCCATTCCCATGAGTAACGTCGCGGAAGCTGTGGCGGACATGATCAGATATTTTAAACCTGACTCAAGCGATCTAGAGCGCAAGAAAGTGTATGCTAACATGCCATACATCGGCACAGACAGTAGCTCAAGCGACATAAAAAACGCCGCCAAATGCTCTGCGCCTGTCATCAGCATCGCCCCTAAGGTAGAGATTAGCATGAGCAAATACAGCTCATCTTTATGATCTTTTAATGTCTCAAAATAGCCATAAGCCAATGTACAACAAGCCAGCGCTGCGATCAAAATCACGCCCATATTAAAAATCGCAAAGCCATCAAAGACAAACAGCCCACCAAAAGATGCACCTGCAGGCACCAAGCCTAACGCTTGGGAGACAACTGCCAGCAAGGCAATGTTCAGACCTGAGACGCTGAGCGTTGCTGTCCAAAAATGAGAGCGCTTGACAGCAATGGCAATCATCACAATGAGTGCAGTGAGCGCCACCACCACAGCAGGCAGTATCGATAAAATAGATTCAAAAATCATAGGATTCATGATTATTCTCCCTGCTTGGTTTGGTGATCGTGGTGATGCTCATGACCTGAGTGATCATGATCGTGATGATGGTCAGACCCTTCATGATGATGCATACCAGCATCATACCCTTGACCATGCAGCTCATGGTGATGGGCGTGCATGTAATCGCCCATATTCCCTTCAATTAGGCGAATGCCATGCTTAGGCTCAGTCGCCATGGTCACATCATGGGCATAAGCACTAGCGATCCACTGCATCGATCCTTCAGATTTATCCATGACAGGCTGAGGATACAAGCCAAGCCACACCAATCCAATCGCCAAGGAAAGCAGCAGCGCCAATTCACGCTTGCCCAAATCTTTTAGCGTGCCATGATTTTGTTTCACCAAATCAAGCGTGGTATTTTGACCGAATAATGCACGATAAATCATAATCAAAGAATACAAACCTGCCATCACAAGGCTTGCTGTGGCAAGCGTAACAAAGATCGGATGATTGGCAAAAGAACCAATCAAAATCAAAATCTCACCGATAAAGTTACCCGTACCAGGTATGCCTAACAATGCCGCACTAAAGAACATGAGCAGCGGTGCAATATAGCGAAATTGACCCCACATACCGCCCATCAAAGTCATATCACGCGTATGCAGGCGCTCGTATAATTGACCCGCCATGATGAATAGCGCCGCACTTGAAAGACCATGCGCAATCATCTGCACCATGAGTCCTTGTAACGAAATCAGACTGCCGTCATAGATTGCCAAAACGACAAAGCCCATGTGCGATACGCTGGTATAAGCCAATAGGCGCTTAATATCCGTCTGCGCAAATGCCAAAAATGCGCCATAAAATACACCAATCATACCCAAAGTGATCACCACCGGCGCAAATTCTGCCGAAGCATTTGGGAACAGTGGAATCACAAAGCGCAACAAGCCAAATGCCGCAGTCTTAATCAAAATCCCAGCCAAGTCTACCGAGCCTGCCGTAGGCGCCTGGGCGTGCGCATCTGGCAGCCAGCCATGCAAAGGGAAGACTGGCAGCTTAACAGCGAAACCAATAAAGAAGCAAAGCATGATGATGTATTCCCAACCACCCAGATCTATACCCAAGAGGTCATGATAATCAAAACTTAGCACCCCAGTATGGCTAAAATGAATGATGACCAGCAATAAAATGCCAATCAGCATCATCAAGCCTGAGGCTTGTGTATAAATGAAGAATTTGGTGGCTGCATATTCTTTGGTCTTACCACCTGTGGCATTATGCCCCCACAGCGCGATCAAAAAGTAGATCGGCAGCAGCATCAATTCCCAAAAGAAGAAAAATAAAAACAAATCAATGGCTAAAAATACGCCAATCACGCCGCCTAGTGACCACAGCAAATTAAGATGAAAAAATCCGACGCGGCGCTGAATTTCGCCCCACGAACAGCCCACCGCCATGATACCTAAAAATGCCGTCAGAGCAATCATCAGCAAAGACAAGCCGTCCATAGCCAAATGAAATTTAATGCCAAAACTTGGAATCCATGGCAGGATAAACTGCGCCGCCCAAGGTAAGGTCTCGCCACTGACAGGCGCATCTGTCACCAGTAGCGTATTAAAATTCCCTTGCTGCCACAGCACCAAAGTCAATGCAAAAGTAATGATCATGCCGATCAGTGCAATCCAGCGCGGCAATCGATCACTGACTTTTTCAATTAACCAGCATAATAAGCCTGCAATAAATGGAATTGCGATCAATGCTGGCAGTATCCAGTTTTGTTCTAATGCCATGTTACACCACCACCATCAATGCTAAGATTAAAATAACCGCCAGACCTGCGCCAAAGCCAATGGCATGAGTGCGCAAAAGCCCAGTTTGAGTTTTTGTTGTTAATTTATTACCCAATGATGCACCCATAGGTAAGATATTAATCAGGCGATCAATCGGATCGGATTTCAAGATCTTGGCGATGCCTAAAAATGGCTTAACAAAAACAATGTCATACAAAGCATCAAAACCCAAACCATGATAACACCAATGATACAGCGCACCACCTAGACGAGTTTGTTTGAAACTGTTAAGTAGCTTACCTTGATTAAGCGCATATAACACCACGCCTAGCGCCAAACCTGCTGCCATAAATGCCATTGCGATATATTCAGCCGTATGTTTGGCATCTGCATTTCCTGCTTGCTCAAGCAGCTGACCTGCGCCCAGCGGCAGCACATCATTCAATGGCGGAATGATCATCGCGCCGATACCTGTTGAGAGCACCAATAACACAGACAAAGGTAGCCAATAGGAGATGCCTGAGAGTTTTTCGGCATGGGTTTTTTCTTCACCAAAAAAGGTGATCCAAATCAAGCGGAAAGTATAAACAGAAGTCAAAAACGCGCCAAAGACACCTGCCCAAAATAAGGTCTGATAGCCACCAGCATAAGCTTCCCAAAGAATCGCTTCTTTAGAATAAAAGCCGACAGTCACCCAAGGCAGTGCTACCAGCGCGCCACCACCGACGACAAAGCAGGCAAACACCAAAGGAATTTTCTTTGCCAGTCCGCCCATCTTAAAGATGTTTTGCTCGTGATGTACTGATAAAATCACCGCGCCAGAGGCTAAGAACAGCAGCGCCTTAAAAAACGCATGCGTCATCAGATGGAAAATGGCAGCTTGCCATGCACCAACGCCCAAAGCAATAAACATATATCCCAGCTGACTCATGGTTGAATAAGCCAAAATACGCTTGATGTCTGTTTGTGCCAACGCACAAAATCCAGCCACCAGCATTGAGATAGCGCCAACGCCGCCCACCCAGTATAATAAAATTTCAGGTGTCAGGATAAACACAGGATGCATGCGAGCGATCAAATACACCCCTGCTGTTACCATAGTCGCAGCGTGAATGAGTGCAGATACAGGCGTAGGACCTGCCATCGCATCAGCAAGCCAAGTGTGTAATGGGATTTGAGCTGATTTACCCCAAGCACCACCAACAAGCATCATCGCAGCCAGCACCAAGTTTGGGTTATTGACACCAAACATCTCTGGGGCACGCGTGATGATTTCGCTGATCGTTAGCGTGCCAAACTCACGGAATAATATAAACAGACCAATCGCCAAGAAAACATCACCAACGCGCGTCACTGTAAAAGCTTTAATGGCGGCGCGTCCATTGGCACGCTCATGAAAATAAAATCCAATCAACAGATACGAACAAATACCAACGCCTTCCCAGCCAAGATAAAGTAGCAATAAATTATCCGCCTGTACCAGCAATAACATACTTGCAACGAATAAATTCAGATAACTAAAAAATCTGGCAAATCCAGCCTCGCCGTTCATGTACCAAGAAGCGAAAAGATGAATCAAAAAGCCAACGCCAGTGATGATGCCTGTCATCGTTAGAGTCAATCCATCAAACGACAAACCAAATGCCGGCGCAAATTCACCCACTTTTAGCCATGTCCACAAAGGAATATTAACTACCTGTCCTGGATAATTTTGTAAATAATCCACAGATGCCATAGCGGCTGCCATGGCTGACAACAGCATCGAGCCGACACCAACGATGGTCGCCGCCATCTGAGAAAGGCGATCGCGCAAGCTAGCTAAAATTAAAAATCCAATGAGTGGGCAAATAAAAGTCCACATCAGCATACTCATATCTTACCCCTTTAACTTATTGGCTTGATTGACATCGAGATTTCTAAAGCGGTGATAGAATTGGAGCAAAATCGCCAGTCCAATCGCTGCCTCAGCTGCCGCCAGTGTCAGCACAAAAATAAACATGATTTGACCATCAGCACTGCCCCACATATTGCCGCCGACTACAAATGCTAAGGCGGCAGAGTTCATCATAATCTCAAGGCTCATCAACATAAATAAAATGTTGCGACGAGCCATCACACCCGCCAAACCGATGGCAAAAAGTAATGCCGATAAAATCAGCGCATGTGAAGCAGGGATGCCCAAGCCTGCCAATGCCACGCCCGCTTGAGCGCTTGCTTCATTAACTGCTGCTATGGTCATCAAAAACCCCCTTTGCGCTTTGTATGGTCTGTAAATACGGGACCATCTGGCTGATGATTGGCTGCATGAGCACCATCTTCTGACTCTTGGTAGTGGCTAAAATTCTCATCATCAAGCGCTTTTTTACCCAAATGGTATGCCGCAACCAACGCTCCAAGCAATAAAAATGCCGCCACTTCCACCAATAACACATATTGGGTAAACAAGCTGATACCAACCTGCTTGGGGTCAATGGTATTGCCGGACAACGACACTGCTGCAGTTGGTGAGCTTAAAATAAATGCCGTCAGCACCCCACCAATAATCAGTGTCAAGCACACAGGCGTCGCCCAAGCGCTTGAGCTAAGCCAAGTTTTTTCTTCGCTCATGTCCGTGCCCAGATTGAGCATCATGATCACAAAGACAAACAGCACCAAAATCGCGCCAGCATAAACAATGACTTCAAGAACGCCTGCAAAAGGCGCACCCAAAATAAAGAAAATTCCTGCCACCGCTAAAAGCGATACAATCATCGATAAAATGGCATGGACAGGATTGGCGTGTGTCACCACCCTAAAACTGGCAAATACAGCCACTGCTGCCAGCGCATAAAAGCCAACCACATTGGCATCGCTGAGCCATTGTAATAATACATTCATCATGGTAATAAACTCCGCACATCAACCGGTGCCGCTTCATTTTGATGCGACCCTTTGGGTTGATTTTCGGTCGCCATCCCTGTTACTCGATAATAGTTATAATCAGGATATTTGCCGGGACCTGAGATCAGTAAATGCTCTTTTTCATACACCAGATTTTGGCGGTTATACTCACCAAGCTCAAAATCAGGTGTCAGCTGAATGGCGGTTGTCGGGCAAGCTTCTTCACACATGCCACAAAACACGCAGCGGCTAAAATTAATTCGGAAAAATTCAGGATACCAGCGTCCATCTTCGCGCTCTGCTTTTTGTAAGCTGATACAGCCTACCGGGCAGGCAACTGCGCATAAGTTACAAGCAACACAGCGCTCATCGCCATCAGGATCACGCGTCAAGATAATCCGTCCACGAAAACGCGGTGGTACTGGTACCGGCTGTTCAGGGTATAAAATCGTGTCGCGTGGTCTGAGCGCATGGGTATTGACCATCCACATTGAACGGACGATACTAGCGATGCCAACTGCCGTATTTTTTAGAGTTGAAAGCATGATATCACATCCTTATTGTACGGAAAGTATGACGGCAGCCGTCACAAGCAAATTCACCAATGTCACCGGCAGACAGACTTTCCAGCCAAAATTCATCACCTGATCATAGCGTGGACGCATCAAAGAACCACGAGCCAAAACAAACAAGGTCATAAAAAATAATGTCTTGACCATAAACCAAATCACCGGTGGAATAAAAGGTATCTCAAGCCCAAAAGGCGCAAGCCAACCCCCAAAGAACAAGCAAGTCATGAGTGCTGAAATGACGACCACATTAACATACTCGCCAATAAAGAACATGCCAAACTTCATGCCAGAATATTCCACATGATAACCTTCGGCAAGTTCTTGCTCTGCTTCTGGCTGGTCAAAAGGATGGCGATGTGTCACTGCAACCCCTGCAACCACAAAAGTCAAAAAACCAAAAAACTGAGGAATCACATTCCAAACCACGGTTTGGGCTTCGACAATCTCACGCAGGTTAAATGACCCTGCCATTGCCACCACGCCCATTAAGGATAGTCCAAGAAAAACTTCATAACTGATGGTTTGGGCAGACGATCGAAGACCACCAAGCAACGAAAATTTATTGGCAGAAGCCCATCCGCCAAACATCACTGCATACACCGCCAAGCCTGCCATGGCAAAGAAAAATAAAATACCAATATTCCAATCTGCCGCCCCTAAGGTTGGTGACAATGGAATAATGGCAAAACTTGCCAAAGCAGTAAACATGGCAATGGCAGGTGCCAATGTAAAGATCTTTTTATCGGCAAACTCAGGCGTCCAATCTTCTTTAAAGAAAATTTTTAACATATCCGCCACCAGCTGCAGCGACCCTTGCCAGCCGACGCGGTTTGGACCATAGCGATCTTGCCAAAGCGCAA
Source organism: Moraxella canis (assembly GCF_034424565.1). NCBI lineage: Bacteria > Pseudomonadati > Pseudomonadota > Gammaproteobacteria > Moraxellales > Moraxellaceae > Moraxella > Moraxella canis. Next base: position 1,914,810 of record NZ_CP139961.1, on the reverse strand, counting down.
GCATACGGCGCTCATAGACGATCATTAAAGCAGCAACCATCACCAAGCCAAGAAAAATGACCAGTGCCTGCACCACCAAAAATACCAATGACCAAACATCAAAGCTCATCGTATTGGTTAAAAATGAAGGCATCTCTGGGATAATACGAATCGTCATCACACGCTCTCCATGACTGGGGTGACGCGCACCGGTGTTTCACTCGCCTTAAATAAAGGACTACGATATGTCTTTGAAAGATTTTTTAGGCTTGACACATAGCTTGGCTCAAAAATCTCTGCCACTGAGTCTGCTCGCTTAATTTTTGTTGGCACTCTAGGGCTCAGCGGCACGACGCCTGCGCCATAGCCAATGCATCCATCAGGAATGTACTCACTGATAATAACAGGTAGGACAATTTCCCCATAGACCGAATCGATCGCCAACAAATCCCCTGTGCGGACTTGCCAAAGATCAGCGTCTTCTTTATTAACATACCAACCAGTCGGTTTTATTTGATTGGCGACAATTGGGCTACGGCTTGCCATCGCACTGGCACTAAATAGATTATGAATTGGGACAAGTCGCACCACGCCGTTAAAGACACTGGTGTTTGGGACATCTTGGATCATTGAGCGCGACGAAGTATAGCTTTGGGTGGTTTTGGGCAAATGATCAAACAAGCGCACGCCCACATCGCCACCTTTGAGCTTACCGCCCACTTTATCTTGATATTTATTCCATGCTTGCGGCGAGTTCCAGCCCGCTGCCCAAGCAAATGGAATGCTGGCAGGATTGGTTTGAGTACCAACATAACCTTCCATAGAAAATGTCAAAGCGGTATCAAGATCTTTTGGCTGCATCGGCTCATGAACTGATAAAGGTGCGCGCAGTGCTGTACGACCAGAGTAGCGACGCGGCTCACGCGCGATCTTAAGACCCGTAATCCGATAGTCCGCTGCTGGTGCAGCCTCTTGAATCAGCGCCAAATCATCGTGATGTGCCACGATATCAGCAATCACCTCATCCAGATGTGCCGCACTGGCAGTCTTACCAGACTCATAAGCCAGCGCATACAGCCATCTCCAGCCTTCTTTGATGTCACTGGTCGGCTCATAATATTTTTTATCATAAACTTGGAAGAAGCGCTGTGCTCGACCTTCTGCGGAGACCAAAGTACCATCTGCTTCTGCAAAGCTGGCAGAAGATAGCACCATGGCAGCTTGGTCATGCCATGGATAGCTTTGATGATCTATAACGATCACCGTTTTATCTGCGATTTTCTCCAGTACATTAATGCCAACGCTTTGGCTTAGATCGTTTTCAAGCACGATCAGCACATCAAAATCTTCTGCCAAAACCTCTTCGATTGATCTGCCGCCAAGCAGCGACAAGCCGACACTATTAGCGGCAGGCAGTGCCAAATAAATCGCTGCAATCGGTACAAAATGCTCATCAAGCGCCTTAGGCTGCGGCTGGCTGATTTGCGCTTGCTCGACCTTATCGGTTTGAGTGTCGGGATGTTCAGGTTTAGCTGCCAGCTGCGGGTCGTGACTTGGCATATCTGCTGCATGAGCTTGCTCATATGCCGCCAATTCATCAGCGTTAGTTTTTTTGATGGCGCGGCGTTTATTGCTTAAAGCTTGAGAAACAAAGCCAGCGGCATCAATGACTTGCGGTGATTGTAATGAAGTACCAGAGATGATCAGCGGCTGATTGGCAGAGACCAAATCCACAGCGATTTGATAAGCAAGCTCAAGCATCTGAGCGTCAGCGGTGATTTGGGGCTTTTGAAGATTATCCAAATGCACATCAAAGCTTTCGATGATTTCACCCACCAAATAGCCCAATCTTGCCACATCTTCGATGGTTGCCACGACAGAGACTTTGGCGATATCGTCCAGTTTGGTATCGACCACATCCACCACATAAATGGGGCTATACTCAGTTTGTCCGATACGCTTAACTGGTTCGGCAAGCCAATGATCTGTGCGCAAGGCAGTTGCCATGGCTTTGGCTTGATTTTTTGCTGCTTGGCGTACGGACAATGCCACACGGGCTGACGTTTGAGTGATGTCTTCACCCAAAATAAATACCGCATCCGCCTGCTCAATTTGAGCCACAGAAGGATTATAAATATCTTGGTTACGCAAAAGCTGAACCGCCTGATCCGTCAAAGACTGCATCGCCATCGTCTGACCGGTGCTATATCGCGCATCACCCACCAGTTTTTTGAGTGCGAAATTATTTTCAAGACTGGTGTGGACACTACCGATGCCGATGACTTTTTTGTCTTGAATGATTTCAAGGACATGATCAAGTGCAGCATCGGCGCTCAGCTCAACTCTGCCTGACGGAGTGTTTTGATAAGGGCGGATGGGTCGATCCGCTCGGTTGACATAGCCATAGCCAAAGCGTCCGCGATCGCATAAAAAGTAACCATTCACGTCATGATTATAGCGGTTCTCGATACGACGAAGCTCGCCGTAGCGCTCGCCTGCTGAGATGTTACAGCCGGTGGAGCAGCCATGACAGACACTGGGCGCGTACTGCATATCCCACTTGCGATTATAGCGATCAGAATGGGTCTTATCGGTGAATACACCTGTTGGGCAAACTTCAGTTAAGTTACCGCTAAACTCACTTTCAAATTGACCGTCTGCTTCACGACCAAAATAGACGCGATTATTTGACGCATACACGCCCATATCTTCACCGCCGGCATAGTCTTTATAAAAACGTACGCAGCGATAGCACGCGATACAGCGGTTCATTTCATGATTGATAAATGGACCTAAATCTTGGTTATGATGCGTTCGCTTGGTGAAGCGATAGCGGCGCTCACGATGCCCTGACATATAGGTCATGTCTTGCAAGTGGCAATGACCCCCTTCTTCACAAGTTGGGCAATCGTGGGGGTGGTTGGTCATCAAATATTCAACAATGCGCTTACGAAACCCTTTGGCTTCTTCATCATTGACAGAGATGTACATATCATTGGTGGGCGCAACCATGCAGCTCATCACCAATCGTCCACGCCCTGCTTCATAGTCTTCAGCACTGTTGTATTGCTTGACTGCACACTGACGGCACGATCCCACAGAACCCAAAGCAGGATGATAACAAAAATAAGGAATATCAATGCCAAGCGACAAACAAGCTTGTAATAGGTTATCGGCGCTATCAACCTCGACCGTCTTACCATCAATATGAATGACTGCCATCACTCGCTCCCCACTGCATCCACCGAGATTTCGGCTGAATTAATCTTATTGTCAAATTCATGACGGAAATATTTTAATGCACTCATCAAAGGCTCCATCGCCCCTGGCGCGTGCGCACAAAATGTCTTACCAATCCACAAATCACGCGTCAGCTCAGACAGTTTATCGATATCTTCAGGTCTGCCTTCGCCTTTATCGATAGCATCTAGCATCTTCACGCCCCATGGCAGTCCATCACGGCATGGCGTACACCAGCCGCAGCTTTCACGCTGAAAGAACTGTTGCAGATTTTTTGATAAACTCACCATATCCTGGGTTTCGTCCACCACCATCATCAAGCAAGTACCAAGGCGCGAGCCTGCTTTCATGATCGGTTCAAAATCCATCACCAAATCCAAATGCTCATCGCTTGCGGTCAAAAAGTCCGTACTGGCGCCACCTGGTAGCCATGCTTTGAGCTTCAGCCCCTCTTGCATACCACCTGCCAATTCAATCAGCTCTCTTGCGGTGTAGCCAAAAGGCACTTCCCAAAGCCCTGCATCTTTGACTCGTCCTGATACACCCATGATTTTGGTGCCCGGGGTATCAGATTTGCCTTTGGCTTTTGGTAGATTTAAATACCAATCCACGCCATTGATCATAATCGCTGACATATTATTGAGCGTCTCAACATTATTGACGACTGTGGGTCTGCCCCACGCTCCCGAGACTTGGGGAAATGGCGGCTTGGTGCGCGGGTTGGCACGGCGACCTTCTAGGCAGTTGATGAGCGCTGTCTCTTCACCGCAAATATATCGCCCCGCCCCTGTATGCACATGCAGCTCAAAATTAAACTGGCTGCCTAAAATGCCCTCACCCATCAAGCCATGCTCATGCAGCTCTTTGATTGCTGCTTCAAGTCGCTTGGCTGCCAAGATGTATTCACCACGAATAAAGATATAACCCACCGACGCACCGATGGCATAGGCACTGATCAGCATCCCCTCGATCAGCTGAAATGGCAAGCGCTCCATTAATAAGCGGTCTTTGAATGTGCCAGGTTCCATCTCGTCAGCATTACAAATCAAATACCGCACGCCCCCATCTGGTGGCGTCATAAACGTCCATTTCAAGCCTGCGTTAAATCCTGCCCCACCACGGCCGCGCACATTGGCGTTTTTGATCATCTCGCCCACTTCTTTGGGGGTTTTGCTTAGGGCAATTTTTAGACCATCAAAACCTTTTAATGCCAAATAATCAGCCAACTTTAAGACAGCATCTTGATGAAATAAACGCCAAGTCAAGGGATGAGTCTCACAAGTCGGCTCTTGACCTTCTGCCAAGCCCACGCCATAGATCGGTATGCGCTGACGATTAAGCTGACTTGGGGCAAGCCCCTCTTTACGCGCCTGTATCTGCTCTGCCACGCTCATCATGTTGGTTGTCATAGATATTGCTCCAATAACAATGGCACATCCTGTGGTGTGACCGACCCATAAGTATCTTCATCAATCAAAATACTGGTGCCTTTATCGCAATTACCCAAGCAGCAAATCGGCAGCAAGGTAAATCTGCCATCAGGGGTTGTCTGCCCAAAGTCAATGCCCAAGGTGCGTTTAAATTCGTCCGACAAAGCCTCATAACCCGTCAAATAACACGCAATCGAATCACAAATCAAAATCACATGGCGACCCACGGGGCTACGATAGATGCGGTTAAAAAATGTCGCCACACCCTCGACATCCGTCACAGCGATAGACAGCATATTGGCGATGGCGGCGACTTGGGTGTCATCGACCCAGCCGTTACGCTTTTGGACTAGCTTTAGCGCATCGAGCACCGCTGCACGTGGCTGTGGATAATGATGAATGTACTCATCAATTCCTGCAATTTCTTCCGCCGTTAAGATGGCATTGACATCTACTTTAGGGGTTTTATCGGTTACGATTTTCATCTACAGCACCATTGTTTACTTATCGCCTAAATTTTTAATTCTATACATCAAAACTTGATTTTGATAACCAAAGTCAAACTGACCAACTAATTTGTCAACAAAACAACTGTCTTATATACACCAAACACCGCCACGCATAGTAATATCAGCCCTGATACTCTGCCCACCCAAGCAATAAAGGCTTGATTTTTTATCTTGGCAAATATCACACCGTATAATGACAAAATACCATAATCTAATATTACCTATGTTAAAGTTAATATCATCATGGCAAGGCTGATATTTTCACTGATGCCAAAAAATAATGGGAAAAACGCCATAAAAAATAGTACGTCTTTGGGATTGCTTATTCCTACCAAAAACCCTTGTTTAAAATAAACCGCTAACGGCTTTTTATTGGTCTGTGCTTTATCCAATGATAAGGATGTGGCATAAAAACTGTCTTTAATCACTTGTAAGGCAAAATACAGCAAATACAAAGCACCAAACAAGCCAAACCATGTCAACATCGTTTCACTAACAGCCAACACTCCATACAAGACCAAAAACGATATGGCAATAAGCACCAAAGATGCCGCATTTGTCCCTGCAATCGTCAAAACGCCCGCCAAAAACCCTTGTTTTGAACTATTATTTACCACCATTACCGTAACAGGACCTGGCGTGGATAAAAATAGCACCACTGAACTTATAAAGCCAAGCAGTACAACAACATCAATCATCACGTCTATCTATCACAATCTGCCATGACAATATCAATACTTGCCAAATAAATAATCGCGTCGGACACCAATGAGCCGTTAATCACGCTAGGCATCTGCTGCAAATGAGCAAAAGTCGGTGTGCGGATACGTGTACGATAGCTCATGGTTGAGTTATCGCTTGTTACATAGTAGCTGTTTAGCCCTTTGACGCCTTCCACCATACACGCCGACTCACCAGCAGGCATCACAGGACCCCATGATACGGACACAAAGTGGTTGATGAGCGTTTCGATGTCTTGTAGTGTGCGGTCTTTTGGTGGTGGTACTGCCAGTGGATGCTCTGCTTTGTACGCTCCGCTTGGCATATTATTTAGACACTGCTCAATGATACGCAAGCTTTGGCGAATCTCTTCTATCTTCACCAAACATCTATCATAAGCATCACCGTTATAGAACACCGGAATCTCAAAGTCAAAGTTTTCATAGCCCAAATACGGACGAGCCTTACGTAAATCAAAGTCAATGCCCGTAGCTCGCAGACCCGCGCCAGTAACTCCCCACGCCAAAGCCTGTTTGGCATCATATTGGGCGACCGCTTGCGTGCGTCCTTTTAAGACTGTGTTGGTCATCGTGGCTTTATAGTACTCATCAATGCGTTTTGGCATCCAATCCAAAAACTCACGCACCAAACGCTCCCAGCCATTGGGCAAATCATGTGCCGTCCCACCAATTCTAAACCACGCTGGGTGCATACGATAGCCCGTAACTGCTTCAATGACATCATACGCCTTTTGACGGTCGGCAAACATATAAAACACTGGCGTCATACCGCCTGCATCTTGGATGAACGTTCCCCAATAAAGCAAATTATTGGTAATCCTAAAAAACTCACTCATCATGATACGAATGACATTGGCGCGCTCAGGGGTGGTAATGCCTGCCAATTTTTCCACCGCCATGATGTACGGCAGCTCATTCATCACGCCGCCCAGATAGTCAATGCGGTCGGTATAAGGAATGAACGAATGCCACGTCTGACGCTCCGCCATCTTTTCCGCCCCACGGTGGTGGTAGCCGATGTCAGGAATGCAGTCAATGATTTCTTCGCCGTCTAGCTGCAACACCAAACGAAACGCCCCGTGTGCGGACGGGTGGTTAGGTCCGATGTTTAGGAACATAAAGTCTTCATCACGCCCAGAGCGTTTCATGCCCCACTCTTCGGGCACAAAGCGTAAGTTTTCTTGTTCAAATTGCTGTTTGGCGGTGTTCAAAAAATACGGCGTAAATTCAGTGGCGCGTGCGTGGTATTCTTTACGCAAAGGATGCCCTTCCCAGTATTTAGGCAATAAAATGCGTGTCAGATGCGGGTGTCCGTCAAACACCACCCCAAACATGTCCCACACTTCTCGCTCATACCAGTTGGCATTGGGATAAATTTTGGTCGCACTTGGAATATGCTCACCTTCTTTTAAGGCGACTTTGACACGAATGTCTGAATTTCGCTCCAAGCTCATCAGATGATAAAAGACAGTAAAATCACTGTCAGGCAAACCATGGCGGTGCTGACGCAAACGCTCATCCATAGCGGATAAATCCACCAACATCACAAAAGGCTTGGGCAGCGTGCGCAGCGTTAATAGCACATCCAAAACCACACTCGGTTCAACCCAAATGGTGGGAATGCCGTCCGCCGTAGACTGTGTGATATAAGCGTGGTTTTTTGCGGTCAATTCTTCCAACACGCCAAAATCGTGAGTGTGATTTATGCTCATTCGTATTTACCAATTTTTTAAAAGTATAAAAATTTACGCGTTTTTGAAATTTTTATTTACTCAGCCATAGATAAGTGATGACGTTAATTAAAGCCGCTTAAAACGCATCATCTTGGCTACGCAGATTCACTGTAGCGATGCGGTCAGCCATTTTACGGTCTCGTTCAGGCGTCATCACAGGCTGAATGATGCCTTGTTCATCCAGATGAATGCCAAGCGGACGGCGTTCATGCGTGATCGAATCTTGGAGCAGCATCAATGCCTGAATGACCGCTTCAGGGCGCGGCGGGCAGCCGGGGATATACACATCTACCGGTAAGATTTTATCCACGCCTTGTACGACCGAATAAATGTCATACATACCGCCTGAGTTGGCACACGCCCCCATGGAGATGACCCATTTGGGTTCTAGCATTTGCTCATAAAGTCTGAGAATAACAGGCGCCATCTTAACAAAACACGTTCCCGCCACAATCATCACATCCGCTTGACGCGGTGATGCACGAATCACTTCGGCACCAAAACGCGATAAATCATGCACACCCGTCAAGGTTGTGGCATATTCTACATAGCAGCAGCTGGTACCAAAGTTAAACGGCCATAAGGAGTTTTTGCGCCCCCAGTTAGCCGCGGCATGCGTCAAATCAGACAGCTTCGCCATAAAGACATTTTTATCCACTTCAGCTTGGGTGATGTCATCGATGATCTCACGGCTTTGTTGTGGATATTGCTCAGTATTTTGATTTGGCTTGGTGAGAGTGTATTTCATAGTCTTAATCTTGCTGGTTAACAAACTGGCATTATTTTAGCATTTGGTTTTTGGATTTGGCCAAATGACCATTTATCATAAAGGTGATGGCAAGCATGGCAGATAGCCAATCAATTTTGTACCCTGTTATTGTCATCAGCGCTTCCTTATCAGTCAAAAATCATCCATGCCAATAACACTGTCAATAAATTGGCAGTGTTATTATGAGTTAAAATCTTGGGTGGTGACGCGACCTGTGGTGTTGATATGGTCGATATTTGCCATATGCGCTTTGTTTTTTTCAATGTCATTAGAAACATTGATGCGTCCTGAAGATTGGGCAGGGACTTTGCCAGTAGGATCGGTATGCAGCTCATCGATACCATTAAAAGCTGTAATGGCAGCCAAATCAAAGTTATCAGGACGGCTTAGGATGCGTGGTTTTTTCTGACGCTTGTCGGCAGGTGCCCAATTCATCGCGCCCAAACGCAGCTCATAGATCAGACCGACAAACAAAATGGCAATGAAAATCGCCGCCGCGGTAAATCCATACCAATTCACTTCGCGCACACTGACTGCATAAGCATATAAAAACAATGCTTCTAAATCAAAAATGACAAAGAAAATGGCGACCAAATAGAATTTAGCAGATAAGCGAATGCGCGCCGAACCAGCAGACACCACCCCTGCTTCAAAGGTTTCTTGCTTTTGAGACCCTGATGAACGCCCGCCAAGGAGACGTGGCACTACCAACATAAAAACAACCAGCCCTACGGCGGCTAGCAAAAATGCAATCGCTGACCAATTGGCTAACATAATCACCTCTATGTGATCTCAATTTTGTAAAATGGCGGTATTATAACACACTTTACAAAATTACATCATTTTAGCAATGAATTTATCCCAAGAAATTATTTCAAATTATTATGGTATGATTTTTTTAGCAAATACTATGTAAAAAATTCATCCAAACATTCTAAAGCAGCATGATTGGACTAAACCGCTTGCGCGTCAAAACCCGCCTCTTCGATCGCCTCAATGATCGCTTCGGCATCACAGGCTGACTCATCATATGCCACCACTGCCAAGCCATCTTCAAGGCTAACAGAGATCGCCTCCACGCCAGCCACCGCTTGCAAAGCTTTTTGGACGCTGCTGACACAGCCGCTGCAAGTCATACCCTCGATCTTAATCTCAATTTTTTTCATAGCGCATCCTTATCCTGTACTAAAAAGTCATCAAAGTATAACACAGTTGTCATATAAGCCTTAAGTAAAATAAAAACCCAAGCGTCTATTTTTTCGCTTGAGTTTAAAAATTTAAGTCTTATAAGATTCAATCAGCATCATGCAGCCAATTTTGTAGGGCTTTTAATTCGGTCGTTTGAGTGATGATAATATCTTCTGCCAAGGCGGCGACTTCTGCATCCAGCCCCATCTCGAGCGCTTGCTCAGCCACATGAATGGCTTGCAGCTGATGCATCTGCATCAGATAAATAAAGGCTTTATCCGCCGTTTGGGAGTTGGCGGCTGTTATCAGTGTTTGGGTATCATAAGATTCATAGCCATTAAAAGCCAAATGTGGTGACTGCTCAGTCCGCTCATGCGTCAGGGCATCATTGGCAAGCCACTGTCTCATCCACGCCATTTGTGCTTGTTGTATGTCTATGCTGCGCTGAGCGATATTTAGCGCTTGCTTATCTGACCCAAATTTAAGCTGAACATACGCCATCATGACGGCAGCTTGCTGATGATTGAGCATGGTGCTGACAAATTGATGGTTAATGTCCGTACTAAGGCTTTGGTTTTGGATGGTCTGCTCTAACTCTTGGATGATTTGAGCATAGCTTTGGTGGTAGTCATCGCTAAATTTGGTGGGGCGTGACTGCTTGATGGTACCAGATGTCTCATCAGTTTGGCTACAGCCAGCAAGACCGCCTGCCATCACAGAGCCAATGAATAGATACCGTACAGCTTTGATCACAGTCTGCTTACATTTTGATCGCTGATTGATCATAGTGATACACCCCACCGCCGATCTAAGATCGTTATGAGCATCAGGCGCATCACAAGCGCCTGATGCTCATGGTCACACAGATTACTGGCTGATGACATCGACACCGTTTGGCGGTGTAAAATTAAACTGCGCTGCCGCCAATTTTTTATTCAAAGAAATGTTGCTAAAGCGAATGGTGGTGGTCTGACCGATAGCATCATGAAGCACCATCATCACAGGACGACCGCCATTAAAGCTCAAAGACAAGCTGTTAAAATTGGCGCTGCTTGATTTGGGCGTCAATACGAAGTAATTTTTATTGGCATTAGGCTGGCTGACATTAAAGTTTTGGCTGATTTGGCTAGGGTTGCCTGACAATAGCAGCGCTGGAGTTTCGCCCACTTGGTTGCTGACCGACTGGCGGGTGGCTTGCTGCAAATCTTTATCATAAATCCACATGGTGCTGCCATTAGCCACAATCAGCTGCTCAGCTGGTGATTTGGTTTCCCAGCGGAACTGATTTTGGCGCTGAACACTCATAGAGCCTGTAAAATTGGTGGTCTTGCTGCCTGCTTTTGTGGTTTGGCTAAAATTCGCTGTCATTGAGCGAATGCCCACAAGCTGATTGTTTAAATTTTTGGCAGCGGTTTGCTGAGAAGCTGCCGCAGCGTGAGCGGTGGTTGCCATTGCCATAGGCGCTGTAGCAGCCGTCACCGTTGCCGCTGCTATAAGTGCTTTGATCGCCATGGCTTTGATGGTTGAAGTCGTCATAGTTTTCCCTCATAAATTAAATGACAAAAAACGCGTCATTGATCTAAAATTTTAGTTGCTCATGAATGTTTGATGCATTTTGCCAAATTACCGTGTTGCAATCTACATAAAAAATGCAAAGGAACGCACCTGATTGTTACTGCCTACTAGAAAATTGGCAGATTTGAGCGCAAAAGTTGCCCAAAACCATGAAAAATGCTGTATTTGTAACAAAGCATGACATTCTGATGGCATCATTTTTGGCAAAATTGGTTTAAATTACTCAAAATTCGTGCAAAAATTTTGTCATTTTAAGTAAAAGCCTGCCAAAATTTGTGATTTTGACAGGCTAAAATATCAAACTGGCTTATGGTAAAAGACGCTGAATTTCCCAAGACTCACCGTGTTTGGTGTATGTCATGCGGTCATGCATACGCCCAAGACGCCCCTGCCAAAATTCAGCGCGCTCAACGATCAGCTCATATCCACCCCAAAAGCTTGGGTGCGGTACAGATTCGCCAAAACGCTGATCAAGTTCTAAAAACTTATCTTCCATAGTTTGGCGGCTATCCACCACACCACTTTGGGGCTGACTCACCCAAGCACCCAACTGGCTTTCGCGTGGGCGCTTGGCAAAATAAGCCGCTGATTTTTCGCTAGAAATCTTTTTCATTTGACCGCTTAAACGGACTTGGCGCTCAAGCCCTTGCCAAAAAAACAACACTTCAGCATTGGGATTATCGGCAAGGTCTTGACCCTTAGCACTGTCATAATTGGTATAAAACACCACGCCTTGATCGGTCAGCTCACGCATCAGCACTATACGAACACTTGGGCGACCATCCGCGCCGCATGTTGCCAAACTCATCGCATAAGGTTCGGGCAGCTTGGCATCGACCGCTTCATCAAACCACGCTCGAAACAAATTAAATGGATCATTTGGCAGCCCTGCATCAGCCAAACTATGTTTTTCGTAGGATTGTCTATGATCTGTCAAATCCACAATCAATCTCCTAAGATATAATAAAGTGACACATCGTCACGATTTAATCAGTTATTAAGCAAGTACGCGCTTGACTTCTGCGGCTAATTTTTCTGCTAAGGCTTGGCAGCTACTTTCGTCTTGGTGCTCAACCATCACACGGATGACAGGCTCGGTGCCTGACTTGCGGATCAGCAAGCGCCCTTGACCCAAAAGTGATTTTTCTGCTTCATCGAAGATGGCTTTGAGTTCTTCATTGGCATACGGGTCGCTCATTTGAGATAGGCGCACATTGATCAGCTTTTGGGGAAATGGCGTATACCCTTGGATCAATTCGCTGAGCGCCTTGCCTGTTTCTGCCATGCAGCTGAGTACCTGTAAGCCTGCCACAATCGCATCCCCTGTACGGCTTTTATCCAAACATAAAATATGCCCCGATGGCTCACCGCCGATAGACCAGCCGCGCTCTTCTAAGTCTTGCATGACATAGCGATCGCCCACTTTGGCACGATGAAAATCTATGCCCTGATCAGCCAAAGCCAGCTCAAGCGCCACATTACTCATCAAAGTGCCGACCACGCCTGCAGGCTTAAGATGCTTGGCAAGTATATATAAGATCCCATCCCCATCCACGATATTACCCTGCTCATCGGTCATGATAATGCGATCGCCATCGCCATCCAATGCGATGCCCACATCTGCACCATGCTCACGCACCGCTGCCTGAATGACTTCAGGATGCGTTGAGCCACAATGATCATTGATATTGACGCCATCAGGGGTATTATGAATGGCGATGACTTGTGCGCCAAGCTCTTTGAGTACTCGAGGTGCTGCGCTGTAGCCTGCACCGTTGGCACAATCGACGACGATTTTTAGATGGGATAAATTAAAATGATAAGGGAAACTGCCTTTACAGTATTCGATATATCTGCCTTTGGCATCAGCGACACGGTGATTTTTGCCGATGGCGTCTGATTTAATGCCTGCTAAGCGCGCCATGCGAGCATCCGTATCACCGACCAAGTTATCTAGCTCGGCATTGATGGCATTTTGCATATCGTCAGAGATTTTTTTGCCTTCATGACTGAAGAATTTCACACCATTATCTTGGTACGGATTATGCGACGCTGAGATCACCACGCCCATGTCGGCATGGAAGCTTTTGACCAAATGCGCAATCGCAGGCGTAGGCAATGGTCCAAGCATATAAACATCAACGCCCGCCGCGTTAAAGCCCGCCTGCAGCGCCGCTTCGATGACATAGCCCGACAGACGCGTATCCTTGCCGATCAATACGCTTGGACGCTTATTTGGTGATTTTTCAACCAAAACTCGCCCCGCACCAAAACCCAAGCGCAGCAAAAAATCCGGGGTAATTGGAAAAACTCCAAACTCCCCTCGAATACCATCTGTACCAAAATAGCTCATCATCAATCCTTATCACAATGTATTATAGCGCCGATGCTTACCTAACGCAGTCTTGACGCCGCTTATCTTTATGATGACTTCTACAGCCATCATCCATAAAATTATAGCACATTCAAAAAGAAAATGAATGATGACAACTGGGTGAATTTATCGTCTATTTGACAAATAAGATCACAAAACAAGCGCTAGCAAATTGACCCAAAGTCATGTATGCTTTATAAATTGAATATTGAGTCATTTTTTGATAACTGTTTTAGGATAATGATATGACAATCGCCAATATTAATCAGCTAGATCAATTGCCCAAATCTATAAAAACTGGCAAACCTGTCCTACATTTTGTGCACGCCAACGGTGTCCCTACGCCGACTTATCAGCCGATGCTTGATAAACTTGCCGAACACTTTACCATCGTGTCAATCGATAAATTAGGCACACATCCTAGCTATCCAGTCGATAATCACTGGCAAAGCCTGACGCACCAAGTGGGTGATAGCATCGATGATGCCTGCCGCGAGCATGGCGTGCCGACATTGGTGGCAGTTGGGCACTCGGTGGGTGCGATGACGACCATGCAGACATTACTTGCCAATCCCAAGCCGATCAGTCAAGCGATTTTATTAGATCCATCTTTGATCACCACGCGTAATGCGCTGTCTTATCACCTTGCCAAATTGATTGATCGGCAAATTGGGCGCATCCCCAAATTTCGCCATCGGCTGATTGACAGATTATCGCCTGCCCATAAATCCAAACGCCGTAAAGATACCTACGACAGCCGAGAAGATGCGTATCAATCTTTACGACAAAAAGCACTGTTTGCCCCTTTTGATGAGCGCAGTTTTAATAATTACATTCAATACGGCTTTGAGCCGACCGCTGATGGTAAATACACGCTAAGCATTCCAAAGTCTGTGGAAGTGTCGATTTTTCGTACCATTCCTTCATTGTATTGGCTAAAATCGATCTCGGCGACTAAGCCGATGACTTTGATTGCAGGTCAAGACAGCCATTTCACCAAAATCGGCTCATACCAAGATGCTTATAAAAAGTTTGACATTCCTGTGTGCTATGTGGCAGGCTCGCACATGTTTCCACTTGAGCACCCCGAGCAGACCGCCGAAGATATCCTAAACACCATCATCGAACAGCTGTAAATCATGCCCATCTCTCAGCCGCTGCCAAGATACACGCCAATCACGGCCATCTTTTTGATCGTTGCTGTGGTTGGCAGTATTTTTGTTTTTCAAAATGGGTGGTATTTTTTACTCAAAATGATTGCCGATTCGTCGGTGGCGTCTTTTACCGCTGACAATACCTTGACCATCATGTCACTGGTGCTGACGGCGGTGTCGTTGGCATGGCTGATTTTGATTTGGCAATACTTGCGCATCAGGCAATTGACCAATGACCAAACTCAAGCTGTCAAACTTTGGCGGCATTATTTTGGCTTTGAGCCGATGCGTCTCAGATCGTTTTTGGGAGCGCTTGCAGTACTCTTGGTAAGCATCGCGTTATCAAGCTGGGTGGTTGTACAGCTGAGCGATTGGCTCAAGCCTGCTCCATCAATGGACGCAGCACAGCTGGTGGATCAAAGCACGCCGATGTGGCTATTTGCGCTGCTTGTGCTCATCTGCGCACCCGTCTATGAAGAGCTCATTTGCCGCGGTCTATTTTGGCGCTTGGGCGAAGATATGTTTAGCCCCTTTTTCACGCATCCGCAATCCATTCAAATCGCCATCAGTCTGTTATCCAGTGGCATTTTTGCGATATTGCATTTTCAATATAACTATATCGATCTGATCATAATGGTGGCAATTTCGCTGGCGTTATGCTACGCACGCATCCGCACTCAGTCAGTTTTTGCCCCCATGTTACTGCACAGCGTCAATAACAGCTTGGTGCTGCTGTTGATGATTTTTACTTAGCGGATTTTTGATAGTGTCAGTTATAAACACATTATTGATCATTTTGGGACAAAACTCGCTCACCTGCCTGATAAATCTCATCAAGCGTGAGCGAAGATTTACCGCTTAAATCCTGACGCCAGCGCCGCGCGCCGCTCAATCCTTGAAATAATCCCAAATAATGACGCGTCACTGTCGCAAGATTTGCACCTTCATCAGCACGTTGCTTGAGATATGCCATAAGATTTTCAAAAACCTGACAGCGACTTGGCGGCTCACTGCCCCATAGGTGATGACATTCTGCCATCAGATACGGATTATGATAAAACGCGCGCCCCACCATCACACCATCAACCTGCGTCAAATGCTCGCGAATGGCAGCCAAATGATCAATACCGCCATTAATCTCAATGGTCAGCTCAGGAAATTCTTGCTTGAGCCGATACACGTCCTCGTATCTCAGCGGTGGGATTTCACGGTTTTGTTTGGGAGAAAGTCCTTGTAGCCAAGCGATGCGCGCATGAGCAATAAAATGAGTGCAGCCTGCTTCAGCTACGGTCTCTACAAAATCGCGCATAAACTCATAACTGTCAAAATGATCGATGCCGATACGATGTTTGACAGTGACAGGCTTATCCGTGTGATCTTTCATGGCGCGCACCATGTCAGCCACCGTTTGCGGCTCTGCCATCAGGCAGGCGCCAATTTTATTATGCTGAACCCTATCCGAAGGGCAGCCGACATTGATATTATATTCATCATAAGCGCCGATTTGCTCAGCGACAGCCACCGCTTTTGCCATCTCGTCAGGGTTTGAGCCGCCCAGCTGCAAGACAACAGGGTTTTCACTGCCGTGGCATCTGAGCACATGAGCGGCATCACCTTTTAAGATTGCGCTTGTGCTGATCATTTCGGTGTACAGATATATATAAGGATTAAAAAGCCTGGCAAATGCTCTAAAATCCATCGTGGTGTAATCAATCATCGGCGCAAGGCTGATGCGTTTATTGGTCATCATAAGCTAAATTATTGGATAATGGTTTTGTATTGATTGACCAAATTCACGAAATTAGCGCTTGTGATTTGACCAATCTCTTCGGCAGGTTTTTGATAAACTTTGGATAAGGCTTCAGCCACATAAGGCACAAAAGTTGGCTCATTATCTCGTCCGCGCTTCGGTACAGGTGCCAAATATGGGCTGTCCGTCTCAATCAGCACCCTATCTAAAGGCAGCTTAGCGGCGACATCTCTGAGCGCTTGTGATTTATTAAAACTGACAATCCCAGACAGCGAAATATACAGCCCCATGTCCAAGGCGCGCTTAGCAAAGGCATAATCTTCGGTAAAGCAGTGGATAATCCCATGCTCGCAGCGCTCAGCTGCCAGTACATCGAGTGTATCATCATAGGCACTGCGCGTGTGCACGATGATGGGTTTTTTGGCGATTTTACCGGCGTGGATATGCGCAGCGAAACTGTGTTTTTGGGCAGATTGTTTATCGCTATCCCAATAATAATCAAGCCCCGTCTCGCCAAATGCCCAAACTTTTTCATCATCAAGCGACAGCAGCACATCAGGAGTGATACCAGCCAGCATACCTTCATCTTGACAAGGATGAATCCCCACACTCATGCCAATATCAGGCGCCATCTGAGCCGATGAGCGATCCACCCAAGCACGGATGTCATCGTATTCAGACAGCTGACACATGATCGCCATCGTACGACTGACCCCCGCATCATACATGGCTTTGAGCAGATTGTCGGGCTCATGAGCATGTTTATCAAGCTTAAGATAAGTTAAGTGCGCGTGGCTGTCTGTGTACATGGATGTCTCTTAGGTGTATTAAAAGTGAAACGGGGTATTTTATCATGTCTTAGGCGGATTGGGGTCATCATTTTTGGTGATGGTGATGGCTTGCGATGGCATGGCATGCTCAATGTGATAATCCTCCAAAAATTTTAAAACTTCCAAAATCAGCAAGGTTTGCTTGGCATAAAAATCCTGCGCACCATCAGCATCGATATAAGCACGCATCTCAATCACATAGCAGTCTTGGCGCAGCTCTTTGATCCAAACTTGATTCCATTCATAATTCGTCAATCGATGCGCTGCCAAGAACGCTTGCAAATCAGCCACCGCGCGCTCAATTTCCGCCAGGCTCGCTGTGCGCTTGATAAATAAATTATGCAAAAAATAAAACATATCCCTTGCGGTAAAGTTCTCAATTTGTAATGATGAAAACTCGCCATTTGGTACGGTAACCACGGTACGATTAAGCGTGCGAATACGCGTTGAGCGGATGCCAATGTCAATTACTGTGCCTTCATAGGTACCAAATTTACAATAATCGCCCACATGGACAGGTCGGTCAGCGACCACGACGACCGAACCAATGAGATTTTCGATGGTTTTTTGGGCGCCAAATGCAAGTGCCAAACCACCGACACCTAAGGCTGCGATCCCTGTGGTCAAATCAAATCCAAGATTTCCAAAAATCAAAATGATCGCCAAGATCACCATAAAGGCTTTGGCAACTTTTCTGAGTAGATTTAAAATCGAAACCTGTTCGGGACGCCCGCGCTTGACTGAATTGGCTTCGGCACGGCGAAATACGCTGTCAAGCAAGCGTAGCATCAGCCAAGCCGTTGCACCCCAAGCCACAATATCCTTGATGCGGCCAAAGGAGCTGCGCAGTGTCAGAGGCACGCCCACGCGCACCATCACCTCAGGCAAGATCATCGCCAAAAACACCAAAGACAGCGGCATGATCACGCTAGGCGTAATCCGAAATCGCTTTTTACGGATGGTGATGTACAGCCACTTACTCACCCAATACAGCACCCACACCACCAAATTGATCGCCAAATATAGCCCAATCACCAAGATGCCAAGAGACACCAATTCAAGCCAATGCTTGGTTTGGCTATGCGTGCCTGGCTGCGATAATTTGAGTCGCTCTGACAGTGTTTGGGCGTGGATGGTCTTCTCGGGTAATGCCGCCAAAGTCTGCGATGACACTTGCCAAAACACCGTCCCATCTTCGCTTACACGCCGATTGAGCAGAATATCGATGTTGTCGTTCATCAGCCGAAGCTCGCCGACTTTATCAATATCGCTTGGCAGATTATCAGACAGATCACCCTCGCTGACGCCACTAATTTGCAGGTCTTGATACAGCTTACCCCCTGCATCCAGTGCGATCACCAAATGTTCAACAACTTCACGGTTGGGCGTTTTGGTACTTGCCAAATATCGTCCGTCCAAATAGTTGGCGGCAAGCTCGTAGTCTTCTGACGCGATCGCGCGCAAAAGCCCTTGCACCGTGCCCCGTGGCGTCTCACGCCCGAAGCTATCCACGGGAATCTCGGCGGGTTTTTCTTGAGTGTTTGATAATAGCTTGGCAGTTGTGGCATGACTTG
The DNA here is from genome assembly GCF_034424565.1 of Moraxella canis. Lineage (NCBI taxonomy): Bacteria > Pseudomonadati > Pseudomonadota > Gammaproteobacteria > Moraxellales > Moraxellaceae > Moraxella > Moraxella canis. The sequence goes on along the minus strand of NZ_CP139961.1, from coordinate 1,895,965 downwards.
GCATGACCGTCATGACCAATGACAGCATCACACCAATGATCATCAAGGATAATTTATCAACCATTTTATCAGCCATTGTCGCACCGTCATTCACCATGATTATGGGGTTTTATAAAATGTAATTCAAAGGGTATTATAATCTGAAGGATGCTTAGAAAAAAGTATGGTTTGGGTAACTACCTTACCCAAACCATGGTTAAATGAATGTTATAATTTAATTAAAATTTAAAATTTTAATTTGATGCTTATTTCGCATCTTTAACAGCATTATAACTATCGATAAGCGGTGAATACTCGGTGCTGATTTCATAGAATAGCTGTGTGTAGCCTTCCATGTCTTCGCGCCAGTCTCGGCGTAGTTCATTTGCCATCGCAAACCAAGTCAGTAGCTGCGCGCCTTCTTGCTGCATGCGTAGCCAAGCGGCATTACGGCTGATGTCATTGAATGTACCTGAAGCATCAGTGATTACAAACACTTCATAACCTTGCTTAAGCGCAGATAATACTGGGAATGCAACGCACACTTCAGTCACGATACCTGCAATGACTAGCTGCTTACGACCAGTTTTTTTAATGGCTTTAACAAAGTCTTCGTTATCCCAAGCGTTAATTTGACCAGGGCGTGCGATATAATCAGCATCTTTGAACATTTCTTTAAGCTCTGGGAATAGCGGACCGTTTGGACCTTCTTCAAAGCTTGTGGTCATAATGGCTGGTAAATTGAAATATTTGGTGATTTTAGCCAAAGCAAGTACGTTATTTTTAAATTCGTTGGCTGGCATATCACGGCATAGAGTCTGCAGACCAGTTTGATGGTCAACAAATAAAACGACTGCGTCATCTACCGAAAGGCGATTATATAGATTGTCGTCCGTTTTTAGGTCTGGTTTTTTAGATTTAAACATAACATTATCCTTTGATGAGTTATCGTAATGAGCTCAATTTCCCCAGTATCAATGTGCTCATTGAATGAATTTGTTGTTAAGCATTTTTAGACTGATCCAAGTCCATGAATAGCGATCTAAAAGTGATTAACAGTTGATACTGGGTTTAGGATAACACCGTTCTTGGGATTCACTTTATTAGTTTGGTGAACTTTTAGTAAGCGCTTTGTAATTTTTGTATGCGCCATCTTTATGAGCGTTGGGCTTTGTATGCCCTTTAAGAATTTGGTAATAATTGAGGGTTTATTGATTAGTTAATATTAATAATTTATGAATAAAAGGACACCAAATGGCGTCCTTAAACCCAAAACTGGCTGACCATCAAGTCATCAAGATAGATAGTCTTTGTCGCGCGCTTTGAATGCCAAATACAGTACTGGCAAAATGAACGGTCCAATAGACCAAAAATCAATCGCCAAATATAAAAGTGTACCGATCAGCGCACCAAACGCAAAGGTAAACACCACCGCCGCGCTGTATTTTAGGCTTTCCATATTACACTGCGTGCGGTTAAAAATATAATCCGACAAATCAATCCCAAGCTGCGTGGTGTTACCTGTCATCAATAACGTTGGGCGCACTTTGCCCATGATGGTTTTGCCCGCGGTATTACGAATCGCAAACGCCATCAAACCTAAAAATCCTGTAATACCTACTTCCCACGCACCGCGCACTTCAAACGGACCTAAGATCAGCGCTGCCGCCATAAATGCGCTCAAAAACAGCACTTCGGCAAATAAAAGCTCGCTTAAGATGGGCTTATCCGCTGGTCTGACGGCGATATAGCGTTTGGTGAGCACCACAGTCAAGATAAATACTGGCAAAGCCCCAAGCTTAATCCACAAGTCATCGCCGCTTTTGACAATGCCTGCGCCTGCCATCACCAAGTTTCCTGTGACGTGGTTGGTAAAAAAGCCAAGCAGCGCAATAAAACCAATGGTATCAATCGCACCACCAACCAAGGTCAATAAAATCGACGCTTCATAGCGCTTCCAAAACCCCCCACTTGGCTTTACAATTTTTTTACTTTCGTCTTTACTGTCTTCGACGTTTTGACTCATGTTATCCCCCTATAAATTCAACCAATGCTTCAGCAAATGCATCCAAAAACTCTTTGGTTCTGTCGCTTGTCACCTGCCCTTCTTCGATGCTTTCGGTGGCACGGCTAAGATACACTTCAGGCGTGATCATGACTTTGGCGGACAGTGACTGCATCACTTTTCGCACATCGATGCCACACTCTCTGCCACCATAAGTGCCTGGTACTGCTGTCACCACAGCGACTTTTTTGGCAGGCCAGACACTTTGACCGTGTGGGCGTGAAGCGATATCGATGACATTTTTAAGTGCCGCAGGCAACGTGCGATTATGCTCTGGCGTGACAATCAAAATAGCATCAGATGCTTGGATCTGCTGACGCACTCGATCATAGCTTTCGATGGATTGTTGATCATAATCTTGGTTATACAGCGGCAGATCATGAATGACGATCTCCTCAACAGTGACATGATCAGGCAGCTGCTGACTGATATAATTGGCAAAAATTCGATTGATTGAATTTTTGCGCAGACTACCAATAATTACCGAAAGCTTCACTGGTTTTGTCATAAGATCTCCAAAATTTTTATCAAATAAAATCAAAAACCTTATTCTAACATGCTTTTGAAGCGATATTTGCTACAAAATGCAACCAAGAGACCTTATCACAAAAAGCACAGTTTACAGATGCTTTGGCGTTACCAATAATCTAAACTATGCCATCAATACCCAAAAAAATAAAAAGGCTTGCTTATCAATCCTGTGACACGCACATTCAACCAATAAGCAAACCTTTGACACAGTTCATCCAGTTAGGCTGATCACGCCAATCCAACCATCAGATGGCGTGATGCATACCAAGATTAAACTCTGTTATGATGCTGTAGACGAGTACCATCTTTGCCTTCATCAAATGAAAACGCTCCAGGACCGTGCGCAAAGATCATCAAAAAGCCACCTGCCATCGCAATATTTTTCATGAAGTCATTTTGTTGCTCAGGATCGCCAAATGGGTGGAAGATTAGTGCCGATAGGATGCTAAAGCCTGCGAATAGTAACGCAACCCAGCGTGCCTTAAAGCCCACCAAAATCGCGATACCGCCCAATACTTCTAAAATGATCACCAGTGGTAACATGATGCCTGGTACGCCCATCATCTCCATGTAGCCTTGAGTGGCTTCATAGCCGCTGATTTTGCCGATACCTGAGTAGATAAAGATGGCAACCAACAATAGACGACCGATCGGTGCGCTGAAGTTTTGTACTTGATTCATAATGAATTCCTTAAAAAGTTTTATATAATGATTGAATGTTGTGGGGCGTATTTTAATTGTTGATTAAAGCTGTGTAAACCCCCATATTTGCAAATTATAGTTGCTAATTTTAGAACAATAAAATTTAGCGCAGTTTTTTTGGATCAATTAAGCATCAAAATCGGGTATCAACATGGGTCAATTAGAAGATATGGCGCTGTTTGTGCGCATCGTCGAAGCAGGCAGCATTACCAAGGCTTCAGAGCAGCTTAATATGGCAAAATCAGCACTCAGTCGGCGGCTCAAGGACTTAGAAAGCCGCCTGAATGTTCAGCTCATCAGCCGTAATACGCGCAGCTCGGCGCTGACGGATCAAGGTCGGCATTATTATGATCAAGCACGCAATATTTTGGGCGATGTAGAAATTTTAAATGAGCAAATCAGCGGCATCAAAGCCCGCATCGAAGGTACGCTCAGAATCACCACGCCATTATCATTTGGCTTGATGCATCTGAGCGATATCATTGATAATTATGCCAAACGCCACCCCTATTTGGATTTTGAGCTGGATTTTTCGGATCGTCATGTGGATTTGGTCGAAGAAGGCTATGAGCTGGCGATTCGTATTGGTGAGCTTAAAAACTCAAGCTATCAAGCCAGGCGCTTGACTCAGATCCGCTATGTCCTGTGTGCAAGCCCCGCCTATATCCAAGAGCATGGCATGCCCAAAACCATTGATGAGCTTGGTCAGCATGAATTTTTGCAATACGGCTTGGGCAAACAAAGCAGCCTACAGCTGATGGATCGGCATGGGCAAACTCATCACCTTGACTTTAGCTCAAAAATTAAGGCAAATAATGGCGATTTTTTGGTCAAGATGGCGTGCAAAGGTTATGGCATTGCTTTTTTGCCGACCTTTTTGACCTATCAAACCATCGCATCAGGCGCACTAATCCCTGTGATGACTGACTATGAACTACCTTCCTTGAACGCCTATGCGGTCTATCCCCAAAATCGACACTTATCGCAGCGCTGCCGCTCGTTTATTGATTTTATCATTGATGAGCTTGGTGATGATCCGTATTGGGATGAGATTAAATAGCGATTGCGCTTTAACCCATTATATTAAAATTAACAATCAATCAGATGCTCATATATATACATTTTGGCGATTTTCGATAGGAAAGCCAAAGTCTAACAGTGCGGTTGATGCGAAAATCACCATCATCAATCGGCTGATCTTTTAGAGTATCTCCAAGCCAACTTTGGCGCGACAATTTGCTTGCAAGAGAACAAATTAGCAAACGGTGCTTAAAAGATCTGTTGCTACGCATCACTCAAGCTTAAATCAAGATACTTTTTAGTTACTATTGGTTATATTACTTGTTTCGCTAGACAGCTAAAAGCAAATAATGATCATATTGATCAAAACAAGGCGAATAATATCATGAAACTTTTAATATTAATGGCTTTTATTATTTACATTCTTTCTTTTATTACTTATAAAATAAAGAAAGAACTAGACAGAATGAAAGTAGAGCTTAAAAGCACTCAAGCAAAACATAAACGTTGCTAACCAACTGTGATTGCCAGTTGGTTAATGCTTGACATGATATTTGCTGCAAATTAAAAACTTAATAAAAAACCGCCCATTATCCATAATGAGCGATTTTTTATTTCATCTTATTAAACTATCCCAAAAAATAACTCAATAATATTGTTTATATTACTGTAATACCTTGTTGGATATATAAGATTTCATCTCGATTGTTATCATGCGTATAAGTATCGAACTTAACACCAAACTCATCTGTAATCACTACACCTTTACGCCAAGAACCTGATTTTTCAGAATCTTTAAATAATTCTCCACTGCTAGGATTACCCAGTGTGCCATTACGACCCAAGTCAACTGTGTCGCTTTTACCACCTGTAATATATAGCTTATTTAAACTGGTATTGTCTATCAAGTCCTGCAACGTGATTTGTATCTCATTGCCACGATTCCCCAAATCAATGACTGGGTTATAAATCTTGACATCAAAAGCGTCGCGCATCTCTTTGGTGTCGATGACATCTTTAGAACCGATCACGGAATGCGTTTGAGCATTCCAATCATAAAGCTCGGCACTGTCTTGCCAGGTAGTTTTAAGGATCGCTTGATAAGCACCAGCATTAACTCCTGCACCCAAAGTTAGATTGTCCAAATTCCAACCCATAACATCAATCTCTTCGCCCACATTACCTTTGAAAGTATAGGATAGGAGTCCATCGGATAATACAACGCCTTTATTGATTATTTTATCAAAGGACAATTTCATATTAGCCAGTTGCTCGCTACCGTCTCGATCATTTGATTGCACACTAAATGACAACTGAATGGCATTGGATTTTTGAGTCTTATTGTCAATATAACCAATGTTGGTATATTGATGCGCAGTATAGTATCCGTCATTTGTTGCTCCCTCAGCTTGTTTGAATTTAGGATTAATAAAGTGGTTGTCACTGAATAAGTCGACAGCATTCTTATATAAATCAAAATTCTCAGTACTGATTTTCTTAAAAGTCCTGCCATTATCTAATGACATCTCAACAACTTGAGCACCAACTTGACCTGTTCCGTTTCCGTTAGTTCGATTATATACAAACATCTCTACAGTATAATAACCAGATTCTTGAACTAAGTAGCCATTCGACTGAGTACCATTCCACGCCTCTTTGTCTTGCACTACAACCTTACCCCCCAAATTAATTTGGAAATGATCATCAGCAAAATATCTAAACACTACTGTTTGACCTTCTTTAAGGTAAACTAAACCAGAGGTCTTTTGACCCTGACCTGATTCAACACCCGCTGAATTAATAGAATGTTTTTTGGCAAGATCGCTTAGGCTGGCATTACCTCCAGTTTTTGTTACTGTAAAATTATTAGCATTAAAATTATAGCCCGATAACTGCGGCTCTACACTCATCACTTGTTCATTTCTGACAGGCGTATCAGATCCTCGCAAGAAAGATTCAATAATGTCTTCAATCTTAGCATGATCTTTGATACCCTGACTTTCTATACGTGTGCCTTTAGGAGTGATTTGATACGCAGTCTGCCACCAACCTGTGCCTTTAGGATTAGCCTGACCTGAGCCATCATTGATTAGCTTTGAGCCTATTGTAAAGCTAGTATTCGCTTCGACTTTTGGGCTGATGTTGATATACATAGTGTTAGCTTTGTCTGCAATATTAGAACCACCATTTGAGGTGATGCCATCATCCATTACTTTAAAGGTAAATGAATCTTTACCCGAAAAGTTTTGACCACTGATATATGTCAATTGTGCTAAATCACTAGAGGCAATGACATCTCCAATACGCACAAGGGTATCAGTATGATTGAATACACCATCGCCATTTTTATCCAAGAATAACTCGCCACTAGTCACCAAAGAATCGATAGTGATACCTGTAAAGTTATTTGGATAAAAATCCATGGGATCAGTCATACCAAGAGTAAAGCTATTACGGCTAAATTGATATGCACTATCCTCTATAGTTTCCACTAATTGATCTTTTCCAACAGGTGCGCTAGACACCATATCATACATGATAGAGGTCTCTATGGGCTGTTTATCAAGCTTAACACCTGTTCGATCGCTAACATCAATGTGCGCCCAAACCTTCAGTACACCACCTTCTTGGTCAGGTAAGGCAACATTGGAAATCACAATTCTCTTAGTTTCAATCTCATCTAAACTCAATTTGCGTGAAACGATATCAGATGAACCAACTTGATAACTAATGCGATCACCAGGGCCCACATCATTGCTCAAATTAATGGTTACGCTTGTCTTGCCTTTTGAAGCTAACCATTCAGGTGAATCCAAGCGTCTATTAGCATTTTTATCTGCATCAATGGTAAGTGATATCACCTTAGGCGTATCAAGCTTACGATCATTATTAATGTCATTGACTTTAGGTATTTCAACCGTATTAATAGCATTAACTTTCTCTTGCAAGCTTTGTTTGGTCTCACCATTACTCTCAGCATTATCGGGTAGCTGCTTAAGCAAAACATTAGCACCATCGGTCGCAGCTTTAATTGCAACATTACGCTTCACTATATATAGGGTCTCATCTTGACTGATAATGCCATCACTCCACATTTTTTCAAAATGTGCTTGAGCACTTTTTTGAGCAGTTTGACCAATTGTAATATATCTCAAAATTTCATCAATTATGGCTTTTTCAAACGTATCGACGATGTCGTTGTCGTTTCGATCGTTGACGGTCGGCACCGGTTGTGACGCTAACTTGTTTAAGCGCGCTGTCAGATCGGTGGCCTGATCAAGCTCACCCAACGCATTGATGGCCTGTTGGGCAGCTTGTTTGGCTGTTTCAAGCGCTTGATTGGCGTCAACGATGGCATCGTGCTCTGCTTGGCTGACCGCATCACCGGTTTGTGCTGCTTGTTGGGCGGCTTGGGCAGCCGCTTCGGCGGCTTCAACCAACTTGGTGGCATCAGCCACCTCTTGGGTGTCGATCTTGTCGTTGTCGTTTCGATCGTTGACGGTCGGCACCGGTTGTGACGCTAACTTGTTTAAGCGCGCTGTCAGATCGGTGGCCTGATCAAGCTCACCCAACGCATTGATGGCCTGTTGGGCAGCTTGTTTGGCTGTTTCAAGCGCTTGATTGGCGTCAACGATGGCATCGTGCTCTGCTTGGCTGACCGCATCACCGGTTTGTGCTGCTTGTTGGGCGGCTTGGGCAGCCGCTTCGGCGGCTTCAACCAACTTGGTGGCATCAGCCACCTCTTGGGTGTCGATCTTGTCGTTGTCGTTTCGATCGTTGACGGTCGGCACCGGTTGTGACGCTAACTTGTTTAAGCGCGCTGTCAGATCGGTGGCCTGATCAAGCTCACCCAACGCATTGATGGCCTGTTGGGCAGCTTGTTTGGCTGTTTCAAGCGCTTGATTGGCGTCAACGATGGCATCGTGCTCTGCTTGGTTGACCGCATCACCGGTTTGTGCTGCTTGTTGGGCGGCTTGGGCAGCCGCTTCGGCGGCTTCAACCAACTTGGTGGCATCAGCCACCTCTTGGGTGTCGATCTTGTCGTTGTCGTTTCGATCGTTGACGGTCGGCACCGGTTGTGACGCTAACTTGTTTAAGCGCGCTGTCAGATCGGTGGCCTGATCAAGCTCACCCAACGCATTGATGGCCTGTTGGGCAGCTTGTTTGGCTGTTTCAAGCGCTTGATTGGCGTCAACGATGGCATCGTGCTCTGCTTGGTTGACCGCATCACCGGTTTGTGCTGCTTGTTGGGCGGCTTGGGCAGCCGCTTCGGCGGCTTCAACCAACTTGGTGGCATCAGCCACCTCTTGGGTGTCGATCTTGTCGTTGTCGTTTCGATCGTTGACGGTCGGCACCGGTTGTGACGCTAACTTGTTTAAGCGCGCTGTCAGATCGGTGGCCTGATCAAGCTCACCCAACGCATTGATGGCCTGTTGGGCAGCTTGTTTGGCTGTTTCAAGCGCTTGATTGGCGTCAACGATGGCATCGTGCTCTGCTTGGCTGACCGCATCACCGGTTTGTGCTGCTTGTTGGGCGGCTTGGGCAGCCGCTTCGGCGGCTTCAACCAACTTGGTGGCATCAGCCACCTCTTGGGTGTCGATCTTGTCGTTGTCGTTTCGATCGTTGACGGTCGGCACCGGTTGTGACGCTAACTTGTTTAAGCGCGCTGTCAGATCGGTGGCCTGATCAAGCTCACCCAACGCATTGATGGCCTGTTGGGCAGCTTGTTTGGCTGTTTCAAGCGCTTGATTGGCGTCAACGATGGCATCGTGCTCTGCTTGGCTGACCGCATCACCGGTTTGTGCTGCTTGTTGGGCGGCTTGGGCAGCCGCTTCGGCGGCTTCAACCAACTTGGTGGCATCAGCCACCTCTTGGGTGTCGATCTTGTCGTTGTCGTTTCGATCGTTGACGGTCGGCACCGGTTGTGACGCTAACTTGTTTAAGCGCGCTGTCAGATCGGTGGCCTGATCAAGCTCACCCAACGCATTGATGGCCTGTTGGGCAGCTTGTTTGGCTGTTTCAAGCGCTTGATTGGCGTCAACGATGGCATCGTGCTCTGCTTGGCTGACCGCATCACCGGTTTGTGCTGCTTGTTGGGCGGCTTGGGCAGCCGCTTCGGCGGCTTCAACCAACTTGGTGGCATCAGCCACCTCTTGGGTGTCGATCTTGTCGTTGTCGTTTCGATCGTTGACGGTCGGCACCGGTTGTGACGCTAACTTGTTTAAGCGCGCTGTCAGATCGGTGGCCTGATCAAGCTCACCCAACGCATTGATGGCCTGTTGGGCAGCTTGTTTGGCTGTTTCAAGCGCTTGATTGGCGTCAACGATGGCATCGTGCTCTGCTTGGCTGACCGCATCACCGGTTTGTGCTGCTTGTTGGGCGGCTTGGGCAGCCGCTTCGGCGGCTTCAACCAACTTGGTGGCATCAGCCACCTCTTGGGTGTCGATCTTGTCGTTGTCGTTTCGATCGTTGACGGTCGGCACCGGTTGTGACGCTAACTTGTTTAAGCGCGCTGTCAGATCGGTGGCCTGATCAAGCTCACCCAACGCATTGATGGCCTGTTGGGCAGCTTGTTTGGCTGTTTCAAGCGCTTGATTGGCGTCAACGATGGCATCGTGCTCTGCTTGGTTGACCGCATCACCGGTTTGTGCTGCTTGTTGGGCGGCTTGGGCAGCCGCTTCGGCGGCTTCAACCAACTTGGTGGCATCAGCCACCTCTTGGGTGTCGATCTTGTCGTTGTCGTTTCGATCGTTGACGGTCGGCACCGGTTGTGACGCTAACTTGTTTAAGCGCGCTGTCAGATCGGTGGCCTGATCAAGCTCACCCAACGCATTGATGGCCTGTTGGGCAGCTTGTTTGGCTGTTTCAAGCGCTTGATTGGCGTCAACGATGGCATCGTGCTCTGCTTGGCTGACCGCATCACCGGTTTGTGCTGCTTGTTGGGCGGCTTGGGCAGCCGCTTCGGCGGCTTCAACCAACTTGGTGGCATCAGCCACCTCTTGGGTGTCGATCTTGTCGTTGTCGTTTCGATCGTTGACGGTCGGCACCGGTTGTGACGCTAACTTGTTTAAGCGCGCTGTCAGATCGGTGGCCTGATCAAGCTCACCCAACGCATTGATGGCCTGTTGGGCAGCTTGTTTGGCTGTTTCAAGCGCTTGATTGGCGTCAACGATGGCATCGTGCTCTGCTTGGCTGACCGCATCACCGGTTTGTGCTGCTTGTTGGGCGGCTTGGGCAGCCGCTTCGGCGGCTTCAACCAACTTGGTGGCATCAGCCACCTCTTGGGTGTCGATCTTGTCGTTGTCGTTTCGATCGTTGACGGTCGGCACCGGTTGTGACGCTAACTTGTTTAAGCGCGCTGTCAGATCGGTGGCCTGATCAAGCTCACCCAACGCATTGATGGCCTGTTGGGCAGCTTGTTTGGCTGTTTCAAGCGCTTGATTGGCGTCAACGATGGCATCGTGCTCTGCTTGGCTGACCGCATCACCGGTTTGTGCTGCTTGTTGGGCGGCTTGGGCAGCCGCTTCGGCGGCTTCAACCAACTTGGTGGCATCAGCCACCTCTTGGGTGTCGATCTTGTCGTTGTCGTTTCGATCGTTGACGGTCGGCACCGGTTGTGACGCTAACTTGTTTAAGCGCGCTGTCAGATCGGTGGCCTGATCAAGCTCACCCAACGCATTGATGGCCTGTTGGGCAGCTTGTTTGGCTGTTTCAAGCGCTTGATTGGCGTCAACGATGGCATCGTGCTCTGCTTGGCTGACCGCATCACCGGTTTGTGCTGCTTGTTGGGCGGCTTGGGCAGCCGCTTCGGCGGCTTCAACCAACTTGGTGGCATCAGCCACCTCTTGGGTGTCGATCTTGTCGTTGTCGTTTCGATCGTTGACGGTCGGCACCGGTTGTGACGCTAACTTGTTTAAGCGCGCTGTCAGATCGGTGGCCTGATCAAGCTCACCCAACGCATTGATGGCCTGTTGGGCAGCTTGTTTGGCTGTTTCAAGCGCTTGATTGGCGTCAACGATGGCATCGTGCTCTGCTTGGCTGACCGCATCACCGGTTTGTGCTGCTTGTTGGGCGGCTTGGGCAGCCGCTTCGGCGGCTTCAACCAACTTGGTGGCATCAGCCACCTCTTGGGTGTCGATCTTGTCGTTGTCGTTTCGATCGTTGACGGTCGGCACCGGTTGTGACGCTAACTTGTTTAAGCGCGCTGTCAGATCGGTGGCCTGATCAAGCTCACCCAACGCATTGATGGCCTGTTGGGCAGCTTGTTTGGCTGTTTCAAGCGCTTGATTGGCGTCAACGATGGCATCGTGCTCTGCTTGGCTGACCGCATCACCGGTTTGTGCTGCTTGTTGGGCGGCTTGGGCAGCCGCTTCGGCGGCTTCAACCAACTTGGTGGCATCAGCCACCTCTTGGGTGTCGATCTTGTCGTTGTCGTTTCGATCGTTGACGGTCGGCACCGGTTGTGACGCTAACTTGTTTAAGCGCGCTGTCAGATCGGTGGCCTGATCAAGCTCACCCAACGCATTGATGGCCTGTTGGGCAGCTTGTTTGGCTGTTTCAAGCGCTTGATTGGCGTCAACGATGGCATCGTGCTCTGCTTGGCTGACCGCATCACCGGTTTGTGCTGCTTGTTGGGCGGCTTGGGCAGCCGCTTCGGCGGCTTCAACCAACTTGGTGGCATCAGCCACCTCTTGGGTGTCGATCTTGTCGTTGTCGTTTCGATCGTTGACGGTCGGCACCGGTTGTGACGCTAACTTGTTTAAGCGCGCTGTCAGATCGGTGGCCTGATCAAGCTCACCCAACGCATTGATGGCCTGTTGGGCAGCTTGTTTGGCTGTTTCAAGCGCTTGATTGGCGTCAACGATGGCATCGTGCTCTGCTTGGCTGACCGCATCACCGGTTTGTGCTGCTTGTTGGGCGGCTTGGGCAGCCGCTTCGGCGGCTTCAACCAACTTGGTGGCATCAGCCACCTCTTGGGTGTCGATCTTGTCGTTGTCGTTTCGATCGTTGACGGTCGGCACCGGTTGTGACGCTAACTTGTTTAAGCGCGCTGTCAGATCGGTGGCCTGATCAAGCTCACCCAACGCATTGATGGCCTGTTGGGCAGCTTGTTTGGCTGTTTCAAGCGCTTGATTGGCGTCAACGATGGCATCGTGCTCTGCTTGGTTGACCGCATCACCGGTTTGTGCTGCTTGTTGGGCGGCTTGGGCAGCCGCTTCGGCGGCTTCAACCAACTTGGTGGCATCAGCCACCTCTTGGGTGTCGATCTTGTCGTTGTCGTTTCGATCGTTGACGGTCGGCACCGGTTGTGACGCTAACTTGTTTAAGCGCGCTGTCAGATCGGTGGCCTGATCAAGCTCACCCAACGCATTGATGGCCTGTTGGGCAGCTTGTTTGGCTGTTTCAAGCGCTTGATTGGCGTCAACGATGGCATCGTGCTCTGCTTGGCTGACCGCATCACCGGTTTGTGCTGCTTGTTGGGCGGCTTGGGCAGCCGCTTCGGCGGCTTCAACCAACTTGGTGGCATCAGCCACCTCTTGGGTGTCGATCTTGTCGTTGTCGTTTCGATCGTTGACGGTCGGCACCGGTTGTGACGCTAACTTGTTTAAGCGCGCTGTCAGATCGGTGGCCTGATCAAGCTCACCCAACGCATTGATGGCCTGTTGGGCAGCTTGTTTGGCTGTTTCAAGCGCTTGATTGGCGTCAACGATGGCATCGTGCTCTGCTTGGCTGACCGCATCACCGGTTTGTGCTGCTTGTTGGGCGGCTTGGGCAGCCGCTTCGGCGGCTTCAACCAACTTGGTGGCATCAGCCACCTCTTGGGTGTCGATCTTGTCGTTGTCGTTTCGATCGTTGACGGTCGGCACCGGTTGTGACGCTAACTTGTTTAAGCGCGCTGTCAGATCGGTGGCCTGATCAAGCTCACCCAACGCATTGATGGCCTGTTGGGCAGCTTGTTTGGCTGTTTCAAGCGCTTGATTGGCGTCAACGATGGCATCGTGCTCTGCTTGGCTGACCGCATCACCGGTTTGTGCTGCTTGTTGGGCGGCTTGGGCAGCCGCTTCGGCGGCTTCAACCAACTTGGTGGCATCAGCCACCTCTTGGGTGTCGATCTTGTCGTTGTCGTTTCGATCGTTGACGGTCGGCACCGGTTGTGACGCTAACTTGTTTAAGCGCGCTGTCAGATCGGTGGCCTGATCAAGCTCACCCAACGCATTGATGGCCTGTTGGGCAGCTTGTTTGGCTGTTTCAAGCGCTTGATTGGCGTCAACGATGGCATCGTGCTCTGCTTGGCTGACCGCATCACCGGTTTGTGCTGCTTGTTGGGCGGCTTGGGCAGCCGCTTCGGCGGCTTCAACCAACTTGGTGGCATCAGCCACCTCTTGGGTGTCGATCTTGTCGTTGTCGTTTCGATCGTTGACGGTCGGCACCGGTTGTGACGCTAACTTGTTTAAGCGCGCTGTCAGATCGGTGGCCTGATCAAGCTCACCCAACGCATTGATGGCCTGTTGGGCAGCTTGTTTGGCTGTTTCAAGCGCTTGATTGGCGTCAACGATGGCATCGTGCTCTGCTTGGCTGACCGCATCACCGGTTTGTGCTGCTTGTTGGGCGGCTTGGGCAGCCGCTTCGGCGGCTTCAACCAACTTGGTGGCATCAGCCACCTCTTGGGTGTCGATCTTGTCGTTGTCGTTTCGATCGTTGACGGTCGGCACCGGTTGTGACGCTAACTTGTTTAAGCGCGCTGTCAGATCGGTGGCCTGATCAAGCTCACCCAACGCATTGATGGCCTGTTGGGCAGCTTGTTTGGCTGTTTCAAGCGCTTGATTGGCGTCAACGATGGCATCGTGCTCTGCTTGGCTGACCGCATCACCGGTTTGTGCTGCTTGTTGGGCGGCTTGGGCAGCCGCTTCGGCGGCTTCAACCAACTTGGTGGCATCAGCCACCTCTTGGGTGTCGATCTTGTCGTTGTCGTTTCGATCGTTGACGGTCGGCACCGGTTGTGACGCTAACTTGTTTAAGCGCGCTGTCAGATCGGTGGCCTGATCAAGCTCACCCAACGCATTGATGGCCTGTTGGGCAGCTTGTTTGGCTGTTTCAAGCGCTTGATTGGCGTCAACGATGGCATCGTGCTCTGCTTGGTTGACCGCATCACCGGTTTGTGCTGCTTGTTGGGCGGCTTGGGCAGCCGCTTCGGCGGCTTCAACCAACTTGGTGGCATCAGCCACCTCTTGGGTGTCGATCTTGTCGTTGTCGTTTCGATCGTTGACGGTCGGCACCGGTTGTGACGCTAACTTGTTTAAGCGCGCTGTCAGATCGGTGGCCTGATCAAGCTCACCCAACGCATTGATGGCCTGTTGGGCAGCTTGTTTGGCTGTTTCAAGCGCTTGATTGGCGTCAACGATGGCATCGTGCTCTGCTTGGCTGACCGCATCACCGGTTTGTGCTGCTTGTTGGGCGGCTTGGGCAGCCGCTTCGGCGGCTTCAACCAACTTGGTGGCATCAGCCACCTCTTGGGTGTCGATCTTGTCGTTGTCGTTTCGATCGTTGACGGTCGGCACCGGTTGTGACGCTAACTTGTTTAAGCGCGCTGTCAGATCGGTGGCCTGATCAAGCTCACCCAACGCATTGATGGCCTGTTGGGCAGCTTGTTTGGCTGTTTCAAGCGCTTGATTGGCGTCAACGATGGCATCGTGCTCTGCTTGGCTGACCGCATCACCGGTTTGTGCTGCTTGTTGGGCGGCTTGGGCAGCCGCTTCGGCGGCTTCAACCAACTTGGTGGCATCAGCCACCTCTTGGGTGTCGATCTTGTCGTTGTCGTTTCGATCGTTGACGGTCGGCACCGGTTGTGACGCTAACTTGTTTAAGCGCGCTGTCAGATCGGTGGCCTGATCAAGCTCACCCAACGCATTGATGGCCTGTTGGGCAGCTTGTTTGGCTGTTTCAAGCGCTTGATTGGCGTCAACGATGGCATCGTGCTCTGCTTGGCTGACCGCATCACCGGTTTGTGCTGCTTGTTGGGCGGCTTGGGCAGCCGCTTCGGCGGCTTCAACCAACTTGGTGGCATCAGCCACCTCTTGGGTGTCGATCTTGTCGTTGTCGTTTCGATCGTTGACGGTCGGCACCGGTTGTGACGCTAACTTGTTTAAGCGCGCTGTCAGATCGGTGGCCTGATCAAGCTCACCCAACGCATTGATGGCCTGTTGGGCAGCTTGTTTGGCTGTTTCAAGCGCTTGATTGGCGTCAACGATGGCATCGTGCTCTGCTTGGTTGACCGCATCACCGGTTTGTGCTGCTTGTTGGGCGGCTTGGGCAGCCGCTTCGGCGGCTTCAACCAACTTGGTGGCATCAGCCACCTCTTGGGTGTCGATCTTGTCGTTGTCGTTTCGATCGTTGACGGTCGGCACCGGTTGTGACGCTAACTTGTTTAAGCGCGCTGTCAGATCGGTGGCCTGATCAAGCTCACCCAACGCATTGATGGCCTGTTGGGCAGCTTGTTTGGCTGTTTCAAGCGCTTGATTGGCGTCAACGATGGCATCGTGCTCTGCTTGGTTGACCGCATCACCGGTTTGTGCTGCTTGTTGGGCGGCTTGGGCAGCCGCTTCGGCGGCTTCAACCAACTTGGTGGCATCAGCCACCTCTTGGGTGTCGATCTTGTCGTTGTCGTTTCGATCGTTGACGGTCGGCACCGGTTGTGACGCTAACTTGTTTAAGCGCGCTGTCAGATCGGTGGCCTGATCAAGCTCACCCAACGCATTGATGGCCTGTTGGGCAGCTTGTTTGGCTGTTTCAAGCGCTTGATTGGCGTCAACGATGGCATCGTGCTCTGCTTGGCTGACCGCATCACCGGTTTGTGCTGCTTGTTGGGCGGCTTGGGCAGCCGCTTCGGCGGCTTCAACCAACTTGGTGGCATCAGCCACCTCTTGGGTGTCGATCTTGTCGTTGTCGTTTCGATCGTTGACGGTCGGCACCGGTTGTGACGCTAACTTGTTTAAGCGCGCTGTCAGATCGGTGGCCTGATCAAGCTCACCCAACGCATTGATGGCCTGTTGGGCAGCTTGTTTGGCTGTTTCAAGCGCTTGATTGGCGTCAACGATGGCATCGTGCTCTGCTTGGCTGACCGCATCACCGGTTTGTGCTGCTTGTTGGGCGGCTTGGGCAGCCGCTTCGGCGGCTTCAACCAACTTGGTGGCATCAGCCACCTCTTGGGTGTCGATCTTGTCGTTGTCGTTTCGATCGTTGACGGTCGGCACCGGTTGTGACGCTAACTTGTTTAAGCGCGCTGTCAGATCGGTGGCCTGATCAAGCTCACCCAACGCATTGATGGCCTGTTGGGCAGCTTGTTTGGCTGTTTCAAGCGCTTGATTGGCGTCAACGATGGCATCGTGCTCTGCTTGGCTGACCGCATCACCGGTTTGTGCTGCTTGTTGGGCGGCTTGGGCAGCCGCTTCGGCGGCTTCAACCAACTTGGTGGCATCAGCCACCTCTTGGGTGTCGATCTTGTCGTTGTCGTTTCGATCGTTGACGGTCGGCACCGGTTGTGACGCTAACTTGTTTAAGCGCGCTGTCAGATCGGTGGCCTGATCAAGCTCACCCAACGCATTGATGGCCTGTTGGGCAGCTTGTTTGGCTGTTTCAAGCGCTTGATTGGCGTCAACGATGGCATCGTGCTCTGCTTGGCTGACCGCATCACCGGTTTGTGCTGCTTGTTGGGCGGCTTGGGCAGCCGCTTCGGCGGCTTCAACCAACTTGGTGGCATCAGCCACCTCTTGGGTGTCGATCTTGTCGTTGTCGTTTCGATCGTTGACGGTCGGCACCGGTTGTGACGCTAACTTGTTTAAGCGCGCTGTCAGATCGGTGGCCTGATCAAGCTCACCCAACGCATTGATGGCCTGTTGGGCAGCTTGTTTGGCTGTTTCAAGCGCTTGATTGGCGTCAACGATGGCATCGTGCTCTGCTTGGCTGACCGCATCACCGGTTTGTGCTGCTTGTTGGGCGGCTTGGGCAGCCGCTTCGGCGGCTTCAACCAACTTGGTGGCATCAGCCACCTCTTGGGTGTCGATCTTGTCGTTGTCGTTTCGATCGTTGACGGTCGGCACCGGTTGTGACGCTAACTTGTTTAAGCGCGCTGTCAGATCGGTGGCCTGATCAAGCTCACCCAACGCATTGATGGCCTGTTGGGCAGCTTGTTTGGCTGTTTCAAGCGCTTGATTGGCGTCAACGATGGCATCGTGCTCTGCTTGGCTGACCGCATCACCGGTTTGTGCTGCTTGTTGGGCGGCTTGGGCAGCCGCTTCGGCGGCTTCAACCAACTTGGTGGCATCAGCCACCTCTTGGGTGTCGATCTTGTCGTTGTCGTTTCGATCGTTGACGGTCGGCACCGGTTGTGACGCTAACTTGTTTAAGCGCGCTGTCAGATCGGTGGCCTGATCAAGCTCACCCAACGCATTGATGGCCTGTTGGGCAGCTTGTTTGGCTGTTTCAAGCGCTTGATTGGCGTCAACGATGGCATCGTGCTCTGCTTGGTTGACCGCATCACCGGTTTGTGCTGCTTGTTGGGCGGCTTGGGCAGCCGCTTCGGCGGCTTCAACCAACTTGGTGGCATCAGCCACCTCTTGGGTGTCGATCTTGTCGTTGTCGTTTCGATCGTTGACGGTCGGCACCGGTTGTGACGCTAACTTGTTTAAGCGCGCTGTCAGATCGGTGGCCTGATCAAGCTCACCCAACGCATTGATGGCCTGTTGGGCAGCTTGTTTGGCTGTTTCAAGCGCTTGATTGGCGTCAACGATGGCATCGTGCTCTGCTTGGTTGACCGCATCACCGGTTTGTGCTGCTTGTTGGGCGGCTTGGGCAGCCGCTTCGGCGGCTTCAACCAACTTGGTGGCATCAGCCACCTCTTGGGTGTCGATCTTGTCGTTGTCGTTTCGATCGTTGACGGTCGGCACCGGTTGTGACGCTAACTTGTTTAAGCGCGCTGTCAGATCGGTGGCCTGATCAAGCTCACCCAACGCATTGATGGCCTGTTGGGCAGCTTGTTTGGCTGTTTCAAGCGCTTGATTGGCGTCAACGATGGCATCGTGCTCTGCTTGGTTGACCGCATCACCGGTTTGTGCTGCTTGTTGGGCGGCTTGGGCAGCCGCTTCGGCGGCTTCAACCAACTTGGTGGCATCAGCCACCTCTTGGGTGTCGATCTTGTCGTTGTCGTTTCGATCGTTGACGGTCGGCACCGGTTGTGACGCTAACTTGTTTAAGCGCGCTGTCAGATCGGTGGCCTGATCAAGCTCACCCAACGCATTGATGGCCTGTTGGGCAGCTTGTTTGGCTGTTTCAAGCGCTTGATTGGCGTCAACGATGGCATCGTGCTCTGCTTGGCTGACCGCATCACCGGTTTGTGCTGCTTGTTGGGCGGCTTGGGCAGCCGCTTCGGCGGCTTCAACCAACTTGGTGGCATCAGCCACCTCTTGGGTGTCGATCTTGTCGTTGTCGTTTCGATCGTTGACGGTCGGCACCGGTTGTGACGCTAACTTGTTTAAGCGCGCTGTCAGATCGGTGGCCTGATCAAGCTCACCCAACGCATTGATGGCCTGTTGGGCAGCTTGTTTGGCTGTTTCAAGCGCTTGATTGGCGTCAACGATGGCATCGTGCTCTGCTTGGCTGACCGCATCACCGGTTTGTGCTGCTTGTTGGGCGGCTTGGGCAGCCGCTTCGGCGGCTTCAACCAACTTGGTGGCATCAGCCACCTCTTGGGTGTCGATCTTGTCGTTGTCGTTTCGATCGTTGACGGTCGGCACCGGTTGTGACGCTAACTTGTTTAAGCGCGCTGTCAGATCGGTGGCCTGATCAAGCTCACCCAACGCATTGATGGCCTGTTGGGCAGCTTGTTTGGCTGTTTCAAGCGCTTGATTGGCGTCAACGATGGCATCGTGCTCTGCTTGGCTGACCGCATCACCGGTTTGTGCTGCTTGTTGGGCGGCTTGGGCAGCCGCTTCGGCGGCTTCAACCAACTTGGTGGCATCAGCCACCTCTTGGGTGTCGATCTTGTCGTTGTCGTTTCGATCGTTGACGGTCGGCACCGGTTGTGACGCTAACTTGTTTAAGCGCGCTGTCAGATCGGTGGCCTGATCAAGCTCACCCAACGCATTGATGGCCTGTTGGGCAGCTTGTTTGGCTGTTTCAAGCGCTTGATTGGCGTCAACGATGGCATCGTGCTCTGCTTGGCTGACCGCATCACCGGTTTGTGCTGCTTGTTGGGCGGCTTGGGCAGCCGCTTCGGCGGCTTCAACCAACTTGGTGGCATCAGCCACCTCTTGGGTGTCGATCTTGTCGTTGTCGTTTCGATCGTTGACGGTCGGCACCGGTTGTGACGCTAACTTGTTTAAGCGCGCTGTCAGATCGGTGGCCTGATCAAGCTCACCCAACGCATTGATGGCCTGTTGGGCAGCTTGTTTGGCTGTTTCAAGCGCTTGATTGGCGTCAACGATGGCATCGTGCTCTGCTTGGCTGACCGCATCACCGGTTTGTGCTGCTTGTTGGGCGGCTTGGGCAGCCGCTTCGGCGGCTTCAACCAACTTGGTGGCATCAGCCACCTCTTGGGTGTCGATCTTGTCGTTGTCGTTTCGATCGTTGACGGTCGGCACCGGTTGTGACGCTAACTTGTTTAAGCGCGCTGTCAGATCGGTGGCCTGATCAAGCTCACCCAACGCATTGATGGCCTGTTGGGCAGCTTGTTTGGCTGTTTCAAGCGCTTGATTGGCGTCAACGATGGCATCGTGCTCTGCTTGGTTGACCGCATCACCGGTTTGTGCTGCTTGTTGGGCGGCTTGGGCAGCCGCTTCGGCGGCTTCAACCAACTTGGTGGCATCAGCCACCTCTTGGGTGTCGATCTTGTCGTTGTCGTTTCGATCGTTGACGGTCGGCACCGGTTGTGACGCTAACTTGTTTAAGCGCGCTGTCAGATCGGTGGCCTGATCAAGCTCACCCAACGCATTGATGGCCTGTTGGGCAGCTTGTTTGGCTGTTTCAAGCGCTTGATTGGCGTCAACGATGGCATCGTGCTCTGCTTGGCTGACCGCATCACCGGTTTGTGCTGCTTGTTGGGCGGCTTGGGCAGCCGCTTCGGCGGCTTCAACCAACTTGGTGGCATCAGCCACCTCTTGGGTGTCGATCTTGTCGTTGTCGTTTCGATCGTTGACGGTCGGCACCGGTTGTGACGCTAACTTGTTTAAGCGCGCTGTCAGATCGGTGGCCTGATCAAGCTCACCCAACGCATTGATGGCCTGTTGGGCAGCTTGTTTGGCTGTTTCAAGCGCTTGATTGGCGTCAACGATGGCATCGTGCTCTGCTTGGTTGACCGCATCACCGGTTTGTGCTGCTTGTTGGGCGGCTTGGGCAGCCGCTTCGGCGGCTTCAACCAACTTGGTGGCATCAGCCACCTCTTGGGTGTCGATCTTGTCGTTGTCGTTTCGATCGTTGACGGTCGGCACCGGTTGTGACGCTAACTTGTTTAAGCGCGCTGTCAGATCGGTGGCCTGATCAAGCTCACCCAACGCATTGATGGCCTGTTGGGCAGCTTGTTTGGCTGTTTCAAGCGCTTGATTGGCGTCAACGATGGCATCGTGCTCTGCTTGGCTGACCGCATCACCGGTTTGTGCTGCTTGTTGGGCGGCTTGGGCAGCCGCTTCGGCGGCTTCAACCAACTTGGTGGCATCAGCCACCTCTTGGGTGTCGATCTTGTCGTTGTCGTTTCGATCGTTGACGGTCGGCACCGGTTGTGACGCTAACTTGTTTAAGCGCGCTGTCAGATCGGTGGCCTGATCAAGCTCACCCAACGCATTGATGGCCTGTTGGGCAGCTTGTTTGGCTGTTTCAAGCGCTTGATTGGCGTCAACGATGGCATCGTGCTCTGCTTGGCTGACCGCATCACCGGTTTGTGCTGCTTGTTGGGCGGCTTGGGCAGCCGCTTCGGCGGCTTCAACCAACTTGGTGGCATCAGCCACCTCTTGGGTGTCGATCTTGTCGTTGTCGTTTCGATCGTTGACGGTCGGCACCGGTTGTGACGCTAACTTGTTTAAGCGCGCTGTCAGATCGGTGGCCTGATCAAGCTCACCCAACGCATTGATGGCCTGTTGGGCAGCTTGTTTGGCTGTTTCAAGCGCTTGATTGGCGTCAACGATGGCATCGTGCTCTGCTTGGTTGACCGCATCACCGGTTTGTGCTGCTTGTTGGGCGGCTTGGGCAGCCGCTTCGGCGGCTTCAACCAACTTGGTGGCATCAGCCACCTCTTGGGTGTCGATCTTGTCGTTGTCGTTTCGATCGTTGACGGTCGGCACCGGTTGTGACGCTAACTTGTTTAAGCGCGCTGTCAGATCGGTGGCCTGATCAAGCTCACCCAACGCATTGATGGCCTGTTGGGCAGCTTGTTTGGCTGTTTCAAGCGCTTGATTGGCGTCAACGATGGCATCGTGCTCTGCTTGGTTGACCGCATCACCGGTTTGTGCTGCTTGTTGGGCGGCTTGGGCAGCCGCTTCGGCGGCTTCAACCAACTTGGTGGCATCAGCCACCTCTTGGGTGTCGATCTTGTCGTTGTCGTTTCGATCGTTGACGGTCGGCACCGGTTGTGACGCTAACTTGTTTAAGCGCGCTGTCAGATCGGTGGCCTGATCAAGCTCACCCAACGCATTGATGGCCTGTTGGGCAGCTTGTTTGGCTGTTTCAAGCGCTTGATTGGCGTCAACGATGGCATCGTGCTCTGCTTGGCTGACCGCATCACCGGTTTGTGCTGCTTGTTGGGCGGCTTGGGCAGCCGCTTCGGCGGCTTCAACCAACTTGGTGGCATCAGCCACCTCTTGGGTGTCGATCTTGTCGTTGTCGTTTCGATCGTTGACGGTCGGCACCGGTTGTGACGCTAACTTGTTTAAGCGCGCTGTCAGATCGGTGGCCTGATCAAGCTCACCCAACGCATTGATGGCCTGTTGGGCAGCTTGTTTGGCTGTTTCAAGCGCTTGATTGGCGTCAACGATGGCATCGTGCTCTGCTTGGCTGACCGCATCACCGGTTTGTGCTGCTTGTTGGGCGGCTTGGGCAGCCGCTTCGGCGGCTTCAACCAACTTGGTGGCATCAGCCACCTCTTGGGTGTCGATCTTGTCGTTGTCGTTTCGATCGTTGACGGTCGGCACCGGTTGTGACGCTAACTTGTTTAAGCGCGCTGTCAGATCGGTGGCCTGATCAAGCTCACCCAACGCATTGATGGCCTGTTGGGCAGCTTGTTTGGCTGTTTCAAGCGCTTGATTGGCGTCAACGATGGCATCGTGCTCTGCTTGGCTGACCGCATCACCGGTTTGTGCTGCTTGTTGGGCGGCTTGGGCAGCCGCTTCGGCGGCTTCAACCAACTTGGTGGCATCAGCCACCTCTTGGGTGTCGATCTTGTCGTTGTCGTTTCGATCGTTGACGGTCGGCACCGGTTGTGACGCTAACTTGTTTAAGCGCGCTGTCAGATCGGTGGCCTGATCAAGCTCACCCAACGCATTGATGGCCTGTTGGGCAGCTTGTTTGGCTGTTTCAAGCGCTTGATTGGCGTCAACGATGGCATCGTGCTCTGCTTGGCTGACCGCATCACCGGTTTGTGCTGCTTGTTGGGCGGCTTGGGCAGCCGCTTCGGCGGCTTCAACCAACTTGGTGGCATCAGCCACCTCTTGGGTGTCGATCTTGTCGTTGTCGTTTCGATCGTTGACGGTCGGTAACTCAGTTGCCAAGCCATCAAGCTGCTCTTGTAAGTTGGCTTTTTCATTTACATTCGCAATATTATCAATCTGTTTCTGAGCAATCTTAATATTTTGGTCAAGTTCAGATTTTAAGGCATCCAATTGTGCTTTTTCAGCTGGAGTAATCGCGCCATCTTCCCCTATGGCTTTAGCAATCTCAGCATCCAATTTCTGCTTAGCTTGCTTGGCTGTTTGTAGCGATTTTTCGGCTTCGATCAGATCTTGATTATTCTCAGTATAATTTTTGTTATCTTTAGAGCCACTATTGTTAGAAGCAGCGCCAATCACTCTTGCTGTCGCCAGCCCAGCCAACCAAGGCAAAGCGCCTCGCCCTGCTTGACCAGCCTCAATCCACCATGGAGCCACTAAGCTATCATCGCCTAGAATTTGACCTTCTATATCATTTAATTCAAGACGCGTAACAAAATCAGCCACTTCTCCACTTTCAGAAATGTAGTAATGGTAGTCGCCACTTTCTGCCAAACCGATCAAAGCGCTATCAAGATTATTGTAGAAATCTTCAATGATTAAATCAGCTTCGTCAGCATTATTCTCAAAGCTGATATGCAAGTCCTGCCCAACGCGTTTTGTAAGGATGCGCTCAGGACCACGACCTGTCGCTTGATCGATCAATTCATAATTGACCTTATTGGATGCTTGAATAACGGTTGGTGAGCCGTCTTGGGTAATGATTGTATATTCAGCAACGGTTTGGGTAGCAGTATTTAGTTTTAAAGAAATTGTTTTCATAATTTTTTCACTATATTACATCTAAATAAAATTAAAATATTTACAAAAATCGCATCATAAGTCCAAATATCATTGCAACAAAATGATATTGTATTACAAGACAAATTTTTCATGTGATCATGAGTTTAACTAGATAAATTCAAACATGATAATTTAATTATTAAATTTAAATATTAAATTTTAATAATTAGACTTGTGCTATTATTACTCGCCATAATACTAACCTTGATTGGATTTTGCAAGTTTAATCGTGAACTGTTCAGTTTATTGAATAAAAAACCAACTAATAAAACAAACATTAGTTACAAATTTTAATTATTAATAAATTATTAATAATAATTACAGTCCAATAAATCACTCAAATTATTTGTACTTATTACTATATTTTTTTATAACTGCAATTAATTGAATTATCTGACAAATTTTTATGAGCAAATGTTTATCAGGTATTAAATATTATGGACAAATTTTGTCCATAATATTTTAATTGTTTCACGAAAATTCAAACTGAATAAAATTCATCTGTGCATTAAAATTTATCAACTTAAATTAACAGGTGATTTTTACATTCATGATATAATATTGGACGTTTTGGTTTACAAAACTTTAACCAATAGCAATATTCATACATGAAGGTAATTTATGTCATCTTTTACCCTACGCCGTGCCATTGTATTGGCATTAGCCCCACTGTCTGCCGCAGCATTTGCCCAAGACACTCAACCCACTGAGCCAACCGTAATCCTTGATCCTGTGATCGTCACCGCTTCAAAAACAGACGGTCTTCTGAGCCAAACCCCTGCCCGTGTCAGCGTGATTAGTGAGCGTGAGATTCGACAAAATCCTGTCTCAAACCTTGCTAAAGTTATTGAAACAGACGCAGGCATCAGCTTGAAGCAATCAGGCGGTATCGGACAAATTAGCGAAATATCTACTCGTGGCACCAATGCTAACCACACCTTGGTCTTAAAGGATGGTGCAAGACTAAATAGCCAAAATCACCTTGCACCACTTTATCCTGCGTTTTTTGACTTATCTGATGTCAGCCAAATCGAAATCGTGAAAGGTCCTGCTTCGGTACAATATGGTGCAGATGCTGTGGGCGGTGTGGTGCAGATGCGCACATCGGCACCAAGCAAATCAGGCATCCAAATTACTGGTCTTGGCGGCGAAAATAATACCTACAAAGCTTTGGTAAAGGCAGATTTGGTGACCGATATAGGATTATATGCTAGTATCCATGGTCAGCGCTTAGAGACTGATGGTACGCGTATTTTGGATAATCAAAATCGTGATCAAAAAGCAAACTATGACCAAAAAGGCTATGGTGCTGTGATTGGATTTAGTGATGATCGTTTAAGTACCAGCATTGGCATCAGTCAAAATGAAGGAATTAGTCAATACTTCAATTATGCAACTGGCAAAAATGACGCCACTCGTGATTTTGAAAATCAGCTTATTAACGCTAAGGCTAGTTTTGACGTCAGTCAGGACTTAACCATTGCTGCGCGTTATTCAGAATTCAAAGACACTCAAGTGGTCAATGACAGCGACCCTGATCATTTTAATACCAAAAATCAAGATGCTGACATTCACGCTAAATGGTATATCGCACCCAACCAAAACATTTTAGCTGGTATAAGCTATCTAAAATCTGACTTCAAAAGCGGCGATATTAAAGATGGCAAACAAGAAATAGACAGCTACGGCTACTATTTACAGCATCAATATAACAGCGATAAAATCAATACCCAATTGGGCGTCCGCTTAGAAGATAACGACCGCTTTGGCAACCATACTGTTGGCCAAGGTGCCATCCGTTACCATTTCACGCCTGCGACCAGCGTCTATGCCAATATTGGCACAGCATTTAGAGCGCCAGCTTTGACAGAGCTGTATTATCAGACCAGCAGCTCCCAATTGCACCCCGCAGATTGGCAAAGCTGGCATACCGACCCCACCAATTGGGTTACCAGCACCTACAACACCAACGGCAATCTTAATTTACAACCTGAAGAAAGCGTAACCTACGAGATTGGATTTGACCATCACCTTAATACCAATACAAAATTTTATTTATCAGGTTATTACAGTACAATTGACAACCTGATTGCTTATGGCACCGAATCAAATGATTATGTCAACCGCATTTATAATTCCAGCTACTATAATGTCAATGAAGCAACCATGAAAGGTGCAGAAGCTGGAGTAAAATGGGCAAAAGACGGCTACTTTGCATCACTAGACTATGGCTATGTTGAGACTGAGAATAAAGCGAACAATCTTGAAATTGCCTATCGCCCTAAACAAACATTGACTTTATCTACTGGTGTTGCCAAAGATGACTATGGGGTCAATTTATCCTTAGTGGCTCGCTCAAAAGCGTTTAGCAATGGTGCGAACACCGAGCGCGTCCGTGGCTACGCCACCGTTGATGTCGGTACTTACTGGCAAGTGACGCCAAATGCTAAATTCTTTGCCAATATTGAAAATATCGGTAATACTGAATATCGCCAAGTCAGCAATTTTGGTAATGGCTGGTATGTCAATGGTGGACGCTTGACCACCGCAGGTTTGACTCTGACCTACTAATATAAACCAACTTAAAAGCCGTTCAAGATGAGCGGCTTTTTTTAGTTATGATATTGTCTTTAAAATCAAGCGGATATTTGTTATAATATTAGGTTGCCAAGAGATGTTGCGTCCTTTTGAAGCGGTTTAAAAGGTCAGGCTTGGGGCTTTAATCAAGAGCAAAACAACGACATCTGCGTTTTTAACTTTTTTAACTTAGCCTATTTTAAGGAGTGGACGCAGTGTCTGCCATTGACCCAAATTTCACTGATTATAAAGTTGCTGATATCAGCTTGGCTGATTTTGGTCGCAAAGAGATTCGCCTTGCCGAAACAGAAATGCCTGCCTTAATGGGCATTCGCAAACGCTATGCCGATGAGCAGCCACTGGCAGGCGCAAAAATCGTCGGCTGCATCCACATGACGGTACAGACAGCAGTTTTGATTGAAACTTTGGTGGCGTTAGGTGCCGAAGTTCGCTGGACATCGTGCAACATTTTTAGCACCCAAGACCATGCTGCTGCTGCCATTGCCGCCGCTGGCATTCCTGTATTTGCTTGGAAAGGCGAAACCGAAGCAGAATATGAGTGGTGCTTAGAACAACAAATCCACAAAGACAGCAAGCTATGGGACGCCAACCTAATCCTAGATGACGGTGGCGATTTGACCGCTCTGATTCATGACAAATACCCACAGATGTTAGACAGCATTCATGGCATTAGTGAAGAAACCACAACAGGCGTTCACCGTCTGATTGATATGCTGGGTAAAGGAGAACTCAAAGTCCCTGCCATCAATGTCAATGATGCGGTTACCAAATCCAAAAACGACAACAAATACGGCTGCCGCCACAGTCTTAATGATGCCATCAAGCGTGGCACGGATATGCTCTTGTCAGGTCGCCGTGCCTTGGTCATCGGCTATGGCGATGTGGGCAAAGGCTCTGCCCAAAGCTTACGCCAAGAAGGCATGATTGTGCGTGTGTCTGAGATTGACCCCATTTGTGCGATGCAAGCGTGTATGGACGGCTATGAACTGGTTTCACCGTTTGTGGGTGGCGACCAAAGCCAAGGCGTGAACACGACGCTTCTACAAGACACCGATTTGATTGTGACCACCACAGGCAACTATCATGTGTGTAATAGCGACATGTTAAAAGCCCTAAAAGCCACCGCCGTGGTGTGTAACATCGGGCATTTTGATACCGAGATTGACACCGATTTTATGCGTAAGCACTGGAAATGGGAAGAAGTCAAACCCCAAGTTCACCAAGTCTATCGCTCTGATGATGACGGCGATTATCTGATTGTGTTATCCGAAGGTCGCCTTGTCAACTTAGGTAACGCCACAGGACACCCATCACGCATCATGGACGGCTCATTTGCCAACCAAGTACTGGCACAAATCCATCTGTATCAAGAAAAATTTGCCGACTTGCCAGCCGACAAAAAAGCAGACAATCTGTATGTCAAAGTCCTACCCAAAAAGCTGGACGAAGAAGTCGCTGCTGCCATGGTGGCAGGCTTTAATGGCGTGATTACCAAACTCACCCAAGAACAAGCTGACTACATCGGCGTGCCTGTTGAAGGTCCCTTTAAGGCAGATGAGTATAAGTACTAATCAGTCTTGTATCACTCTTAGCTCTATCAAAGCGGTAAGTTCATTACCGCTTTTTTTTATTTAATCATAAATGATTGATGCTTGATACATTAGCTCCGCACTTTTTACCAACTTAACACCTTAACATCTCACCCCAAAGTCAACAGGCGACAAGCACAGCTTTTTAAAGACTATCCAAGCGATGACATCCAAACCACAAGGTGATAAAATGAGTTTTAATGGCATATTTTTGTAAGATTTATCCCATCAAAAGCGTCTTATAAATATCCATGATCCAACAAGGAGCTGTTATGACAAAGCCACGCTTACGATCGCATGCCTGCGCCATCAGTCTTAGTATCTTTGCCAGTCTTAGTATGCTATCTGCTTGCGGTAAACCCAACGACATCCAAACCCAATCCATAACACATCAAGACATGCTGCCTAGCGACACCTTGGCGCAGTTATCCGCCCTGCCCCAGCTCACCCAAGGCTTGGGCGACACAGGCAAAAGCGTCATTGACCCAAATAAGCCCACCTTAGTCAAGTTTTGGGCAAGTTGGTGCCCTTTATGCCTATCCACCTTACAAGAAACGCATGACTGGCGTAGCGACCCCAATTTGGCAGGCTTTAACATCATCACCGTCGCCAGCCCCACTCACCTAAATGAAAAAAATACCCAAGACTTTACCAACTGGTATCAAGTACTACAAGCCGATTATCCCAATCTGCCTGTGCTCATTGACAGTAGTGGTCAACTCATTAAATCCCTGGGCATACAAGTCTATCCCAGCTGGGCGATATTGGATAAAAACGGGCAACTTGTCTATCTAAATAAAGGCAATCTTAGCGTTGAGCAAGTGTCTTATTTGGCAAAAAACCCACAAGCATTGAGCGAGCTAAAAGCCCAAAGCCACCAAACTGCCATGCCTACCAAAGACAAAGACGGTGTGCATTATAACGACCAAGGCACGCCCCTAAATACCAAAACCATCTATTTGGCAGGGGGCTGTTTTTGGGGTGTGGAAGCCTATTTTGAGCGGATTGATGGCGTGGTAGATGCTGTCAGTGGCTATGCCAATGGCGATGAAACCCTCAAAAACCCAAGCTATGAACAAGTCATCGCAGGCTCAGGACACGCCGAGACGGTCAAAGTGGTTTATGATGCCGATAACATGGATTTGGACACCCTGCTACGCTATTATTTTAGAATCATTGACCCAACCAGCGTCAATAAACAAGGCAATGACCGTGGCATACAGTATCGCACAGGCGTTTATTATACCGATCCAAGCGACAAGGCAATTATCGATAACGCCTTAATTGAATTACAGCAAAAATACAAAGCCCCCATTGTGGTAGAAAATCTGCCCCTAAGCCATTTTGCCCTTGCCGAAGACTATCACCAAGATTATTTGACCAAAAACCCCAATGGCTACTGTCATGTGGATTTAAGCCTTGCTAATGATAAAATTATCAGCAAAACCCAAACCCTGCCCAAGGCAAGCACCATTCAAGAAGTCCTTGACCCCAAACGATATCAAGCGTTTGATAAGGCTAATTTAAAAAACACCCTAACCAAAGCTCAATATGACATCACCCAAAACGCAGGCACAGAGCGAGCATTTAGCCATGCCTATGACCATTTGTTTGATGATGGACTGTATGTGGATATTGTCAGCGGTGAGCCCCTGTTTTTATCCACCGACAAATACAACTCAGGCTGTGGCTGGCCAAGCTTTACCAAACCGATTGACCCACAAGTCATCACCGAGCATACCGACACCAGCTATAACATGGTACGCACCGAAGTACGCTCACGCACTGCCGATTCGCATTTGGGGCATGTGTTCCCTGACGGTCCAAAGGCACGGGGCGGACTGCGGTATTGTATCAATGGCGATGCCTTAAAATTCATTCCCAAAGCAGATATGGGCAAACACGGCTACGGGGCGTTATTGCCACTGATCAAACATGCCAAGCCTTAAAGCAAACTAATAATGGCACAGCTTAGATTGTGCCATTGTTAATTCACTCAAAAAATCACGCCAAATCATTCAAAAAAGCTGTCATAATTTGATTCAAATTTATCAAAACTTGCTATAATAGCAAAATTTCAGCCATTTTTGAGATTGCTTCATGACACACACCTTAGACCGCCTGACTGCCATTGAGCAGCTGCTTGGCGAGTTAAAAAATGATCTAAACACCGCACCCAGCCGTACGCACCATCAACCAAAAACCACTAAAGTGCCGTTTTCGTTTGAGTTTTTCCCTGTCAAGACAGACGATGGGCAGGTGAAGCTGATGAAAACTTTTGATGAGCTCAATGCGCTAAATCCCACTTATTTTAGCGTGACTTATGGGGCGGGTGGTTCGACACGCGCACGCACACTGGGCATCGTCGAAGCCTTGATTCAGCAATCAAATACCCCCATTGCACCGCACATGTCATGTATCGGCGATACCAAAAGTGAGATTGCTGAGCTGCTTGAATTTTATAAATCACTGGGCGTCGACCGCGTGGTGGCTTTGCGTGGTGACTTACCATCTGGTCAAGTGGGTTATGGTGAGCTGCCTTTTGCGCTGGATTTGGTCAAATATATCCGCGAGCACAGCGGTGATTATTTTTCGATCAAGGTAGCAGCTTATCCAGAGATGCACCCACAAGCCAAAAATTTTGAAGCTGATATTGATAATTTGGTTGCCAAATATCATGCTGGCGCCAATGAAGCGATTACGCAGTTTTTTTATAATCCTGACAGCTATCTGTATTTGCGCGACCGCTTGGCAAAAAAAGGCGTGCATCAGGACGATTTTCCCATCATCGCAGGGATCATGCCTATCACCAATGCCTCAAACATCATCCGCTTCGCTGATGCTTGCGGTGCTGACATTCCTCGCTATATTCGCAAGCAGCTGGCTGACTTTGGCGATGATCGCAAAGCCATCCGAGCATTTGGCTATGACGTGGTGCACCATCTGTGCGAGCGCCTCATCCAAGAAGGCGTGCCTGCCTTGCATTTTTATAGCATGAACAACACCGAACCCAATAAGACTCTGGTGACTGAGCTGGGTCTGATTTAAGCTATTTGACTGGTCAAATCATGCCAAGATTTTTTATTAATACGCCGCTTAACGCCGATCTGATTGGACAAAGCATGACCTTGCCTGATGATGTCACACATCATTGGTGCAAGGTGCTGCGCGCCTCTGTTGGCGATCGTGCTTTTTTGTTTGATGGGGCGGGCGGTGAGTACACCGTGACGCTCACGCATATTAATAAAAAATCTGCCAGCGTCAAGATCGATGAGTACGACCCCATCAATCGTGTGCCAGTTTTTCAAGCAAGCATTGGTCTTGTGATGAGCCGCGGCGATCGTATGGATTACGCGATCCAAAAAGCCACCGAAATGGGCGTATCTCAGATCCATTTGCTGACCAGTGATCGCTGCCAAGCTCACCTAAAATACGAAAGAGATTTTAAGAAACTCACGCATTGGCAAGGTGTCGCCATCGCTGCTTGTGAGCAGTGTGGCATGAATATTGTCCCAAAAATCATCGCGCCCATCTCGCTTGATGAATGGGTGGCGACTTGTCAAGATAAGCTTAAACTGGTGCTTGCACTCAGTGAAGATAAACCTACCTTTGATAAGCCATTACCAAAACACATCAGTCTATTGATCGGTGCTGAAGGTGGCTTAAGCCCACGAGAGATTGATTTGGCGATCAGTCATGGCTTTATGCCGTGGCGGATTGGTGAGCGCGTGCTGCGTACAGAGACTGCGCCTGTGGTTGCCTTGAGTGCATTGACCATTTTGGCTGACACCTGACTCTTTGACTCAATTTAATTAGCCGTATAATACCTGCCATAGTCGCACCGCCTGCGCCATTGACTTAACATCATGCACTCGCACAATATGCGCGCCCTGCTGTAGCGCAATAAAATGCGCAAGCGTCCCCAAATTATCTCGATCAATCGGTTGATGATTCTTAAGATAGTCAAGTCCGCTATTGGTTAAAATCTCACCCAAAAATCGCTTACGAGACACACCAAACAGCATAGGCAGCTTAAAATGCTCAATGACCTGCTGTAAATTTTGCATGATTTGGATGTGATGCTCATAAGTTTTTGAAAACCCCATACCGATATCGATGATGATTTTGTCTTGCTTGATCCCTGAAGCTATCGCCCCATTTACCCTATCTTCAAGCTCAGTGATAATCTCACCAAGCACATCTTCGTAATTTGCCAGGTCATCCATCGTCTGAGTCATGGTATCAGGGGTGCCGCGGCTATGCATGATGACCACAGGACACCCAAGCTCAGCGACCACATCACGCGCGCCCTCTCGGCTAAGACCGCGCACATCATTGACAATGTCAGCACCTGCGCCAATCGCTTCTTGCATCACCAAAGGGTTGCTGGTATCGACAGACAGCCACAGCGCATCACCAAAATTTTCACGAATGGCGCCAATGATAGGGATCACACGCTCAAGCTCTTCATCGGTACTCACTTTTGGCGCATGGGAGCGTGTGGATTCTCCACCAATATCAATGATATCAGCGCCATGAGCGATCATTTGCTCAGCATGACCCAAAGCGGCATCCAAATGGTTAAAACGCCCTCCATCCGAAAATGAATCTGGCGTGACATTGAGTACACCCATCACTTTTGGCACATCAAAAGTCATGACCTTATCACGGTGGCGAATGGAGTTGGTCGTAGAATCAGACATAATACACACTCAAGCTTAAAAATACCTTATAATACCACAACTTGATTTTTTGGGTAGGTCGTCCCCATTAAAGCATTTTAAATTTCAATCTTAAGGATTTATATTGCAATATTTTGACAGACACGAAGGCGGAGAAAATGCCATTTTGGTTCATTTGGACATTCATCAGATCGCAGATCCAGATGATTTAGAAGAATTTCGCCTGTTGGTGCACTCAGCAGGCGCCAATGAAGTAGAAATCGTCACAGGCAGCCGCAGTAAGCCCCATGCCAAATACTTTGTCGGCACAGGTAAAGCCGAAGAAATCGCAGCGGCGGTCAAGCGCTTTCGTGAAGCTAACGAAGAGGATGCTGATAACATCATTGTCATTTTTAATCACACGCTCACCCCAAGTCAGGAGCGTAACTTAGAATCACTGATCAAATGCCGTGTACTTGATCGCACAGGGCTTATCTTGGATATTTTTGCGCAGCGTGCACGCACTTATGAAGGTAAATTACAAGTTGAGCTGGCGCAGCTTAATCACCTTGCCACGCGTCTTGTGCGCGGCTGGACGCATCTTGAACGCCAAAAAGGCGGTATCGGACTGCGCGGTCCTGGTGAAACTCAGCTGGAAACGGATCGCCGATTGCTTCAAATTCGGGTCACGCAGCTCAAAGCTAAACTTGATAAAGTCAAACAAACCCGCAAACAAGGTCGTGCTAAGCGTCAAAAATCAGACATACCAACCGTGTCATTGGTCGGCTATACCAACGCAGGCAAATCAACGCTATTTAACCGCTTAACCGACGATAATATCTATGCTGCCGATCAGCTTTTTGCTACGCTTGATCCGACGCTGCGCCGTGTCAAATGGCCAGGTGTGGGTAATGTGGTATTGGCAGACACAGTGGGGTTTGTGCGCCATTTGCCACACGAGCTGGTAGAAAGCTTTCATGCCACGCTAGAAGAGACGCTTGAGGCGGATTTATTGCTGCATGTGATCGATACCGCCAGTGAGGATATGCATGCCCAAATCGAGGCGGTGAATGATGTGCTTGAGCAAATACAGGCGGATGCGCCGATTTTATTGGTATTTAATAAGATTGATAAAAGTGGCGAGCCTGCCAAAGTACATTATCAAGACCAAGGCGTGCCGCATCGGGTTTATGTGTCTGCCAAAGACAATCTGGGTATGGATCAGCTGATGTTGGCAGTCCAAGAGCTGTTATCAGGGCATTTAAATCATTACACACTGACTTTACCCCACCATGCAGGCGCCCTAAAAAACACCCTGCACGAGCTTGGCGTGATTGAGTCAGAAAGCTTTGATGAGCTGGGTCATCAAGTACTGGGTGTGCGCCTGTCGCCTGCTAAGCTGACTCAGCTACTTGGGCAATACGCACTGAATCCCAATCAAGTCCTGCCCTCGGATCAAGCCAAAAGCTTAGAGCCTGTGCTTGAGCCATTTGAAGAAGTGCTTAAGCAACATGATGATAAGTCAGACGATCAGCTGAATCCCTTTTGCTTATAATCAAAAAAAAGACTGCTTCATAAAGCAGTCTTTTTTGGCGCTGTCGCAATTAAAAATTAGCCATTAAATTTTTGTAGCGACGCAATCCGATCATCCAAAGTCGGATGTGAGCGGAACAAACCGGCAATGCTAAAGCCTTGAGATTGACCACTTGCGATGGCAAATGCTTTCATTGATTCAGGCATCTGATCTGGACGCGCTTCAGCAGGACGCAGGGCATTGAGTGCGCTGATCATCTTATCACGACCAGCCAGGCGTGCGCCCATCTCATCAGCACGGTATTCACGCAGGCGCGAGAACCACATGACGATCGCTGACGCCAAAATACCCAACAAAATATCCATCACAATACTGGTCACAAAATAGGCGATGCCTGGCGAATCACTTTCATTCTTAAAGATCGCACGATCCACAAAATTACCAATAATACGCGCAAAGAACATCACAAAGGCATTGACCACGCCTTGAATCAGCGCCAAAGTCACCATATCACCGTTGGCGACGTGACCGATTTCGTGCGCAAGCACCGCTTCGACTTCATCGGGTGTCATCGTATGGATAAGACCTGATGATACAGCAACCAAAGCGTTATTTTTATTCCAGCCGGTAGCAAATGCGTTAGGCTGAGCATTATCAAAAATACCCACTTCAGGCATGCCAATGCCAACTTCACGCGCTTGGCGAGCGACGGTGTCGACCAGCCACTGCTCTGTGCCATTTCTTGGGGTATCAATCACGACGGTGCCGGTTGATTTTTTAGCCATCCACTTGGACAAAAACAACGAAATGACCGAACCAATCATACCGTACAATAAACACATCACCGCCAAGCTGACATAGTTCAGCCCGCCCGCACCATGGACACTACCCAAGCCAAAGACCTGCGAGAGCACCATGAAAACGATGCTAAAGACGATCAATACGGCTAAGTTGGTTAATAAGAATAAACCAATTCGCATCATCTGTGAATTTCCTTTTATAAATCAAAAATATAACTGACAAAAGTCTTACTATTATAATGATAAATACGCAAAATAAAAGGCAAAAACTTCGACTCATCAAAGTTTTTGCCTGTATAGACACAAAAAGCTAACAACTTTTTGGGTTTAAGCAATTTTAATCCATCCTAAACGGAAGATCTCATTACTCATTGTTTGAAAAATAAATACGCGCAGAGGCTTCACGGCTAATCACAGGATTGCTTGGCGTCGCTTGGGTGACTGGCTGAGCATAAGAAGTCGTCGTCGTATTGACCTGTGCTGCTGGCGTGCTGTTCATCGCAAGCATAGTGCGATTGGCGTCATAGCCTTGATACAGCGCTGCATCCATACGATAGATGTTGTTATAGCGATCATTAACCTTGACCACATAGTTTCTGGTCTCACGAAATGGAGGAATACCGCCATGCTTTCTAACATTACCAGGACCTGCATTATAAGCTGCGATCACATGGTTTGGATTGCTAAATTGACTCTGCAGATACGCCAAATACTTAGTGCCGCCTTCGATATTTTGGGCAGGATCCCACGCATTATACACGCCCATATCACGAGCTGTGCCTGGCATTAGCTGCATCAGACCCATGGCACCCACGCGTGAACGCGCATTGGGATTAAAGCTTGACTCGGTGTGTATGACCGCCTTAATTAAGCCAGGATCTACGCCATGTCTTGCCGCAGATTCTCGGATCAGATGATCGTAGGCGCTACGCTCAGAATAGCCACCTGAATAGCTTGAATAATTACTTGCTGCAAAATTGGCAGAAAAATTGGTCGCAGACTCACCATTGGTATACAAACGGCTAACCACTTGAGGCTCACTGCTTAATCTGGTGAATTTTTGGGAATTGCTGGTATTGGTTTGCAAATTGGTCAATAGGCTAGACTCTACAGCGTTTTGACTATTTGCTAAAGTATAGGCTGTTGCCACAGTCGCATTGGCAGAGCCTTGAGGCGCAATATAAACCGAGACAGGGTTTTGGGCAAATGCACTACCGCTAAGCATGCCAAATGTCGCTAAAATCAGGGCATTTACATGGATTTTTGAAGTTTGCATATCGTCTGTTCGTCTTTTCTTCGGTAAAAAATTTGGCACATTATATCACAAAATTAATAAATAACATGATGAAACACTCATAACTACAAAATGCTACACTTTAGAAACACATAAACCCAACCATTTTTCTAAACTTTCAACAGTTTTGCTTGTTATTTGAAGCAGATCAGAGCGCTTTATTCATGAGATTATGTTATAAATAAAACACCCATTTACAGAGATTTAATATTAAGACAGCCACCAAAGCACAGCCACAGGCAGCCACATGGCAGTCACCAAGCCATTGATCGCCAAGCCAAACGCTGCATAGCGCCCTGCCGTCGGACTGATCGTCCATGCTTCTACTGTACCGATGGCATGCGCCACCAATCCCAATGCCAAGCCCTGAGCACGTTCATCGTGAATGTTTTTGAATAAAATTCGGCACATGCCTGCACCCAAAATACCAGAAACGATGATGATCAAATTTGCCATCACCAAAGGCGCGCCAATGATTTGTGCAACCGACAATCCCACAGGCGTCGTGACAGAACGCGTCGCAAATGCCAAGATGGTATCCATATTAAGCGCAAATAGGTAGCTTAAAGACATCGGCAATATCGCCCCGACGATACTTGCCAATATCACCACGACGCCCAGTTTTTTGACTGGCAAACCCTTAAAATCCATCCCTGCCAAGGGCACCGCCAACAGCACCGTACTATAACCAAGTAAGCGATCAAAAACAGGTCTGGCATGTGCGTAATAAGTATGATAATCAAGCCCAATGATGAATAACAAAAGTAGCGTCAATACAATGGCGACGATGATCATGGGCACGCCTTTGATAAACTTATTTAAGTAGCGCAGGACATATTTGGCGCCGACATGCGCAATCAAAGTGATGATAAAGGCGATCAAAATGGTGGTCGTATCAAGCATCATAACGCACCTCTATCATTTTTGGCATCCCGACCGGCAAGCCATAGTGCAGATAATTTGGCAAATGCCCAAAGCGGAATGAGAGTGCTGATAATAATGACTGCTGAGACCGGCAGCAAATCCTCACCCAGTCCAAACAGCAAAATCCCTGCGCCT
The DNA here is from genome assembly GCF_034424565.1 of Moraxella canis. Taxonomy (NCBI): domain Bacteria; kingdom Pseudomonadati; phylum Pseudomonadota; class Gammaproteobacteria; order Moraxellales; family Moraxellaceae; genus Moraxella; species Moraxella canis. The sequence continues at coordinate 1,858,604 of NZ_CP139961.1, read as the reverse complement.
GCCGAAACCGGCAAAAAAGCAAAACCGCTATCAACCAGCAAGGTGCTTGCTGAACTTGATAACCATGTCGGCAGCCCTACCGTCATGCGCACACCTACCAGCACGACAAATAAGCTCACCAAACCCACGATATTTGCCGCCGTCGGCATGCCAAGCCAAGTACACACCACCAATGCCAGCTCACGAAACCCTACCACAATGGCGACTGTTCCTATCATTCCTAGCCAAAATCTTTTACTGCCCAACTTAAGCGTCATCGTTATTCCTTTAATATAAGCATCAAATATCAGCGGGTGTTTTACGATAGCTTACATTGAAACACCTGCTCAGTTCAAGGTCAAGCAGATGACCGATATATTCACTATTTTTATCAATGATACTAAAAGTTGCTAAATCCGCGATAATGATCGGCTTTGTTTGGCATTATTTTTGCTATCACTCTTTTAAAATAGGCTGTTAATCCCAATATACTCATCAGCTTTTGGAGAAAATTTGATGAATGAAAAGCCAGGATTTGTTATTAGAATATTTTTATAAAATGATAAATTTATATTTTTAATAAAAGCATGGCTAAGCCTTTCGCTGAGTTGAAAGCTATGCCAAAAGCCAGTATAATGAAATGTTTTTGACGCCGACCAAGAGACAAAATGCACATGAGTGAAAATAATCATATCACCGAAGATCACGACGCTTCTTCATCACAGTTAGGTGCACTGATTCGCCTAGGCAAGGAGCAAGGCTATCTCACCTATGCCGAAGTAAACGATCAATTACCAGAGTCCGTCACCGAGAGCGATCAAATTGAAGACATCATTCAGATGTTGACTGACGTGGGCATTCAAGTATTTGAAGTAGCCCCAGATGATGACGATATTTTGTTATCAGACACTGGTAGCGATGATGACATGGCAACAGATGAAGCGGCGGCGGTATTAGCATCTGTTGAGACTGAGCCAGGACGCACCACCGATCCTGTGCGTATGTACATGCGCGAAATGGGGACGGTCGATCTGCTGACCCGTGAAGGCGAGATTGGTATCGCCAAGCGCATCGAAGAAGGCACTCGTGAAGTTCAATACATCATGGCGTATTGGCCAGGCACGGTAAAATTCGTGCTTGATGAATATCAGCAAGTGCTTGCTGGCGAGAAAAAAATCTCCGACATCGTTTCTGGGTTCTTAAGTGGGGATGACAGCGATTTTATTCTAAGCGAAGAAGAAGTTGAGTTGGATCTTGGCTCACCCAAAACCACGGTCGAAGATGAGGCTGAAGAAGAGGATGAGGGTGAGTCTGATAACGCTGAGCTTGAGGACACCGATGATTCAAGCCTTGACCCTGAAGAAGTGCGCGTCCGTTTTGAAGAGATGCAGCGCTTGTATGATGTGGCCCAAGAAGCCCTAGCTAAGCATGGCCGCGGCAGCGAAGAAGTCAAAGCAGCTTATAATGAACTGGCCAATCATTTTATGCTCATTAAGCTGAATAATCGTTTGTCGGATCAAGTCATGAGCTTGATGCGTGAAGTTTATGAAGATGTGCGCACCAACGAGCGCCGTATCATGAAGCTTGTGATTCGCCGCGGCAAAATGCCTATGGAGGAGTTTAAAAAGACCTTCCCAAGCAATGAAACCAATGTCGAATGGCTGTCTCACCGCATCGAAGGCGGTCCTGCTTTTGCCGACACTTTGGCCAAAATTGAGCCTGAAGTGGTCGCCTTGCAGCAAAAATTGTTGGCACACGAACAAGCCCTTCAAATGGACATCCGTGATATGAAAGCGGTCGCCCGCCAGATGGCAATCGGTGAGGCCAAGGCTCGTCGCGCCAAAAAAGACATGGTGGAAGCCAACTTACGCTTGGTGATTTCTATCGCCAAAAAGTACACCAACCGAGGCTTGCAATTCCTTGATTTGATTCAAGAAGGCAATATTGGTCTGATGAAAGCGGTGGATAAATTTGAATATCGCCGTGGTTATAAATTCTCAACCTATGCAACATGGTGGATTCGCCAAGCAATCACACGCTCTATTGCTGACCAAGCACGCACGATCCGCATTCCTGTGCATATGATTGAAACGATTAATAAAATCAACCGCGTCAGTCGTCAGCTACTTCAAGAAATGGGTCGTGAGCCGACACCAGAGGAGCTGGGCGAGCGTCTGGATATGGATGAGGCCAAGGTGCGCAAAGTCCTTAAAATCGCCAAAGAGCCCATCTCTATGGAGACGCCGATCGGTGATGATGAAGATAGCCACTTGGGTGATTTTATTGAGGATAACACCATCTCAAGTCCGATTGAAAATGCAACGGCAGAAGGTCTTCGTGAAGCAACCCGTGAGGTGCTTGATAATTTGACCGAACGAGAAGCCAAAGTACTCAAAATGCGCTTTGGTATCGACATGCCAAGCGATCATACTCTAGAGGAAGTCGGTAAGCAGTTCGATGTCACTCGTGAGCGCATTCGCCAAATCGAAGCCAAGGCATTGCGTAAACTTCGCCATCCTTCACGCTCTGAGCATTTGCGCTCTTTTTTGGAAAATGATTAATCTTAATCTCAAATCAAACCTGCTGATATCATCGGCAGGTTTTTTATTTATCCGCGCCTTTGGGTCAGCGAGAAGACTCATCACCATCCCTCCAAAAAAAACTTTGCCAGAAGCAAAGTTTTTTTAAGATCAAGATAAAACCCAAAGGCAGTGATAGTTGAAACAATACTTTGATGATCAGCCTGGTAAATTGGGCGGCGTTGAAGGCTTTGGTAAAGAATTGATACCATCATCATTATCATCAGATGATTTATTCACCAGATTACCTGATTCGTCAAGTTCATCATTATGATAAGCCTCGATCGCCTCTCGGATGTCATCAGGCGCTTGGGCTTTTGACTCTTCTTTAGGTTTATTGCGTCCTAAACGGCGGACAATCGAATCAGCAAAAATGCGATTGGCTTTTTCGTCTGCGGTTTCCTCAAAAATAATCTCGCCCAAGCTATTAATCTTGGCGTATTTGACCGTTTGTTTACGCGGCCAAAAAAAGTCCAGGGGGCGCGTGATAAAATGATTGGTAACCATCTTATAAAGCTGCTTCCATTCTGTGAATTTCACTTCTTTTGAGCGCAGTGCAACCATCAAGGCAAGCGAAAAGCTCACCAAAAGGTTCACCAAACCGATCAGCAGCACGCCAATAAAAGACAAGAGCGCAACCTGCCAAGTCAAGTGCTCAGGCGATAGGTAATACAGTCCATGCACAAAGTTGGCAGAAGCAAAAGCAATATGGCGAATATCTAAAGGCAGTCCAAGCATATAGCCCACTGTTGCTGTACTACCCAAAAAACAGCCAAAGATAAAGTTACCCATGATAGCACCAAGGTTGGCTTCCACAAAACTACCCATCTTATCTAGCCACCGCTTTGGCATCACACTGACGAGCATCCAGTGCCTGCGTATGCGTTCACCGATTTTATTATACGCCGCCAAATTATCATAATAGCCAGCAATCAAACCAGAAACAAACAAAAACACGCCAGCGATTGCCGCATGAGGCAATGCCAAAGAGCGGATTGGGTCTAGGTCATGCAGCAGATAAGCCGCCTGCGCGCCATCGATCATCGGTGTATCATAAAAATACCCCCACGCCAGCGCAATTAATAAAGCCACTGGCATCGCCACCGAAATATTGCCCAAAATGGCGATAAACTGCGTTCGCAAAATATCAACGACCAGTTCTGACAGCTTGGCCAGTTGCTGAGTTTTTTTGCCTGATGAGCCAGAAATGGTCGATGCGATCGCTGCCGCCGTCATTGCTGGCTGCTTGGTTGCAACCGTACCCCTAGCAATATGGATAAAAACAAAGCCCAAGCCATAAATCATGCTATTCACAAAAGCGCGTCCAATGGGCGCCAATGCCAAATGATAAGACAAAGTCTTTAGGGTCGCCATAAAACCGATAAATAAGCCGCCTATGGCTGCTTTTTTATACATTTTACGGTAGCCAGTTCTATCAGTACTGATATAGTGCTCGCCAACGCGCCCTGCATTTTCGGTAACTTTACGCGATAACAGGCGCGTATTTGATTCAATCAGTGAGCTAAAACTATAACGCGTCTTGGCAGTTTGCACCACCTCAACCGTCAGATCAACGATCGCTTGATCACGCTTATGCTCTGCATCACTCACCAGCTCAACCAAAGTCCGCATACGCTGCAAACTTTGCTCAAGGCGCGCCAACATATTGGTCAGACGAATTGAGATGCCAGTTTTGTACACGCGCTTTCTTAGTGTATCGACAATATCTTCACATTGCTCCACCATCACCATCAACGGGGCAGGATCAATGTCCTGATCAGGCATCACATCCGTCATCAAATCCAACTCATGCGCCTGTCGATACTGATTGACGAATAGTACCGCTTCTTGATTTTGTGCCACAAATGCCGCTGAATAATTGAGCAGCTCAGGATAAAAATTCATCAGCTCAGGATGCAGACCAATGCCGCTGATGCGATAAGACAGGACAACGATGGCGTTTAAGATACTGTTTTTGGCTTGAGCCACCAAACTTAGGTCTTTTTCGGCTGGGCGAATCAGCTGTACCAAAGCATCCCAGCGCTCATCTGAGATAGACTCCACCCACTTCCAATCATTACGCCGATCAAACAGATAATTAGCAAGCTCTACCACTGAATCTTCTTCGGGTAAAAGCGGCAAAAATCGATGGCTAATTAAACGCGAGACACTGCTTGAAAAACTCTGATCTGACGCAATACCTGTATCAGTATATAGAGTAATTTGACGATATTTATTAATTAATCTTAAGATAAAAGCTGCTAAGCCCGATCCGTATTCAGGGTTATCGCATAATAAATCAATCAGCTCATCAAATTTGGCGTCTACAATTTCATTGTCTTCATCTTCGTCAGTCACGCGCAAAGCGTCGATCAAGCGCTTTAAGGCTTCAGGCTCTGGCAACTCTTGTAGCACGACGATGCGCTGCAATATTTGTTCAAGATTTGACGTGTCGTTTTCTAACACAATTAAACTCCACTGGCAAAAATAACGCTCACAAAGTGATGAGATGCTGACCGTGTTAGCGGCGGCTCATTTATTTTTAGTTCTTAAGGGTTGATGATAGATATGGGTGAGAAATGGGTCTGCAAATTAAAAATAATTGTTAATGTATCACATTTAAATCCATTTACCAAATTTCATCTTTTAAATTTTTGATATAAATTGTATCAAAATCTTGTGATTTTCAAATAGTTGCTATTCTTCATAGCTATAATATCATTGCCCAAATATCAATAAAAAGCTGATATGAATCAAATCGCTAACATATAATAAAATTACAGTTTAAAAAAGGACAGGCAATCATGCCCATCCTTTGATATTTTTATTGATAATTTACACAAAGAACTCATTATCAAATGCCATAATCGCACTTGATCCTGCTTGCGCCATGTCAGCATGAGCGTATAGCTTAGGCAAAACACGGGCAGTGAAGTAGTCCGCAAGCTTTTGACGCTCAGCATAAAACTCACCATCCTTACCTGCGCTTGCTTTGACAATCAGCACATACATATAAGCATAGCACAGATAGCCCGCTGCGTGTAGATAGTCTACGGCACTGGCGTTGATGGCGTGTGGATCATTGCCTGCTTTATCAAGCAGATCAGTGGTCAGCTCACGAACACGCTCAGTGGCTTTAAGCGTGGCTGCGCCAATTTGATGATCGCAATCGCTGGCAGCAGCTTGAATTTCTTCAAGCAATGCAAACATCGCCGCGCCGCCATCTTTGACGACCTTACGACCCAATAAGTCAAGCGCCTGAATGCCATTCGTACCCTCATAAATTTGGCTGATACGTACATCACGAACGATTTGCTCCATGCCCCACTCTTTGATATAGCCATGACCGCCAAAAACTTGCTGACAATCCACCGTCGCCTCAAAGGCTTTGTCAGTCAAAAACGCCTTGGTGATCGGCGTTAATAGCGCCACTTTGGCATTAGCATTTTGGCGCGCTGTGTCGTCATCGCTGAATTTGGCAATGTCCAAGTTATTTGCCACATACATCGCAAAGGTACGCGTTGCCACACTGTTTGCTTTGGCATTCAAAAGCATACGGCGAACATCGCCAAAATTAATGATCGGATCGGCTGCTTTATCGGCAAATTTGACACCATCGTCAGCGCGGCCTTGCAGACGTTCTTGAGCGTAGGCTGCCGCATTTTGATAAGCCAAGACACTGGCGCCAAGACCCTGAAGACCCATGGTCACGCGCTCATAGTTCATCATCACAAACATTGCCGCCAAGCCTTTATTTTCAGGACCAACCAAATAACCTGTGGCGTTGTCAAAATTCATCACACAAGTCGCAGATGCCTTGATACCCATTTTATGCTCAATTGAGCCTGCCTGTACACCGTTACGCTCACCCAATGAGCCATCACTGTTCACCAAGAACTTTGGCACCGCAAACAAAGAAATGCCCTTTGAGCCAGCTGGCGCATCTGGCGTCTTAGCCAACACAAGATGAATAATATTTTCGGTCAGATCGTGCTCACCGCCCGTGATGAAAATTTTGGTACCAGTAATGGCGTAGCTACCATCTTCCTTAGGTACAGCGCGCGTTTTGATGATGCCCAAATCAGTACCTGAATGGCTTTCTGTTAAGCACATCGTGCCTGCCCATTGACCTGAATACATCTTTTCAAGATATTGAGCTTTTTGCTCATCACTTGCGGTAGCCAATAAGCTTAGCGTTGCCCCGACTGTCAAAATTGGATATAGGGTAAATGATTGGTTGGTCGCAAATAGCATTTCCTCAATCAGCATGGTCACCATTTTTGGCATACCTTGACCGCCGTACTCTGGGTCACCACCCAAGCCAATCCAGCCTGCATCGGCATAAGCACGGAAGGCTTCTTGGAAGCCTGATGGCGTAGCGACTTTGCCCTCACCTAGGTATTTGGCACCTTCTTCATCACCCGACTGATTTAATGGTAACAACACTTCTGTGGCAAATTTCGCCATTTCATCAAGAATCATATCAACCGTTTGCTCATCGACATGAGACAGCTGATCTGTATTTGACCAAAATTCAGGGGCTTTGAAAACTTCTTTTAGGGTAAAACGCATCTCATCAAGCGGAGCGGTATATTGAAGCGCCATAGACTTTCCTTATTGTTAAAAATTATATAAATAAAATCAATTCATTAAGACTGTCAAAGAACATCCAAAAAATCTTTAAGCTCAGAGTTTCTTTGCACAGTCTCATTAAATCCAAAGATCACGCTGTCATTTACTATAACTTAGACAGGATTAAAAGGCAAATTGTTCAGCATCCATCGCCATTAGGCTATCAAAGCCAGTATTAATGCGAGCCACATGAACCAAATGACGCGGCATCAGTTTGGCAAAATAAAACTCGGCAGTTTTGACTTTGGCATCATAAAAGCCGTATTCGCCTTGCAATGATTTGTCGGTGTCAAGATCGCCATCAAGCTCTGCCAATTTGGCTTTTGCCAATACAGCCGTTCTCGCCCACAGATACCCCAAGGTGACATAGCCACTAAAATACAAATAATCAACCGCAGCAGCGCCAACAGCTTCAGGGTTTAGCGTGCTTTGCATTGCGATGCGCGAAGTCAGATCGCTCCACTGCTTATTAAGCTTGGCAAGTGTCGTAATCATCTGACCGACTTCATCGTTATCTGCATTTTCTTGGCAGAATTTATGAATGATCTTGGTAAAGTTCGCTAACATGCGACCTTGTGAGCCAAGTACTTTTCTGCCAAGCAAGTCCAACGCTTGAATTTCGGTCGTGCCTTCGTACAAGCATGAAATGCGCGTATCACGCAGGTTTTGCTCCATGCCCCATTCGCTGATGTAGCCATGACCGCCATAGACTTGTACGCCCATATTCGCTGACTCAAGACCAGTTTCGGTCAAGAATGCTTTGGCGATTGGGGTTAATAGTGACAACATTTCATCAGCAAATTTCACTTCGCTTGGATTTTCACCTTTGGCGACAGTATCTGCAAATTGAGACAGATAATACACCAGTGCACGACCACCTTCACTAAAGGCTTTTTGGGTAAGTAGCATGTTGCGCACTGCTGGATGATGGATGATGCTATCTGCTGGCTTGTTCGGCTCTTTGACACCTGATAAAGCACGCATGGCGGTACGCTCTTTGGCATAAGTCAGTGACCCTTGAAAAGCAAGCTCAGACGCTGCCAAACCTTGGATGGCAGTGCCTAAGCGTGCCACATTCATAAAGGTAAACATGGCGTTTAGACCACGATTTTTTGGTCCAATCAGATAACCTTTGGCATTATCAAAGTTCATCACACAAGTCGCCGATGCCTTGATCCCCATCTTATGCTCAATCGAGCCACAGCTGACTGTATTACGCTCGCCCACTGAGCCATCATCATTAACGATGAATTTTGGAACGATAAATAACGAAATGCCTTTAGTGCCCGCTGGTGCATCTGGCAGGCGAGCTAGCACGATGTGAATGATGTTCTCAGTCAAATCATGCTCACCTGCTGAGATGAAGATTTTTTGACCTGTAATGGCATAGCTGCCGTCTTCATTTGGCACAGCGCGCGTCTTGATGATGCCAAGGTCAGAGCCTGCGTGTGACTCAGTCAAGCACATGGTGCCTGACCATGCCCCTGTATTCATTTTTTCTAGATAAGTGGCTTTTTGGGCTTCTGTGCCATGATGCTCGATGGTTTGAATGGCGCCATGCGACAGCCCTGGATACATCGCAAATGACCAGTTGGCAGTACCCATAATCTCACTGACTGCGCTTGATAGCGACACTGGTAAACCCAGTCCGCCAAACTCAGGCTCGGCATTGATCGCAGGAAAACCAAGCTCGCAGTATTGCGCATATGCTTCTTTAAAGCCGGTCGGTGTGGTGACGACGCCATTATCAAACTGACAGCCTTCGATATCACCCGTACGGTTCAAAGGTGCAATCACCGACTGCGCAAAATCAGCTGCCGCCTCAACATAGCTATTAATTGTATCTGCATCTAGCTCTGCATAAGCAGACAGTTTACCATAGTGTGCTTGACTGTCTAACAGCTCGTGCATGACAAACTGGATATCACGGATAGGGGCAACATACTGCATGGTTCATTCCTTCATGATAAATAACGCTCAAATAGCCTTTGCTTCACTGAGCCAATCTCGGCTGATAAGCTCAATCAAAGCATCGCGATATGAGCGTCTAAAACTGATATACAAAATTCCTCTAATAAAATAGCCAATGCCATCCCACAATGCAAATCCCCCTTTTGACTCATCAGTCATAAAAGTAATCTTGCAAAATGTTTGCCATCAAATATTGATTGTATTTTAGCATGGCAGTATGACAATTTACCCCAATATAAAAACCGTCCAATCGGTTCGGATTGGACGGTTTTTATAAGATCTCTCAATTACTTGATACGCATATCGCCTGTCTCAACAAAACGCTGATGCCATGATAGCGCTTCTAGTAGCAGATGTGGCGTGTGGATGCCGCCTGCTTTTTGGCTTGCCACCAACGCACGATCATAATAATCGCGCAACATATCACGATAATCTGGATGTGAGCAGTTCTCGATGATCAGTTTAGCACGCTCTTTTGGAGATTTACCGCGCAAATCTGCCATACCTTGCTCGGTCACAATGAACATCACATCATGCTCGGTATGGTCGTGATGGCTCACCATCGGTACGATCGCAGAAATCGCGCCGCCTTTAGCGGTGGATGGGCTGACATAAAAGCTAAAGAAACCGTTACGCGTAAAGTCGCCAGAGCCGCCGATGCCGTTCATCATACGCGTACCCATGACATGCGTTGAATTGACGTTGCCATAGATATCAGCTTCGATCATTGAGTTCATGCCGATCACACCTAGGCGGCGGATGACTTCTGGGTTGTTGCTGATTTCCATTGGGCGCAAGATAATCTTATCTTTTAAGAACTCGATGTTTTCGTTAAAACGCGCCAATGCATCTGGGCTAAACGACAAGGCAGTCGCAGAAGCAGTTTTCATTTTCTTAGCCAGAATCAAATCAAGCATACCGTCTTGAAGTACTTCGGTGTAGCCTTCTAGGTCATCAAATGGCGCATCCAAAAGACCTGCCATGACTGCGTTAGCAACGTTACCAACACCAGACTGTAGCGGCAGTAGGCTCTTAGGCAGGCGACCTGCTTTGACTTCGTGATCAAGAAAATCAATCACTTGGGCGGCGATACGCTTAGAGACATCATCAGGTTCAGCAAACTTGGAGTTACGGTCGCCTGAATCAGTCATGACGATGGCAAGCACTTTATCTGGATCAATCGCCAAACCAGGCGTGCCAACGCGATCAAATGCACCGACGATAGGAATTGGCTTACGATGTGGTGGCAAGCCGACATCACCATAAATGTCATGCATACCCTCAAGACCTGGGCTTAGTGCAGCGTTGATCTCAATGATCAGTTTATCAGCATTTTTGACCGCTTCGACACCGTGACCGATACCCATCGCAAAGATCAGCTCGCCATTTTCAGTGATGGTGGTCGCTTCAACGATGGCGATATCAAATTTGCCATAAAACCCTTGGCGCATTTGCTGCTCAACATGCGACAGATGCATATCTTGATAAGCGATCTCGCCTGCATTGATGCCATTACGAAGGGTTGGATCAGACTGAAATGGCGAGCGAAAATGCAGTGCTTTTGCTTCTGCTAGGACGCCGTCACACTCAGGCGCAGTTGAAGCACCTGTCACCATACCGACAGTAAATTTTTCGCCTTTTTCATGGGCGGCTTTAGCCTTATTAGCGATGGCAGTTGGTAGAGCTTTTGGGTAGCCTGCACCCGTAAAGCCTGTGATGGCAAGCATCATGCCATTTTGAACAAATTGGGCAGCCTCATCAGCACTCATGACTTTTTCGCGCAAACCTGCGTGTTTAATACGATCAATAGACATACTGTCTCCTTATAGATGTGTACAATTGTTTATAGCAAAAGCTATCAAGATTTTAGCACTAACCACAAATAAAATAAATAGCTTAGGCTAATATTTGTCATGATTATTCAAGATTTAAGCTCGTTTTGATGACAAATTTTAACCACCTTATTATCTTTGAAAATGAGTCAAACTATCAATCTAAAAGCCAAAAAATATCGCCCATCAGGACGATATTTTTATACTTCAGGCTTGAGTTATAGACCTGCCTTTAGGCTGGCTTCGATGAATTTGTCTAAATCGCCATCAAGTACCGCACTGGTATTCGATGTCTCAACGCCTGTCCGCAAGTCTTTGATGCGTGAGTCATCTAGGACATAAGAGCGAATTTGACTGCCCCACCCGATATCGGATTTACTGTCTTCGAGCGCTTGCTGTTTTTCCATGCGTTTTTGCATTTCTAGCTCATAAAGCTTAGCACGCAGCATCTTCATGGCGGTGTCTTTGTTGGCGTGCTGAGAGCGCTCATTTTGACATGCAACGACCACACCTGTCGGCTGATGGGTGATGCGTACCGCAGAGTCGGTAGTGTTCACGTGCTGACCACCTGCACCACTTGAGCGATACGTATCAATGCGTAAATCGGCAGGATTGATGTCGATTTCCACATTATCATCAATCTCAGGCGACACAAAAACCGCAGCAAACGAGGTATGGCGACCATTATTACTATCAAAAGGTGATTTACGCACCAAGCGATGCACGCCAATCTCAGTACGCAGCCAACCAAAAGCATAATCGCCTTTGACCGCGATGGTGGCTGATTTGATGCCTGCCACACCCCCTTCAGACACTTCCATCACGTCAGCCTTAAAGCCGTGGCTTTCGCACCAACGAAGATACATCCGAAGCAGCATCTGTGACCAGTCTTGGGCTTCTGTACCACCTGAGCCTGCTTGGATGTCAAGATAGCAGTTATTGGCGTCCATCTCACCACTGAACATGCGCTTAAATTCTAAGTCTTCAACCTTGGCAAGCGCTACATCAAGCTCGGATTGCACATCATTAAGCAGGCTTTCATCACCTTCTTCAACAGCCAGCTCAAGCATAGCAGCAGCATCTTCTAAGCTTGTGTCCAGCCCTTCAATCACGCCGATAATCCCATCTAGCATGGATTTTTCTTTACTGATTTTGGTGGCTTCTTCAGGATTGTTCCAGATGTCAGGATTTTCTAGCTCTAAATTGACTTCTTCAAGACGCTCTTTTTTGGTTTCGACGTCAAAGATACCCCCGAAGCTCTTGCCCACGGGCGGCTAAATCTTTGATCTGTTCTTGATATTGGGCGATTTCCATGATCTCTCCAGTGAAAATAATTCGGTAGCATGACCAAAATTGAAACGAAAAATTATAACAAATCTTGTGTGATTTTACCATGCCAAACGCACAGTATGGCACCTAAATCATGGCTCGATGACGTGCTGCTTGATGACATCAATCACATCGACCAATCCACCACCTGCCACCCTTCTTCTTTGGCATGTGCTCTTAGGATATCATCAGGCGTTACACAGATGGCTTCATCAGCATAGCTTAATAGCGGAATGTCGTTTTTTGAGTCAGAATAGGCGATGAGCTTATCAAAGGTGACACCTTGAGATTCAAAACGACTGATAAGATTTTTTAGATGATAAATTTTACCATCTTTAAAGTTAGGCTTATCCGCAACTTTACCTGTATAGGCATTATCCACCACTTCTAGACGAGTCGCCAAAGTGTGCTCATCATCCACCCCAAATAACTGAGCAATGGGCACCACCACAAAATCATTGGTCGCACTGATCACCACGACGGTATCGCCTTGGGCGCGATGAGAGGCGATTTGATCAATCGCCTTTGGACGCATATTTGGGCGTATCCAAGTCTTTAGATACTCATCTCGATAAGCCTGCAGATCGGTCATACTTTGGGTGCTCAAAAATGCCGCCACAAATTCATTGTATTCCACAGCATCAAGCGTGCCTGCGATATAATCTTGATAAAATTTATCATTAGCATCGGCATAGACTTGGGGGTCTACCAAGCCTTTTTTGACAATATACTGCCCCCAACTGTGATCGCTATCCACATTAATCAAAGTCATATCCAAATCAAATAGCGCTAAGTTTGCCATAATTTTCTCATCACTAATAAAATCAATATCTAAGATACCGCTATTTTGAATGAAAATGCTTGTCTCGTCAAACACTTCTGTTGGCAGAATCTAAAAAACAAGCCATAAAAAACAGGTCTTCAAACCTGTTTTTTATGGCTAAGCACAGACTACTGAGCGGCTTTCATTTTTGCCAACAACTCAGCAATCTCATCATTGGCTTCTTTTTCGCTTGATAGATCGCCTTGGGGGGTCAAATCATCCACCACTTTTGGCAAAAGCTCTGCGATGCCTTGGCAAACTTCTGATTGGCTTGCGCCCGTTTGCTTGCAAATTTGTTCAATTTCTTGATTGTCAAATAATCTGGCGATATCATCAGCATCAATGCCATCATTATTGGTATCAATATTCACCCAAGACTGGGCTTTATTTTGTAAGCCGCTGTTAGAAAATTTACCCAGCACGCCTGACAGACCGCCGTTTTTTTGGATAAATGCTAGTACAACTGGCAACAAAGCAAGCAACAGCGCACTTTTATTCATGCCAGCCGATTTGACATTACCGCCGCCTAAGACTGTGCCAAGGATATTACCAAGATCGCCAGCACTGGTATTTTGTTTATTACCGCCCAACAGACCGCCTAGCACAGAGTCTAGCGCTGAGCCTTGTGCTTGTCTGCCCCCCATTTGGGTACCAAGCACACCACCTAACAGACCACCCAAGCCTGCACTTGCGGCATTAGATTGACCTGCGCCTGTCAAGCCGCTAAGCAGACCACCCAGTCCGCCTTGCTGCGAGTTTTGTGGCGCTTGCCGAGCTTGCGACTGCGGCTGTACGGCATTTTTTAAGACTTCTCCAACAATACTTTGTAATAAGCTCATACGATTTCCCTTATCCTTAATAATCTGTTTTGTGATAACAGTGTGTGATAACTTTTAACATTGTTTAACAACAACATTAAATAACGGTTTTATCTTAACAAAATCCAAGTCATCAAGGTACGGTGTTTTTGTAAACATTTGTGCTATTTTTGGTAAAGTCTTGCCAGTGCTGATAATTTCGAAAAATTCTGTGAATCTGTTTGATCATCAAAGATGATCACCGTCACGGGCTGCTTTTTTGGGCTGATGGCATAAAAATCCATCACCACCGCTGAACTTATCCCCAAATTCACCCAGCGGATATGATGCAAATAGGCTTGATAGATCACTTGACCATCATTTGAGCCATCTTTGATAGCCGCTGACTGCTGTGAATGCACAGGAAACGATAAAAACCAAATGCCATCGATTTGACGGCTGCTCATCTGGCGGATGCCTGATCGCTGATGGTAAGCATAAAACCCGATCAATACGCCAGCAAACACCCCTAAGATCACCCACTGCCACCACAATAAGCCAACAGCCAAACAGATGAGTATCACCAAAAAGATGGCGACCATCCACAGATACCACCCTGCGCGCGTCGGCACAAAGGTAGCATCCAGCACCAAAGGATATTTAGAATAGACGCCCAAAATCTGGCTTACGATTTCATCATGGCGATTAGATAGCGTCAGTATGACGAAGCAATTTCATCTTATCAATCAAGGCGGCGACGCCAGGTTCTGATGGCATTTCTTGACCCAAAAAAAACACCAATAAATCCGGGTCTTCATAGCTTAATAATGCTTCAAATGCCTGCTGCTCATCCGCGTCCGCACTCAAATAATGCGATTTGACATAAGGATCGATATAAAAATCCAATTCTTTAAGACCGCGGCGAGCTTGATAGATGATGCGGCGCTGTGCGTCAGTCGGCTGAATGCTCATGATGGTTCCTTATTTTGGTTTTGAGTGTGCTCAGTATATCAAAGTTGTGTTATTTTTTACGATAAATTTTTAATCGGCGATTATTTATGATAATTTGTGATATACCCATTAAGTTATCAAATGAAATATAGATTTTTAATTTATCAGTGTTTATAATAGACCAAATTGCAAATCTAATAATTACCCTTCAATTCATTCTCACAGCGACAAAAGGATAAGCCATGACAATGATCAGTTCCACCACCTATTTGGCAAGCCCTGATGATTTTTCAGACAATTGCGGTTTTGGTTTGATTGCCCATGTAGAAGGCACGCCAAGCCATGATTTGGTCAAAACCGCGATCCACTCGCTAAGCTGTATGACGCATCGCGGCGGTGTGGCTGCCGATGGCCGCACAGGGGATGGCTGCGGTTTATTGATCGCAAAGCCTGACGCATTTTTTCGCGCGGTCGCTGCCGAAAACGACTTTGAGCTGTCAGAAAATTTTGCGGTCGGTACGGTCTTTGTCAATTTGGATCAAGCCAAAGCCAAGCATAGTATGCAAGTCTTAAACGAAGCAATCACAGGCGAAGGCTTGGAAGTGGCAGGCTGGCGAGATGTGCCCGTCAATCTTGACATTGTCGGGGATATCGCGCGCGAAAGCCTGCCGGATTTTAAGCAAGTCTTTGTCAATGCGCCAAAAGATATGCCTGCTGATGAATTTAATCGGCTATTATTTGTCGCGCGCAAAAAAGCAGAGCTTCAGCTGACCGAAGATGAGCTATTTTATGTGACAGCATTAAACTGTCAGACTGTGATTTATAAAGGTTTGGTGATGCCCAAGGACTTACCAAACTTTTTTTTGGATCTGCAAGATGATCGCTTAAGCTCACACATTGTGGTATTTCATCAAAGATTTAGCACCAACACCCTACCACGCTGGAATTTGGCACAGCCATTTCGTTATCTGGCGCATAATGGCGAGCTAAACACCATCACTGGCAACCGTAATTGGTCGGTGGCGCGCACACCCAAGCTAAAATCTGACAAACTGCCCGAGCTACAAGCGCTGGCGCCGCTGGTGAATAGCACAGGCTCTGATTCATCAAGCTTAGATAATATGCTTGAAGTGCTGATGAATGGTGGCATGAGCCTATTTCATGCCATGAGCATTTTGGTGCCGCCTGCATGGCAAAATGTCGACAGCATGGATATGGATCTGCGCGCTTTTTATGAATTTTATTCGCCGCACATGGAAGCATGGGACGGTCCGGCAGGCTTGGTAATCCAAGATGGTCGCTATGCAGTGTGTATGCTGGATCGAAATGGTCTGCGTCCTTCAAGATGGGTCACCACCAAAAATGGCTACATCACGGTGGCATCTGAGGTAGGCACATGGGATTATACGCCTGATGATGTCTTGGCAAAAGGTCGCATCGGTCCAGGTCAGATGCTGGTCATCGATACCTATAGCGGTCAGATCATGGATACCAAAACCATCGCCACCATTTTGAAAAAAGCCCATCCTTACCGTAAGTGGCTGCGCGAAAATGCCATGCGCATCCGCGACAATCAAGCCATCGAGCTATCACTGGCATCCGCCACCAAAGACACAGAGCATCTGGCAGCACTACAAAAGATGTTCCATATCACCAGTGAGGAGCGCACCGAGATCATCCGCCCTGCCGCCGAAAACGCTCAAGAAGCGGTCGGCTCTATGGGAGATGATACGCCGATGGCGGTACTCTCACGCCAAATTCGCCATGTGGCTGACTTTTTTAGACAACAATTTGCACAGGTGACCAATCCACCGATTGATCCTTTGCGCGAATCGATTGTGATGAGTCTTCAAACTTGCCTAGGTGCCCAAACGGATGTCTTCAACCCTACCTCCAAAGACGCACACCGAATCATCTTATCATCGCCGATCCTATCAGCCAGTAAGATGCAGCAAATCGAAGCCACTCAAGACCCTGCTTTTTTGAGCCAAAGAATCGATCTTAACTATGATGACAGCCTAAGCCTAAAACAAGCCATTGATAACATCTGCCAAGAAGTCGTGGCTGCCATCAAGCAAGGCTACACTTTGATTATCTTATCCGACAAAAACATCAAAAAAGGCAAAGTGCCTGCCAATGCCGTTTTGGTGACTGGCGCTGTGCATCATCACTTGATCCAACAAGGCTTGCGCGCCGATGCCAATTTGATCATCGAAACAGGTCTGGTGCGTGATCCGCATCACGCCGCTGTCTTGATCGGTTTTGGGGCGACGTGTATTTATCCGTATTTGACTTATGAAGTGATTGATCATTTGGTGGAAACAGGTGAAATCAACACCGATGCCTTGAGTGCGCGCGCCAATTTCCGCAAAAGCTTAGATAAAGGCTTATTAAAAATCCTATCCAAAATGGGCATCTCAACCATCGTCTCTTATCGCGGCGCACAGCTGTTTGAGGCGGTGGGACTGTCGCCTGAGATTGTGGATTTATGCTTTGTCGGCGTGGCAAGTCGCATCAAAGGCGCTACCTTTGAGGATTTGGCAAATGATCAAGCCATCCTAGCCAAAAATGCCTTTACACGCCGTACGCCCTTGGATAAGGGGGGTTTGATTAAATTTGTCTTTGATAAAGAATATCACGCCTTTAATCCAGATGTCGTGCGAGCGCTGCACAGCGCGGTTCGCTCGGGGGATTATCAGGAATATCAAAAATATGCCGACATTGTCAATCATCGCCCTGTGGCGACCATTCGTGATTTGCTTGCTCTAAAAACTGGCAGTGAGATTGATCTTGATGAAGTCGAAGGCATCGAGTCCATCCTACCGCGTTTTGACTCGGCGGGGATGTCTTTGGGAGCTTTGTCGCCTGAAGCACATGAATCCATCGCGATGGCAATGAACACCATCGGCGGTCGCTCAAACTCAGGAGAAGGCGGCGAAGATCCAGCGCGCTACGGCACGCTCAAAAATTCAAAAATCAAACAAATTGCTTCGGGTCGATTTGGGGTGACACCTGCATATCTGCGCTCTGCTGAAGTGCTGCAAATCAAAATCGCTCAAGGTGCAAAACCTGGTGAAGGTGGTCAGCTGCCTGGCGGCAAGGTCAATGATCTGATCGCACGCCTGCGCTATTCGGTGCCTGGGGTGACTTTGATTTCACCGCCGCCGCATCATGATATTTATTCCATCGAAGATTTGGCACAGCTGATTTTTGATCTAAAACAAGTCAATCCCAGTGCTTTGGTTTCGGTCAAGTTGGTCTCGCGCCCTGGCGTTGGCACCATTGCTACTGGCGTGGCTAAAGCTTATGCAGACTTAATCACCATCTCAGGCTATGATGGCGGTACAGCAGCGTCGCCTTTATCATCGATTCATTATGCAGGCTCGCCTTGGGAGCTGGGCTTGGCAGAAGCGCATCAGTCCCTACGCGTCAATGGCTTGCGTGATAAAGTACGCATTCAGACAGACGGCGGTCTCAAAACAGGTCTTGATGTCGTGAAAGCTGCCATTTTGGGTGCCGAAAGCTTTGGCTTTGGTACCGCCCCGATGCTGGCTGTCGGCTGTAAGTATCTGCGAATTTGCCATCTGAATAACTGCCCAACCGGTGTCGCCACACAGCGCATTGATTTGCGTGATGAGCATTACATCGGTGAGGTGGATATGCTGATTAATTTCTTTAAATTTGTGGCGATGGAGACGCGCCACTGGATGGCGAAACTGGGCGTGCGCACGTTGGAGGAGCTGGTTGGTCGCACCGATTTATTGGACATCTTAGAAGGTCAAACCCCCAAACAGCAGCATCTGGATCTGACGCCGCTTTTGTACAGCCACCCACGAGCAGCAGGCGCACCGCATACGTGTCAAGTGCCAAGCAATGTGCCATTTGATCAAGGCATCTTAGCTGAGCGCATGGTCAGCGATATGGCGATCAGCATCAAAAAAGGCTATGGCGGTGAATACAGCTACCGTATCAGCAACTGCGATCGCTCTATCGGCGCGCGTATCTCTGGTGAGATTGCTGCTATTTGGGGCAATCTGGGCATGAGCGATAAGCCCATCAAACTACATCTGACCGGTACGGCTGGTCAGTCATTAGGCGTATGGAATGCAGGCGGTCTGAACATTGAGCTAGAAGGTGACGCCAACGACTATGTCGGCAAAGGCATGGCAGGCGGTGAGATTGTCATTTATCCACCCAAAAACACCCACATCAATACCGCCGATTCTGCCATCATCGGCAATACTTGTCTATATGGCGCAACTGGCGGCGCTCTGTATGCTGCCGGGACAGCAGGCGAGAGATTTGCGGTGCGCAATTCAGGCAGCCATGCTGTCGTCGAAGGGGCAGGCGACCACTGCTGTGAGTACATGACAGGCGGCGTGGTGACTGTCCTTGGTAAAACAGGCTTAAACTTTGGGGCAGGTATGACTGGTGGCTTTGCGTATGTGCTGGATATGCAAGGTGATTTCTTTGATCGCTGCAACCACGAGCTCATCGATTTACATCGCATCTCAAGCGAGCAGACCGAAGAGCATCGCATTTATTTGCGCAAAATCATTGAAACCCATGTTGAAAAAACTGACAGCGCATGGGGCAAGACCATCTTAAGTGATTTTGAGCATTATGTGCGCAAATTTTATTTGGTTAAGCCAAAAGCCGCCAATATCGCCACGCTGCTCAAAAGCACTTTGGCTGATCCACAATAAGAAAGAAAAATGACAGGCATTGTCGGCAGATACCCATCAATGCCCAATAAGGAGATTACCATGACAGCTCGTTTACACAATGATTTTCAGTTTTTGGAGGTGGCGCGCAGCGATCCTGCCAAAAAATCACTCGAAACTCGCACAACCAAATTTATTGAGATTTATAAGCCTTTTGATCACGATTCCGCCGCTCAGCAGGCGCACCGCTGTCTGGAGTGCGGCAATCCATACTGTGAATGGAAATGCCCTGTGCATAATTATATCCCCAATTGGCTTAAGCTTGCCAGTGAAGGGCTGATCGAGCAAGCGGCTGAGCTGTGCCATACAACCAATACCCTGCCTGAAGTCTGCGGTCGCGTCTGCCCCCAAGATCGGCTCTGCGAAGGGGCGTGTACGCTCAATGACGGCTTTGGGGCGGTGACGATCGGCAATGTCGAAAAATACATCAATGACACCGCCTTTGAGCGCGGCTGGCGACCTGACATGAGCAATGTGGTCTGGACAGGCAAGCGTGTCGCGGTGATTGGTGCTGGACCTGCGGGTCTTGGTTGTGCTGATATTTTGGTCAGAAATGGCGTGCGTCCTGTGGTATTTGATAAGCGTCCCGAAATTGGTGGGCTACTCACCTTTGGCATTCCTGAATTTAAGATGGAAAAACAGGTCATGAAGCGCCGCCGAGAGATTTTTAGCGATATGGGCATTGAATTTCGCCTAAATACTGAAATTGGTAAAGACATCACCATTGATGAGATTTTGGCTGAATATGATGCGGTGTTCATGGGTATGGGGACTTATACCTATATGCGCGGCGGCTTTGCTGGCGAAGACTTAGATGGCGTGTATGATGCGCTGGATTTTTTGATTGGCAATGTTAACGAATGCCACGGCTGGCAAAGTGATAATGAGCCTTATGTCAACCTAAAAGATAAACGCGTCGTCGTGCTTGGCGGCGGTGATACCGCCATGGACTGCAATCGCACCAGTATCCGTCAGCAAGCGGCTTCGGTGACTTGCGCCTACCGCCGTGATGAAGACAGCATGCCAGGCTCAAAGCGCGAAGTGACCAACGCCCGAGAAGAAGGCGTGCAATTTTTGTTCAATCGTCAGCCAGTTGAAATCATCGGCGAAAACGGCAAAGTCACTGGCGTCAAGGTCGTCACCACCGCTTTGGGCGAGCCTGATGCCAATGGACGCAAATCCGCCATCGTGGTCGAAGGCTCTGAAGAGATTTTGGCCGCTGATGCTGTCGTGCTTGCATTTGGTTTTCGCCCAAGCCCTGCTGATTGGTTTGGCGATCAAGGCATAGATATGCATGCTGATGGACGCGTGATCGCTCCAGAACAACAACCTTTCAAATTCCAAACCAGTCATCCAAAAATCTTTGCTGGCGGTGATATGGTACGCGGATCAGACTTAGTCGTCACCGCCATTTGGGAGGGTCGTGAGGCTGCCAAGGGGATTTTGGACTTTTTGGAAGTTTGATAATTTATAATAAAAAAATCACCGCTTATGCCATCACTAAGCGGCGATTTTTATTGATTAATTGAAATTTGGCTTTCGTTTTTCTTTAAAGGCAAGAACTGCTTCTTTACATTCTGGCGACTGCACATGCCGCATAAAAATTTCAGCCTCATCATCGATGCATTGAATGATGCGCCCCAAATCATGCTTTAAAAGCTGCTTGGTTTGGCGTACCGTTTTATGAGGCATATTGGCGATTTTTTGGGCTTGGGAATACGCATAATCATAGACATCAGCCCCATCAGGCAAGGCATTGATCAATCCTATTTTTTCAGCTTTTTGGCGATCAAATCTTTGGGCGGTGTATAATAGTTCACAGGTCTCCACATAGCCGATACGCTCTACCATCAGCTGAGTGGCTGCTCCTTCGGGCGTCACGCCAAGCGCCAAAAAGGGCATCTGAAATACCGCCGTATCATCAGCATAAGCCATATCCACATGAAGTAGCAGCGTCACCCCAATCCCAATCGCTGCACCTTTAATCGCTAAAATAATCGGCTTGCCAAACCCCGCTACCGTCTTTAGCAGGCGAAACGGCGGCAGATCCCCTGCCTTAATTTTCTCAAGATCGTACTCAAAAAACTTAATAAAATCACCCATGTCATTGCCAGCGCTGAAGTCATCTCCTGCACCGCGCAGTACCACAGCCTTGATTTGGTCATCTTCCTCTGCAGCGATCAGCGCATCACAAATGGCATGATATAGCTCAGAGTATAACGCATTTTTAGCTTTTGGGCGGTTGATGGCAAGCACCAAAACGCCATGCTCTAGGCTTGCCTGAAGTTCAGGGTGAGAAACTTCTGTATAAGTCGTCATAGGGATCTTCCTTGTAATAATGAAATGGTTTTGATTATTGCGCTCTGACAAGTTTGGCTAATATTATAACAATGATAAAGCCGATCTGAGCATATCTTTGATTGGATTAGTATATTGCATTTTTTAAAAGTTGAATAGGTTATTATAGTTTAATATAGATACTGGCAAATTTAGGCAGTTTCAGATAAGATTGGAATTAAAAACCAAGATTGTCCAATACCTCGTTACAATCGCCAAGTGATGTTTTAAAACCTGATTATATATTATATAAAAGATCCAAAAATGTCTTTCATGATGACCAAATATATCAATAATTCTTTAGAGGCGACACTTGAACAAATACCTAAGGTTACCACTCAGGCATCTTGTACAAGTGTTGCATAATGATATTAATTTATAATTAGCGTGCTTGCTATCTATATCACCCCAAAAGATTTAATGATATTATTAAATACTTCTGGCTGCTCCACATTGGCAATATGAGAGGCGGCGATGGTTTCGAGCCGTGCGCTAGGGGCATGGTCCACAATAAATTTACCATCTGCCAAAGTCGTGACAGGGTCAGCATTGCCCACGATAACGAGCATTGGCACTTGGACATTCTTTAAATCATTACGCAAATCAGTCATTGCTAATGCCTCACAGCAATTAGCATAGCCCTCTTTATCACCTTCAGCGAGACTATCACTCAAATTTTTGACGATTTGAGGATTTTTTTTAATAAACTCATCTGTAAACCAGCGACTTGGTGCAGTGTCAGCAATTCCTTGCAAGCCATGGATTCGTACGCTATTTGCTCGCTCCTGCCAAGCTTTTTGATCACCGATTTTTGCAGCGGTATTAGAAACAATAATTTTAATAAAATACTCCGGACGATGAATGGCAAGCCAAATACCCGTTAATCCTCCCATAGATATACCGCAAAAAGTTGCTTTTTTTATACCTAAATGGTCTAGCAAATCTACCACATCCTGCCCAAGTTGGGCTATAGTATAAGCTCCTTCTGGAGTAGAGCTATCGCCATGCCCACGAGTATCATAGCAGACGACAAAAAACTTCTCTTGCAAAGCATCAATTTGGGACTGCCACATCTTATGATTTGTCCCAAGAGAATTAGAAAAAATCAAAACAGGCTTGGTTTTATCACCAAAAACATGATAATTTAAGCGAACATGATGATTTGTATAAATTGGCATAACTCCTCCCTCAAACCCGCTCAATCAACAACGCAATCCCCTGCCCCACACCAATGCACATACTGCACAAAGCATAGCGCCCTTTTTGTTCTTCCAAGGCATTTAGGGCAGTTGTCACAAGCCTTGCCCCTGATGCACCCAAAGGATGTCCTAAGG
Organism: Moraxella canis; assembly: GCF_034424565.1. Classification (NCBI taxonomy): domain Bacteria; kingdom Pseudomonadati; phylum Pseudomonadota; class Gammaproteobacteria; order Moraxellales; family Moraxellaceae; genus Moraxella; species Moraxella canis. Next base: position 1,835,316 of record NZ_CP139961.1, on the reverse strand, counting down.
CGATCGCACCGCCATTGGGATTGACTCTTGGATCATCATCGGCAAGTCCCAGCTTGCGAGTACACGCCAAAGCTTGGGCAGCAAAGGCTTCATTTAGCTCAATGACATCAATTTGATCCAGTGTCATGCCAGTTTGCTTCAGCAGTTTTTGGATGGCAGGCGCTGGGGCAAACCCCATGATGCTAGGCTCAATCCCCACCGAAGTGCTGGCGATGATTTTGGCTTTGGGAGTGAGATTGTATTGTTTGATCGCATCTTGTGAAGCAATCAATAACGCAGCTGCCCCATCATTTATCCCTGAGGCGTTGCCTGCGGTGACTGTCCCTTCACTATGCACAATGGGTTTTAATCGAGATAAATCCTCAAAGGTCGTGTTTGGTCTGGGATGCTCATCTTGATCAACCAAAATAGGGTCGCCTTTTCTTTGAGGAATGCTGACAGGGATAATTTCTTTGGCAAAAAACCCACGCTCAATGGCATCGCGGGTACGCTCTTGGCTTTGCAGGGCAAATCGGTCTTGATCTTCTCGTAAAACCCCAAATTGACTGGCGACATTTTCAGCAGTTTGTGGCATGGTGTCCACGCCATACCTCTGTTTAAGCTTTGGATTGATGAATCGCCAGCCCATGGTGGTATCTTCAATTTTTTGGCTGCGATCATAAGCTTGCGACCCTTTGCCCATCACATAAGGCGCACGCGTCATGCTCTCTACACCCCCTGCGATGATGAGCGTTGCTTCACCTGACTTGATGGCACGATTTGCGATCGCAATGGCATCAAGTGACGAGCCGCACAAGCGATTGATTGTGGTGGCTGGCACCGTGACAGGCAGTCCTGCCAATAAAGCTGACATGCGCGCGACATTGCGATTGTCTTCACCGGCTTGATTGGCGCAGCCATAAATGACATCATCCACCGAGTGCCAATTAACCCCTGGATTGCGCTTGATGAGTGCCTCAATGGGAAGCGCCCCCAGATCATCAGCACGCACGCTGCCAAGCGATCCGCCATAACGTCCAAACGGTGTCCGCACAGCATCAATAATATAAGCAATATGATCAGACATAACACATCCTTTTGATTTATGATTTAAGTTTTGCTCAGACAGTTGCGTCAATCAAGGGCGCATCGGTGAGCTGCTGTAATGTGTCAAAGTCCAAACCTGCCACTTTTTCAGTGACAACCAAGCCTTCATCAGTCACTTCTATGACACAAAGATCCGTATAGATACGGTCCACACAGTTTTTGCCTGTGACAGGATAGCTTAAGTGTTTGACAATCTTTGGGCTGCCGTCTTTAGCGACATGCTCGGTGGTCACAAAGACTTTTTTGGCACCCACCGCCAAATCCATGGCACCGCCAACAGCAGGAATGGCGTCTGGCTTGCCTGTATGCCAATTGGCCAAATCCCCATTTTCAGCGATCTGAAACGCACCCAAAACACAAATATCCAAATGACCGCCTCGCATCATGGCAAATGAATCGCCGTGATGGAAAAACGCACCGCCTTTGAGCATGGTGACATATTCTTTGCCAGCATTGATCAGATCAGGATCTTCTTCACCGGCGTTGGGCGGCGGTCCAAAGGCAAGCAGTCCATTTTCAGAATGTAAAAAAATGTCTTTGTCCGATGGTAGGAAGCTTGCGATTTTGGTAGGCAGGCCAATCCCCAAATTGACATAAGCCCCTTCAGGGATGTCTTTGGCGACGCGCTTGGCAATCTCATCTCGGCTTAGTTTTTGATAAGTCATATCAGTCTTATTAACTCCATTTCAATGATGTGATGCTTACAATACTCACTCGGTCACTTCAACAACATGCTGAACAAAAATCCCAGGTGTCACAATCACTTCAGGATCAAGCTCACCGAGTGAAACCACACTTTGCACTTGAGCGATGGTCACATCTGCTGCCATTGCCATGATGGGTCCGAAGTTTCGGGCTGATTTATAATAAATCAAATTACCCCAGCGATCGCCTTGATGTGCTTTGATGAGCGCAAAGTCAGCGCGGATGGGATATTCTAAGACATAGTCTTTGCCGTGAATATGGCGAGTTTCTTTGCCTTCTGCAAGCAAAGTGCCATAACCTGTGGGTGTGTAGATGGCACCCAAGCCCATGCCTGCCGCCTGGATACGACAAGCCAAGTTGCCCTGTGGCACAACTTCTAGCTCAATTTTGCCAGCACGGTAGAGCTCATCAAACACATAAGAGTCTGCTTGACGAGGAAATGAGCAGATGATTTTTTTGACAGCCCCTGTTTGTAGTAAGCGGGCCAAGCCATAATCACCATTGCCAGCATTATTGCTGACGATGGTCAGACCTGTGACACCGCGCTCAATCAATGCGTCAATGAGCTCGGCTGGCTGACCTGCAGGACCAAATCCACCGATGAGAATGGTGGCGTTGTCTTGGATTTTTTCCATGATTTGCTTTAATGAAAGCTCGGTTTTGTCGATCATGAGTTTTCCTCATATAGCAACATATATCATGTTTATGGTATATAAATTAAATAAAAATAACACCCTTGTCTTATGTAAACTAAATTCTATATAACCATGTTCTATTTATATTAAATTGATAATATTACCAATCATCAAATATAGATCCAATATAATAATCAATAGACAATTGGTAATATTTCATTGCCTTAGATATGCTTAAATAATGCTGAACGCTGAGTATTTTCTGCATCAGCGGCACTTAAAAAACGCTCTGTGTGAATATCTCTTTCAAATAGGCGACTCTGCATCAGCATGGAAATCGCAGACTCGATCATAACAGGCGGCCCACATAAATAGGCCTTGTGCCCTGAACAGCGCTGATTGAAATGAGTGCAAACCGCATCATGAACATAGCCCACCGCCCCTTGCCATAGGTCTTTTTCGTCAACCTGACTTAACACAGGGAAATAATGAAAATTATCATATTTGTTTGCCAAGTCTTCAAATAATTCGCGATTATACAATTCACTTAAATTTCTCGCTCCATAAAATAGATAAATTTGGCGATCATCTTTATTCTCCAAAAGATCTAAAATCATAGACTGAGGACTTGACAATCCAGAACCTCCTGCAATAAAGATGACATCCTGATGGTCCGATTTGCGCACAAAAAACTGCCCGTAAGGGCCAGAAAGCGCAAGCTCATCACCCACTTCTAATTTCTCATGAATGTAAGTAGTTGCCTCACCACCTTGTATCAATTTAATATGAAGTTCTATCACACCTTCTTCACTCGGTGAACTTGCTATAGAAAATGCTCGAGTCCCATCTATATCTGGCAATTGTAAATTAATGTACTGCCCCGCTTGAAATGCCATAGGTCTATCTAACTGTAAACGCAGGCCTTTTATTGTTGGCGATAAATTATTAATTTCGATAACTTTGCCTTGATAATCCTCAATCAAGTAGCCCAAAAAGTCTGGATCTTCATCTACATCAGCCTCTATCACCATATCTGATTCGGGCTTACAGCAGCATGCCAAAACCTTATTTTCTTCTCTCTCAATATCCATCAATGCAAAAGGCGAGGCATCACCAATATCATAAAAACCATCAGTAACCTGCACTTTGCAAGTGCCACAAGTACCATGACCGCACGCAAAGGGTAGCCATACGCCTTGCCTTAATGCTGCATCTAGAACAGTTTGATCTTCCTCTACTTCAATAGTAGTTCCAATCGGCTCAATCGTTACTTGATACATCCCTCCCTCCTATACTTTTGCTGTACCAGCACTTGCTGATAAAGGTGTCTTAAAACGAAGTAGAGATTTGTGTGCAAAACCAATACTTTCTAGAGTTTCATTCAGATTAGGAGTGATATACTGATTATCCAACATAAATTTCGCCGCTGCCCAATCAATATTAGCAAAATCCGGATGTTGAGAAAATCCTGCTGGCATAAGTGTATCTAGCAACTCCTGAAAAGTAGCTTTTGGGGAAATTAAAAATGCTTTAGCTGAACAAAATAACAAATGATGATCCCAACCGATATAAATCAGTAAATTATCACCGTAATTAGCTTGTGTATCTCTCGGGGTGAACCGATAATTATCATTAATAGCTTTAACTGGCATAACAAATTCCTTCTGTCTATTAGAGGCTAGCATTGACTAGCCCTTTTATATTTTTATGTAATTAACCTAAAATTAGGCATATCCCTTATATTGTCTCCATAGTTTTTGATCTGGTGAATCATTAATATCAAAGTTATCAATACCAGGTTTAATATGAAAATACTCAGCAAGAATAGTTTCCAAATCAGGGCCCCCACAATTACCTTGCAGAATTTGATTGACAGGTAGCCATGCTTGTGAAAATTTTTCAGGCTCTCGATTAAATATGTCACAACAACCATCCGAGCAGAAATGGTAACGTTCACCATTATAAATTGCATCTCGATAGCTGAAGGTTGTTGGATCGCCATCCATTTCAGTAAAAGTCATTGGAATTTGGCAAACTTGGCATAATTGTGGCAAACCATCAGAGTAAAAGCGCTTACCTTCCGCCTCCATCTTTTTCGCCATCTCCCACCGTGGGCGATAATATTTATCAAAAGTATCTGGATATTTTTCGGACAGCCAATCCATCTCTTCATCAGTTGGTATCCATGTATGGAAACCTGCAGCATGGCCAAAATTATAAAAAATCCACCATGCCTGATGAGAGACATGCTCTTTTTCTTTTAAGATGACATCACTGTATTTTGGCATACGGATACCATAACGAGATAAATCTTTAAACAATGCGCCACCCGCTTGCTCAAAATACACCTCCCAGGCCTCCTTCCAAGACATGACTTTATTTGGAAGCATATAGTCCATCATCATGCCGACAATTGACAGCAGACGAGTCCCACGCCAAAACCATTTGTCAATCCATTCTTGAACGATTGGCACATTATCTTCATGTTGTTCCAGGAGAAATTTTACAATTTCAAGCCCTAAGGTCATGTGACGAGCTTCATCAGATTGGGCGCTAAAACCAAATGTAACGGTTGCCATATCGCCATTATGTGCTGCGCCTGACATGAAAGGCACAAATAATAAATTCGTTAAAACATACTCAAATGCAAAGCTAATCGCCAACAAAAACTCAAAAGGACCAGCAGAACGAGCATCCTCAAAAAAAGACTTTGGTACGGATAAATACCAGACGCGGTCATGCATATGTGACCAATCGCTAAAACCATTAAAAAATTTATTATAATGACTCATGGCATGAATTTGAGTCTGTACATGACGCAGCTCATCTATAGACTGCATTTGTGATGCAATGCGAGCACCAATACCGCTAAATTGTCTTCCCACATGAGCATAGCCTTGAAAGGCTTGATATTCTAATGGCGTTACTGCAGTCAAAAATAGCTTGATGGCATTTAAATATCGTTCATTACTAACATTCATCTGGCCATTATTTTGGGCAAAAGCATCAAAAATCGCATAGAGCTTCTTCTCTTTTTCAGCCTGATATTTCCAATAGGCGTCCATTGTGAGACGAAATGGATCCTCCCATTTTGACCAGTCCGTAATTTTAATACCTTCAAATTCTTCATAAGGAAATGCTTTTTTGCGATCAACATATGAAAACTCCCAATCTAAATCTCGAGTTAATAAGCGATAGCGCTCCTTGGCATTCATTTTTTTATTAGTAGCTTGGACATTTGCCATGATTTTACTCCTTGTTTTATTTAGTTCCAACATAATGTAAAGGTGTCGTCATCTTCATCTACATTACCACCTAAAGTAATCAGATTGAGCTGCAGCTCCTGAATATCCCAATCTTGTCCCATTTTCTCTGAGACGGTTTCGGCTCGCACTACAAGCCTGCTCTGGCTTTCTATACGGATCATCGCTGGTTGATAAATAATAGTTACTTCTGGATTATCTTCCTCAATAGCTTCAACAATATAACGAGAAGTATCATTATCCTGCAAAGCTAAATATACGTTTGACATACCAACTCCTTTTTTAAACTGTTAATCCAATACGTTTGGCTCTTTCTTCAATAAGCGCTACACCAATATCACTATTATCTACTCCCATTGCCATAGTAGACCAAGCACCAAAAGCTTCTTTAACTTGTGGTAGATATTCATCCAAGCAAGATTGTGCAAAAACTTTATTTTTCTCATTATCAGCAACAATTGATTTTAAGACGCTATCAGACCATTTGCGCAAATCAGAGAGACATTCACTCATAAATTCTGTAAGCATAGCAATATCTCGAACCCCTCTATCCCCCAAATGGCTATCAAAACACTGATAAACCAAAGCAATCATCATGCTATCTATCAACAAATTTTGATACAAGAACAACTTAAACCAATCATCTTCAGTCAAACTAAATTCACACAAACGACGAAGAGGCTGCCAGGCTTCATCATTTAACCAAACTTCTTTGGCGGTATTGAGTGATTTGGCGGTATTGGCATCTAGCAATAAGCCTATTCTGGACAGATACTGCGCCATACCTAATCTATCCATCGCTCCAAAAATGCAGGCTTGAGTCAATGTTGTACCATAGCCATAAGCACTGCCAGACATCATATGTAGATTTGCGGTCTGCTCCACATAGCGAAACGGCACTAAAGCTTTAATGATAGTCTGTTTGACATCTTCATTAATATTATCTACCAAATGACGTTTTTCGAAAAAAGCATAACTATTTTCTGCCAAGTCCTGCATTTTGGCACGATTTTGTACATACGCGCCATAATAAAACTGACGCGGATCCTTTAGCGCATACCAGTCTTGCATACCAATCTGGCTATGCGTGGGGTCATTTAAGGTTTTTTCTGGCTTCCATAATGGACGGTAATGAAAATTCGTGGTTCCTTGTATATCAAAGCTAGCCTCTTGATAACGCGTTGCTGGCTTTGGACCAAAACGTCTTTCTATATAAGCATAAGTGTGACGAACAGGTTCTAATGTGGCGGTTTTAATTTCTAAAGACATGACAATTCCCTTATAGCAAAATTATTATTCCTTGAGAGCTTGACGAACAATTGTGGGCTCTATACCATAACGCCATTTATCTTCTAAGGCATCATTGATTTGTTCTTGCTCTTTGGTCATATGAATGACCTGATTATTCTTACAGAATGCTTCAAAGGCCTCCTTAGGCAAAACTAGCTCAACGAACAACGTAGGATCGCCGATAGCAAAATCAAACTCCACAAATCTATCATCAATCCCACCCGTGACTCGGATATATTTGTTTAATTGCATTGTTCATCCCTGCAATGATTTAATCAAACTGAATGCGATATGAAATATCAATATTTAGTGTTCTTACATAGGATAAGGAAATATTTTGTAAAAACACTAAATATTTTATGTTTTAAACTCAGCCCTGAGCTCGTCTTCTCTCAACTTGCGTATCAGGTGAAGTTGAGGTATCTTTAGTGAGTTTAAAATCAAAATTGATATATTTAAATGGCTTATCTAAATTATACTCTGCTAAATCTTCAGGGCTAGACTTATCAGCAACAGTCGCAATCAAACCTTCTCGTGTCGCAAATGCAAAATCATCCCATAAATATTCATCGCCTTCGATATTAAACTGAGTTGTCAGTTTGCGAAAACCGTCTGCAGTAATAAAGTAATGAACATGTGACGGACGTTGACCATGACGACCTAACAAGGTTAACAATTTTTGAGTTGGTCCATCTGGAGGGCAGCCATAACCTACTGGCATAGTGGTTAAGGCTCTATAACGACCATTTTCATCCGTATAGATGGTACGACGCAAATTAAACTCTGATTGTGTTTTGTCAAAGAATGAATAGTTGCCCTGACCATTAGCATGCCATATTTCTACCTTAGCGTTGGGCAGAACATTACCATCAACATCACTTACCACGCCTTCAATGATCAGCGTATCCATAATACCCTCTTCTGCACCGTCATCCATACGGGCAAAACCAACAGATTCTGGTGCTCCTGCTACATACAATGGACCTTCAATGGTACGTGGCGTACCACCTTGCTCCACACCCGCTTGCGCATCTTTAGCATCCTCTAGCAGGTCCATAAAGTGCTCCAAGCCAAGGCCTGGCACAAGCAACCCTACTTCATTTGCTTGTCCTAAATCAGCGATATACTCTAGACCCTTCCAAAGCTCGTTTTGGGTGATATTCAAATCGACAATTGCTTCAAATAAATCACCCAACAGCCGCACAACAATCTCTTGCACACGGGTATTTACCTCGCCTGTGGCATTGTCCACATTCATTTTCTTAACTAGGGCATCAATTTCTTGACGATTCATACATAACTCCTTTTATACCGACGGGGACTTATAGCTAGCTTTTAGCTAGCTATGATTGATAGAACGACAATCTTGTCGTTTGCTATGTAAGTGCATAGCCACATTGTTTTTACAACAATTTTTCTATTCCTAGCTATCATCATCACGAATGGATGATGGATGGCGATTAAGAGGCATCACCTCAATATTCATAAAAGGGTAAAGTGGCAGTCCCTGCAAAATGGAGTGTAACTCCTCATTATTCTCTACATCAAAAATGCTAATGTTGGAGTATTGACCGGAGATTCTCCACAAATGTCTCCATTTACCCTGTTTTTGCAGTTCCTGAGAATAGGCTTTCTCGGTCGCCTTGATTTCCTCTGCTTTTTGCTTGTCAATATCAAGAGGTATATTTACATCCATTCTGACATGGTAAAGCATAATATCTCCTTATTTTTTGGTTGCACAAAATCTAATGATCATCGAGTGAGCGCTAAAACCTTTTCTTCGTCCAGTGCGATACCAAGCCCTGCGCTTTTCGGAACCTTTAATTCAAAGCTCTCATAAACCAAAGGCTCTTTTAAAATCTCCTCTGTCAAAAGTAGCGGCGCAAAAAGCTCTGTTCCATAAGCCAAACTCTCAAAAGTACTAAAGACATGGGCAGATGCAATCGTCCCTACTGCACCCTCTAGCATGGTACCACCATACAAGTCAATTCCTGCAAGGCTGGCGATTTTACCAATGTCACAAGCTTCCATTAATCCACCTGCTTGTTCAATCTTCACTGCAAACACATCAGCACTATGTTTTTTGGCAAGTTGATACGCATTTTTAGGATACATGACCGCTTCATCTGCCATGATTGCCACATCAAAACGACTGGTAAGTTCGGCAAGCAACTCAGTATTATCAATAGCACAAGGTTGTTCGATCAGATCAATATTACCATCTTGCAGAGCCTTAATGCCTTTCATACATTGCATCTTACTCCACGCACGATTAACATCCACTCGGATACTAGCATCTTTGCCTAACGCTTTTTTGATCGCAATCACATGTTCTACATCTTCCTCTACAGAGCGAGAGCCGATTTTTAATTTAAAAGCATTGTGACGCTTCAACTCAATCATTTTTTTCGCTTCAGTGATATCTTTTTGTGTATCACCCGACGCCAATACCCAAAGTACAGGCAAACTATCACGTAAGCGACCACCTATTAACTCACTGATAGGCAAATCCAGTTTTTTACCCAAAATATCAAACAATGCTGTTTGCACCGCACACTTAGCAAAACGATTGCCAACGATATTTTTGTTCAGCATTTGCATGATTTGGGCAATATTCATCTCGCTTCTAATATTAGTCAATAAGGGGGCGAAATAGGCATCTAAATTAGCCTTGATACTCTCTGGACTTTCCTCTCCATAAGATAGTCCACCAATAGTAGTTGCCTCACCCCAACCAACAATCCCTTCTGCAGATGTTATCTTAACTAAAACAAGGGTTTGTTTTTGCATGGTAGCCACCGACATCTTATGTGGTCGAATGGTTGGTATATCCAAAATAAAGGTTTCAAGCGATTTATACACAATATTTCCCAAATGTCTTTATAAATGTACTGTTTTATAATTCGGTGTATTTATACTTTAAAAGAATGTTAATAAAAAAACAAATATTATTTTTGCATCTTTTTATACTTTTAAGGTATAATTATTTCAAATCAAGAGTGGGGGAACTATGGATCTTCGTCATCTTAAATATTTCATCGCTGTGGTAGAAGAGCAAAGTTTTACCAAAGCATCCAAACGCTTATTTATCGCTCAGCCGCCTCTCAGCCGGCAAATTCAAAGCTTGGAAGATGAACTGGGCTTGCCTTTATTGGAGCGTGGCAGCCGACCCATCCAGACCACTGAAGCAGGTCAGTTTTTTTATCAATATGCCAAGCGGATTTTAAGCAGCATGGAACAGATGGTTTTGATGACAAAGAGAGTGGGTCAAACAGCTCAGACATTAAAAGTGGGGTTTGTAGGCTCACTGCTTTTGGGATTGCTGCCACAAATTATTTATGAATTTAGAAAACTACTTCCAGGCATCAATATTGAGCTCATTGAAATGGGTACTTTGGAACAGCTAGAGGCTCTTAAATCAGGCAAGATCGATGTTGGTTTTGGTCGGTTAAAGTTTAGCGACCCTGCGATTACACGTATATTGCTTAGAGATGAACCTTTGGTACTGGCAGTGCATGAACATGATCCGCGTTTTATGGGATTTGATGGGGTGTATTTAAGTGATATTGTTGATGAAGCACTTTGGTGTTATCCAAATACTGGTCAGCAAACTTTTGCCAATTACATTAAAAATATCTTTGCCGAGCATGGTCTTAACCCAAAAAACATTAAGTATGTCTCTAACATTCAACTTGCGCTTGGCATGGTGGCCTCAGGTGAGGGAATGTCTATTGTTCCACAAAATAGCAGAGCTATTTTGATGACTAACTTAAAATACTTACCCATACTAGATGCGGGAGTGGCCAGTCCTATATTTTTGTCATTTAGAAGTGGTGATGATGGAGAGTTTATTCAATTGTTATTAAAAACCATTGAGTTCATTTACCAAAAAATTGAGCTTAATGAACAGATTAATTTAAAGTCTTGTTCTGATAGTTAGAATGTTTTGAATTGTAGCAAGAGACGATAAAAATGCACTCAATTAACATCTACTAAATAGTTATAACAAAAATTTATATTTTTTTGTTTAACCACTTATTTTAAAAAATGGACTATCTAATAGCTATAAAATTAGGTTTATAGTAAATTACATACCATGATGCCCTAAAACCTATTACCATTTCAATATCAAAGATGATGCAAGCTAAGCTTATCTTAAACCTGCCAGCTTTTGGCACATATCCAAAAGCCGATTGGCGTAGCCCCACTCATTATCATACCAAGCATAAATCTTGGCAAGCTCACCTGCCATCATCAGCTGCTGACCATCAATGACCAAAGAGTGGCTATCACCGATAAAATCACTAGACACCAAAGGCTCATCACAATAATCCATGATGCCAAAAAGATACCCTTGGCTTGCTGTCATCAGCGCGTCTTTGATCTCATCTAGCCGAACCGCTTGCGCAAATTTGACAGTCAGATCAATCGCTGCGACATTGATGGTGGGAACTCGGATGGAGTGTCCGTTGATTTTACCGCGCATCAGTGGCAGGACGCGTTCGGTGGCATTGATACTACTGGATGTAGTGGGAATGATATTATGACCGCTGGCTCTGGCACGGCGAAAGTCGCGATGCGCTTGATCAAGCACGCTTTGATCTGCTGTTACGGCGTGGATCTCAGTCATCATGGCGCTTTGGATACCAAATTTATCATCAAGCACCGACAATAGCGGCACCAAAGCTTGGGTGGTACAAGACACCCCAGATATGATCGGCAAATTAGCGTTTAGCTCATCGTCATTTACCCCGATGACGATACTGGCATCAACGCTATCAAACGGCGCTGCGCCAATGATCACTTGCTTTGCGCCTGCTGTACGATGGCGATTGGCATCGGCATAGGAGCGAAATTGACCCGTACACTCAAGCACGACATCGACATCCAGATCCTTCCAAGGCAAATTCTCTGGCTCATCACAGCTTAGCAAAAGAATGCGGCGTGACGACCCGCCTTTAGTGATCGTCAAATATGAGGTATCTTGATCGGTGGTTAATGAAACCTGCGCGGCATTATCCCCTTGATCGAATCGCCCATGCGTACTGTCAAATTTTAATAAATGCAGCAATACTTCGTTGTCGGCGATATCATTGATCGCGACAATGTCAATATTGTCAAAGACCCCCAACTTTTTGATGTACGCTCTTAATACATTTCTACCAATACGACCAAAGCCATTGATGGCTAAGCGTAATTTGGGCGTATCGGCTTGGCGGTGTGAATTATTTGGTATCACGATCAGCGTCCATCTTTGAAGTCTCTATATACGCCAAAGCCAAGCGTATTTCATTATAAGTATAAGTTTCTCGCAGTTCATCAAAGATCGGTCTGATCTTGATGCCATCAGCAAATTCACCTTGAGCATCCAAATCGCGTATCGCACCTTCGATCTTAGTGATCGTCTCATCATCTGGGCGATAGTCTTGGATGGCATCAACGCCCATGATTTTGCCAATATCCGCCACATGACCGATAATGGTTGAGACAGCCAAACTGCGTTTGGCGGCAATCTCTTCTAAATCCAGCTTTTGCTGAACGAGTTCATAAGTTTCATTGACGGTGCTGGTCAGTCCATTGGCTTGGATTTGTCCTGCTTTTGCTTGATTTTGGGCTTTGGTTTTTTGGCTGAGCGCGCCTTGCTTTTTGAGCGCTCGAAATTTTTGGTTGCTGGCGATAACTTCAGGATTGGTCGTGCCGCCACAAGCATGGATAAAGGCTTTATAAATCTCATCGAGCATCGACTCATCAAACACTTCAAAAGCCTTGGCGTGCTCAGAAGACAGCTCAATGAATCGCTGATCAATGCGCTGCACCCATTCATCTAGCAGCAAGCTTTTGACATTAAAGCCAAGCAATTTTAGTCCATCTAGCGAGCGCAGGCGTGACAGCGCCACATAACCCTGACCCATCTCAAAGGTCTTGGACAAGTCAATCTCAGCTGCATCCAAGGTCATGCCTTGGGATTTGTGTACCGTGATCGCCCAAGCTAAGCATAAAGGCACTTGGGTATAGCTTGCAAGCACAGTGCCATCCTTATCCTCAACTGTCCACTCTTCAGGCTCAGCAGCCACTTCGCCGCCAGTATTGAGCCGAACCAAAGGATATGCCGTTTCGGTAATTTCATCATCTGCATTTTTATAGGCTTTGCCCGATACGCCAATAAAGCCGATCACTTCACCCATCGTACCATTATACACGCCCAAAAGCGGCAGATTTTTGACGAACATCACCTTAGCGCCGATCGCAAGCGTCAGCTCATCAGGGGCGCGGACACTCTTTGACAGTGAGTCTTGCAAGGGTTTTTCGCCCATTTTGGCGGCGCTATAGGTAATGGTCTTGGCGGTCAATTCATTGAGCTGCTTTTGATTGATACTATCAACATCGGCATTATGCGTATAAAGTCTTGTGCGGTTCAAATCAATGGTATGAGCTTGGGTTGATGTCAGCACATCGATCGCCTGCTGCGTCACTGTTTGACTGCGGATTTGGTTTAAAATCTCATTCAAAGATAAACCAAAGCGCTGCTTTTCATCGCCGCCCGTTTGGCGATGCTGCTCGGTGAGATAACAAATTTGAAATTTACACTCAAGCCAGGCCTGCGACATAAAAGCGTATTTTTCTTTCGATGTTTCGCCTTTATCGCCAATCGGTGGTAGCTGAAAAAAATCCCCCGAAAAAATCACCTGAACGCCCCCAAAAGGCATCTCGTTTTTTCGAAAATGCTTTAAAACTTGATTGATCGTGTCAACTTGCTTGGCATGCAGCATGGAGATTTCATCAATGATAAGCACCTTAGTATTTTTGATGCGCTCAAGGTAGTCATCACGCGTGGCAAGCCTTTGGACATTGACTTTATCAAACTCATTTTGGATACCGATACCCGACCATGCATGAATTGTCATGCCATTCATATGAGTTGATGCGATGCCCGTGCTGGCAGTCACCGCCACAGGAATTTGGCGCACTCGCAAATACTCAATGTACTGGTTGAGCACATAGGTTTTACCTGCGCCTGCTTGACCCGTCAAAAAAACATTTTGCCCTGTCTTTAAAATCGCAAGGGCGGTCTCTTGTTTCATAGCATCAACTTGATTGATTGAATTTGATTGAGTTTGAGATGATTTGTTTTCTGCATCCGTGTCTCACCCTCTCTACCAAAGCGCAGTCAAATCCTGGCGCTTTGGTAAACTGTGGGCGACTGATGAGCGTGCAATCACTCAGGCTTAAAGCTGTCTTTAAGCCCAACGATTTGATTAAATACTGGCAACGCTTGGGTATGCTCGGCGCTGTCAGCCACAAAATAACTTTCGCGCTCAAATTGGAATCTATCACCTGGATTGGCTTTTACCAAATCAGGCTCAATCACAGCTTCATAAACCGTCAGCGAATTGGGATTTAGGTGCTTGCGAATCCACAGCTCATCAGCATCAGCACCAGAGTCATCGACATCCACAGCGTCTGTTATTTCATCATCTTCTAGTAGCAAATGCTCATACAAGCGCACCACCGCATTCACCCCGTGGCTTGCCGATACCCAATGGATCACGCCTTTGACTTTGCGACCTTCTGGATTATTGCCCAGTGTATTTTCATCGATCGTCGCGATCAGTTCGACCACAGCGCCGCTTTCGTCTATCTTATGCTCTTCTACCTTGAGCACATAGCTGTTGCGCAAGCGGATTTCTGGATTACTTGGCGACAGACGCTTATAACCTGCCGGCGGCTCAATCTCATAATCTGTGGCATCAATATAAATAGTTTTGGTGAACGGAATTTGGCGCATGCCCATGTCCAAATGCGGATGCTTAGGCTGGGTCAGCCAAAGCACGTCACCATCAAATTCTGCCACTGTTTTTTCATTTTTAAGCTCATTAAATTTGGCAACAGCGCTATCAAAATTGGTGATAGTCACTTTCAGTGGGCGTAGCACTGCCATCCCGCGCGCGGTGGTCTCTTCAAGCGACTTACGCACGCTAAATTCCAGCATACGATGATCAACCAAGCCATCGGATTTGGTGACGCCCACGCGTTCACAAAAATCTCTCAAGCCTTCGGGCGTATAGCCGCGGCGACGCATACCTGCGACCGTCGGCATACGTGGATCATCCCAGCCAGACACCACACCCATATCCACCAAGCGCTTGAGCTTACGCTTAGAAGTTAAGGTATGATCAATGTTCAGACGGCTAAATTCATACTGACGCGGTGGAACATCGAACCCAACTTTTTCGACTACCCAATCATAAAATGGTCGATGATCTTCAAATTCAAGCGTGCACAGCGAGTGTGTGATTCCTTCATAAGCATCTGACAAAGGATGCGCAAAATCATACATCGGATAGATGCACCATGTATCGCCCGTTTGGTGATGATGTGCGTGCATGACACGATAGATCACAGGATCGCGCATGTTCATGTTTGGGTGTGCCATATCAATCTTAGCACGCAAAACCGCTTCGCCATCGGCATATTTGCCCTGCTTCATATCCTCAAAACGAGCCAAATTCTCCTCAATGCTCGCCTCTCGCTGCGGTGATGGCACGCCTGCCTCGGTGAATGAGCCACGATTGGCACGGATCTCATCAATGCTTTGTAGATCCACATACGCATCGCCCTGTTTGATCAGCTGAACTGCCCAGCCATACAGCTCATCAAAATAGCCTGACGCATAGCGCACATCGCCCGCCCACTCAAATCCAAGCCATCGAACATCTTGTTTAATACCATCAACAAAATCTTGTTTTTCAGCGGTGGGGTTAGTGTCATCAAATCTTAAATTACAAGCACCGCCGAATTCATTTGCCACGCCAAAGTTTAGGCAGATCGATTTGACATGCCCAATGTGTAAATATCCGTTGGGTTCAGGCGGAAAGCGCGTCAAAATGCTGTCATGCTTACCCGATGCCAAGTCATCACGGATAATTGCGCGAATAAAGTCATTTTTTTCAGTTGGTTGTGTGCTCATAACTTATTGTCCATGGTGATCAGTTTTAAATGTCATAATTGAATTATTTTAGCATAATTTTAGGTCTTTAAGCATGATTTTTATAAATCTAACACGCTTGGCAAATCATCATGCCCTTTAAATTTGCACAAGCACACCCCATGAATGTTATGCTATAATAAGCAAAATTTCATTCCATTCATTAATAGTTATAAGGATACTTCATGGATATGCCAGTTGTAGAATTTGATACCACATTTGGTCAAATCAAAATCGAGCTAAACGCTGAAAAAGCCCCTGTTACCGTTGCCAATTTCCTTGATTATGTGGAGTCAGGTCATTATGACGGACTGATTTTTCATCGTGTGATCGACGGCTTTATGATTCAAGGCGGCGGTATGGACGCACAGATGAACGAAAAACGCACTGGCACCCCCATCAAAAACGAAGCCGATAATGGTCTAAAAAACACCGTCGGTAGCATCGCGATGGCGCGCACTTCTGATCCACATTCTGCCACGGCACAGTTTTTTATTAATGTCAAAGACAATGACTTTTTGAATTATTCAAGCCCAACACCGCAAGGCTGGGGCTATGCCGTCTTTGGTCAAGTGATTGATGGCATGGATGTGGTCAATCAAATCAAAGGCGTGCCAACAGGTCGTTTTGGCTATCACGCTGATGTACCAACTGAGCCTGTCGTCATCAACAGCGCCAAAGTCATCAATAAATAATATGCTGAGTGCTGATTATTTTTTTACCACAAGACCGTCTGAGATTCAGGCGGTTTTTGTTAGCGATTTGCATCTATCGCCAATGACGCCTAAGCTTGGTGCGGCTTTTATCCAACTGCTTGGTGACCTAAAACAGCTGCCAAATTTAGATTCGCTTTTTATTTTGGGAGATTGGTTGGATGCTTGGCTGGGTGATGATACTTATGTATCGCTATCACAGGCTGACAAAACCAAACATTGGCTTCATCCTGTGATTATTGCGCTGAATGCTTTGGCAGATCATAAAGTGCAAATTTTTGTCATGCAGGGCAATCGTGATTTTATGATTCGTCAGGCGCTTTGTAATACGTTCAAAGGCGCACTGATCCAAGAGCCTTATCCCATTCGCACCACCCGCCATCGCATTCGCTTGGAGCATGGCGATGCACTGTGTACAGACGATATGAGCTATCAGCGTTATCGGTCTGTCATTCGCCATCCTGTGACGGGATTTATCTTAAATAGATTGCCGCTATCTATGCGTAAAAAGCTCGCTGGCAATATTCAAGATACTTCCAAAAACCAGAAAACCACCAAAGCTTTTGCCATCATGGATGTCAATGAAGACGCAGTATCCGCTGCACTCAAAGAGTATGATATTTTATTACATGGGCATACCCACCGCCCACATGTGCATCATTATGGTCATCAAGCGCGCATTGTGCTTGGGGATTGGCGCATGGAAGGGACTCAAGTCTGCGCAGAAATTGGCTTGATGATCGGTGAAGATCTACAGCTTGTGCAATTTAAGCATGGCTAATCTTTGAAGTTTCAATAAAAAAGAGCGCACTACACGCTCTTTTTTATTCGCCAGGTAAGGATTAATTCCCTTTTTTGCTGGCTTCTACCTGAATGTCGATACGAACATCTTTAGGAATGCCCACATCCACCAAATAATTCATGCCCCACTTGGTGCGATCAACTGTCGCGGTAAAATCGCCACCACAAACTTCAGCATTCAAAATTGGGCTGTTATAGCAATTAAACTTAGTCGCTGTTAAAGTCACAGGATGGGTTTGACCAAGTAAAGTTAGGTTACCTGACACAGACTGCAGTTTACGATTTGCGCCTGTCCCTGTGAAATAAAATTGATTTGAAACAAAACGCATGGTTGGATGTTGTTCAACATTGAACAAATTAGCGGCTTTTAGGTGCTGTGTAAATAGCGATGAAGGGGCTTTTAGGCTACCAACAGGAATACTGATATCGATTGAGCCTGTGCCTGCCGCACGGTCAAATTGCATCACGCCTGATAGCTCATAAAAGCCTGCCATGTTGGTTGAGGTGCCAAAATGGTCAATGCTAAAACGTGCGTTGGTGTGATATGGATCCAATTCATAAGTAGCCGCATTGGCAAAACCTGCCACAGCCAATAACGCGATTAAAGATAATTTTTTCATAACATACTCCATGTGACTAGTCATTAATTTAGTGCAATCAAGGTAAACCCTGCAATTTCATCTTAACCAAAATCATATTAAATGACAAGTATCACTTTGGTGAAAAAATTGTTGCCAAATCTGCAAATATTTACGCAACGGTTGTTAATGTTTTAACATTTTAAAATTTTTGAAAATGAGCATCTGACTTATTGATACATTCAAATTTCATCTAGCTTTCACATTGAATCAAATTATAATAAAAAAGCAGGTCAAATCCTGCTTTAAAATCAATCCAGCAATTTAAAAAAATGCTCGCGATAATGGCGCAATTCACGAATCGAATCTCGGATATCATCAAGCGCCAAATGTGTGCCTGTTTTTTGATACCCAGAGGCGACATCGGGACGCCAGCGGTAACAAAGTTCTTTGACGCTTGACACATCCAAGTTGCGATAGTGAAAATATCGCTCAAGCTTTGGCATTTGACGCGCCAAAAATCTGCGATCTTGGCAAATGGAATTACCGCACATCGGAGAGATACCTGCATCCACCCATTTTGATAAAAACTCGATCGTCTGCGCTTCGGCTTCGGCAAGCGTCGTCGTGCTACGGCGCACCCGATCAATCAAGCCTGACTGACCATGCTGATTTTTATTCCAATCATCCATACGATTTAAAATCACATCACCCACTTTGATCGCAAATACTGGTCCTTCGGCAAGAATGTTCAGATCATCATCGGTCACGATGGTGGCAATCTCAATAATCTCATCGTGCTGCGTATCCAGACCTGTCATTTCTAGGTCAATCCAAATGAGTGCTTTTTTGGCTTTTGCAGAAGGTTTTGGGTGTTGAATTTTAATTTTATCAGTCATAAGTACATCCTAAGTGATTTCAAGCATTCTATCACAGTACGCCTAAGCCTGCTATAAGCTCTTAAAAATTCAACAAAAATAACGGTGTTTGCGTCGTTTTATCAATAAAAGTTTGCTATAATTTAGGCTTTATCTACACGATAGCCACCTCCATGCCCAAGAATAAGATTAAAGCCTGGTTACCCACGCCCGAAAAATTGCGCCAAAATCGTTTGATTGCGATATTTGCGCCTTTTTTGGCGGATCCTCGACTGTGGCAAATCAATCGCAGCTCGCTGGGTCGAGCGGTTTATGTGGGTGTGCTGGCGGCTTTTTTTCCTTTGCCTGGTCAGATGCCACTTGCATTGATTGGTGCATTATTGGTCAGAGCCAATATTCCAATGGCGATTGCATTGACTTGGATTACCAATCCTTTGACTGCCATTCCTGTTTTTTGGTTGGCGTATTCACTGGGAGCGATATTGCTTGGAGAGCCTACCATTGGGCTTAGGGCGATTGGTGTGATTTTGACCGATTTTACCCTTTGGATGACCGCCGACGGCATCAATCCACTTAAGGCGCATCGGCATATTTTTTCGTGGCAAGCGATGGCGGTTGGGCTACTTTTATCCGCCATCATCACCAGTATCGTGCTTGGCTTGGCATTTCGCGCTTTTTGGAATTATCGGACTGTCAGAGATTGGCAGGCGCGCCACGGTTACAACGCCAAAGCCCCTAAATTTAAACAGCAAAAAGGTCATAAAAAGCGCGAGCAAGACCTGCAAAAACAAAATCTGCAAAATGAGCACGATCACACAAAAGTCGATAAAGGCGATAATTTTTCCATCTAAACAGATACTTTATTATATTGACGCATTGTCACTTAACCAAAACATAACTTCTCAAAGATCACTCCACTTAAGCAGATTTTACCCATTTTAAAGAAGTATATTCCACCACTCATTTTAATATGAATAATTTTCATTGGTATTTATGGGCATTTTGGCGTATAATTTTCCACCAAATACCTTTTATTAATGATCACTCTACAATCATTGCCCCACTCTACAGTCGCAGACTGCACCGTGATTTATTTTTACTTGTGTGAGCGGTATTTATTCTGTCAAGCCTAAAAAAGCCACCAGAATTTACACAATTTTTATTTTATTTTTTATTAAGTGAAACCTTATGAACTACTCAGTATTTACTTCAGAATCAGTGAGCGAAGGTCATCCAGATAAGATGGCAGACCAAATCTCTGATGCCTTGCTTGATGCCATCTTGTCTCAAGATAAAGATGCGCGCGTTGCCTGCGAGACCTTAGTCAAAACAGGCGCTGTCGTCTTAGCAGGCGAGATCAGCACTCATGCCAATATTGATGTCGAAGCGATCGTGCGCGATACCGTCAACAAAATCGGCTACAATCACTCAGATTTGGGCTTTGATGGCTCGACTTGTGCGGTGATTAATATGATTGGCAAGCAGTCACCTGAGATTGCCCAAGGCGTTGACAGACAGCGCCCAGAAGACCAAGGCGCAGGTGACCAAGGTTTGATGTTTGGTTATGCTACCAACGAAACCGATGTGCTGATGCCTGCTCCGATTCAGCTGAGCCATCGTCTGATGGAGTGTCAAGCTGAGCTGCGCAAAAATGGCACTTTGCCTTGGCTGCGTCCTGATGCCAAAGCACAGGTGACTATGCATTATGACGATCAGTTCAAGCCTTTTGCTGTTGATGCACTGGTGCTATCGACGCAGCATGATCCTGAGATCAGCCAAAAGCAGCTGCAAGAAGCCGTCATGGAAGAAATTATCAAAAAAGTCATTCCATCTGAGCTACTGCATAAAGACACGCTTTACCACATCAATCCAACGGGTAAGTTCGTCATCGGTGGACCTGTGGGCGATGCAGGTCTGACAGGTCGCAAAATCATCGTGGATACTTATGGCGGCATGGCGCGCCATGGTGGCGGTGCATTCAGTGGTAAAGACCCTTCCAAAGTCGATCGAAGCGCTGCTTATGCTGGACGCTATGTCGCCAAAAACATCGTCGCCTCAGGCTTGGCTGAGCGCTGTGAAGTACAGGTGAGCTATGCAATCGGTGTGGCTGAGCCGACATCCATTTCGGTGAATACTTTTAATACCGGTAAAATCAGCGATACCGACATCGTCAAGCTGATTCGAGCGCATTTTGACCTGCGTCCGTATGGTATTACGCGTATGCTTGACTTACTACAGCCCATGTATGAAGTAACGGCAAGCTATGGTCATTTTGGTCGCCAAGGCTCAGATACTGCCTTTACTTGGGAAAAAACAGACAAAGCCGACTTGCTGCGCGCGGCGATCTAAATGACTCAGATAAGCCTTGAGCAAGCCAATCTCAAGGCTTATCACACACCAAATAGCCCAAAATCATCAAATCACCCAAAAGGATAGCACATGAGTGACACTAAAGAATTTAATGAAGAAGAATTCCAAGCGCAAATGAATGCGTTTTTTGAGCGTGCCGATGCTGTCATCACGCTTGCTAACAGCCAGCTTTCGCCATCATCACACGCTGGTCAAGTGGCGGCCAGCCTCAATTATGCTGCCGCAAGATTTGCTGTCTCGGCGGCGACCATTGGCTTTGTTAAGGGTAGCGATCTTGCCAAAGAAAAAGATGACATCATCAAATTCTACACCGAAAAATACCAGCAAATGCTCTCTGAAAATCTAGAACAATATATCGAAAACTTTGACCAGTACACTCAGCTTGCCAAAGGGACACAGGCTTAAAACTTCCATAAAAAAAGCAGGAAATCTTCCTGCTTTTTTAAGTTTAGCTCGCCCATTGACCACTTTTCATCTCAAGAATTTTGTCAGCTTGGGCTGCCAAATGCCGATCATGGGTCACCATCAAAAGCGCCATGCCAATAGACGCTTGAAGCTCACTTAACAGCCCAAAGATCGCTTGTGCATTTTCGTCGTCCAAGTTGCCCGTCGGCTCATCTGCCATCACCAAGGCAGGCTCTGTCACCAAGGCGCGCGCAATGGCGACACGCTGACGCTCACCGCCTGACAGCTCACTGGGACGATGATGCAGTCGATGCCCAAGTCCGACGCGCTCAAGTAAATCATTAGCGCGTTTTGTCGCCTCTTTGATACTCACATCGCGGCGCATGAGCAGTGGCATGGCGACATTCTCGGTGGCGCTAAACTCTGCCAACAGATGATGAAATTGATAAATAAATCCCAAATGGCGGTTGCGCAGCTCGCCGCGCTTGGTTTCATTCAGATTGGTCAAGCACTGCCCTTTTAGCCAAACCTCGCCTGTCGTCGGCGTATCTAGTCCGCCAAGCAAATGCAATAGCGTGGATTTGCCCGAACCGCTACTACCCACGATGGCGACGCGCTCGCCTGCTTGTATTTGCAAATCAAGCCCTGACAAAACAGTGGTTTTGATTTTGCCTTCGTCATATACTTTGCTGATATTTTTGGCATGTAAAATGGTCGTCATACTGATCCTTATTCGTATCGCAAAGTTTGCGCAGGTTCGATTTTTGAGGCTCTGAGCGCAGGATAAATGGTCATTAAAAAACTCAGTAAAAATGAGGCTGTCGTGATGAGTAGCACATCAGATGCTTTGACTTCAGAGGGCAAAAAATCCACCGGATAGACACTACCATCAAATAAACTGACCCCAAATACTCGGCTGACAAACAGTAAAATATCATTGACCGATAAAGCAAGTACCACACCAAGCACCGTTCCAACCACTGTGCCAATCACCCCGATGATCATGCCTTGCACCATAAATACTTGCATGACAAGCTTTGGCGATGCCCCAAAGGTCTTTAAAATGGCGATGTCTGATTTTTTATCCGTCACTAACATGACCAAGCTTGAAACGATATTAAACGCCGCCACTACCACAATCAAAAACAGCAAAAGTCCAATCATAGCTTTTTCCATTTGGATGGCGCTAAATAAATTACCATGCGTCGTTGTCCAATCGCTAGGATATAGGCGTGGGTCGAGACTGGCAGCTTGATTTGCCACTTGCGGCGCTTTAAAGATATCATGAAGCTTCATGCGCAGACCTTGTGCACCTTCGGGCAACCGAAGCATGACGCCTGCATCACGCATCTGCACATAGCCCATTGTACTGTCAATTTCACTGCTGATGTGGTACACACCCACCAAAGTAAACCGCTTAAATCTTGGAATCACGCCTGCGGCAGATGGTGAGGCTTCTGGTAGCACCAAAGTGACCTTATCACCCAGCTGCAGACCCATATTAAACGCAATCGACTCACCCAAAACGATGCCAAATTCGCCAGGACGCAAGTCATCGAGACTGCCTGCGATCATGTGCTCATCAATGATCGAAACTTGTTTTTCGTATTCAGGTTCGATGCCAGAGACAATGATGCCAGAGACCTGACCTTCGGCGGTGAGCATGCCTTGTAACTGAATATAAGGGGCGACTGCGTCCACTTCCTGATTTTGAACTTTGATTTGTTCGGCGACGGGCTGCCAATCCGACAAAATCTCTGTCGAGGTGACCGCCGCTTGAGGCACCATACCAAGAATGCGCGATTTGATCTCACGATCAAATCCATTCATGACCGATAAGACGGTAATCAGCACCGCCACACCAAGCGTAAGCCCAATGGTTGAGATAAATGAGATAAACGAGATAAAACCGTTTTTGCGTTTGGCTTTTGTATATCTAAGCCCAATAAATAACGCTAAAGGACGAAACATAAGCGGTGTTCCAGACGTTAAATCATGCTAGTTTAGCATTTTTTATGAATAAATACCAAATAAAGCCGCCAATACCATCCGCCCAATTCATCAATCACACAAATTCATCAAGGATATTGGGTCAAATGCTTGATATTTTTTGGTGCATCCCCATGTAGATGGCAGTTATCTATGAGTAATGATTATGAGCAGTCAGACCATTCGTTATAATTATACGCACGAAAGCGCACCCATTAAAGTCGATTTGCCCCATGATGAAAATGCCAGTCATGGCGATCATTGGGCGATTTTGACAGATAATATCGCCCAAGATGTGCCTAATTGGCTACATGCCATGCTAGATCAGGCGACCTTACCCAAGGGTCTGTCCGCCCAAAATAGTACGGATAATGCCAAGCTATTATTAGGTATGAATGACACTTGCCACATCAAGCAGATTTTAACCATCAAAGATGGCGCGCCCAAGGCTTTTATTAATGCGTTTCCTGCTGTAAATAGCCCTTATGGCTTGACTTGTCAAATTGAGCGCATCATTCGCTGTGATTCGACTTCCGATGCGATTTTGTGCCTAAAAACGCCTGATGGCGCGACAATTTATGCTTTTGATCAGCTATACGCAGTCAATCGCACCGATTATCGCACACCAAAAAAATACTTTGTCAATTTTAGTGCTTGGGCGTATCACATCGAGCCAAGCAACCAAGAAGAAACCATCGTCGTTGAAGATCAAGAAGCCATCCGCCATCATCGCGCCTTTAATGACATTGTGGCAAAAAATGATGGTCAAATTCCTGATGATATCGACGAGCAAATCCGCACATGGCAGCCTGAAGACCACGAAGCAGGCAAGCCCTTTGCGCCCGTTGAGATTAATTTGGGGCATATGTGTGCGTATTTGTATGGCGAAACTTTTGGTCAAGAAGATGAAGCGTGGTGCCAAGGTCAAGTCTTAGGCAAATCAAAAACCGAGTTCTTTGGCAAAGACATCACGCTGTTTGATGTGGTGATTTTGCGTGAGCCGGACGCTGATCCATTTGTGGTGCGTATCGCAACACCAACCACGGATCAGACCGATGCCATTTTGGTTCATGATTATATCCAAGCCAATATTTGGCTACAAGCCGCCATTTATGAAGCCAATCAACGCTCATCTATGTGATTGATTCCTAAAAATAAACCACCCCAAGTGCTGGCATTTGGGGTGGTTTATTAATGTCTTACCGTGATTGAGCTTATATTATGCGATCAAGTCATTAAGCCAATCACCAATACTTTTGATTTGTGCTAAGCACACTTGATGCGCCATGGGATAGGTACGATAAACAGGGTTTAGTCCAAGCTTTTTTAGGGACTCTGCAGCTTGCACGCCCAAGGCGGCAGGTACAACATCATCAAAATCCCCATGGTCAATTTTAACCGCAATATCATCATTGACTGTAACAGACTTGATCTGCTCAGCAGTCGCAAAGTAAGTTGATAGCGCAAGCAGTCCGCCAAGCTTTCGTGTATTAGTCAAGACGGTATGATACGCCACAGCGCCACCTTGTGAAAAGCCTGCGATGATGATATTTTGGCTATCAATACCTTTGGCAATCTCGCCATCAATGATCTCATTGATCAGCTCACTAGAAGCGGCGATCTGCGCCACATCAACTTTACGATTTAGGCTCATCTCCAAAATATCATACCATGCTGGCATGACATAGCCCCCATTAATCGTCACGGGAATCTGCGGGGCATGCGGAAAAATAAATCGTACCGCCGCATCTTTGGCCAGTCCAAGCTCAGGGACAATCGGCTCAAAGTCATGACCACTTGCGCCTAAGCCATGCAGCCAGATCACCGAATGCGTGATGGGCTGATCAGATGGATTGTGTTCAACAATCACTGAAGCTAATTTTGACATCGTTAATTTCCAACATTCATCAAATAAGTCAAATTATCATACGACGATCACGGATAAATTGCAATCTAATCCACATATTCATTATCCAAGCATCATGACAAGTCGCAAGTACATTCATAAATTATTGGGCGATAAATTGATGATCCTGCCAGATAGTGATATTATATGGGCATCTGACCTATGGGTGATGCGCGCTGGCAGTTCTTAGGATGGCTTAGCGGGTGTATTAGGGTCAATGTTATGGTTTATTATTTAGGATAACTTATGCAGTGGCGTGGACGCAGACAAAGCAGCAATATCGAAGACAGGCGCGGCGGCGCCAAAAAAGTCGGTGGCGTGAGTATTTTTGGCTTAATCATCGCCGTCATCTTATGGCAAGTGTTTGGTATCAGTCCAGAGACCACGCTGGGCGTCACTCAGCAGATTCAAGGACAAACTCAAGCATCAGCGCCCGCTAACGAAACCGCAGATATGGCAGAATCCAGAGAATTTGTTGCCACGATTTTGGCTGATACTGAAGATGTATGGACGCCGATATTTGCTCAGGCAGGACATCGCTATCAGCCGCCAAGCTTGGTTTTGTTCAGTGGTGCTGTCCAATCCGCCTGTGGATCAGCCACGTCAGCGAGCGGTCCATTTTATTGCCCTGCTGACCAAAAAGTTTATTTAGACACACAATTTTTCCGTGATATGCGCACTCAAATGGGCATCACAGGCGAACGCAACCAAACCGAGCTATCACGCCAAGACCAAGCCGGCGACTTTGCTCAAGCATATGTGATTGCGCACGAAGTCGGTCATCATGTGCAGACCTTGCTGGGTATCTCTCAGCAAGTACGCCAAGCTCAAGCACAAGCAAGCCCTGCCGCTGCCAATAATTTATCAGTGCGCCAAGAGCTACAAGCCGACTGCTTTGCAGGCTTGTGGGCGCGTCATAATCATGAGCGCACACAGTTTTTACAAAAAGGTGACATCGAAGAAGCTTTAGATGCTGCCGAGAAAATTGGTGATGATTATCTTCAGCATAAAGCTCGAGGTCATGCCGTCCCTGACAGCTTTACCCACGGAACCAGCGCTCAGCGCAAACAATGGTTCTATAAAGGCTTTGAGACAGGCGATGTCAATCAATGCGACACATTTGCCACTCGTGACATCTAATCTGACGGAAATCCCTATGCAGTTGCCTGATCATCTTATCCAGCTACTCACTCAATATCTGACCGAACGCACCCATCAGCCCATCAGCATCGATCCATCTATCCTGGCTTATCGCTGGGTGGGCGGTATGCTTGGCAAGCTTGAGCCGATTGAGGTCAGTTTTGGAGGTGGCTTGGAGGATTTGCTTGGTATCGATACCCAAAAAAATAAACTCATCAATAATACTGAGCAGTTTCTTGCTCGCCTGCCAGCGAATCATGTGCTGATGACAGGCACTCGCGGTGCCGGCAAATCATCGCTGGTGCGTGCCCTACTTAAGGCATATCACCCTCAAGGGCTACGCGTCATCGAAGTTGCCAGAGATGATTTGCTGCATCTAGATAAAATCCGCAAAGCCATCAAAGCCTCTGCAGATCACGGTAATCAGAATCGTTATATTATTTATTGTGATGACTTGGCATTCAATACTCAAGATGAAAATTATCGCACCCTAAAATCAATCTTAGATGGTGCACTTGACAGTGAGCACAGTCAGCTGCTCGTCTATGCGACCAGTAATCGCCGCCATCTCTTGCCACAGATGATGAAAGATAATGTGGATATCTATAATGGGCAAACCGATGAAGTCAATCCCTATGAAGCCATTGATGAGACGGTATCTTTGTCCGATCGTTTTGGGCTGTGGCTGTCATTTCAGCCGATGAATCAGCCTTTATATTTACAAATCGTCGAGCACGAACTTAAAAAAGCCAATCTGCCCTTCGATGCACAGGCGCAAAGCCAAGCGCTTCAGTGGGCAGGCACGCGCGGCGGTCGCTCTGGTCGTATCGCGTATCAGTTTGCTCAGCATTGGATTGGTCAAACTCGCCTCGCCCAAAGCCCTTAGCCGATTGATCTATCCCACTGATAAGCCTACATCTTCAAGCCATCAGGTGCGCCATGTACACTCATGATGCCTTCTTTGGTAATGGATACCGTCATCAGATCCTCAGCCAAGATGAGTCTGCCGCCATACACTGATTCAGTTTCGGCGCGGATATGTCCCATATTTGGCTTAGGGCTGTCAGGATCATCAAAATTTAAAAATCTGGCGCTAAAATGCGTCAAAATCAAATTTGGCACTTGCATCTCATCTGCAAAGCTGCCTACCGCCTGTGCACTGCTATGCTGCGGATCAAAAACCCCTTTGGCTAAAATCTTATCCATCACCGCCTGCGTATAGGTCGCCTCATGAATTAATAAGCTTGCGTCTTTGACCGCATCTGTCAGGCGTGTGGGTGCGTCATTATCGCCTGCGATGACGATTTTTTGGGTGATGGTCGATCGATGAAGATAATCAGATGGGTAAATGGTTTGGTTTTGGATGCAGATTTTGGGCTCGCCGCTTTTTAGAATGCGTCGCCAATATGAGCGGTCAATGCCATCTTGGGTGAGTCGCTCGGTATTGAGCTGTAATTTATCAAGCTGTTGGGTGATGGCAAATCCATAGCAGTCAATGCGGTGACTCATCGGATAAATCGCCACATCCGCACGCCACTGCTCGCCCATCTCTAGTCGCACGCCCTGCGATAACACCGCCTCAATCTCAATCATCTCAAGAGCGTAGCTAAGATTCATCTGAGTCAGTGCCTGCCCTGCCCGCACAAACGCCAGCACCGACGCTGGCGCAATCAGCTTAAGCGACTGTTTTCGTCCATGCATCGCAAGACTTGACAATAAGCCAAGCAAGCCATAGCAATGGTCGCCATGTGCATGCGTGATAAAAATCGCCCTAAGCATCGACGGCTTATGATGCGTATATAGCAAGCGATGCTGCGTGCCCTCACCACAGTCCATGAGTATCCAAGGCGTTGATTTGCCAGCTCTGAGCTGCTCACCTAGTAAAGATATCGCAAGCCCTGAGACATTGCGTGATTTGGTAGGTACACCGCTTGATGTGCCCAAAAAAGTCAGCTCAAACATATCTACCGCCCCACCGTTGCCTATCAAGATGTAAAGGGGGTTGATTATAGCAGGTTTTGGCAAGGCTGTGAGCTTTGATAAGGCGTGGTGAGGATTGTATTAAAGGCGATTTTATTAAAGACGACTTGCAACTTTACCAGTTTTGATATGCACAGGTATAAATTGATCGCTAAACCCTTCTGACGGATAAAAATCAATAGACAGCTTATAATCTGGATGGGCAGAGTCTCCGCCAACATACATCCAGCCATATGGCGACAAACTGGTATCATCACCCTGAGTGTAGACGCGATTACTATTTTTATTAAAGACTATCTTGCCTGCCTGATTATCATTTAGCGAATTTTGAATCGCATAAGGCATTAAAAAACTTGTTTTTTAACTGAATTGTTTGCAACAAAACTGGTGTTATACATCTTGGCTAAGACATACTTATTCGCAAAATTGATATCTTTGGTGCCAAACTTTTTATAAGTAGATGCCGCTTTGTGATTACAAAAATCCCTATTCAAATCTTCTTTAACATTATCCTTGCCTTCAATTTCTGCTGGTTTGTAGATATCCACAGAATAGCCCTGGAGTTTACCACTATTAGCGTGTGCAACCATTGAAATAGCAGCATCAAAGATACCAAGATACGCTGTCAAATAAATCGATTTCATTCTCCTTCCATCGTCGCTCAAGATGTCTATTAACAGGTCATGCATCGTCAAATATAAGCATGATGAGCTTATCATGACAACCACTGTCCGCTCGCATTCTTGGATACACCCATTAATTATTAAATTTTAAAATTATGATAACAAAAGTGTTATGGCTAAAACATATCCATATAGCAATTTTTACACTGTAATTGTTTAATACATAATTAAAAACTGCTTAATCAGATGGATTTTTAATATTTCTAAAAGTCAGGTTTATCCGACTGCTTAGGACCTTTTTTTGCTTAGGAACGCTGTGCTGCCAGTGGTGCTGCAGCCCACCTGCCATCACCAAAATACTACCATGGTGCAGTGGCAGCTCAAGCTTGACGGCATGATCGTCACATAAGCGCAGTAAAAACCGCCGAGATTCACCAAAGTTCACCGAAGCAATCAAGGGATTATCACCCAGTTCTTTTTCGTCATCTTGATGCCAGCTGATATGATCCTCACCGGAACGGTACCAGTTGAGCAATACGCTATTAAATCGTCTTTTGCATATCTTAGCCAATTCATCATTGAGCATGAGCAGTCGCTCTGTCCATGGATTTGGATTTAGGGTGATCCCAGAGTAAGTATAGGGACAGTCATTATCGCCATACCATGCCGAGATGCGTGGCAGCTTGTGTGTTTTGCCGTACATCTTGATGGTGTCTTGGCGCCAATGAATGTTGGTAAACTGCACGGTGTCCAGATCGGTATCGCGCCAGTCGTGCGCGCGGTGATTAATCGGCTGACCATCCCGATGACTTGCCAAAAAATAATCCAAATACGCATCCGCTGCCTGCTCATCAAAATAATGCGGCGCATAGTACAACCTGCCATAAGGGACAGCGATGACAATGCCTTTGCCGTCCTCGTGACGATGAGCGTCAAACTGCGTATCCATAAACTTGCCTTGACAAATCAAAGCATCCAAATCAGGCGCAGTATCAAAAAATTGCATGAATAATCAATTATGGGGTAGCAAACGGATAAACTTATCAATTATATAATAAAAAGAAATAAGCCATAACTGACCGTTATGGCTTATTTTGTTTGAGCAGTTTATATCATCATAACTGCCGATTTTTTATTATTTGGCTGAATCAAAGCGCTTTTGAGCTTCATCCCAGTTTACCACTTCCCAGAACGCTTTGATGTAGTCTGGGCGTTTGTTTTGATATTTTAGGTAGTAGGCATGTTCCCACACATCCAAGCCAATGATTGGGAAGCCTTTGCAGCCTGCGACTGCTTCACCCATCAATGGGCTGTCTTGGTTAGCAGTAGACACGACTTTTAGTGAACCTTCGTCCAATACTAGCCATGCCCAACCAGAACCAAAACGGCTTGCCGCTGCTTTTTCAAATTGACGCTGAAATTCTTCAACAGAACCAAAGTCTTGCATGATCGCATCTTTTAGCGAACCGCCAAGCTCAGTGCCAGTTTTTAGGATTGTCCAAAATAGGCTGTGGTTAGCGTGACCACCCACATTGTTTCTTACGCCTGTTCTTTTTTCTTCAGGAATTTGGTCAAGATTTGCGATCACTTCTTCGGCTGACTTATCTGCCCACTCAGTGCCTTCTAGCAAATCATTAGAATTATTAACATAGGTTTGATGGTGGCGTGAATGGTGAATTTCCATAGTTTCTTTATCAAAATGTGGCTCTAATGCGTCGTAGCTGTAGCCTAGCTCTGGTAGAGTAAATGCCATTGCGATTTTCCTTCTTTTGTGGATTATAAATGTCAGTATAATAGGACAAGTCATAAAATCATCGTCCACTATCACTATAAAGCCATCACTGGATAAATTCAAGCAAATTTACAAATTTCACAGTAATTTCATAATCGAGCAAGTTTTGGTCAAGCTATCCTTGTTTGCTGTGATTAACCATCAAAGAATCTTCAGCTTTTGGCTGCAAAATTCCCAAACTCACCCAAAAACTGCTAAAATACCAACACACTCTTCACACTCACTATCAAGCCCACGCTATGACACACATTCAAACACTGGTCAATCAAATCCATCATTATTATCGCCTGCCGCACCATACAGACACCAAGCTATCGGCTGCCTTAGATGCCATTCAAGCATGGCAGCGCGATCGCATTCATCGCGCCAATGCACCTTTGTTTGATCATCCAAAAACCGCACCGCTTGCCCATTATTTGATCGACCGCATCTATAATCATGCGACATTTGACACCATCGCCGAGCAGCTATTAACCGCAGGTAACAATGCCCTAAACGGCTCAGGCAAATTAGAAAAACTTGTACCAAAAAATGCGCTGTCAGCAGGCTTGGTCAGCGTGTCGGCTGCCATCACTGCCATAGAGCTAGACCTTGAGCTTGCCAAGGCTTATCTTGAGCACTTTGATGGGCAGCCTTTGGATGATGAGCTGATGGGCGCACTGTATCGAAAAGTCGATGCCCAAGATGCCAGAGTTGCCCAAATTGCTGAAGTTGGGCAAGTGTGCCACACCTGCTATCAAAGCTTTAATTCTTATTTTTTGTATAAAGCCTTTAAGCTTGCCAAATCCACCGCCTATAATAACGGCTACCAAGCGCTGTATGACTTTATTCATGATGGCTTAAGCGCCATTCAAGCCATTGATAAAATTGAACATTTTAGTACGCCATTCATCGAAACCGAAACCCAAATTATCGAAAAAATTCACGCCCAAATGCCGATTTTTGATTAGGTTTTATTGATTAATTATTCATATAATTAAGACATTGAGCGGATAAATTGGGTAAAAATTTGGTAAAATTTACCCAAAAATCCCTAAAAATGGTGTATTATTAACCATTGCATTGACATATTTTTGAAAATTATTTGAGCGGATCAGCATGACAACCAATAGCCAAAACGACCAATTCACCAACCCAAATATCCTACCCACTGGCACCCCACAAGGTCAAAGTGAGCTACAACGCCCCCAAGGCGAAACGCCAGTCGATGACGAGACCACACATTTTGGCTACCAAACAGTGCGCAAATCAGAAAAACAAGCTAAGGTTGCTGAAGTTTTTACTTCCGTTGCACGCAAATATGATGTGATGAATGACTTGATGAGCTTTGGCATTCATCGCTTATGGAAGCGCTATGCCATCAGCTTGACAGGCGTCAGAAGTGGTCAAAGCGTTCTTGATATCGCAGGGGGTACAGGCGATTTGGCGAAGGTATTTAGCCGCGAAGTGGGACGCTCTGGGCGCGTGGTGCTCTCTGATATTAATGAAGCGATGCTTGAAGTGGGGCGTACTCGCTTGATCAATGCAGGCTGTAATAATGTGGATTTTGTACTAGCCAATGCTGAGACGCTTGAGCCTTTTGAAGATAACTCATTTGATTTGGTAACGATCAGCTTTGGTCTGCGTAATGTTACGGATAAAGATAAGGCACTGGCTGCCATGCACCGCGTCCTAAAGCCAGGTGGTCGTTTGCTTGTGCTTGAGTTTTCAAAGCCTGTATTTGAGCCACTGTCCAAGGCTTACGATTTGTATTCATTCACCGCTCTGCCGATCATGGGTAAAATTGTCGCCAATGATGCCGAAAGCTATCAATATCTTGCTGAGTCGATTCGCATGCATCCTGACCAAAAAACCCTCAAGCAGATGATGGAAAATGCTGGCTTTGTCAATTGTGATTATCATAACTTAACGGGCGGAATTGTCGCTGTCCATCGTGGATTTAAGGCGCGTTCATGAATATGATTGGTGTGCTGTCGCTTGCGATGGGCGAAAAACTGATTAATACAGCCATCAGCTCAGATCCATCGGTGAAATCTGATCTCAAAAACTTATCAGGCAAGACCTTACGCGTGATCATGCGGTCGCCAAGCTTATCGATTGATGTGCTGTTTGGTGATGAGCGGGTGCGTTTTGAGCCTGTTTTAGAGCAGATTTTTGAGCCGCAAGGCAGCGCACCTGCTTTGCCTGATTGCACTTTGAGTGTGGATAATCCAAGCCATCTGATCTCACTGATCAAGCATCCGATGGGAAATATCCCTCTACGCGGTGATCATCACGTGTTGATGCACGCCAAAACAATGTTTGAGCAATTTCATCCTGATTTTTGGATGCAGATTGAAGGACTGATCGGACCTGACGCTACCAGTCATTTATATCTCTTAGGTAAAGAAATTACGCCCCTGTTTTCGCCTGCGGTGCAGATGGTCAAAAACTCGTTGGAGCACCTAATCGCAGGCGCCGCCAATCATGATTTGATCGATCAAGACATTCACCACAAAAAACAAGAGCTGTTACGTCTTCAAAGTGAGATTGAGCGCAATCAAGCCAAATTAGAAGAAATTCAAAACGCCCTTAAGCAAAATCACTCAAAAAACCCTTAATCGACCACTGATATGCTCATCACTCACCGCAAACGCCTGTTGTCGTTATACCGCATCGCAGCCAAACATCGTCTGGATACGCATTTTGCTGATGTGCCAGAATTTGCTCCCATCGCTCGTCTGCTTCGCGCGCATCCTGCCAGCTTCGGTCGCTCGCATCAGCCTTTGGGTGTCAAGCTTGCTCTTGAAGAAATGGGGACGCTGTTTTTAAAGCTTGGTCAGCTGTTATCCACCCGCTCGGATCTCTTACCGCCGCAGATCATCGCGCAGCTGTCCTTACTCCAAGATAAGGTCGCCCCATTCGATGCCAAGACAGCCATTGCTGCCATTGAAGATGCCAAGCATGGATTAGGTCGTCCGATTGGTGAGCTGTTTGCACGTTTTGATGAGATTCCTTTGGCGGCAGCCAGTGTTGCACAGGTGCACACCGCCGCATTACATGATGGGCGCGAAGTGGTCGTCAAGGTTGTGCGTCCCAACATCAAAGAAGGCATCATTTCAGATTTTGAGCTGCTGCGTCAAATGGCAGCATGGGCATCTGCCCGCCTTGAGGCAGCACGCGCTGTTCATCTGATCGACGTGGTCGAGGATTATCGCCAAATTATGCTCAATGAGCTAGACTTGACGCTTGAAGCCGCCAACAGCACCAAGATGCGTGATAATTTTACTGGCTCTCGGCTGATCTATGTGCCCGAGGTGTACGCAGCCGCCAAGCAAGTGATGGTATCTGAGCGCGTCTTTGGTGTGCCGATCTCACAGACTGACTTATTTGATGCGCTTGGCTATGACCGCGCCGTGCTCGCCGAAAAAGGCTTGACGATTTTTTTCACTCAAGTATTTCGCGATAACTTTTTTCATGCAGACATGCACCCAGGCAATATCTTTGTTGAGACCATGCCTGATGGAAGCGCTGTCGCCGCGCCGCGCTACATCGGTCTGGACTGCGCCATCATGGGTGAGCTATCCAAGGAAGATCAGCTCATCGTCGCGCGCATGCTATTATCGGTGATGAATGGTAATTACACAGCACTCGTTGATATCATCTCACAGGCAGGCTGGATCCCACCATCAGCAGATAAACACGCCCTAATCCGCGATATGAGCCGCACAGTCTCACCGATGGTGCTAAAGCCGATTGATGAAATTGACTTTGCAGGCGTGCTGTTTGAGATTTTATCCATCGCGCGTCGTCATCGCATGAGCATCCCGCCGCAGCTTATGCTGCTACTAAAGACCTTAGTCCATGTTGAGGGGCTGGGACGTGAGCTATATCCTGATTTGGATATTTGGTCACTTGCCAAACCGATCTTGACCAGCTGGGTCAAATCCCAGCTCGATCCTGTCAAAAATATGCAGGACATTCAAGCCCATCTGCCTGAGATTTTATTATCGTCAACAGATTTGCCTAAGATGCTACACCAAAGCCTTCAAAGTCTAGCGACCTCAGGCGCGCATCAAGATGCCATATTACGTGAGCTGCAGTCAATCCGAGCAGATGGGCTAAATGAGCGTCGCCATGATTGGATTGCTTTGGCAGGTTTTGTAATCATGCTTGGTATGGCGTGGTGGTCAGCACTGACCATTCACTTGTATGTGGCGCCGCTGTTTTTTGTGTTGGCGCTGGGATTTGTTTTGTGGCGCGTGCTTCTATAACCGATTGATATCAATATGAAAGGAAATTTATGAGCCAAGATCTTTGGGCGCATGTTCGCACTGTTCCAGATTTTCCAAAGGCAGGTACTGAATTTTATGACATCAGCCCCCTGCTAAATCAACACCTAAATCAGCTGATTGATGCATTAATTCATGCGCTGCCAAGCGAAATACTGGCGGCTACTGAGGCATTTGTTGCGATTGAGTCTCGCGGATTTGTGCTTGCAAGCCTTTTGGCCACCCGCCTCGATAAAGGCTTGATTCTCATCAGAAAGGCAGGCAAGCTTCCTCCCCCTGTCCACCGCGAAAGCTATGGTTTGGAATATGGCAGTGATACGCTTGAAATCAGCTGCGATCTTGATCCTGCTAATGTCTTACTGGTAGATGACGTGCTTGCCACTGGCGGTACTTTGGTGGCTGCTGACAAACTATGCAAAGCGGCGGGCTTAACCACCCTTGGATCATTGGTGTTACTAGATTTGACTGAGCTACATGGTGATTTGGGTTTGGACTATTGGAGTGTTTTAAGCAAATAACCCTCCGTCAACAAAAGCCTACCAAAATCCTACCCATAAAAACTGCCTGTATGACGACACAGGCAGTTTTTAGTTCAGGCTTTATCAACCCAGCCCTTTATTAGCAAATTTATTGCTTAAATTTTACAACCTGCTCGGCATTGGGGTAGTGATGATCATGCTCAACATCACATTCTTCACCCACCACAGAGCCATCTTCTTTTATGGGTCTATGAATATAGCCTGTGCGCTCAGTGACAGGCAAATATTCATGCTCCCAAACCATGACTGCCTGCATACAGGTTTGGCGCTGCGCATCGGTGAGCTTCTCACCATTCTCCCAACGACCAATCTCAATGGCGGTACGAAATTTATCAACAATTTCAGGCGTAAGACTATTAAGAATATCTTGTTTATTCATCAGTGATTTTTCCAATTATTTATCAAGTGAAAACTCTTCACTATATAAATTCCAATGCAGTTTTGTACGGCAGGCTTCATAAAAACTATAACTGTTTGGATGTAATAATAAAAGCGTCTTATCGTGCTTAGCAATCATGAGCGTTTGACCATTATCCAGCGGCGCCGACGCCTTACCATCAGCGCCAACCATCGGCTGCGTGCGGTTGTCTTTATGAATATTAATCATAATTTGGCTGCTACCAGCAACAACAAGCGGACGGCTAGACAGCGTGTGTGGATGCATCGGCACCAGACAAATCGCGTCCAAAGTTGGGTGAATGATAGGTCCCCCTGCCGATAATGCATAGGCAGTCGAACCAGTCGGTGTCGCCACGATCAGACCATCGGCATGCTGGCGATACACTTCATTATTATTAATTTTTAGTTTAAAATCGATGGTATGTACCGACTTGCCTGCATGTAGCACAATGTCATTGAGCGCCACATCTTCATGAATGATCTGATCGGTAGGATTGCCATTAATGTCATTTTGAACAATTTTAAACTTAATTAAAAAGCGTTCAACAAGCCAATACTGCCCATCAAGCACTTGGATGACTTTTTCGGTCAGCTCATCAGGATTGACATCTGCCAAAAATCCCAATCTACCACGATTAATCCCCAAAACTGGCACATCTGTACCTGCCATCACAGATGCAGCCTGAAGCATTGAGCCATCACCACCCACAACGATGACCAAATCGCAGTGCTCGCCCATTTTTTGGCGCGGCACAATCTTAAGAGTCACCCCGTCAATTTGATCAAAGTCAATCAACATACCATCAATCGCCGCCGTCTCTGTATCGATGATGATCGATAGCTGGCGACTCTGTAGCAGATTGATGAGCTCATTCAAGGTCTCTACAATACTGGCTTTACCTGCACGCCCCATGACGCCGATGCGCTGAAATGGTGGGCGTTTTGGGTGATTGTTGATAAAATTTGACATGGCTTAGTTTGATCACAAATAATGCGTATCATACCAAAAAAACGCCTATAAGCACAACAAACGAGCCAAGCTTTGCGATTAATTTTTTATACACAAAGTAGTGTGTGATTAACTTGACAAATTTACTTGGTTTTAAGATAATCGGTGCTAGGTTTATATTTTATTAATTTTTAAGGAATGACTATGGCTAATCCAATCGTCAGCCGCACGACGCTCATGACTGGCGCCGTCGCCATGAGTGTGCGCGGTGTTGTGGCTAAGACGGCATTCTTGCTGAGCTTGGCAGCTGTTTCAGGATTTGGCGTATTTTTCTATGCGCTATCCATCAATTTATCGTCATCGCTATTATATGGCATGGCATTGGTTTCACTATTTGCTGGCATGGGTTTGGGATTGGCAAGCGCCATGAAGCCACACCTTGCCAAATCTCTTGCCATACCATACGCACTGATTGAAGGGGTGCTGCTTGGTGCATTTAGCCTGATCATGTATCGCTACTATCCTACGGTACCGTTATCAGCACTGTCGGCGACATTCATCACCGCTGCCGTCATGCTAACCCTTTATGTGACAGGTGCAATCAAAGTCACCGAAAAATTCCGCTCTATCATCATGTCAGCGATGATTGCGATCGGTATTTTGTATTTGGTGCAATTAGGCTTTCGTTTATTTGGCTCAAGCCTGCCGCTTTTATTTGACGGCGGTATGATTGCCATTGGGTTTAGTATTTTTGTGATTTTTATTGCGTCGTTTAGCTTATTGATTGATTTTGATAATGTCGAAAAAGGTACGGCGTTTGGCGTCGCGCGTGAATATGAGTGGGTGTACAGCATCGGTATTTTATCGACATTGGTTTGGATGTACATCGAATTTCTGCGTTTGATTGGTTATTTACAAGGTGACTAATCATCGCATCAAAAAACCCGCTAGTGATTAGCGGGTTTTTTATCGGCTGTCATGAATTAAAAAGTTAATAACCTAAACCCATGATCGGCACAACCAAATCTTCTTCGTCGGACAGATGTCGATACAGCCATTGACCGCTGTCAGCCATCGCTTTGGCAAGTTTTTCAGCCAACACCATATCCGCCGCTTCAGCTTGACGAAGCTTAGCGATCAAAGCACGGATATCATGTATCTGCGCATCGATCGTGTGATGATCATTATCCAAAATGGCAAATCCGCGCGCAAGCTTGGGATGATTTTTGCGCATTCTTGGGAAGATGTGCAAATCTTCTCGTTCGTGGTGTCCTGTCAGATTTTGGTATTGGGTACTGGTTTCACGCAGTAGCCGCTGCTTGTAGCGATCCCACTGCATACGCCCTTCCAAAAATTCAGTATTGATATAATTAAGCTCTTTTTGACCACGTCTGAGACTAAAATGCCCACCAAGCCAACTTGAAGCAGGATGATGACTTGGCAATTGATCCCATGTCTCAGGCGGCATCAGCTCATGTAAGTACAAAAGTTCGCTGTCAAGCAAGCTGTGTTTATGAGCAGGCATAAATTGGGTCATCATCTTCTCCTAAATTGGTGTGGCGATGGGGCTTGCGGATTAATTGACCAATACGCTGTGTTTTTGGGCATCGCGAAGCTTGGTTGGGGTTACGTCATTGCCTGCTTCATCCAGTAGGGTCACTGTGCTCAGTGAGTTTAGCACTTGACCGCGGATTTGTGCCAAATAACGCTGTCTTAGCTCATCGCGTTCGGTCAACTCATCTTGGGTTAAGCCAGTGGTTTTTGCGATACGCGCCAATTCATTGATACGATCCAGTTCTACAATACGCATCATTTTCTCCTAATTACTGCCTTTGATCAGATTTTACTAGGCATTTTATTGATATAAGTGTATTATAAGGTGTACATAGTATTTTACAAGTACGCACATTTTTTATACTATAAATTATTTAATAAATAATTAAATTATGATAAAAGAAACGAATTATGAGACTTGCTGCCCTGTGGTGACCACCCTAGACATCATCGGCGGCAAATGGAAAGTGCTGATTTTATATCATCTTAGCCAAGAGACGCGCCGATTTAATGAGCTTCAGCGCAGGCTTGGGGCTGTTACCCAACGGATGCTGACTTTGCAGCTCAGAGAGCTTGAGCGTGATGGCATCGTACACCGCGAAGTCTACAATCAAGTACCACCCAAGGTGGAGTACTCATTGACTGACTTTGGGCGCACACTACTGCCAGTCATCGAAGCGATGCACGACTGGGGGCAAACTTATGCCAAGGCATCTTGGATGCACCAAACAGCCAAAACATAAAACCTGCGCTCATCAAGGCGCAGGTTGAGTTGGGGGCTATATTCAGGCGTTAGTATTAAGCGGTTTTGATGCGCATGGCATTTAGGACCACTGCAAGGCTTGATAATGACATCCCAATCGCCGCAAGCCAAGGCGGTACATAGCCAAGCGCCGCTGGCAAGAGCACCGACGTATTATAAATCAGCGCCCATCTTAAGTTTTGGCGAATAATGGCTTGGGTTTTGGTGGAGACCTGCATGGCTCTAGGGATAGCTAATAGCCGACCACCAAGCAGCACGCTATCACTTGAGACTTGCGCCAAATCTGCCGCCCCTGCGATGGCGGTCGAGACATTGGCAGCTGCCAAAACGGGCGCATCATTGATCCCATCGCCCACCATAAGCACGATCTTACCTTCGTTCTGCAAGCGTTTGATATGAGACACTTTATCCTCAGGCGTCAAGCCATAGTGCGCCTCATCAATGCCAAGCTCGCCTGCTACCTTAAGCGCATTTGGGTTGGGATCGCCGGTGAGCATGAGCGGTGTGATGCCCGCTGATTTGATTTGCTCAATCATCTGATGGGCGTCTGCACGGATCGAATCATTAAAATAAAATCGCGCCACCAGTTGCCAAGCACCATCTTGCCAAGCTGATAACAGCACCGACATATTGGCTTGATATTTTTCCAGATTTTCTTGAAATTGACCATAATCAAAGTCAGGATGGCTACTTGCTTGATCAGTCACAAAGCTGCCATGCCCAATGCGATAACGCACACCATCACAGACCGCCTCGATACCGCCAGCGATATGATGACTGATCTCTTCGGTTTTTGGTAAATGCAGTCCATGCGCCGCAGTTAGCAGCGCCTTAGCGACAGGATGGCGGCTGCCGATCTCCAGTGCCGCCGCCAGTGCCAGCACCTGTGTTTTGGGACGCTCAGAAATTACCGCCAACAAATTTGCTTGTCCAACAGTCAGCGTCCCTGTTTTATCAAATGCCACGTGCGTAACATCTGCCAAGGTCTGCACTGTATGTCCACGCGTCGATAAAAAACCAAAACTTGCCAAACGATTGGTCGCCACCGTCAGCGCAATCGGCGTGGCAAGCGACAGCGCACAGGGACAAGTTGCCACCAATACCGCCACTGTCGCCCATAAAGCTTCGGTTTTATCAATAAAATACCAAACCGCAAACACCAACAAAGACAGCACCAACACGCGTGCCACAAACCAACGCGCCATCCGATCAGCATCCTGGGCGATTTTGGGTTTTTCGCTCATGGCGCGATTCATCAGCCGATCAATGAGCGCAATTTGACTATTATCCACATCACTTGTAACCAGCATGAGTAAAGGCTGGCTGTCGTTTTGTGAGCCGCCCACCAATGTCTCACCGCACGATTTGACGATCAAATCACTTTCACCGGTTAATAAACTTTGTGAAACGGTTGCCGTCTCTGACAACAGTATGCCATCGGCGATGATCTGAGAGCCAGGCTCAATCCAGATGACATCACCAACTTTGACGCTTTGAGCCAAGATTTTATCGTCGCTTGGATCTTTAGAAGGCGACGAAGCATCGCTTTGGCTTGACTTAGCCAGCCAAGTGGTGATCTTAGATGAGCTTAGCTGTCCATCCACTGATGCCTGAACCAAATCAGGCGCTTCATCAACTTTGGTCACCAGTATCGGCTCAATCACCACCAAGTCTGATGCCATATTTGACGCTTTTAGGCGCGCGTTTTGCTCAATGTATCGCCCTGCCAACAAAAAGAAAATAAACATGGAGACCGAATCAAAATACGTCTCTCCAGCACCAATAATGGTCGCGTATAAACTGGCAAAAAATGTCAAGATCAGAGCAATCGATACTGGCACATCCATGTTAATTTGCCGAGCACGCAGCGCATTATATGCCGATACAAAAAACGGCACGCCTGAATAAAAAAACACAGGAATACTCACAAACAGCGACACATAACGCAAAAAATCCCGATGCTCAACCAACATCCCGCTATAAGCACCAAAATAGATGCCAATCGAAAACATCATCGCCTGCATCGCACCGAGTGCAGCCACGCCAAGCCGTATGAGCATTTGTTTATTTTGCCGCTTGAGCATGGCTTCGTGAGTATCTTGGCGATAAGGCTTGGCATCATACCCCACCGAATGCACCGCTTTTAGGATATCGCCGATTGGCAAAATGCTGTCATCCCAATTCACCCGCATCCGCTGCTGAGTTAAATTCACCTGACAATCCTTGACGCCCTGAAGCGATCTGAGACGCGTTTCAATCAGCCAAGTACATGCCGAGCATTTTAGATTACTGACGGAAAGCTCTGCGGTGCTGCCGCCATTTTCAGCATACACAAACTGCTCTTTGATGTCTTCATGGTTATAAGCCTCAAAATTCATCGCCTCAGGCAGGCTTGCCGTCGGGCTGATCTCGCGGCGGTCAAGGTAATACTGCGACAATCCCGACTCAACGATGCTTTGTGCTGCCAACTGACAGCCAAGGCAGCACATCGCTCGCGGCTTATCAAATACTGGCGTAAAAAAAGGCTCTTTTGGCAAAACTTCCCCGCAATGAAAGCAGCTACCTTCAGGCGGCAGGATGAGGCTTTGTTCGATGACATCAAAGTCAGCAGAGGAAGAAGATGGAGAATCAGGCAAAATATCAGATTGGCTCATATTCAGGCATAAAAGACAAGACAATTGATCATTATACCACATTCCAAAACGACTCAGATGACTGAAGCCCATCAGATTTTGGCAACACTATTACGGCTGTAGAAACAAACAAAGCAAGCACACACAGTTGTGTATAAATATTTGTAAAATTTCAGCAGTTTATCTAAAATAGCGCAACGTTTCGCCTTGAAAAATCATAAAAATTAGGCGATAGTATAACCTTTTCGTTTTGGGGTTTTTGTTGTGTCCAAATCATCGCCTTGCCCTAATCATCGCCAGTCAGGTTTTGTTGCCACAGGTCTTTTGCTGATTATCATACTTGTCATGATCGCAGCGTTGGTGGTGTATGCCATGTATCTGAATGCAGCGGTGGTCAGCAAATTTGAAAAGCGCAAATGGGATATTCCTGCCACATTATATTCACGCCCCCTAAATCTACATCAAGGCGCCAATTTATCCGCATCAGAGCTTGAATCTTGGCTAAAGCTGCTCAGATATAGTAGCGGCAGCACCGATCAAACTGGACGCTATCAAAAAAATGGTCAAACTTACACCATTTATACGCGCGGTTTTAATTATGGTGACACCGACAAAGACCCAAAACAGCTGATTGAGGTTCGCTTTGAAAACAGCACCATCAAAAGCCTAAAAAGCACTGTCCCAAACCCCCATGGCATATTACGCCTAGAGCCCATCAAAATCGGTAGCATCTATCCTGATAATAATGAAGATCGCCTGCTCATCACCGCCGATCAAATGCCCAAACCGCTCATTGATGCTCTGATCGCAACTGAAGATCGTGCGTTTTATCGGCATTATGGCATCTCGGTGCGTGGCATTACGCGTGCATTGATTGCCAATTTATCAGGCGGTCAAGTGCAGCAAGGCGGCTCAACCATCACCCAGCAGCTGATTAAGAATTTTTATTTAAATTCTGAGCGCACATTTAAGCGTAAAGCCAATGAAGCTTTGATGGCGCTGTTACTTGAGCTGCATTACGATAAAGACGAAATTTTATTGGCTTACATGAATGAGATCAATCTGGGTCAAAATGGCAATCAGTCGATCAATGGCTTTGCGATCGCCTCGCAATTTTATTTTGATAAGCCGCTTGGTGAGCTGTCACTGGATCAATATGCGTTATTGGTTGGGTTGGCGCGCGGACCAAGCCACTACAATCCGCGCAAAAATCCTGAGCGTGCGCTAGATCGCCGAAATACGGTGCTCAATAATATGCTTGTCACTGGCAAAATTGATGAAGCCACTTATCAAAAAGCCATAGAGCAGCCCCTGGGTGTGGTCAAAAGTCCTGCCATTGCCAAACCGCAATTTCCTGATTTTTTTGATGCAGTGCAGCGCGAGCTAAAAACTCATTATCGCCAAGAAGACTTGCAAAATCGTGGTCTGCGCATCATCTCAACACTAGACCCCTTAGCTCAACAGGCTGCCAATACCGCAATGGCGAATAAACTTGGCGAGCTTAGAAAAAAAGGCACCCACACGCGCGACCTACAAGGTGCCCTGGTGAGCGCTCACCCAGCGACAGGTGAGCTGGTGGCGTTGGTGGGT
The DNA here is from genome assembly GCF_034424565.1 of Moraxella canis. Taxonomy (NCBI): domain Bacteria; kingdom Pseudomonadati; phylum Pseudomonadota; class Gammaproteobacteria; order Moraxellales; family Moraxellaceae; genus Moraxella; species Moraxella canis. The sequence continues at coordinate 1,791,478 of NZ_CP139961.1, read as the reverse complement.
TCTGGCAGTGAGTTTACAGGCTTTAACCGCGCCATCGATGCCAAAAGACAAGTCGGCTCCTTGCTAAAGCCTGTCATATACCTGACCGCCTTTCAGTCAGGCAAATATAACCTCACCACCCCAGTGAACGACAATCAAGTCACCTACACCGTCGGCGGTCGCTCGTGGACGCCAAAAAATTACGGCGGCAACTCACATGGCAGCGTGCCACTACTCACCGCATTAGCAAATTCATACAACCAAGCTGCGGTGAATGTCGGCATTGAGCTTGGTATGAATGCCTTTAAGGCGCAAATGGGTAATTTGTCCATCACCGCTGACATTCCTCCCTATCCTTCGGTCATGCTGGGGGCGATTGATCTATCGCCCATGCAGATGCTTGGCATGTATCAGATTTTTGCCAATGGCGGGGCTTATACACCCATTCACACCATCCGCACCGTGATGGATGATAAAGGGCGTATCTTGCAGCGCTCGCAGCCAAATCATCAATTCCGTGCGCCGCCCCAAGCCGTCTATCTGCTCAATCGCGGATTACAAGAAGTCATCAAATCAGGCACCGCTAAAGCTGCTAACAGCATCAACGGTCAGCTGGGCTTGGCAGGCAAAACAGGCACAACCAATGATAATCGTGATGCTTGGTTTGCAGGTTATAGCGGCAACTATGTCAGCGTGGTTTGGGTGGGTCGTGATGATAATAAGCCCATTGGTCTGACAGGTGGCACAGGTGCCCTGCCGATCTGGACGGATTATATGAAGCGCCTGAATTTAACGGCTGTCAATCTGCCATTGCCCGCTGGCGTGACTTGGCAGTGGATGGATGGCAATTCAGGCTTACCCACCCTACAAGCTTGCGCGGACGCAAAATGGTTGCCGGTGATTGATCTGTATCGCCCCCATCAGATGAGCGCGTGTGCCGCCGAAGTTCAATATCAAAATCAAAGATATCAGCAGATGCTTGAATATGGTTCACAAGGCATCGCCGACACAGGAGATATCTATATCGAAGATGCGCCCATTTATGATGAGCCTGCCGAAGATAGCGATAATCCTTGGTGGTGAACATAAGTTAAGATAAATGCCATTAAAATCTGTTTGATTTTAATGGCATAAATTAAATTTATGATAATTTAGAATTGGTAGTTGAGCGACAGCTTTGCTTCAATTGGCGTTTTTACCTCCTCTTGATATTGAGCAGATGCCTCTCCTGAAATAGAGAACCTAGAGTTGATTTGACTTGTCACGCCCAAAGCACCTGCGAAACCAAATCCCGATAAATCGGTTGACCACTGAGATACTTCATTATTCATATCAATAATGTTCAAATCTTGCTTGGCATCTTGATAGAACACTTTAGCTTTTAAATAAGGCTGCAACAACCCATAACCCTTGGAAATTTTTGTACCGATATTTACCGTGGTCATAGTTGCCTTTTCTGGATTAATTTGCAAATTAGGCATCTGATCATATCTAAACGATTTTGGATTTGTTTGAATATGACTAATTTCAAAAGAAGGTTGGAAATCCACATTGTGGAGTTTCATCTGCTGCTGAGCACCCAACGCAATCGCCCAGGTATTATCCTTTATACTTGCTGTTAAATTATCATGATTGGCTTGTTTAGCATGTATTTTTTGCCTGACATTTTGCCACGCGCCTTGGATAAAGATCTCTCGTTGATTTGGTAATAAGCGATTAAGATAAACCCCAAAGCCTGTTGCATCAAGATCATTTTTACCACCAAAAGCATGATCAACATCGCCTTCACTCTTGTTAATATAGGCCCCAAGATATGTTTGCCCAATTTTAGAACCTGCTCCCAATGTCGTTTGATTAAGCTTTAAATCAAACTGGGTATCGCGACTTTCAATATTATTTTCTTGGTAACGATGATTTAGCCAAACACTTTGTCTGTTATTCATCGAGCCTAAATTATTCATCTGGCTACTTAATGTATACAAACTCCCCATGCCGGTATTTAAGGCGGTCTTAGTCATTGACGATGCAATGGGGCTATTGTCATTGGCAAATTGGCTAAGCTGCAAAGTGTTATTTGGTCGCATTACTAATTGATAAGCATATGCTCCTTGCTCAGCTGCATCAACAACATTGTTATTTGTGTCAATCAAATAAAAACTGCCTTGATTGTTATCGACTTTCAATAAGCTTTGATGATTTTTATCTTTTGATATATGGCTGGGGATGCTAACACCATGCCTACCTTTTAGCTCATTTATCTTGACAGGTGCATCGCTTGGATTGATGGAAAATCTCGTCTCACCAGACAACTTATCAATATGTAAATTAGAATGGTCTTCAACAATCACATGACCTACACCAGACAATGTTTGAATGCTGATTTGAGAATCGGTGGTGGTGTTATTTTCTTGGGAATTTGCATTGACTTGATAAACACCCTTTGGGGCAACATAAATCCAGCTGTCTTTGGCAGACAGTTCAATCTCTTGAACAGTAGTTGGTTGATCACTCTGACCAAAAATCATCATCTTAGCATCATTGTTAAGCACCACTTTTGATTGGAATTGACCTGTAACGCTCATTGTTCCTTGATTGATATAACTATCATCAGTCAATGCATTATTGCCCGTAAATTTAAGGTGGCCTTGCTTAACGGTTGCGCCAGCAAAAGTATTATTACCAGATAAGGTTAATTCGCCTGGATGATTTAAAATCAGTCTACCAGTACCTGAGATGTCATTTTTCCAGGCGTCTTTCAGGGAAAATCCTGCGAAATCCAAATGCTGATCCTGAGTCGTTGTCTCTATATCCTTATAAATATGAGAAATACCATCATAAGCTTTCGGCAAATTTATTAGGCCCCATGTGTGATTTTTATTATCTAAATCGCCCATGTGAGCATGGGAATTTTTGGGATAAGCGGTAGAAGCTAATATTTGACGTCGCGCATCGCCATCTAGATAATTAAAACGCAACCTTAATAAAGCCTCAGATGCATCAGGCATTTCCTCTGGTTTTAAACGACTTGCTTTTTCATCACTTTTTAGCGCACCATAATAGCCAATTTGATAATCAGAAGCTTTGTATTGCTCATGCAAATCTTGAGGAAGCATCTCTAGACAGTTTTTTAATGGTGCATTCTGACAGCCTTCTTCAAATGGCTGTCTGGTTTGTTTAATGCTCCTAACTAATCCTTGAGCAATCTCATCGTCATTTAACAACTGCGCCATATAATAATAGCGTGATAGTCGAGAAGTCATAGTATCTGTTGGAAAATGCGCACCCACAATGACTCGGCTTTCTCCATACTGCAATGCGCGAGAGAATACCTCTTGACCTCGCTCAGGAAATGCCATCGCCATAACAACTGCTTGACCAAAGCCATTGGAGGTATGTCCACTCGGATAAGATGAATTTTTTCTTTCTCTGCCTTGGCTGTCAATATAGGTTTTGAGATTTTCATAACCCTCAATATAATTACCTTCCTTATCCATAACTTGATAAGGGCGGCCACGCAGATATTTGTCTTTCAAAATAAAATCATAAGCTCTCATTCTACCCGCATTAGAATCATAGCTATAAATAGCATCAGCTGATAAATATTCTAAATTTTTAAAGATATTTAAAAACTGTTCATCAGTTATATGCGGAGCAAACTCCTTTAAGGCAGATTTTCTAAATTCATGACTAACATGAGCAAAGCTTTGATTTTTATCCTCTTCTGCAAGGGCTAGCCTTTCTGCTGTTGTATTGTTTTGCATATCCCAAGAAATTTGACGATCAACTTCTGCTTCCAGAGTGCCCTTTTGAGGAAAAGGTGTAACAACCTGGGCATCAAGATGCTGAAACCAATTCTGACTTTGGCTAGCTATCTTTGTAGACAATTTATCAAATTCTTCATCACTAGCATAAGCTTGATGGCTCATCAATAATGAAAAAGCGATGCTGGCTGACAACAGCTTATATTTAGGCATAACAAACCCTTAAGTTAACAAAATTAGGTTGCATTTTAAGTTGTAACTGTGACAAAACAGTGATAATTTTGTGACAATTTGACACAATGTGGAAAATTATTAATATCTTAATGTTGCATTATAACTATTTACTTAAGGCGATATTAGGCCCGCCATTTAGCCACAAATTCTTCAAAAAACTTTGCTATAATAAAGCCATTCAGCAAACACATATTTGAATTTTTAGGATGGTTTTAATGTCTTGGCAACAACTTCATCTACAATGCCCACAATCCGCCGTAGAACTTGCCGAAGCCTTATTTTATGAGGCTGGCGCTGTGTCTATTTTACTTGAAGATGCTGGCGATGAGCCTTTATTTGAGCCCATGCCTGGTGAAGAGCCTTTGTGGAGTGATGTGGTCATGACTGCCATCTTTGACACCAACAGCGATGACAGCTGGGTAGGCACCAATTTTGAAAACTTAGCTTCTGAGATCGCAAGTGAAGTCAATGCCACGCGATTTTGGCTGACGCGCTTAGATGATAAAGACTGGACGCGTGAGTGGATGACTTATTATCAGCCCATCAAATGCGCAGGCAATTTATGGATTGTGCCTGAATGGCTTGATGCGCCAGATCCTGATGCCACCAATCTAATCTTAGATCCAGGTTTGGCTTTTGGGACAGGGTATCATGCCACGACGCGGCTTTGCTTGGATTGGCTGTCTGAGCAAGACTTAAAGGATAAATTGGTCATTGATTATGGCTGCGGTTCGGGTATTTTGGGTGTGGCAGCACTACTGTTGGGCGCGCGTCAAGTATTGGCGGTTGATATCGATCCGCAGGCGGTGCTTGCAACTCGCCAAAATGCCGCTTTAAATGGCGTGTCTGAGCGCTTGATGGCATTTTTGCCCGAAGAATTTATAGAATATCGCAGTCAAAACCCACAATTAGCCGATACCATCACCGCCAATATCTTAGCCAAGCCGCTGATCATGTTTGCGCCAACTTTTAATCAATTGCTCAAGCCAGGTGGCTCAATTGTACTGGCAGGCTTGATCCAAAATCAAACCCAAGATGTCATCAATGCTTACGCGCCGTATTTTGACATTGAGGCACCGTTTAATTATCAAGACGCCGAAGATCACCATTGGCACCGCCTAAGCGGTATCAAAAAAGCATGATCCGCCAAAAAAGCATTGAGTAGCGCCATACATTCTCATATTAATGATTTGCCACTGGGTTAAAGCTGCACAAATTAGAGTCTAATTATGACAGATGAGCACAATGACATTGACACCATCCCTTTACATGTTCATGTAGAGCGCGCCGCTGAGCGTTATTTTGAGGCGCTTGGCGACGCTGAGGCGCATAATTTATACGACATTTTTTTGGCAGAATTTGAAAAGCCTTTGTTGATAGCGACCTTGAAACACACTCGCGGCAATCAATCCAAAACCGCCCAAATTCTCGGTCTAAATCGTGGAACTTTGCGCACCAAGCTCAAAGCCTATGGGCTGCTTGAGTAGAGATTATTGACACCCAACACTGTTTTGGGTGTCAATTTTTTGGGGCGTGAAATCTGCAATTACTCTTTATAAATGCTGTAATAAATGGTATCATTTTGTTTTTTATTGTTACGCAAAGCGGCTTGGTATGCCATCTCTGTGGCAATCAAACCAAATTATAATTTTCAATGATGGTGAGTGGTTATGACAAAAAGTTATGCGCTGTTATCTGTATCGGATAAGACGGATATTGTTGAATTTGCCAAAGGTTTGGTAGAAACTGGTTTTGGCATTTTATCAACAGGCGGCACTTTTAAATTATTAAAAGACAATGGCATCGAAGCCATTGAAGTGTCGGCACATACTGGTTTTCCCGAAATGATGGATGGTCGAGTTAAGACGCTGCATCCTAAAATTCATGGTGGTATTTTGGGTCGCCGTGGTACTGACGACGGCATCATGCAAGAGCATGGCATTGATCGCATTGATATTGTCGCGGTTAATTTATATCCTTTTGCAGCGACCGTTGCCAAGCCAGATGTCACCATGTCTGATGCCATTGAAAATATTGACATCGGCGGTCCTGCCATGGTGCGCTCTGCTGCCAAAAACCACGCCCATGTTGGTATCATCACTAGCCCAAATGATTATCAAACGGTCCTAGATGAGCTAAACTCTCATGGCGCACTTAGCCACAGCACGCGTTTTGATTTGGCAGTCAAAGCCTTTGAACACACCGCCGCTTATGATGGTATGATTGCCAGTTGGCTTGGTGCGCGCCTGCCTAAAGATGACAGCGCTGCCCCAAGTGATGATGCGACCGCAACCACCATCTTCCCGCGCACGTTTAATAGTCAATTCACCAAAGCCCAAGATCTAAGATACGGCGAAAACCCGCATCAATCCGCAGCGTTTTATGTTGAAAGCGGCTCAAAAGAAGCATCGGTGGCGACTGCACGCCAGCTACAAGGCAAAGAGCTGTCTTATAATAACATCGCTGATACCGATGCTGCGCTTGAGTGTGTCAAATCATTTGCCAAGCCTGCTTGCGTCATCGTAAAACACGCCAACCCTTGTGGTGTCGCTGTTTCTTTAGATGGTATTTTAGAAGCTTATAATTTGGCTTATGCGACTGACCCTGAGTCTGCGTTCGGCGGTATCATTGCCTTCAACCGTCCGCTTGATGTTGATACAGCGCGCGCCATCGTTGAGCGTCAATTTGTCGAAGTCATCATCGCACCAAGTATCGAAGATGGCGTTTTGGAAGTGACTGGCGCGAAGAAAAATGTACGCGTGCTGGTTTGTGGTGAGCTGCCAAGCATCGACAAGCGCGCTGCCCAGTTTGATTTTAAACGTGTCAATGGCGGTCTGCTTGTCCAAGACCAAGACCTTGGCATGGTGGATAAAGCCGATCTAAAAGTCGTCACCGATCGCGCACCATCCGATGAAGAGCTTGATGATCTGATCTTTGCTTGGAAGGTCGCCAAATATGTCAAATCAAACGCCATTGTCTATGCCAAAAATCGCCAAACCATCGGTGTTGGCGCAGGTCAGATGAGCCGCGTAAACTCTGCACGCATTGCCGCGATCAAGGCCGAGCACGCAGGCTTAATCGTGGAAGGGGCAGTGATGGCATCTGATGCTTTCTTCCCATTCCGTGATGGTATCGACAATGCGGCAGCAGCAGGCATCAAGTGCATCATTCAACCTGGTGGCTCGATGCGCGATGAAGAAGTGATCGCTGCTGCCAATGAGCATGGTATCGCCATGGTCTTTACCGGTATGCGTCACTTCCGCCATTGATTGTATGGTGTTTAATAGTGTAACTTAATAAAAATCCTCAAAAGCGGTGCTAATATTTAGCACCGCTTTTATTTTCATCATTAAAACTATGGGAATTTCCGATAAATTAATTTTATTTTTAAATAAATTTATAATTAATAACAAATAGTTTTATATCATTAAGTCTTGGCAATGATTTTTCATTAGACAGATCCGGTCTTTTTACTTATGATAAAAAAAATAAAAGTGCACAATAATTCACTTAATAATCTATCATATAAAAGTTATGCAAAGGAATGTTATGAGTCAAAACACACGCTATCAGGCTCGTATGCCGGATGAATTTGGTGTCATTCACTACAGTGATGAAGAGCATCGGATTTGGCAAGATTTATTTACCAGACATCAGCACAGCATCCAAAATCGCGCCTGCCAAGATTATCTGGATGGGCTTGATCAATTGTCTTTATGCGCTCAAAAAATCCCTCAGCTCAATGACATTGATCAAGTCCTACAAAAGCACACAGGTTTTGCGACCGCTATAGTGCCTGCTTTGATTTCTTTTGCTAAGTTTTTTGAGCTGTTAGCCGCGCAAAAATTTCCGGTAGCGACCTTCATTCGCTCTCGTGAAGATTTTGATTATATCCAAGAGCCGGATATTTTTCATGAAGTTGTCGGACATTGCCCTTTACTCACCCACCCTGCTTTTGCCAAATTTACCCATACTTATGGAAAACTTGGCAAAAAAGCCGATCAAAAGACGCGTGGTTTTTTGGCGCGCTTATATTGGTTTACGATGGAATTTGGGCTGATGGAAACAAAGCAAGGTCTGCGCATCTACGGCGGCGGTATTCTAAGCTCGCCCAAAGAGACCCTATACGCCTTAAGCGATGCGCCAGAATATCGAGAATTTCGCCTCAATGATGTGCTTCGTACGCCATATCGCATTGATAAGCTGCAGCCCATTTATTATGTCATCAAAAACCCTGATGAGCTTTTTTATTTGGATGAAAATCAGCTACTATCCGCCATCGAAACAGCCAAAATCAATGGCATGTATCCGATGCATCCAAGCTTAATGGACAATGAATCACCCATCACTTAAGGAGAAATGATGTCAACATCACTAAAAAATCAGACCTGCCAAGCCTGTAGTGTCGGCGCGCCGCTCATACAAGCAGAAGCATACCAAAGCTTTCTCGATCAGTTATCAGACTGGCGCATCATCACTGTTGATCATATTGATCGGCTGACCAAAGTATATTCATTTAAAAATTTTAAAAAAGCACTTGATTTTGCCAATCAAGTTGGCGAGATCGCCGAAACCACAGGTCATCACCCTGCTTTACTAGTCGAATGGAGACAGGTGACGGTGACGTGGTGGTCGCACGAAGCAGGCGGCCTACACCAAAATGACTTTATCATGGCGGCAAAAACCGATGCACTATTTTAGAATCGTATAAAGTAAAAGCCCAAAATTTTGGGCTTTGATTGATTCAATACAGCTTAAGCATGAAAGCTTGGTTAAAACTGCTGTGCCTTGAGCGCATCTTGGTTGATAACAAGCTCGCTGCTTTCACGTAAATAATGCACATAGTCCTCTAACTGATCGGCACCGACATTATCGCGGATCACTGCCACAGCACGCAGACGATCAGCGGCTGACAGCTGAGATTCGCTGCTTTGATTCACTGGACCGCCCACAATGACGCTCGCACCCTCTTCGGTTTGTGTCGCCCAAACATCATGACCCTCTGCGCTGCGATTTAGGAACAAACTGGCAAGCTCAAGCGGGCTTAATAAAGGACTCATGCGTGTCACCAAACCAATATTGGCAGCGGTGGTCGTCAAAGCAGCCACACCCGAAGTTTTAGCCTCATCGGCGACTCTTTGGGCATCTGCCATCGCAAGCTCAATGGCTTTTTGTTTGGCTAGCGTTTGTTTGATCTGCGCCTTGGCTTCCTCAAATGTCAATGGGCGCTCTGCTTCAAAATTCGTCGGCTGTACCCAAACATTTTTCTCACCCAAAACAATATTTGGGCTTACGCCTTGATCTTGAATGGTGAAATCATCAAAAGCGGCGGCGATCACTGCCGGCTGCGGCAATGCTGTTGTATTATTGGTTTGTGGGTAGGCGGTGATTTGCTTTACTTCCACACCAGCCTCTTTGGCAATATCAGCCACACCCATGCCATCAGTTGCCATGGTGTTAATCCGAGCCGACAGATCTGCAAATGCTTGATCGCGCTTAAGTTTGGCGGCTCTGTCCATCAAGTGATCGCGCATACTGGCGATATTCGGCGCATTGTCGCTGACTTTAGTCACCTTAAAGATATGATAACCAAATCCTGTTTGGACAGGCTGACTGATCTGACCAACACCCAACCCTGACAAAGCCCGCTCAACCCCAGCGGCATGCTCTCCAAATACCGAAGGATTAAAGCTGCCAATCACGCCACCATTTGAGCCACTTGGGTCATCAGAATGGGCTTTGGCCAACGCCTCAAAAGACTCTCCAGCATCCAGTTTAGCTTGGATTTCAGCAGCGCGCTTTTGAGCATCTGGACCTGTCAATAAAATCTGTGCCAACTCTCGACCGTCTGTCATGCCATTTTCTCGAAGATAGGCGGCGTGCTGTGCACTGATTTCTTGTTCGGTTGGCGTCTCAACATTCAGCACATTTGGATCCAATTCAATGTAGCTTAGATCCACTGTCGCAGGCTTGATCAGCTTATCTTGGTGTTCATCAAAATAAGCTTGGATTTGCGCATCGCTGATTTGTACTTGATCCACATAATCCTGCCAATGATATCGATGCACCCAAACCTCGCGCGCCTCCAATTGTAAATCAATCAATTTTGAGACTTCGCTGTTTGGATAAATTGCGGTGCCAACGATACTGGTAACCAGCTGACGCAAACTCAATCGCAGTCGTTCAATGGCAAATAAAGCATCTTTGGTCAGACCATTTTGCTGGAGATAAGCAGCAAAACGATCATTTGAAAACTGTCCATTATCATGAAAAACTTCATAGCGCTGCAAAATCTGCGTTAGCATCTCATCAGAAACCGTCATGCCCAAATATGACGCCTGATTTTCAAGCAGTGCTTTATCAGTTAATCGCTTTAAGATCAGCTGCTGTAGTGCTTGCTCATTGATCAAACTGGCATCGATGCCCTGCTCAATCAAGGCATTGCGTTCAGCATTAACCTCAGCTTGAAAAGTTGCGACATCCACCACTTGATCGCCCACCTTAATCAGCTCATTGGGCTGGATTGATGGACCGCCAAACGTGCCCACGCCCAAAAAAGCCATCGGTATCAAAGTGCCTACCAAAAGCAGCCGACCTGGCCAGCTTTTTAAGAAGTTGCGCATATTTTCCATAGGTTTGCTATACTCTACAAATCAGTCGGTGTTACAAATAAAATAGTGACAATAAAACTTACATATCATACGCTAATTTATAAGATTTCTCAAAACACTTTTTGTAATCCAACAAGATGGGTTATTTATTTAAAATATCTTTTATGCTTGACATAAAAAAGCCGCCCAAATAGAGCAGCTTTTTTTATCATCACTAAGTCAATCAGTTCACTGATTCTTTTAGACCTTTACCTGCTTTGAAGCTAGGTACTTTGCTGGCTGCGATTTGGATTTCTTCGCCAGTTTTTGGGTTACGGCCTACGCGAGCAGCACGCTCTTTGACGCTGAAAGTCCCAAAGCCAACCAATACAACGTCATCACCACGCTGTAATGCGCCTTGAACGCTTTCAGTAAAAGCACTAACCGCTTTGGCAGCTTGCTCTTTGGTTAGGCCAGCACTTTGTGCAATGCTATCTACCAATTCAGACTTATTCATAAGATATCCTCTTTACAATGAATGAAACTTTTTCAAATGATTCTGCTAAGTTACCAAAGCATCTTTATAACAACGCATTTTAAAAGCATCCCCGAGCTTTTACAAGTGCTAAATACAAAATTTTGCAGAAAAATTGCAAAAATTTTATGGTTTAATACCCAAACCTAACAAAAATTTATAAATCTAAGGCAAAATCATGCAAAGCCATGGCTACCTTTATAACAAGCACAGTAACAATAAGCAAGTAAAATTACATATTTTTATGTAAAAGCTGTAAAAAAATGCTATTTTTATGCCGAAATATACAGTAATATGAACAAAATTTATTGATCACACCAGGCAGTCATTCAGGGTTTGGGTTAGCGGTAACATTTGCAATATTGACACCCACTCCAAGCGTCGGTATCTTAAAGCTTGAAAATCTAGGGCAGCGCATCGGCTTTGATGATATTTTAGGTGTGTTCGACTGGTAATGTGCGATTAAAATTAGAGTTATATTTTAGGAAAATCCAATGACAACTGAGAATTCAACTACAGTAAACACTCATTCTAGTGGAGGCATCGTCTCAAAAAGTCTATTGAGCATTGTATTAATTTTTGTTGAGTCTGCACTGACATTAATGTTACGCTTTGACCCAAAATTACGCCAATTGGCTTATCCGCTTGCCAAGGCAGGTACGGTTGTCTGCATTCGCTCGTATTTACCGCACATCACCATTTATGCCACCTTTGGTTATCGTGGGATTTTATTAGACAGCGAATTACCCGAAGATAAACCTGCAGCTGATGTCACCATCAATGGTTATAGCTTTCAGCTGATCAATGCCTTAATCAATCACAATCCTGATCATGTCGATGCCCTGCAAATTCGTGGCGATGCAGCATTGGTTGAAAATCTAAAAGCACTGATGGTGCGCATGGGCATTGGCGGCGCGATCCATAATGCCTTAGCTAAATTCACAGGGGGCAACAAACAAAAACCCACTCCCGAAGAAAAAGCGGAAAAAATTGCCAATTATCAATTAAAAATCAATGAGCAAGCTGAGCGTATCGATGCATTATCTATGGAAAATAAACGCTTAGCCATACAGTTAGCTGAACAAAAAAGCAAAAATAAATCCACAGTCATTGCCATGATCGTTGCGATCGTTGTAGCGGTGGTGAGTATCGTTGCCCATTTTTTCATTTAACCTGATCGGCTTAGTTTTTGTTATAATATAACAAATTGAGTAAAATCAATCCATTGGATTAAAATATCTGATGGATTTTTTATTGCTTTAATCTTGACCTATTTACTCGGAATTATTATAATACTGCCATTCACCACCCAAATTCTGATGCATGATTGTATGGATCAGAATTAGGCAATTATGGAAGTATTCAAATGCGTTTAACAACTCGTGGACGGTATGCCGTCACTGCCTTATTGGATTTGGCTGTCCAAGAGAGTCGCCATCAAGGCGCAGTGTCTTTATCAGACATTGCCAAACGCCAATCCATCTCCATATCTTATTTAGAGCAGCTGTTTTCGAAGTTGCGCAAAAAAGGGTTGGTTAATAGTACTCGTGGCGCTTCAGGCGGCTACCATCTAGCAAAACCGCTTGAAGATATTGATATTATGAGTATTATTACTGCAGTCGATGAAAGCATCAATGCCACTCAGTGTGGCGGTAAAGGCGACTGTCATGATGGTGCGATGTGCTTAACTCATGATTTATGGCATAATTTATCCAATCATATTGAAACATATCTAAGAAAAGTGACGCTCGCTCAACTCTTAGAAACCAAAAACACTCAAGCCATTGCAGACATTCAGGTGAGTCGTTTGAATGGCTATGAAAAAGACAAATCACAAATCACAACAATTAATTTAATCGGGAATCCAGCATGAGCCAGACTTCATTGATATATTTAGATTATGCCGCTACCACACCTGTCGTTAAGGAAGTGGCAGACAAAATGGTTAAGTACCTTACTTTTGATGGTACTTTTGGTAACCCTGCTTCACGCTCGCACGGTTTTGGTTGGCAAGCAGAAGAAGCGGTTGAAAACGCACGCTTACAAATCGCCGAAACCGTTGGCGCTGACCCAAGAGAGATTGTGTTTACTTCAGGTGCGACCGAGTCGGATAACTTGGCGATCAAAGGCGTGGCACATTTTTATGAAGGTCGTGGCAAGCACATCATCACCAGTAAGATTGAGCATAAAGCAGTGCTAGATACCTGCCGTCAGCTTGAGCAAGAAGGCTTTGAGATCACTTATCTTGAGCCTGAAGCAGGCACAGGCTTGATCCACCCTGAGCAAGTTGAGCAGGCGCTGCGTGATGACACCATTTTGGTGAGTCTGATGGCGGTCAATAATGAGCTTGGTACCATCACCGATATCGCTGGCATTGGCGAGATCACGCGCGCAAAAGGTGTGCTATTCCATGTAGACGCTGCCCAAGCGGTCGGCAAAATCAAGATCAACTTAGGTGAGCTAAAAGTGGATCTGATGAGCTTTAGCGGTCACAAAATCTACGGACCAAAAGGCATCGGCGCTTTGTATGTCGGTCGTAAGCCGCGCGTTCGCATCAAGGCTGAACAGCACGGCGGCGGTCATGAGCGTGGTATGCGCTCAGGTACATTAGCGACTCATCAAATCGTTGGTATGGGAGAGGCGTTTGCTCTGTCTGTACAGCGTTTTGATGAAGACCAGGCGCATATCAAGGCACTGCGTGACAAGCTTTGGAATGGCTTACAAGACATCGAAGAAGTTTACTTAAATGGCTCAATTGAACACGGTGTGCCCAATGTCCTAAATGTCAGCTTTAACTTCGTTGAAGGCGAAAGCTTGATGATGAGCCTTAAAGACTTGGCAGTGTCTTCAGGTTCAGCCTGCACCTCAGCCACCCTTGAGCCTTCGTATGTGCTGCGTGCGATTGGACGCCCTGATGAGCTGGCTCATTCATCGATTCGTTTTAGCTTTGGTCGCTATACGACCGAGGCAGACATTGACTTGGTATTGACCCAAATTCACGAAGCCGTGGATAAGCTGCGCGAATTATCACCGCTTTGGGATATGTTCAAAGAAGGGATTGATCTAAATACCGTAGAATGGCAAGAACACTAAGATAACGGCTGGCTGGGCGGATTAAAGGATAGACGCTCAGCTCATACAAGCTTAATTTCGACATAAAATCCAGCAGACGCAAGGTTTTATGCATGAACCTAACTTTTAAGAGAGAAATTTATGGCATATTCAGACAAAGTCATCGATCATTATGAAAATCCACGTAATGTGGGCAATTTAGATAAAGCCGCTAAGAATGTCGGTACTGGCATGGTAGGCGCGCCTGCGTGTGGCGATGTGATGCGCCTACAAATTCAAGTCAGCGATGACGGCATCATCGAAGACGCGAAATTTAAAACCTATGGCTGCGGCTCTGCGATCGCTTCTAGCTCATTGGTTACTGAATGGCTCAAAGGCAAGACACTGGATCAAGCCGCTGCCATCAAGAATAAAGACATCGCCGAAGAGCTTGCTCTGCCACCTGTCAAGGTGCACTGCTCTGTCTTGGCAGAAGATGCCATCAAGGCAGCCATTGAAGATTATCAAACCAAAGCGCAAGCATAATTTGTTTGATTATATTGAATTTAATTGAGCAAACTTGCCAATTTTGGTTAATTAAGGAGTCACTATGATCAGTTTAACCACACGCGCCGCACAACATGTCAAGGATTTCCTTGAAAATCGTGGCAGCGGCGTGGGCATCCGAGTCGGTGTGCGTACGGCAGGATGTTCTGGTCTTGCTTATGTACTTGAGTTTGTTGATGATCCAAACGGTACCGATGAGCGTTTTGAATCTCAAGGCGTTTCGGTATTCGTTGACCCAAAAAGCTTGGTATATTTAAATGGGCTACAAATGGACTATGTGACAGAAGGTCTCAATTCTGGCTTTAAGTTCACCAATCCCAATCAAACGGGCGAATGCGGCTGCGGCGAGTCATTCACTGTTTGACCGCCAATCTTGATAAGGAGCTTATGATGAGTGAGGCTAATTTTTTTGGTTTATTTGGATTGCCTATCGAATTTGATATTGATAAAAACGCCTTAAAATCCGCATTATTATCACTACAAAAACAGCATCATCCCGATCGCATAGATGCCAATAAGACCAGTACCAGCCAAGCTTCACTCATCAATCACGCTTATCAAATTCTCTTTCATGACGACAGCCGAGCGGCATATATGCTTGAGCTGTCCGATCAGACGGTGGATCTGTCACAATCCATTGATGATTGGGATTTTTTGGATGAGATGATGGACTTGCGCATTCGCTTGGATGCGACAAGCGATAGAGCTGCCTTGGATCAAATCTCAAGCCAAGTTCAGGCACTGAGCAAAGATCAAGCCGCAAGATTTGTACAAAATTATCAAAATCAAGCCTGGGCAGAAGCCATGGATGCGACGCGTAAGCTTCAATTCCTTGGTAAGCTATTGGTTGATGTCGACGCCAAAGTCACCGACTCATTATCTCAAAGTAATGATGACGATGATTTGTATGTATAGTCAGACCGCTTTTATCAAACTTTTGGCATAGCAGGATTTTAAAAGCTTAGTAATTACCGTATAATGCACACATTTTAAGTGACTTTTAGGCTAACGTCCAATCACTTAAGCTCTTATTTTTAGCCATATTAGCCAGTATAAGAATTCATCATGTCTTTATTACAAATCAGCGAACCCAATCAAAGCAAAAACCCCCACCAGCACCGTTATGCCCTTGGCATTGATTTGGGCACAACACATTCTTTGGTGGCGGTCGTGCGCTCAGGTCGCGCCAATGCCCTGCCCTTTGGCGATTCGCCACTGCTACCTTCCGTGGTTTATTATGGCAATAAAAGCAGCGTGCCTGTGGTGGGTAATGCTGCCTTGGCTTATGCTGATGATTTGAAAAACACCATCATCTCCGCCAAGCGCTTTATGGGGCGTGCTAAGTCTGACATTAAATTTTCTCATTCTTATACGCTTGCTGGTAATGACAAGACCATGCCGGCGTTCGTGACCGCTCAAGGTGAAAAATCACCTGTAGAAACTTCAGCGCACATCCTAAAGCACCTAAAAAATCATGCCGCTGCCGCCCTGCCACCCGACAGCATCCAAGGTGCGGTCATCACAGTACCTGCCTATTTTGATGATGCACAGCGTACTGCCACCAAGGATGCCGCCACCGCTGCAGGCTTGACCGTGCTTCGCTTGCTCAATGAACCCACCGCTGCAGCGATTGCTTACGGGATCGATAAAAATACCGCTCAAGGAAACTATCTGGTCTATGACCTTGGTGGTGGGACTTTTGATGTATCACTCCTTCGCTTGTCCGATGGCGTTTTTGAAGTGCTTGCCACAGGCGGCAACTCGGCACTTGGTGGTGATGATATTGACCGTCTAATCGCGAACTGGCTGATCAAAACCGCCAATCTCAATCCAGCGGACATCGATCATTCAGAAAAATCTCGTTTAGCAAAACTTGCCAAAACCTATAAACAAGCTTTAAGTGAGCAAGATAGCGTTTTGATTGAGCTTAATATTGCCAATGTACCAGTATCGGTCAGCTTGGACAATGCCACTTTAAGCCAGATCATCGAGCCTGTGATTCGTCGCACCCTGCAGTCTTGTGAGCAGGTGATGCTAGACGCCAAAGTGGATAAATCCGCCTTAAATGACATCATTTTAGTGGGCGGCTCCACACGCATGCCTGTGATACGAGACGCTGTGGAGGCGCATTTTGGGCGTGTGCCTTTGTGCAGCATCAATCCAGATGAAGTCGTGGCGATCGGAGCTAGTATCGCTGCCGATCAGCTGATCAACCAATCCAAAGATGCCCTGCTATTATTAGATGTCACGCCGCTGTCACTTGGTATTGAGACCATGGGCGGACTGGTGGAAGTGATCATTCCGCGTAACACGCCCATTCCTGTGACTCGCCGCCAAGTTTTTACCACACATCAAGATGGTCAGACGGGTATGATCATCCAAGTGGTGCAAGGTGAGCGTGATACGGTAGCGGATTGCCGAGGATTGGCACGCTTTGAGCTACATGGCATTCCGCCGATGAAGGCAGGCTTGGCGCGCGTTGAGGTAACCTACGCCATCGATGCCAATGGACAATTGACCGTGTCTGCCCGCGAGACCACAACTGATATCGTCAGCCAAATCCAGGTCAGTCCAAGCTACGGTCTGTCTGAAGAGCAACAAGAGCAGCTTTTGCAAGCAGGTTTCATTCATGCCGCTGAAGACAAAGCCGCTCGTATGCTGATCGAAACCAAAGTCGAAGCCGAAAGAGAGCTGCTTGCTCTGCAATCAGCCTTGGCTGAATTTGCCGATCTGCTGAGCGATGAAGACCAAGCCAATTTGCGCCATCACATGCAAGCGACGACAGATGCCCTTACCACTGATGACAAAGCAGTCATTGATCAAGCCATCAAAGCCTTGAAGGTGCATAGCGACCATTTCGCCAGTGTGATCATGGATAAAAATGTCAAAGATGCCCTTGCTGGCACACGCACCAGCGATTGGTAAGTGATCGTTGATTTGATTCATTTTAAAATTTTAATGCATTAATAAGAGAAGCTCATGACCGTTGTAACCATTTTACCGCATCACGAAATCTGCCCAGAAGGCACAACCATTGAAGTTAATCCCGGCGAAAATCTGTGTGAAGCCATGCTTGATCGCGGCATTAAAATTGAACACGCCTGCGACATGTCCAAAGCATGCACCACTTGCCACGTCGTCGTCCGCCAAGGCTTTGATAGCCTAGAGGAGATGGACGATATCGAAGCCGACTTATTAGATCGCGCTTGGGGGCTTGAGCCAGATTCACGCCTATCTTGCCAATGCATCGTTGCTAATGAAGATCTGGTCATCGAAATCCCAAAGTACACTCTAAATCACGCCAAAGAAAACCACTAAGCCATCCATCCATAAAACGCCTGCAAATTGACAGCAGGCGTTTTATTGCATCACAAATGGGCATCAAGTCTATCTTATGATTTGGCGGATGCTTTATTGTCAAATGGTGTATTTTAGTTGATTAAAACCCATAAACTTAAGCATTTGAAATTTATTCATGTTAAAATGAGAAATTTTCAAGTCAAAATTTTGGGTTAGTCATGTCCACCGCCTACAAACACCGTCAAACCGCCAAGAATATTTTAGATTATGACAAATATTGGGCGTCTTGCTTTGAACCTGCGCCATTTTTACCGATGAGCCGAGAAGAAATGGACATGCTCGGCTGGGACAGCTGTGATTTTATTTTGGTGTGCGGTGATGCTTATATTGATCATCCATCGTTTTGTTCAGGCGTGATTGGACGCACCCTTGAAGCCCAAGGCTTTCGCGTCGGCATTATCGCTCAGCCAGACTGGACATCACCAGACGCTTTTCGAGTGCTTGGTAAGCCTAACATTGCCTTTGGGGTCACAGCGGGCAATATGGATTCGATGATCAACCGCTATACCGCCGATCGTAAAATCCGCTCCGATGATGCGTATTCGCCAAATAATGAGCCTAATAAGCGACCTGATCGCGCAGCAACGGTGTATTGTCAGCGTTGCCGCGAGGCTTATTCAGATGTACCGATCATTCTTGGCGGTATTGAGGGCAGTCTAAGACGGATTGCGCATTATGACTATTGGTCAGACAAAGTGCGCCGCTCGGTGCTGATGGATGCTAAGCCTGATCTTTTGGTGTATGGCAACGGTGAGCGCGCTTTGATCGAAATCATACATCGCTTAGCACGGGGCGAATCCATCAAGAACATCGTCGATGTGCGAGGCACAGCGTTTATTTTGAATAAATCCAATCGCCATCTAAAAGCAAATTTTATAGAAATTGCCAGCAATGATGTCGATACCATCGGTCGCGTCGATCCTATCATCAATCCTTATGTGATGACCGAAGATGTCGCCGATTGTGACATCGAAAAACAAAAATCCTCTCAGTACACCAATTTTAATAAAGACATTGTCAAAAATATCATCGTCAAAGCAGGCGATGACCTGCCTGATGACACACAGGTGGTTCAATTACAATCCTCCAAAGCCATCAAGCATAAGCTGCCGCCACGCGAGCTTTCAGTGATTCGTATGCCATCGTTTGAAGAAGTTGCCAACGATCGCGTTCTTTATGCGCATGCCAACCGTATTTTGCATCTTGAGACCAATCCTGGTAACGCCCGAGCGCTTGTACAGCGTCACGGCGATCGCGATGTTTGGCTAAATCCACCTGCACTGCCATTATCCACCGAAGAGCTAGACGCAGTTTTTGATCTGCCTTACGCGCGCCTGCCTCATCCAAGCTACGGTGACGCGCGCTTTCCTGCTTTTGATATGATTAAGTTTTCGGTGAATATCATGCGCGGCTGCTTTGGCGGCTGTACATTTTGCTCAATCACCGAGCACGAAGGACGCATTATCCAAAATCGCTCCGAAGAATCCATCTTAAGAGAAATTGAAACTATCCGTGATACTGCGCCCAATTTTACAGGCATCATCTCTGATCTTGGCGGTCCGACCGCCAATATGTATCGCCTGCACTGTAAGGATCCTGAGATTGAGCGTAATTGCCGCAAGCCATCTTGTGTCTTCCCTGGTGTCTGCCAAAATCTGCACACCGACCATGCGCCGCTCACTCAGCTGTATCGCAAGGCACGCCAACTCCCAGGCGTCAAAAAAATTCTCATCAGCTCAGGTCTGCGCTACGATTTGGCAGTCTTAAGTCCTGAATACGTCAAGGAACTGGTAACGCATCATGTTGGCGGCTATTTGAAGATCGCCCCTGAACACACCGAAGCTGCACCTTTATCCAAAATGATGAAGCCTGGCATTGGCACTTATGATCGCTTTAAGCAGATGTTTGAGCGCTACAGCCGTGAAGCGGGCAAAGAGCAGTATTTGATCCCCTATTTTATCGCAGCCCATCCTGGCACCAGTGACTATGATATGATGAATTTGGCAATTTGGCTGAAGAAAAACGGCTTTCGAGCGGATCAAGTACAAACCTTTTATCCATCGCCCATGGCGACAGCCACAGCGATGTATTATAGCGAGAAAAATCCGTTATCTAAGGTGGCGCGTCACAGCGAAGATGTTGATATTGTCAAAGGTGAAAAGCGCCGCCGCCTACATAAGGCATTTTTGCGCTATCACGATCCCAATAATTGGGAGCTACTTCGCCAAGCCTTAAAAGACATGGGACGCAGTGATTTGATCGGTAATTCCAAACGCCATCTCATCCCGACTTATCAGCCAGCAGGTACTGGCGGCAATTATACGTCGGCGCGTAAGAAAAACTCATCTCAGCAAGGCGATAGCGTCAAAAGACGCACTCAAAAGCCTCAGGCTCATCACACCAATAAACCGTCTGGGCAGCCCAAAAAGGGGCAAGTGCTTAGCCAGCATACAGGTTTGCCCCCACGCCGACATAAATAACATAAAAAATCACTCATCAGGCAACCGATGAGTGATTTTTTATGAATGGTTTTTGACCAAAAAGATATTTTAAAAACTAAGACATATAGCCCATGATGCGCAAGTTTTCTTTGGCGTCATCAGGCAGTTTGTTTAGCATGGCAGCTTTGAGTGCGTCATCCCCCTTTTCTAACACAAGACTGATCAAAGGCAGCACATCAAAGGGTAAGTTTTCGGCAGTCTGTGCAAAATCAACCAAATAACTGGCACCGATCACATCTTGATCAGCCATCACGCGATTATACACCACTTGCCAAGACAACTCACCTGCGCCGCCATGTTGTAATATCAGATGGATGGCTTGCAGTGCAGTGTTGGGCGTCTCACAAATTGTCAAAATCTGCTCAGAAACTTGCTTGATGGCTTGTACTTTTGTTTGATTTGTCATAATTTTCCCCATGTTTGATTAGTTACTTAATGAGGTCAAATTCACAAAATACAAGCCTAGTCCCTAATCACCCATCACTCGACCTTCTCGGCGTGGATCAGCGCCACCCACCAGTCTGCTTGGCTCAATAACGATGGCTTGAACGCCTGAGTTGAGCTCACGCACATCAGTCTTATAGCCTAGCTCAGTTAAGGCTTGTTGCCACTCGGTGGCAGCTGTGCCTGCTTCTAGCTCATAGCTACCAAAGCGGTTTAATAAATTGGGTGCACTGATGGCATCTTGGATGGGCATATTCCAGTCACTATGCGCCACGATGGTCTTAGCGACATAGCCGATGATTCGACTGCCACCTGGAGATCCAATCGCCATATAAGGTTTGCCTTCTTTGAATACAATGGTTGGTGCCATTGAAGAGCGTGGTCGCTTACCAGGCTCAACACGATTGGCAACCTGTCTGCCCTGCTGTGTCGGCTCAAAACTAAAGTCCGTCAGCTCATTATTGAGCAGATAACCATTTGCCATCAAGGTTGAACCAAACGCATTTTCAATAGAAGTCGTCATAGACAGCACATTCCCCGCCTTATCCACAATTGAAATATGACTGGTGGAAGGCAGCTCAATCGCTTTTGCAGATACCCATTCACGAATAAAATCACCTGCAGATACGCTGGGCAGCGCTTTATCCGACTGCTCAAGCAGCTGGCTACGCTGTTTTAGGTAATCTTTGGAAATCAGCTGGTGAGTCGGTACAGGGACAAAATCAGGATCGCCCAAATAGACATCACGATCTGCAAAGGCAAGCCTAGAGGCATCACCCAAGCGGCGCAAGCCTTCGGCGTCATATCCCACCTGATTGGGTGAAAATTCATTTAAAATACCCAAAATCTGACCCACCGTAATCCCGCCTGAGCTCGGCGCACCCATGCCGCATACTTCATAAACACGATAAGTCACACAAACGGGCGGACGCTCTACCACTTGATAATCAGACAAATCTTGTAAGGATAATTGACCTGGATTATCCTTAGCGTTTTGGACAGCCGACACGATATTTTGGGCGTATTTGCCCGTGTGTAGAGCTTTTGCACCTTGGGTTGCCAATGCCTGAACACTGTCAGCAAAATCTGGATTTTTTAGTAAACTGCCTGCTTTTAGCGGCATACCATTTGGCAAAAAATAAGTAGCGGTTTCTGGATAGCGGGACAAATATTGCTGATTTTGCTCAACTGAAATGGCAAGCCTTGGCGATACCTCAAAGCCTTGCTTTGCCAAATTGATCGGTGTGTCAAATAGCGCTTGCCAAGGCAATACGCCGTAGCGCTGATGCACTGTCTCCATCAGCTTAGGAATGGCAGGCGTCCCAACCGAGCGACCGCCCACCACCGCTTCCATAAATTTCAATGGCTGACCTTCTTTATCCAAGAACAGCTCTGGCGTCACGCGCATCGGTGCCGTCTCACGCCCATCAAAGGTGGTCAACGTTTTGGCGCTATTATCCCAATACAGCACAAATGCACCGCCGCCCAAGCCTGACGATTGTGGCTCCACCAAGCTTAGCGTGGTCTGCACTGCTACCATCGCATCTGCAGCACTGCCGCCTTGCTTTAAGATATGATAGCCTGCTTGCGTTGCCAGTGGATTGGCTGACGCCACCATAAAATCACTGGCGATCACCTGTCTTTGTTCGGTCAGTCCTGTTGCACGCTCAGGGGCATGCGCATCAGCGCCTATGATGCCAGTAGGCTGATCATCAGTCTTTGCCTGATTACCACCGATGGCTTGGCATCCCGAGATCGCCATAGAGATTGCCAATACGGTCAATAGATAAGTTTTGGTCATACGCACTCCTTCGCTTTAGTTGATTGATCTTAAAAAAGTGTGCTTGTCATTGTAGATAATACCAGTCAACAATTCAATCTAATTTAAAAAACGACCGCCAATTTCCTCAGCGGTCGTTCATTAGCATGCTTCAGTCATCAGACTTCTGGGCTGTGCTCTTCGATCAGTGGCTTAAGCTCGCCAGCTTGATACATCTGTAAAATGATGTCGCTACCGCCGATCAGCTCGCCATTCACCCAAAGCTGTGGGAAAGTTGGCCAATTTGCGATCAGTGGCAAAGTTGAGCGAATTTCAGGATTTTCCAAAATATTCACAAATGCAAATGGGCGACCAATTTGTGTTAGCACTTCCACCGCGCGCGCCGAAAAGCCACACTGTGGAAACTGCGGCGTACCCTTCATGTATAACAAAACGGCATGATCTTTGATTTGATTTTCGATCAGTGTTTTAATTTCTGGATTGATCTGAGTCATAATTTCTCCAAATGGTTTGATAAGCGGTTGTCTGATTATACGCTATTTTCAAGATTTTGCCAAAATTTATCACTCAAAATCAGTTGGCTGTTCATGACGGTGGCAAATTCACCATGTAAATTGGCAAGGCTAATCTGATGCACTGTCTGGCTGTCATACTGCCTGCCATCAAAACCCACCCTATCAAAAGTCGCCGTTGCATCTTCGACCACCACTACCTCAAACCCTAAATTGCCCGCCATTCGTGCCGTAGTAGAGACGCAGTGATTGGTTGTCAGCCCTACCAGCACCAGTTGGGAGATGTTATTATCGGTTAATAATTGATGAAAATTGGTGCCAATAAATGCAGAATTAACCGTTTTTTCAATGACAATTTCATGGGCTAATGGCGCAGTCAATGCTTTGAATTGATTACCTTGATGGCTGGGATGTAACGCAGAGTCGGGATTGGTGGAATTATGGCGGATATGAAAAATCGGCAGATCATAGTCGCGCCACTGCTTTAAAAGCTGATAACACACCTTTTCGCAGTCAGGATTATTACGATTGCCGCCCCAACGGCTCGCCTCATCAAAACCAAGCTGCAAATCTATTAAAACAAGTGCCGTATTTTTATTCATCATCAAACCTCACTTTTTGTAAAAGCACCACACTGCTGGCAAAAATCCCCTCACCGCGCCCCAAATAACCCATTTTCTCATTAGTCGTGGCTTTGATGCTGATACAGTCCACAGAAACATCCAAAACGCCTGCGATGCATTCGCGCATGGCAAGATTATGCGGTGATAGTTTTGGCAATTCACAAATCACCGTCATATCAGCATTGATCAGCTCATACCCTTTTGATTTGACCAGCTCATACACATGCTGAAGCAGCACTTTACTGTCCGCACCTTTATACGCATCATCGGTATCAGGAAAATGCTGTCCGATATCCCCAAGCGCCAACGCTCCAAGCAGCGCATCTGATAAGGCATGTAAAAGCACATCGCCATCAGAGTGCGCCTTGATGCCGTGCGTGTGCGCAATCTGTATGCCACCAAGCGTCACAAAATCACCGTCTGTAAATGCGTGTACATCCAACCCTTGACCAATTCTTAGCATAAAAACCTTTGATTTAACATTGAAATTCACCAATTATAGCACAAATAAATGCTATAATAATGCAAAGCTTTGGCAGTCAAATTTGCCAATTTTGATCATTTTAGCCAGTTTATTTTTGGCGTCACCCATTTTATTTCAGTATTTTATCATCTATGACAACTACCCCATTTACGCTACTCGATGTCGCGCCCAGCCTAAATAAATCCCCAAAAGACATCAAAGTCATCGTCGGTATGTCTGGCGGTGTCGATTCTTCGGTTTCTGCCGTATTATTAAAGCAAGCAGGCTTTGATGTTGAAGGCTTATTTATGAAAAACTGGGAAGAAGACGACGGCACAGAGTACTGTACTGCCATGACCGATTTGGCGGATGCGCAGGCGGTGGCGGATAAGATTGGCATTGTGCTACACACCGCTAACTTTTCGATGGAGTATTGGGATCGGGTTTTTGAGCATTTTTTGGCAGAATATGGCGCAGGTCGCACCCCAAATCCTGATATTTTGTGCAACAAAGAAGTCAAATTCAAAGCGTTTTTGGATTATGCCATCACCTTGGGGGCAGATTTTATTGCCACAGGTCACTATACTCGCAGAAGTCACGCCACCGAGGGTGTCGCTAAGCTCATGCGTGGATTGGATAACAATAAAGATCAAAGCTATTTTTTGCACGCTGTATCAGGGGATAAGATCGCACGCACGCTATTTCCTGTCGGCGAGCTTGAAAAACCCGAAGTGCGCGCCATCGCCGAAAAATATGATTTGGCAACCGCCAAGAAAAAAGACTCAACAGGCATTTGCTTTATCGGTGAGCGTAAGTTTAAAGACTTTTTACAAACTTATCTGCCTGCCAAAAAAGGTGATATCTACACCGATGACGGTGTGCGGATCGGCGCACATGATGGCCTCATGTACTACACCATCGGTCAGCGCGGCGGTATTGGCATTGGTGGTGTGTCGGGTCGTCCTGAAGAGCCTTGGTTTGTGCTATACAAAGATTTGGTGAATAATCGCTTGATTGTCGGTCAAGGTCATGACCATCCTTGGCTACAGAGCACCGAGCTGACCGCCTATAAGCTTGACTGGGTGACAGGTGCGCCGCCTGAGATTTTTGGTCAGGGTCTAAAATGCACCGCCAAAACTCGCTACCGTCAGCCTGATCAAACTTGCACCATTTTTCAAAATGGTGATAAAGTCAAAGTCGTCTTTGATGAGCCGCAACGTGCCGTTACTTTGGGGCAATCTGTCGTGTTTTATGATGGTGAAGTCTGTCTTGGTGGTGGTGTGATTGACTGGTGCAATGCAAAAATTGGATAAGTCATTATTGGAGCGTTTATGAACGATAAATTTAATCAAAACCTGCAAAAAATAAGCACAAAAATTAATGCCCCACGAGAAGCTTTAATTGAAAAATTAGCACAGAGCTTGCAAGACAACACCACCTTAACTTTAACTTTGGATGAAATGCAGTTCTTGCATAAAGAGCTATCAAAAACAGTTTTCATACCTTTACTGGAATTGGAAGATATTGCCAAAATGTCAAAATAATTTGGCAGCTTCACAGACCATTCATTACAAGCGTTTTTGCTGATAAATACTGTGATAAAAATCCATCGCTGCTGTCACGCCAACTTGCTCAATCGGAATGATGGCAGTGGATGCACCAAGTTTAATGGTCAAATACCGCTCATCAAGTGCAAAATCACCCACCTTATGCCACGCCCACTGTTTGGTCTTTCCATTCATGGTTTCACGGATGCCTATATTGGTGATTTCAATCACCGCAGGCTTGCACCAAAACGACAACAAGCCGACGATTAGCGCATACACCAATACAATGGTCGTAACAAATACAGCCATCCCAATCCAAGGAAATCCCATTCCTTGATTGACCGACTGGAAACCCACAACAAACACACAGACGATTATCAGCATAACCATCCAATCAAATTTATAAGTAAAATATCGGTTAAGCTCTTTAACTGTCAAATGATATTCAAGTTTCATGATACATCTCCTTTGATTTTATGCATCATACATTCACCTTATCAGCCAAGTCAAACTCTCGAACAATTCCATAAAATTTGTGTAACATCGCTACTTTTGGGTCATAAACCGCCAAAACTGTATCAACTTTTGTTATAATGACTCAAACCTTTTATTAATCACTTTAAGGATTGTACATGACCTTATCTGCTCTTACCGCCCTGTCACCGCTTGATGGTCGTTATGCTTCAAAGTGTGATGCACTGCGTCCTTTTTTGTCAGAATTTGGCTTGATTCATGCGCGCGTCACTGTTGAGGTGCGCTGGTTACAGGCATTGTCTCGCCACCCACAGATTGGTGAGCTGCCAGCTTTTTCAGACCAAACTAACGCGCGCTTAGATGCCATTGTTGCCAATTTTAGCGAACAAGACGCCCTGCGCATCAAAGAAATTGAGCGCACCACCAATCACGATGTTAAAGCAGTAGAGTATTTTTTAAAAGAGCAAATCGCTGACATCGACGAGTTGGCAAATGCTGGCGAATTCATCCATTTTGCGTGTACCTCTGAAGATATTAATAATCTGTCACACGCCCTGATGCTAAAATCAGGTCGTGATACGCTGGTCTCATCCATGCAGCAGATCATTGATGAGATTGCCAAACTTGCCGATACCCATGCCGCTCAGCCCATGCTATCTCGCACACATGGACAAACCGCAAGCCCAACCACGCTCGGCAAAGAAATGGCAAACGTCGCCTATCGCCTACACCGCCAAATCAAGCAATTCCAAGCGGTCGAATTATTGGGTAAAATCAATGGCGCGGTAGGTAATTACAATGCTCATCTGTCAGCTTATCCTGAGATTGACTGGGCAAAGCATTCTCAAGACTTTGTCGAAAGCTTAGGCTTGACCTTCAACCCATACACTACACAGATTGAGCCGCATGACTATATGGCAGAGCTGTTCGATGCGCTGCGCCGTTTTAATACCATTTTAATCGACTTTAACCGCGATGTTTGGGGCTATATCTCGTTGGGATATTTCAAACAAAAACTCAAAGAAGGCGAAGTGGGCTCATCCACCATGCCGCACAAAGTCAATCCGATTGATTTTGAAAATTCTGAAGGCAACTTAGGTATCGCCAATGCCGTGCTTGCGCATCTTGGAGAAAAATTACCGATCAG
Organism: Moraxella canis; assembly: GCF_034424565.1. NCBI lineage: Bacteria > Pseudomonadati > Pseudomonadota > Gammaproteobacteria > Moraxellales > Moraxellaceae > Moraxella > Moraxella canis. The sequence goes on along the minus strand of NZ_CP139961.1, from coordinate 1,763,910 downwards.
TCGTTGGCAGCGTGACTTGACTGACTCAACCGTTCTACGCAATATGGGCGTAGGCTTTGCCCAAAGCTTAATTGCTTTTGATGCTTGTTTAAAAGGCATTGGCAAGCTTGAGCTTAACGCTGAGCGCTTGGCTGAAGATTTGGACAATGCTCAAGAAGTATTGGCAGAGCCTATCCAAACTGTCATGCGCCGCTATAATGTTGAAAAACCTTACGAAAAACTCAAAGCGTTAACTCGTGGTCAAGCCATGACACGCCAGATGATGGTAGATTTTGTTGATGGCGATGAGCTAAACGCAGTGCCTGCCAACGACAAAGCGCGCCTGCGTGATCTTAGTCCTGCCACCTACATCGGCAATGCTGACGCTCAAGCCAAAAATCTGAAAGATTATTTAAAATAAACAATCATTAAAAAATCACCGCTGATCAATTCAGCGGTGATTTTTTAGCTGGCTTTTAATAACATTGGCGCGCTAACTGCTGCCAAAGAAGTAATTGGTTAGGCTTTTGGCGCCTTATTGGGACCGCCTGTCAGCTGACTTACTCTTTTGGTGACGACCAAAGCCACAGGCAGGCTTACGACCGCACCAACCACTGCCGCACCAATGATATGCACACCTTTATCAAAACCAGTCACAAACGCAATAATCATCAATACACCGATAATCACCGTAAACGCAATTGTAAAAATTACACTAAATAATGGCATATTCATATCAAAACCCCATAGTTATTGTGGAATACTATATTTATACACTTTTTTTGCACAAATGTTAAGCGATTTTTCAAAAATTTCTATGAAATTTTTATGACGCTTGGTTTTATGTACAAAAATTGCACCAAGCCTGCATAAATCACTTACATTTACCATCATTTATGCTAAAATTAATCGTTTGCGGCGACTATGACGAGTAATTTTTGACAAGTATTTTTGTCTATCTAAGCCCACTTGGTTGCCCTATCAATTTAGCCCATAAATACAAAACACCCGCCGCCTTTGGTCAAGGATTTTTTATATGAAAACCATGCAGTTAAATGAAGTTCGTAAAGCATTCATTGACTTTTTTGTCTCAAAACAGCACACCCATGTGCATTCATCTAGCCTAATTCCCCATGACGATCCGACACTGTTATTCACTAACGCAGGCATGAACCAGTTTAAAGACACCTTTTTGGGTCTTGAAAAAAGGGACTATGTCCGAGCGGTATCATCTCAAAAATGCGTGCGTGCCGGCGGTAAACACAATGACTTAGACAATGTGGGTTACACCGCGCGCCATCATACATTTTTTGAGATGTTGGGCAATTTTTCTTTTGGGGATTATTTTAAGGCGAGTGCCATCGCTTATGCTTGGGAGTTTTTGACTTCGGATGAATGGCTGGGCTTACCCAAAGACCGACTATACGTCACCGTTTATCACACTGATGATGAAGCCTATGACATCTGGCGCAAAGACATCGGACTTGAGCCTGAGCGCATCATCCGCATCGGTGACAATAAAGGCGGCGCGTATCAGTCTGATAACTTTTGGATGATGGGCGATACAGGTCCTTGCGGTCCTTGTACAGAGATTTTTTATGATCATGGTGAGCACATCTGGGGCGGACTGCCAGGCACGCCCGAAGAAGATGGCGACCGCTATATCGAGGTTTGGAACTGCGTTTTTATGCAGTTTAATCGCCAAAAAGATGGGACAATGGAGCCACTGCCAAAGCCATCAGTGGATACAGGCATGGGTCTTGAGCGCATCAGCGCCATCACCGGTAACCTGCATAGCAACTATGAATTGGGCATTTTTGTCAATTTAATGAACGCAGCTGCTGAGATTTTGGGCATCAGTAATGACGGTCAAGCGTCGCTCAGAGTCATCGCTGATCACATTCGTGCGGTTTCATTCTTGATTGCAGATGGTGTCCGCCCAAGTAATGAAGGTCGCGGCTATGTACTACGCCGTATCATTCGCCGTGCCGTCCGTCATGGTAATAAGCTGGGTGCTGATGGTGCCTTTTTCTATCACATGGTGCCTGCATTGGCTGCCGAGATGGGTGAAGCTTATCCACAGCTGAACGAAAAACTAAACGAAATCCAAAGCGCCATCAAAAAAGAAGAAGAACAATTTGCCAAGACACTGGCACAAGGTCTGCGCCTGATTTCAGCTGAGCTTGACAAGCTTGGCGCCGGTGAGACGTTGGACGGTGAGACAGTATTTAAGCTTTACGATACTTACGGTTTCCCAACCGATTTGACTGCCGATATTGCTCGTGAGCGAGAGATTAGCATTGATGAGCATGGATTTGAGATCCATATGCAAGCTCAGCGTGAACGCGCCCGCGATGCAGGTAAATTTGACATTGATTACACTGCTGCGATTAAAGTTGATGCCCCAACTGAGTTTTTGGGTTATGAGTCACTGGCAGCACAAACCACCATTGTCGGCTTGTATCAAGAAGGTAAAGAAGTTGATCAACTCAGCGAAGGCGATCAAGGCGTTATCGTGCTGTCTGCCACACCGTTTTATGCCGAAGGCGGCGGACAGGTTGGTGAAACAGGCGAAATCAGCACAGCATCGGGCGTCTTTGCTGTCGAAGATACCAAAAAATCAGGCAATGCCGTCATTCATCATGGCACTGTGAAAATGGGTCAAATTTCCAATCACCAAGATGCCGCTGCACAAGTAATTGACGATGTACGCCGCGCCTCTGCCAAGAACCACTCTGCCACCCACCTACTACATGCAGCACTGCGCACCGTATTAGGCGATGGCGTCGCCCAAAAAGGCTCTTTGGTGTCCAGTGAAGTGTTGCGTTTTGATTTTTCTTATGATGGCTCAATCAGCGCTGATGATTTGATCTTAGTTGAACGCTTGGTCAATGAGCAAATTCAAAAGAACACCGAAGTTAGCATTGAGCATATGGACATCGATTCAGCCATACAAAAAGGCGCCATGGCTTTGTTTGGTGAAAAATACGGCGACACTGTGCGCGTACTGACCATGGGCGAAAATCAGGACCGCTCTGCGTTTTCTATTGAGCTATGTGGTGGTCTACATGTCCACAGAACTGGCGATATCGGTCTGTTTAAGATCGTCTCAGAAGGCGGTATCGCCGCTGGTGTTCGCCGTATCGAAGCCTTGACAGGCATGGGCGCACTTCGATATATCCAAAATGGCGAACGCACACTAAGCACTCTGGCAGGTAACCTAAAAGCTAAGCGAGATGAGATACTGCCGCGTATCACAAGCTTAAGTGATAAACAGCGCGATTTGGAAAAACAGCTTGAGCAGCTCAATCAAAAACTGGCAAGCCTAGAAGCCAAATCATTGATGGATAAAGTTATCGCCATTAATGATACTCAAGTTTTGGTTGCCAAGCTTCAAGGATTGGATGCCAAATCGCTGCGTTCACTGGCAGATGATATCAAATCAAAACTACACGATGGCATTGCCGTATTAGCCAGTGTCTCAGATGGCAAAGTCGCCCTGACAGCAAGTGTTGGTAAAGACTTGACCGCCAAAGTTAAGGCAGGCGATATCATCAAACAGCTTTGCCAAGACCTTGATGGTAAAGGCGGTGGCAAGCCTGACTTTGCCCAAGGCGGCGCCAATGACGTTGATGGCACCGATAAAGCATTGGCATCTTTGCTAGATGATTTAAAGCACAAACTATAACCACCTACCATTAAATAAGGACGTGTCAGGCGTCCTTATTTTTAACCATTCAGGAATAACCTATGTCAGACAATTCACTCACCAAAGGTAATTACACCCGCCACAGCAACAAAATCGGACTGTTCACCACCAACGATGCGCGTACAGGATTTTTGATGCATAACGATGACGTGGTGCTCAGCTTCCCATTCAAAGATACTGTGCTAGAAGCAGGCATGAGTAAAGAAGACACCGCACGCAACGAACGCTTTTTGCATTTAGAGGTGGACAGACAAGACATTGATGTACTTTTTGAGCCAAAAGTATTGACAAATTATCAATATTTTTCACCAACCAACCAACCAACCAACCAACCAACCAACCAACCAACCAACCAACCAACCAACCAACCAACCAACCAACCAACCATTATCACCTGATTTTTTAGACAATCAAGCATTTTTTGATAAAAATGGTGACCTACAACAAAACCTACTCATCAAAGGCAACAATCTGCTTGCCCTACACTCACTCAAAGAACGCCTAGCGGGAAAAATCAAACTTATCTATATAGACCCACCGTATTATTTTAAAGAAAAGAAACCGCACGATACTTTTAATTATAATTCAAATTTTAAATTGTCATCTTGGTTGGTTTTTATGAAAAACCGCCTTGAAATTGCAAAAGAATTGTTATCCAAAAATGGCATTATCCTAATTCACATCAATGAAGACGGTAATGCTTATTTAAAGATTCTAATGAATGAAATTTTTGAAGGTGAAAACTTTGTAGAAACATATATATGGAAAAATACAGACAATCCAGATAGCCTATCCAAAAAATCACGCTCATCAGTTGAATATATTATTGCTTTTGAAAAGAAAATAAACAAATCTATATCTTATATTGGGAAAGATACTGAAAATGGAGATGCCCCTTTACTGCATACTGGTAATAATTATAAACCACTGACTTTTCCAGCAGGTTCCATTAAATTCAAATTAGCAGATGGAAAAATAAGCAAAGGTAAACCTGATAGAGTAGAGATTGTAAATGACTTTGATATCATAAATGGTATTAATGCACAGGAAGTTACTTTAATAGGAGAGTTTGTATGGTCGCAAGAAACTGTTTATGAAGAGATTAAAAAAGGAACTTATTTTTTAATAAAGTCCCATAAGTTCTCCATTCGCTTTCAGAGAATGGAATCTAATTCGATGGCGCCTGAAAAATATATTGATGAAATTTATTTGTCAAAAGCAATCGGCGTTGGTACAAATGAAGATGCTACATCACACCTAAAAAAATTAGGGCTGACCTTTTCTAATTCAAAACCTGAAAGTGTTGTTTCATTCTTTATTAAAGCTGTAACCAATCCAAGCGATATTGTTTTAGATTTTTTTGCAGGTTCTGGCACTACCTGTACGGTGGCTCATAAAATGGGACGGCGCTGGATTGGTATTGAGCAGATGGACTATATTGAGGATATCACCAAAGTACGCTTACAAAAAGTCTTAGATGGTGAGCAAGGCGGTATTTCTAAGGTGGTAAACTGGCAAGGCGGTGGGTCATTTGTCTATCTTGAACTCAAAAAATACAATCAATATTTTATCGATAAAATCCTGCAAGCTCAAACTATGGGCGAGCTGGACACCGTCTATAATGACATGGCAAAAAACGCCTTTTTTAAATTTTGGTTTGATAAAGACGATTTTCAAAAGCAATATAAAAAAGATGCCGATGACAAGCAAATAAGCCTAGATGAGCGTAAAGTCATTTTAATCAAGGTGATGGATGAAAATCAGCTGTATCTCAATTATGCCGACATGGACGACACACGCTTTAATGTTAGCGATGACGAAAAGGTATTGACTCGTGCATTTTATGGAGAATAATCATGGCAAAAAATAAAACCAAATTAAAAGACACCTTGGGCGAGTTTTTATTTCATCAAATCAAGCATGACCCTGATTATAGACAGTGGTCGCTTGATTTTGAGATGCCAAATTATATTACCGATAATCTGTCTCGGAACTTGCGTGATTATCAGACAGAGGCAGTGAAGCATTTTATTTATCTGTATGAAAGCGGGCAGATAGACAAAGCCAAACATGTGCTATTTAATATGGCGACAGGCACGGGCAAAACCCTGACTATGGCGGCGATCGTGCTGTATTTATATGAATGGGGTTATCGTAATTTCGTGTTTTTGGTACACCAAACCCAAATCAAAGAACAGGCGATAAAGAACTTTACCGATAGTAATTTTGATAAATATTTATTCAAAAAACAAGTGAAATTTAATGGCAAAAGCATACCCATTAAAGCCATAGAGCGCTTTGAGGACAGTAAACGAGCGGGCATTAATTTTATGTTTTTTAGCACACAAATGCTTTATGAACGTATCAAAACCGCCAAAGAAAACAGCATCAGCAGTGATGACTTTGCAGAGCATGATACAATTATCATCGCCGATGAAGCTCACAGACTTAATGTCAATACTAAGAAAAAAACCGAAGTGACGGACGAAAACAACTGGGAGACAGCAGTACAATCGGTACTACACGCCAATCCCAAAAATCTACTCTTAGAATTCACAGCGACAGTGGATTTAAAAAATGAAAATATTCATAAAAAATATAAAGACAAACTGGTCTATAAGTACGACTTTTTGCAATTTAATAAAGACGGATATAGTAAACAAGTGGCGTTTTTATACAACACTGAAACGCAAATCGCCGACCAAAAACGCCTACTTATCGTTAATGCCGTAGCACTTAGTGAATATCGCCGACTGCTGGCGGAGCGTGAAATGGGCGTGGTTATTAATCCAATCGTGCTGATCAAATCTACCAAAATCGCCCAGAGTGAAACGGACAGAGCGTTTTTTCATCATGTCATCAGCTCACTTAGGGCAGATGATTTTGACCATTTACAACGCATGGCGCAGGACAAAAAAGATTTGTTTGATGATAAGGTCAATGTCATCTCACAAATGTTTTCTTGGTTAAAATCAAAACAAGCCAATCTCGCCACCCAAAAAGACACCACAGGTATTTATGCCTTTATCAGCCATATCAAAGAACGATTTGCCGAAAATCACACCATGATTTATAACAGCAAAAGCAAAGAGCGTGCCGATTTGTTGCCGCTGCTTGATCACCCAAAAAATACCATTCGGGCGATATTTTCGGTCAATGCACTCAACGAAGGCTGGGATGTGCTTAGTTTATATGACATTGTTCACTTTGACATTTCTGCTAGCAAAAAAGTCTCATTGCAAGACATTCAGCTCATCGGACGTGGGGCAAGGCTATGCCCCTACGCACTACCCAAGCGATATCATCGTGATGAAGATTTGTTTGGCGGGACGGAGTATGGCAAAGACCCATTTCGGCGTAAATTTGATCAAAACCCAGAGGATAATGGGCGATTGTTAGAAACGTTTTATTATCACTTTGTCAAGACAGGCGTTTTTTTGGAAAATCTGCAACAAGAGTTATTGGGCGAAGGTATCATCAACGAAGGCGTAGAGAAAAAAACGATTTATCTAAAGCCACAGTTTCTCCAAAGCCAAACCTACCAAAAAGGCTTTGTGCTAATCAACCGTCAAGAATACCGCTCAAAAAATACACAAGATGAGATCAATTTGACTTTTGATAGGCAAATTAATGCCAGCAGTTACCAGCTTCATGCACGCACACTGACCGACAAAGAACAAAACAAGGCGTTAGCCACTGTCAGATATAAATCCATAAAAATCCTGCCAGAGTATTTTTCAAGGCAGTTATTGTACAAGGCGTTAATTCGGGCAGAAAATGGTTTTTTTAGATTAAATAACCTAAAAAAACACATCATTGGCATTGCCAGCATTGATGAGATGATTGATACCTATCTGCCCATGTATGACATCAAATACAGTCATGAACAAGGCAAGGATATTGACAGTTTATCTGCTGATGAAAAACTACAAATGCTGGTTGGTAGTATTTTGCCAGAAGTCAGAAAAGCCATTGATAAATATCTACCGATTATCAAAGGCAGCAGCACATTCACGCCCAAGCCTTTATCTGAAGTATTTCAAAAGCAAAAAAATATCTATCTGACCGCTTATCCCAGTCTAGATGAGCAGGGCAAAAAAACTTACATTGCTCCTGATGAGCGAGCCAGAGCCCAATCTTGCCATGAGAACAGTGAGCTACAATACGCCGTTGATATTGCCAAATGGTATGCTTATAGTGAAAACTATGGCACCAGCGAAGAAAAACGCTTTGTCAAATATATCGCAGGCTTCATTGATGACTTGCAAATCACCTATCAAGGGGCGGAGATCTATCTGATACGTAATGAACTGGATTATTATATCTTTGATATAAATAGCGGTCGTAGGTTTAGCCCTGATTATATGATGATTATCAATGATATAGTCAAACAAAAAGTGTATTATCAATGCTTGTTTGAACCAAAAGGCGGACATTTGCTTGACAAAGACCAATGGAAAGAAGATGCTTTGGTCGAATTATCAGAAATAATTAAGATTCATAATCAAAATATCATAAATAGCAATAACAACCAAAGCTATCATCACATTAAATGTTTAGGCTTTAAATTTTACAATAGTGAGGCACAAGACGATTTCACCTTAGATTTTCAGCAAAAATTATTAAACCAATGAAATAATCATGCTAGGGCATTAAGACATATCGATCATCTTGACCAAAAACTGTCGCAGCATTGGCATTGTCAAGGCGAGCAATAAAAACGCTTGTCACATGTCATGCAATCCGTTAAAATATTTAAGTTTTTTGTATCGTAACGAAGTTCGACACTGTGTATTGTCACATTCAGATAAGCAGTTGTTATTTTATTTATAAGGCATCATTCATGGCACTAATCGTACAAAAATATGGCGGGACTTCGATGGGCAACATCACTCGCATCAAGAATGTCGCTCAGCGCGTCAAGCGTTGGCATGACAACGGTCATCAAGTCGTTGTTGTTGTTTCTGCTATGAGTGGTGAAACCAATCGATTGATTGGATTGGCGCGTGACATTACCACCGATCCAAACCCTCGTGAATACGATCAAATGGTCTGCACAGGTGAGCAAGTTTCTATCTCACTACTTTCAATGGCACTAGAAGCCATCGGCGTAGAAGCCAAATCTATGACAGGCGGTCAAGTTGCCATTCGCACTGACAACACTCACACCAAAGCGCGCATCCAAAGCATTGATACAGATCCCATTTTCAATGAACTCAATGCAGGTCGCGTTGTTGTGGTTGCTGGCTTTCAAGGGATTAATGAACATGGAGATGTGACCACTTTGGGGCGCGGCGGGTCGGACACCACAGGCGTTGCTTTGGCGGCGGCTCTCAAAGCGGATGAGTGCCAAATCTATACAGATGTTGATGGTGTTTATACCACTGATCCGCGCGTCACCCCAAAAGCCAAAAAGCTTTCTAAAATCACTTTTGAGGAAATGCTAGAAATGGCAAGCTTAGGCTCAAAAGTGCTACAAATTCGCTCTGTTGAATTTGCAGGCAAATACCAAGTGCCACTGCGTGTATTGTCTAGTTTTGATGACAATGCCGACGGCGTTTTCGATGATAATTTTAAACAAAATGTGGGCACACTGATCACGATTGATGAAGGAGACGATATGGAACGTGCAGTTATTTCTGGGATTGCATTCAACCGAGATGAAGCAAAAATTGTGGTTCGCGGCGTGCCAGATCGCCCAGGCATCGCATCAGCCATTTTAAGCCCTGTCAGTACCGCCAACATCGAAATTGACATGATCATTCAAAACGCATCAGATGAAGGCTTTACTGATTTTAGCTTCACTGTTCAGCGTGGCGATTATGAAAAAACATTGAAAATTTTAAATGAGCGTGTCAAAGATGAAATCGGCGCCAGCGAGATTTTTGGTGCAAACGATGTCGTCAAAGTCTCTATCGTTGGCGTGGGCATGCGCTCACATGCTGGTGTGGCAAGTAAAATGTTTGATACCTTAGCCAGCAATAACATCAATCTACAAATGATCTCGACCAGTGAAATCAAAGTCTCTGTCCTGATTCAAGAGCAGCACCTTGAAAAAGCTGTCAAAGAGCTACACACTGCTTTTGGGCTAGATCGTCAAGATGGCGAAAGTAAAGTGGCGGGCTAATCATACGCCTACCACCTGATTTCAAAGGTGATGACACAAAAAATAACGAAATCTTCGCAAAAACTACTGACAATCTGCTTAATGCCCCTTATAATATTGCATTAAGCAGATTTTTTTGGGGTTAATCCGCCCTGCAACCACACCGATTTGCGATAATGATGGATTAAAATGGGACAATAACAGTAAATCGGTGGCATCAAAGGAGCATAATAATGCTAATTTTAACTCGCCGAGTTGGCGAAACTTTAATGATCGGCGATGAAGTGAGTGTCACCGTCCTAGGCGTCAAAGGCAATCAGGTTCGTTTGGGTGTGAACGCACCAAAAGACATCGCTGTTCATCGCGAAGAAATCTATCAGCGCATTCAGCATGAGCGTTCTATGCAAATGCACATGAGCCATCTTGAGCAAGGTGGTAACTTTGCTCCGCCATCATTTGATGATGACGATTATTTCAATCGCTAAGCTATAGGTGGGTCATGAAAACAACGGAAATTTCTCGCATATTGGCAGGCATTGAGTCAAATCAGCTGAGCTTTAATGATGTGCTTGCTTTTATTGATGCGCATTACAGTTATCAGCCGATTGATTTTTCAAATGGTGAAGTTACCAACCCTGCTGGCATCAATGAAGGCAGCGCCAAAGTACTAAGCCTGGCTAAGCTTCATGGGCTCAATAAAGTGGATACGCTAAAGTTATTTGCTGAGCATTATCGCGCTGTTCAAGCTACCCCGCAAGGCGTAGATCACGCCAATATTCGCAACTTTATGCGCTATGGCTGGGCAGGTGTGGGTATGCCAACCAATGCTCTCACACCAAAAGCTTAATTCTTTTTGTGATGACACCCAAAGGCTTGAAAATACCTTGTCAAGCCTTTTTAATTCGTGTATAATTCGGGTTTTAATTTTTCTGCTACTTCTTGATTGTCGTCGCCTTTAACGGTAAGAAAGAAATGGCCTAACCATGAAAAGTCCTGCTTTATTTGTGCTGTGTCCATACCACAAATAATAAGCACCCAAGCATGACTGGCACACCCGATACCGCTCAATATCCGTGCCACCAGATTAGGAGTTCACCATGTCTCGAGTATGTCAAGTGACTGGAAAGCGCCCACAAGTGGGTAACAATGTATCGCACGCTAACAACAAAACTCGTCGTCGCTTTTTGCCAAACCTACACAACCATCGTTTTTGGGTAGAGTCTGAGAACCGTTTTGTTCGTTTACGCGTTTCATCGAAAGGTATGCGTATCATCGATAAGCAAGGCATTGACAAAGTGCTTGCTGATTTACGTGCACAAGGTCAAAAAATCTAATCGATTTTTGCCAATTACCGAATAGATAAAGGATACGATCATGAGAGATAAAATTAAACTAGTTTCTACCGCTGGTACTGGTTATTTCTACACCACCACTAAAAATAAGCGTACCATGCCTGGCAAAATGGAAATCAAAAAATTTGATCCAAAAATTCGCCAACATGTGATTTTCAAAGAAGCAAAAATCAAATAATTGCTTTTTGAAATATCAAATGCCCATTGAATTCAATGGGCATTTTTAATATCTTTTAATATTCAACATTAAGACTGTTTGAAGATATTTTCATTTAAAATCAATTACTTAACTTAACTAACTCACTCAAATCTTTAGAATTTTACTTGAAAAATTCGCTCATTTTGTTATAATAAAACTACTGAAGTACTCGCCAGTAGAGCGTATTCCTGAGCCGATAATCTTATCTTAGGATTTGAGCGACAGTGCTTTGTTGAGCAGGCCTGCATCTTTTAGATGAATCAGGAAGCCGTAATAAGCATGGCTCTCATCCGCCTTGAACTTCACGGTTCATGGTAACCCCTTTACAGCGGTACTTTGGTTTTTTCATTTTTATGACAGTTTCCTGAAAATTTTTTGAAAAATTTACGAAAATCTGTTGACAGCTTAATATATTCTGCTATAATAGCGCACATCTTAAGCGAACTGCTTAAATAACCGACATTCCCCAATAGCTCAGTCGGTAGAGCATCGGACTGTTAATCCGTGTGTCCCTGGTTCGAGCCCAGGTTGGGGAGCCATATTTAGAAACCCTTAGTGAATAACTAAGGGTTTTTCTTTTGCTTATGAAGTGCTTATTTTTAAGTTACTCAATAAAAAAACCAGCTGTTTATGGCTGGGTTTTTACTGTTTTAGAGTGCTGCACCAAATCAACCAAAGCCTATTAGGGCTGATCTAGCCATAATTTCAATGGTAGTGGCATCATGCTGCTGCTCTTTGCTGTTTTGGCATCTTGAATGCTAATAACACCTTTAATGATCAAATCAATGGTAAAGGGCACCAGCTGATGCTCAAGCACTTGTACGCGCTTAGCCAAGGTTTCGGCACTATCGCCAGTGCGAACACTTAGCCATGCTTGGGTCAATACCTGCCCAGCATCCAGCTCAGCTGTCACTAAATGCACGCTGCAGCCATGGCGGTTATCGCCGGAGCGCAAGACTCTTTGATGAGTATCCAATCCCTTATAATTAGGTAATAAAGAAGGATGCAGATTGATCATTGGGCAAGGCACGCTATGAATAAACTGAGCAGACAGCACGCGCATAAAGCCTGCCAACACCACCAAATCAGCTGACCACTGCTGAATTTGCTCAAGCGCATGTTTTTCAAAAGTGCTGATACTCATGCGTTTGCCATTTGGCACATGAGATAGCACTGCCACTGGGATACCCGCCTCTTTTGCTCGTGTAATAGCATAAGCATCTTCTCGATTGCTGATCACACCAACAAGATCGATTTCAAGATCACCCGATTTGACCCGATCAATTATAACCTGCAAATTCGAGCCGCTGCCTGAGACCAACACAGCCACTTTCATGCGTGCTTGACTCATTAGGCGTACACCACCGCATCACCAGTGCGCTCAACGATTTCACCAATTCTCCAAACTTGCTCACCTTGAGCAGTAAGTTCACTCATCGCCAGTTCGGCTTGATCGGCAGGAATAACCAGAATAAACCCAACGCCGCAGTTAAAGGTGCGATACATCTCTAAAATTTGGATGTTTCCGCCCTGTTGCAGCCATTGAAAGACTTCAGGCAGCACCCAACTTTGGGTGTCAATTTGCGCTGCCAAATGATCAGGCAATACACGGGGCAAATTCTCAGTCAAGCCGCCGCCGGTGATGTGCGCCATGGCGTGGACATTGGCATTGCCCAAGGATTTTTGTAGGGCATTGACAGACTTGACATAAATGCGTGTTGGTGCCATCAGTGCATCTGCCAAGCTAGTACCATCAGCCAAAGTGTGAGTATTAACATCAGTATTGGTTACTTCAATCACTTTGCGAACCAAAGAATAACCATTTGAATGCACGCCGCTAGATGCCAAGGCAAGCAAAACATCGCCCTTTTGAACATTCTCACCGGTGATCACTTCTGACTCTTCAACCACACCGACACAAAAGCCTGCCAAATCATAGTCTTCATCTTGATACATGCCAGGCATTTCTGCGGTCTCACCGCCAATCAGTGCGCAGTTTGCTAATTGACAGCCCTCACCAATACCTGTAATAACAGTCGCGGCGGTATCGACATCAAGCTTACCTGTGGCGTAATAATCTAAGAAAAACAGCGGCTCGGCTCCACAAACCAACAAATCATTCACACACATTGCCACCAGATCTTGACCAATCGTTTCATGGCGGTTAAGCTGTAGCGCAAGCTTAAGCTTGGTGCCAACGCCGTCCGTGCCTGACACAAGCAGTGGTGATTTATAGCCAGTCGGAATGCGGCATAGCGCCCCAAATCCTCCCAAGCCACCCACCACTTCAGGACGACTGGTCGCTTTGGCAACCGATTTGATACGCGCAACCAGCGCCTCGCCTGCGTCAATATCTACGCCTGCATCTTTGTAGCTGAGTGAGGTTTGGTCTGTCATGTTTTACCCTTATTAAAAATGAGATGTTACTTAAATTTGAATAATTATATCAAATTTTAACCCAAAATATTAGATTTGCCCTGAATTTATTTGGCGATCTTGTATGGTTAAAATTAAGCCATTTTGCGCTTTTGATGACAGCTACCAAGTTTCATCAAAAGTAATGATTGATTAAAATATACATAAAATTACGTGTAAATTTAAATAAAATCACCTACAATATCAGGCATCATCTTCCCCCTTTCATGCTTTGAGTTTTCATGTATCCAGCCAAAATTGATCCTTTTTTTCGCCGCTTGTTTATTTTAGCGGCGCTGTGTGTATTTTTATATGCTTTGTTCTTGATGAAGGCGGTTATCGCGCCCTTCATTGCAGCATTTATTTTGGCATATTTTTTAAATCCTTTGGTTAGCCGCCTTGCTTTAATCATGCCAAGAATTTTGGCGATCTCGGTGGTTTATATCAGCTGCGTGATTGTCGCCAGTGCGCTGATCATTTGGTTGGTGCCGATGATGTGGGCTCAATTACAGCTTCTTTGGGAGTCGTTACCCAAAATCATCGCTTGGTATAATGACGTGGGTAGAAGCTGGATTGCTCGGTATACCGATAGTGAACTTTTACCGCTGGATATTGATTTGATTTCTAACACGGCATTAACCTATTTTCAAAATAATTATCAAGTTAATGATGTCCAAGACTTGATTAAGCAAGTATTTAGCTCAGGTCTTACGGCAGCCAATAATATTGGCTTGATAGTCATGGTGCCAATTTTGACATTTTATTTTTTATTAGGTTGGGATCAGCGACTGCACACTTGGAAGCTGTCTGTGCCCAAGCCTTATACCCATAAGGTTGTTAGAATTGCTCGTGACTGCGATGCCGCTTTGATGAATTTTGCCAAAGGTCAGTTTTTAGTGATGCTGCTGCTTGGAGCCATTTATGCCATTCAGCTGCAGCTGATTGGTCTGCAACTGGGATTGATCATCGGTATCACAGCAGGCATTGCAAGCTTTGTGCCTTATTTGGGTTTTGGCATTGGTATTATCGCGGCGCTGATCGCAGGACTGTTTCAATTTGGGTTAGATTGGATCTATTTGGGTCTGATTTTTGGCGCATTTATGGTTGGGCAGGCGGTTGAAGGCTACATTCTACAGCCTTTATTATTGGGTGATAAAATTGGCTTATCGCCTTTATGGGTAATTTTTGCCGTATTGGCAGGCGCATCCTTATTTGGATTTGTAGGTATGTTAATTGCCTTGCCTGTTTCTGCCGTGATCAATGTTTTGTTTCATTATGCTTATGATGCCTATTTATGCAGTGATTGGCACGAAGGTCAAAGACAGCTGCCTTTATGGAAAGAAGACGACTGAACTCGTATTTGGTATAAATCACTTGCGCAAAATGCACAAAATATGGTATATATAGCCACTAAAAAACACAAGAAGTGTCATTTTCACTCATTATTTATAGGCTTTTGAACCATAACGATAAAAACCAAAATGCGCTATGAACACCCATCAAGGCTGTCATCATGACTGAAGCAATACAAGATTCATTGAATTTGGACATTCGCCCCGAAGCATCGCTTGATGATTTTCGATCCTCAAGTTATCGCCCGATTTTGGACGCTGTTGATAAATTGGTACAAGGCAGTTTGCGCGAGCTGTTCATTGTTGGTGCTTCTGGCTTTGGCAAGACGCATTTGGCAAGCGCCATCTATGAGCATTATACCTCTATGACCTCAAAGATGGTCATCAGCTTAAATTTAACCGAGCTGATAGAACAAGATCCGCATGCGAGCGCTCTTGTTGGGCTTGAGATGTTTGATTTGATCATCGTGGATGGTCTACAAATGGTTCGGCACAGCTACGAATGGCAAGAAGGCTTATTTCATCTGATTAACCGCATTCGTGAGCACCAAAAACAGATACTCTATCTGGCAGATGATCCGGCGCGTGAGCTACAAATTGGATTACTGGATCTGCATACTCGGCTGTCGCTTGCGCCGATGCTGACTTTGCCGGATAATGATGATATTAATGATCGCCGCATCTTGCTTGAAGTCATTTTAAAGAAAAAAAACTGGAAGCTGCCTGAAGAAATTTTTGAGTATTTGCTTGAAGAAGGTCCTAGAAATGCTGGGGACATTAACACCGTTCTCGATCACATTCGACCTTTGCTAACACGCCTGTCACGTGTACAAATTCCCAAAAAAACCATCACAGAAGCCAAGCAAATTATCTTACACGAAACATTCATGCTTGAAATCAGCGATAATACCGATTCCGATTTTGGTCATCCGCTGATTTAAAATTAAGGGAAATACTAGCAATATCGCCCAATTAATGGTATGTTATGCCACATATATCGCCAACAAAAAGGATATTTTATGAAAAAAGTCAGCCTAGGCTTGCTCGCTAGCGCCCTACTCAGCACCGCTGCCGCTGCTCAAGTTCAGCTTAATGTTGATGATAACATTAAGGTAACCGCGATTAACGGTCAAGAAATTCGTCATGGGTTGTTACAGCCTCTACAACGAAATTTCACCTTGGAACCAGGTCGTCATGTGATTACAGCGCGTTATGATCGGTTGTTTGAGCTGCGTAATGATGAGCACGATTATCTTAAATCAGGCAATATCACCGTGACCGCAAATTTTGCTGATAACCAAACGTATCAGCTGGTCATGCCAAATCAGCCAAGAGAGTATCAAGCTGCGAAAGAATATGCCAAAGCACCCAGCTTAGCAGTGTCACACAATGGTCAAATCATCGCTCAAGAAGATGCAAAAGAAGGTGAGCGTCAAGGTCTTTTGAGCGGCATTACAGGGGCGATCGGTGGGATGTTCAGCCGTGGTGATTCTGCTGTTGTATCCAATCAAAAAGCAATCGCTGCAATCGATAATAGCCAGTCTAATAACACGCCGACCTCAAACACATCGCCGCGTGCTAATAACAATTTGGATGGCTTTATGCAAATTTGGCTGAATGCTAGCGATGAAGAGCGTGAAAAGATCCGTCGGTGGATTGAACAATAATTAGCCCATAAAAAGCTCTGTAAAAGCAGAGCTTTTTTAATGCTTGATCATAAATTAAAGAGCGCCAAACTGATGGCAATCATACCCATGCCACCCACCAGTCCATACACTGTTTCGTGTCCATCAGAATAACGCTTGGCAGCGGGCAGCAGCTCATCCATCGCCAAAAATACCATCGCCCCTGCAATAATCCCAAATACCCACCCAAAGACATTGGGTGATAAAAATGGTGCCAAAATGACATAACCCAAAATGGCGCCCATCGGTTCTGCAAGCCCTGAAATAAAGCAGCATAAAACGGTCAAGCGCTTGTTTTGAGTGGCGAAGTAAATGGGGGCGGCGATTGAGATCCCTTCAGGAATATTATGTACAGCGATCGCAAATGCCAAAGGCGCGCCAAGCGTTGGGCTTTCTAAAGTAGCAAAGAATGTCGCCAAGCCCTCAGGGAAATTATGCGCAGTAATCGCAAATGCCGACATCAGCCCAATTCTTTTTAAATAGCTTTGGGTTTTGTCTTGAAACTTTGGATCATTGACATCAAGCGTCTCATGCGGATTTGGGATCAGGCGATCTAAAAGTAAAATTGCCAACAATCCTGCCAAAAAGGCAAAAGTTGCCCAAGTAAACCCAATTTTACTCATTTCATCAAAACTTTGAACCGACTTTGAGAATATTTCAGTCAAAGAAACAAAGACCATCGCCCCAGCCGAAAATGCCAAACCAAAAGCCAAGATGCGCGGGCTGGGCGTTTTTTGAAAAAAAACCAAGGCGCTACCGAGCACCGTCGCAAGACCTGCGGCAAGCGTGATCAAAAACGCGATTGCTACATTATCTACAATCATAAAGCCATTCATCGCATAGGTATAAAAATAGTCAGTTACCAATTGAGCAAGATACCACTGACCAAATCAAAAATCCAGTAAAATCATTCACTCATTCATAAAAAAAGCTCATCACGTATATATGATGAGCTTTTTTAGTGGATCTATTTATCGCAAATTATTTTGCTAAAACAGAAACGTAACGACGGTTAAATTGACCTTTGGTTTCAAATTTAACTACGCCCTCAGTCAAGGCAAATAGCGTATGGTCACGACCCATACCTACACCTTCACCAGCATGGAATTCAGTACCACGTTGACGAACGATGATGTTACCAGCAACAACATCTTGACCACCAAATACTTTTACGCCAAGCATTTTTGGGTTAGAATCACGACCGTTACGAGTAGAACCTGCGGCTTTTTTATGTGCCATGAGAATATCTCCTGTTAAAATACCGATGGGCAATGCCCTAGGTATCAAATACTAATGTGGTGAATTAAGCGTTGATGGCTTTGATTTTTAGCTCAGTGAACCATTGACGGTGACCTTGCTCTTTGTGGTAGTGCTTACGACGACGATGCTTTACGATGCGCACCTTCTTGCCACGACCATGCTCAACCACTTCAGCTTCTACACTCGCACCAGCAACCAAAGGCGCACCGATTTTGATGTCAGCGCCATCAACAACCATTAGCACGTCTTCAATGTTTAGCGTCTCGCCTTTTTCAGCTTTTAGTAGTTCAACTTTCAAAGTTTCGCCAACGCTAACACGGTGTTGTTTACCGCCGCTTTTAATTACTGCGTACATCTTGAATTCTCCAGATAAACCTGTGTGCCGTGGTCATCCCTTTGATGACTCTTGATAACGAACACGACAAGGATGCAAAATAAGGCGGTATTATATAAAATTCTGCCAAAAAACGCAAGATAATTTTCAAAATTTTGTTCATTATTAGACAGCTTGCATAGACTGCCAAATAGCTGTCGTCAATCCATCACCTGATCAGCATGCGCGCGTATCTTGATCATTAGATCTGCCACCATTTGCGCTGTAAAGCGTGTGTTTAGATTCAGGATGAGCACATCGCCAAGCTGACGCTCTGCCATCACCGCCTGATCGTCAAGCGTAATAATCGCGACTTGATTACCTTGACGGCTGATGAGCAGGCGATTGGATTTGGGCACAATATCAAAGCCAGGCAGACTGGCTGATAGCATATGATAGAGCTTTTGGCGCTGAGATTGAAGCGGATCGGTGTTTGATAATGCCAAGGTATTACCCAAAGATCGCTTTGATGGGCGCTTTAGAGCAGGCTTTATAAGCGCCAACAAAAACAGCACCCCTAACAATAAACACAGTCCAATCAACCAACTTAACGCGCTCACAGATTTTTCCTAAAAATTGGACGATCCATCAAAGGATCATTCTCGCCACATTTTACGACATCAACTCCCAACATACCCTTACTTCAAAATGATCGCAGTGGATGTAGATGTCATTATTGACTTCCTCCCCGCCCTAAAGTGCGGGGATTCCTACAGCTAGACGGTCAAGCCCGACCGCAAGAATGTTCCGACTGGCGTTAATATCTCTATCATGCCATGTGCCACACTTTGCACAAGTCCATTCTCTTATTCCAAGACCTGTCCTACCTTTCGGACTACTGGACATATCGCCACAGCACGAACAAGTTTGGGTAGTGTATCGCTCTGATACGATTACAAAACGGCAACCTGCATTCTTACATTTATAGATCAGTTGCCGTTTGAGTTCAAACCAACCTGCATCATAGACGCTTTTAGCCAGTTTGCCTTTTTTGCTGTTAAATTGGGTGGTTTTCACATCACCGACCACGATTAGGGCGTTATCCTTGACTAATTGGGTGGTGAATTTGTGAATTAAGTCTTGGCGTGTATTTTTGATTTTGGCATGGATTGCCTGTACACGCTTGTTTTTACCTGCACGCTGAGCAATCGCTAAGTCTTTGGCGTATTTAAGCGTTTGCTTAATATGCAGTTTATCCCCGTTTGAGGTAGTGGCACTGTCTTTTAAACCAAGATCAATACCAACCGAACCTGTGCCACAAGTGGTTTTAGGATGGTTTTTGACAGTAATGCAGGCGTACCAGCGGTGACGGCTGTCTTGCACAATCTCACAGGTGTTAATTTGATATAGTGATAGGTTGTAGCTGTCCCATAGGTCAATGACTAGCTTTTGTCCTTTGGCTAGGGATAGTTGCAAGGTGGATTTTAAGCCTTTTTTACCGCTTTGTCGTGTCGCTAGGTGTTTGATGGCTGATTTCTTAAAGGGTATCCAGCCCAGTGATTTGCGTTTTGCTGTTGGGCGATTGGTTCGCCAATTAAGTTTTGCCTTCTTAAACTGCTTACGACTTTTAGCATGGGTTTCATTGATGGCTTGAATGGTTTGAGAATGTAAGCCTAGTAGCTCACCACTGCCTTTGGTGTAGTCGTTTAGGTCGTAGGCTGAAAAGAATTTGCCAGTTTTTTGTAGGTGTTTGTAACTCAAGTCATTAACATAATTCCACACGAAATTGACTAAACCGCTTAGGTGGTTTAGTTGGTCTATGTGTTTATCTTTGATGCGTAGCTTGAGTGTTTTCATGGGTTTATTATATCATTTTATTAAGCTAAGAGATTAAAAAGTGAGATTTACCGCCTGATATCCACCGCCTGAAGTCGGTGGTTTTACGGCGGTGATGGATAAACTTATTTAAGATAAGTGACTTGATTGGACAGCTCATTACCCATGTCGTCATCACTTGGATAGTGCATTTTTAATAATTCACCAATCTGAGTGATCAGCGCCGTCAAGCCCAGTTGCATCTTACCCTGGCGAAATTGAGCCACTGTGTCATCGCACATTTTTTGCCAATAATCCATATGGGCTTTTTGATCAATGCCACGATCAGCGATGATCTCAAGGTCATGCTCGCATAAATTAACATAGACTAGCACGCCAGAGTTATGCTCGGTATCCCAAACCTTATGTGTGGCAAACAAATATAAGGCGCGCTCGCGGCAGTCTTGGCTATAAGCATTGGCGATGGGCAAATGATTTTCGATAATCAGGTAAATCTCACCACGATGACCCAGCTCTGCCTGCGTAATCGCTTGCGTTAATGCCGCTTTGACAGTTTTGGTGAGCCAGCGATTATGCAGCGAGGGAATGTAAACCATCTGACGAAACAGTCGTGCCAAGCTTTTGGTTGATTGAATCGTTTGCATTACCAAGAACCTCCTGCGCCGCCGCCACCAAAGCTGCCACCGCCACCGCCAAAGCCGCCACTACCAAAACCACCGCCGCCGAAGCCGCCGCCTCGCCCGCCGCTACCAAAACCACCGCCACCAGTGATGGGCACTGAGATACCGCGAGCCAATAAAAATACCCATAATATGACTGCAGCAATTATCGCCACAAAAAACCCAGTACCGCTCATCAGTGCTATAACAACAAATCCGCCTGCGCCAATAGTAGCGCCCAAGAATCTTCCAAGAAGCGCTCCCAAAAAAGAGCCTACAATCAGTGCAATGATAAATAAGCCAATGATATCTACATCCACAGCATCATCAGCTTGAGCTTTGGCTTGAGCATCCGCACGAGCCAAGCTTTCAGGGTCGGCTCTTAGGCGCTCATCAATGCGCGCAATCCCTGCCGACAGACCTTGAGCATAAGCCCCTGAGCGAAAAGCTGGAGTGATGTCCTCACGAATAATGCGATTCAATGCTGCGTCAGGCAGAACACCCTCAAGCCCATAGCCTGTCAAAATATACATATTACGATCATTAACCGCAACAGTAATCAACAAACCATCGTCTGCATCCGCCTGACCCAGCTGCCATCGCTCAGCGACAGCGAGTGAATAATCAAAAATATCCACGCCATCAGTGCTTGGAACGATCACCAAGGCAGCCTGAGCTAAGTTATCTTGATAGATACGCTGCAGCTGCTCTGTCAAATGCAGATATTCTGATGGTGTCAATATTTTGGCAGCATCAACCACAGGCGTATTTAAAATCAGCTTATCATGACTGACATTTTGGGCATTCGAGGTGGGTTTATTGACAGGTGCTGACTGGGCTTGGGCATCTGCCGACTCAGACAAATCAGCCATCTGCCCAAATTCGCGAACAGACTCAGCCAGCGGTGAATCAGGATCACTTTGAGATGCGCGATTGGCGCTAATAATCAAAGCGGCTAAGTCATCTTCGGAGGCAGATGCTGTTACAGTATTCGATGCAGGCTCAGAAGCCCAAGCAGACGCACCTAAAACCAAAAAAATTGGTAATAAAAGCGCCATTATGCGTCGCTGTATCGCCTGAGTATGAGCGTGCATTTTTTGCATTGACTTAACCACGCTGAGCCAATTACTGCGCAGTGCCAGTATTTGAGTTAGCACTGCCTGTATTGGCGTTATTACCAAAGTTTACCGTAGGTGCCGTTGAGATCGCCGCTTCGTTTTCGACACTAAAATTAGGCTTAGGCTTCATGCCAAACACCATTGCTGTCAAATTTGTAGGAAATTGGCGTACAGTTGTATTATAAGTACGCACATCTTCGATATAGCGATTACGAGCAACAGCAATACGGTTTTCAGTACCTTCTAGCTGAGCTTGTAGATCTTGAAATAGCGCGTCTGCCTTCAGATCAGGATAGCGCTCAGAGACCATCATCAGACGAGACAGCGCCGAGGTCATCTGACCTTGAGCCTCTTGATACTGCTGCATGGCTTGAGGATCGTTAAGCGCTTCAGGCGTCAGCTGCACACTACCCACACGAGCTCTGGCTTCGGCAACTTCACTAAAAACCGCTTGCTCATGCGACGCATAGCGCTCAACGACCTGCACCAAATTGGGCACCAAATCAGCTCGGCGCTGATATTGGTTAACGACTTCAGACCAAGCAGCTGCCGTTTGTTCATCTTGGGCTTGCAAGGCATTATAGCCACAGCCAGACAGTGTTAAAGTTGAAGCCAGCATTGCGCTCATAAGCAGATGTTTTTTCATAATCATTATCTCCAAGATAAAAGGCGGTATGCCGCTAATATGTCTGAATGTGTATTAAAATACAGGCTTTATACCGCTTTTTCAATAACGCTTACCAAAAACCGACAAAACAATTTTGTTTTGACTCTATTTATCAAAACTCTTAAAAATAATTTAGGATTTGGTTATTGGTTAGATTCAAGTGTTGATGAAATTAACATTAAAACTTTTATAAACTCCCTGCTGGGTAAGCTTTTGCTTATCTCTGTCGTCATTGTATCAACAAACCAATATGGACTTAGTCTAAAATCCATTAAAATCGCAAATTGGCTAATGCATTTATCATTGATTGGTTTAAATTTACCCAAAATTCATAATTTTTTACGAAAAATTTCAATTTTTACTAGCTTTTATCGGCATTTTATGGCAAATTGCAACAATCTAAGACAAAATGTTGCATGTTTTCGGTAGAATGTGGCATTTTTGTATCTCTTAGGGCAAATGGATTGGCTATCAATTATCCAACATCCTAGATTGAGATGGATTGATAGCATAATTGTGGTCTGATCATCCCAATGATCAATTTCTTGGGATAAACGAAGGAATATGCTTATGGAAAGCATGATTGACACCCTCAATGGTATTATTTGGAGCCCTGCACTGATTTATCTGTGCTTGGCTGCTGGTCTATT
Source organism: Moraxella canis (assembly GCF_034424565.1). Taxonomy (NCBI): domain Bacteria; kingdom Pseudomonadati; phylum Pseudomonadota; class Gammaproteobacteria; order Moraxellales; family Moraxellaceae; genus Moraxella; species Moraxella canis. The sequence goes on along the minus strand of NZ_CP139961.1, from coordinate 1,740,610 downwards.
TTATTCTATCCTTACTCGTTTTGTGCAGCTGCGTCATTTTAAAGAAATGATCCGCCTGCTTTTTTCTGGCAACGATTCACCCGAAGGCATCAGCTCATTTCAAGCACTATCAGTCTCTTTGTCCGGTCGTGTGGGTATGGGTAATATCGCTGGTGTTGCCGCTGCGATCGGCTTTGGTGGTCCAGGTGCAGTATTTTGGATGTGGGTGGTTGCTTTCTTGGGCGCCGCCACTGCGTATACCGAATCAACCCTAGCTCAGATTTATAAAGAAACCGACCGTGGTCAATATCGCGGTGGTCCTGCCTACTACTTTGAAAAATTCTTTGGCGGCGGTTTTGGTAAGTTCTATGGCATTTTGGTTGCCGTATCCTTTATTATTTCTTGTGGTTTATTCTTGCCAGGCGTTCAGTCAAACGGTGTTGTCAAAGCCATCACAGGTATTACAGGTGAAGGTAATATGGTGAACACCGCTTTTGGTGCTGTCGGCATGAATACCTTGGTCGTCACGCTGATCATGGTGATTATCTTAGGTTTGATTATTTTTGGCGGAATTAAGCGCATTGCTCGTGTTGCCGAGTTTGTGGTACCGTTTATGGCGCTTGGCTATATCTTAATGGCGGTATTGATTATTTTATTTAATATCAATCAATTACCAGGCGTCATCAGCCTAATCGTCGGTGATGCCTTTACTGCTCAAGCAGGCTTGGGCGCTGCCATCGGCTGGGGTGTAAAACGCGGCGTATATTCAAACGAAGCAGGTCAAGGTACAGGTCCACACCATGCCAGTGCTGCTGAAGTTGAACATCCTGCACAGCAAGGCATGGTACAGGCATTTTCGGTCTATGTGGATACTTTATTTGTCTGCTCGGCGACCGCTTTCATGATTTTGATGACTGGTATGTATAATATCCAAGGCACGCTGCCAGATGGACAGTTCTTGGTTCAAAATGTCGATGCAGCAACCATCATCAGCGGACCTGCATTTACCCAGATGGCTGTCTCAAGCATGTTCGGTGGATTTGGTAATCTCTTTGTGGCGGTGGCGGTTTTCTTCTTCTCATTCACCACCATTATGGCTTACTATTATATCGCAGAAGTAAATGTGGCATATTTGACGCGTTCAATGAAAACCACAGGCGCTTTGTTTGTCATCAAACTGGTACTGATCTTCGCTGTGGCTTATGGTGCCATCAACAGCTCAGGCTATATCTGGAACATGGGTGATGTTGGCGTAGGCTTGACCGCTTGGCTAAACATCGTCGGTATTTTGGCCATCTTCTTTATGGCTAAGCCTGCTATTTTGGCGCTCAAAGACTACGAAGCCCAACAAAAAGCTGGCGTAACCAAGTTTACTTTTGACCCTGTCAAACTGGGCATCAAAAATGCAACTTTCTGGGAAGAGCGCAATAAAAAAGAACAAGGCTGATTTATTTCAAGCCAATAAAAGCCCCATGATATCATGGGGCTTTTATTATATTTGCTAAGTACCTAGCGAATGCCTAGCGATTCTGTGTCTGATACCAATATAACCAAATATCAATTAATCAGCTTTAAGTTAAGTAAAAAAAATTTGACCCACCAATGGTAGGTCAAATGTACCGATCTTAGATAATTAGAAGAAACCCATCGCTTTGGGCGAGTAGCTTACCAATAGATTTTTGGTTTGCTGATAATGCTCAAGCATCATTTTGTGGTTTTCACGACCAATGCCCGACTTCTTATAGCCACCAAAAGCAGCATGGGCAGGATAGATATGGTAGCAGTTTGTCCATATGCGGCCTGCTTGAATAGCACGGCCTGCACGATAAGCGGTCGTGCCATCACGAGACCACACGCCTGCACCCAAGCCATAGATGGTGTCATTGGCAATTTCCATCGCCTCATCAAAGTCCTTAAAGGTGGTGACTGCCAACACAGGACCGAAGATTTCGTCTTGGAAAATCTCCATGCTATTTTCGCCTTTAAAGATGGTCGGCTCAATATAATAACCACCGTCCACATCATGGCGCGCGCCACCGCCTGTCAAGACTTCGGCACCTTCGGCCTTGCCTTTATCGATATAGCCCAAGATCTTATCTTGCTGCTCTTGAGAGGCTTGCGCACCAACCATGGTCTCAGTATCTAGCGGATGACCTGTTTTGATTTTCTTGACACGTTCAACCGCCTTTTTCAAGAACTCTTCGGCGATACTTTCGTGAACCAAGGCACGTGATGGGCAAGTACATACCTCTCCCTGATTCAGAGCAAACATGGTAAAGCCCTCCAAAGCTTTATCCAAGAATTCATCGTCTTTATCCATAATGTCAGCAAAGAAAACGTTCGGTGATTTGCCGCCCAATTCCAAAGTCACAGGAATGATATTCTCTGTGGCATACTCCATGATTTTTTGACCCACTTCTGTTGAGCCCGTGAACGCAACCTTACCAATCCGTGGATTGGTCGCCAAAGGCTGACCGACATCAGGTCCAAAGCCATTAACGATATTGAGCACGCCTGGTGGTAATAAGTCTTCAATCAGCTCAACAAGTACCAAAATACTAACTGGTGTCTGCTCAGCAGGTTTTAAGACAATGCAGTTACCCGCTGCCAAAGCTGGGGCTAGCTTCCAAGCCGCCATCAGAATCGGGAAGTTCCATGGGATAATTTGCCCAACCACCCCAATCGGCTCATGATAATGATAAGCAACCGTATCTTCGTCGATCGGAGAAATGCCACCCTCTTGAGCTCGGATACAACCAGCAAAATATCTAAAATGATCAATCGCCAAAGGAATATCCGCCGCCAAGGTCTCACGCACAGGCTTACCATTCTCCCAAGTCTCAGCGACAGCCAACAGCTCAAGATTTTCCTCCAAACGGTCGGCAATTTTTAATAATAGGTTAGAGCGCTCAGTCGGCGAAGATTTATTCCAAGTTTTTTTGGCTTCATGAGAGGCATCTAAGGCAAGCTCAACATCTTTGGCATTGGATTTGGCAACTTTTGCAAACGGTTTACCATCGACAGGTGAAATATCGTCAAAATACTCACCACTGACAGGGGCGACCCATTTACCGCCGATGAAATTATCATATTTTTCTTTGAAAGTAACTTTACTGCCTTCAGTATTTGGATCGGCATAACGCATAATACAACTCCTTTGCTATCATAAATATCAATAAAAACCGAGCCTAATTTGAGTGTACAAGTTTACTCGGTAAATTCATCATGCCTGAATTTGACTCAATAATCAAGCATATTTTAAAAAATTAACGATGCCTTAACACTTTGTAATGGTCACTGTCAATTCATAAGCGATACTCAAAAATCCATGCAATAAAAAAGCTCAACTTAATGAGCTTTTATGATAATAGACCTTCATCGAGACAGGGCATCTTTGAGCGTGTCAAGTTTAGTTTCACCCAATAATACCTGATCCAGCTTACCTTGACGATAAATCAATAGCGCTGGCGGTCCGAATAGTTGATAGCGCGCCAAAATGGCTCGGCTATTTTCTGTGGTCTCAGAGACATCGAGTTTTACCACTTGATAATCATCCATCTCACTGGGTCGATTGGTGAATAATGTCCGCTCCATGATGCGACATTCAATACACCAATCCGCTGTCACATCCACCAAAACTTTATCATGTGCCGCCAAGACACCATCAAGCTCAGCTAATGTATCAATTTTGATATCTTGATGGGCAGACGATGCAAAGCTTGGTACATGCCAAGGTCGCCAAGCGTCATTTGCGCCAATGATCATTCCATAAGCTAATACTGCTGCCCATGCTGCTGGGATGATGGCAAGTAATTTGAAAATTTTTCGGCTTTGCCCCACCGACACAAATAGCCAAGCCGCCAAAGCAACAAACCACACCATCCACAGCCCCAACATCCATGTGGATAAGACAATGCGCTCAATCAATAACAAAGCAACCCCAAGCAGCAAAAATCCGCCCAAGCTACGAATGTGCTGCATCCATGCGCCTGATTTTGGTATCCATTTGCCTTGCGCTGTACCCATGACAATCAATGGCACAGAAATACCGATACCCAATGCAAATAACGCCAAAAAGCCAAAAATCACATTACCGCTTGCCGCAACGACCGTCAGTGCACCAGCCATGGGTGCTGAAACACATGGGGACACTACCAATGCTGACAACAGACCTGACAAATAACTACCGCCAATGGTGCCAAGTCGGCTATCGGCTGCTTGCGATTTGGCGGATAACGTGTTTGACAGTACGCTTGGCAGGCGCAGCTGAATCCAACCAAACATAAAAAGTGCAAAAAAGACAAATAAGAGTGCCGCAACCAAAAGAACTTCAACGCGCTGCAACCAGGTAGCGATGCCAAGCGCCTGCCCAAACCAAGCTATGAGCGCCCCAAGTAGCCCATAAGCGGTTGCCACACCCACGCCATAAGCAGAAGACAAAACAAAGCCTCGCTTAGCACTGGATTTGGCGTGCTGACGCGCTACGATATTGGCAACAATGGGAATCATCGGATAAACACAAGGCGTAAACGCAAGCAAAATGCCCGCCAAAAACAAAAAGCCAATCATCAAAATCGGAGACAGATTTTTATCATTCACTTCAGGCAATGTGTGATCGAGGGCAAATTTTTGATCAACATCATTGGCTATCGTAGCTTGAGTAAGGTCATCTGTTCCATCATCAGAAGCCTGAATATCAGAGGCTACTCGCTGTTCATCAAGCTTGCTTTGGTCATCCAAATGTTCACTATTTGTGTCATTTGCAGCCGATTGATCACTTGTTTGGGCAGCCAAAGTCGGTGTTTGACTTAAATTTTGCTCAGCGGATACAGATGCTTTGGCAGCTGGGCTGGGCTGGGCTTTAGCGGTGGGTGCAACTGACTTGTCTGCTTCTAAGCTGATTTGGGCGGTCGTGATCTCTGGTGGATAACAAAGTCCTGCTTTGGCGCAGCCTTGCCAACGCACCTCAACTGGCTGTTTGTCAATGGTCGTTTGGCTAGACAGCTTAACGCGTGCACTCACATTCTCCTCAAAAACAGGCACGACACCAAATGTGGGATCATCGATGATCGTAGGCGTTTTATCAAATACCCATTGCCCAGCGCTGACACCATCGGGCAGCTTGAGTGACAGCCGCTCTTGGTAAATATAGTGCTTGGGCGTAACCTGAAAACTGACAACAAGCTCATCCCCCGACTGAGAGGCAGACACTTGAAATGCTTCATGCACGGGCAAAAATTTTGGCTGACTTGCACCGCCAAATAACGACGCCAAATTATTGGCGGCGGCAGGCATAGCGGCGCCCACCGACGCCGTACTGACTATTGACGCTCCCAAAGCAATCGAATACATGCAATTTTTTAGTTTTGACATGCCACACCCAAATTAAAGATTACTGCATTATTTGATCAAATTTGGCAAATTATACCACGCTTGTATTGCTTGAGTTTTGCTAAATCAAAGATACTAATCGTTAAACCAGCATAAAAGATCACCCCAAACGCACTGGCTTGGAGTGATATTGATCGATGCTCTTTATTTTTTATTGTCAAACTGCTTAAAAGAGTCATTACGGCTGTCTTCAAACTCAACCCAAACCGCACTGACAATGGCGAGCAGTACTGCAAAACCCAATCCTAAGATCCAAGCAAAATACCACATAATTTACCTCATTAATAAAGTGTTTTTTCGTTTTCTTTGATATAAGCCTTGGTGACTTTTCCTCGCATCACTGCATAGCCCCAGCTGGTATAAGCCAACACGACAGGCAACAAGAAAATCACCACAAAAAGCATAATTAACAAAGTAAAATGGCTTGATGTTGAATCCCAAACGGTCAGGCTTGAGCGCGGATCGGTAGAAGATGGCATATAAAATGGGAATAATGCCACGCCTGCCGTTCCGATGATGCCAAGCAAGGCTAGGCTTGAGCTGACAAATGCGGTCAATGTGCGACCCATTTTTAGTAAAGTAATGGTCACAAGTGGCATCAGTGTACCTAATGCTGGTAGCAGCCATAGCCCAGGATGATTATAAAAATTAGTCATCCAAGCGCCAGATTGGATTTGTACTTGTTTTGATAGTGGATCAATCACCGCACCACCATCTACAGCACTTACCAAAACATAGCCATCCAATGTCTGCACCCAAAACCCTGCGATGACAAAAAGCACTGAAGTGATGACCGCGGCAACGGTTGCCGAGTTTTTGGCGCGAGATTGCACATCTTCAATGGTGCGGTGCGCCAAATACACACCGCCTTGCATGGTTAGCATGGCAACACTGACCAAGCCACATAGTAAGGCAAATGGTGCCAAGAGTTCAAAAAATGAACCAGAATAAGTAGACACCAAATTTTGGTCAAAACTAAACGGTGAGCCAAGCAATAAATTACCGAAAGCCACACCAAAAATCAATGCAGGCACGCTCGATCCAACAAATAACAGCCAATCCCACGTATTGCGCCATGTGTCGTTTTTGATCATGCTGCGGTATTTAAAGCCAACAGGACGGAAAAATAATGCCCACAATGCTGCCATTAATGCCCAATAATAGCCACTAAACGCGGTCGCATACACCAAAGGCAGTGCCGCAAAGATCGCCCCACCAGCGGTAATAAACCAAACTTGGTTACCCTCCCAGTGCGGTCCAATCGTATTGACAATGATGCGTCTTTCGGTATCGGTACGACCCACAAAAGGCAATAGCGTACACACGCCCATATCGTGGCCATCCATGATGGCAAAGCCGATCAGCAAAACACCGACAAGCAGCCACCAAATCAGCTTTAATAATTGATAGTCAAACAATTCATACAGCATGGTTATACCTCCTGCTTATCGGATGGCTGAATTAAATGCTCTGATGCCGTTTCTCCGAAGTACTTACCCGTCCCAAGACTTGCAGGACCAAGACGCACATATTTAAGCATCAAATACACCTCAACGATCGCCAATAGGGTATAAAAAATGACAAACCCCGCCATGGATAAAATCACATTACTCACATCGATATTAGAAACCGATAAGTGTGTCGGTAAAATCCCGTAAACTGTCCACGGCTGACGACCATATTCTGCAACAAACCACCCTGCTTCTGCTGCGATCCAAGGTGCAGGAATCATCACCAATGCAAATTTTAATAGCCAAGGCTTGCTCATAAAATTACCTTTCAAAGTAAAGAATAAGCACAAGCTATATAAAACAAGCATCAGCACACCCATGCCCACCATCACACGGAATGTCCAAAACATCGGAGCGACACGCGGTACACTGTCGTCCACGGCTTTTGAGAGCATTTCTGGAGTGACATCGGCCATGTTATCGGTGTATTTTTTGAGGAGCAGTCCGAAGCCCAAATCTTCTTTATGCTCCTCAAAAACGTCAATCAAGGCTTGCGGATTTTCAACGCCATTTAGCTTATTTTCACGCATCAAATCCAAGGCGCTAACAGCAGTCATGCCGTTCACGATGCGATCGGCATTTAGCTTTTTGATATCATGAATGCCTAAAATCTCAGTATCAAATGAACGCGTACCTAAAACCCCCATGACATAAGGGACGTGAAGCGACCAGTCATTTTTTTGTTCAGCTTCATTAATACCGGCAATGACATTAAAGCCAGCTGGTGCAGGTTCAGTCTCCCACATGGCTTCCATGGTTGCCAATTTGGTTTGTTGAGCTTGTCCGATCGAGTATCCAGACTCATCTCCCAAAACAATGGCGCTACAGATGGCAGCAAAGCCAAATGCCGCCGCAACATGAAAACTGCGCTTAGCAAACGCAATATCCCGCCCTTTTAGCAGATACCACGCTGACACCCCAAGCACAAAAGATGCGCCTGTCACATAGCCTGCCGAGACAGTATGAACAAATTTATTTTGGGCATCAGGATTCAAGAAAACTTCAGCGAAGCTGACCATTTCCATGCGCATGGTTTCATAATTAAATTCAGCACCAACTGGATTTTGCATCCAGCCATTCGCTACCAAAATCCACAATGCTGATAAACTGGTACCCAGCGCCATCAGCACCGTTGTTGTGAAGTGCTGTAGCCGAGACATTCTATCCCAACCGAAGAAAAATAGCCCAACCATGGTGGACTCAAGGAAAAAAGCCATCAAGCCTTCGATGGCAAGCGGTGCGCCAAAGATGTCGCCCACATAATGCGAATAATATGCCCAGTTTGTACCGAATTGAAATTCCATGGTTATGCCTGTGGTTACCCCAAGCACAAAATTAATTCCAAATAGCTTACCCCAAAACCGGGTCATGTCTTTCCAAATTTCTTTGCCCGTTGTTAAATAAACGGCTTCCATGATGACCAAAAGCCATGTCATCCCAAGCGTTAACGGCACAAATAAAAAATGGTAAAGTGCAGTCACAGCAAACTGCAGACGTGACATATCAACCAGATGCTCGGTAATCATACCAAAAATCCCTTAAAAATGACAAAAGCTGTCATTCTCCCAATAAACAGCTTTATATTTTGATGACATCAGTCAAGGCAACCCATCCATGTGCGTTGTCAGCGTAAAACTCAAATCATTATAGCCAATATCTCTAACAAACACCATGGATAATTGATGAAAGCTAGAGTCACTTTTTAAGATTGAATAAACCAAACAAAAACCCGTCAAGTCGGTAGCTTGACGGGTTTTTTGAGCGGTGCATCATCAATGATGAGATGGCACTTTATCCATATCGATATCAGGATGTTTGGCAAGATGCAGCGCAGAGATGATCAGACCACCCCAAATTACTGTCATTGCAACAATCATAATGATCAGTGCTAAAGTTCCCATTTTTAAATCTCCTTATTGTTCTTCATGAGACGAATGACCTTTGATGCGCGGTAACACCAGTGCCAATATGGCACAGATAATGATCACACCCCATCCAAAGATAAACTGCACATTAACCGGATAACCGCCATAGCCTTCGGTAAGCAATGATTTAAGCGTCAAACCCAAGGTGACAATCAAAGCGATTGGTGTCACAATCGTCAGCATGAATGACCAAACCGCGCCCACTTTCACACTTGAGATGGCATTGATGTGATTGATCAATTCAGGCAATTTATTGCGATTAAACCAAGTGACCCAAATGATAGACAAGATCGCGCCAAAGACGATGCCGATATTATTCACAAAATTATCGATCACATCCACAAATGTGATGGCATTTTGAGAACCAAATAACGCAATCGAGATGATCGCTGAACCCAATCCAACAACGGTGACCGATTGCTGTTTTGACCAGCCAAACTTATCTTGGACAGCTGAAATAGGCACTTGCAGAATTGATACCATTGAAGTCACGCCAGCGACAAATAAAGATCCAAAGAACAAAATACCCACCAAATTGCCTGCATCGCCCATGGTTGAGATGATTTTTGGGAAGGCAATGAATGCAAGACCGATACCACCTGAAACTACTTCAGAAACTGGCACGCCTGATGCCTGCGCCATGAAGCCCAAAACAGAGAAAATCCCAATGCCTGCCAAAAGCTCAAACGATGAGTTGGCAAAACCAACCACCAAGCCTGAACCAGTCAAGTTGGCATTACGCTTAAGGTATGAGGCATAAGTCACCATGATCCCAAAACCAATCGACATCGAGAAAAACACGTGTCCATAAGCAGCTAGCCAAACCTTAGGATCCGCCATTTTTTCCCAGTTAGGCGCAAAGAACGTATCCAAACCCATCGTTGCGCCTGGCAAAGTGACCGCGCGCGCAACCAATACGCCAAACATAATTACCAATAAAGGAATGAAAATTTTATTAGACAGCTCCACACCTTTTTTGATGCCGCCGTATAAAATCAGCAATACGATCGCCCAAACAACCACCAAGCCGATTAACAGCTGTGATGAATAAGCCATGGTTAATTCACTGGCATTTTGTAGATAGGTATTAAAGAAAAACCCTTCGGTATCTTCACCCCACTGCTGACCAACTGCAAATAGCGTGTAGTTACCTGCCCAGCTCAACACTGACGCATAATAAATACCAATAATGGTACAAACTATCACTTGCCACCAGCCAATGCCTTCGGCTGATTTGATAAAACGGCGATAAGCCGTCGGTGGTGCACCTTTATATTTTTGACCCATCACATAATCTAAAAACAGCAAAGGGAATCCTGCCGTCGCAAGTGCGATCAAATACGGTAAAAAGAATGCGCCACCGCCATTTTCATAAGAAACATAAGGGAAACGCCAGATATTACCCAAACCAACAGCCGATCCGATGGCTGCCAAAATAAAGCCAGAGCGTGCTGACCAACTTTCTCGTTGCGCCGACATAATAGCTCTCCTAAAATCCTATCACTCTTTTGAGAGAATCAAATATTCTTGCGTGTGACATATCCTAAAGTCTAAGTGTCGAACTTCAGTCATATAGTCACCGCGCCCACTTTTTATTTTGGTGTTTTATCCAAACTTTTTAAGATAAGTTTTAAAATGATAAATGCACCACTATAGTTTGTATGAACTTACAAAAAAAGTCAAACAAATCCTATAATTAAAAGTAAAAAACCTGCAACAAATCGTTACAGGTTTTGCAAATGCGATAGATTATTTAAATAAATTGATCATTATTTAAGAATAAATTAAAAAATTCAATAACTTTTCATCTTTTTCAATTTATCGAACCAAGCCACGCTTGCTATTAGTGATTGAGTCAATCAAAAGCTGCACTTTAGGCTCTGCTTCGACCAATTTTTCAAGCTCAGTCAAAGCCTCGTCACGCAGCAATCCTGAGCGAAACACCAATCGATACGCTTGATCCAGCGCTTTGATGGTTTCTTGCGACCACCCTTTTCGGCGCATGCCTTCTTTATTTATGCCATGCGCCTTGGCAGGATTGCCTGACACCGTCACATATGCCGCCACATCTTTGACAATTAAGCTGGCACCGCCGATCATGCTATAGTCATCAATTCGACAAAATTGGTGGACGCCAGATTGACCGCCGATAATCACATGATTGCCAATATAAGCATGTCCAGCAATGCCCACATTATTTGCCAATACATTGTGATCCCCAACCAAACAGTCATGAGCAATGTGCACGTTGACCATAAACAGGTTTTGGTTGCCGATACGGGTCACGCCTTGATCTTGGGCGGTGCCACGATGGATGGTGCACGCTTCGCGAATGCGATTATAATCACCAATCTCAAGATAGGTTGGCTCGCCTGCGTATTTTAAATCTTGGGGATTCTCACCAACACTGGCAAATTGATAAATGTCATTATGTGCACCAATGGTGGTATTCTCACCAATGATGACATGGCTACGAAGCACAGTATGTGCGCCAATCTTACTGTTTTTGCCAATGATACAATAAGGTCCGATGATGGCTGAATCATCTATGATTGCAGACTCATCAATAATCGCCGTAGGATGAATCGTCATGGTTACCTCTTAAAAATTTATCTCAAATGATTGCATGTTAATCATTTGATGCCATCCACCTTTTGGCGAGCGATCATAATTTCAGCACTGCATGTCAGCTGACCATCAACATGGGCAGTGCACTCAAATTTATAAATGTCTCGTTTATTCATCAAAACTTTTGAGCGAATCACCAACTGATCACCTGGCGTGACAACTTTCTTAAAACGAACCTTATCCACACCTGCAAACAAGTACAAATAGCCATCATCAGATGTCTGCCCTGCGCTGATAAAGCCCAAAATGCCTGAAATCTGCGCCATGGCTTCGACTTGTAGCACGCCTGGCATGATCGGATTATCTGGAAAATGCCCATTAAACATCTCTTCATTGATGCTGATGTTTTTATATCCAGTGATCCATTCATTAGGCCTGCAAGCGGTTACCCGATCAATGAGCATAAACGGATAACGATGGGGTAGATAATGCTTAATTTGATCATAGCGAAGTGGCAGCGTGATGCCTCGCTCACTGAGCGCTGTCAGATCAGTATCATTCAGTAACTCAAAATCAATACTAGAAACGGACATAAATTTCCTTATATATCAAAGCTTTAACAAAGCAAATCAGATGATCGGTCAATCATCCAAAATCTTTGGTTTATTTTTCGCCCATTTGACGGAATCTGGATGCGGCACGTCGCCATTTTAAAGAAGGCATCGCAACCGTACCCGACGAATAGCTACCTGCCTCACGAATATCACTAATCACCATACTCATGCCTGTGATGGTCACACCATCGGTAATGGTGAGATGACCACTAATACCGACTGCACCGCCAATGATACAGTTTTTGCCGATTTTGGTACTGCCTGCAATCCCGCATTTTGCGGCGATGGCGGTACCGCTACCAATCTGTACATTGTGAGCAATCTGCACCAAATTATCAATAATCACATGATCGCCAATGACGGTATCATCCACAGCACCACGATCAATACAGGTATGACTGCCGATACGCACATGATTGCCAATGATCACACGTCCAAGCTGAGCGATGCGTTGCCACTGCACTTGACCTTCAGCCAATGCCGGTGCAAATCCAAAGCCTTCAGAGCCGATGTTAGCATGGCTATGAATACGCACCTGCTCACCAATGACACAGTCATGATGAACGATAGCACCAGCATCAATCAAACTACCACGACCAATCTGCACACGCTCACCAATGATAGCACCTGCACCGATGATCACGCCATCAGCGATGTGCGCCCCTGCCCCAATGACAGCATGCGCACCAATGGTTACTTGCTTGGAAATGTGCGCTGAGTCATAGATGACCGCCGTCTGATGAATACCCGATGGGTCATTAGGCGCAAATAATGCGCTAACACAAGCATAAGCCAAATAAGCATCTTTCACCAAAAGATAGGGTGCTGACGCATTGACTGCGTGTGCTTTATCGGCAAATTTATCTGACAATAAAACCAGTCCTGCTTTGGTATCAGCCAATTCATTGATGTATTTTGGCTGTGCTAAAAAGGCAATTTGTCGATCATTTGCACCGCCCAAATTAGCCACTCCAATAAAGATGGCATTATGATCTAATGCTTCTTTGTTTAAGACTGGCTGGCGCTTTTCAATGGCTGTGATAATGTCATGAATGCTGAGCATTAAAATACGCTACCAATTTGGAATTGTACAGTATCAGTTTCGTCAGTGTCTTTTTTGTTCAAGGCTTTGGCATAACTGATGGATAAAGGACCGATCGGTGTATACCAAGTTGCACCAACGCCAGCACTATAACGCAATTCTTTATCTTGAGTGAGCAGCGGATAGTTATTCGCTCGAGCATTTTGTTCAGTCGTCGCTTTTGGATCTTCAAAACGTGTCAAATCAATGGTTTCTTTATCCATACCCGTGGTGTCAAACACCTGACCACCTTCAATAAAGATGACTGGACGCACTTGATCCACCCAGTCGCCCTTAAATGGCAATGGTAAAATTAACTCAGTGCCAAAGGTTGCCAAGGCGTTACCGCCAACAATTTCACCACGTGGGAAAGCCTGACCACGGCGTGCTGCCAAATATGCTTGAGAGCGCGGACCCAAAGAAGATTGGTCATAGCCACGCACCGAACCATAGCCCCCAGCATAAAAGTTTTCATAAAATGGCAGATCATTACCATAGCCAAGCTTGGCGTAGCCGCGTAGCACAGAGTCCTTAATAAATGGACGATAAATATTGCCTTGATAGACAGCTTTTTGGTAGGTTTTATCACCAAAACCGAATGTCAAATCCACATTATGACTCATGCCTTTGGTTGGGAATACTGGTCGATCTAGGCTTGAGTAACTCCAGCCTAAAATGGCATTATAGCTGGTATAGTCATTTTTAAAATCAGGGACGCCATTGGCATCAACTGAGATTTCACCGCCATCATCAATCAGCTGCTTAACATTGCTGATACCCATGAAGCGACCACCACGCACTTCAGTTTTATCGATATTTACACCTAGGCTTAATCGCTGATTTTCATCGATCGGATAGCCATAGCTTAATGAGCCGCCATAAGAGTCAAGCACATAGTTACTGATGTTCTTATCATCATACTTGGTTTTGCGATAATAACCATTTAAGCTTTGAGAGACGCCATTGACGGTAAAATATGGATCAGTCATGCCCAAGCTGTAAACTTCTCGCGTTTCAGAACGAGAAAATGACGCGTTAACACGATTACCTGTACCCATAAAATTACTTTGTGACACATCAAACTGGAAAGTCACACCGCCACTTTGAGAGTAGCCAGCAGCGATGGTCGACGAGCCTGATGGCTGTTCTTCTACCACAAAATTCACATCAATTTGATCCGGCGAATTCGGCACTGGGCGAGTATCTACGGTCACATTTTTAAAGAAACCTGTGCGCATTAGGCGTGCGCGTGACAGCTGAATCTTTTGGTTGGATGCCAATGCACCTTCAAGCTGACGCATCTCGCGGCGAAGCACTTCATCTTGGGTTTTAAAGTTACCCGTAAAATTAATCCGTCGTACATAAACAGGGCGCACCGGATCAATATAATAATCCACATCTACCGTGCGTGTCTCATCATTAATGCGCGTCACAGGACGAATTTGGGCATAATAATAGCCATCATCTCCAAATTTAGCACTGATACCGCCTGTTGAGCTATCAAGTTTGGCTTGTGAGAATCCTTCTCCAGGCTGAAACTCTAGCAGCTGCTGCAGCTCATCTTGGGTGTAGGTAATATTTCCCATAAACTGCGCTTGACCGAAACGATACTGCTCACCTTCGTCTAACGAGATCTCGATAAAGACGCGGTTTTTGTCTTCGTTAATGTTAAGCTTGGCATCCTTAACCTCGAAGCGCACAAAGCCAGCATTCAGATATTTGGCGCGCAAGCTCTCCAAACTTGCAACCAATTTTTCTTGGGTGTAGCGGTCAGCTTTTGATAGTGGATTGATTTTGTTATCTTTGATGGCAAGTTCATCAATCAAATCTGCATCGCTAAAATGTCGATTGCCAATGATATTAATATCAACCACGCGCGCAGGCTTACCCTCAGCAAACGTCATATCAAGCTTGACACGATTGCCATCCATTAAGGTCTGTTTGACTGTGATTTCGGTATTATAGTAGCCTTGCGACATGTATTGATTGGCAAGCTCAGTTTCGATCATCTGCACTGTGGCTTGCTTGAGCGGCTGACCGACAGCCAAGCCTGCATTTTTAAGACCTTCTTCCAAGCCATCTTTTGGGATCAAGCGATTGCCTTCAAAATTGATCTCAGCGATCAGCGGTCTTTCGGTGACTTGATAGATAATACGCCCTTCTTGATGATAGACCTGCACATCCGAAAAATTGCCTGTTGCGTACAGCGCTTTGACACCTTCAGCGAGCTTCGCTTCACTCACCACTTGCCCCAAGCGAAACGGCAACACGGTTTGTAAGCTTTCAATAGTCACTCGCTGCAAACCTGTGATGGCGATATCATTCGCCACAAAATCCGCCGCCTGCGCCTCAACCGACATCACCATCGTGACGGCGATTGCGATTGCGCTGACCTGAAAACCTTTAAAATATGAATTACGCATAAGTCTATCCAAACTTAATTTTTAAAATTTCTAAAAATAAGGCATAAAAATGTATCAAAACTTTTCTACACCCAAATTTATATTGTGTAAAGGTAAGCCAAAAAGTTAAATTTGGCAAGCATTTCAGCTTAAAAAATTCAAAATTTTTTGTTAAATGTTTGAAAAATCAGGAATCAGCCAAATAATCGCATGATATCGTTACTGATTGCAAGCAACATGAAACAAAAAAGCAAAAGCGCGCCAAACTTAAAAGCACCCACCTGAATGGACTCACTCATCGGTTTACCCATGATCAGCTCATAGGTGTAAAATACCAAATGACCACCATCCAATACCGGAATGGGCAGCAGATTGAGCACCGCTAGGCTTAAGCTGATAATCGCTGCCGTCGATAGCACTTCTTTAAATCCAAGCTCAAAACTGGTCTTAGATACCTCAGCGATGGTGATTGGTCCTGATAAATTCTCAATGCCAATCAGCCCTGTGATCATCTTACCCATGGCATTCAGCGTCATGGCTGACAGATCATACGTTCTTCGGATGGCTTGAGTGAATGCCTCGCGAGCGCCATAGTGGATCGTCATACGGTATTCAGACGGGATAAGCTGATCTGAGTCGACTTTTGGACGAATACCTAACTGCCCAACGACGCCGCTACGCGTCTCAACAGCGCGAGGCATTAGTTTTAGATTAAGCGGCTCACCTTGACGCATGACTGTGACATGGAGCATGGTTTCTGGATTTTTTTGGATGATCTGTGCGGCGCTCAGCCAGTCATTGATCGGTTCACCATTAATGGCGGTGAAGGCATCACCGACCTGTAGTCCCATCATGGCACCTGCGCCATCAGCGACCACCTCACCGACAATGGGCGCAATCACCGGCTGATAAGGCAGGACACCTAAACTGCTCAAAGGATCATTAGGCTCACGGCGACCATCTGTCTGCTGCATAAATCTTGCAACTTCAACCGACTCTTGGGCAATTTGACCGTCTCGCTCAATACCCACATGAATGGCAGTACTTTCACCCATCCGAGCAGCTAAGGCGTATGCGGTCTCTTGCCATGTATCGACTGGCTTATCATCAATACTAATAATCTTATCGCCAACCACCAAACCACTGGCAGCAGCGGGCGAATCATCGATAATCTTACCGATACGCGTATTAAGCTGCTCGCTGGGAAATAAAAACAATACCCAAAATAAACCAATAGCAATTAAAAAATTCATCACAGGACCAGCTGCGACGATGGCAATTTTCTTAAGGGGATGCTGATGATCAAACGCCACAGATTTTAGTTCATCAGACACAGTCTCACTGCGCCCATCTAGCATTTTGACATAACCACCAAGCGGAATGGCGGCAAGTTGATACTGTATGCCTGATCGTTTAGACGTCCACCCAAACAGCTTGGGTCCAAATCCAATAGAATAAGTCTGCACCTGCACGCCGCACAATCGAGCAACGATATAATGTCCAAACTCATGTAAAGCAACCAAAGGACCAAGCACACAAATTGCCGCAAAAATCATGTACAAAGCAGTCATAGATCACCGCCTTTATTAAGCTCGTTTACTTTGGCTTCGGCGACTTTTCTTACTGTGTCATCCATCGAGAGTATACGCTCAAGCCCAAATTTTTCATCGGCAAAATCTTGTGAATATTGCTCAATAATCAAAGGATCATTCAGGCAAGCTTCGACAATAAGTGCGATGTCGGTCAAGCGTATGCGCTCTGCCAAAAACGCCGCCACAGCGATTTCATTGGCTGCATTGAGTGCGATACATGCACCTGTACCAAGTTTTGCCGCTTGTCTTGCCAGTTTTAAGCAGCCAAATTTTTCCAGATCTGGCGCCAAGAATTTAAGTTCGCTTAATTGATATAAATCAAGACTACTAACCCCCGCATCAATGCGCTCAGGATAGGCGAGCGCATGCGCAATGGGCGTTTTCATATCTGGGCTGCCAAGCTGAGCCAAAAAACTGCCGTCTATGTACTCAACCAAGGAATGCACGACGCTATTAGGATGAATCACCACCTTGATTTGATCTTCTTTAAGATCAAATAAATGACACGCTTCAATCAGCTCAAGCCCTTTATTCATCATGGTGGCAGAATCAATGGAAATTTTTTGACCCATTGACCAATTAGGATGGCTCACCGCTTCTTTGACGCTGGCATTTTGCATTTGTTCGATTGATTTATCCAAAAATCCCCCACCAGAAGCGGTCAGCCAAAGCTGCTTAATGCCATACATCGGCTCATGTATGGCAGTGTTATCATCTTGGATGGCGGCAGGCAAGCACTGATAAATGGCATTATGCTCTGAATCGATCGGCAAAATGGTTGCGCCATGTTTTTTTGCCGTTTTCATCACCAAATCACCTGCCATCACAAGCGACTCTTTATTGGCAAGCAAAATTCGCTTACCTGTGCGTGCAGCCGCCAATGTGGACGACAGACCGGCTGCGCCGACAATGGCTGCCACCACCGTATCCACCGAATCATCACTGGCAATCTCAATCAAACCATCATCCCCTGAAAGCACAATGGTGTCCAAGCCTGCCTCGGCAACTTTTTGACTGAGCAGAGCATGATTATCAGGCGAAGTGCAAATTTTGGCAGGGTGAAACTCAAGCGCCAAATCCAGTAACTTATCGGCACGCCCAAACCCTGTCAGCGCATGAATGCGATAACGATCGGGATGCTGACGGATAATCTGTAGCGTACTATCACCGATTGAGCCTGTCGCTCCCAGCACTGCCAAAGATTGAGGGGTGCTATTCATTACCATCCTTAAATTCTGCTTTGATTATTAAAAGTGATTCGGTAGAAAAGATCAAAAAGGAATGCGCATGGCTGCAAAATGCATTTTTACCCAAATTTCTGTAAAAATACCAAGCTTTAATAATAGCCAAAAACCAAAAGCAAACACCGGCGTGGCTGAAAGCAGCGAATCAATCCGATCCAAAACACCGCCATGCCCCGGTAGAATCGTTCCAGAATCCTTGATACCTGCGCGGCGCTTGAGCATGGATTCAAACAAATCGCCCAGTACACTGGCAAGCACAGTCAGCCAAGATAAAATCAAGAACAGCGCCAAAGTCATGCCAGACAGCTGCAGATAGTTACCCACCAAAATGGTGACCACGCCAGAGACTGCCAAGCCGCCATATAAGCCTTCTATGCTTTTATTTGGTGATACATTTGGCGCCATTTTTCGTTTGCCAAATTTTCTGCCAACAAAATAAGCCCCGCTGTCTGCACACCATACCAATAAAAATACATACATCAGCCACCAAGGCGACATCTGCCAAAGCCCATACATCGCAGTGATGGCAGCGGTGAGAATGATTGCGCCCATGTACACCAGTCGCCTACCATACCATTTTTCTTTATCAGGATATTGAAATACCCAAGCAGTCGCCATCACCCAAATACCCAGCGATGCCGCCCACCAAAACACCCAAGTCCAAGGCACCAAAATCGACAGCATCGTAATGAGTAATACCGCCAAAATAAACTGTGCTGGCTGCTTCCACTTTGGCATGAGTTTCGTCCATTCATGTGCAGCGATCAAGACGCCGATCGCCAACAGCGGCAACACAAAAATCGGCATTGAGCTTGCAAATAACGCAAACCCAACAATCACAACCAAAACAATCGCCGTTTTTATTCGTTGCCACATAGCTAAAACATCCTTGCAAAGGGTTATTAATTTTAAAGCGCTTAAAAAATCACTTCAGCTTAGCGCTCGGCTTTTTGGACCTGTTCACTGGTCATACCAAATCGGCGCTCTCGACCAGCAAAAATATGGATCATCTCATCGAGCTCATCACAGCCAAACTCAGGCCACAATGTGGGCGTAAAAAACAACTCAGCATACGCCGCTTGCCACAGTAAAAAATTTGAAATGCGGTACTCGCCGCCTGTGCGGATAAGCATATCCACTGGTGGCAAATCAGCCAATTCCAGCTGCGCGCCGATCGTCTGAGTGTCAATACTATCAGCGCAAAGCTTGCCTGCCTCAACTTGTTTGGCAACTTTTTTAGCGGCATTGGCAATGTCCCACTGTCCACCGTAGCTGATGGCGATCACCAAAGTCATCGCATCAAAATGCGCAGTCTTTGCTTCTGCTTCTGCCATAAGTTTTGCCAAATCATCAGAAAGCTGGCTACGATCCCCAATAAAACGCAAGCGAATGCGATACTGATTCATGCGTGGTAGCTGCTCATAAATGGTCTGAGACAAAAGTCGCATCAAAAGATCCACCTCATCTTTTGGACGCGCCCAATTCTCGCTTGAAAATGCAAACACCGTCAGAGCCTGAACCCCTATAGCCAAACAATGCTCAACGATCGGATCAAGCGCATCTTTGCCTGCCACATGACCTGCACCTGTTGCCAGCTGTTTGGATTTACCAAAGCGGTTGTTACCATCCATAATGATGGCAATATGCTTGGGAATGGTGGGCAAAGAGGCACAAATTTGGGTTGTCATGGTGTTACAATTACCGTCATTTAAATCTAAATTTAATCCAAATAAATGAATAACATGGATAAAGAAAACTCCTTATCCATGCCATATCTCACTTATGATCAATCACACTTCCATCAGCTCGCTTTCTTTTTTCTCAAGACGGCTATCGATGGTTGCGATAAATTTATCGGTCAATTTTTGAACATCGTCAGCGGCGCGGCGCTCATCATCTTCTGAGATCTCTTTTTCTTTTAGAAGATCTTTAATATCGCTTAACATATCGCGGCGAATATTACGCACCGATACGCGCGCTTGCTCAGCATCAGCACGAGCAATTTTTTGCATATCGCGGCGAGTTTCTTCGGTCAATGCCGGCATCGGAACGCGGATCACATCGGCAGTCATCGGATTTAGACCCAAATCTGCTTCACGGATTGCTTTATCAACCGCTTGCACCATTGAGCGGTCGAAAGGCTGTACCAATAAGGTGCGGCTATCTTCCACGTTAATGCTCGCCACTTGGTTTAGTGGTGTGTCAGAGCCATAATAGCTCACCATCACACCTGACAAAACGCCAGGGTGTGCGCGTCCTGTGCGAAGTTTACCAAAGGCACCTTCAAGGGCTTCAATGGATTTTTGCATACGGCTTTCGCCGTCTTTTTTAATATCATTAATCATAAAATTTCCTTAACTATCAAACATTCAATCAGTACAAACCACGGTCAATCAGTGATACACTCGTGTACCTTCAGCTTCGCCCATGACGACATTAAGCAGTGCATTGGGTTTATTCATGTCAAAGACTTGCAGCGGTACATTGTGTTCACGGCACAAAGCAATCGCGGTGAGATCCATCACGCCCAATTTTTTCTCGAGCACTTCATCAAAGCTTAGGCTATCGAATTTTATTGCATCTTCATGAGTAGATGGATCTTTATCATACACACCATCAACTTTGGTTGCTTTTAAGATCAAACCTGCTTCAATCTCAATGCCACGCAAACATGCTGCAGTATCAGTGGTAAAAAATGGATTGCCCGTGCCTGCCACAAAAATACATACCTCGCCATTGTTCAGATGGCGAATGGCATCACGGCTAGAATACGATTCTACCACCGTATCAATGGCGATCGCTGACATCAAGCGAGTTTTGATATTGCGGCGCACCAAGGCATCACGCATCGCCAGACCATTCATAACGGTTGCAAGCATCCCCATCTGATCGCCCGTAACACGACCAACCAAGCCTTGCTTTTGTAGGGTGCTGCCACGATACAGATTACCGCCACCGACGACGATGCCCACTTGCACACCCAACCCACGAAGATGGGCGATGGATAGGCTCATTTGATCCAAAATATTAGCATCAATACCCATATCACGACCGCCAGCCAGCGCCTCACCCGACAGTTTTAATAAAATGCGTGAAAATTGTGGATTTTTATCAGACATACAGCCCCCAAGCTGATTAAAGTGGCTTATTTAGCCTTTACAAAATTAGGACATATTGCCCTAATTTTAACATATTTCATCAATCTTTGATACTGATAAATCATGAGCAATCTGATCTTATCATTACTTAAACTACCTTCCAAAACAAAAAAAATCGGGTGCATCAACTCACCCGATTTTTAAATGTCTTGCGATTAAATGGTTAAAGCAAAGAATTTACCGCCTCTACCACCGCTTGCGCTGTGATGCCGAAATGCTCAAACAGTGCCTTGGCAGGTGCAGACTCCCCAAATGTGGTCATGCCAATGACCTTACCATCTAAGCCGACGAATTTATACCAATAATCAGTGATCGCCGCTTCGACAGCAACGCGCGCACGAACATCAGATGGCAGCACGCTTTCGATATAATCGCGATCCTGCTTCACAAAAATTTCAGCACATGGCATTGAAACCACACGCACGCCTTCTAGCTGCTCATACGCTTGCATCGCAAGCTCAACTTCAGAACCTGTTGCAATGATAATCGCGCGCAATTCGCCTTTTTCGGGCGCTAAAACATATCCGCCTTTTTCGATGTTTTTAATTTGTTCATCGCTGCGTGCTTGGAATGCCAGATTTTGACGAGATAAAATCAGTGACGATGGCGCGGTGTCTGTTTTTAGTGCCATTTTCCATGCTACCGCTGTCTCAACCGTATCACAAGGACGCCACACAAAATGATTTGGGGTCATGCGTAAATTGGCAATCTGCTCGACAGGCTGGTGCGTTGGACCATCTTCACCCAGACCGATGGAGTCATGAGTATAGACATTAATCACGCGCTGCTTCATCAGCGATGACATACGCACGGCATTACGCGCATATTCCATGAACATCAAAAATGTCGCTGTGTAAGGGATAAATCCGCCATGCAGTGCCACGCCATTGGCAATCGCTGTCATGCCAAATTCACGCACGCCATAATGGACATAGTTACCATCAGCGTGATCTTGAACGCCCTTGGCACCTGACCACAAGGTCAGATTTGAGCCTGCAAGGTCAGCTGAACCACCCAAGATTTCAGGCAAGTTCGGCGCAAGCGCTGCAATGGCATTTTGGCTGGCTTTACGCGTGGCGATACTTTCTGCTTTTTGGGCACAAGTTTGGATAAACTCGTCCGCCAATTGATCAAAATTCTCAGGCAGTTCACCACTTAAGCGGCGTAAAAGCTCGGCAGCTTCTGCAGGATATTTGGCTTCATAATCATTAAATTGCGCTCTCCAAGCAGCTTCTTCGGCTTCGCCTTTGGCAGTGGCATCCCACGCCTGATAGACATCATCAGAGATGATGAACGGTGTGGCATCCGCCCAACCAATCTCGGTGCGCGTCAAAGTAATCTCATCTAAGCCCAAAGGTGCGCCGTGACTGATTTCTTTGCCTTGTTTATTCGGTGAGCCCAAGCCAATGATCGTTTTACAAATGATAAGCGTCGGCTTGGCTGATTCAGCTCTGGCTTCTTTGGTGGCTTCGCGGATGGCATCTGAATCATGTCCATCGACTTTTAATACTTGCCAGCCATAGGCTTCAAATCGCTTGGCAGTGTCATCTGAAAACCAACCTTCAACCTCACCATCAATTGAGATGCCGTTATCATCATAATAAGCAATCAGTTTGCCAAGCCCCAAAGTACCTGCCAATGAGCACGCTTCATGGCTGACACCTTCCATCAAGCAGCCATCGCCCAAAAACGCATAGGTAAAATGATCGATGATGGCGTTGTCAGGTTTGTTAAATTGCGCTGCCAAAGTCTTCTCAGCCAAAGCAAAACCTACCGCGTTGGCAATCCCTTGACCCAAAGGTCCTGTCGTCGTCTCGATGCCATCAGCATAACCGTATTCAGGATGCCCTGCTGTTTTTGAATGTAGCTGACGGAAATTTTTAAGATCATCAATGCTCAAATCATAGCCAGTCAAATGCAGTAACGCATACAGCAGCATAGAGCCATGACCATTAGATAGCACGAAACGGTCACGGTTTGCCCATTTGGCATTCTTTGGGTTGTGGCGCAAAAACTCTCGCCACAGCACTTCTGCGATATCCGCCATACCCATCGGTGCGCCCGGGTGACCTGAGTTGGCTTGTTGGACGGCATCCATCGCAAGAATACGGATGGCGTTGGCGTTATGGCGTTGGTTAAGTTCGATTGGCATCAGCGAAGTTCCTAACAAAAAATTTGCTCAATTATATCATATTTTCAGTATTTTTGGGTTCTGAAATTTAGCCATTTTGGCGATCAAGTGCTGACAGTTGCCATAGCATCTCTTTGGCGATAATGCCTGACTTGCCTTGCTTAATTGCTTGTCTCATGGCGCTTGCCAAATCCGCCACAGGCATGGGTTTTAGGCTGCCAAACGGCTTTATTTGGCTGATTGTGCCGAGGACAGTTTCGCCAATTTTTTCGGCGACACGATCGGTGTTAGGGCGCTTTAATAAGGGCGGTCTGACAATCACACATCGCTCAAAAGATAAGTTTGACACCGCCCTTTCTAGAGCCCCTTTTAGGCGTGGATAAAACAGCCAAGAGTTTGCATCGGCGTTCTCAGCCGATATCAGTACATAATAAGGCACGCCATTGATCGCAGCCGCTTTAGCAACGGCAAGCTGATACTCATAATCAACCTGCCACTGACGATCTTTTGAGCCTGCTTGCTTAAGCGTCGTACCTAAGCATGAATACAGCACATCGCCCTTGATGGTATCCGCCCAAGTTTCAGACCGATCAAAATCAATCAGATGCACTGTCAGCTTATCATGACAGATATCCATATCTTTCCGCACAAAAACATGCACGCTGTCATAATCAGGATCGGTCAGTAGCTGCTCGGTAAGTGCTCGACCGGTGGCACCTGTGGCGCCGATGACTAAGGCTTTCATTATCACATTCATCCAAGATATTTGATGGTTTGATCCTATTTATCATGGCACCTAATCAAAAAATGCCGCTATAAAAACGGCATTTTGGTCTTAGGCAATCACTTCAAGTCCGCCCATATAAGGCTGTAAGGCTTTGGGAATGGTGATCGTGCCATCGGCATTTTGATGGTTTTCCAAAATCGCCAACAAGGTGCGACCAACCGCCAAACCTGATCCATTCAGCGTATGCACCAATTCACTGTGTTTACCATCTTTTAGTCGAGCCCCCATGCGGCGCGCCTGAAAATCGCCACAGTTTGAGCAGCTTGAGATTTCACGATAGGTGTTTTGAGATGGCAGCCACACTTCGATGTCATAGGTCTTCACCGCGCTAAAGCTCATGTCGCCTGTACAAAGCGTAACGACGCGGTAAGGCAGCTCAAGCGCCTGTAAGATATCTTCTGCTTGTGCAGTCATATTCTCAAGCGCCTGCATTGAGTCATCGGCACGCGTGATTTGCACCATTTCGACTTTTTCAAATTGATGCTGACGAATCAGTCCGCGCGTATCTCGCCCTGCACTGCCCGCTTCGCTACGAAAACAAGGTGTGTGCGCCGTCAGCTTGATGGGTAGATTTTTGGGTGCAACAATGGTGTCACGCACACTGTTAGTCAGTGGCACTTCTGATGTGGGGATCAGGTAATACTCTTTTTCGCCGCGCAGCTTAAATAAATCTTCTTCAAACTTCGGCAGCTGCCCTGTACCTTGCAAGCTGTCAGCATTGACCATATAAGGGACATACATTTCGGTATAGCCATATTTTTGGGTGTGCGTATCAAGCATAAACTGCACAAGCGCGCGATTAAGCTTGGCAAGATGCCCTTTTAGGACACTAAAGCGTGAGCCAGTTAATTTGGCTGCCAATTCAAAGTCAAGCTGACCCAAATTCTCGCCGATATCGGTATGATCTTTGATCTCAAAATCAAACTCGCGCGGTACGCCCCAGCGGCGCACTTCGACATTGTCACTTTCATCACTGCCGACAGGCACGCTGTCATCAGGCAAGTTTGGGATTTGTAGTGCAGCAGTCGTGATGGTATTTTGAAGCTCTTTAAGTTCATTTTCGGCAGCTTTCATGGCTTCACTGACCGCCTGCATCTCGTTCATCAGCTCACTGGCATCTTCACCGTTTCTTTTGAGCTCACCGACTTTTTTGGCGCCTGCATTTTTTTTGGCTTGCAGCTCTTCGGTCTTGACTTGGATAGATTTGCGCTGATTTTCAATTTCCTGCCAAAATGCCACATCCAACTCATAGCCACGCGTGGCAAGTTTGGCTTTTAGCTCTTCTAAGTTACCACGCAAAAATTTAGGGTCTAACATATAAAATCCTATCAAGCACAAAAACGCCCCAAATGGCGCTTGGCGTGCTAAAATGATTAACAATAAAAATTTATTCTTATAATAGCAAATTTTCCCCCAAAACTTAAGCCAATTTCAAATCAAAGCCGACAAAAGCCAAAAAATTTTGGCAAATGTGAACTTTGGGTTTATTTTTTTGGATAAAATGGGTAATATAGGCAAATTCATCGTTAGGATTCATCTCAATGACCAAAGCACTTTATCCCTATACGCTAAAGCCTGTCGCTTTAAACATGAGCGAAACTGAATTTCGTGCAGCACAGTTATCATTGTTTGAAAAAGGCGCAAGCAATTTTACATTAAAGTCCTTAAAGCGCACAGAGTGGATTGTGATTGCCTTGATGGTTGTTGCAGCGATCGCAGGCTTGGTGCTTGTCAGTGGCTATTCAACCATCATTTTTTGGCTTATGCTGATTTTGGTGGGTGTATATCTGCTTGCTCGTACTTTGGGCATGAAGTGGTATATGAAGCGTGAGTATGAAAAACAAGTGGCAGATACCCAAATGCCTGAGCAGCTTCATGATCTACAATTAGGCGTGCAGTCACATGGGCTTGTCATGGCGATGCCTGCGCCGACCGATCTGATGAAATCGCCGCAAATGCGCGGTATGCAAATGCGCGCGGGTGCCACGCAGTCAGCGACCATTCCTTGGAATGCGGTCAGCAGCTGGGATGAGACAGATGAATATTTGTTCATGATGTTTGACATGAAAGGTCAAAAAGGTAGCCAAATCATCCCAAAACGCCTCGAAAAACAAGGCTTGCCCATCGATACCATCAAAAAACACCTAAGCCAAGTTAAGCCAAAGGGCTTGGAGTCGATGATCCAAACGCCTTAATCAAGATAACCACGATAATCGAGACCAAATATGACACCAAATCGGCAGAAACACTCTGCCGATTTTATCATTTGACTTTGCAGTATTAGCCACCCATCAAGGCTTAAAATCTCTGGCAGCAAGCACACTATTTTTATCATGATTTAGCATGGCAAGCAGCGCATGGTGATTTGACGACCGCGCCACTTGCTCAGCTTGAGCGAGCGACTGTAAGGCTCGATCATATTGAGCCTGCCAAAGCTCGACTTGGCTGCGAGTGCGCAGCGCATGAATTTGTGCCATAGCTTTGGCAGCAGGATCAGCGGCTTGATTTGCCATCTGCTCATAAGCGCGAAAACTGATTTGCCAAGCTTGAATGTCAAATGAGCCATCTTTGGTCAACTCACCCAATAAGCCCAAAGCAGGCACAGGCTGATCTTGATCAAGATAAACCTCTGCCAGCGCCAAGCGCAGATCGCGCCGTTCTGGATAAATGCGCTGACAAGGCTCCAACGCCGCTAAAGCATCATCATACTGCCTAGCTTGGCTGTGTACATAAGCCTGGGTGAGACACATGATCGGGTCGTATCGATCAAGCTGGATGGCGTCAAAGACATGAAGCGCCTCTTGATGACGACCTTGGTCTGACAAATTCATCGCAAGGCTCAATTTGGCGCCATCGCTGTGCTTGGCATTGGCGAGCAGCTCAGCATGGGTGGTTTGTTCGGTTAAATATTTGATGCGCCAATACAGCTGATCAAACAGCACCGCCTGAGACTGTAGCGCCGCTTGATTGGGCTTGGCATAGGCTTGGGCGCGCGCCGTGGACTCGGACAACCGCTCAGCGGTAAACGGATGCGACTGCACAAAACTTGGGATGAATGCGTTTTTGGATTGATTTAAATTCAGCTGCTTTTGCATCCGCCCAAAAAATCTTGGCATCGCTCTGGCATCAAAACCTGACTGCGCCAAAATCTGCATGCCCACACGATCTGCCTCTCGTTCATGCTCACGACTGAATTTGGCAGCATTTTCGGCGCTTGCAGTTTGTGAGCTTGCCATCACAGCCAGTACGGCATCGCCGCCACCTGCTGCCGACGCAGCGATCGCCGCCAATAAGCCGCCAAGCTGTAGCGCAAGTAGGCGTTTATTATTATCAAGCCGATGCTCGTAGTGTCTTTGGCTGATGTGCGCGATCTCATGCGCGATCACGCTTGCCATCTCATCCACCGCTTGGGCTGCCATCACTGTCCCAGCATTAATCCCAATCAAACCGCCCGGCACTGCAAAGGCATTGATATTATTATCAGCGATCACGACCGTGTGATATAAAGGCACCGTGCGCACTGTGGCATTCATCTGAGCGCTCATCTGAGCGATCACCTGATTAACCCAAGGATCGCGAATCAAAGGCAGGCTTGCATTGATCTGCCGAAGTGACCAAGCGGCGATTTGCTCATTGCGATGCTTGTCATAAAACCCTTGGGTGGTTGCAGCTGGCATCTGATAGGCTGACTGTCCCTGATATACCGGTCCACTACTCTGGGCAAATGCTACGGTAGCCCCAGCCCCACTGCCCACCAAAGCTACCATAATGGCACATCGAATGACTTTTGGATGACCCATGACTTATCCTTTTAAAAGTTCATTCAAATTATACCCCATAACTTTGGTAGCGCACGCCTAATTTTAGGTGTTTATGTTGCTGCTATTGACATCAAGGTTACATTTTGTCAAAATAAGCTGCCCCCAAGTCATTTTATGAAACATTGAAGTTACATAAGTCTTGAATGGACGGCAGTCTCTACTTGGGAATCTTCACACATTTTAAGGATAAAAAATGCAATTACCGATGTTTACTCATACTCGTTTAGCGCTTGCTTTTGGTATTGGCGCTGCTTTGACCGCTTGTGGTGGCGACAAGCCTGCCGACACCGCCGCTACTACTGCTGGAGCCGCTGCGCCAGCGCCAGCACCAAGCGCTGATGAGCTTTCGGATGTTCAAGAGCTGACAGTGAATAATGGCGCAGAGCCTGAATCACTCGACCCACACAAAGTCTCTGGTGTACCTGAATCAAATATTCTACGTCAAATGTTCGTGGGCTTGACCACTACCGACCCAGAAGGTAACACCATCCCTGGCATGGCAGCTGAATGGTCAAGTGAAGACAACAAAGTTTGGACATTTAAGCTGCGTGATGCCAACTGGTCAAATGGTGACCCAGTGACCGCGCATGACTTCGTTTACAGCTTCCAAAGATTGGGTGATCCAAATACCGCATCACCTTATGCAACCTATTTGGCAGATGCCAAAGTGGTGAATGCTCAAGCCATCGTTGATGGTCAAGCTGCCCCAGACACGTTGGGCGTTAGAGCCATTGATGACAAGACGCTTGAAGTCACCTTGTCTGAGCCTGTCCCATATTTCCCGCACATGCTGATTCATACTTCTGTCAAGCCAGTGCACAAAGCGACTGTAGAAGCCTTCGGTGATAAGTGGACTTCTCCTGAAAATATCGTGGTCAATGGTCCTTATAAAATCAGCCAATGGCAGGTCAATGAGCGCATCGTTTTGGAGCGCAACCCTGCTTATTATGATGATGCCAACACCACCATTAATAAAGTAACGCTGCTTGCCATCCCTCAAGCCACCACCGATGTACAGCGCTATAAAGCGGGTGAGATTGACATGACAGCAGATGCTCTACCACCTGAACAATACGACAAACTCAAGCAAGAGCTTGGCGCACAAGTCATTGAGCCGCCAAAACTTTGTACTTACTATTTTGAATTTAACCACACCAAAGCTCCGTTTGATGATGTACGCGTGCGTAAGGCTTTGTCATTGACGCTTGATCGTGACATCGTGGTTGACAGCATCCTAAAACAAGGTCAAAAAGTCGCTTATCAGTTCACCCCAGAATCTGCCCAAGGCATCAATAACTTTGAGCCTGAATGGAAATCTTGGGATAAAGCCAAGCGCATCGAAGAAGCCAAAAAACTGCTCAACGAAGCTGGCTATAATGAGTCTAATCCGCTAAGATTTGAGCTACTTTATAACACCAACGAGCAGCACAAAACTTTGGCGGTAGCATCAAGTGCGTTCTGGAAAGAAAACTTAGGCTTTGTTGAAGTGAGCCTAAATAACCAAGAGTGGAAAACTTATCTAGAAACTCGCCGCAAGCAAAATCACCAAATGGCGCGCGGTGGCTGGTGTGCTGACTATAACGAAGCTTCTACCTTCTTAAATACCTTTAAGTCAGACAACTCAAGCAACTATGGTAAGTATAACAATCCTGAGTTTGACGCATTGATGAACAAAACGCTCTTGGCTGATGTATCTGACGCTGACCGCGCCAATATGTATCAACAAGCCGAAGCCATCTTGGATAAAGACAGCGCAACCATCTTTGTTTATCAATATACCGCGCCGCGCTTGGTCAAGCCTTATGTTCACGGCTTTACCTCAAATCCTTTGGGATCTTGGCAAGCCAAAGACCTAAGAATCACCAAGCACTGATCACCCAATCATGCGCTTGAATGATTGATCACACAGGCGGCAGTCGAGCACCCAAGCTGGACTGCTGCTTTTGCATTCACCGACGATGGATAAAGCTAAACCGTCACTTTTATAAAGGAATTTTGTAATGCATCTTAAACCCACCCTATTAACACTTAGCCTGGCGCTGGTTTTGAGCGCTTGTTCAAATGATACAGGCTCAAACCAAGCAAGCACTGCAGCTGCCAAAACCAATCAGCAAGGCATCACCATCAATAATGCCAGCGAACCTGAAACGCTAGACCCACATCAAGCCAAAGGCGTCCAAGAAGCCAACATCATTCGCCAGTTCTCTGAAGGCTTGGTGAGCACGGACAATGATGGCAATATCGTTCCTGGTATCGCAACCAAGTGGTCTTCTGAAGATAATAAAGTTTGGATTTTTGAGCTGCGTGACGCCAACTGGTCAAATGGTGACCCAGTGACCGCGCACGATTTTGTGTATAGCTTTCAAAGATTGGTGGATCCAGCCACAGGCTCTGCGTATGCCAGCTACCTTGATGACGCCAAAGTGCTCAATGCTCAAGCAATCATTGATGGCAATATGAAGCCTGAGACCTTGGGCATACAGGCTTTGGATGATAAAACCTTACAAATCACCCTGTCTGAGCCTGTCCCTTATTTAGCAGATATGATGATTCATTCCGCCGTGCAGCCTGTTCACAAAGCGACGGTCGAAGCCTTTGGAGATAAGTGGACAGCGCCTGAAAATATTGTGGTCAATGGACCATTTAAGCCAGTTCAGTGGATTGTCAATGAAAAAATCGTCCTTGAACCAAACCCAAATTATTATAACGCTCAAATGGTGACATTACCCCAGTTGACCATTTTACCCATTTCACAAGCCACGACCGATGTCATGCGCTATGAAGCTGGCGAGATTGATATCACCGCCAGTGAGCTGCCGCCTGAACAGTTTGATGCCCTAAAAAACAAACTGGGCGATGAGCTAAAGACCGCGCCAACCTTGTGCACATATTATTATGATTTGAATCACAGTAAAGCACCTTTTGACAATCCTAAGGTACGTCAAGCGCTGTCATTGGCGATGGACAGAGAAGTCATCAGTGAACAAGTCATGGGGCAAGGTCAAATCGCCGCTTATCAGTTCACCCCAACCGCCATCAAGGGCAGCGTCAATTATACGCCTCAATGGAAGGCTTGGGATAAAGCCAAACGCCTTGAAACTGCCAAAGCACTACTGGCAGAAGCAGGCTATGATCAGTCCAATCCGCTAAACTTTGACTTATTATATGACACCAACGAAAGCCACAAGAAAATCGCCGTGGCTGCCAGCAGCTTATGGAAAGAATCGCTCGGCGTGGTGAATGTCAATTTGGTCAATCAAGAGTGGAAAACTTACCTAGACAGTCGCCGTAATGGTGATTATCAAATGGCAAGAGCGCGCTGGTGCGGTGATTATAACGAAGCGTCGACTTTCTTAAATTTGCTTAAATCAACCAACACCAATAACTGGTCTCGCTATAACAATCCTGAATATGACCAAGTCATGCTACAAACGCTTGCTTCAGGCATCAGCGACAGCGAGCGCACCAAGCTGTATGAAAAAGCCGAGCAAATCGC
This sequence comes from Moraxella canis, assembly GCF_034424565.1. NCBI lineage: Bacteria > Pseudomonadati > Pseudomonadota > Gammaproteobacteria > Moraxellales > Moraxellaceae > Moraxella > Moraxella canis. The sequence goes on along the minus strand of NZ_CP139961.1, from coordinate 1,708,910 downwards.
CGATCGCGACCATGCGCACATCGACATCTTTTATTATGCCAATGTCCGCTTGGTTAAGCCACATGTGGCAAATTACTCCAATAAAGATCCCTTGGATCAGTGGCACGCCAAATATTGGTCGGTCAAATAACCTGATGACATCTGATGGCAGGCGCGGTTTGGCGTCTGTCATTTGCTTTTAAAAATCAGGGGGTTTTGGCTTATTAAAAATCAGCCAAACCGCCTTTGACTTGATTTTTAAGAATTCAAAACAGTATAATACCTTCCTTTTTGCATAATTTCAGGGAAGCTTTTTGCCACCGCAAATTAAAAGGTCATTTTTTTATGTTTAAACTCATCTTACGGCGTACTTTAGAAGCCATTCCAACGCTGCTTTTTTTGATTACCATTTCGTTTTTTATGATGCGTCTTGCGCCAGGCAGTCCTTTTACAGGTGAGCGCAACCTGCCACCTGCTGTGATGGCAAATATCGAAGCCAAATACAATCTTAATGATCCGCTGTGGCTGCAATATTTAAATTATCTAAAGCAGCTACTGCATGGCGATTTTGGACCTTCTTTTAAATATAAAGACCATACCATCAATGAGCTATTGGCTCAGCAGCTGCCAATCTCTGTCGAGATCGGCTTGTATGCGTTTATCATTGCGGTGGTATTTGGGGTGTTATTTGGCATCCTTGCAGCACTCAAACAAAACAGCTGGATTGATTATACCCTGATGACCTTTGCGATGGCAGGGGTTGCCATTCCTAGCTTTGTCAAAGCACCGCTGATGGTTTTGATTTTTGCGGTGACGCTCAAATGGTTTCCTGCAGGCGGCTGGAACGATGGCGCGTTCATGAACCTTGTGCTGCCCGTCACAGCGCTGTCTTTAAGCTACATTGCCAGTATTGCGCGTATCACCCGTGGATCGATGATTGAGACCATGAATTCACCATTTATTCGTACTGCGCGCGCCAAGGGATTGCCGCTGCATTATATCGTCACCAAACACGCGCTGCGTCCTGCGATGCTGCCTGTGATTTCTTATCTTGGTCCTGCATTTGTGGGCATTATTACAGGCTCGATCATCATTGAGATGATTTTTGGCTTGCCTGGTATTGGTCAATTATTTGTCAATGGCGCACTCAATCGCGACTACAGCTTGGTGCTGAGTTTGACAATTTTGGTAGGCACTTTGACCATTTTATTTAATGCCATCGTTGATATTTTATACGCCGTCATCGATCCAAAAATTAAGTACTAAGTAAGGGATTTTTATGTCAAATCAAATGCAAACGGCAGCCATGCCGACGACGATCAAAGAAGTCAAAGGACGCAGTTTATGGCAAGATGCATGGCGACGCTTTTCACATAATAAAGCTGCCTTGATCAGCGGCTTTGTCCTGCTACTGATCACGCTATTTGTGATCATCGTGCCGATGGTCGCCCCTTATGGCTATGCCGATACCGACTGGGCAAATATGGCGGCGGCACCTTCCATCGAAACCAAGCATTATTTTGGTACTGATAATTTGGGTCGTGATTTATTGGTGCGTGTGGCGGTCGGCGGTCGCATCTCGCTGATGGTGGGGATTGCTGGCGCACTTGTGGCGGTACTGTTTGGGACAATTTACGGTGCCATCTCAGGCTATGTCGGCGGTAAGGTTGATATGCTGATGATGCGCTTTGTGGAAGTCTTAAACGCCTTTCCGTTTATGTTCTTTGTGATCTTATTGGTGACCTTATTTGGGCGCAACATTATTTTTATCTTTGTGGCGATTGGCTTGGTATCTTGGCTTGACATTGCGCGTATCGTCCGCGGTCAGACCCTTAGCCTAAAAAACAAAGAATTTATCGAAGCGGCTCATGTTGGCGGCGTGTCAGGCTGGAAAATTGTGACTCGTCACATCGTCCCCAATGTCTTGGGTGTCGTGGTGGTCTATGCGTCTTTATTGGTGCCTGGCATGATTATGTTTGAATCTTTCCTAAGCTTTTTGGGCCTGGGCGTCCAAGAGCCGATGACCAGCTGGGGTGCACTACTTCAAGAAGGCGCTCAAACCATGCAGGTGTCACCCTGGCAGCTGATCGTGCCTTCGGTATTTTTGGTGATTACGCTGTTTTGTTTTAACTTTATCGGTGATGGTCTGCGCGATGCGCTGGATCCAAAAGATCGCTAATTTATGGATAAATATCAAGGTACACGCCTACCTTAGGAGAATTATATGGCATTATTAAAAGTTAATGATTTAAAAGTAAAATTTGCCACCGAAGAAGGCTTGGTCACCGCCGTCAATGGACTTAATTTTAATTTAAATCAAGGCGAAACCCTGGGGATCGTCGGTGAGTCTGGCTCTGGCAAATCCCAAACTGCCTTTTCCATCTTAGGACTGCTTGCCAAAAATGGTCATGCTGAAGGCTCTATTAAGTTTCGTGATAAAGAGCTGGTGGGATTATCCCAAAAAGAATTCAATAAAATTCGTGCCAATGAAATCGCCATCATCTTCCAAGATCCGATGACAAGTCTTAATCCCTTCATGAAAGTTGGCGATCAGCTGGCGGAAGTGCTCATCTTGCACAAGGGTATGAGTAAAAAAGAAGCTTGGGAAGAATCCATTCGGATGCTTGACGCTGTCAAAATCCCAGAAGCTCGTAAGCGTATCGGCATGTATCCACACGAGTTTTCAGGCGGTATGCGTCAGCGTGTCATGATTGCGATGGCACTGTTGTGCCGTCCTAAGCTTTTGATCGCCGATGAGCCGACCACCGCGCTGGATGTGACGGTACAAGCTCAGATTATGGCGCTATTAAATGAGCTTAAGCGCGATTTTGAGACCACCATCATTATGATTACCCACGATTTGGGGGTCGTTGCAGGTACCTGTGATCGCATTTTGGTGATGTACGCTGGCCGCACGATGGCATATGGTAAAACCGAAGAGATTTTTTATAATCCAACGCATCCTTACACCATTGGGCTGCTAGGCGCCATTCCGCGCCTAGATGGTCATTCCGAGCGCTTGACCACCATCCCTGGCAATCCCCCAAATTTATTAAACTTGCCTGCCGGCTGCCCATTTGTTGAGCGCTGTGAATACGCGATGGACATCTGCCGCACGACACCGCCAGAGCTAAAATTTCTACCCAATGAGCGTCAGCGCGCCTGCCATTGGCAACATCCCAACTTACCTGCCGGAGAATAATGCATGAGTACCCCATTATTACAAGTTCGCGATGTACAAACGCATTTTAATATCCATAAAAAAGGCGCGTTTTTTTGGCAAAAGCCTGCCACGCTTAAAGCAGTCAGCGGCGTGTCATTTGATCTGAATGCTGGCGAGACCTTGGGTATCGTGGGCGAGTCAGGCTGCGGAAAATCTACTTTGGCGCGCACGATCATTGGACTTGTCAAAGCCAAATCAGGCAGCATACGCTTTAATGGAGAAGAGCTGGTTGGCATCTCTGAAAATGCTTGGAAAACCAAACGCCAAGAAATTCAGATGATCTTCCAAGATCCGCTGGCTTCTTTGAACCCCAGAATGACCGTCGGCGACATCATCGCTGAGCCACTGCGCACACACCACCCCGAGCTCAAAAAAGACGAAGTTCAGGCACGCGTGCGTGAGATGATGTCCAAAGTCGGTTTATTACCCAACTTAATTAACCGCTATCCGCATGAGTTTTCGGGCGGTCAATGTCAGCGTATCGGGATTGCACGCGCACTGATACTACGCCCTAAGCTGATCATCTGTGATGAGCCTGTATCAGCGCTTGATGTCTCCATCCAAGCCCAAGTCATCAACTTACTCCAAGAAGTCCAAAAAGAGATGGGGCTTGCGCTGATTTTCATTGCGCATGATCTTTCGGTCGTCAAACACATCTCCGACAGAGTGCTTGTCATGTACTTAGGTCACGCTGTTGAGCTAGGGACTGATCAAGCTGTGTATGATAAACCCACCCATCCATACACCCAAGCTTTGATGAGCGCGGTGCCACTGCCTGATCCAGAAGCCGAACGCAATAAAGAAATTCAGCTGCTGCCAGGTGATCTGCCAAGCCCCATCAATCCGCCCTCAGGATGTGTGTTTCGTACGCGTTGCCCAAAAGCCACCGACGCATGCGCACAGACCGAACCTGTGCTAAGCGGACGTGATGATCATCAAGTCGCCTGCTTATACGCTGAAGTTTGATTCCATCGCCTCGAGATGCTAATTTCGAGGCGATTTTTGATGACCGGTCGGCTGCTTTAAGTGCCATTTGCAGTCAGCATAGTTTGCTAAAACCGCTTATTTACCTGTATAAAAATATGGTTTTTATCATAATTATACAGCGCAATATTACTACTCACTTTTTGGTGCTGCCAAGTAAGCCGAGGGGTCATTCCAAAGAGCTGTATTTTGCGATGCTCAAACGATGCTGATAAGCTTTTTTCTTGATTGTGCTGAATTTTACCAAAAAATCCTGCACCGCGATATGATTTTTTACCAAAAGATGCCGATGCTGTCACCACCCAATCGTCCCAAGATTGACTGATGCCCGTCTTGATCTGCCGCTTAATGAATGAGTCTTCGATATCTTGGGTATCTGTCCGATGATACTCGCCCCCCAAAAACCAATAACGCTTAGCATTAGGCGTATGCACAAATGTAATGCCTGTTTGGCGCGCTAAGCCATCCAGATGAGGGCGAGTGTGATATGTTTGTGAGGCAATTTGAGTGTGTAAATTACCTTGCCATTTTGGGGTTAACCAATAGTTGGTGTTCAAAGACAGACCTTTGGAGGTTGAGAATTTAGATAATTGACCACGCTCATCGCCATCAGCGTAATGGCTTTGTTCAATAAACGGCAAAGCCGATAATTCAAGGCGTGCATTATGGTATCCCAGCCCCGCCGATGTCGTCACTGTCAGTTCATTGTAGCGTTTATTGTCCCAATAATATTTGGCATTAGTGCCAGCCTGCGTTTTAGCATACCATCCGTTTTTGAGCGACCAATGTTTACTTGCCCCCGCCCAAAGCCCCACACCTGTTGCAGATTGTTTTTGGGGCGCTGTCCATCCACCACCCAAATCATGGTTGTCAGGCGCATTATTAATATTTTTATCTTGTAAAAAGTTTGCGCCACCATAAGTTTGCCACTGATGATAGTGATGGATTGCTTGCAGATGGGCTTTAACGACTTCGGCGGCATGACTTGGCAGATCCAAAGCAAGTAATTGATTAAAGTACCGCTCAGCTTCTTTGAACTGCTTATCATTAAACAGCATAATTGCTAACTGAAAATACAAAGCGGGTATGTGGCGATCATCACGACTTGCGCGCTCATAATACTCGATGGCGCGCTGATACTGACCTTGATACTCTGCAATCATCCCAGTCGCCCAATGGACAATCATCATATCTTGATTGTCCATAGGTTGATTTTGATATATCGGCAATAAAAACATCACATCTTGAACATTGTGATTCAATAACGCTGCAAGCAGTCCTCGAAAAACCAGCTGAGGATATGCTCCTAATTCTTGTTCGTTCGTCAAAAAGATCGTTTGATTGCCTGTTGATTCATCATTTAAGCTAAAAGATTTGGGCGTATTGATCGCCTCTGGTATATTCATGACACCTGTATCTAAGGACTGTATGCGCCTGTCATCTTGCTCGGTGATGAGTTTTTGATCGGCGGCGTTTTGTTGAGCGTGCGCAGCCGTTGTCATCATAGCGATCAAAATCTTAACTACGGTAGCAGCGTATGGTTTGGTAATCTGCATAAATATTCCTACATAATAAAAAGCGCCAGCTGTTCTCTGGCACTTTGTATCAATATTCACTAAACTTAAAACTTCATTTCAAGCGCAACATTAAAATTACGACCTGGTGCTGCATATCGAGCCACATGATTACTAGTCTCTGGATTGACGGCATTAACTGAAGACTGGCGAATCGCCTCCCAAGTACTGTATTTTCTATTAAGTAAATTATAGATTCCAGCACGTACCGTAAAATTATCATTCAAATTCCAAAATCCAGTCAGATCATAAGTATACCAATGTTTGCTGGCAAATTTTGTCGCCGCGACATGGTTTTTGTAGCCGCCTTTTTGCCGACCCAAAAGCTCTTCGGTATCTTTTGACTCCGAATAAGTAGCCATCAGATTAATGCCCCATTTGTCATCAGGGTCGTCATAACCCACACCAGCCACATATCGGGCAGGTTGCAGCGTGTCTAATAGCGGCGTAGACGTAAAGACAAAACCTTCTTTTGCATTGGCATTTTTTACTTTTATTTTGTTGTAAGCAAATGTGCTGTATAAGCCATCTGGTAATCTATTCCAAACGCTATACCAATCAATCTTGCCCAAAACATTAATGCCTTTTAAATCAATGTCATGCACATTATGGTAGCCATCGTCAGTGGCTGGCTGGCTAAGATCAGGTCGGCGTGATGCCGCCACAATCAAATCTTTATATTTATTTGTAAAATGGCTAATCTCTAAATAGCCCAATTCTGACATAAGCCCAATGCCAAACTCTCGATTGGTAGCCTTTTCTGGCTTTAAATTAGACACATATTGCTGTTCATGACTGATAGGATTACTTGGGTCAAATGAACCTCGTCTGCCAAACAGCTCATAAAATGCCGGAACTCGAAACGCATTAGAATAGCGATAAGATAACGCAATATTATCCGTTGGATTAACGGTCAAACCTGCATTATAAGACCAATTACTGAATTTACCAGTGCCCGTGTATTTGTCATCGGATTTAAATGTATGATGATCATAGCGCGCACCTAAGCCAAGTTTTAGGTATTTATTCATCTCAATATGATCTCGCAAGGCAATAAATTGATTTTGCCCTGTGATGGTTCTGGTGCCACACTGCGCCAAACCAATACCTTTTGCTTGACAGTAATTGGTCGCGACCACTTGGGTAGGGAGCCTTTCATAAATATCAGGATCCTCATAAGTGCCATTACCACCCAAAGATTTCCATTCGCCATTGGCTGTGATGCCCAAATAATCGCCACGATACAGATTGGACTTAAAATCATCAACCCCTGCCAAGAAATTAAGCTCATGCGCCATATTTGCAAATTTTAGGCGTTTGTCAGCCGTCAGCTGCCACACATTGTGTATCTCTTCGTATTGATTGCGATGAGAGTAATAAGACGACCAAGGCTTATCCGCGCTCGGCAAACAGTCCTTATCAAAATTAGGATAGTCAGAACATCTATGTTCATGCAAAAATGTATCTAAAGAAATATCCTGTCGATCAAAGCTCAATGATAAGTTATCCATCACTCCTTGTTTATCAGAGTTTTTGTAGCGATAAGTTACTCCATAACGAGATTTATCATGGTTCTCATCATAATACACACCGTGGGTATACATTGCCGTACGCCTAAAAGGCAAGATATCTAGCACAACGCCTTCGTGGATATTATCTTTTGTATATAACCCTCTTGCTACAGAGCCACGACCATGGTTGTCTTTAAGCTCCTTTAGGCTTAGATAAGCAGGCTTAGTTTTATCTTGAACATCATATTCTTGTTTGGTTCGCTCAATAACAGCACCTAGATAATGCTTGTCATCGATGTGATATCCACCTTTAAAAAATAGCGATTCTGACTCATAATCCATTGGGTTGGGCAAAGCTCGATTTTCGCCTGTATACTGCTCACTACCCACCTGCTCTACGATATGTCCCATGCTGTCATAGATAGCTTGCTCCTTAGGCGTATAAGGCGGCTCGCTGCGAGGCGTATGGCGTGTATTAATCTCTTGGGTCATCTCAGCCTTTGGTTTTGGCGTGCAATTTGTCAAAGTTGGACATTCTTCTTTTAGCACAAACCATCCCGCAGATTTTAGTATTTCTGCCTCACCAGCACTATTCCAAGGTGCAGGTCTTAGCTCATACGGTGTGGCAAATGCGCCCACGCGAGTGATGGACTGTGGGATATCTTTGACATCTTTATGTGCTTCGATTTCATTGCCTTTACGGTGAGTAAATTGTAACAAACCTTCAAAACTACCCACTCTACCAGCAACACCGACCGTATTAAGGTGCTGATTATTTTTGCTGCTATAAGCCGTTTTGGCATTGATACCCCAATTCTGACCTTCTTTGATAATATCTTTGGACTCTTTGGTTCGAAAGCTCACCGCACCGCCCAAAGCACCGCTACCAAATTCAGCAGAAGCAGAACCTTTACTAAGCTCAATTGAGCGAACATTTTCATACTCAATTTCATTGATGGCGCCACCATTGGCATCTGAATGTTCAGTGATATACGACTGCGCTTGAACCAAGCCATCTACTTGCAAGCCGACACGATTTTTATCCACACCTCGAATGGAATATCCACTGGTCGCACCCCTGCCTTGCTCCACCACCGAAATACCTGGGTCATATCGCGTCAAATCTCGCATGCCCATGATTTGCTCTTCATCAATATCTTTGGCATGCTTGACAATTTTACCCAATCCCGTAATTTCTGTGCTTTTACGCCCTAATCGACTGAAGTTTTCAACAGTTACCGCCTCCAAAACTACTGTTGGCTCCTCAGACTGATTGGTTTCATCACTTTGCTGGGCGTAGGCCGCTGTACTGCTTAGTAGCGCTGTCATCACCGCAAGATAGATGGTGTTCACTTTAAAATTGATTGATTGTTGTTTCATGATCATGCCTTTGTATTTATTGACTTGCCACTTGTTTTCTTGCCCCAAAAACGCCCTGAACCTTATCTTGGCTGTCAGCGTCGCTCATAAAATGGCCGCCAAGCTCAATGGCGTTTGGTCCATAAAAACCGCCCAAAACACGTCCAGATACATGAGCCGAATCACCTGTCACCCTGTCTAATACGATGCCGGTAGGGCTGCTGTTAAATTTGGCGTCAAAGCCATTACCACGGATCACACCCTCTTTGATCATGATGGCTGGCGAAGCGCCATTTTCTTGAAATAAAGACCCCGTCAAAGCTTTACTATCAAAATCTACTTCAAATTTGGCTCGGCTGCCTGCCGCTCCTTGACTGGGGCTGATTGCGCCCACTTTTTGACCTTGGGTTAAGATATTTGCCTCCCAAGTGCCCGCATACTCAAACTTACCTGAGTTTGTCATTTGTGCCAACGGCGTACGCTCTCCAGTCAAAAATAAATAGCTATTTTGTTTATCACCTTGTTGTTCAAGATAATAATTACCAAATTTCAGATAATCCAAATTCTGGCAGCAAACATTAATGTTTAAAGTTTTGTCATCACCTAAGTGGTATTTTTTATATACCATAAACTGCTGGGCATCTTCATCAGACAATAATGAAAAAGATCGCCCATTGATCACCAGTTTATTAGCATTACCAAAGGTGTCTAGATTTGATTGTAAGAAATCTTTCATATCCATTTGAACGGCATCGTACATTGGGGTTGCCTCAGCGATATTATCAAAACTACCTTCATTAAATTGACGTGCGCCAAATACGCCAAACAGCGAATTATCATCAGTCAAAAATTTACCCGCCAATTCTTCGGCATTACTCCCAAAAAATCCCCCTTCTAACGTGCTTGAGCTTGCCCCAAAATAAGGGTCGTCTGCATTAACTGCCGTAGCACTGCCTCTAAAGCGGTTGCCATGCAGCTTGGCATCAATGGTATATCTGTCTTGGGTTTTGGTCGCTTGAGCAGCTTGATCGTATTTATTATATTTCAAGGCACCTGTCAGGGATTTCTTATCAAAATCCACGATAAACTCACTGCTATGACTATGCGGCTGACTGCCATCTTGATGCTTGCCTGCTTGACGCAATTTAGCATCGTTTACCACCGATTCATGATAAGACAAGGCGCTATGGCGCTGACCTGGATATGTTCTGACTTCTGAAGTAAATTCAGAAGAGGGTTCACGAGATTTGACTGCGTTCGTCGCATAATCCCAATCACCTTTATAAGTAATTACTTGACCTATTGGCAAGGCCGTGGCAGGGTTTTTTCCCAAGTAAAATACACTGCCATTAATACCACGGTAAACTTGATTTTCTGCAAAATTGAACTTGCCTTTGGTTTCTAAGTCTGCAATCCACCCTGATTTCACAAATTTTAGATAATCACGATTGCGGCTGGCAAAAAATCCGTTACCATCATCATGCGTACCAGAAATGGTGGCGGCGCTACGTCTGGGGCTGGCATTTAATTCCTTGATTTGACGCTCGGTCAGTTGATCAAGCTCATCATGAATGGCAACGATGCTCTCAGCATCAAAAGACAGCTCATAATCACCTTGACTTGAATGAGTGTTAGGCTCAAGCAAAGACACTTCCACCCCCAATGAAGGCTCAAACATCACATCAATCTGCTCTTGAGTGCGCGGCTCTCTGGGGGCATCTTGCAATTTCGGTCGATCGTTTTTTATATTAGCAGGCGGTTCAACAGCCGCCAAATCAAATCCACCTTTATTGGCGGCACATGCTGTCAAAAGCAGCGCCCCAGCAACCATTAAGCCATATTTTGATAGCTCTTTCACGAAGACTCTCCCATATTTACTCAATACATAAATAACAAGAAAAATTACAGATAAGAATTTAAATATAAATAATAACAATTATCATTTTAATAAATTTTGTAAAAAGCGTCAATAATTTTACTGATGAAAAATAAATTAGAAACATTAAGACATTTTCATACAAAGCAGATAGTATCGAGACGCATGTGACCAACCATTGCATCTAATCTAGTGTCTTATAAAGTCACTTTTTGGAATAAGGACAGAATCCATCCTTGTAAAATCTGCCGCTACCCCCATGTTTATATCACTTTTATTCGGTGGCACAGATTATGACTCACATTTTTGACACACTCACAGCAGCAGAAAGACCCACTTTCAAAGATCATTTAACCGACAAACTACACGAACTAAACCTCCCCTCAGACACAGTAGAGGCATTTTATGATGCTCGAAATCTGCCTTGTCCAATGCCCTTATTAAAAGCTAAAGTCACGCTGCGTCAAGTCGCTGACAACCAAGCGCTGTATCTGATCGCCACCGACCCAAACTCCCAAAAAGACTTGGTGGCTTATTGCACCAAAAACGCCCTTATTGTACACACATGGCACAGTCTTGATGTGATCAGTGATGCGCCTGTTTATCACTTTATCATCATCAAGCCTACAAACTAAGATCAAACTGCATTGATAAAAGATCCACCTAAAGAAAATCAAGGTTAGTCAAATTTTACAGATTGTAAAATTTATGTGATTCAAAGATTAGAGACTAGCTAATTTTTAGAAAATTGCCTACAATAGCACTAAGATTTTGAGAATAATACAGGGACAAAATGGCACCCAAACGCACCCAAGATAACGATAATGATTATGATCAGGACTATGACGGCTATGATGATGCGTATGATGATGAGCTTGATGAGGATTTGATCGAAGCGCTTGATGGCTTTCATGAGGTTGATGATGAAGAATACGCCGAAGTCATCGAAGACATGGATGATTATGGCGATATCGATGCACCCAAAGATGCTACCACCCCTAAGACTCAACGCACGCCATCTGATACAGATACTATCGCCACGCGTGATTTGGTGCCTGCCATGCCGACACATTTGGCGGCGCCTGGGGTGAATTTGGGCGCGTACATCAATACTGTGCACCAGATTCCTATTTTGACGCCTGAAGAAGAGCGCGCCTTGGCGGAGCGTTATTATAATGATGGCGACGTTGAAGCAGCTCGACTGCTTGTGATGAGCCACTTAAGATTTGTCATTCATATTGCACGCAGTTATTCAGGATATGGCTTATCCCAAGCTGATCTGATCCAAGAAGGCAATCTTGGCTTAATGAAAGCCGTCAAGCGCTTTGATCCTAATAAAGGGGTGCGCTTGGTCAGCTTTGCGGTGCATTGGATTAAAGCTGAGATTCATGAATTTGTGATCAAAAATTGGCGCATCGTTAAGGTTGCCACGACCAAAGCGCATCGTAAATTGTTTTTTAATTTACGCAGTCTAAAAAAATCCTCTAATCAGCTGACCTTAGATGAAGCAACCGCCATCGCCAATGACCTAAATGTGACCGTCAAGCAAGTTTTGGAGATGGAATCACGCTTGACCAGTTATGATGCCTCTTTTGAGGCGCAAGATTCGGATGATGACGAAGGACGCTATGCTCCGCAGCTGTTTTTGGAGGATGCTGTCAATCCTGCCGATGTCGTGGAGGAGGCAGATTGGGAGGAAAATACCACCACGGCACTCAAAGACGCGATGGAGAGTTTGGATGAGCGCTCTCGTGATATCATCACGCAGCGTTGGCTCGCTGACCAAAAATCCACCTTGCATGAACTTGCGGCAACTTATAATATTTCTGCCGAACGCGTCCGTCAAATCGAAAAAAACGCCATGAATAAAATCAAAGAAGCCATCACCCTTGATCGTATGATCATTGATGAATAAAAGGCTTGATTTGGCTGATTTATTTTGACTAATTTGTTGTATTTTAATTATCATCATATAGAAGACTGTTATGACTCCTAAGATCAATTGGCTTTCGGTGGCTGCGCTTAATCTTGCCTTAGGCGTCGGCTTAGGGGCATTTGGGGCGCATGGGCTAAAGCGCATCGCGGATGAGTATGCGTTGCAGATTTGGCAAACTGCAACGCTATATTTATTCATTCATGCTTTAGGGTTATTAGTCATTGGGGTTTTACATCATATCGGACGCTATCGCTCCGCTTTGGCAGCGTTATTATTACAGGTAGGGATTGTGATATTTTCAGGCACGCTGTATGCCATGGCGCTTGGTGCACCTCGTTGGCTTGGTGCGATCACGCCCATCGGCGGAACTTTATTAATTATCGGTTGGCTAGTATTTGCCCTGCAAATCGCCAAAAACACTCGCTCTATTTAAGTCAATTTAATCAAAATTTAGACCATGAAACAAGTCACTTTAAACGGACAACCGACCGAATCGGATCATTCAACGGTATTTGAGCTACTTGATGCCCAAGGCTTGACCCAAGGGCGCTTTGCGGTAGAAATCGACGGGGTGCTCGTGCCAAAATCGCGCTTAACTGCCACAGAGCTAAAGGACGGCATGAGTATCGAAGTCGTGCAAGCCGTTGGCGGTGGCTGATACACCTGATAGAGAATAAGCCCAGTCTAAGCAACTTTTAAATGCACCAAAAAATACCCAATGATGATCAAATGCCTGTTAGAGATCGTCATTGGGTATGTTTTTAATATCGCACAGCTTGCCTAATTTTGCAAGCAGTTTTGTTGTAATCTTGTATTAATGTGCCTGATGCCGCCTTGACAATTCAAACAAATATCGATAAGTTAATAAATAAAAATCATCTGAAAAATCAAGGGGATGTCATGACCATTCGCATTGCCAGTATTCAGCTAAATAGCCAAACCGACATTGATGCCAATCTAAGCACGATCAATGATGCCGTCAGCGAAGCCGCCCATCATGGTGCTAAGTTCATCACATTACCCGAAAATGCTTGCGTCATGGGTCGGCAGACTGAGCTTGCTGATCGCTTTGATGAAGTTTGCCAGTTTTATCAATCGCTAGCCAAGACGCACGGCGTGCATCTGTTGGCAGGCACTTTGCCTTGCCCGACTCGTCCTGATGGCAGCGATGTGCGTGACGATCTTGTCAGACAAGTCAGCCTGCTGATCGATGATCAAGGTCATATCAAGGCACGCTATGATAAAATTCATCTGTTTCGAGCGACCGTTGATGACAGCACAGGCAGCTATGATGAAGGTAAAACGTTTGAGCATGGCGTCAAGTTGGTGTGTGAGCCATGCGTCATTGATGGGAAGGTAGTGAATGTTGGCATGATGATTTGTTTTGATGTCAGATTCCCTGCTCTTGCTCAGAGACTAAGGCAAATGGGGGCGGATATTATTACTGTGCCAGCGGCTTTTACGCATCGCACAGGCGAGGCGCACTGGCAGATGCTCCTGCAGGCGCGCGCTTTAGACAGCCAGTGTCTGATCGTCGGCTCAGCCCAAGGCGGCACCCATCAGATCGGCAGTCGCACACGCGAGACTTGGGGTCACTCTATGATTGTGGATGCGCATGGGCAAATCATGGCAGACAGTGGCAGCACTGATGTCGCAGACAGCGGATATTGTATTGTTTATGCCGATTATGATGCCGATCACCAAGCCAAAATCCGCGCCGGCATGCCGATTTTTGATTGTCATCGCTTGGCGTAGTACACCTGCTAGCAGCTCACTTTAGGATGCTTTGGTGGGTTAGTCCGCCCATGCCATTTTGAGCACCGAGGCGACCACCCATGGCGTCACCAACACCGTGATGATACTGCCTGCCGCCAATAATGCCAATGTCGGCAAGCCATTTAACCCTGTGGCATATAAATCCACTGCACCAGTAGCAAATATCAGCACAGGCAGCTGCATGGGTAGCGCAATCAATGGCACAAGGACTGCGCCATTTTTAAGTGTCAAAGTCAAACTACTGGCGATGGCAGATAAGCCAAGCAAAATCGGAGAACCCACAAGGATCGAAACCATCAAGATACCCGCTTCGCCAAACGGCATCTCAAACAGCACAATCACCAATAAGGATAAGACTGCCACCACGCCTGCACTAAAGAGCCAATGCACCAAAAGCCGCGCCAAAACCCAAATGGTCAAGGGTGCTTTGGCGACCACCATCTGTGCTAAGGTGCCATTATCAAATTCACTGCGGAATAAATCATCCACGCCAATCACCAAGGCAAGCAAGGCAGCAATCCACACCGCCGACGGTGCCAATCTGAGCAAAAGCTGTGGCTCATTACCAATCGCCAAGGGAAATAGCGTAATGATCAATAAAAACAGCACCAAAGGATACAGCCACTGAACTGCGCCTTGTCGTTTGATTTGCCACTCGCGGGCGATCATGGTCAAAAAAGGATGAGTCATCATAACGCAAATTCCGCCAAATTCAGCTGTCGATTTGCAGCTTTTGTCGTCTGATGACTGGTCATCAGCACCGTCCCGCCCGCCTTTGCAAATGCCAAAATACGCGCCTCAAGCCCCTGAACCATGGCAGTATCCAGTGCCGTCAGCGGCTCATCAAGCAGCCAAAATGGCGCCTCATTTGGTGTCAAGACAAATAAGCGAGCCAATCCCACTCGGCGCATCTGACCTGCCGACAGCTGAACGCTTGAGACATCTTGCAGCCCCTCAAGCCCCACTTGCCATAGCGCCTCATCAATCAGGTCATCATCTGCATCCACACCATATAATGACAGCAAAAAACGCAAATTTTGTGCTACGGTCAGCGCCGTACTGATGCCAAGCTGATGCGAGACATATACCATGCTGCCAGTACATACACAAGTGCCATTAACAATAGGTAATAGCCCTGCTATCTGAGACATGAGCGTCGTTTTACCCAAGCCATTTTCGCCGATCAGATGGCACACATCGCCCGCACCTAAGGTCAGTTGCACCCCTTGGCACAGCACAAAATCACCGCGCTGCACATCCAGTGCCTCAATCCTAAGGATTGGCTTATGATCAGTCTGATAAGGTAAAGTCGCTGTGGTCATGGTATGGTCAGGGTTAATCATGAAAAAATGCGATCCGCTGAATGTCGCTGCATAAGGCTAAACCTAAATTTTACCATAACCACACCAAATAAAGCTATGCCAAGCCGATACGATCGCCCACTATTAAGTAGCACCGTTCCCACCGACTCATAAATACACACAAGCGCACTGTAAATTTATGGTACAATGAACTTTCATACATCTTGGAGCTTATCATGCGCCTAAAAACCTCATTAATCTTGGCTTTGGCTATTGTGACTGTTGGCGTGAGCGCTTGTGCGACCACCGCATCACAATCCGCTCAAACCCCGCAAACTGTCGATCATGTGCGTCTAGATGATTATTTGGGCACATGGTATGAAATTGGGCGCTTGCCAATGAGCTTTCAAAATAAATGTACGCACAATGTCACTGCCAATTATACTCTCAAAGACAATGGCAAAATCAAGGTCTTAAACACTTGCCAAACTAAAGATGGTCAAATGTCAGCAGATGGCGAAGCTTACCCGATCGATGATACCAATGCCAAGCTTAAGGTCAGTTTTTTACCAAGCTTTCTCAAAAAACTGCCAATCGGTCAAGCTGACTATTGGGTGCTGGCTACTACAGAAGATGCCCAAAACTACTCGTCTGCCTTGGTTGGTACGCCTGATCGCAAATATCTATGGGTGTTGTCACGCACGCCAAGCCTTGATGAGCGCATTTATCAAAACTATCTGGATATCGCGCGCCAAAATGGCTATGATTTGAGTGCATTTAGCAAAACGCCTCAAAAATAAGCCAAAGTGACATTTATACCAACTTTCAGTTTGATTAATGGTAATGATGCTCTGCCTTAAAGATTGACAATCTACCGATCGCCAGCCGAAGATCGGTATCTTTGGTTTGATAGCTTGATTGGCTTTTATTAATTTATTAAAATTTAAACCGAGTTAGTCCAAGCTATCACACTGCCAAAAAGTTTGTTATGCTATCTATAATAGCCCTTCAAATTTTGCTTATGGATCAACTTGCTGAACGCGATGAAATTATTAAAAAAATTAAAATCTTTACTCAAGACATCAGATGCCAAAGGCTCAAAAAAGCACACTCAGCCCATCGCCGAGCCTGAATCAGAAGTAAGCCAGCAGCCCATCACCGATCGCCTCATGCAGTATTTAGAGCGCCATAGTTGGCACTATGAAGCACGCTCAAGCAACAGTTCGATAACGCCACAAGTTCATCATCTGATTTTATTGTTTAGTGATACTGAACACCAGTGGACCTGCGTGTTTCGGATTAATGAAAAAAGCCAACTTGTTTCTATCTTTGGCGTTTTACCTGAGGTGGTGCCGCACAGTCATTTTGCGATGATGCTGATGGCGATCGCGACAGCGAATCTATCAATGCCATTTGGCAGCATTGAGCTTGATCCAACTGATGGCGAGGTGCGCGCCAAAGTCAGCCTAGATGCTGAATTTACGCCACTGAGCGATAAAGCTTTGGGCGTGCATTTGCAAGGCGTAGCAAGCCTAACTGAGCTTGCCCAAAGGCTGTATGATGATGTGCTTTATGAGCCCGACCCTAGCCCCATCGCTACCGATTACCTGCAGCACCCTACCGATGTCCACACCCAAGACCCCTCAGAACAATACTTTGAGCCTACCGATCAATATCAGTGATCGGCTTGATCGTATTTTATGTATTTTAGTTAAGTCATGCTAAAAATTGCTTACTCGCCCCTGTTTTGCCATGCTGTGCCAGATAGTCATCGTTTTCCGATGGCGAAATATGAGCTCATCCCCAAAAAACTGCTTGCCGATGGCATCATCACGCAGGATAATTTATTTCACCCGCAGCTTTTGTCCGAAAATGAAATACTCACCACCCATACGCCCAATTACTGGCATAAGCTCAAAACAGGCACATTAAGCCCCCAAGAAATCCGTAAAATCGGACTGCCAATGTCAAAAGAATTGGTCAAGCGTGAGCGATATATCGCGCATGGGACTTATGAATGTGCTTTGTACGCCAAAAAATACGGCATATCCTTGTCGGTATCAGGTGGCACGCACCATGCTTTTGCCGACCATGGCGAGGGCTTTTGTGTGTTTAATGACATTTGCATTGCCAGCCATCTACTCTTAAATCGCAAAGAGGCTCGGCGAATTATGATTGTGGATTTAGATGTTCATCAAGGCAATGGCAATGCGTCTATCATGGCAAATCATCCTTGTGTCTTTGTGTTTAGTATGCACGGCAAAAAGAATTATCCGTTTTATAAACCGCCGTCTGACCTAGATATAGAGCTCGATGACGGCACGGGTGATGAGATGTATTTGGCGATACTAGGTGAGACCCTACCTAAGATTATCCATGAGTTTGACCCTGATATGCTGTTTTATCAAGCAGGCGTGGATGTGCTGGCGACGGATAAACTGGGCAAACTGTCGCTTAGTATGGCAGGTTGCTATGAGCGAGACAAACTGGTACTCACCACCGCTCACAAGGCAGGTATCCCTGTGGCGGTGGTCATGGGTGGTGGCTACTCACCTGATATTGAGACAGTGGTGGAGGCTCATTGTGGGGTGTTTGGGGTGGTTTGGAAAATCATAAAATGATACCCTGCTGCTTTTTTATGATTTTAACTTGCTCAATTCTTGTATGTGTCATTGGGTTATTTAGCATATGACTATGCATAGGTCTCTTTGAGTGACAGTCTACACACAGCGCTTCTAGGTTGCTGTCATTACACTCATATTTATTACCATTTTTATGATTAGTTTCTAATAGACCTTGATTATTTATCAAAACCACGCCACATTGTTCACACGTCCAATTTTTTCCTTGTCTATAATTACGACTAATTTCAGTCCAATGTGGGGGATATACATTCAGTGGTGATTTAGAGCTTGAAAATCCATCGTTATCTGATAGGAATTTTGGGTACTCTTCAAAAAATTTTGAAATTGTAAATCTTGCAACACAATCATCTTTTTGTGCCTCAGTCCAAGTATTAACAGAATAACCTTCCCAACCTAACACATCTAAACAATTTTTACAAACATTTAATCGCACTTCTTTTTTGATTGGTTTGTTTCCACTAATAATATTAACAAAAAATATGCCTGTTTCATTTTGAGTACGAACGTATCTACCTTTTCTGTTATTTGTAAACATATTTCGCAAGGTTGAACATTTTGCGATATGAAATCTAGGTAAGTTATAATGACCATAATTGCTAACGTCTCTAATATAGACAATAATTCGTTCATTATTGTAAGTTAGTGTATGGTCGCTTAATGGTGTAATTTCTGAAATATTTTCAAAATCCTGACCTTCGCCATTTAGTAAGTCCCTAATACCTTGAATTTGACTATCACCAAAATTTCCATAAGTATATCTGTCAATTCCCATTTTTGCTTTTAGGGAATTGAGTTTATTGTCTTGAAAGAAATTTGGTAAATTAATTATCATTTATTTTGCCCTAAATCATTGATGATTTGTTGAATATGCTCATCCGCATTGGTTCTTACTTTAAACTCAACACGTTGCGAACCTTGTTGGTTTTCTGTACCGTCATCATTGTATATAAGTTTAGATGACGATAAACCATTCGCGGTTAAAATTCCTTTTACCCAATCTTTATTTTGTGTGTTTGTGCTGACAAGAGCATATTGCAAGACACTTAATGTACGAGCTTGTGATAATTGCATATTTAAAAAATAGGCTTGATTATCATTTATACCAATTCTCCATTTACTTGATGTATGACCTTCTATGCGGATTTCTTCAATATTATCTTTATACTTATCTTGACTTAATATTTTAATGTACCTAGGAAAGAAATCATTTAATATTATGGCAAATTGTGGTTTTAGAGTAGATTGACCTGTATCAAATAGTACATCAGGAGATTTAAAGCGAATAACCAAATTTTTGCTATCACATTCGGCATGCCATTTTATTAAATCCTTGGAAAATTCTGCACATAAATCTCTACCTAGTTCATCTTTTGAAGCAGTATAGCTTGATACAGCATTACTTACTCTGAGCATATATAGTACAGCTATAAGCATAAACATCATCATCAAGCCTGTCATCAGGTCAGCAAGTGGTATCCAATGTTGTTCAGAATTTTTAGCCATGTTATCTACCATACTGTCTTGTGATTTGAGATATTTGTGCTAAGGCATTTGATAGCTCATTATAATCTCTTACGAATTTCTCTGTCATGGCTCCAAGTTGTCCACCAAGTCCCGTCAAAGATTCGGTGAGAGCTTTTTCAATACCTTGCTGTAAAGCACCGGTCTGCCTTTCAGTATTGGTAGCTAACTCACCAATTCTTCTATGAAATTCTTCATTTGAATTTTTCATGGTGTTTGCAATACCAAGTATTTGATTTTCTATTTGTGGCAAATTATTGGAGGTCTGATTTACTAAATTAGATAGTGTGGTTAATTGATTTTGGATAGATTCTCTCTGCGTATTTAAATTGCCTAACGTCTTTTCTAAATTATCAGCTATTGATTGGAAGTTTTTAGCTTGCTCAACGAATACATTAAAATCCTTAATTATTTGATCTGAATTATTTACTACGCTATTCAAATTATTACTTATTTTATCAAAATTAAAAATAATATTATTTAATGAAGCTGTACTTGTATCTATGTAATCAGTATACTGTTTTTGCCAAACTAGAATTTTTCCAACAGCTTCATTAAGTTGTTTAAAGTTTTCACCAAACTGCTCGTTAATTTTGGCATTAAAATCTTTAATCACATCCTCTAAGGCTTTTACCAACTCATCAGACGAAGATTGTGCAATATTTTTTAACGCTTCATTTTGTGATTGTATGGATTGTTCCAAAAGGCGGTTATTATCTTCTCTAAGCTGTCTAATTTCCTCAATTAAAATCCTATTAAATTCTTCGTCATAATCTTCATCATAAAAAGGCAAGATTATATCTCTAATTTTAAAAGTTAAAGCACCGCCCACACCAAAGACAGAAGCCCAAAAAGCAGTTTTTAGACTATCTAACAATGCAGGTACGCTATCTTGTATATTTGTAACATTAAATTGTAGCAAACCAAATGCAATCGCAAAGAAGGTTGCAAAAATTCCAAAAGTTGTTAAAAGCGTTGGAGCTTTATCAGAAATATTTTTATCATATCGCACATGAAAGATAAAGCAGAGAATTACAATAACTATTATGAAAAACAATGTTTCAAGTGGCAAAGAAGACATAACATTCATAAAAACTCATACAAATTATAGTTGCGGATTTGTGGTAATCAATAGCGTATCAAAGAATACGCTATCTTTAATGCAATGAATGAGAATTACAAATTCCCAAGCTCCCCCAACTGCTTCTCCACTTCCCCAATCTGAGCTTCTAGCTCAGAGAGTTTGGTTCGCTCGACTTCTACCACAGCCGCAGGCGCTTTGGCGACAAAGCCTTCATTGGACAGCTTTTTGGCGATGCCGTCTGCTTGGGCTTGCAGTTTATCGCGCACTTTTTGTAGGCGGGCGATTTCGGCGGTCGGGTCAATCAGTCCTTTCATTGGCACCAGCACTTTGAGTGAGCCAATCAAGGCTTGTGATGACAGTGGCACTTCATCATTTTCGCCCACAATCGTCAGACTCTCCACCTTGGCAAGGGCTTTGAACTGACTGTCAATGCGCACTAGACTTGCTTGTTGTTCATCGCTCGCCCCTTGAATCAGCACAGGCAGACGCACAGCATTACCCAGCTTCATCTCGCCACGGATATTACGCACCGCACCGATGAGGCTTTGTAGCCATGCCATGTCGCTTTCGGCTTGTTCGTTGATTTTGCTGTCATCACATTCAGGATAAGCACTTAGCATGATACTCTCACCACCCTTACCCAGTAGCGGCGTCATGGTCTGCCACAGCTCTTCGGTGATAAAGGGCATGATAGGATGAGCAAGGCGTAGAGCGACTTCTAGCACGGACAGTAGCACACGGCGGATTTCTGACTTTTGTTCACTGCTGACAGCAGGGTCATTTAGCACAGGCTTGGTCAGCTCCAAATACCAATCGCAATACTCATTCCAAATAAAGTCATAAATCGCCTGTGCCGCCAAATCCAAGCGATAGGTCTCAAACGCCAGTGCCACCGCTTTTTCACACTTTTGTAAGCGACTGACAATCCATTGCTCAGGCAAGCCCCATAAATCTGGGCGAGGCTCTGTACCAATGGCTTGCTCTTGGCAGTTCATCAGCACAAAGCGAGTGGCGTTATAGATTTTATTACAAAAATTGCGATAGCCTTCCACACGTTTTAAATCAAAGTTGATGTCTCGCCCTGTGCTGGCTAGACTGGCAAAAGCAAATCTCAGGGCGTCCGTACCAAAGGCAGCGATGCCGTCAGCAAACTCTTTGCGAGTGGCTTTTTCAATTTTGGGGGCGTCTTTGGGGTTCATGAGTCCCGTGGTGCGTTTGGCGACCAGACTTTCTAAGTCAATACCATCAATCAAATCCAGTGGGTCAAGCACATTGCCCTTAGATTTGCTCATTTTTTGCCCTTCGCCGTCACGCACAAGCCCATGCACATAGACGGTTTTAAAGGGCACTTGTGGCTTGCCGTCTTTGTCTTTGACAAAATGCAGCGTCATCATAATCATACGAGCCACCCAAAAGAAAATGATGTCAAAGCCAGTTACCAAGACGCTCGTTGGGTGGAATTTTTGCAAGATGTCATTGTCAAAATCTTTGTTGGTGCCTGTCCAGCCAAGCGTGCTAAATGTCCACAGTGCCGAGCTAAACCACGTGTCTAGCACATCATCATCTTGGCGTAAGGGGGTGTCGCCTAAGTTGTGTTTTTGGCGAACTTCCGTCTCATCACGCCCCACGTAGATGCCGCCTTTATCATCGTACCACGCAGGAATGCGATGACCCCACCACAGCTGACGGCTGATACACCAGTCTTGGATATCACGCATCCATGCCATGTACATATTGGTGTACTGTTCAGGCACAAATTTAATGTCGCCGTTTTGTACCGCTTCTATGGCAGGTTTGGCAAGGGGGGCGATTTTGACATACCATTGGTCGGTCAAAAGTGGCTCAATCACCACACCAGAGCGGTCGCCTTTGGGGACTTTTAGGGCGTGCGGTTCGATTTTTTCAAGCCAGCCTTCATTTTGGGCTTGTTCGATGAGTTTTTTGCGGGCGACAAAGCGGTCAAGCCCTGCATAGTCGCTCGGTGCCGGTGGATTTTGACTGATTGGCTCGCCTGCTTTGGCTATGTAGTCAAAGTGATTAAGCACGCAGCCATGTAAATCAAAAATGTTGATAAGCGGCAATTCATGGCGTTTACCCACATCATAGTCATTAAAATCATGGGCAGGCGTGATTTTGACGCAGCCTGTACCAAAGTCTTTTTCCACATAGTCATCAGCGACAATCGGCACTTCACGCCCTGTAATGGGCAAGACAATCATTTTGCCAATCAGATGCTGATAGCGTTCATCATCAGGGTAGACAGCAACGGCGGTATCACCAAGCAAGGTCTCAGGGCGAGTGGTTGCCACCACCAAATAATTTTTGCCGTCCGTGGTGGTGAGATTTTTGTCAGCAAAATAATACTTAAAATGCCACAGCGAGCCTTGTTCGTCATGGCTTTCTACTTCTAAGTCAGATAAGGCGGTTTGAAGTTTGACGTCCCAGTTTACCAAGCGCTTGCCTCGATAAATCAGACCGTCTTCGTGCAAGCGAACAAACACTTCTTTGACCACGTCCGACAGCTCGTCATCCATGGTAAAGCGTTCACGAGACCAGTCCACCGATGAACCCAGACGGCGGATTTGGCGAGTGATGTTGCCACCAGATTGACCTTTCCACTCCCACACTTTTTCAATAAACTTCTCACGCCCCAAATCATGGCGGCTAAGCCCTTGCTGCCCCAGCTGACGCTCCACCACCATTTGTGTGGCGATGCCGGCGTGATCGGTGCCAGGCTGCCATAGGGTGTTATAGCCTTTCATGCGATGATAGCGAGTTAAGGCGTCCATGACGGCATTGTTAAAGCCATGCCCCATGTGCAAAGAGCCTGTGACATTTGGCGGCGGCAAAACGATAGAAAAGGAGTTTTCTTTATCAAAAGTGGGCTTAAAATAGCCATGATTTTCCCAAGTTTCGTACCATTTTGATTCGATATTTGCTGGATTATAATTAGTGGATAAATTGTCTGCGCTCATGGGATCACTCTCTGATGCTTTATAATAAAAAGTGGCATTTAACAGGCTATTTTACCGTAAATTCACCAGTTTGTGGGGATTTTCATGGCAGAATTTACGGCGGATGGCATTTATTTACTAAATGGTTTGACTTGTGTAATTTTAATTCATGACTTTTTATAAAACTGTCATTATCGTATAATAAAATCAAAACAAGGTTAATTTGACTGACTCAAATATAATGAAAGCGCCTGCATTGGGCGTCTTTTATTTTCATTCCTCCAAATAAATAGGTGTAAAAATGTCTATGAAAATCGGCTTTAAACCTATACCATTCGTCATCGCCATCGTACTTGCGGTGATCATTCTCTTAATTCCGACACCTGAGGGCGTGACTGATCAAGCATGGAATTTGCTTGCGTTATTTGTTGGGGTTATCGCGGCGATTATCGGTAAAGCGATGCCCATTGGCGCACTTTCTATTTTGGCGATCACTTTGGTTGCTGTCACAGGGATCACGGTGGCTGATGGCGGCAGCGCCAATGATGCCATGAAAGATGCGCTGTCAAGCTTCGCCAATCCATTGATTTGGCTGATCGGGGTGTCTATCATGATCTCTCGTGGACTGCTAAAAACAGGCTTGGGCGCGCGAATTGGTTATTTATTCATTGCCATCTTTGGCAAAAAAACCTTGGGCATTGGCTACAGCTTGGCTTTTAGTGAGCTTATCTTAGCGCCTGTCACGCCCAGTAATACCGCACGCGGCGGCGCGATCATGCATCCCATCATGCGTGCGATTGCAGACAGTTTTGATTCATCACCAAGCAAAAACACCCAAGATACCATCGGTAAATATCTTGCTTTGGTGAATTATCACAGCAACCCCATCAGTTCAGCCATGTTCATCACCGCCACAGCACCAAACCCATTGGTGGTGAATCTGATCGCCGAAACCTTGGGCAGTGAGTTTCGCTTAAGCTGGAGTCAGTGGGCTTGGGCGATGCTGATTCCAGGCTTAGTGGCATTTGCGCTGATGCCGTTGGTGCTTTACTTTGTCTATCCACCCAAAATCAAAAACACGCCCAATGCCGTGACATTTGCCAAAGAAAAGCTGTCTGACATGGGCGCGATGAGCCGTGACGAAAAAATTATGTTGGCGATTTTTGCCATTTTGCTACTGTGCTGGGCAGGCGTGCCAAATTTATTGTTTAATTTTCCCATTGATGCGACCGCGACTGCCTTTATTGGTTTAAGCTTGCTGTTATTGACAGGCGTGCTGACTTGGGAAGATGTGACTTCCGAAAAAGGCGCTTGGGATACGATTGTATGGTTTGCTGCTTTGATCATGATGGCGACATTTTTAAATAAGCTTGGATTGATCGCATGGTTTTCATCCAGCCTTGAAACAGGCATCGCAAGCTTGGGTCTGGGCGGCTTGTCGGCAGGTCTGTTGCTGCTGATCGCCTATATGTACGCACATTATATGTTTGCCAGTACGACAGCGCACATCACCGCGATGTTTGGGGCGTTTTTGTCGGCAGGCATTGCCTTGGGTGCTCCACCGATGCTTTTTGCCCTATTGATGGCAGCAGCATCAAGCATCATGATGACTTTGACGCACTACGCCACCGGTACTTCTCCGGTGATCTTTGGCTCAGGTTACACCACTTTACCAGAATGGTGGAAAGCCGGCTTTGTGATGAGTGTGGTTAATATCGTGGTGTTTACGCTGATTGGCGGTCTGTGGTGGAAGGTTTTAGGCTATTGGTAACCTTAAATAAAAAAGCGGATATTGATCCGCTTTTTTAATGTATTTTTTATGGAAAATGGGTGATCGTTTTAGATGCTAAAGCAAGATAAACCCTGATGAACAGCCTAATTCGACCTGCCCAAATGTACGATCACAGCATCATATCCTATCTGATAATTGGGATAGCTTAGCCAGTCACCATCAATGTTTGCGATGATTCGCTTACCACTAGGCGGCGCAAGGATGGGCGCTGGAGATGGGATGTTTAGACTCTTTGCGATATGGCTGAGCACCTCAAAGCTTGTGGCGGGTGTGTTATCTGTCGCAAGGTACAACGGCTTAGGACGATCACTGACCAAAATTTGATACAAGCAATTCACCAAATCGCTATCCATGATGCGATTGGTATAATGATGGCGTGGGATGCCTTCTAGGTGAGCTCTGCGCGCCTGCTCAATGAGCCTTGTGCTGTTTTTATGATAAATTCCACCGGCGCGTACGATAATGGCGCGATCACCAAACGTCTGCCAAAGCAGATCTTCAGCATCTTTTAATACTTGAGCGGTATCGGTCGCAGGCAGTGCAGCCGTGGTCTCATCAACCCACTCGCCTTGATTTTGGCCGTACACAGAGGTGGATGACACGAATAATACCTGCTCAAGCTTTTGGTGCCATTCGCACGACTGATTCGCCAAATCTACAATGTGCTGACACACCGCCAAATAGCTTTCTTGATAATCCAAAGCCGACGCTCGTCCTGTACTCGATGGCGTGACAATGATGGCAAGGTGGGTGATCTGTTTGACATCATCCAAAACCAAATCCCTGGCATCTTTTTGTAAAAAATAAATACGCTCAGCCAAAGTGTCGTACTCATGCAAGCTTCTGGCGACTGTTTTAACGGTATGAGATTTTGCCAGGCTTTTCGCCAACGGCTTGCCAATACTGCCTTGACCGATAATTAAATAAGTTGCCATCTTAAAAATACCTTTGCACCGACAGCATGGCTTGTGTCGCATAATCGCTGTTGAGTTTTTCGCGCTTGGCGGTCAGACGCACGGCATGATAACGCGCGACATCTGCCTGCATACCGACACTCACAGCAGGCTGTAGATAGCCTGAGCGCATGCCTGGTGCGTCATCAGAATGATAATAATAAGGCAATGATACCTCCACCAAGCCGCGCAACCGGTCTGTGGCATAATGTACGCAGCCCAAATCAGCACCAAGCCCAATGCGATAGCCTTGATTGATCCGCCCTGCTTGGACACCTCCTCCTGCCAATGCATAGCAGGTGGTGTCAGCGATCTCACCGCTGCCTGGACGCGGCTGACCAAAATTCCAAGCTTTACCTTTTTTGATGTGTGCATCAAATACCAAGTGATCGTTATTGGCCTGATTTGACGCATCAATGACCTGCGTCAAGCCCACACGAAGTGCTGAGGCTTGACCCACACCTTTTTTGGCAGTGGCGTTATTTTTGGCGGTATTTGCCGGATTCAGGCTTCGGGTTGAAAAGATGGTAAAATCTTTGATCTTAACCTTTTGATCATCAGCGATCACCTCAAGTGACATCGCTTGCAGATCAAGCAAAGGACGCACTCCATGTGGATTATCCAGCCAGTCTTGATACGCAGTGTTTAATTGAATGCCATAAACCGCGCGATCATCCAGCCGAGTATCCATCCCAGCACCGACACCGATACGATGCACTGGCATTGAGTGGACGGGATTATTACGGCTAGGGACGATATGAGCAATATCAAAATCTTCGCCATTATTCAGTTTAGCTTGACGGATGGTTGAATTTGAGGGGATAAATTTTTGGTCTGTCACCATGCCTGCCTCGCTCAAGATCGCTGCGATGCGCGAGGGAATGACGACATTGCCGACTTCCGCTTGCACACTGCCTTCAGGACGAACCACATCAATCAGCCTGACAATTTCGGTCGCGCAATTATCATGGGTAAAAAAATACGGACGCTCCATATCTTTGACTTCCCAAATATGGCGGACAATTTGCGTTACTTCTTCGGGAGTAAGATCCAAGCTAAATTGCCACAAATCTCGCTCATCTTTGACCAAATAATCATCTGCCTTTTTTTGATAAGGCATGATTTCCATCACACCCGGATAGCCGCCAGAGATGGATTTGAGCGTCGAGACGATAGCGCCATCAGGGCTGTTAGACTGTACGGTGTAATTGATCGCGGTGGCAGCTTGGTCTTCGTCTTGTCCATTATCAGCGCGCATCAGCACATGCGCAAAGGCAGACGCGATGTTATTGGGGTGCTCTTCAGCAAAAATCAGCGACAAACGCTTGGCATTCAGCGCATCAGCAAAGGCTTGAAAATCGCTGCACATCGTCTCATCAATACCACTATCAATGCCGTGCGCCGCCAAAGCCTGACTTAAAAAATGTACGCGTGCAACAAAACGACAAATCGCATCGCCATCACCTTTTTGCATGGCAGAAAGTGTGGCGATAAGTTCAGCATGCGCATCTTGCCGCCCCTGATCAGATAAGAAAAACTTAGGATGATCAATACTGCTGACATCGCGCCTTGACGGCTGATCTTTGAATAGCAGCAGTCGTCGCCAGCCTACGGATTGACTGATGCTTTGTAAGGCTTGATCACTGAGCCCATAAGGTGTCATCGCCTGACTGGCTGCTGCGGTGGCTAACTCATCTTGCATGGTTAGTGCTTTTGACTGGATTTGGGTGCCGTCAGTAATGGCATTGGCAGCATAAGTCGGCAAACTCATCGCAAATGGCAGTGTAAAGACACCCAAAGAGATGGCGCTAAATTTCGTGGCGTGCTTCATGGTATTTTCCAACAATCCAAATAACATGGCTCATTGTAGCACAGCTTAAGCTGAGTCATTGACTGTTTTTGGTGTGATAAACTGTGCTAAAATGAGGGATTATCAGTCAAATCGGTATGTCTTATGTGTTCAGCTTTTGTGATACAAGATGGCATCTTACAAGGTGCAACATTCATCAAATCTGAAAATTTCAATGCGCGCCCTGCCGATAAAACAGGCTTAATTACCGGCATTGTTATCCATAATATCAGCCTACCCCCGTCGCAGTTTGGACAAGTCAATGCCGACGGGCTGCATCATGTGAAGGCTTTTTTTCAAAATCAGCTAAACCCCAATGACCATCCTTATTTTCAAGACATCCACACCCTGAAGGTCTCAGCACATTTATTCATTGAACGCGGCGGTAGTGTCACACAGTTTGTCAATTTTAATGATCGCGCTTGGCATGCCGGCAGATCATGTTATTTGGGTCAGACAGAGTGTAATGACTTTACCATTGGCATTGAGCTTGAAGGCTCAGATGATAAGGCTTTTGAGGAGGTTCAATATCAAGTGCTTAGCCAAATCATTGCTGCCATTTATCGCGCCTATCCTACCACACGCCGTCATTTGATGGGGCATAGCGACATCGCACCAGGACGCAAAACCGACCCAGGCACCTATTTTGATTGGCAAAAGCTGCGTGCTTTGGTCGCTCAAATGATGACTGATTCGCCCATTGAGTCAGCCAAAACTGCCTAAAAAAACTGCCTAAATTGATCAAGTCATGGTCGCTTGACATGTTAGCTTACAAAATTTTTATAACTTTTATTGACAAAGTATCCAAGAAAACTTAGCAAATTACTAAAAAACCAAGTAAAATAATGCATTTTTTGGCAAGTGCGTACTACTATGGCAAAATCTCGGCTTTTTCGCTCCACCATGATCGTCAGCTCCATGACCATGCTCTCTCGCGTTTTGGGTTTGGTCAGAGACATGGTTTTGATGGGCGTTTTTGGTGCGGGCGGGTTGATGGATGCGTTTTTGGTCGCCTTCAAGATTCCCAATTTTTTGCGTCGCTTATTTGCCGAAGGGGCGTTCTCTCAAGCCTTTGTTCCTGTATTGACTGAATACAAAGAAGCACGCACCTTAAATGAAGTTCAGCTACTCATCAGCCGCGTCTCTGGCGTGCTATCCTTGGTGCTGCTTGTATTGACGGTTGTGGTCATCGTTTTGGCACCGCAAGTGGTGTATTTATTTGCGCCAGGTTTTGCCGATGATCCTGAAAAATTTAACACCGCCGCTGAGCTTCTGCGCTTGACCTTTCCGTATTTATTATTCATCTCGATGACGGCGTTTTTTGGCAGTATTTTACAAAGTTATGGGCGGTTTGCTGCCCCTGCTTTTGCGCCTGTCTTGCTCAATTTATGTATGATTGGCGGCGCCTTGCTTGTCTCACCGATGCTAGATAAGCCGATCATGGCACTTGGCTATGCGGTGGCGATCTCAGGCGTATTACAGCTACTAATACAGCTGCCACAGCTTTGGCAACAAAAACTGCTTGTGCCGCCCACGATGGGCTTTAAGGACGAAGGCGTCAGACGTATTTTAAAGCTGATGTTGCCTGCGATTTTTGGTGTGTCAGTCACCCAAATCAATCTGCTGTTAAGCACTGTCTTTGCATCGCTGATGGTGGCAGGCTCAGTATCGTGGATGTACGCTGCTGAGCGCCTAAGCGAGCTGCCACTTGGACTGATTGGCGTGGCGATTGGTACGGTGATTTTACCAAGCTTATCTTCTAGCCGTGCCAAATCTGATGACGCCACTTTTCGCCAGACACTTGATTGGGCGGCGCGCCTGATCATCGTCATCGGATTGCCAGCCAGTCTTGCGATGTTTGTCTTGTCGGATGTCTTGATGGATGCTTTGTTTGTGCGTGGTCAATTCACCCACCAAGACGCTCTGATGAGTGGCATCGCCCTAAAGTCGCTGTCAGGTGGGATCTTAGGATTTATGCTGATCAAAATATTTGCGCCAGCTTTTTTTGCTGGTCAAGATACCAAAACGCCTGTCAAAATTGGCATCATCTCCGTATTTGCCAATATGATTTTTAGCGTCGTGTTCATTGGGCTATTTTATGTGGCGCAGCTGCCTTTGCATGGCGGCTTGGCTTTGGCGACAACGGCTGCAAGTTTTGTGAATGCTGGGCTGCTTTATGCCATCTTACACCGTAAAGGCATCTACCGCTTTGGCGCTCACTGGAAAAAGATGATGATCCAATTTGCCACCGCCAGCATTGCCATGATCATTGCACTTTATGCCATCTTGCCCTACTATCCATTTGATGGCGGTCAATGGCTAAAAGTTTTGATTTTATTGGGCATATGCGCCTTGGGTGCAGCGGTGTATGGCGTAGTACTGCTTGCCACAGGGTTTCGTCCGAGTCAGCTGCGCCATGGTTGAATTGGGTTTATTAAGCCTTTAGGCGTTATTGACACAAGCGATACAAAGCGCACACAAAAATTACTTGTAACTTTTCATAATCACCGTAAAATATTAATTATAGTATGAAATGCTCAAAGATCGCCGACTAGGCTTGATTATTTATGATAATTATTTAGTGTCAGGCAGTCAGATTGATCTTTAGCATTTTTATGAATTATTTGCTGTGATTCATGGTTGCAGGTGATAATTTAATCAGTACATTTAATTAAATTTAATTGAAAAAAGGAAATAATTATGCCAACTTCTGTCAGTCAGCCTACTGCCACTCGCATTGACCCTAGCCTAAATCTTGAACAAATCCGCGCCGAATGCCAAGCTATGGTCAAGTCTCGCGCCAAAATCTCAGCAGGCGTGGCGGTGATTCCTTTGCCATTTTTAGATGTGGCTGTCGACGTGGCGATGTTGACCAAGCTATTGCCTGAGATTACTGCACGCTTTGGCTTAAAAGACAAAGCTAATCTGGATGCCTCAACCGAAGAAGCACGCAAACAAAACATCAAAGATCGCATTATTGCTGTCGGTGGCTTAGTGGCGGCGCGCGGCGTTGTGAATAAGACGGTTCAAGGCTTTGGCGGACGCTTTATCGGCAAGCAAGTCAGTAAGTTTATCCCATTGGGCGGCTCGATGGTTGCAGCAACTTTGGGCTATATGATTTTTAAGAAAATTGCTTTTGATCATATCGAAGAGTGCTATAAAATTGCCAAACAATCTCAGCGTCAAAGCGTTTCTAATCACTAAAATCAGCCATTAAGAGCTTTAAAATTTGATTCTTTGAGCGAACTTAATCCCTGAGCGATTTTCATTTGCGATTGCTCAGGGCTTTTGCGATTTTTAGGCATCTTTTTTCACTTTTGGCATAATAAATGCATGACTTTTGTTTGAGAAAATTTCACAAACAAGCTAAAATAGCACAGGTTTTGGGCATCTGCCCATGTTGACTTTTCATTGACGGGTAATCACTCCCCGCCCCAGCCAATCGCTAAGGTAAGAACATGACTTTTGTTGTAACTGATAACTGTATCCGCTGTAAATACACCGACTGTGTTGAAGTTTGCCCTGTTGATTGTTTTTATGAGGGTCCCAACTTTTTGGTCATCAATCCTGATGAGTGTATCGATTGCGCCTTATGCGAGCCTGAATGTCCTGCCAATGCCATTTTCTCTGAAGACGAGATTCCAGCAGGTCAAGAAGAGTTCTTGAAGCTCAACGAAGAGCTGTCTGCGGTTTGGCCAAACATCACTGAGAAAAAAGACGCCCTACCCGATTACGAAAAATGGGACGGCGTTGAAGGTAAGATTCAGTATTTAGAGCGCTAATTCACCTAACACTCATGCCTAAAACATGGGTGTTTTTATTTTCAGTGATTTGATGAAGCCATTCAAATTATTACGCACAACCCTTGGCTATTTGCTGATTTTTATTATCCTATATACCGCAGTCAATGCGTGGCGAGCACCTGATGTGCCCAGCTCTGATCATCTGCAGCTCAATGCTACTTTTATTGAGCAAGATCAAGCTATGGATGTGATGACACAAAGTTTTGATACGCCAGTTTTGGTATATTTTTGGGGGACGTGGTGCGGTATTTGTAGCCTGACCAGCCCAAGCATCCAAGCGCTCAAGGATGAAGGATATGCTGTCATTTCTGTTGCCATCTCATCAGGCAGTGATCAGACGATCAAGCAGCATATGCATGCTAAGGGCTATGATTTTGCCACGATGAATGATGATGACGGCAAGATCTTTAAAAGGTGGCAAGGTCAAGTGACACCTTCATTTGTCATTATCAGCCAAGGTAAACCTGTACAGCGGTTTACAGGTATCGCACCGCTTTGGTCACTGAAGCTAAGAATGCTTTGGGCTCGTATTCAACAATAAAATCCCTAAAACACTTAAAAAGACATAAAAAAAAACACCCCAAAATCGATCTTTGGAGTGTTTTTTGACGATCTGATTAAGCGCGTTTTAGGACTGCCATCGCCAAGGTAGCGATCAAAGCAGGAATACCGATTGCCAAGAAGTTGTACGCATGAGGCAAATTCATCGCCAATAGCATACCTGTGAGAATCGGACCAACAATAGCACCGATGCGGCTCACCGCTGAAGCACACCCAATCCCTGTCGTGCGAATATTGAGCGGATAAAACTGCGCCAAGTAGCTATATAACAAAATGGAAGTACCAATCGTCGTCGCGCCTGCTACAGCCACCAAAGAGTATAGAATGATCGGAGGTGAGTTGATCGCCAATGCTGAGATAGAAAGCGCAGCCAAGGCACACATGGTCACGATGACAGGCTTTAAGTGGAATTTATCAGCCAAAATACCACCGCCAATCGCGCCGATCATCGCGCCGACATTCAAAGCAAACAAGAACAAAATACTTGCACCCAATGAATAGCCTGCCGATAACATCAGTTTTGGTAGCCAGCTTGACAAAGTATAGGTCATGAGCAAGCACATAAAAAACGCAATCCAAAACATGAATGTCCCAAACGCACGACCTTCAGTGAATAGCATTTTGAATGACGATTGACTGCCCGACCCTTTGGTGACAGGCGCAGCTTCATTTAGAACAAGCTGAGTGTTGTCCGTGATCGGTACATTGGGTGCCAGCTTTTTCACGATATGGCGTGCTCTGCCCATCTGGTTATCTTTTACCAAGTAAGTTAGCGACTCTGGCAAATATCTCCAAATGATCGGAAAGCCCACGAGCGGAATGCCTGCCAGATAGAACATGATCTCCCAGCCATAGTCCTTGACCAAAAAAGAGCCTAATAATGCCGAGATGATACCGCCAACAGCATAGCCACTGAACATGATCGAAACCATGGTAGCACGCGATTTTTTGGGAGCATACTCTGAGGTCAAGGCGACCAAGTTTGGCATCACACCGCCAATGCCCAAGCCTGCCAAAAATCTTAAAATCGCAAACTCAATCGGCGACGGTGCAAATGCACCCAAAAAAGTAAATCCACTAAAAAATGCCGTACAGGTCATGATGACTTTTTTGCGTCCGATGCGGTCAGCCAAAGTACCAAAGAACATCGCACCAAACATCATCCCTGCCAATGCCGAACTTGCCAGCATACCTGCTTCAGTGGGAGTGAGCGACCACTGCTCCATCAATAATGGCAACGCCACCCCATAGATCACCAAATCATAGCCATCAAAAATAATGACCAATAAACACCAAAACAGCACTTGCCAATGAAATGGCTTAAACGTTGCGTTATCAATCACGTCATTGACATTAACCGTGTCCGCGTGATCGACCTCTTGCGCCTGATAACTGACATTCGTCATACACATCTCTCCTTGTCCATGTGACGATTTTCCATAAATAAATGCGTCAGGCAATTTGGCGATTTATTTTACCAATTGCCGTACCGTTAATATTTGTTCGCTGTGACCAAATACCCCTTTTTCATCATGTAATACACTACTGGTAAGACCTACGCCATCTTCACTGATCTGCTGCGTGCTCTCAAGCCCAAGCCATCTCCCCACAGGGGCTCTGAGCAAATGAATCTGCAAATCCACATTGGGAAATACCCACTCAATGCTATCAGGCTGATAAATTTTGGGCGCAATGCCGTTGGCGGTGTCAACCAGACCCATCAGGTGGGCAAAATCTGAAGTTGGCAGTACTTGACCTTGATCACTGACCAGCTCCACATCAGTATTGATCCACACGATCCCTTGACCGCTACGATTATTAGGATCGGCTTTGGTATAGATCGTATTGATATACCCCCCACCCCAGCGGCGCATACCATCCCAATCAGGCAGCTCATTAGGCTTTAAGATATCAGCATCTTCAAGCCCTGCAACCGCCTTGGTATCACGAGTCTGTAAGCGCCATGCTCGAGCGACGATACAGACTTTGTCTGGTGTATGCAAGGTCGATTCGATCAATTCAATGGTACGCCCAGGGCGAATGACTTTGGTGGTGATGGTAAATTCACCAAAATGGATGATGCCAAAAATATCAAGGCTGATACGCACAATGCGCATGTCCTGCCTAGGCATGAACGCTTCAAGCTCGGTCGTCAAAAGCCCTGTGGCAGGCGCCATATGCTGCTCATTTGGGTTCCAAGCGCCTTGGGCATGGATATGGCAATCATAGTGCGCCACCACTTTATCATCAGTGATTTGGCGGGATTTTAGGGTGTAATAACTTTCGGTCACAACATCTTCCTATTGAGTGATAAAACACTCAGCCATCAAAGCAGCGCCTTGATATGGCTGAGTTTGACTTAATATGAATTATTCGTAATCAGAATCTGTGCACAGATTCAACACTTCACACATCTGCTCTCTGAGTTTGAATTTTTGGATTTTGCCAGAGGCGGTCATCGGGAACTCGGTGACAAATTGCACATAGCGCGGGATTTTGTTGTGCGAAATTTTGTCTTTACAAAATGCGCGGATCGTGTCGCTGTCACAGGTGGCGTGTTCATTTAGGATAATACAAGCGCACAGCTCTTCGCCATATTTAGGGTCTGGCACGCCCACGACTTGCACTTCACCAACCGCAGGATGCTTGTATAAAAAGTCTTCAATCTCTTTGGGGAATAAATTTTCACCGCCGCGGATCACGATGTCTTTGATGCGACCTTTGATTTGTACATAGCCATCGTCATCGACTTTACCGATATCGCCTGTGTGCATCCAGCCATGATTATCAATGACTTCGCGCGTTTTTTCGGGTTCATCCCAGTAGCCTGCCATCACCGAATAGCCGCGCACACAAATCTCGCCCAACGCACCCACAGGGACGATACTGCCATTTTCATCAACAATCTTAATCTCAACATGCGGATGGATGTGACCCACAGTACTGACGCGCTTATCAATCGGATCGTCCACTCGGCTTTGTAGGCTGACAGGCGATGTCTCGGTCATGCCATAGCAAATGGTAATCTCGCTCATGTGCATACGCTCCATGACGCGGGTCATGATTTCTTTAGGGCACGGTGAGCCTGCCATGATGCCTGTACGCAAGGTCGATAAATCAAACTGATCAAAATTTTCTTGCTCAAGCATATTAATAAAGATGGTCGGTACGCCATACGCCGCTGTACAGCCTTCATTTTCAATGGCTTTTAAGGTGTCTTGAGGGTTGAAGACCGAGCTTGGATATACCATGGTCGCCCCATGCGAAACCGCCGCCAAATTTCCCATCACCATACCAAAGCAGTGAAATAGTGGTACCGCGATACAGATTTTATCATCTTCAGTCATGCGGATGCCTTCGCCCACAAAATAGCCATTATTTAGGATATTATGATGGGTGAGCATGGTGCCTTTGGGATTACCTGTAGTGCCTGAGGTGAACTGAATGTTGATGACTTCGTCAAATTGCAGTGAGTTGGTCAGCATATGCAGCTCATTGATCTGCTCGCGCGTCGGCGTATCTAGCAAATCATAAAACGAATAGCAGCTTGGTAAAGGATTTTCTGACAGCTTAATGACTGTCTTAAGCTTAGGTAGGCGTGCACATTCCAAAGACTTATTGGTCTGCTCATAGATTTCAGGTGCAATCTCGCCAAGCAGTTTTTCATAATCTGTGGTCTTAAAGGCATCTGCGATGATCAAACCTTCACAGCCGACCTTGTTCAGCACATATTCGATCAGCTCGGTAGATTTGTAAGAAGGGTTTAAATTCACCAAAATAATGCCAGTTTTAAAGGCGGCGAACTGTGCCACCGTCCACTCCCAGCAGTTCGGCGACCAGATGCCCAAACGCTCGCCTTTTTTAAGCCCAAGCTCAAGCAGTTGGCACGCCAGCGCATCCACTTTTTCTTGAAGCTCATGATAAGACAGGCGCTTGTTTTGATGGCAGCTGATCAGTGCTTCTTTATAAGCATAGCGCTGGCAAGCATCATCAAAAACCGCGCCGATGGTCTGACCGATCAGCGGCTGGCTGCTGGTGCCTGACAAATAGCTGGATTTAAATCTTTGCATGAATCACACTCCTTTGACTCTATTGACCGATTTTGATCGGCTCAGCACTTCCTTGATACTGCTAAAAAAGTCGGTTTTAGGTGACCAAAACCTTCGCTGAACTCAAACAAAAATCAGCAACTTCTTGGCTAAAATACGCTCGATACCCTTCTGGATTTTGAGTAATATTAGGGGTATCAAGCGAGCTATTTTGATTGGCGTTTAATGGCTCAATCACTGAATACGTCATCGCGCCAACAATACACAGCGCCCCAATTTTAATGTCATTGACCATAAACACGCCTGCACGCTTGCCTTCGTGTAAAATGCGCTCAATCGGTTTTGCGATATTGGCTTTGACGACCATGCGAGCTTGGATAAATTCGGCATCATCCACAGGCTCAAGCATCAACGAATACGCCATGTGCGGATCATTGAGCGCACGCTTGACAAACACGCGCACTGCATTATGTAGCTTATCTGCCACCGCCAAATCGCTGTCGGCGATGTCGTTTAAGATCTGAACCTCTATGCTGGCAACTTCATTAAGCACATTAATCATCAGCTGGCTTTTGTTCTTAAAATAGCGATAAAGCAAACCATTGGAGACGCCAGCAGTCTCTGCAATGGTCGTAATTTGGGCGTTCTTAAAACCACCTTCGCCGATCAGTTGTTTGGCTGCCCCAAAAATGGCTTTTTTATTTTGCTCGATGCGGTGCTGCATCAGCTCAGATCTTTTGTAGGTCATGATTCATTGTACCACTTTAAAATGACTTGTAAACCATTTTTTGAATTTTTATTCACTTTTTTCAAAAAAGGGTGTATGATACTCACAAGCCACCCAAAAATGGGTCGCTTGGATGGGTATATTATCGCATAAATCGCAAGTTATGTATGCCAAACATACTAATAATGCGCCATCTTTATGCACCGCCCAAAATTCATCACTGATGGGGCATATATCAGATCATCAAGCCAATGAAATTGAATTGATTGTATGTGCCAAGCATGATCTACAAACGTTTGAAAAAGGAATTACGATGAGCTACAAAACCTTAGATTTTGGATTGGATGATACTTTGGTCGCACTTCAAGATGCGGTGCGTGCATTTTGTCAAAAAGAGATCGCCCCCCTTGCCGAAGAGATTGACAAAGAAAACCATTTCCCTGCCCACCTTTGGAAAAAACTTGGCGACATGGGCTTGCTTGGCATGACTGTTTCTGAAGAATACGGCGGCGTGAATATGGGCTACTTGGCGCACATGATCGTCATGCAAGAGATCTCTCGTGCTTCGGCGGCGGTCGGTCTGTCTTATGGTGCGCACTCGAATTTATGTGTTAACCAAATTTTCCGTAATGGTAATGATGAGCAGCGTCAAAAATATCTACCAAAACTGATCAGTGGCGACTATGTGGGTGCGCTTGCCATGAGTGAACCTAATGCCGGCTCAGATGTGGTAAGCATGAAGCTAAAAGCCGAAGACAAAGGCGATCATTATGTGCTTAATGGCTCAAAAATGTGGATCACCAACGGTGGTGATGCTGATGTCTTGGTGGTCTATGCCAAAACTGATATCAATGCAGGTCCTAAGGGTATCACCGCATTTTTGATCGAAAAAGACATGGCAGGATTTAGCCACGGTACGCACTTAGATAAGCTTGGTATGCGCGGCTCAAACACTTATCCGATTTTCTTTGATAATGTTCAAGTGCCCAAAGAAAATGTCTTAGGCGGCGTCGGTAATGGTGTCAAAGTACTGATGAGCGGCTTGGACTATGAGCGTGCTGTGTTGTCGGCAGGTCCATTGGGCATCATGGATGCGTGTATGGATGTGGTGATTCCTTATATCCACGAGCGCAAGCAGTTTGGGCAATCTATCGGTGAGTTTCAGCTGATCCAAGGTAAGATTGCTGATATGTACTCAACCCATCTTGCGTGTAAGGCTTTGGTGTATGCCGTGGGTCAAGCGTGCGATAAGCTTGATCATGACCGCAGCTTGCGTAAAGATGCTGCCAGCGCCATTTTATATGCTGCCGAAAAAGCCACTTGGATGGCAGGTGAAGCCATTCAAATTTTGGGCGGCAATGGCTACATCAACGAATTCCCGACAGGTCGTCTATGGCGCGATGCCAAGCTGTACGAAATCGGCGCGGGCACCTCTGAGATTCGCCGTATGCTGATCGGTCGTGAGCTATTTAGCGAAACGGCATAAGGTCTGCTTAAGCTGGTTTTGCTTACTTCAAAATGACTTAAGCAAAACCACTTTTATCAGCCTTTAAAGGACAGATTTAAAAGACATATTTTACAATAGCCAACCATCATTTAAACGTCGTCGAAAGCATTGCTATATAAAAGGGAGATTTATGAACATCATCAGCAATCAACTCAACACGCGCAGCGAATCTTATCAGCAAAATTTTGCTCAGATGCAGGCGCTGGTGGATGATTTAAAGCAAGTTTCAGGCAAAGTCAGTTTGGGCGGTTCAGAATCAGCGCGCCAAAAACATCTTGAGCGCGGTAAATTATTGGCTCGCACACGCATTGACAGACTCATCGATACAGGCACCGCTTTTTTAGAAATTGGTCAATTGGCTGCCTTGGGCGTCTATGAAGATGACATCCCATCAGCAAGCATGGTCGCAGGCGTGGGCTTGGTCAACGGCATCGCTTGTATGATCGTGGCAAACGACGCAACGGTCAAGGGCGGCACCTATTATCCTTTGACCATCAAAAAACATCTGCGCGCCCAAGAAATCGCACGCGAAAATCATCTGCCCTGTATTTATATGGTGGATTCTGGGGGTGCTTTTTTACCCTTACAAGATCAAGTTTTCCCTGATAAAGAGCATTTTGGACGCATTTTTTATAATCAAGCCACCATGTCAGCCATGGGTATTCCCCAAATCGCGGTCGTCATGGGCAGCTGTACAGCGGGCGGCGCTTATGTACCTGCCATGAGTGATGAGACGATCATCGTGCGCAACCAAGGGACGATCTTTTTGGGTGGTCCACCGCTAGTCAAGGCAGCCACAGGT
This sequence comes from Moraxella canis, assembly GCF_034424565.1. NCBI lineage: Bacteria > Pseudomonadati > Pseudomonadota > Gammaproteobacteria > Moraxellales > Moraxellaceae > Moraxella > Moraxella canis. The sequence continues at coordinate 1,669,144 of NZ_CP139961.1, read as the reverse complement.
GAAGTGGTCTCAAGCGAAGACTTAGGCGGCGGTGATGTGCATACGCGCTTGTCAGGGGTGGCAGACTATTTGGCGGATAATGATGAGCACGCCATCAGCATCGCCAGAGACATCGTCGCCAATCTGGGTAAAGATAAGCAAAAACTGCCCACCGACTTTGCCGAACCTTTATATGATGCCAAAGAGCTGTACGGCGTGATCCCAACAGACAGCCGCCAGCCTTTTAACATCAAACAAATCATCGCTCGCTTGGTAGATGGCTCTGAATTTCATGAGTTTAAAGCACGATTTGGCACGACGCTCATCACAGGCTTTGCCAAAATCTATGGCATGAATGTTGGCATCATTGCCAATAATGGGATTTTATTTTCAGAATCCGCCCAAAAAGGCGCGCATTTTATTGAGCTTTGTTGCCAACGAAACATTCCATTGATTTTCCTTCAAAATATCACAGGCTTTATGGTCGGACGCCAGTACGAAAATGAAGGTATCGCCAAGCATGGTGCCAAGCTGGTGATGGCGGTCGCCAATGCCAAAGTGCCCAAAATCACGCTCGTGGTCGGCGGCTCGTTTGGGGCAGGCAACTATGGCATGTGCGGACGCGCTTATTCGCCGCGTTTTATGTGGACTTGGCCAAATTCGCGGATTTCGGTCATGGGCGGTGAGCAGGCTGCCAGTGTACTCTCCACGATTCGCCGCGAACAAATAGAAGCTAAGGGCGGCAGCTGGTCTATGGAAGAAGAAGAGACTTTCAAAGAACCCATCCGCGCACAATATGAGCGCCAAGGTCATCCTTATTATGCCTCAGCCAGACTTTGGGACGATGGTGTCATCGATCCTGCCGATTCGCGGCGCGTGCTTGCTTTATCGCTCATGGCAGCCATGAATGCACCGACCGAAGAGACGAAGTTTGGCGTCTTTAGAATGTGATTTTGAATAATATAAAAGGATTTATCATGTCATACGAGTATTTACACATTGAAAAAACAAATCAAGTTGCGACCGTTTGGCTCAATCGTCCCGAGGTGCATAATGCTTTTAATGAAGGGGTAATCAGCGAGCTACAACGCGCATTTGAGGATTTGGGCGCGGATGATGAGGTGCGTGTGGTGATGCTGGCTGGTCGCGGCAAGAGCTTTTCAGCAGGCGCAGATCTTAACTGGATGAAAAAAGCAGGCGAGGCTGATTTGGATGAAAATATCGCGGACGCTGAACGCTTGGCAAAAATGCTACAAACCTTAGCCACCCTGCCTAAACCGACGATTGCACGCGTGCATGGCGCAGCGCTCGGCGGCGGCATGGGTCTTGCCAGCACCTGTGATATCTGCATCGCAAGTACTGAAGCTAAGTTTGCCACCAGCGAGGTTCGCTTAGGTCTTGCACCTTCCACCATCAGTCCCTATGTCATTCGTGCCCTCGGCGAAAGACAGGCGCGCCGATACTTTTTGACCGCTGAGCGCATCGACGCCCAAACCGCTTATCACATCGGACTTGCGCATGAAGTTTGTGCGCCTGATGAGCTGGATGCCACCGTTGATAAGATCATCCAAGCCATTTTGCAAGGCGCGCCTAACGCTCAAGCCGATTCCAAGACACTGATTGATATGGTTGCCAAAAAGGCAGTGGATGAGGCGCTGCTCACTGAGACCGCCAAACACATTGCCAACATCCGCCAAGGCATCGAAGCCAAAGAAGGTCTGCAAGCTTTTTTAAATAAACGCTCGCCTGCTTGGATTGCCAAATAATTCATGCCGCATCAATTTTTAGAAGGATTTTAATTATGTTTACCAAGATACTGATCGCTAACCGTGGGGAAATTGGCTGCCGTGTGATCGCTACCGCAAAAAAACTGGGCATCTCAACCGTGGCAGTCTATTCCGATGCCGATAAAAACGCCCAACACGTCAAACAAGCCGATGAAGCTGTATATATCGGTGCCAGCCCACCTGCCCAAAGCTATCTTCAGATTGATAAGATCATCAACGCCGCCAAAGCCACAGGCGCTCAGGCGATTCACCCTGGCTATGGTTTTTTGTCCGAAAATGATCAATTTGCCCAAGCGTGTGCTGATAACGGCATCGTGTTCATCGGTCCGCCAGTATCTGCCATCTTGGATATGGGGCTAAAAGCAACTTCAAAAGCCTTGATGGAAAAAGCAGGTGTGCCGCTGACGCCAGGCTATCATGGCACCAATCAAGATGCTGACTTTCTAAAACAGCAAGCAGATACCATCGGCTATCCACTGCTTATTAAAGCCAGTGCAGGCGGCGGCGGTAAAGGTATGCGCCTGGTCGAAAAATCAGAAGATTTTGCTGAGCTGCTTGACTCATGCCGCGCCGAAGCTAAGTCAAGCTTTGGCAATACCGATGTGCTGATTGAGCGCTATGTCATCAATCCGCGTCATGTCGAAGTTCAGGTTTTTGGTGATACGCATGGCAATTATGTACATCTGTATGAGCGCGACTGCTCAGTGCAGCGCCGCCACCAAAAAGTCATCGAAGAAGCCCCTGCCCCCAATATCTCAGAAGATAAGCTTGCCATCATGCGACAAGCTGCCATCGATGCAGCGCGCGCGGTCAATTATGTTGGCGCAGGTACGGTGGAGTTTATTGTAGAGCAAGACGGCACTGCCTATTTTATGGAGATGAATACCCGCCTGCAAGTTGAGCATCCTGTGACAGAGATGGTGACTGGTGTGGATTTGGTTGAGTGGCAATTGCGAGTCGCGTCAGGAGAGCCTTTACCAAAATCTCAAGATCAAATCACCTGCCAAGGTCATGCGATGGAAGCGCGTATTTATGCTGAGATTCCTGAAGATGGCTACCTGCCTGCCATCGGCAAAATCACCCATTTATCACCCCCTGCCCTAAACGCGCGTGTTCGTGTGGACAGTGGTGTCATCGAAGGTGATGAGATCAGCACATTTTATGATCCGATGATTGCCAAGCTGATCACTTATGGCGATGACCGCACTCAGTGCTTGGTGCAGATGCATCATGCCTTGAATGACTTTCATGTCGGCGGTTTGGGAAATAATATCGCGTTTCTTGATCGTATTGTGCGCTCAGAAGCGTTTAGCAGCGCGACGCTTGACACAGGATTGATCGCCAAAAACGAAAGCGAACTGCTCACGCGTGATGAAGTGCGCAGCGAAGAAGTGGCAATGGCAGCCGTCATCAGCTTTTTGTTGCAGCTTGATCAAAGCAAAAGCCCATGGCATGACCGCCCACTTTGGCGCTCAAATATCGCCATGACGCAAACTGTAGAGTTTGAACATGCCGATCAGTCATTAGTGATTGAAATGAGACATGCAGGCGATGATTATGAAGTGCATGTTAATGGCGAAACTATCCATCTTGACGCCACGCTGCTATCAAATACAAGCGCTGAAATCATCATCGATGGCAAGCGTCAAATCGTAACATTTTATCATGACACCACGCACCATAAGGGCAATTTGACCTTATTTCGTCGCGCCAATGCCTTTGTGTTTGCACCAAAAGCCGTCAATTATGGTGCAGATGATGACGCCGATGCGGCAGGCGGCTTAAAAGCAATGATGCCAGGCATGGTGACTGCTGTCATGGTTGAAAAGGGTCAAAGCGTCAAAAAAGATGAAACCCTACTCACCCTTGAAGCCATGAAAATCACCTACACCATCAAAGCGCCTGCCGATGGCATCGTCCAAGAAGTATTCTTTGGGGTAGGCGATCAACTGGCAGCAGGTGATGAATTGGTCGCCTTTGAAAAAGCATGATAGGAGTATGAGGATGGATAATTTTGTCAGAATTGTCGAGGTTGGCGCACGAGATGGACTTCAAAATGAGTCGGTCGTGCTTGACATGCAAGACAAGATCACTTTGATTGAAAATTTGATCAAAACTGGTCTAAAAGATATTGAAGTGGGTTCTTGTGTTTCGCCAAAGTGGGTGCCACAAATGGCGGGCAGCACTGAGATTTATGAAAAAATCTCAAAACCTGACGGGATTAATTTTAGCCTGCTGACGCCTAATTTACGCGGCTATGAAGCTGCCCGCGCTGTAGGTTGCCAAGAGGTGGCGATTTTTACAGGAGCCAGCGAAACTTTCACCCAAAAAAACATCAATTGCTCAATCGCCGAAAGCCTTGAGCGCTTTGAAGATATCATGAGCCGCGCCAAATCTGACGGCGTGCGGGTGCGCGGCTATGTGTCATGCATGGTCGACTGCCCTTATGAAGGCGCGATCGACCCAAGCGCTGTCGCCGAGGTGACAGGTCGGCTACTGGATATGGGCTGCTATGAAGTCTCACTGGGCGAGACGATTGGCACAGCCACACCAGACCGCGTCGAGGCGGTGTGGGATGCCTGCCTTGAGCGCTTTGACGCCGGTCAGTTGGCCGGGCACTTTCACAATACGTATGGGATGGCGATCGCCAATGTTTATGCGTCGCTTAAAATGAGCATTCGCACCTTTGACTCATCGATTGCTGGATTGGGCGGCTGCCCTTATGCCAAAGGCGCTTCGGGTAATGTTTCGACCGAAGATTTGCATTATCTACTCACCCACATGGGTTATGACACAGGCATTGACGAAGAGGCGCTCATGCAGGCAGGCAAAGCAATCATGGAGCGGCTTGGCAGACCGACGCGCTCAAATGCTGCCATTGCCTATTGGAAAAAACGAGAAGCCTAATAATAAAAATCCAGTTTATCTAAACTGGATTTTTATTATTAGGTGGTTAAATTACCAAATATCTGATTTTACTTTTTGCTTGAGTTCAGGGTAGTTATCCAGCTTAAATACAGGATGCGCCACGCCTGATTTTAGCTGTGATTGATAATCACGAATCAACACAAACACATATCGCGAAAGCAGCGTAATGGCGATCAAGTTAATAAACGCCATCGTCCCCATGGTCAAATCACCCATATCCCAAACGACATCGACTTTCACCACCGCACCAAAATACACAAACCCCAATACCGCCATGCGAAACAGCGTCAAAACTGTGGTATTGTTTTTCAAAAATTGCATATTTGACTCAGCATAAGCATAGTTACCGATGATTGTAGAAAAAGCAAAAATAAATAAAATCGTCGCCAAGAAGTACTGACCCCAGCTGCCCACATGACTTTCAAGTGCTGCCTGTGTCAGCTGAATGCCAGATAAATTGGCTGCATTTTCAGGCATTTGTGCCAGCAAAATGATAAACGCTGTGCATGAACAGACGATCAAAGTATCCACAAATACCCCAAACATCTGGATCATGCCCTGATCCAAAGGGTGTCTTACGCTAGCAGCGGCAGCGGCATTGGGTGCCGAGCCTTGACCTGCTTCATTGGAATACAAACCGCGCTTAATGCCCTGCATCATGGCGACAGACACCATCGAACCAAACAGTCCACCACCTGCCGCCTCAAAGGCGAATGCCTGCTCAAAAATCAGCGCAATCACTGATGGCAGTGCACCAATATTCATGACAATGATCACCAAGGCTACCAGCAGATAGATCAGCGCCATGATCGGCACGACCACTTCTGCAATCTTAGCGACGCGGCGAATACCGCCAAAAATGATCGGTGCTGTCAAAACCACCAACAGCGCGCCAACCATATGTTTATAAATTTGCCACTGACTTTGGCAAGTCGGATCTTCAGCGGCACAGCCTGAAGCTGATTGCATGGCGAGCGTAATGGTGTTTGATTGAATCGACTGATACACAAAACCAAAGCACACAATCAGCGCCGACGCAAATAAAAGCCCCAGCCACTTTTGACCAAGCCCCTGCTCGATATAATACGCCGGTCCACCGCGAAATTGACCAGTGCTACCATCACGCACCTTAAATAGCTGCGCCAAGCTTGACTCCGCCAATGCCGAACACATACCGATCAAAGCAATCAGCCACATCCAAAACACCGCCCCTGCACCGCCGATGCTGATGGCGATCGCAACGCCTGCGACATTACCCACGCCTACACGGCTTGCAAGCCCTGTCACGAACGCTTGAAAGCCTGAAATGCCCGCGTCATCGTCATGATTGGCGCGGCTGCCCAGCATAGATTTGATACTACGACCAAACAATCGAAACTGCGCCACGCCCGAAAACAGCGTAAAAAACAAACCAATGCCAATCAACATCCAAATAAGCACATCCCAAAGCGGCGCACTCACAGTTGTCACAACACAATGCAGCCCATCAACAAATCCAGGCTGAGCCAAACAAGATATAGGATTATCGTACATATTTTTTCAATCCAAAAAAAGGATGGCGAAATCACCATCCTTTGTTTCATTACCACTCTTTTAAATTGCCTTACTTGGCAAATTGTATAGATTATATGACAAATTTTCTCATAAATCACGAAAATTTTACTTGATGTAACCGTTTTTACACCAGTGATTTGCCATTATCTGGCTCTCTCAGACTCAAAAACCAGTGCAAAATGATTGCAGCAAAAGTCGCAGTTCCAATCCCGCCCAAATTAAATTCGCCAATCATCAAGCCAAAATCACCCGTACCCAAAATCACCGTGATGGCAGCGACCATCAGGTTTTTGTTATTGGCAAAATTCACTTTGTTATCAATCCAAATCTTTGCGCCAGCAATGGTGATCAAACCAAAGACCACAATGGATGCTCCGGTCAAAACAGGACCAGGAATGGTCTGAATCATGGCACCAAATTTTGGCGAGAACCCCAAAACCATCGCAAAGACCCCTGCAATCACAAAAATCAGCGTCGAGTACACGCGCGTTACCGCCATCACACCGATATTTTCGCCATACGTGGTCATACCTGTACCGCCCACGCCTGCTGATAATGCCGTCGCCACACCATCAGCGACAAATGCCTTGCCAAGATGCGGCGTCAGATTTTCGCCTGTCATTGCACCCACAGCCTTGATGTGCCCAAGGTTTTCAGCCACCAAGATGAATGCCACAGGTGCGATGATCAGCATAGCGTTAACATCAAAAGTTGGGCTACTAAAATTTGGCATTCCAAACCAAGCCGCATCTGCGATCAGGGCAAAGTTAATCGGCTCACCCAAGCCTAAAACATTGGCAGCGATTGCATAAATCACATACGCCATCACAAGACCAATCAATAAAAGCAGGCGCTGTAAAAACCCGCGCGCAAAAACAGCAATCATGCCCATACATAAGACGGTAATTAGCGCCATCCATAGCTCAAAGGGCTTGCCTTGTACACCGCTCACGGTAACGGGGGCTAGGTTTAGACCGATGATCATCACCACCGCACCTGTCACCACAGGCGGCATGAGTTTTTCGATCCACTGCGTGCCTGTCGCCATGACCACAAAACCGATGGCAGCATATAAAATACCGCAAGCAATGATACCGCCCAATGCCACCGACAGATTGGGGTTCGCGCCGCTGCCAGTTGCGTGTGCTGTGGCTGCCGCGACTACGCCAATAAACGCAAAGCTTGAGCCCAAATAACTGGGGACTCTACCACCTGTCATAATAAAAAATAAGATGGTGCAAATCCCGCTCATCATAATCGCAAGATTGGCATCAAAGCCCATCAATAAAGGCGCAAGGACCGTCGCCCCAAACATCGCCAAGACATGCTGCAAGCCCAACATAATACTCTGCCCGACTGGCAGATACTCATTTGTTGCGACGGGCTGTGTGTTGATATCACCTGTATAAGGTTGCCATTTTGGGAACCAGCTCATACTCACTCCAAACTGCGCTTTGGCAGATTTATTGCCAAGTTTAACGTCAAACCGAACTATTGTACTACACTTGCGTAATAAAATTGTAAGAAATTTATCTCTATGGATTGCTTTAATCAACCATAAAAAGTCGCCTAGATTTTATACCTCAAAGATGTTAAAATTTTTTAAAACGACATGAAAAATCCATCAGGAAGATGCTAATGACTGTTTCGGCGGTAAATGATCCTGCGTACTGGGAAGCACGCTATTTGGCTAATCAAACCGGCTGGGATGCCAAAAATATCTCCACGCCCCTAAAAGCTTATTTTGATCAGCTCACCGATAAATCTGCCAAAATTCTCATCCCCGGCGCAGGCAATGCCCACGAAGGTGCGTATCTGCACGAGCAAGGGTTTGAAAAGGTGTTTATTTTGGATTTTGCCAGCCTGCCACTGGAACAATTCGCCAAACGCCATACTGGTTTTGATTCAGCGCACTTATTGCACCAAGACTTTTTTGAAGCAACAGGGCAATACGATTTGATCATTGAGCAAACCTTTTTTTGTGCCATCGATCCCAGTCGCCGCCCTGAATATGCCAAACAAATGTACGAGCTTTTGGCGCCCAAAGGCAAGCTTGTTGGGCTGCTGTTTGGCATTGAGATGCCTAATGGTCCGCCATTTGGTGGCAGCATGGATGAGTATCGCGCGCTTTTTGAACCGTATTTTGACATTGATGTCATGGCGCCTTGTTATAATTCAATCAAGCCCCGCGCAGGCAAGGAAATTTTTATCAAACTCATTAAAAAAAGCGGCTAAGGCGCCCATTTACCTTGCCTACTGCCTAGTCACAGTTTGCCATCAAAGGCGCTACTTTGGTGGCAAAATAATCTTATGCTGATCATTTTTGGTATTTTGATAATATTCTGCTCGCCCCCACCAAATGCTTTGTAACTTTCTTTATTTTGTCTTATAATAAGCAGTTTACAAAAATTAGCCAACAGCGAGAGACACCATGACTGAGTCCATCGACTACAAGAACACCCTAAATCTTGCCGACACCGCTTTTGCCATGCGCGGCGATCTTGCCAAGCGCGAGCCGATTTGGTTGGAGCAATGGGAAAAAGATGATGTCTATGGGCAGATTCGCAAGGCGCGCCAAGGTCGTAAAACCTATACCCTGCACGATGGACCTCCTTATGCCAACGGTCAGATCCACTTAGGTCATGTGGTCAATAAAGTCCTAAAAGACATCATCGTGAAATATAAAACCTTGGATGGCTACGATGCACCTTATGTGCCTGGTTGGGACTGTCATGGTCTGCCCATCGAGCAAAAAGTCGAAGGCATTCTTGGTAAAGTTGGTCAACAAAAAGACGGTCAAGTGATCAGCGCAAGACAGTTTCGCGGTGCGTGCCGTGAGTATGCCAAGAGCCAAATCGCTCTACAAATGGCTGATTTTAAGCGCTTGGGCGTGCTTGGCGATTGGCAAAATCCTTATCTGACCATGAATTTTCAGCAAGAAGCCGATACCGTGCGCGCTCTTGCCAAGATTTATGAAAACGGTCATATTGTGCGCGGTCTAAAACCTGTCAATTGGTGCCTAGACTGCGGTTCGGCTTTGGCAGAAGCTGAAGTTGAATATGAAGATAAAACCTCTGACGCCATTTATGTGGGCTTTGATATTGTCAATCGTGACGCACTGCCTGCCACCGCTGACATTCAAGGCACGCTTTTGGCAGTGATTTGGACGACGACGCCTTGGACCTTGCCTGCCAACCAAGCCATCAGCGCACATCCTGAGCTTGACTATGTGATCGTCTCAAGTGATGAGCGTCACTTTATCTTAGCCAAAGACTTGGTTGAAGCCTTCGCCGAAGCGATCGCTTTGGATAATTATCACACTTCTGACGCCATCAAAGGTGCACAGCTTGATGTCTTAAAAGCTCAACATCCTTTGATTGCCGAGCGTCAAGTCCCTATCATTTTGGGCGATCATGTTACTGCCGATAGCGGTACAGGTCTTGTGCACACTGCCCCTGCGCACGGTGTCGATGACTATAGCATCGGTCTAAAATATCACCTAAATGTCGATAATCCTGTGGCAGGCAACGGCGTCTACTTGCCTGAAGCCAAAGTATTTGTGGGCGAGCACATTTATAAAGCTCAGCCCAAAATCATCGACACGCTAGCACAGACAGGACATCTGCTTGCTCATAATAAAATTCGCCACAGCTATCCACACTGCTGGCGCCATAAGACGCCGATCATCTTTCGGGCGACGCCGCAATGGTTTATCAGTATGCAGGCGCGTGGTTTGCGCGAGCAAGCACTCAATGACATTCCAAAAGTGACTTGGACACCAGCTTGGGGTCAAAATCGTATCGAATCCATGATGAATGGTCGCCCTGATTGGTGCATCAGTCGTCAGCGTACCTGGGGTGTGCCGATTCCATTTTTTATTCATAAAGATTCAGGTGAGCTACATCCACGCACCAGCGAGCTGATGGAGCAAGCCGCCAAGCTGATCGAAGAAGGCGGCGTTGAAGCGTGGTTCGATACCGACGCTGAAGCCTTCATCGGTGCAGATATTGATACTTATAATAAGTGTAATGACACCTTGGATGTGTGGTTTGACTCTGGGGCGACCAACTTCGCTGTCCTAAATCGCCGTGACGAGCTATCCAATCCTGCCGATTTGTATTTAGAAGGCTCTGATCAGCATCGCGGCTGGTTTCAGTCGTCTTTATTGGTTGGTGAGTCCATTTATGGGCGCCCACCTTATAAACAAGTACTGACGCATGGCTTCACGGTCGATGCCAAAGGGCATAAGCTTTCTAAATCTAAAGGTAATACCAAAGGTTTTGAGCCATCGGACATTGCCAATAAAATGGGTGTGGATATCTTGCGTCTGTGGGTAGGCTCATCGGATTATCGTTATGAGATGGCGGTATCAAAAGAAGGTTTTGATCGTACCACTGATATGTATCGCCGCATTCGTAACACCATCCGATTCTTGCTTGCCAATACGGACGACTTTGATCCTGAAACTGACATGGTTTCAGCTGATGAGCTCATCAGTTTGGATAAATATATCTTGCATCGCACCAAGTCCATCCAAGATGAGATCGTCCGCTCATATACCAACATGGACTTTCACCAAGTCTGCCAAGCGGTGATGGGTTTTTGTTCTCAAGATTTGGGTGGTTTTTATCTTGATATCATCAAAGATCGTACTTACACCACCAAGGCAGATGGCTTGCCGCGTCGTTCGGCTCAGACAGCGCTGTATCACATTGCGCACGCTCTGCTTCGCTGGATTTCGCCAATTTTATCTTTCACCGCTCAAGAAGCTTGGCAAGTGCTCAAAGGCACACAAGGCTACATTTTTACCGCCGAATGGTACGAGCTGCCAAGCTTTAGCATGGATGACATCAGTAGCGAAGATTGGGATCAAGTTGCCTTAGTCAAAGATTTGGTCAATAAATCCATTGAAGATGCGCGCGGCGAGAAAATCGTCAGCAGTAACTTGACCGCCAAAGTCGCCATCACAGCACCACAAGACATCGCCGATATCCTAAATAAATTTGGTAATGAGCTGCGCTTTGTATTCATCACTTCTGATGCGACGGTTGAGTCAGGCGACGCGCTATCTGCGACCATCACGCCTGCTGATGGCACCAAGTGCGTACGCTGCTGGCATGTGCGCACCGATGTCGGCACACATGCTGACCATCCAGAGATCTGCGGTCGCTGCGTACAGAATTTAGGCGAAGGGGAGGCGCGCTTATATGCCTAATCCACAACCGATTTTGGTTTCAAATGGTAGCAAGGCGATGGGATATTATCTCATCGCCATCGTGGTCTTGGTGATTGATCAGCTCACCAAATATTATTTTAAAACTGCCTTAAATCTTGGTGAGAGCATCGCTGTCATTCCACCTGTGCTTAACTGGACTTTGGCGTATAATTACGGCGCAGCTTTTAGCTTTTTGGCGGATCAAGCTGGTTGGCAAAAATGGTTTTTTGCGATTTTAGGCTTGGTGGTTTCAGGCTACATCATTGTCTATCTAAGAAAAGTCCCAAGAATCGCAAGCACGCTTAGCTTAGGCCTAGCGCTTGTGCTTGGCGGTGCAATTGGTAATGTGATTGACCGTATTTTGCGTGGTCATGTGATTGATTTTATTCATGTGCATTATGCTGATGTGTGGCATTATCCAATTTTTAATATCGCAGATATAGGCATCTGTATCGGCATGGCGATGGTGGTCTATGACATGTTATTTTTAGAAAATAAAAGGCAAGTCAGCTAGCATCTGTATCTTTTTGTCTGATTGATCACCCTGCCAAAGCCAAAAGTAGATTTTGGCTTTGGTGCTTTTAAAGATGGTTTAAGGCAATTTAGATCATAACGCTTTTGGCATTGCCATAAACACAGATCCAGTTTTGCTCGTGCTTGTCAAACGATACTGTGCTAAAATATTTTAACCTTTGAATCAAAAATCCCAATAAAAACTTATGAATACACCCATTTTACCTAACGAAGAAATCCGCATTACCCAAGGCAGCCGCGTTTCTTTGCATTTTGAGGTCAGTTTGATGAGCGGCGAGGTGATCGACTCTACTTTTCATCGTGAGGATCCCGTGACACTCACCATTGGCGACGAAAGCTTACTTGCAGGATTTGAAAAAGTCTTGATGAACCTAAAAGCAGGTGACACCCGAACAGCAGCACTGCCAGCAGAAGATGCGTTTGGGCAGTGGAATCCTGAGAATGTTCAAACCTTTACGCGCGCACAATTTGCCCTATCCGAGCCCAATCCTGTCGTCGGCATGATGATGGAATTTGCTGACAAAGGTCAAAATTCTTTGGTTGGCGTCATCAGCTCAGTGACCGATGATGAAGTTTTGGTTGATTTTAACCATCCTTTGGCGGGTCAAGAAGTCCTCTTTAAAGTGCAAATTTTTAAGGTCACGCCCCAAGGTCAGACCGCCTTTGAATTAAAATAATGCCGTCAGCTTGATATGACACCTCCATCATGCTTCATCAGAGCCATTAATAAAGTTTAGGAAAATTTGTGCATCAAAACGACCAAATCACACCACATCTTGATCCAAGCTCAGTCGGTATTGTTGAACCGCAGACGCTGTTTTTTGACGAACCTTTGACTTTAGAATGCCAAAGAGTGTTGCCAGCCTTTGAGCTTGTGATCGAAACTTATGGCACGCTCAATGCCGATAAATCTAATGCCATTTTAATTTGTCATGCGCTTTCAGGCAGTCATCACGCGGCAGGCTATCATGCTGCTGATGATGCCAAACCAGGCTGGTGGGATAATTTGATCGGAAATGGCAAAGCGATTGATACCTCTAAATTTTTTGTCGTCTGCTTAAATAATATCGGCTCATGTCATGGCTCAACAGGACCCACCACGATCAATCCCCAAACTGGCAAAATCTACGGCGCTGACTTTCCTTTGATCACCATCAAAGACTGGGTCAAAACTCAAGTCATGCTCTCTGATCGATTGGGTATCCAAAAATGGCACGCTGTCGTCGGCGGCTCTATGGGCGGCATGCAAGCCCTGCAGTGGTCAGTGGACTATCCTGATCGCTTAAGCCGCGCGGTGATCATCGCCAGTACGCCCAAATTATCCGCACAAAACATCGCCTTTAATGAGGTGGCGCGCCAGTCAATCTTATCGGATCCTGATTTTCATGATGGGTGGTATTTAGAGCACGGTACGTATCCGCGGCGCGGTCTGATTTTGGCTCGTATGGTTGGGCACATCACCTACATCACCGAAGATGCCATGAAAGCCAAATTTGGACGCGACTTAAAATCTGGCAAATTTATGTATGGCTATGATGTGGAGTTTCAAGTTGAGAGCTATTTACGCTATCAAGGTGAGCGCTTTAGCAAAAATTTTGATGCCAATACCTATTTATTGATGACTAAGGCGCTTGATTATTTTGATCCGACACGCGGCTATGCACCTGACGGCTTGTCTGATGAAGATGCCCTGAAACTGACCTTGGCGCGTACCCAGTGCCAATTTTTGGTGGTGTCTTTTACGACCGATTGGCGCTTTAGCCCCGAAAGGTCGATCGAATTGGTCGATGCCTTGATTGCCAATCAAAAGCCAGTCAGTTTTGTCAATGTGGACGCCCCGCACGGTCATGATTCTTTTTTATTTGATATTCCTCGCTATAGCGATGCACTCAAAGGCTTTTTATCTGCGCCCGTCATCGAAGCCAATCCTGTCTCAGAGCCCATGAGCCCCACACAAATCTCTAAATTAGCAAGGCAATAAACATGGCTGCATGTCATCTTATCGTCATTGCGCCATCATATAATAAGGATCATGCATGAATAATATTGATCATCAGCTGGCAGAAAAGTGGATTTTGCCCAAATCTCGTGTGCTAGACTTAGGCTGTGGTGATGGCACCTTGCTTGAACACCTCCAAAAAAATCTTGGCGTGACTGGTTATGGGCTTGAGATTGATGAATTTAAAATCAATCAAGCCATTGCCAAGGGCTTAAATATCATTGAGCAAGATCTCAATGAAGGCTTGGCGCGTTTTGCTGATAATAGCTTTGATACGGTCGTCATGGCGCGTGCGCTTCAAGCGGTCAAATCACCCGATCAGCTACTGATTGATATGCTGCGAGTTGCTAAAGAAGGCATTGTCACTTTTCCAAACTTTGCATATTGGCAAAACCGCGTTTATTTGGGCATCAAGGGCATCATGCCGATGAGCGAAACTTTGCCGCATGAGTGGTATAATACGCCCAATATACATTTGTGCACATTTAAGGATTTTGAGCGGCTGTGTGATGACAATAACATTCGCATTCTAGATGCGGTTGCCATCAGCGATAAACCCAATCCCAAGCTGCCTTCGGCGTTATTAAATCGCATGGTCAAGCGCGTGCCAAACTTGCTTGCTGATGTTGCTGTTTATCGCATTGCCAAGAACTAAAAACCTTAAAAAAGTTATTTAAGATTCACCCAATTTTTAAAAATAGTGGTAAAATGTCACTTGCAGTTACCGTTTGTTTACTGATTGTTCGTTATAATCACGGTATAATAAATTGTTTAGCTGCGCGATAAGATGCGTGTGGCATATTATCATGCCATACTTTTTTATAGCCGCCTGCCTGCAACAGCCTTTGAGATACGAGTGAGCTTTTGCAGGTCTACTTTTAACTCCTTTTTATTCTTTGCCATAGGACAGCGTCATGAAATTGTTTAAAATCGCCCTATTAGCCAGCGTACTAGGCACCACCACCTTAACGTATTCTCTGACCTCTTTGGCTAATAATCGCTTTGAAACAATCGATATCACAACCTTGACTAATCAAGCTGCAAGCGGTGATTATCATGCTCAGTTCTTTCTTGCCAAACGCCTACAAAAAGGCGAAGGTGTCGCCAAAGATGCTGCAAAAGCTGTCTATTGGTACACCCGCGCTGCCGAAAAAAACATCGCTCCAGCCCAGCTAAACCTTGGCATCATGTATCTGCGTGGTGAAGGCGTCAAGGCAGACATGGCAACAGGTCGAGCGTGGCTAGAAAGAGCCGCAAATTTGGGTGATAATCGCGCCAGCTATGCTCTAGCGATGATCGATGAGCAGCAGCAGCGCTTGGTCGATGCTTATAAATGGTATGATCTATCCACGCGCGAAGGCATGCTCGATGATAATGTACGCAATCGCGCCAAAGCCAAAGTCAGCCAACTTGCACTCAATTTATCTTCTAGCGAAATTGAGTCCGCCAAACGCAGTGCCAATGCTTGGTTCTTAAATCAATAATTCAAGCAAATAAAGCCAATCTTTTTGATTGGCTTTTTTATTACCCAAAAAAAAAGAACACTTAAGCCTAGACTTAAGTGTTCTGTAAGAATTTCAAAATCAGAATTTGTAGTTGATGCCAACACGGAAGTCACGCCCTTGCGCAGGGTTGACGTTTATATTATTGGCGCGCTGTGAATGTGGATAGTAGTATTTGTCTGCCACATTATTAACCGCAAAATTCACATTCATCTTATCATTGCCATAAGGTTTCCAATTGGCATAAATGTCAGTAACATTATAGCCTGGTCGAACAGGATTGGCTGTGGAATTGACATTGACCGTTCCAACCACTTCAGCCACATCTCGGTTTCGCACACCAATTTCTAAATTCGGTTCGGCAAATCGGTAAGCCAATGAGCTTGTAATTGTACGACCAACCTTAAAGGCAAATTCAGGGTTTAGCTCATTATCAAAATCCAAACCATGGAATTCAGGATCGCTATCAGCCACACCAATACGAGCAGAAAAGCCTCCAATCTGATAACCGGCGTTCAACTCATAGCCGTCGTTAGTGATATGACCTTTGTTAATCACATCTCTAATGGTTGCGACATCATGGCGGTTTTGTGGATTTACAAGCGCGTCATCAATTCTTTGCCAAAAATAGCCGCCATCCAAAGTAATCTTACCTTTATCAGCCATATCTTGACTAAAATTAAAGCCAAGTTCGGTATTGCGCGCTCTTTCTGCTTTGGTGCCGTCAGCAATTGATACCATGCCACGATGTCCTTGAGATAAAAGTGCATCATACAAACGTGGGCTACGTGTCGCATAGTTATGACTTGCATTCAAACTGAGTGATGGCGTGGCTTGCCAAATCAGACCCAAACTTGGGTTAAGTGAATCGTCTGTATTTTTCTTACCGTCCATACCATGATATTCATAATGATCATAACGCAAACCTGCTGTTACCGTGACAGGTCCAATGTCATTAATGGACTCTACATACACGCCAACATCCTGCTTTTCCATCATCTGCACATCACTTTGCAAAGACGCTTTGATTTTCTTTGGCACTCCTGGTGTTGCTTGCTCACTGATAAAACCAGGGTTTGGGATCTCGATATTGGTTAAGTCGCCTTTTTTGAGCATACGCTCTGGTTCAACTTGTTGGTGACGATAATTAACGCCATATTTCAGCAATGAATCTGCCGTAATATAAGAGTCAAAATTAATATTCGCCCCTTTGGTCTCGATAACAGTGGTGGTCGGACCTTCAATATTTCCGCAGTATCCACAGCCGCTATCGTCGGCAGAATAGCGTTTATTTTTCAAAAGATATACGTTAGCCGTCACATCAGCAAAACCCAAATCTTTGCCAACATATTCCAAATTAGTCAAAACTTGAGAAGTCTCACGATAAGCAGGATTTTGACGATCATTTTTACCACCAAACGCGGTAAACTCCTCACGCACAGTGCGCACACCTTTATGCATATCGTGCATGTGACTAAGAACGAAACGGTGATTGTCTAAATTGGCGCCTACTTTAGCCAAGTAGCCTCGCTTATCTAGCGCACTGTATAAAATTTCATTACTGCCATTGACGTTATTTTTATAATCTTTGCTAGCCTCATAATTATTCTCATCAGCGCGATTGGCAGAAATCAAAAAATCAAAGTTATCAGATTTACCATATGCTGATACCCCATAATTGAAGGAATCTGAGTTCTCACTATAGCCAGTGTTGACTTTTACACCCCAATCTTTATCACTGCCTTTTAAAAGATCGTCAGCATCTAAAGTCTTAGCGATGATAGCCCCATTCGTCGCCCCAATACCTGCTGATGCCGAACCTGCCCCTTTTTGGACGCTGACGATTTTAACCAAGGCAGGGTCGAGCATAAACTTGCCTTGATGATACAAAATTTGTGAATCGCTATAGGCGTTGTCAATTTTCAAATCAACTGAGTTATGGCTCATGCCGCGAATACTGACATATTGAGAAGTACCATTACCCCCACCAAAATCAATCGAAGCCTCTGATTTTAGCAAGCCACGCATATCTGTCTCGGTACTTTCATCTTTATCTGCCGTTGTTACGACATTGGACTTAACTTTTGCGCCTTGACGATCGCTGACGACTGTATCGCCTGATAAGACAACGGTTGGCTCACCATCAGCTGCATAAGCCATGGTTGTAAAAGCAGCACTGACTGCCAATGTCAGCGGTAATAATTGAAACTTTTTCATAATAACTCCGATTATGGCGTTTTAAACTCTAACTCATTGAGACTACCTTGTTGCCGACTTACCAAAATCAACGAAACTACCGACAAATGTGACAAAGAAGCAAAAGCAGCAAGGTACAGGCAGGATTTTACCAAATGTTTTTTCTTTTGTAAATGATAATTAATATTATTTGATAAAAGAAATAGGAATTATTTATATTTAAAAAAAATAAGTTATTTTTCACCTTTTGAATTATATAAAAAAAACGCTCATCATGAGATGAGCGTTTTTGACTGATACTAGGGTGTCAATCAGTTTTGGCGATAGTTTGGCGCTTCTTTGGTAATTTGTACATCATGGACATGAGACTCTTTCATGCCTGCTGATGTCACCTTGACAAAGGTGGTATTCTTACGCATCTCTTCGATGGTGCGGCAGCCAGTGTAGCCCATGGATGATTTTAACCCGCCTGCCAACTGACCGATGATGCCAGTGACTGGACCTTTATAAGGCACGCGGCCTTCGATACCTTCTGGTACCAGTTTTTCAACACCATCTTTGGCATCCTGAAAATAGCGATCTGATGAGCCATTTTGACCACTCATCGCACCTAGACTACCCATGCCACGATAGGCTTTGTAGTAACGACCTTGGAACAGCTCAACCTCGCCAGGTGCTTCTTCGGTACCTGCCAATAAGCTACCCACCATGATGCACGACGCACCCGCTGCGATGGCTTTGGCAATATCACCTGAGAAACGAATGCCGCCATCAGCAATCAAAGGAATTTGGTCTTTTAGAGCAGTTGCGACACTGTCAATAGCACTAACTTGCGGGACACCGATACCCGCAACGATTCGTGTTGTGCAGATAGAGCCTGGACCGATACCCACTTTGACAGCATCTGCACCTGCATCTAGCAGCGCCAAGGCAGCATCACCAGTGGCGATATTTCCGCCAATGACTTGGATGTTTGAGTAGTTTTTCTTAATCCATGCTACGCGGTCGATCACGCCTTTTGAATGACCATGTGCGGTATCTACGATGATCACATCGACTTGCGCATCAATCAATGCCTCTACGCGAGCTTCGGTATCTGCGCCTGTGCCGACCGCCGCACCTACCAATAGACGACCTTTGCTATCTTTGGCAGCATTTGGGTTGTTTTCTGCTTTAGTAAAGTCATTGACAGTGATTAAGCCTTTGAGCTGATAATCATCATCAATCACCACCACTTTTTCGATACGATGGCGATGTAATAGCTCTTTGATGCGCTCTTGGGTTTCGCCTTCTTTGACAGTCACTAGCTTGTCTTTTGGCGTCATGACATTGGTCACAGGCTGTGACAAATTGGTCTCAAAGCGCAAATCTCGGTGCGTCACAATGCCAACGACTTTATTAGTGCCTGCCTCAACCACTGGTACGCCGCTGATTTTATGCTCGCGAGTCAAAGCAATCAAATCCCCCACCGTAGCATCGGCATTAACGGTGATTGGATCTGCAACCGTCCCAGCCTCAAACTTCTTAACATGACGAACACGGCGTGCCTGATGGGCGATGTCCATGTTCTTATGAATGATCCCCATACCGCCAAGCTGCGCCATAGCGATCGCCATCTTAGATTCGGTCACGGTATCCATCGCCGCAGAAATGATCGGCAAATTTAAATTAATATCTTTGGTTAAGCGAGTGGTTAGGTTGGTTTCTTTTGGAAGGACTTCAGAATAGGCAGGCAAAAGCAAGACATCGTCAAATGTCAAGGCGTCGTAGGCAATGCGTAGCATAGGTTATTTCCTGTATGAGCGCCTAATTGGGCTTTAAATCGAGTGATAAAACACCAAAGGCAGGTTTGAAATAACGCCGTATTGTATCAAATAATTATGACAATTTGCAAGCAGATTTGTAAAATTGTACAGCGTTTTATTTGCTAAAAATTGGAGGATTGAAATAAATTTCTTGGCGCTATCATAAAATTTTGGCATAATAGCAATTTTACCAATCAAAACACATCATGCGCCAATTACTGCCAATCATGCTTGCAAGCACAGTATTCATCAGTGCTTGCAGCACTGCCAATGATTCTGCCCAAAATCATACTAAGATCAATCAGCCTGCCGCTGCCCAAAGCAGTGACGAAGTCGTCAAAGCGCTTCAAGAACATCTGACCAAGTCAGGTGCTCAAATCACCGCCGTGAGCGCCCTGCCAACAGCGATGCCTGATATTTATTGGGTCAGCTTTGAAGATGCGCCGGCGATGTTTACCAATAAGACGGGTGAGTATCTGATTCAAGGTCAAATTATCAAGCTTGGCGACGGTCAGCCTGTGGATATCACAGCAGAGATTCAGGCTAATCTAGCCAAGGAAAATTTGGCCAAAGTCAGTCTTGATGAGATGATTATTTATCCTGCCAAAGGTGAGCACAAAGCAGCCGTCTATGTCTTTAGCGATCCGACTTGCCACTATTGTCAGCTGTTACACAAAGATATTGACGACATTACCGCAGGCGGCGTAGAAGTACGTTATTTGGCATGGCCACGCGCCGAAAAAGACATTCCGCTGACGCAAGCCATTTGGTGTAGCCAAGATCGACACGCTGCTTTGAGCGCCGCTAAGCTTGGTAATATGATCACTGCCAATGATTGCGACAATCCTGTCCAAAAACACCTAGCACTTGGGCGCAGTCTTGGCATTTCAGGAACGCCAGCGATTTTTACCGAATCTGGTGAGCATATCGGTGGCTATATACCCGCCAAAGAGCTGATTCAAGCTGCCATCGAGCGCCGATAAGCGCTTGTGTGACACCTTTAAGTTAAATCAGCTAAATTCATCTTCTTGGAATGAAATGGGCAGATTTTGGGCGATAAAATTCGCCCAATTTCGCCAAAAAAGCCTAGCACAAAGCCTCAACTTATGGTAACTTAGGCAACTTATTAAACACTTAAATTAGACGCTTAAATGGGTTGGTGATTTGACCTTCATTTGGCAAGATTGTCTTCTTTATCCAAATCAAACCAAGCAGCGCTTGGATTGATCATTTAACCATTTTTAATTTTTGAATTTTGGCTATGGATTGATTAGCCAAACACTTAAGCAAACATTCCGATCACGGAGCATCTTGTGAATAACACCATTAATCTTGCCGTACTGGGTCTAGGCACTGTCGGCACTGGCGTACTAAATCTCATCAAAGATAACATCAATGAGCTGACTCGTCGCAGCGGTCATCAGCTTGTCGTCACGCACGCGGGCACTCGCCGCCATCGTGATGACATTGATCCAAGCATCCATCAAACTGCAGATCTGATGGCGATTGCAGAAGCTGAAGATGTGGATATCGTCATCGAAGTGATTGGTGGCACAGATGTGGCTTATGAAGTCATCACCCACGCCATCCGCCACAAAAAACACGTGGTCACCGCCAATAAAGCCCTACTTGCCAAACATGGTAACGAAATTTTCAGACTTGCCGAAGAGCATGGCGTACAGGTGCGTTATGAAGCTGCGGTGGCAGGCGGCATTCCAATCATTAAGATCGTTCGTGAAGCATTGGCAGCCAATAAAATTGATTGGCTGACAGGCATCATCAATGGTACAGGCAACTTTATCATGACCGAGATGCAGCAAAAAAATCGGAAATTTGGTGAGGTACTTGCCGAAGCTCAAGCACTGGGCTATGCTGAAGCTGATCCGACTTTTGATGTTGAAGGTATTGATGCAGCACACAAATTATCTCTGCTTGCGTCGATTGCCTTTGGTATTCCTGTGCAGTTTGATAAGGTCTATTGTGAAGGGATTACCAAAATCAGCCTACAAGATGTGATTTATGCCAAAGAGCTTGGCTATACCATCAAGCACTTAGGCTTTGCCATTCGCCGCGAGCATGGGATTGAGCTTCGCGTGCACCCTGCCTTGATTCCATCTCAAGCGCTATTAGCCAATGTCAATGGCGTCAAAAATGCGGTGATGATTGACGCCCATCCTTTGGGTCAGTCTTTATACTACGGCGATGGTGCTGGTGCTGGTGCGACAGCATCGGCGGTGGTGGCTGATGTGATGGACTTGATTTATGTGATTGATGCGGCTACCCCAAGCGATGTGCCGCACCTAGCATTCATCCCTGAAGAGCTGTCTGACATTGGTATTTTACCAAGTGATGAGATGACTTCTGGCTTTTACTTACGCTTGACCGTCAAAGATGAAGTGGGCGTTTTGGCGGATACGACGCGTATTTTGAGTGATAATGGCATTAATATTGATGCCATCTTGCAGCGCGACGCCCATAAGTCGGGACTGGTGCCGATCATCATTTTGACATTGCCTGTCCTTGAAAAGCAAATGAACACCGCCATCAGCCAGATTGAGGCGCTTGGTGCGGTAGTTGAGCCTGTCGTGCGCATTCGCTTAGAAAGCTTAGAATGACTAAAAATAGTAAAACAAAAAAGGATGGCAAATACCGTCCTTTTTTGATAAAAAGTTAAATCTGCACTGATATAATCAATCAAACAAAAGCTGTCATATCGCTATTTTTGGTCTTTCATGATACACTTAGCTCATTATTTATGATGATGATACGATATGAACAGCCAAGAGATATTAAAACAAATTCACCAAACCAAATTCTTGCTTTCGGCGCCGACTTTTAAGCTGTGTCCTGAAGACACGGGCTTTGAAGTGGCGTTCGCTGGTCGCTCAAATGCTGGCAAATCCTCAGCCATCAATACCATTACTCATCAAAAACAGCTTGCCCGCTCATCAAAGACGCCCGGGCGCACTCAGATGATTAATTTTTTTACCGTCGGCGATGAGCAAGCGCGTATTGTGGATTTGCCAGGCTATGGCTATGCTGCTGTGCCCGAGAGCATGAAAATCAAATGGCAAAAAGAGCTTGAAGAATATCTGGTATCTCGCCAATCCTTAGTAGGACTGGTTTTGATGACCGACATTCGCCATCCGCTTAAATATTTTGATGAGCAAATGCTGCACTGGGCAAAAGATGGCAGACTGCCTGTGCATGTTCTGCTCACAAAGGCAGATAAGCTCAAGCGCGGCGCACAAAAAACGGCGCTATTATCCACCAAAAAACAATTAGAGGCGCTGGAGCTGCCCTTTAGCATTCAGCTGTTTTCTGCGCTTAAAAAAGAAGGTGTCGATGATCTTGCCAAAGTGCTTGGTGAGTGGCTACACTTGACCGATCGAAGTCAGCAAGATCATGATGCTATCCTTGACACCCAAGACCAGAAGCAGCCTGAGGTCGGTTCATGATGAGCAAATTATACCTCGTCAGCACACCGATCGGTAATTTGTCAGACATGACAGAGCGTGCGATCACCACCCTAAAATCTGTGGATGTCATCGCCTGTGAAGACACTCGCACCTCCGCCAAGCTGCTTAAACATTTTAATATCACCACGCCAACAAGCGCCTATCATGAGCATAATGCCGACGCCCAAACACAGCGGCTCATCGAAAAACTCAGCACCGGTCAATCCATCGCCCTGATCAGCGATGCAGGTACGCCGCTCATCTCCGACCCTGGATATCGCTTAGTCAAGGCAGCTCACGAACATGGCATCGATGTGATTCCCATTGTAGGCGCGTGTGCGGTGATCGCTGCCCTGTCGGCAGCAGGACTGCCTTCAGACCGATTTACTTTTGCAGGATTTTTGCCTGCCAAGTCGCATGGTCGCCTAAAAACACTGGAAGCTTGGCGCGATCGCACAGAGACATTGATATTTTATGAAGCGCCGCATCGCATCACCGAGAGCCTAAGCGACATGGTGTCAGTCTTTGGGGCAAGCCGTGAAGCGACACTTTGCCGTGAGCTGACCAAGACCTTTGAAACCATCAAAAAGCTGCCCCTTGGCGAGCTGCTGCAATTTGTTCAAAATGACAGCAATCAACAAAAAGGTGAGATTGTTTTGGTGGTGGCAGGCTGTGATGATACAGCACACCAAAGCACAGACTATGATCAGTGGCTACTTGCCATCGCCAAAGAATTGCCACCAAAAAAGGCTGCCGGCGTGGTCGCTGATGTGCTTAATCTCAAAAAATCAGAGATTTATGACAGATTACTCACCCTTCAAAATCAACAAAAATCCGTTTAAATGACTAAAAGGAGCACCAGATGAATTTAAAAGACTCTCTATCAGAAGCCATCAAATCCGCTATGAAAGCTCGTGAGATGGACGTGGTTAAAATCCTGCGCAACGTCCAAGCGGCGATCAAAAAAGTAGAAATTGACAGCCAAACAACTTTGGATGATAAAGCAGTGCTTGAGCTATTACAAAAGCAAATCAAACAGCGCCAAGAATCGCTTGATATTTATGAAGCGAATGGTCGAGATGATTTGGCTGCCAAAGAAAAATTTGAGATTGAAGTGATTGGGCAATTTCTTCCAGCACAGCTTGATGAAGCGGCGCTAAATGATATCATCATTGCGACCATTGCCGATCTTGAAGCTGATAGCATGAAAGACATGGGACGCGTGATGAATGCGGTCAAAGAAAAGACCGTCGGTCAAGCTGATCCTGCGGTCATTTCAGGATTGGTTAAAAAGGCGTTGTCCGCCTAATCAAACACCCCAATCAAAAGCGCGCCAACAGGTGCGCTTACTTATTCCAAATCTTTTTATATTTTTGGAGAAGCTCATCTTCTGATTCGATACGGTCAGGGTCTTTGATGATACAATCAATCGGACAGACCTTATCACAAGTAGGCTCATCGTAAAATCCCACGCACTCGGTGCATAAATCAGGGTCGATGACATAGGTTTTTTGACCTTTTTGGTCATAGCTGATGGCATCATTGGGGCATTCAGGCTCACAAATGTCGCAATTGATACAGTCGGTGGTGATTTTTAGTGCCATAGTTTTAGGTATTAGCTGAATTTTTAGGCGATTTTTTGTTTTTAATGATGTAATGACCGTCGTTTAGTTGAACTTCAAACAAATCAATGGCTTTCACCAAATCGCTCAATTGTTTATAGCCATAATTTTTACTATCGAACGAGGATTGATTTTTGATGATACTGCCCACTGCCGATAATGAAGCCCAGCCCTCTTCATTTTGGGCTTCTGAAATGGCGTGACGCAGTAAATTCATCAGCTTGGCATCTTGTTTCAGCTCATGACTTGACTTTTTGGACATGCCTGTATGATTTTGATTGGTATTTTCGCCATCCAAATATAAAAATCTTGAACATGCCTGCACAAGTGATTTTGGCGTTTTTTGTTCACCAAACCCAATGACCACCTTACCCTCATGGCGCAGTCGCATCACCAGTGGCGTAAAATCGCTATCTGACGATACAAGACAAAACACATCAGCTTTATTTTCGTGCAAGATATCCATGACGTCAATCGTCATCGCCATGTCGGTGGCATTTTTGGATTTGGTGTAGGCAAACTGCTGAACTGGCTTTAAAGCATTATCCAACAAGACATCCTCCCAGCCTTGCAGACCGTGATTTTTCCAATCCCCATAAATTTTACGGATATTGATTGTGCCAAATTTTGCCAATTCACTTAAAATAAATTCAATCTTTTTGGCAGGGGCGTTGTCAGCATCGATAAACAAAGCCACGTTCTTATTTGCAAAATCCATAAATCCTCATCAAGTATAAATCGGTTCGCTCACGCTTTTCATCACTAGGGCAAATTTTAGCACGTCTTTATCCATATCCTTAAATGGATTGGCAATTTGACACACCCAACCAGAGCCTAACGCACCATCAATCGCCTCGCCTTTTTTATCCCACATCTCCGTTAGTGTGTAGCTAACATTCCCCTGCGGAGTCATGATTTCAATGGTATCGCCCACCATCAGCTTGTTTTTGACGGTCAAAGTCAAACGCTCATCGCTGATGCCCGCCACTTCAGCGACAAACTGCTGATTGTCGGTCTTAGATGAGCCATAGTCATAATTTTGATAATCAGAATGCACATGACGGCGTAAAAAGCCTTCGGTATAACCACGATTAGCAAGCCCATCAAGCGCAGTGATGAGACTGGTATCAAAGGGCTTGCCCGCCAAAGCATCATCAATGGCACGGCGATAGACCTGAGCGGTGCGCGCCACATAATAATGCGACTTGGTACGCCCCTCGATCTTGAGCGAATGCACGCCCATATTGACCAAATCAGGCACCAGCTCCACCGCACGCAAATCCTTGGAGTTCATGATATACGTGCCGTGCTCGTCTTCATACATCGCCATGAGCTCGCCTGGACGGCCTTGTTCTTCTATCAAGACCACGTCATCGGACGGCTGCTCCACATAGTCATCGCCCATCACCACATCGCCGTTAAGGTTCACGCTACCAATAGCATTGGCATCTTGGGCTTGATTTGGCACAAATACTTCTGGCGTGGCAGGCACGATGTCGCCAGTTTCGTTTTCTGTCGCTTTATAAGTGTTATACGACCAACGGCAGGCATTGGTACAAGTGCCTTGGTTGGCATCACGCTTGTTGATATAGCCAGACAAAAGACAACGCCCCGAATACGCCATGCACAACGCCCCATGCACAAACACTTCAATCTCCATGCCAGGGACTTCTGTGATGATTTGCTCAATCTCTTTTAAGGACAGCTCACGGCTGACAATCACTCGAGTCACGCCCATTTGTTGCCAAAATTTGACGGTCGCCCAGTTGACCGCATTGGCCTGTACCGACAGATGAATGTCCTGCTCAGGAAAGGCTTCACGCACCATCATAATCATGCCAGCGTCCGACATGATAAGCGCATCAGGTTTCATCTCAATAATGGGGCGAATATCTTCAATAAAAGTTTTAAGCTTGGCGTTATGGGCTTGGATATTGACCACCACATAAAACTTTTTGCCAAGCGAATGGGCGTATTCAATACCCTTCGCCAAATTTTCTTCATCAAAATCGTTATTACGCACCCGCAATGAGTAACGCGCCTGCCCTGCGTACACCGCATCCGCCCCATAAGCAAAGGCGTATTGCATGTTTTTAAAGGTGCCAGCAGGGCAAAGAAGTTCAGATTTTTTGGTGATTGGGGAATTCATAAAGCTGCTCTATTTTTATAGTCAAAATTGCTCCATATTATAGCAAATTTTTCGGCATTGATGGTGACTATCCTGCCTTAAATGAGCGATGATACTGGTTTTAATGTTGCACAAAAATCACACCATCTTGCCAAAAGCCATTAAAAAATTCTCAATAATCTGCTATCATAAGGCAATTATTTTTTTGAAAATTTTGAGACCACTATGAACCCACATCACGCATTTTTACAGGCGCTATCAGACGCCCTGCCTGCTTTGAGCATCAAAACCGATACCGAATCTACGCAGCACTGGGGACGCGATTGGACAGTGCACTTTAGCACCGATTGCCAAGCAGTGCTATTTCCAAAGAGCACCGAAGAAGTGGCAACCATTGTCCGATTGGCTAATGAGCATGGCACGCCCCTAGTCCCTAGCGGTGGTCGCACGGGTCTGTCGGCTGCGGCGGTGGCATCCAAAGGTGAAGTGGTGGTCAGCTTCGATAAGATGAATCACATTGGGCAGTTTTATGATGCCGATCGCATGGTAGAAGTCGAAGCAGGTGTCGTGACCAAGGCTTTGCAAGAGTTTGCCGACAGTAAAGATCTGTACTATGCGGTGGATTTTGCGTCATCTGGCTCAAGTCAAATTGGCGGCAATATTGGCACCAATGCTGGCGGCATCAAAGTCATTCGCTATGGCATGACACGCAATCAAATTTTGGGCTTGACCGTCGTCACTGGCAAGGGTGATATTTTAGAATTAAACGGCGGTATGCTCAAAAACGCCACAGGCTATGATCTTCGCCATCTGTTCATCGGTGCCGAAGGTACACTTGGCTTTGTCACCAAAGCTTTGATCAAGCTTGAAAAACAGCCAGTAAACTTGACCGCCATGGTGCTGGGCGTGCCTGAGTTTAATAGCGTTGTGGCGCTGCTGGATCGTTTTGGGAAGGCGCTGAACTTAACTGCTTTTGAATTTTTTGATCAAATTGCCGTTGATAAAGTCATCGCAGCAGGTCATACCAAAGCACCTTTTGACAGCCAAACACCCTTTTATGTGTTGCTAGAATTTGAAGCGATGACAGAAGAAGTGCTGGATTTGGCGATGAGCGTATTTGAGCAATGCGCCGAAGATGGCTTGATCATTGATGGCGTGATGAGCCAAAGTGTCGGTCAGCTTCAAGAGCTTTGGAAATTGCGTGAAAGCATTTCCGAAACCATTTCAGTGTTCACCCCTTATAAAAATGATGTGTCAGTACTGATCAGCCATTTGGCAAACTTCATCAGTGATATCGAACAGATCGTCAAAGACAATTATCCAGATTTTGAGATCTGCTGGTTTGGACACATTGGTGATGGGAATCTGCATTTAAATATCCTAAAGCCTGCCAATTTAAGCAAAGATGAGTTCTTTGAAAAATGTCAAACGGTCAATACCTATGTGTTTGATACCGTCAAAAAATACAAAGGTTCCATCTCAGCTGAGCATGGCGTGGGCATGACCAAGAAACCTTATCTGACCTACACACGCACCCAGACCGAGATTGACTATATGAAAGCCATCAAAGCCGTCTTTGACCCCAATGGCATCATCAATCCTGGGAAGATTTTTGATTGAGCTTGGATAAGTGGCGCATAAGCTCGTCGTACTCAAGGCTTATGCGTGCATTTGTACAATGTATTTAGGTGTTTTGTTAAAATCACTGATTTTGGGCGCAAATCTTAAGATCAGCACTCGAAAATCTTATCAAGATCAGGTATGATGACGGTTCATTTCATGGATAAAATTGATTTATGTCTCGCAAAACTCATGTGTTAAAAGAATATTTTGATCCGGTTAAGCTGAGTGAACATCAGCTTGATGGCACACTAATCGCAGGCGTCAGTTACCATTTTACTAGCCTTGAAAAACAAGGACTGGCTGCCTTACTTGCCAAATTACCGCTGGTAGATGATGCGCCTGTTGCGATGGATCTTGATCTGTCATGTTTTGTTTATGATAAAGGCTTTAATATCATTGATGTGATTTGGTATGGCAACCTGCGCAACGCCGACGAATCTATTCGCCATCAAGGAGATGCTTTGGTGGGCGCCAAAAGTTTTGAAGACAGTTTGATCCAGCAAGAACAAATCCAAATCAAGCTTGATCAGCTGCCTGATACTGTCCATCATCTGATTTTTGTGCTAAGTAGCTACCATAATCAGCCGCTTCGCAAAGCCCAAAAAGGCGTGATCTATTTTGGTGATAAAGAACTACCCAAGGCATATCATATCAGCTTTGACCAGATCGAGCCTGATTGTCAATCTTTGGCGATATGGCAGCTGTCTCGCTATCGTGGGGATTGGGAGCTGAGCTCACCGATGGCTGACGTCAAGCTCACTAAGCTTTCTAATAAATCGCTTGATAAAATCACAGACGCGGTGACGACTCGCATTCAGGCTGCACAATCTAAGCGGTGGTAAGCATCAAAAAAAATTAGGCGCCAATCAGTTGTGCGTCCTTTGGTAATGCGCCTACTTTCCTTGACTGTCAAATCTTAACAGGTCTTTTATAATGCGTAAATCTCTTACGGCGCTCATCGTTATTTTTTTGGTTCTTTTTGGCGGCTACTATGCCGCATCGCCTTATCTAAAATTGTACCAATTCAAACAAGCGATTGATGCGCAAGATGTAGCGCCGATCATTGAGTCGGTTGATTTTGTCAGAGTAAAGGCAAGCGTCAAGGAACAAATCAAAACCCAAATGATCGCTCAATCGCCAGAACTGAGTCAAATGCTGGTGATGCCCCACGAGCCAACCACTACCAATTTTGAAGATGGCTTTGCGATGATGGGGGCGATGTTTGCAGTTGCGATGGTCGATGGCTTGGTTGATACGCTGCTGACTCCAAGCATGATCGAGATGGTCATGCAAGGTCAAGAGCTGAATTTGGGCGAACAAGCTCAGCTATATGGCGCCAATCCAAATGAGCTCTCAGAATTATCAAGCAATTTTCGGGCTGATGCTTTTGACTACGACACCGCCTACCGCGGTTTGGATGAATTTCATGTTACAATCACAAAACCCGATAATCAAAAAGCCACCACTTTGGTGCTTGAGCGTGATGGATTATTTGACTGGAAAGTGGTTGACGTGATTTTACCGCTGAATTAAATTTATATACCTTGGCTTAAATAGTTAAGCCAAGGTATCATTTGACTCATTCGATGCCATAATTGGCAAGCAGTGCCTTTAGGCTAGGCTCTCGACCTCGATAAGCCACATACAACGCCATTGGTGAGCGTGAGCCACCTTGACCCAAAATGGTATCCTCCAATCGCTTGCCCACCACTGGGCTTAAGATACCCTCTTCTTCAAACTTAGCAAATCCATCATTAGCAAACAGCTCTGACCACAGATAGCTATAATAGCCTGCCGCATAGCCGCCCGAAAAGACATGGGAGAATGTGTTCGGTCGGCGGACAAAGTCGGGCAAATCGATGACGCCAATTTCTTTATTGACTTTTAAATACAGCTCTTGGGCATGCTGCTTTGTCTGAGCTGTGCTGTCGCTGTGCAAGCGCATGTCAAAAATACCAAATTCAAGCTGACGAATCAGGCTCATCGCACCTTGATAATGTTTGGCTTCAATGACTTTATCTAGCAGATCAGCAGGCAGCGGCTCACCAGTCTGGTAGTGCGCCGAAATGAAAGGCAGCGTCGTACGATTAAAGGTAAACCCTTCCATTAATTGGCTTGGCACTTC
Organism: Moraxella canis; assembly: GCF_034424565.1. NCBI lineage: Bacteria > Pseudomonadati > Pseudomonadota > Gammaproteobacteria > Moraxellales > Moraxellaceae > Moraxella > Moraxella canis. The sequence continues at coordinate 1,638,689 of NZ_CP139961.1, read as the reverse complement.
GACAGCATCCCAAGGCACACCTGAAAGACCTGAGACCCCATACACATCCATTTGGGTGAGCATCAGATGGATGGCATGTCCAAACTCGTGGAAAAGCGTGGTTACTTCATCATGCAATAATAATGACGGCTGACCTTCTGCCGGACGGCGAAAATTCGTCACGATCACTGCCACAGGCAGCTGAACACTCTCATCGATACGGCGAATGCGATTGATCGCTGTGGACATCCAAGCCCCACCACGCTTATTATCACGGGCATACATATCCAAATAAAACGAAGCTTTATGGCGGTTTTGGGGATCATAAACCTCATAAAATTTCACCGAGCTGTCCCAAACATCTGCCTGTCCACGGCGAATGGTAATCCCAAATAAGCGCTTGGCAATTTCAAATAAACCTGATAGCACTTTTTCTTCAGGAAAATATTCTCTGAGTAATTCTTTATCAAAAGCATAAAGTGCGCTTTTGTGTTTTTCGGTATAGTACGCCACATCCCACGCATTGACTTTATCCACGCCATAAGTCTGCTTGGCAAACTCGCTTAGCTCTGCAAACTGCGCCTGTGCCTTGGGTCGGCTGCGTACGCTTAGATTGGTCAAAAAATCCATCACTTGCTTTGGGCTGTCTGCCATCTTGGTCGCCAAAGAATATTCAGCAAAATTATCAAAACCAAGCAATTTTGCCTTTTGATGGCGCAGTGTCATGATCTCAGCGATGACTGGCGTATTATCCCAAGCAGTATTATCCGCCAATGGTGATGCCTTGGTCGAAAATGCCTTATAAACGGTGCGGCGCAAATCGGCATCATCGGCATAAGTCATGACCGCCATATAGCTTGGGATATCAAGCCCGATGCGATAGCCGCTCTCCCCTTTATCTTCGGCGGCTTGTTTTGCACTTGCCAGTGCCGCATCATTGAGTCCTTTGAGTGCATCCGCCGTTGGGAAAGTGCGATGCCAACCATTGGTGGCGTCCAAAGCATTATTCCCAAACTGCGTGCTAAGCTCGGATAATCGCTGATCGATCTTCGCCAATTGTTCCTGTTTATCTTTGGGTAAATCCACGCCAGACAGGCGAAACTCAAGCACAACATCATCAATCAGCTTTTGTTGGGCGGTGGTCAAAGTAGCGTATTCTGGTGAGTTTTTGAGCGCCAAAACCGCGTCAAATAATGGTCGATGCATGCCGCGCCAAGTATAAAATTCGCTCACCAAGCTGCGCGCTTCATTATAAGCTTTACGCAGGGCGTCATCATTGGCGACCGCATGCAAATTTGAAACAGCCGACCATGCTCTGTCGATTTTGTCATCAATTGCAGCAAGCGGAAAGTAGAAATTTTGCCAAGTGATATCAGGCTCATTGGCGACGGTTTCGATGGTTTTTTTGGCTTCTTCAAACAAAAACATCATCGCAGGCTTGATATGCTCAGGCTTAATTTTTGAATATTTTGGCAAACCACTAAAATCAAGCAAAGGATTGTCCATCAGCTCTTTGGGGATTTGCAATGATACATTGGGCACCACACCCAAAGCAAAATTAGGCAGACCAAAAATACCCATCGCTGTCATGCCAAGACTACCAAACAAAAAACGACGTCGATTCATCATCCATCCTTATGACTGATTAAAATTAGGGTTTTTCATTCTATCATAAGCCAAAAACAAAAGCACCCATGCTGATGGGTGCTTTTGTGACCTAAAGAATCACTGAGCCGGATGTGCTGCCGGTATGGTGGCTGGCTCAGGCTGTGCAATAACAGGTGATGTGACAGGCACAGCTAAAGGCGCAGCCATCATCTCATCACTGGCAAGTTCGGCGGTGCGCATGGCTTCACGCTGACGATTCAATTCTGTGATTTGCTCAGCGGTTAAGCTTGCACCGCCGCCCAATGCTTGGTACAGCTGGATTTGACTGACCAGTTTGGCAAGCTCAAGCTGCAGGATATTCTGCTGATTGGCAAACAAAGACCGCTCAGCGTCCAGCACCGTCAGATAATTATCCAACCCAGAACGAAACCGCGCGTAGGCGATATCATAAGTCTGACGATAGTTATCTTGAAGGCGAAGCTGAGCATCAATGCGCAAGCCCAAAGTCGCACGCTCAGCTAAGACATCTGAGACTTCTTTGAAGGCAGTTTGAATGGCTTTTTCATAATCCACCAATGCCGACTGCTGAGCGACTTGCGCCATCTCGTGATTGGCGCGGCGACTGCCTGCATCAAAGATGGGTAAGCTGATCGAAGGTCCAAAAGACCAACCCAACGCGCTTGATTCAAACAAGTTATTCAAACTATTACTGCTAAAACCCACATTCGATGACAAACGAATCGATGGAAAATAAGCCGCGCGTGCTACATTGATATTCGCGCCTGCCGCTTTTAGGCGATGCTCAGCCTGCACGATGTCTGGGCGATAATATAAAAGCTCGCTGGGCAGACCTGCACTAAACAGTGTCTGTGCAGTGATATTCCCCATGTGCATACTAGCGTCTATCACTGGCAGTAGCTCATTTGGGACAGGGCGACCGATGAGTAGCTGCAGCGCATTTTTAGCTTTCAAGATACTGGTATCTGCTGCATATACCGCCAAACGCGCTGATTCAAGCGAACTTGCCGCTTGTAGGCTTGGCGACTTAGAATCAATTCCTGCCTCAAACCGCTTTTGGGTAATCATCATCGCATGTTCGCGAGTTTTTAGCGTCTGGTCAGCCAGCTGTCTTTGAGCCAAAGCATGGGCTAAGCTCACATAGCCTTGAGCAACACTTGAGATGATCGAGATTTGAGCAGCATCTTTAGCGGCGTTAGTTGCCAGATACTGATGTAGCGCCTGCTCTTTTTGACTGGCGACTTTACCCCACAAATCCAGCTCATAGCTACTCATTGCAAGCCCAACATTATAATTGGTTGAGGCATTGGCATCGACGCGGTTATTGGCTTGGCGTGTCACGCTGGCATTTGAGCCGACTTGCGGCACGCTGTTGGCTTCGGTGATTTGATATTGGGCGCGCGCTGACTGAACGGCCAAGACTGCCGATTGCAAGTCTTTGTTATTTTGCAAAGCAAGCTCAATCAAGGCTGCAAGCTTAGGGTCTGTATAAAACTCCTGCCAGCGCAGCGATGCCACACTTGGCGCCTGAGCGACACTGATGGTGTCAGCATCATAGACTTGATAGCCATCCTTCATAGGCACATTGGGCACCGCCAGAACGGGTGCCGATGTGTCAATTTTCTTTGGAATGCTACTACAAGCTGCCATGCTGATAGCCAGCGCTGAGAGCGTCAAGATACGCGCAGTTGTAGAGATTTTCATAATCCATCCTTAAACATGTTCATGAGGTTCAGCACCAGTCACAGGCTGAGCTTTTGGCTTGTAGGGAAATAGCGTACGCACCCAGACATAAAACATTGGGATAAAGAATATTCCCAAGAACGTCGATGTCAATACTCCGCCCAAAACCCCTGTACCGACAGCGTTTTGACTGCCTGAACCTGCGCCTGTGGCAATATATAGTGGCACAACACCCATACCAAAAGCAAGTGAGGTCATGATAATTGGGCGCAAACGCATACGCGCCGCCATCATGACCGACTCTTTGAGAGTTTTACCAGATTCTTGGATTTCTTTGGCAAATTCAATGATCAAGATGGCATTTTTTGCCGACAGACCCACTACGGTCAATAGTGCTACTTGCAAGTACACATCATTGGCAAGACCATGGATTTTGGTGAGCAATAAAGCACCAATCACGCCCAAAGGAATGACCAAAATCACCGCAAAAGGCACAGACCAGCTTTCGTATAGTGCCGCTAAGCACAAGAAAACGACCAAAATCGATAAAGCATACAGCATCGGTGCTTGACCGCCTGATTTTTGTTGTTCAAGCGATAATCCCGTCCATTCAAAATCAATACCAGCGGGCAGCTGTGATGCCATTTGTGCCATCGCCTCCATGGCATCACCTGTGCTCAGACCTGGAGCAGCTGCGCCTGTCAGCGCCATCGAAGACACGCCATTATAGCGCGCCAAGCTTGGGCTACCATATTCCCATTTGCTGCTAGAAAAAGCACCAAAGCTCACCATCTCGCCAGATTGATTGCGCACATACCAGCGATTGATGTCCTCAGGCACCACGCGGCTGTCCGCCTCACCTTGGATATAGACTTTTTTGATGCGTCCGCGGTCAATAAAGTCATTGACATAACTGCCGCCCCACGCCTGTGCGATGGTGTTATTGATCGTCGCCAGAGGTACGCCATAAGCTGCTGCCTGCGCTTGATTGATATCAACTTTTAGCTTAGGAGCGTCCTCTTGACCACCTGGACGAATCGAAGCGATCGCTGGATTTTGCATCGCCATACCCATTAGCTGATTACGCGCATCTAGCAAGGTTTCATGACCGACGCCGCCGACATCTTTTAATTGTAGATCAAAGCCGCTGGCATTACCAAAACCTTGGATTGGCGGTGGTGCCATCGGGAAAATCAAGCTTGCTTCTGGGATCATCATATTCATCGCCATCGCTCGGCGCGCGATACTCTGAGCGGTGTTCTCACCACCTTTTCGCTCATCCCAATCTTTGAGCTTGATAAATGCCATCCCAGCATTTTGACCACTGCCCATAAAACTAAATCCAGAAATCGTAAACACCGACTCGATGTTATCCACTTCTTTATCATGATAATAATTGGCAAGCTTATCCATCACGCTATTGGTTTTATCTAGTGTTGAACCTGCTGGCAGCTGCACCAAAGTCATGACCGAGCCCTGATCTTCTTCAGGCACAAATGAGCTTGGCAGCCGCATAAAGACAAATGCCATGACCGCCACAATGCCAGCATACACCGCCAAATATACCAATTTAGAGGCGTAAGTTTTGCCAACAAAGTTTTCATAACGGCGACTGGTTTTATAAAAAAAGCGGTTAAACCAACCAAAAAATCCAGTTTGGGTATCAATGTCTTTATGTGCTTGACGCTTTAAAATGGTCACACACAAAGCTGGCGTAAAGACAAGCGCAATGAATGCAGACAGTGTCATACTGGTAATCAAAGTCACCGCAAACTGTCGATAAATCACGCCTGATGACCCACCAAAAAAAATCATCGGCACAAAGACCACCGATAAAATCAGCGCAATACCAATGACAACTTTACTAATTTCATTCATCGACTGAAGGGTGGCATCCATCACCGAGATGGCAGGATTTTCTTCCAAAATACGCTCAACGTTTTCAACGACGATGATCGCATCGTCCACCAATAGACCAATGGCAAGCACCATCGCAAACATGGTTAAAATATTAATACTATAACCAAGCACCGACAGCACAGCAAAAGTCCCCAAAATCACCACTGGCACTGCCAATGTCGGGATAATCGTCGCTCGCCAATTTTGTAAAAATAAGAACATCACCAAGAAAACCAGCACCACCGCTTCTAACAGCGTATGCACGACCTGTGTGATTGACAGCCTAACAAATGGCGTCGTGTCATAAGGCACGACCATTTTTAGCCCTGACGGGAAGCTTTGTGATAGCTCATCTAAGCGTACACCCACAGCTTCACGCACTTCAAGCGCATTAGCACCCGGCGCAAGCATGACAGCCAAGCCAGATGCTGCTTGACCATTATACTGGGTTCTAAATTGATAATTTTCACTGCCAAGCTCAACCCGAGCTACATCTTTGATGCGCACTTGAGCGCCTGATGTATTTGTTTTTAATAAGATATCTTCAAACTGCTCCGGCGTTTGCATATAGCTTTGTACACTGACAGTGGCGTTAATCACCGCACGATCCGTATTGGTGGGCAAAGTACCTAACTGCCCTGCCGACACCTGGACGTTTTGGGATCGGATGGCGGACGAGATATCCGATGGCATCAAATGATAGGCGCGCAATTTGGCAGGATCAAGCCAAATACGCATGGCATAAGATGATCCAAACACATTAGTACCACCAACACCTTCCACACGGCTTAAAGGATCAACAATATTCGTTGAAACATAATCAGCAATGTCCGACTGATCCATACTACCATCTTCAGACACAAAAGCTGCCACCATCAAAAAGTCACTGGCGGATTTTTCGACATTCACGCCCATACGCTGCACCGTCTCAGGCAGCGAGCTCATGGCGGACTGTAGCTTATTTTGGACTTGTACTTGAGCGGTGTCTGGATCGGTATCATTTTCAAATGTCAATGTCACAGAAGCAGACCCAGTGGCTGATGAATTTGATGACATATACATCAATCCATCAATCCCTTTCATCTGCTGCTCGATAACCTGTGTGACCGAGTTTTCGACTGTCTCAGCATCAGCACCTGGATAGATGGCGCGCACCGTCACTTGAGGCGGCGCAATTTTTGGATATTGTTCAATTGGCAAACCATTAATTGCCAAAACACCGACCAGCATGATGAGAATTGCAATCACCCAAGCAAAAATCGGTCTATGTATAAAAAAACGAGACATGATATACCTTTATTTACTGGGTTTCGTCAGCAGCATTCATCGCTGCTTGTTCTTCTGCGGATGGCTCAGAGGCGGTCGCATCGCTTTGTGGTCTTGCCATCGGCACATTGGCGTTAGCAGCGCTTGGCTCAGAAGGCGGCGCGCCGTTAGCATTTGCTTCACTGCTGGCAGCCGGCAGTTCTCGCACATTGACCTCTTGGTCTGGCTTGACTTTGGCACCACCAATAATCACAACACGGTCACCAGAATTGATGCCACCTGTCACAATCCAATTACCATGATAAGTGCCTGCTGTCGTTACCGTACGAATCTCGATCTTGTTGTCTGCATTGACGATATAAACTTGGGTTTCACCTTTTGGCGTGCGCGTGACAGCCGACTGGGGCAATAAGGCAGCTTGATGAACGACCGTTTGGATCAATCGAGCATTAACAAACATACCCGGCACAAGCTTGCCCTCAGGATTTGGGAACACAGCACGTAAGGTCATACTGCCCGTGGCTGCATCCACTTGTGCATTGGCAAGCAGTAACTGTCCTAGGATGGGATAAGTTTGACCATCTTCAAGCACCAGCTGAACCTCTGCACTGCCTTGACCTGCTTGACCAGATTCTATCTGCTCACGCAATCTTAGCATTTCGGTTGAAGATTGGCTAATGTCTACATACACTTCATCTAGGCGATTAATCGTCACCAGTGGTGTTGGCTGATTGGCGGACACGAGCGCACCTGCTGTCACCGCCGAGATGCCCGTCACGCCACTGATGGGCGCTTTCACGATGGTACGACCTGCATCCAACTGACTGGCGTTTAGATTGGCGCGCGCACTTTGCACGGACGCAGTAGCACTTTGGATGTTGGCGTCTGCCTGTGCAACTGCAGCTCTGGCAGCCGACACATTGGCTTCAGCGGTGCGCATGGCTGTCACTGCTTGATCAAAAGATTGGCGAGAGATTGCCTCCACATCCAATAAGCCCTCAAGTCGCATCACATCTGCCCGCGCCTGCGCCAAATTGGCTTCTTGGGCGGCTAGATTGGCTTGGGCTGATGCTCGCGTGGCTTGGGCATTGCCAACAGCTGCCTCGGCGTTTTGGACGGCTGCTTCACCTGCCTGCACTTGGCTGGTATAGCTATCGACATTAATCCGATATAAAGGCTGTCCTGCCCGCACCATACTGCCTTCGCGGAACAATACTTCATCAACAATACCTGTCACCTGCGGACGAACTTCCGAGGTCTCAATGGCGGCAACACGCCCTGCAAAGCTTTGGATCACTGGCACAGTTTCAAGCGTGATAGTCTGCACATCTACCGTCGGATTTGGCATTTGTTGCTGCGCGCCGGCATCGTCCTGCTTACTGCACGCCGTCATCACGCCCACACTGGTCATCAGCCCAATGATCAGAGCTGCTCTTAGATTTAATTTCATGATAACCCACTTTAAAACTGAATGAATAATTTTATGGATTTGCTGACTTGGCATTTATCACTGCGATAACTGCAAAATTCCCTCAGACACAAAATCAAGCAAACCCTTAAAACCACCATGTCTTTGACTAGGATTTGCCTTGTATTTAGCATAAATACAAAAGGACTAAATTTCTTATTATAGCTGATTTTGACTTCAAAACATTGAGATTTTTTTGAGATATTTTTGGGTAAGTTGTCAAATTTGCGTCTTGCAATTTGTGCTTTTTTATGAGCAGCTATGCACACTTGGCAGATTTTTAAAAATTTTTGAAAATTTTGCTTGTAATTTTAAAATTTTTTGGTAAGATAGCAGGACTTAAATGGCTGGATGGCAGAGTGGTCATGCAGCGGACTGCAACTCCGTGTACGCCGGTTCGATTCCGACTCCAGCCTCCAAGTATTCTTGCCCGAGTGGTGAAATTGGTAGACACAAGGGATTTAAAATCCCTCGCTCTTACGAGTGTGCCGGTTCGAGTCCGGCCTCGGGCACCATCATTCGCTTTGGCATTGCCAAAGTCAGCAACTGACCGCTAAACCCAATCAGGTTTCAGCGGTTTTTTGTTATCTTGGTGGTGAGTAGTGCATGATAAATTTAAGACGCATCACGCTTAATCAAACGCACGCCTGCGATGATCAACCTGCCTGTTTCATCCATCAAAAAATCGACATCTACGCCATCGTAGCGTAAAGCAAAAGATGTACCAACTTCCCCTTGGCGATAAGCAGGTCTTGGGTCTTGAGCGATGAGACTTTGAATGATTTGAACATCCGCCTCATCTAGCATCTCTTGTAGAATCAATCCATCAAATGCCTGCTTAGCCTTGGCATCTATGATAACTTCGCGCGTGGACGGTGTGTCTATGTGAGTACTGATCGCATCATGGATACAGTCTGAAAAGCTCAGATACGGCTTGATATCCAAAATTGGCGTGCCATCCACCATATCCGCCCCAAGGAGGTGCAGCACGACCTTATAATCAATTCGCTCAATACGCTCAAGGCGCACCACCGACAGCCCCAAGGCAGATGGGCGATACATACTACGCGTGGCAAAGACGCCCATCTTAGCATTCCCCCCAAATCGCGGCGGTCTGACCTGTGGTCGAAAATTAGCCTGAGCGCGGTTATGATGAAACTGCCAAATGACCCAAAGATGACTATAATTTTCCATGCCCTCAAAAGCGGCGACCTGATCATAGGGTGGCACAAATTCAATCCGACTTGAGACATTCACCAGATTCGGCTGTCTGGGCGCGCCAAATTTTTGGATCAGTGGAGAGCGGTGGTAGCCAATGATGGGTAAATTTATCACAGTCATAGAGAATTTTTCTCGTTTATGCTAAAATGAACGGCACTTATTCCAAAATTACCCTAAAATCATGGGGTAAAACTCGTTATTATACGCAAAAATAACTTCATTTGTCAGCAGTCGTCCGTCTGCCGACACCAAAATCAGAGAATGCTATGTCAAAGTTTATCACAGAAACCGTTACTTATGTGCATCACTGGAATGACAGCCTATTTACCATCAAAACCACGCGCGGTGACAGCTTGCGCTTTCGTAATGGTGAATTTGCCATGATTGGCATTATGGTTGATGGCAGACCCTTGGCGCGTGCTTACTCGATTGCTAGCCCAAATTGGGCAGAAGAGCTTGAGTTTTTCTCAATCAAAGTGCCCGATGGTCCACTAACTTCTCGCCTGCAGCACATCAAAGTCGGTGATGAACTACTGATCAGCAAAAAGCCAACGGGTACTTTGGTGCTTGATGACTTATTGCCAGGCAAACATCTGTACATGCTTGCCACAGGTACAGGGCTTGCGCCGTTTTTATCACTGTGCCGCGATCCTGAAGTGTATGAGCGTTTTGAGAAGGTCATTTTGGTACACGGTGTACGCCATGTTGATGATTTGGCTTATCGTGATTTCTTTGAAAACGAGCTGCCTAATGATGAAATTTTTGGCGAATGGGTTCGCGAAAAATTCATTTATTATCCGACTGTCACCCGCGATGAGTTTCACAACACTGGACGTGTGACTGATTTGATGAAATCAGGGAAGCTGTTTGAGGATATTGGCTTGCCGCCGATGAACAAAGACGACGACCGCGTGATGATTTGTGGCAGCATGGCGATGAATGCCGATACTGCCGCCATTTTAGATGGCTTTGGCTTGACGGTCTCACCGCGCATGGGCGAGCCTGCTGACTATGTGGTTGAGCGTGCGTTTGTTGGTTAATTAGCCGTCATCCAAAATAAAAGCCAAATCCGAGTGATTTGGCTTTTATTTTTACTCATCAATCGCTTTGGATAATTGTGCGGCTAATTGCGCCAGCTCATCTTGATCAGCAGATGCCGATTCATGCTTAGCAAAGGCGCTAAAATGCGCTGGCACAAGGTGCATGTGATAATGAAATACCGACTGCCCTGCTTTGGCGTGGTTGAGCTGCATTTGGGTGATGCCTTGTGTTTGTAGAACTTGCCGTTGGGCTTTGATGACTTTTTGGGCAGTGGCGATGACCGCTTGGGCGTACTCTAAGGGCAGATCAGACAGCTCTGTGGCAGGATATTTTGGAATCACTAACACATGCCCTTTGGCAACTGGCATGATGTCCATAAACGCCAATGTCTGATCATCTTCATATACCTTATGACAAGGGATGTCCCCTGCTAGAATCTTGGCAAAAATATTGGCGTCGTCATAATGCGTTGTCATCAGATGCTCCTTATTTGGTGGTGTAATGGCTCATTTTAGCACAGCTTGGCTGATGAAATGCTCGGATTTTGTTGTGAATTTATGCTATAGTATGGATTTTAAATTGATGCGCTCACATGGATACTGCCGATACACTCATCCTCCAAGAAGTTCTTTTTGATGCCAGCTACTCATTTCGCGTTCATAATGTTAAGCTTGGCACGTTAGAAGCTATCCATGATTTGCCGCAGATGTTTTTGGCGCATTATGATCAATTAGATGATGATCTAAAAGTCAACATGCCTTTAACGCCGCAGCTGCTAAAACATCTAAATACGCCCATGACCACTGACGAGACCATCACTCTGCTTGGTCTGCCACCCAAGAGCATTGCTGCGCCTTGGCACATTAAGCTTGGTGGTACGGCGGTGATCGCTTGTGATGCGCTGTCTTTGGCAGTCCATGTGAATTTCACCAATACCGCAAAATCCCATCAAGCTGTCTATGGCGATAAACAGACGCTCATCAAGCAAGAAGCCGAACGCTGGCAGCTGGCGGGCAATGTCAATGTTTTGTTCAAAAATCCAGCCCATCATCTGTTCAGTGTCGATCTTGAGGACAACAGGCTAGTCATCGAAGCGCACGGCAGCTATGTCCGTTTACCAAACAGTCATGCGCTTGCCACGACTCATGCAATCAATACGCTGAAAAATACGCATCCAGATGCTTTGGATTATCTGCATCAAGCAATCATCGAAAAAGTAACAGCAAGCGCCATTTGACGACTTATTCATCAGTCTTTTTGGGTTCTACCGTTTGAGCGATGCGACCTTGTTTTCTTTGGCGCAGTAGCTGAAGTCGGCGTTTAAGTGACGGATTTTCTTCGATACTTTGCTTTTTTTGATAAGTTTCCCAATCTCCAAAAGGGTCAGCTCGCATCTGATCTTCATTTTGATCCAAGATACGCACCGCATAATCCCCTAAAGTAAATTTAATATAAACCACCTGCACCCATACGATCGCCATGACCATCAAAGGCGCCGCCAAAGCAATGCCCAAAATACCTGTAATGGATCCCATGATCACCTGTGATAATAGCAGCGCCACCGGCGGCAAATCAACCATGCGATTTTGGACAATTGGGGCGATCACATAGCTTTCTAGCTGCTGCACCACAACAATCATAACCCCCACCCATAACAGCATGTCAGGCGCAACAATCAAAGTTAGCAGCATGATGGGCACCGCTGACAGCCAAGGACCAAGTACCGGCACAAAATCCAGCAAAAACGCAATAAACCCAAGCGCCAATGCAAATGGAATTCCCATCAGCCAAAGCGCCACACCTGTGGTTACGCCAACAAATGCCATCACGACCAATTGACCCAATAGCCACTGCTGCATTGAGCGATAACTGCGATCAAGTAAATATTCTGCTTTATCGCGACTATCTTTGGGCACCATCGCCACAAAGCTGCGACGATAAATCGACGGCGAGATCGCCAAAAACAGCCCAATAATCATGATCACCACAAAAGTGCCCATACCGCTGACCATACCACCCAAATAGCTTGGCAAATGTGCCATTGCACCATCACTGAATCTTGCCAAAAACAGCTGCGGATCATGTCTTAATTCGCGCGCCCAGTCTTGATTGGCGAGCCATTCATAAATGGCAGGGTAACTTTGTAAGTATTGGTGCATATACTCAAATGCCTGCGGCACCAACTGCTTTAAGTTTTCTAGCTGCAGCGCCAATTCATGCCCAAATAAAGCAATGAATCCTGCAAAGACCACCATCAGTCCCAAGATAACAACTGTCAATAAAATGCCATGTGGCAGTTTTTTAAGATGCTTACCCATCCAAGGCAGCTTAGTCAAATACTCAACCAAGCTCAACAAAAAAACTGCCGTCAAAATCGACGCAAAAATAATCAGCCAAACATGCACCAAATAATAAAAGCTCAGCAGCAATAAGACGACTGCCACCACCATAAAAATAAACGACTTTTGTGCTTGTATATTCATATCTTTGCCATCAAACTCAAATCTTAACCAAAGTTTTTATCAATCTTTAAAATTGTGTTCATCATATCATTATTTACCGACATTAAAAAGACGGCGTGACACCTTCATCAAGCCGTCCATAGGTCTGTCAAGCTAGCTATGACTGAGTGGATTCATCCGACTCAGGCAGTGGCAGCGGTCCTTTGAGCAGATGCTCATCGGTCATCTCATTTTGAGAGTTATGCTCAGCTGACTCTTCGGTGATGTACCATTGGCTATTGCGATACAGCGTCAAGCGGTCACGACCCAAGCCACGCCATAAACAATACATCATCACAAAGACCACAAAGGCAAATGGCAAGCCTGCCACGATCGCTGCCGCTTGTAGTGCACCAAGTCCACCAGCCGCCAACAAAATGGCGGCAATCATGCCTTCTGAAGTCACCCAAAACAGTCGCTGGATTTTTGGTGGGTCGGTCTCACCGCCAGCGGTTAGCGTATCTACCACCAAGCTTGCGCTGTCTGCCGATGTCACAAACCATAGCACAATCATTATCATGATCACAACGATCAAGCCTTTGGTGAATGGATAGTGCTCAATGAGTCTAAAAATGGCACTGCCATAATCAGCCTGTACTGCTTCAACGAACCCATATGACCCTGATAGCTCCATATGAATCGCCACGCCGCCAAAGGTTGTGAACCATAAAAATAACAGCAGCATCGGCACAAACAGCACCCCAAATAAAAACTCACGAATCGTCCGACCCCGAGAGATACGGGCAATAAAAATCCCCACAAATGGCGACCAGCTCACCCACCACGCCCAATAAAAGATCGTCCAAGCCGATTGCCAATCTGTATCAACATAAGCTTCATTCCAAAGCCCAAGTGTGATCAGATTGCCTGTATAATTACCAATATTTTCAACAAAACTATCAAAAATAAACTGCGTCGGACCTGCCAAAATCATAAAAGCAAGCATCACCAATGTCGCTAAAATGGTAATATCGCTTAATCGTTTTACGCCCTTATCAAGCCCTGCCATCACTGACAGCGCCGCACAGACCGTAATCCCTGCGATCAGCCCAAGTTTTAGCGTAAGACTAGGTGTGATGCCCCATAGCTGCGCCAAACCTGTCTCAAGCTGCATCACACCAAGACCCAAAGAAGTCACGACGCCAAACATCGTCCCAAATACCGCCAAAATATCGACCGTATGTCCCCAGCCGCCATAAATGCGCTTACCAATCAGCGGAAACAGCACCGAGCGCACAGACAAGGGCAATCCACGGCGATAATGAAAATACGCCAAAGATAACGCCACCACTGCATATATCGCCCACGCATGCAACCCCCAATGCAAAAATGAAATTTGCATGGCTTCAACGGCTGCCTCTACCGTCTCAGGCTCAGCTCTAGGCGGAGCAGCAAAATGATATAAAGGCTCTGCCGTACCCCAATATAAAAGCCCAATCCCAATCCCCGCCGAAAACAGCATCCCAATCCATGAGCCAAAACTGTATTCAGGCACCTCAGTTTGATGCCCAAGCCGAATATCTCCATAACGGCTCAATGCCAAATACACGCAAAACACCAAAGCGATATTCATCAAAATCACCAGCCCAAAGCCAAACTTTTGACCGATGAATTGCTGCATCTGCCCAAATACTTGCCCTGCTTGCTCACTGAATATTGTGCCGTATAACATAAACGCTATGACCAAAAAGGCAGAAACGGCAAAGACAGGCACGCTGACCTTCGGAAAAATACCAAATCGGCTGATCTTCACACCTTCGTTCATGATTTGCGTGTCATTTTTATGACTCGTTTGATGAGAAGGTGGCTGTGATGCACTCATAAATCCCTCAATTTTCGTAAAATTTTAATGAAATCCATTCAATCGCTTGGTTTGTTTGTAGTTGATAAATGACAAGTCACACAAACACAAGTGGCATAATAAGCCTGCTTTATTTGAACACTTTTAAGCTTTTAAATCTGATCTAAACTTTTTTAAATGACAAAATACGATTAAATATCAATCCGTTGCAGCCATAAGCCTAACAAGAATGATGCTTTATTGCAAATCTACAGAGACATCCTTGCCCAAGTTTTGAGCGATGTTTGCTCAATTCTTACTCAAATGGGTGAATAAAATTTTGTTTTTATTACAGTTTTTTAAGTTTAGTGGGTGTGTTTGGCTTTTGTAATTTTATGATAAAATCTGATAAATCAGCCAAAATTAGTCATTTGATCAATGATTGATAACTAATAATGATTGATAACTAATATTTATGTGTATTACAAAAAATCAAACAGGTTTTTGGCTATAAAAAGTGCTAAAATAACAACAATTAGCCAAACAAAAAGCTGCCTCGTGACTGTCAAGCCCTAATACGCAGGCAAACTCTGTCACCAGGCAGCTCAAAGCCATCAGATAAGGAATTGTTATGCCAATTTATCGCTCAAAAACTTCTACCGCAGGTCGTAATATGGCAGGTGCGCGTGCGCTATGGCGCGCCACAGGCATGACCGATGGCGATTTTGATAAGCCGATCATTGCCATCGCCAACTCATTTACGCAGTTTGTGCCAGGTCATGTGCATCTAAAAGACTTGGGGCAAATGGTCGCTCGTGAGATCGAAGCGGCAGGCGGTGTCGCCAAGGAATTTAATACCATCGCTGTCGATGATGGGATTGCGATGGGACATGGCGGCATGCTGTATTCGCTGCCAAGCCGTGATTTGATTGCCGATAGTGTTGAATATATGGTCAATGCCCATTGTGCGGACGCATTGGTCTGTATCTCAAACTGCGATAAAATTACCCCAGGCATGTTGATGGCAGCGATGCGTCTAAATATCCCCACCATCTTTGTGTCTGGCGGTCCGATGGAAGCTGGCAAGGTACTCGCTGGCGAAACCAAAGATGGTCACATGGCACATGAAACCATCACCAACGACTCTGGTCAAAAAGTACGCAAACTGGACTTGGTCGATGCGATGATCGATGCGGCAGATGATCTGATCAGCGATGAAGATGTGGCACATGTGGAGCGCTCTGCCTGCCCAACCTGTGGGTCGTGTTCGGGCATGTTTACTGCCAACTCAATGAACTGCCTAACCGAAGCGCTAGGCTTATCTTTGCCTGGTAACGGTTCGTTATTGGCGACGCACGCCAAGCGCAAGGACTTATTCTTAGAAGCAGGTCGAATGATCGTTGAGATCACCAAGCGCTATTATGATAACGATGACAGCTCAGTACTGCCAAGAAGCATCGCCACCAAAGCCGCCTTTGAAAACGCCATGAGCTTAGATATCGCGATGGGCGGCTCGACCAACACGATCTTACACCTGTTGGCAGCAGCCAGCGAAGCAGGCGTGGACTTTAAGATGGCGGACATTGACCGCCTATCTCGATCAGTGCCCTGCCTATCAAAAGTCGCGCCTGCGACCCAAAAATACCACATGGAAGATGTACACCGTGCAGGCGGCGTGATGGGCATTTTAGCAGAACTTGACAGAGCCAATCTTTTGGACACCTCTGTGCCAACTGTCCACGCCCCCACTATGGCAGCGGCGCTGGCGCGCTGGGATGTGATGAATCCTGATAATACAGAAGCGCGCGAACGCTACATCGCTGCGCCTGGTGGTGTACGCACCACCGAAGCCTTTAGCCAAAATAAAGTTTGGGGCAATCTTGACCTAAACCGAGAATCAGGATGCATCCGCTCAAAAGAGCACGCCTATTCTCAGGACGGCGGTTTGGCGGTATTATTCGGTAATATCGCTGAACGCGGCTGCGTGGTCAAGACTGCAGGTGTTGATGAAAGCATTTTAACTTTCACGGGTCGCGCCAGAGTGTTTGAAAGCCAAGACTCAGCTGTCGAAGCCATCTTAGCCGATCAAATCGTCGCAGGGGATATTGTGATCATCCGCTATGAAGGTCCAAAAGGCGGACCTGGTATGCAAGAGATGCTCTACCCAACTTCTTATCTTAAATCAAAAGGTCTTGGCAAAGCCTGTGCGCTTTTGACCGACGGTCGATTCTCAGGCGGCACCTCAGGCTTATCCATCGGGCACGCCAGTCCTGAAGCTGCCGAAGGGGGTGCGATTGGCTTGGTCGAAGAGTTTGACACCATTCATATCGACATCCCAAACCGCCGCATTCACTTGGATGTCTCTGATGATGTGCTTGCCGAGCGCCGCAGCGCCATGATCGCCAAAGGTAAAAACGCATGGAAACCTGTGAATCGTGAGCGCTATGTCTCTCAAGCGCTGCGCGCCTATGCCGCGATGGCGACCAGTGCAGACACTGGCGCGGTGCGTGATGTCAGTCAAGTAGAATAAGCATTCAAGCATTTAATCACTACAGGAATGACTCAATAAAACCAAATCCTGACTGGATTTGGTTTTATTTTTAGGTGTGATATTTTGGTTGAGAGCTATCCGTGTTAAGATAAGCTTATTTAAAGGAGAGATGTTTATGAAAGTTTTACATTTTGCCGCCGCGATGATAACTGCCTTTGCCTTAGCAAGCTGTGCCAGCACCTCTGATGACAGTCAGCAAAATAGCTCTGCCAATTTAGGAACCAGTTTAATAAAGCACGCAGTCAAACAAACTTGCCAAACTCAGCTGACCAATCATCAATATTGGAAAATTGCCACCATGAAATTGTCTTTAGAATCTCAAGCCAAGATTTCAGAGACCACATGTGGCTGCGTCGCTGATAAAGCCCCTGAAGCGGTCAGCTTGACTGAACTTAGCACAGCTGCCATTGATCCAAATGCGCGCGCTGAAGTTGCCCAAAAAATCGTGCTGCACTCGCTCAGACCCTGCATGCTAGAAACCGTCAATGCCCTGATCATGCCAACCACCACACGCTGATCAATAAAAAACCATCTTAAATTAAGATGGTTTTGGTTTTTAAATGCGCTTTTACTGATTTACAGCCCAATTTCACCGATAAATGGTAAGTGGCGGTATTTTTGATCATAATCCAGACCATAGCCCACAATAAAACGATCTTCAACCTCAAAGCCGCAGAAACTCACCGCCATCGGAATCTCGCGGCGCGATGGCTTACTTACCAAGGTACAGATTTCAATAGAGTTCGGCTCGCGCGTTTGTAGGATCTCAACCACTTTTGATAAAGTGCGTCCTGAATCGATGATATCCTCAACGATCAGTACATCTTTACCCTTAATCTCGCTGTCCAAATCTTTGATAATCTTGACATCGCCGCTAGATACGGTGGTCTTATTGATATAGCTTGAAACGGTCATAAAGTCAATTTCGTGCAGCTTATCAATCGCACGGCACAAATCCGCCATAAAAATTACCGAACCGCGCAACAGACCAACCAATACCAGCTCTTTGTCGCTGTCTGCATAGCGCGCGTTGATCTGTGCGCCCAGCTCTCTGACCTTGGCGGCGATTTCCTCGCTTGAAATCATGACATTTAATTGACGTGGTTCGTTCATGACGACTCCTGATAACAATGATTAAAATAATTTAATAAAAGGCAGCCGATTGTGTTAAGTCAGCCAAAGACGACTGCTAGCTTTTTATTCATAGATTTGCCAAAGCCATCTCGGATAATGCAAATTGTCGCACATCATTGAGCATGGTGGTATCAAAATTATGGATAAACACAAACGCCAAACGACGACTAGGATCACAAAAAGCAACCGAGCCATTATAGCCCATATGCCCATAGCCCTCTGGAGCAGCCTGCAAGCTAAACACTCGATGAAATCCCATCCGCCAGCGCATATTTGCCGGCATGACCGCGTCATAGCCATCTGTCTGGATTGTGCGCATTTTGGATAATGTATCCGCTCCAATGATCGTGCGCCCTTGCCAGACGCCATCAGCTGCGTGCATGGCATAGATGCGCGCCAAAGCATTGGCAGTTGAGACGCCATTTGCGGCAGGCACGGTGGCTGTCAGCACATCACGGCGATGGTACTCTAGCCCATCTTTGGCATTTGGCATGAGTGCATTTTTATAATTAGCAAGGTTCATGTAAGCCGTATCAAAATACAAGCGATTGATATTGGCAGTGCTGATCGGCTTATCGCCCAATGACTCACGCCATAAATGACTGACTGGTAGGTTTGCCAAAGTGTTTAGGACTTGATCACTGTCAGGCTTCAGAACAGGCTTACGGCGAGGGGAGTTTTTGCTGGGCTGTTCATAAAAATAGCGCTCAGGTTTGGCAATTTGATGAACCAAAGCATCATCCACACCAAAATACAGCTCACCAACCACCCCTAAGGGCTGAGCCAAATACTCCTTCAGCGCTTCATTGAGCGTCATGCCGGTGACGCGTTCGATTAGCCCACCAAGCACCCAGCCTGAAACCAGCGCACTATAAGCACTGGCATACTGGTGCTCTTCTTGCGACTTAGGAACTTTCGTAGGCATGGCTGCGATGCGCTCTAGCATCCCATCCCAATCAAGCAGTAAATCAGCATCCGTCGTCACTGAGCTGATATCAAATAGCCCTGCGGTATGCGATAAAATTTGCTTAAGGCGAATATCGTTCTTACCATTTTGGGCAAACTCTTGCCAATAATCGCTCACAAGCGCTTCATAATCCAGCAGACCTTGATGGACAAGCGCAGCAACCAAAGTTGCCAGCACCCCTTTACCGATCGAGAAATTTACCGATAAAGTTTGCGATGACCACGGCAAATCTGGCAATGCAAGCCCCGTGGCAGTATTAACCACCTCTTGACCATCTTTATAAATGACCAATGCCCCACCAGCAGGCGCATCATCAAACTGTAGTGCCTTTAGCACCTGTGTAAAGTCTTGTTCAAGCATAGCTGTGATAGATATCAATTTTTATGAACCAAAGCGCTTAAATGAATGTAAATCAAGCGCTTAGATGAATCACTCATCATAAATAGGCAAGCGTGCCCACCAAGTGCACTTTTTCGCCGTCTTTGGCATATAGCCCAAATTCGATGCCAAGCTCATCAGGCGTATCGGTCATCAGCTCAATTTTAGATGGCAAAAATACAGGCAATTTAAATGACACATCCACGCGATATGCTGCAGGCAGCTCAAAATGACGACTCATGGCAGCCAGTGAGCGCGCCTTAGTCCACATACCATGAGCGATCGCCTTGGGAAAGCCAAAAGCACGCGCCGACAGAGGGTGTAAGTGAATCAAGTTAAAATCACCAGAGACAAAGGCATATCTACGACCGATATCCTCTTCAACATTGATCGCCAAAAACAGCCCCTCATCCGATTTGTCAGGCTTTGAAAAAACAGGCTTGATAGCCTCTGGCTTGGCAGCTTGTCTTTGCTCTTTGGATTTTTTTTGACGAGATAGGTAAGTGGATACGCCTTCCCAAACCATTTCTTCATCCACCCAGACAGTCGTCACAAAATCAAACTGCTGCCCTTTATCATGCGCACGCAAATTATCCAAGCGCACTGACAGACGCACCGTTTCTGTATCAAAAATCACACGATGCTGAGTGACGCTGTTTTCGACATGCACCAGTCCAAGCATGGCAAAAGGAAAATCTGGCTTTGCCATCATGTTCATTTGCAACGTTTGTGACAGCACTGCAAAATAAGTCGCTGGCACACGCCCATCATCCAAAAAGCCACAAATCTTACGATAGTCGCGCAAGTTATTTTGATCAATGGCAAGCTTATCCACTGTATAGACTGAGCTTGGCAGATCTTTTGCCTTGGTGTCCGAAGACGGCAGTAAGCTTTTGATGACATTGGCGTAGGTCGTGTGCATTTTTGGCAATTCGCTAAAATGTTTGTCCGACATAATTTTTTCCTTCATGACCTATGATGGCTTAATAAATGATAAATTAGCAAGGCATTGGATGGTCAATACCCTCCAATGCCAAGCTTAAGGCAGGTTAAGCACCAAGTACGCTTTGACCACAGACGCGCACCACATTACCGTTGAGACCGCCAGCCTTAGGTGACAATAGCCAAGCGATGGTTTCTGCCACATCCACAGGCTCACCGCCTTGACTCATGGAGTTCATACGGCGACCTGCTTCACGGATGGCAAATGGGATTTGACCTGTCATTTTGGTCTCAATAAAGCCAGGCGCCACCGCATTAATGGTGCGTGCTGAGTCTTCAAATACCTTGGCAGTCGCCTCAACCAGACCAATAACGCCTGCTTTACTCATGGCATAATTTGACTGACCCAAGTTGCCGGCGATGCCTGAAATGGACGATACGCACACGATACGCGCAGCGTCACTCAGCCCATTGTGATTGATCAAATAATCGTTCACGCGGTGAATGGCGCCTAAGTTGATGTTCATGACCAAATTCCATTTATCTTCGGTCATCTTAGCCAAGGTCTTATCACGAGTAACACCAGCATTATGCACCACGCCATCAAGCACACCGCAAGCACGCACGATCTGCTCACCGGCATCTTCAGCTGTAATGTCCAGTGGCAGCGCATGACCACCAATCTGACCTGCGACTTTTTGTAGATTGGCGAGACTGGCAGGCACATCTAGGCAGTACACCTTGGCGCCATCACGAGCCAGCACCTCTGCGATCGCCTGACCGATGCCACGGCTTGCGCCTGTGACTAGGATTTTTTTACCCTGAAGAGACTCCTCAGTCTTGGCAACAGCCTTGGTCAAATAAATCGGCTGACCTGAGACATAGGCAGATTTGGCTGACATAAAAAATTCAAGCGTATGCGCAAGCTCGCTTTCAGCGCCCTTTTGCACATAAATCACTTGTGCAGTGATACCACGCTTAAATTCTTTGGCGATAGATTTGACAAAGCCAAGCACCGCACGCTGCGCCAAGCTAAAGCCAATATCATCACCTGTGCAGCAGTCAGGACGCGCAATCACAAGGACTCTGCCCGACGCCTTGATACGGCGAGCAATCGGATGAAAAAAGTCATACACTTGCTTAAGCTCATCAGTGCTTTTGATGTTCGTGGCATCAAAGATCGCCACCTTAAAACGAGCATTGTCATCTTTTAGGCGATCGCTGAGCGAAGTGGTTTTTAGGTTGGTGAAAGTGGCATCGGTATTGACTTTGGCTTCATAACCACCCAAAATCTCAGCCAATGCACTCTGCACAGCGGTATCATCACCGCTTGCCACACCCAAGGCAACTTCGCCGCGCACCACAGGCTGACCGGCTTC
Source organism: Moraxella canis (assembly GCF_034424565.1). Taxonomy (NCBI): domain Bacteria; kingdom Pseudomonadati; phylum Pseudomonadota; class Gammaproteobacteria; order Moraxellales; family Moraxellaceae; genus Moraxella; species Moraxella canis. The sequence continues at coordinate 1,616,874 of NZ_CP139961.1, read as the reverse complement.
ATAACGGTCAAGCTTCATCGGCATCGGCAAACCTAAATTTTTGGCAACTTTTTTACCCAATGGTGACTGAACCAATTCTCCATAACGATCGCTCATCAGCGGACTCCTAATTTTAATGTTTAATGAATGATATGATCGCTCGGTCGCGGTGGCACATTGTGCTCACAGCGTAACGAAACGATAGAATATGACAATTTATTGTACCATAAAATCATGAATTTGAAGAAATCGGTACAAACTTAATACTCAAAAACTGCCATTTATTTATATTTGGTTATACAAAATATTTTTTGTATAATAATTTGTAATTAAAACCCGAAAATTTCCCACAGGGCGCGCTAATAATGCTAAGCTAAGCCGTGAATTGCTCAAGCTTCGATATGATTCGGCTTTTCATTTTTATTAACGATCTTAAGGATATTTTATGAGCTTAAATAAAGTTGCCGTTTTGGGCGGTAATCGCATTCCTTTTGCACGCAGTAATGGCGTGTATGCTGATGCCAGTAACACAGATATGCTGACCGCCGCTTTAGATGGTTTGGTCGCGCGTTTTGATTTGGCAGGTAAAGAAATTGGTGAAGTCGTGGCAGGTACTGTGCTTAAGCACAGCCGAGACCTAAACCTAACCCGTGAAGCGGTACTTAATACCGATCTGCCTGCGACGACGCCTGCCTATGATCTGTCTCAGGCGTGTGGCACTGGACTACAAGCAGCGTTTGCGGTGGCGAATAAAATCGCGCTTGGTCTGATCGACAGCGGCATTGCAGGTGGTACCGATACCACGTCTGATGCACCGATTGAGCTAGGTGATGGTCTGCGTAAGCCGCTACTTCGCTTAGGTAATGCCAAAACTGCCAAACAACGCTTATCTGCAATCAGCACAATCAATCCAAAAGATTTATTAGCCTTTCCTCAAAATGGTGAGCCGCGCACTCGTTTATCGATGGGTGAGCATCAAGCCATCACCGCCCTTGAGTGGAACATTAGCCGAGCTGATCAAGATGAACTTGCTTATAAAAGCCATCAAAACTTGGCGCGCGCATACGAATCAGGCTTTTTTGATGATTTGATCACACCATACAAAGGCTTGACCAAAGATAATAATCTGCGTCCTGATACCACCCTTGAAAAATTAGCAACCCTAAAACCTGCTTTCGGCAAGAAAAACGCCAACCCAACCATGACCGCGGGCAACTCTACGCCGCTGACCGATGGCGCCTCTGCGGTACTGCTATCAAATGAAGCATGGGCAAAAGAACATGGCTATGAGCCGCTTGCTTATATCACTCATCAGCAAACAGCGGCAGTGGATTTTATCGGTAAAGAAGGTTTGACCGAAGGTCTATTGATGGCGCCTGCTTATGCAGTGCCTAAGATGTTGGCGCGTGCAGGTTTGACTTTGCAAGATTTTGATTTTTATGAAATCCATGAAGCCTTTGCCTCTCAAGTGCTGTCAACTCTAGCCGCTTGGGAAGATGAGACTTTCTGTAAAACTCGCTTGGGCTTAGATGCACCACTGGGCAGCATCGATCGCAGCAAGCTCAATGTCAATGGCTCAAGCTTAGCGGCAGGTCATCCATTTGCAGCGACAGGCGGACGCATCTTGGCAAGTGCCGCCAAACTACTGGCTCAAAAAGGCTCAGGTAGAGCGCTGATCTCTATCTGTGCCGCCGGCGGTCAAGGCGTCGTGTGTATCTTAGAAAGATGATTGATTAATATTTAAATAAAGCCCCCATTATCTTGCTGGATAGTGGGGGTTTTATTGATAAAAAATTGATCTAATAAACCATGATTTCATAGCGATTTTAAACAATCTTACTCAAGCACATCCATCTGCACCACCTTATCTGAGATAATCCGCCCTTTACTGGTGCGCTGGATATAGCCTTGCTGCAACAAATATGGCTCAATCACATCCTCAAGCGTTCCACGATCCTCAGCCATCGCCGCTGCCAAAGCTTCCACGCCTGCAGGACCACCATGAAATCTTTGAGACAGCACCGCCAAATAACGGCGATCCAGCTGATCTAGACCCTGCTTATCCACAGCCAACATATCTAGCGCCGCAGAAGCAATATCTGCCGTCGCCACACCATTACCCTTGATCTCAGCATAGTCGCGTACGCGTCTTAGCAAGCGATTGGCAATGCGCGGCGTCCCTCGGCTACGATGCGCCACTTCTAACGCCCCACCGTCATCCATCAAAACCCCCAAGAGTCTGGCTGAACGCTTGACGATCGTGGTCAAATCCTCAACATTATAAAATTCAAGCCTTTGCACAATCCCAAAGCGGTCAAATAAAGGTGCCGACAAAAGCCCTGCGCGTGTGGTGGCAGCCACCAAAGTAAAGGGCGGCAAATCCAGCTTAATCGATCGAGCGGCAGGACCCTCACCGATCATAATATCCAGCTGATAATCCTCCATCGCAGGGTATAATATCTCCTCAATCACAGGGCTGAGTCGATGGATCTCATCAATAAATAGCACATCGCCCGCCTCAAGATTGGTCAAGATCGCCGCCAAATCCCCTGCCCGCTCAAGCACAGGTCCTGAAGTTGAGCGTAAATTACCGCCCATCTCGCGCGCGATGATATTTGCCAAAGTGGTCTTGCCCAAGCCTGGCGGACCAAAAATCAGCGTATGATCCAGCGCCTCTCCGCGCGCTCTGGCAGCAGGAATAAAGACCTGCATCTGCTCACGCACTTTGGGCTGTCCGATGTATTCATCCAAGCTGCCAGGACGAATGGCGCGGTCGGCGGCGTCGTCTTTTTTGGCATTTGGGTCAATTAAGCGATTTTCTAACATAATTTTTATTTTAAATGAGAATATAAAAGCCTATTTTAGCACAAATCCTTATCCAAAACCGATCCACCAAAATGTCAAAAATCAGGCATTTTTATCAAAAAATTGAAAAATAAGCGCATCAAGCGAAAGAAATCTCCCCAACTTTTGCCAATGTGTTACCAGATCGGGCGATATGCTACAATACACATACATATTGTGTGGGATTTTTTTACTAAAAAAACTTATCATAGGCACTTATCATAAGCCAGCCCAAAAATTGATTGATTTGATAATGAAAGTGCTTTTTAAAGCCCCTCTTATGACGATAACGCCTCGGCTTGAGGTCGCAGCGCTACGAGATAACGCTCGTTTGTTTTTGAGCTGCGTACAAAGTAGCGCTCACAAACTTGGGATGATGCTCATTGTGATGCTAAGTTTGGGTGTGTGTGCTGCTGCGTCGGCAAATAATACCACGCCTCGCTATCAGCGCATCTCAAGCCCTCAAGCCGTCAGTACCCAAGAGATTTATCTGACAGCGACACAGTATGAGCTGGCATTGATTCAAGTTCTCTCCGAGATTTGCCCACCTGTGCTCAATGCTCGCCAAAAAGCCAATTTCAATCGTGCCTATGACAGACAGCTGCGCATTTTTATGCCGCGGTCAGCCGATCCTTACCAAAGCTTAAGACAGCTGAGCGCTCAGCGTGAGTATCGCATGGTTTTGCATAATGTGCGTGCCTGGACAGCCAGTTTTCCCGCCAGTGAAAATCGAGCGCTTTGCTATGAGTTCGCTGCGTCTGCTTAAGAAGTCGCCCCACTGTTCTTAATTTGATATAATCACCAAAACACGCTAAGATTTGAGGGCTTTTATGTATACTTTTAATCGTCAATTTCCCCATACTCGCCTGCGCCGACTACGCGTCTCTGATGGCATTCGTGAGATGGTGCGTGAGACGCATTTGGCGCCTTGTCATCTGATAGCGCCTGTCTTTGTCATCGAAGGTATGAGCCAAAAGCAGCCCATTGGCAGTATGCCCAATGTTTATCGCTACTCGATTGATTTGTTGATTAATTATGTGCGCGACTTGTATGCTGCTGGCGTGCGCATGATTGATATTTTTCCTGTCATTGACCCCAAGCTAAAAACTGTCGATGGTCAAGATGCCTATCACGCTGACACTCTCGCTGTGCGTGCGGTGCGTGCCATCAAAGACGCGGTGCCACAGATGATCGTGATGACGGATGTTGCGCTTGATCCTTATACCACACATGGTCAAGACGGCATCATCGATGAGTCAGGCTATGTCATCAATGATATCACCACCGAAGCGTTGGTTAAGCAGACCTTAGCACACGCACAGGCTGGCGCCGACATCATCTCTCCAAGTGATATGATGGATGGGCGCATCAAAGCAATGAGACAGGCGCTAGAAGATGGCGGCTATGTCAATACTGCCATCATGGCGTACTCTGCCAAATATGCTTCGGCATATTATGGACCATTTCGTGATGCCGTCGGTTCATCAGGCAATTTAAAAGGTCATAAAAAACAATACCAGATGGATCCTGCCAATCGTGCAGAAGCCCTACACGAAGTCGCGCTAGACATCCAAGAAGGCGCGGACATGGTGATGGTCAAGCCAGGACAGCCGTATTTGGATGTCGTGCGCGAAGTCAAAGATACCTTTGGCGTACCGACTTATGCTTATCAAGTCTCAGGTGAGTACGCCATGCATATGGCAGCCATCCAAAATGGCTGGCTTACCGATGCGGTCATCTTAGAAAGTCTGATAGGCTTTCGCCGTGCTGGCTGCGACGGTATTTTGACATATTTTGCGCTCGATGCTGCCCGTATGCTAACTGACTGATCTTACCCAATATGATCTTAAAATCGCTTCAGCGCCACTGAAGCGATTTTTATTTATATGCAATTTATTCATAATCAGTATGCAAAAGATAAGTTTGATATCACCTGAAAATTTTTCATGTAATCGGCTGGGTTTCGCCTACCGCAAGTCCAAAAATCATGCTAGAATAACTAAAATTTACCAAGCAATCGTGATATTTGGCGGCGAGAATGGCAACTGCTAACGCCAATCAAATCCGCCAAATTGACCCAATTATGATGGATATATTATGACTTCAGCAACCCGAGATCAAAAAGTGGATGACACCGCTTTTAGCACCAATGCCGACCTACAAAAACAACAATTTGAGCAAGCGGCGCTACATTATCATGAGCATCCACGCCCAGGTAAAATCTCCGTCACTCCCACCAAAAAAATCGCCAACCAGCGCGACCTTGCTTTGGCTTATTCGCCTGGTGTTGCTGTGCCTTGTATCGAAATCGAAAAAGACCCGAAACTTGCCGCCAAATACACCGCGCGCAATAACTTAGTCGGCGTCATCACCAATGGTACGGCGGTACTGGGCTTGGGTAATATCGGTGCACTCGCCTCAAAGCCTGTGATGGAAGGTAAAGGGGTGTTGTTCAAAAAATTTGCCGGCATCGATGTTTTTGATATTGAAATCAATCAAAACGATCCTGATAAGTTCATCGAAGCCGTGGCAAGCCTTGAGCCTACTTTTGGCGGCATCAACCTAGAAGACATCAAAGCGCCAGAGTGCTTTAAGATCGAGCGTGAGCTGCGTGAGCGCATGAATATTCCTGTGTTTCATGATGATCAACACGGCACTGCGATCATCGCCGCTGCTGCTTTATTAAATGCCCTAAAACTGGTGAATAAAGACATCGCCAACATCAAGGTAGTCTGCTCAGGTGCAGGCGCAGCAGCGATCAGCTGTCTTGAGCTGATCATCGCGCTGGGCGTCAGCCGCTCAAATATCTATGTGCTTGATTCACGCGGCGTCATCACCACGCGCCGTGATAATCTGGATGCCTCAAAGCAGCTATTTGCTCAAGATACCGATGCCACCACTTTGGATCAAGTGATTGATGATGCTGACTTTTTCTTAGGTCTATCAGGTCCAGGTATTTTAACCCAAGACATGGTTAAGCGCATGGCGACAGACCCGATCATCTTTGCGTTAGCAAACCCAACGCCTGAGATCATGCCAGAGCTGGCTCACGCTGCCCGCCCTGACGTCATCATGGCGACAGGTCGCTCAGATTATCCCAACCAGGTCAATAATGCTCTGTGCTTCCCGTACATCTTCCGCGGTGCGCTAGATGTGGGTGCTACCATCGTAAACGAAGAAATGAAGATCGCGTGTGTGTATGCCATCGCTGCTATGGCTCACACTGAAGTGTCGCTCTCTGAAACCGATAAGAGCACTGAAAACAAGCAGTTTGGCCGTGAGTATCTGATCCCTGGACCACTTGAGCCAAATTTGATCATTAATATCGCCCCTGCTGTGGCAAAAGCTGCCATGGATTCTGGCGTGGCAACCCTGCCCATCGAAGACTTTGATGCGTATCGCCAAACGCTGTCTGAGTTTGTCTATAATTCAGCCTTGGCGATGAAGCCTGTCTTTACCCAAGCCAAGCAATCACCAAAACGCATCGTCTATGCCGAAGGCGAAGATGCTAATGTTTTACGTGCGGTGCAGGTCGTTGTTGATGAAAATATGGCAAAACCGATCGTCATCGGTCGCCCTGATGTCATCGCAGCCAAAATCAAAGAGCTGGGGCTGCGTCTGACGCTTGATGACAGTATCGAAGTCGTCGATATTAATAATAATCCAAAATATGAGCAATACTGGCAACACTACCACCAAGCCAACCATCGCTTGGGCGTGTCTGCTGAACTTGCTCGCCGTGATATGCGCCGTAAAAGCTCGCTACTAGGTGCGATGATGGTTGAGCAAGGCGATGCCGACGGTCTATTGTGCGGTACATTTGGTTATTATGACCTACACTTAAACTATGTCCGCCGCGTGATCGGTAAGCGTGAAGGCGTAAGCGACTACTACGCCATGAGCGGTGTCATTCTCCAAGATCGTACGCTGTTTATTGCAGATCCTTATATTCACGAAGATCCAACGGCAGAGCAGATCGCCGAGATGACTGTGCTAGCAGCCCAAAGCGTGCGCCGATTTGGTGTTGAGCCACGTGTTGCGCTGCTGTCGCACTCTGATTTTGGTACTTCTCAGCGCGCCTCAGCGGTCAAGATGCGTGAAGCTTATCAGATCCTGCGTGGCATGAATGTAGATTTTGAGTTTGATGGTGAGATGCATGGTGATGCCGCTTTAGATGTACGCGTCCGCGAACAAAGCCATCCGTTTAGCACCCTGCAAGGCTCAGCCAACCTATTGATCATGCCGACACTGGATGCAGCACACATCACCTTTAACCTGCTTAAATCAAGCAGTGGCGGCTCAGCCATCGGTCCGATCCTGCTAGGTGCAGATAAGCCTGTGCATATCCTGGTACCTGCATCGACAGCGCGCCGTATCGTCAATATGACCGCCGTCGTCGTCACAGATGCCCAAAAAGCAGATGCCTAAACTGCTTAGCACCAAAATGCCAGCTGAATTGCTGGCATTTTTTATTGGATTTTTGGAAAATTATTGCTATATTTAATTTTTTCATCTTTATAAGGATTATCCATGCAAGTATATTTAGTTGGTGGTGCCGTGCGTGATGGCGTGCTTGGATTACCCGTCAAGGATAAAGATTTTATGGTTGTGGGTGCCACGCCTCAGATGCTGCTTGATCTGGGTTTTATACAAGTTGGGGCGGATTTTCCTGTATTTTTACATCCAAAGACGCAGACAGAGTACGCTTTAGCCCGCATTGAAAGAAAGTCAGGCACAGGGCACACAGCTTTTAAGGTGCATGCTGACCCAAGCGTCAGTCTTGAGGAGGATTTAATTCGACGAGATTTGACCATCAATGCACTGGCGATAGAGGTCAAAGACCTGTTCGATGATACACCCATGACAGGTGAAGTGCTTGATTTTTATGGTGGGCTAAAAGATGTTCAAGATCGCACCCTTCGGCATGTCTCACCTGCATTTAGTGAAGATCCGCTCAGAGTTTTGCGTGTGGCAAGATTCTTTGCCCGCTTTGCACCACTTGGCTTTAGTATTCATGATAGTACCGCTGCCCTCATGCAGACGATCGCAAGCTCAGGTGAGATGAGCAGCTTGAGCCGTGAGCGGCTGTACTCCGAATTTGCCAGGGCACTGATGGAAAATCAAGGCGACCAGTTCATTCGCTGCCTGCATGACCTTGATATTTTATCATCCGTGCTACCTGCGCTCTCTCAGCATTTTATCAATTTCGATAATTATCAAGCCGCTATGACGCGCCTAACAAAAGCATGCCAGCTTAATCTACCACTAGCATCGCGGCTGGCGGTACTTTTAAATAACTTACCAGCAACAGATGTGGCAGATTGTCTGACACGGCTTAATGCGCCAAAGCACATCTGCCAATTTGTAACAGCTTTTCAAAACCTGCATGATGCGCTCATCGCTCTGCCAGCGATTGACAGTAAAGCGCTGCTGACTTTGATCGAACGCACGCAAGCACATAAGGACAGCGCCCAGTTCATACAGCTTTATGATACTTGCCATGCGCATCAAGGCAGTCCTTTGACCTATCCCAAGCAGTGGCTATTTGACGCCATCGCGCGCTATCAAAGTGTGACGATTGCTGACATTGATCCTGCCTTGACAGGCAAAGCCATTGGCGATGAGCTATCACGTCTGCGCGCCCAAGCTTTGCATGGGCTTTTGGGGAATTTTCAGACGGCATCTGCACTGACCGATTTTTAAATATGACAATCATCAAGGAATCGACATGACCAAAATTGCTCTGATCACAGGCGGTGCAAAACGTATTGGTGCTGCCATCACGCGCCTTTTGCACCAAGAAGGATTTAATGTCATCATTCATTATCACCAAAGCCAAGCCCAAGCAGCTGCATTAAATGATGAGCTAAACCGCTTGCGCCCTGATTCAGCCGCCATCATTTGTGCTGATTTGAATATCGTTAATCATCCCAACGATTTATCACACTTTGCCGAGCAATGCGCTAGGCGGTTTGGACGGATTGATGTACTCATCCATAATGCGTCCAGTTTTTATCCCAATGATTTGGGTGATACACATGACGCTTTGCTTGCAGCGTGGGAAGATTTGTTATTAACGAACGCCAAAGCACCGCTTTTTTTGACTCATGCGCTACTACCTAAGCTCAAAGCCGCCCAAGGCTGCATTGTAAGCTTGCTTGATATTCATGCCGACGCCAAGCCTTTTGTTGGATATCCAATCTATAATATGGCAAAATCTGCGCATCAAATGATGGTGCAGAGCTTAGCGCTTGAGCTTGCCCCAGGCATTCGGATTAATGGGGTCGCACCTGGGGCGAATATTTTCCCCGACAGCCACAATCCCCAATTAAACCACCAAACCAAAGCCGCCATCAGTGCATCCATCCCGCTTGAACGGATCGGCACGCCAGATGATATCGCACAAGCTGTGTTATTTTTGATTCAAAGCAGCTATATCACTGGTCAAATTCTTGCTGTGGATGGCGGTCGCAGCCTGACCTTAAAGGGCGGCTGATGTCTAGCCTTGGGATATTTGCCTTAAAGTTAAGATAAGATTTTTAACAATTCACTGCCAAAATAACGCAAAAAATTGCTGACAAATTAAAGATTTTAGGCTAAAATTCACACGTTCTTACATGGTTATCAGTTTGCCGTTACATTTGGTCAAATTGGTAGCCTCTTTATTTTGTTTAACCCTTAAATTTTCGGAGCAGATAGCCTAATCGAACAGTCGCCAAATCCTTTGGCACGATGAAGCTTAGTTCCCTTTTGTGTTCGCTGCATTTATGCACACTTAAAAGGAATACCATCGTTGAATACTTCTCCCACTTCAAATGTCGCTCGTCTACAGCGAAACCTTGGTTTATGGCATGTAATCATTATCGGTCTTGCCTACATTCAGCCCATGACCTTGCTTGATACCTTTGGTATGGTATCTCGTGATAGCGGCGGTCATGTGCCTATGTCGTATATTTTTGCTTTGATTGCGATTTTGTTGACTTCGGTGAGTTACGGTCATATGATTCGTGCTTATCCTTCATCAGGTTCTGCTTATACTTATACCCAAAAATCTATTAACCCATCAATGGGCTTTATGGTGGGTTGGTCAAGTTGGCTTGACTATTTGCTGTCGCCACTGGTGAATATCATTTTGGCGGTGATTTATTTAGAAGCGCTTTTCCCTGCAGTTAATCACTGGGTATGGGTCATCGGCTTGACAGCGATCATGACTGGCGTCAATTTATTTGGCTCAAAGGTTGTGGCGTATTTTAACAGCTGGATCGTCTTTGTGCAGTTAGCGGTGATTGCCGTTTTTGTATTCTTGACTTATGATGCGCTATCAGCAGGACAAAATGCCGATGGCATCATCAGCCCTGAAAACGCCTATCATCTGTGGAGCATGGCACCATTTTGGGACAGCATGACTTCGGTGGGCGCGCTGATCACTGGTGCGACGATCTTGTGTTTTTCTTTCACAGGGTTTGATGCGCTCTCAACACTTGCTGAAGAGACCAAAGATGCCAAACGCGTTTTACCAAAAGCGATGATTTTGACCACCTTAATCGCTGGTATCGTGTTTATCATCAGCACCTATTTCATGCAGCTGTACTTCCCAAATCATCCAGAAACCTATTTTAAATTGGTGGATGAAACGCAGCCTGAAATCCTAGAAGCTGTCGGCGGCGCGGTCTTTAAGGCAGTTGTGCTTGGCTTTGCAATCGTGACGGTTATGGCTTCGGGCATCTCGGCTCATGCAGGCGTCTCTCGCTTGATGTACGTGATGGGTCGTGATGGCGTGATTAGTAAAGACATTTTTGGTAAAATTCACCCTACATTATTTACGCCTGTCAATAACATTTTGATCGCAGGTGCTGTTGCCTTGACTGCTGGTTTTGTGACGCTTGAGTCGGTGGTGAACCTGATCAGCTTCGGTGCCTTGACTGCATTTAGCTTTGTGAATATCTCTGTGCTATTCCATTATGTCTTTAGAAATAAACACGTGCATAATGCAAAAGATGTCTTAAGCTATATCATCGTACCAACCGCTGGCTTTATCAGTGTGTTCTTGATGTGGCTAGAAGTTGACGCGCTGACCTTCAAAGTAGGTCTGTTCTGGGCGGCAATGGGCTTTATTTGGCTTGGTATCAAGACGCGCGGCTTTAAAGCACCTGTACCGCAGTTCAGAGAAGAAGACGTTTAATACTTTGCACACAAAAATATCCCAAAGACTTTTGGGATATTTTTTATCTATGTATGAGCCAAATCGTCATCTTTTGGTCTTCATCAGGTAGTGATTTGGCAACCTTTAGATAAGAACTTAAGGCGTGATGGTCTGCCCGATCGCCTCTGCCAGCTCAAGAATCTCTTCTTCACTCATATCTTGGCTGGCTGCCAATAGCCTTTGGGAAATCTCATCTGCTGGCTTATCATCAGCCTTAGGATATAGCTTTGGCAAATCCAGCATCTGACGCACCAAAGCACTCTTTAGGGTGTCACGCCGACCCAAATAGCGCTGATAAAAGCTTGAATTCAGTAAGCTTGCACCGCCTTGCCCAACCGCATATAGTGTCGCCATATAGTCACGAATATTCATATCGCTGTTTTGTTCAGTCAGATAAACCTGAACGATCTTAGACATGCGCACCATGCGCTCTCGTCGCACGCGGTACAATTCAGCAAACATCTTGTTCAGTCCAGAAGTCGTCGATGACAGGCGCTCTTCGATATGATTGAACAAAATCGCGCGATGCGGCAAATTGACCAACTGAAGCACCAGTCGAGCCACGCCAGCCCCAGCACCATCTTCAACGATGATCATATCAAGTTTACGTTTTTCATAATCAATCAAAATTCGCAAAAGCAGCTCATCTTTACTGGCAAAATGCTTATAAAGCGTCCCTTTTGCCAAATCCAATGTCAAAGCAAGACTATCTAGTGTCAAATCCCCCTCGCCAGACTCAAGCAATAACTGCTCAGCCGTCTGCAAAATGCGCATCTCCCGCAGCTCGAATTGCTGCTTGCGATTGGTCATGCTGTATCCTTTTTTAACGATGAAAATAAATATCAAGATTATAACAAAACACAATAAAAATTGGTGAGACTTTTTTAAACTTACCATATTGTTAAACCATTCTTGCTGATGACTGAATGATGCAGGAGGCGCGAAACATGAGGCAGGATTTGGATCATGGTTGTTACAATTTCATCCCAAAAATATGTGAATAATTGTTCACATTTAGCAGGTTTTGTGTTAGCATATTTTATTATAAAAATTCTTCTGAATGCATTGAAACTACTTGTTTTGCGAAATTGGTTTATCATAAATTTTGCATAAATATTTGGAATGAATTTACCGTTATTTGCAAAATTTTTCTAAACTGTGTCAGTTTGCCACCTTTACTATAGGATCCATACCATTTATGAGTATCGAACGCAATCCTGAAGCTTTTGACAAAGCGCCCATCAACTGGGTGCCTGCAGTCGTGCTTTTATCTACTTTATTTTTGGCGGTCGCCATTGTGCCTTGGTATCTGTGGACGCACAGTGTCGGCATGGGCGTGTGGGTCGCTTTTGCCATTTTGATGGCGTGGACAGGGCTTTCTATCACTGCAGGCTATCATCGCTTGTGGGCACATAAGTCTTATGATGCCCACCCTATCGTTAAGTATGTGCTGCTGCTTGGCGCAACTTTGGCGGTTGAAAGCTCAGCATTTGACTGGTGTTCAGGACATCGCATTCACCACCGACATGTCGATGATGAATATGATGACCCATATTCAGCCCGCCGCGGGTTTTGGTTTAGCCATATCGGTTGGATGCTTCGCAAGTACCCCAGCGGTCAATATGACTACAAAAACATCCCTGACCTAAAAAAAGATAAACTACTTACCCTTCAGCATAAATATTATGGGTTTTGGGTGGTTGCCACGAATGTCGTTGTTTTAGCGATCATCGGTCTGATCACAGGGGATATGCTCGGGACATTTGTGATCGCAGGTCTGCTTCGCTTGGTCTTGACACATCATTTTACTTTCTTCATCAATTCACTGTGCCATATGTTTGGTACACGCCCTTATACTGATGAGAATACGGCGCGTGATAATGGCATACTTGCGTTATTGACCTGGGGTGAAGGTTATCATAATTATCATCACTATTTTCAATATGACTACCGCAATGGTGTCAAATGGTGGCAATATGATCCAACCAAATGGATTATCGGTCTGCTTGCCAAAGTTGGCTTAGCCAGCAACCTAAAGCGCGTGGATGATCTGACCATCAAACATGCCGAAGTCACCATGCAGTTTAAGCGCGCCCAAGAGCGTATCGCCAAAGGCGGTGAGCTAAGCCTTGATGAGCGCTTGAGCGCATTCAAAGAGCGCATCAGTGCAGAATATGATGACTTTACCAAGACTGTGGAAGAGTGGCATGCCCTGAAAGCCAAAGCCATAGAGCTTAAGCGAGCAGAATTTGCCGATCGCCTCAATGAAGCAGACGAAAAGCTCAAGACTCAGTTTGCTCAAGTAGAAGCGAAAATCTTCGAACACAGCCGCCGCATTGAGCAAGCCTATCTACACCTTAAAGGTAAAGCTGTTTAATATCCAAGCCTTGTTTTCTCCGCCCTTTATCTGTATAGTTGGATAAAGGGTTTTCTTTTATATAATAATAAAATAAATAACGGATCACTTATGAAATTTGTGCATGACTATCTTAAACACGACGAGCGGCTATACCGCCACATCTCACCCACACCACTGGATAATCCAAAACTCATCGCGCTCAACCATCCGCTTATTGATCAGCTGGGATTGACAGCACTTAGTGACGATGATTGGCTGTCGGTGATTTCGGGTCTTTTGGCACCACTCAGCGACATCGCACCTCATGCGCTACAGCCGATCGCCATGGCGTATGCAGGGCATCAATTTGGTCAATGGGCAGGTCAACTGGGCGACGGTCGCGGTTTATTGATCGCTCAATTACAAGACGAAAAAACGGGTCGATTGATCGATTTACATCTTAAAGGTGCAGGACTTACGCCCTATTCACGGCGCGGAGATGGGCGTGCGATGATGGCAAGCTCTATCCGTGAGTATTTGGGTGGTCATGCGCTCAATGGCTTAAATATCCCTGCTTCAGATGCCATCGGCGTCATCGTGTCTGACACCCGCATTCAGCGCCAATATATCGAACATGCCGCCGCCCTGCTTCGTGTCAGTGACTGCCACGTGCGCCTTGGTCATTTTGAGTGGGTATCGATGTATGCGGCTGATTATTTTGAAGAATTTGTCATTAAAATTATCCAAAGTTATTACCCGCATTTGTATGATAAAGGGCAAAATACTGCTAATATCGCTGAATTTTTAACCGAAATTGCCGCCAATACCGCACGCATGATTGCCAAATGGCAGCTGGTTGGCTTTTGTCATGGCGTCATGAATACTGATAATCTTAATATCACGGGCTCTACGCTGGACTTTGGACCGTTTGCCTTTATGGAAGGTTTTAACCCAACTTGGATCAATAACCACTCAGACCATACAGGTCGTTATGTTTATCAAAATCAGCCCATGATCGGACGCTGGAATCTATCAACGGTCTATCGCACTTTTGGTCTGCTTACTACCCAATATGATATCGATCACGCCTTGACCACCTATAAAACAGTCTTTACCGACACTTATCATGATGGGCTGTGTCAAAAGCTTGGTCTTAAGAAGTCCGAGCCTGCCATACAGCTTGGCTATCGCTTGCTAACTTTGATGCAGGCGCACCGTTTGGATTACACCAACAGCTTTCGTGCGCTGATTGCTTTGCTGGATCAAGACGATCATAGCAAGCAATTTGAGCATGAGCATGGGTTACTTATCAATCTGATGCACAGCTTGCCCCATACTGCACATAGCCATTGGCATGAGTGGGTACATGATTATTTAAGTTATGTTCAGAAAACCACCACCAAAGCTGATGCCATTTCGCTCATGCAGTCGGTCAATCCCATCTACGTTCTTAGAAATCACATGGCAGAGCGCGCCATTGAGTCTGCGCATCGTGATGATTTTTCTGAAGTGGCACGCTTATTTAGACTGCTGAGCGATCCTTATCACATTCAGGACATCGCCACTTCTGATGACACTCGTATGGCTTTGGCAGAAGAAGCGGTGGCGGTCAGCTGCATGTCTTAATTAAAGCCAGCACCAAGCTTCATCCAAAAAATCACAAAGTCTGCCTTTATGGGCAAATTTTTGGTAGAATATACCCAATTTTTTAACCAAGGCTAGCCATGCTCAGTATTTATCTACTAATCCCCCTAAGCCTCATGCTGTTTGTGGTGGCGATTTGGGCGATTTATTATGCGGTGAAGTCCAATCAATTCGAAGATTTGGACAATGCCCCCGAGCAGATCATTCTAGATGACCGACAAGCTCGCCGAAAGAATATTTCTAAGGATCATCAATGACTGCTGCGCTGATTTTTGCTGCTTTTAGCATGGGCTTGCTTGGGTCACCACATTGCCTGGGCATGTGTGGTGGGATCGTGGCAGCTTTTGGATTATCAATGAAAGATGCGGCGCCTGCCAAGCGCACCTTATTGATGCTTGGCTATCATACTGGGCGCTTGGGCAGTTATGTTATCTTGGGGCTTTTGGTGGCGACATTTGGCAAGCACATCTTAGCGCCTTTGATGGCAAATGGTGCGCTGCCTAAATATCTGCTCGGCGGCGCACTCATTTTTGCCGCTTTATTGATGCTAGGCTTACCAGTACTTAATCGCATTGAAAGAGTTGGCTTAAAATTTTGGAACACCCTTGCACCTTTGCGCGCCAAAGTTCTGCCCATGGACAGCTTGCCAAAAGCGCTTGCCGCAGGGCTGCTTTGGGGATTTTTACCATGTGGATTGGTGTATGGGGCGCTTGGGGTTGCACTGGGGCTTGCTGCCGATGGTCAAGCAGGGTTGACCGCGACGGCATTCATGGTGTTTTTCTGGCTTGGCACCCTACCGATGCTGCTGGCGACAGGTACAGTGGTCGCATGGCTCAAGTCTAAGATTGCCGTCTTCAATCTGCGTAAGTTTAGCGGCGTGGTGATGCTCATCTCAGGCTTTGCGATCGCCTTTAGTATGCCGATCATGCAAGCCATGCACGGTGGGCATGGTCACGACCATCATGGCGAACCATCTACCCATCATGCTCACGATCATTCAGCGCATGAAGGACACGGACAAGCAGATACTCATTCAGG
Source organism: Moraxella canis (assembly GCF_034424565.1). NCBI lineage: Bacteria > Pseudomonadati > Pseudomonadota > Gammaproteobacteria > Moraxellales > Moraxellaceae > Moraxella > Moraxella canis. The sequence continues at coordinate 1,600,828 of NZ_CP139961.1, read as the reverse complement.
TCACAGCCATTCGGAACACTGTTCCATTTTATGTGAGCATTTGTGAGTCAAGGTGAGTTTTTACCTTGACTCTAATACTTTGGTCAAGCAGAACACTGTCATAAGAGGTATCAAGATGTTTGATAGCCTCATATAATTGCAAGAGCTTGACTTTTACTTTCTGCTTTGGCGTATGGTTGTTAATCCCAAGCAAAGCATCGACGCACATATATCGATTTAATAGGTTTACTGCGGCTGCATAATCTGATTGACTGGCTTGTGCGCCATCTTTCGGAGGTATGACCTGACAACTAGCAGTAGGCTGTGGTACATGACCACAAGCTACACAACAAAACACATCCCCATTTCGTGAACGACTGTCCACAAAACCACAAGCGGGGCATGTTTGAGAGCTGTACGCTGGATTAATCGCAACAGCAGTAAACCTAGGATGATAAAGTTTGGTCTTATCGCTCACTTGCTCGATGAAATCATGTAGTGTCATCAAGTTTAATAAGCGTTTAAAATGACGGCTACGGGTTCTTACAGGACCGTCTTGTTTCATTAAATTCGTATCGGCATTTTCATACACCAGTACATCCGCTTGGTTATCAATCAAGTAGTCCGCCAAGTCTTTGGCTTGGGATAGCTGATGCTGTTGGATTTGCCGAGTGAGTTTCTTAAAGTCTTGATTGGATTTTGCTTTGATTGCCAAATAGTTGCTTGGATTGGTGTTGGCAACCAATTGATAAATCCCGTACTCAATAGGACGCTTGTTCTCACGGCGTTTTAATTCAAGTCGGCTTAGCACTCGCTGAAGTTCAAGCTGTTTATCAGCGCATTTCTTGTAAAACACACCGTTATTTGGATAGAACACATCGCCATTTGAGAAAGTAAATAGCTCTGTTGTTCCCCAGTCAGCGGCTAGGATGTTTGGTTTACGAGTGGTATTCTTGGTTTCCTGTTGATCTGACTTGGCGTTAACCTTATTCGGCTTAACATCAAATCCTAAATGCAAATAAAACACAGGCTTGCATAAGCCATCTTTGATGTCATAATCAAAACTCATGATCAGGCTTTTACTGTATCCCATCTTGCTAAAATTGGCGATATGGTGATAACCTGATAGCGTGATACCTGTAAACCGCTTGCACCCATCAAGATTGACCAAGGTGAGGTGATGCTGGTATCGCTTACTGGCTTCATCAAAGACGCTTTTGATGGTATAGTAGTTTTCATCTAATCGGATGGTTGGTTGATATACCGCTGCTAGGTTATTAACATTGGTTTGTTTGATATGCTTTTTACACAGTGAATTGACCTTATTGGCATAGGTGCTGATATTAAGCTTGGTTGGGAACTTAGCTTTCTTTACATGTTGGGAAATAAACTGTTTAAAGCCCTCAATGATGCCATGTTCACGCCATAGCTGTTCAAGCTTTAAGTACTTACCTGTCTTAGCTATCACAAAGTTAATCAGCATCAGAGGGTGGCGTTCATCATCGCTGAGTGTCTGAAACAAGCTGTGATTGTACACATAGGCATTAAGACGGTCTTTAACACGCAATAAACCACCCGCAAAGGTGCGTTCTTGAAGTAGATAGGCTTCTTCCAGTGCATTCTTCCACATTCTTGCGGTCAGCGGTGTGTCCCACTCAAGGCGACCATGCTTCATGAAGTGGTTACGCACATCGATGTACGAATAACCGTTTTTAAAATTGATGCCATCATTAAAACTGGCATCATTTAATGAACGAGAGAAGTATAATCTTGCTGTCTGATAGGCGTAGAAATAATCCACCATTGCCATTGCAGTGGCGTCATCAGCAACCACTCAGCGGTGCTTGGTGGTGCGTATGGCTGTGTTGGTGGATTTATTCATTTCAAATTTACTCTTCGCTCTGTGTATCTACAGACTCATCCAGCTTTAAATCACGGCTTAGCTGAGCGGTGTTCTTCTTGTACTTGCGAAGTCCATACAGTCTACTTGAAAAGCAATGTACGATTGAGATTAAATCTTGGGTAAACTCCTCTTCCGGTGAACAAGATTCCAAGTTAATCACGGTTAATTTAGTGTTGTGCTTTTGGCATAAGCGCTCAAAATACTCAAAGCCAAAACGAACCAAGCGGTCTTTATGAGCAACGATGAGTTCAGAGACTTCATCATTCTCAACCATATCCATCAGCTTTAAGAAGTTCTTACGGTTGTAGTTTAAGCCTGAGTCGACATCGGATAGGTGTAAATCCACAGCAATACCACGACTGACCACAAAAGTTTCAATAAAGGCTTGTTGGCTTTGTAAATCAACCTTTTGTCCCGAGGATGATACCCGAGTATAGGTCACTACCTTACGGGGCTTATCTCGCAGTTCCGCAAACGCTGGATTGAACTGTTGTAAGAACAACAACACATCTTCTTCAGTGTAATAACGACGACCAGCACTGTTCTTTTTAGCGGGAAAGCGACCATCTCTATCAAAGATTTGAATCGTCTTAGGATGATAACCAACCCGCTTGGCAAATTCACTGAGTTTTAAAATACGCATAGGGGAAAATAGTAATTTAGGTTACTTAGTATACTAATAAATAACCATAAATAAAGCAAGTGATATTACTAATATTCATTGGATATTACTGTTATTTGTTGCTAGGTGAAACTCTCATCATTGATGGGGGTTTGTGATATCAAGCCAATGATCATAATGAGTCTGATCTTGCTTAGACATCAGAATCATTCAGATACTTTGCATGAAATTTAATATGTGCCTCAATAAAACTTGCAACAAAAAAGTAGCTGTGGTCATAGCCATCATGCAAGTGTAAATCTACCTCAACGCCATTTGCTTGGGCGGCGGCAACAAACTGCTCAGGCTGCAGCTGATTTGGATAAAAATCATCTGCCAGACCTTGATCGATACGAATGGGCAAAGATTTTGGCACTTTTGCGACCAAATAAGTACTGTCGTACTCCTGCCAATCGGATTTTTGTTCCCCCAAATAAGCAGTGAATGCTTTTTGACCCCAAGGTGTCATGGATGGATTGACAATCGGCGCAAAGGCAGAAATACTGGTATAAGCGTCAGGATTTTTTAGCCCGATTTGCAAGGCGCCATGACCGCCCATGCTATGTCCACAGATCGCTTTTGAGCTAACCTTAAAGTTCACCTCAATCAGCATTGGCAGCTCATGGACAACATAATCATACATTTGGTAATGAGCCGACCAAGGGCTAACTGTCGCATTAACATAAAATCCAGCACCTTGACCCAAATCATAAGCCTCATCATCAGGCACGCTCTCGCCGCGCGGTGATGTGTCAGGCATCACCAGAATTATCCCGTGCTTGGAAGCATGCTGCTGAGCGCCCGCCTTAGTTGAAAAATTTTCATCATTACACGTCAAACCTGACAAATAATACAACACAGGTAAGCGCGCTCCTTCAAGCGCCTGCTTCGGCAAGTAGATTGCAAAGATCATATTGCCTTGAGCAGCTTTAGAAAAGTGGCGATAACGGCGATGCTCACCATCAAACATCTTATGACAACTGATCAATTCCATAAATCACCCAAATCAAAAATGAATCACACTGCGAATCGACTTACCTTCATGCATCAGATCAAAGGCAGTATTGATTTGCTCAAGCGGCATGGTATGGGTAATAAAATCATTCAGCGCAAAATCACCTTGCATATATTGATGCACAATACCAGGCAGTTCGCTACGACCTTTGACACCACCAAACGCAGATCCGCGCCACACACGCCCAGTTACCAGCTGAAATGGGCGCGTAGAAATCTCAGCACCTGCTGGCGCCACACCAATAATAACGCTCTCACCCCAGCCTTTGTGACAGCACTCAAGCGCCGCTCGCATGACATCGACATTACCGATACACTCAAACGAAAAATCCACACCGCCATCGGTCATCTCGATGATGACCTGTTGAATCGGTTTGTCAAACTCATTAGGATTGATGCATTCTGTCGCCCCAAGCTCTAGCGCTTTGGCAAATTTATCTTCATTAATATCAATGCCAATGATGCGGTCAGCGCCTGCCATGCGAGCACCGATCACCGCAGCAAGTCCGATGCCACCCAAACCAAAAATCGCCACCGTATCACCTGGCTTAACTTTGGCTGTTTTTAGGACTGCGCCCATGCCAGTGGTCACACCACAGCCAAGCAAACATACTTCTTCCAAAGGGGCATCTTTTTGAATCTTTGCCAATGAATACTGAGACACCACGGTATATTCTGAAAAAGTCGATGTACCCATATAATGATAAATCGGCTCACCTTCTTTGAAAAACCGAACAGTACCGTCAGGCATCAAACCCTTGCCTTGTGTTTCTCGTACTGCCGAACATAAGTTGGTTTTTTGAGATAAGCACATTTTACATTTGCCACACTCAGCTGTATATAGCGGGATTACATGATCACCGACCTCAAAATCGGTCACACCCTCACCGACAGCCTCAACGATGCCCGCACCTTCATGACCAAGCACACAAGGAAAAACACCTTCAGAATCTGCGCCTGATAAAGTATAAGCGTCTGTATGGCACACGCCTGTTGCCACGATGCGTACGAGCACTTCTCCAGCTTGTGGCGGCATTAAGTCCAGCTCTTCGATCACCAGCGGTTCATTAGGCGCCCAAGCAACAGCAGCGCGCGTTTTGATAAATTCCATCATTGACTCCTTTGGTTGGCACATCTATCACACCAAAAATATTCATTGGCGACGTGCTTTTATTGTACTAGTTGACTTCCTCCCCTTCCTATCGTTCGGGGATTCCTACAGCTAGACGGTCAAGCCCGACCGCAAGAATGTTCTTACTGGCGTTAATATCTCTATCATGCCATGTGCCACACTTTGCACAAGTCCATTCTCTTATTCCAAGACCTGTCCTACCTTTCGGACTACTGGACATATCGCCACAGCACGAACAAGTTTGGGTAGTGTATCGCTCTGATACGATTACAAAACGGCAACCTGCATTCTTACATTTATAGATCAGTTGCCGTTTGAGTTCAAACCAACCTGCATCGTAAACCGATTTGGCGAGTTTGCCTTTTTTACTGTTAAATTGGGTGGTTTTAATATCGCCTACCACGATTAGGGCATTGTCTTTGACTAATTGGGTGGTGAATTTGTGGATGAGGTCTTGCCTTGTGTTTTTAATCTTGGCATGAATGGCACGCACACGGTCTTTTTTGCCTGCACGCTGTGCAATAGACAGTTTTTCAGCCCATATTTGAGTTTGCTTAATATGCAGTTTATCCCCGTTTGAGGTGGTCGCACTGTCTTTTAAGCCAAGATCAATACCAACCGAACCTGTGCCACAAGTTTGTTTTGGATAGTCTTTGACGGTAAGGCACGCATACCAACGATTACGGCTGTCTTGGACAATCTCACAGGTGTTAATTTGATAAAGGCTAAGGTTGTAGCTATCCCAGACATCAATGATAAGTTTTTGTCCTTTGGCCAGACTTAGTTGCAGGGTTGATTTCAAGCCCTTTTTGCCTGTTTGGTGAGTAGCGATGTGCTTAATAGCCGATTGTTTAAACGGTATCCAGCCAAGCGATTTTCGTTTAGACTTTGGGTTGTTGGTTCGCCAGTTAAGTTTTGCCTTCTTAAACTGCTTACGACTTTTTGCATGGGTTTCATTGATGGCTTGAATGGTTTGAGAGTGCAAGCCCAGTAATTCACCGCTACCTTTGGTGTAGTGGTTTAAATCATAGGCAGATAAGAATTTGCCTGTGCGCTGTAAATAGTTATAACCCAAGTCATTGACATAATTCCACACGAAATTGACTAAACCGCTTAGGCGGTTTAGTTGGTCTATGTGTTTATCTTTGATGCGTAACTTGAGTGTTTTCATGGGTTTGGGTATCATTGGATTTTTATATTTTAAAGTTTAGTCTAATGATATGTCAAGTCAAAAAAACCGAGTTAAGACGGGGTCGCCATGTGGTATTTAATCTTCATGTACATTTGGTCTTTGTGACTAAGTACAGACGAGAAGTATTTACCAAAGAGATTTTAGATGAGTTAAGAGGTATCTTTGAGCAGGTGTGTATAGAGTTTGAGAGCGAATTGGTGGAATTTGATAAGGAAGATGACCATGTTCATTTGCTTGTACACTATCCACCAAAGGTGAGTATTTCTAGGTTGGTAAACTCTCTTAAAGGGGTATCTAGTCGCAAAATCAGAAAAAAACAATATCCGAGCATCAAAGAGAAGCTATGGGGAGGTGCGTTATGGTCGCCAAGTTACTTTGCAGGTAGTTGTGGTGGCGCACCTATTGGGGTTATTAGGCAGTACATTGAACAGCAAAATACACCACATTAAAAAACGTCCATGCGTAATTGTGATTGTGGGGTTGCCTTATATCCACCGACTTTAGGCGGTGGATATAAGGCAATGACAGATAAAAATTCAAAAGAAAAACCGTCAGTTACATTCATCCAAAATAAAAACAGCCTGTATTGACACAGGCTGTTTTTATAAAATTCATTATAAAATGATCAATCACAAGATACCATAAGCCACCAACGCATTGGCTACTTGGATAAAGCCTGCCACATTAGCACCCGTCATGTAGTCAACTGTGCCTTCGGTTGAGCCATATTTTTGACCTGCTGCCAGTGAGTTGTCATGGATATTTCTCATGATATTTTGAAGCTTATCATCAAGCTCTGAGAAGCTTTTATATTGGCGCACAGAGTTCTGACTCATCTCAAGACCCGAAACTGCCACACCACCAGCGTTAGCTGCTTTGCCTGGTGCGTATGTGATGCCATTATTACGCACCACATCAATCGCTTCGGCAGTCAGCGGCATGTTTGCCCCTTCTGCGACATATTTGACGCCGCCTTTGACCAGCTGCTCGGCTTCTTCTTTATTAACTTCATTTTGGGTAGCGCATGGTAAAGCCACATCAGCGTCAAACTGCCAAGGTTTGGCACCAGGCAGCCATTCGCCGCCAAATTTTTCGACATAGTCGCATAATGGCTTACGTGCATCTTTTTGAGCTTTTACCCAGTCAATTTTTTCTTGGGTAAAACCTTGAGCATCATGTAGCGTGCCTTGAGAATCAGAAAATGTGATCACTTTGCCACCAAGATGTAGTGCTTTTTCGGCAGCGTACTGTGCCACATTGCCCGCACCTGATACTAGGACAGTTTTGCCGACCAAGGTGTCATTGTTGGCTTTGAGCATATTATCCAAGAAATACACCAAGCCGTAACCTGTCGCTTCGGTACGAATCAAGCTGCCGCCAAAGCCCACGCCTTTACCAGTCAGCACGCCTTCATATTCACGTGTCAAGTTTTTGTACATCGCAAACATATAGTTCACTTCACGACCACCAACGCCGATATCCCCTGCTGGGACGTCCATGTCTTTGCCGATGTTTTTGTGCAATTCGCGCATAAACGCATAGCAAAAACGGCGAATTTCAGCATCTGATTTGCCTTTAGGATCGAAATCCGAACCGCCTTTACCACCACCCATCGGTAAACCGGTCAGCGCATTTTTGAAAATCTGCTCAAATCCCAAGAATTTTAGTACACCTTCATTGACCGTCGGGTGGAAACGCAAGCCGCCCTTATATGGACCGATGGCATTACTAAACTGTACGCGCCATCCACGGTTTACTTCCACTTCGCCCTTGTCATTTTCCCAATTCACGCGGAAGCTGATGATGCGATCTGGCTCACAAAGACGCTCAAATACTTTAAATTCTGCAAACTTAGGATTGTCTGCATACACTTTTTCGATTGTCATGGCGACTTCTTGAACCGCTTGGATAAATTCTGGTTGGTGGGCGTAGTTTTTTTGAACTTGTTCAACAGTAGATTGGATACTCATGTGATACATCCCTTAAATTGGTGGAAGCAGGGTTTGCCTAATGTGATTTGGCGAACAGTTTTTCAGCTTTTATTGATAAATATAGAACTATTTATCAGTGATAAATCATAAAAAATTGTGATATTATAAGCAAAGGTAATATACCGAAATTTCGGGCAAATTACAAGCGGTTTTTGGGGGAATACTCGCCATTTTAAACAAAAATAGTTGGTCAAATGCTCCGCTAATACCGCCTTTGAATGACAAAAAACCGCTGCTTGCTTTAGCATAACAGCGGTAGTTTAAGACATGATGAAAATAGCCAATTAATTTGGGGCAGGCTCAGTATCAGGCGCTTTATTGATCAGTCCATAAGGAATGCTGATGCTTGGATTGTCTTGATGATGAAATAAAGCTTTTTGAAGCTCAGGCAAGGCAAGCTGCATGGCTTCACCAATGACCATTTGCGGCTCAGAAGGCTCAAAACCCATCAAAATTTCACGCTCTTTGATCATTGGGGCGGCATCATAAAATGCCTCCATCAACCCCTCTGAGCGTGGCAAGCTTTCATTAAAAAACGCTCGACCAAAGTAGGTCATGTCAGCATCATCAGTACAGCCAAAAGAAGCCTTGTCAGATTTGGATGCGGTGATAACCATGGTATACGGATCTTTCAGCGCATTAATAAATGTGCCTGAATAACACGCCGAAACCACAATCACACGCCAGCGAATGCCTGATCTGTCCAAAGCGGCTTTTAGCCAAAAAGGATCAATTTGGCGCAAATTCATGGGCGGATTTGTCACCGCCAATTCACCAATCGGCTCGCCGCGCCTATCCACCGATCCGTGTGAGCTTAACACCAAAAATAAAGCATCTTCATCAGGGTTCATCAGCCCGCCGATGTGCTCAAGGCTTCGCTCAATGCTGGTGCGTGTGGCAATGGGATACTCACCCCAAGTGTTTGGATTATTAATCAAGGCAATCGAACGCCCTGCCGTATCAAATCTAGCATCAAATAATTGGCGAGCTTGGATAATCTCACTGGCAAAGACATTTTGCTCACTAAAGCTTGCTGCCCCCAAAAAATACCACTCATGCCGACCCTTACGACCTGCAGTCATGGCTTGCAGCTGATCAGGCAGGAGTGCTGCTTGCTCATAAAATGCCAATTCATCAAGCTCAACCACCACCTCATCCATTTTAAAGATGGGCTGATTGATGGTATTTTTTTGCCATACCACCAATAAGATGATACTGGCAATGAGCATGAGCGCTGCTTCATACCAAGGACAATCAAAACGCTTAGCAAAAATCAGCAAAAGTGCCGCTGTCTGCCACACAAATAGCAGCAAAAATAAAGTGGGCAAAATACTGTGCAGCCAAAACGGCAATAGACTTTCATTTTCAAGAAACTGAATACCACTTTGAAATAGCACAAGCAAGGTATCCGCCGCCAACCATAAAATTGCCGGTACAAACAACAATGAGTAATTCAGTGAACGCTGAGCAATAATGATGCCTGCGGCGACAATGATGGTTGGCCAAACCAAGTAACTGATCAGACCTTGTTCATTAAAATAGCTGTCACTTGGTGCGGCAAGCCAAGCAAATAAAATATTTGCCGATAACGCCACCACCATAAAAGCAGCCGCTTGCGCAAATGTTGGCTTGGCAAGCTTAAATGCTCGCTCGCTGCCCACAAGCATCCATAAAGACGCGCCCAGATTTGAGAAAAAATTTGAGAAAAAACCCATTGAACTCTCGAAAGTCAGTTTCAAAAAGTCTGACCATTGTAGCATATTGCAAATTTACACTGGGCAGAAATTTTGTATCTTATCCGACATGTTTTTGGCTTAGCATTTGTTGATTTAATGACTAAATATGCACTAAAAAACTGCCATGGTATTCCACAGCAGTTTGGTAAATCAACTTTAATTAGCCCATCAAAAGCTTATTAACACGCTTTAGATAGCCTGCGGGATCTTCAAGCTGACCGCCATCAGCCAACAATGCTTGATCAAAGATGACTTGTGCCAAGTCGTCAAAATCGCCACTGGTTTCAAGCTTATTGATCAGCGGATGATTCGGATTAATCTCAAGTACAGGCTTGACATCAGGCACGCTTTGACCCATGGCTTTGAGCATTTGAGCCATCTGTGGCGTAAGCTCACCATCACCGACGACCAAGCATGCCGGGCTATCCACCAGTCGGCTTGACACTCTGACATCTTTGGTGCGATCGCCTAGCGTAGTTTTAAGTTTTTCAACCACAGGCTGCATTTTTTCTTCCGCTTGTTTGGCTTCTTGCTTTTCATTTTCGTCTGTTAAGTCGCCTAGATCAACCGCACCTTTGGCGATATTTTGGAGCGGCGTGCCGTCAAACTCATGCAAAAAGTTCATCGCCCACTCATCGACGCGCGCAGTCATCAAAATCACTTCGATGCCTTTTTTATTAAACAGCTCAAGCTGTGGGCTGTTTTTGGCAGCAGCCAAATTATCAGCCGTCAGATAATAGATGGCTTTTTGACCATCTTTCATGCGGGCTTTATAATCAGCAAAACCTGTCGCGACCGCTTCATCGGTGCTGGTGGCGTAGCGTAACAGCTTGGCAATGCGTGCTTGGTTGGCTTGATCTTCACCCAAACCTTCTTTGAGCACATCCCCAAATTCTTGATAAAAATCGGCAAACTTTTGCTGCTTATCGGCATCTTCAGAGTTGGCAAGGCTTGATAATAGTGTCAGCACTCGGCGAGCATTACCATCACGGATGGCTTTGACATCGCGAGATTCTTGAAGGATTTCGCGGCTGACATTCAGCGGCAGATCAGCGGTATCAATCACACCTTTAACAAAACGCAGATACATCGGCAACAGCTGCTCAGCATCTTCCATGATGAAGACGCGCTTAACATACAGCTTCAAACCATGCTGCTGCTCGCGAGCGTACAGATCCATCGGTGCTTTGCTTGGAATGAATAACAGCTGCGTGTACTGAACACGCCCTTCGACGCGATTATGCGTATATGCCAATGGATCAGCGTAATCATAGCTAAGATTTTTGTAAAACTCGTGATACTCATCATCACTGATCTCGCTTGGACTTTTTGTCCACAGCGCATTGGCTTGGTTTACCGTCTCGTACTCATCGGTAGCGATGTATTCGCCTTTGCCCGTTGGTTCGCCATCATCACCCAGCTCGTCTTGCCAAATTTCTTTAGGCATTTGGATTGGTAGGCTAATGTGATCTGAGTATTTATTGACCAGTGTTTTGATCGTGTGGCGATTAAGATAGTTGGTATTTTCCTCGCTGTCACCTGCGTATTCATCTTTTAGGTGTAGCGTAATCGATGTGCCGCGATTTGGCTTGGTGATGGTTTCGGTGGTGAATTTACCTGTACCATCAGATACCCAGCGCACGCCTTGGTCAGCAGGCTCGCCCGCTTTACGGCTTTCAACGACGATCTTATCTGCAACAATAAATCCTGAATAAAAGCCCACGCCGAATTGACCGATCAAATGACCGTCTTTTTTATCGCTTTCTGATAATTTTTCCAAAAAGGCTTTGGTGCCTGATTTAGCGATCGTGCCCAAATGCTCAATGGCATCATCTTCATTCATGCCGATGCCATTATCACTGAATGTGATGGTCTTGGCGGCTTTATCAATATCAATACGAATCGCAAGCTCACCATCATTTTCATATAAGCCATCCTCTGTGGTCGCCAAAAATCTCAGCTTATCACAAGCATCTGATGCATTGGACACCAGTTCACGCACAAAAATATCAGCATTTGAGTATAAAGAGTGCGTCACCAAATGCAAAAGCTGCGCAACTTCAGCTTCAAAGTGATGGGCGGTCGGATTAGTCATAGTTGTCTCCCTATCAAAGTTTCATCTTTCAAGATAGGGATGACGCTTATTTTTTCAAGCACTGATTGTACAAAGTTATTTGAACGGATGACTTAATTTCAATCAGTGATTAAATTTTTAAGCCCCTCTTGATACACTGTATCGTCAATCACATTGCCTTGCTTGCGATACCACTGTGGTTTGGCGGCGATTTTTTCAAGCAGCCGCTCAATGGAGAGTGTCAAATCCGCTTTGGTGGGCGTATAGTCTTGATAAAACCTTGAATCAATGCTTTGGCGAAATCCCACGATGCTGTCTTTGGGCGTCAATTGATAATCGCGCGCGATCAGCTCCTCTTTGAGCGCAAAATAACGCTTTTCAATAAAATTAAGCTTATCATAAAAAAACAGCACATGACCTGTGCCCAATCGATAGCTTGAAGGAATCTTTTTGAGCGTGTCGCTGATCCCATGTTTGGCGACAGATGATTGTACAAGCGTAAAAATACGCGTAATTTCTCGAAATTCGGCAAACAAATGCTGGTCTGTCAAATCATTTGGGGATATCAAATTAATACGAGTCATAGGGTGTTGGCACATCTCAAGCATTGATAAAGTGGCTTTAGCATAACACAAAATGGTAAAAATTTATCCAACACACACATAATCATCTCTACACGAAATTACCAATAAAAACTAGCTATTCTATCTACAACCTAGTAAAATAAGAGATTAGGTCTATAGCAAGCAAAGAATTTATGTCTAAAAACACTTTTTCTGCGTCACTACTCGCCATACTATCTAAAGTGATCTTAAGCGTTTTGGCGCTATTTGGGATTTTGGTTTTGGCGTTTCCAATCGGGTTTTATGGGATGGCAATGTATCTTGAGCCAACCTTACCTGACGTCAAAAATCTGGACAACTCCCGTTTTGAGATGCCGCTGCAGATTTATACTGCCGATAATAAGCTAATCGGACAATATGGCAATCGCTATTCTTTGCCTGTAACCTTTGATCAAATTCCTGAGCGTATGATTCAGGCGTTTTTGGCGGCAGAAGACGATACTTTTTTTGAACACAGCGGTATCAGCGTTAAAGGGATGGGACGCGCACTGACCGAAGTTGTCAGTGATAACGATACTCAGACTGGTGGCTCAACCATTACCATGCAGGTAGCGAAGAACTATTTTTTAAGCCCTGAGCGTACCATTAATCGTAAGCTGACCGAGCTTTTCATCGCCCGCAAAATTGAAAATGAGCTCACAAAAAACGAAATCTTAACGTTATATGTCAATAAAATTTATCTAGGCGAAGGCACTTATGGCATTCAAGCAGCTGCGCGCCGTTATTATTCTAAAAGCTTAGAGAATCTGACGATTGCTCAAATGGCGATGATTGCAGGCTTGCCCAAAGCCCCTTCAGCCTATAATCCTGTGGTCAATCCCGATCGAGCCATGGAGCGACGCAACTGGATTATCGGTCGTATGCACCAAGAAGGCTTCATTACCGCATCTGAGCGAGACACCGCCATTGCTGAACCCATGGGACTAAATATCTATCAAGAAAAACTTGACTTAAACATGCCCTATGTTGCCGAGATGGCTCGCACCGCTTTGGTGGAGCGCTATGGCGAGGCGGTGATGGATTCGGGGTGGCGTGTTCAGACTACCATTGACAGCGACTCTCAGTTGGCTGCCGATGCTGCTTTGGTCGGTGGACTGCGCAATTATGATCGCCGTCATGGTTGGCGCGGTGTCGAAGCAGAAGAAGGAACGCTTGAAGGTCGTAGAAATTTTGACAATATTTATCCTGCCAAAGTCACTAAGGTCAATAACCAAAGCTTTGAAGCCAAGCTTCAATCTGGAGAAACTGTCACCATCGGCTGGTCAGGCATGAATTGGGCGCGTCGCTACTATGATCCTAACCGTGTCGGCGGTGGTTACAGTAATGCTCATCAAATGGTCAAGGTCGGTAATATCGTCCGCATCTCTCCGCTCAATGAATCTAAAACTGCTTGGCGTATGGAGTCCATTCCTAAGGTTCAAGGCGCACTAATCTCTTTGGATCCTGAAAATGGCGCCTTGCGTGCTGTTGTTGGCGGTTTTCATTTTAATCACAGCAAATTTAACCGCGCCATCCAAGGATATCGCCAACCAGGGTCAATCATTAAGCCTTTTGTTTTTGCTGCAGCTCTTGAGTCAGGCAAACACACGCCAGACAGTTTGGTCTCTGATGCAGCGATTCGTGTTGGTAGTTGGCAGCCAAAAAATGCTGATGGGCGATACACAGGTGATATGACACTGCGCCGTGCGCTGGCTTTATCGCGCAACACACCTTCTATTCGCCTACTGCGCTCGGCGGGCGTCGATGAGACTCGCCACCTGATGAATGCGATGGGCGGACTTGAGATGGAGCGCATGCCATCCACCTTGGCATTGGCACTGGGGGCTGCCGACGCCACACCGCTACAAATGGCAACGGGTTTTGCCACCATCATCAATGGTGGACATCGCATCCAGCCTTATTTTATCGAAAGAATCTATGATTTTGGCAATGACATCATTTATCAAGCCAATCCACAGCAAGCCTGCGCACTTTGCTTTAATGAAAATCTATCGGCAACCAATGCCGAGCTCATTGAATCTTTTGAAGCCAATAGATCACAAGAGCCAGCAGGCGAGCTTGGCACACCAGCTGGCGATAGACTACACCCAAGAAGCGCGCCACAATATGTGGCTGCCACCCAAGCGCCTCGTGTACTTTCTCACCAAACAGCTTACAATATCTCCAATATGATGCGTGAAGTCATCACCAGCGGTACAGGTCGTAGAGCTCGTGCTTTGGGTCGTAGTGATGTTGGTGGTAAGACTGGTACGACAAACCTTGCCAAGGATGCTTGGTTTGCAGGGTTTCATCCGACCAATGTGGCTGTAGTTTGGGTAGGTTTTGACACGCCATCAACTTTGGGAAATAGTGAGTACGGTGGCGTCGCTGCACTGCCAATTTGGGTGAACTTTATGAGCCATGAGCTTCGCGGCACTCCTTCTCAATGGATCAGCCAAGAAGATCGATCAAAAGCGGTTAAGGCAACCCAGCAAGTCATTGATTTAAAAGATTAATAAAAAGCCCCAATGGTCATCATTGGGGCTTTTTATTAATGGATTAAGCTGTCAGTACACGCTCATGTAAGTCTTTGAGACCTTGTTGCATCACTGCTTGCAAAACTTCGGTCAATTCGCGCTGATCACGACCTTCAGGATAAATGGGCTCAAGTGGCAACACATACGCAGTGATCCCTCGAGCATCTGCCACCGACTTTAAGCTTTGTACCATGGTTCGCTCACCATAATAAGCGGCTTTATCAGACAGTTTACCCTCTTTATCCACATAAGCAATCACCATCGGGCAGATTGGTAAGTCGGTGTCGATCGCAGCTTTTAACAATTTACCGTATATTTTCTTAATCTGCTTACCGTCTGTGGTTGTCGCTTCAGGAAAGAAAACGACCGATGACCCCTCACTCAAAAACTCTGCAATTTGATCACTCACTGAGCCTACATCCCCTGAGCCGCGCTGAATAAAGAGTGTACCGCCTGCTTTTGCCAAGCGTCCAAAAATTGGCCATTCACCAATTTCAGCCTTAGATAAGAAAAAAACAGGCGCAACGCTGCCAACGACAGGAATGTCTAGCCAAGAGACATGATTGCTAACCCAAAGCCCGTGCCTTTGTGGAACTGGCTCAACTTGAACGACGTTTACGCCAAATGAATTCGCCAACTTTCGACAAAATTTTTGTACATAAGGCATCAATCGATTGCGTGGTACATCGGAACGATATGCCTTTGCTTCATAAACCATCTTAAAACCATTCAATAAAGTATTTGTCAATCCAACTGCTGCTTTAGTACGATGATATTGATTGCTAATGAAATTTGACATAAAAAAACTCAGCGTATTTCTTTGCCATACAGACTAAACCCAAATGCAAAAAAAATCAAGTGATTTAGTGAACATTTATAAACCAATCTCAAAATAAAGAACCTATAAAAAATCTCCAAAGCGTACACCTTGGAGATTTTTTATGATTTAATTAGACATGCGTATGGTACTAATCAAACTGGCAATGGCGGCGGCAACGCATCGTCATCAGCAGGTTCCTCTGCTACCACAGGCGTCTGCACGATGTGCTGATAATTCTTAGGCTCACGCGGCGCCTCACCTGCCATAATTTGCAAGAGCTGCTCACGATCAATGGTCTCCCATTTCATCAGCGCCTCAACCATGGCATGCATTTTGTCTTGATTTTCATCAATGAGCTTATAAGCCACATCATACTGAGCTTCTAAAATATGACGAATCTCATCATCGACTTTTTGCTGTGTTGCTTCTGAGATGGTGCGAGTACTGCCACCAAAATAGCCACCATGCTCTTCGGCTTCATAGACCATCACACCAAGCTCATCTGACATGCCATAGCGAGTTACCATGGCACGCGCCATTTTGGTAGCACGCTCAAAGTCATTGGATGCACCAGTCGATTTACGATTTACAAAGATTTCTTCGGCGATACGCCCACCAAACAAAATAGAAATTTCATTGAGCATTTTGTCTTTATAATTGCTGATCGCATCTTGCTCAGGCAGCTGCCAAGTCACACCCAAAGCCCAACCGCGCGGCATGATGGTGACTTTATGCACAGGATCCGTACCTGGCAGAAGCTCTGCTACCAACGCATGTCCTGCTTCATGGTATGCTGTTGCACGGCGTTCTTCTTCACGAAGTACCATTGATTTACGTTCAGGACCCATAAACAGCTTATCTTTGGCATCTTCAAAGTCGTTCATATCAACGCTATTTTTATTTCGGCGAGCCGCAAACAACGCAGCCTCATTGACCAAGTTAGCAAGCTGAGCGCCACTAAATCCAGGCGTACCTCGCGCCAAAGCATTGATATCCACGCCGATGGTCGCAGGGAGTTTTTTGAGGTGCACCATCAAGATTTGCTCACGACCCTTGATATCAGGTAAGCCGACAGATACTTGACGGTCAAAACGACCTGGACGCAGCAGCGCCTTATCAAGCACATCCACACGGTTGGTGGCAGCGATAACAATCACGCCATCATTACCCTCAAAACCATCCATCTCAACCAACAGCTGGTTTAAGGTCTGTTCGCGCTCATCATGACCGCCGCCCATGCCACTACCACGGTGGCGGCCTACAGCGTCAATTTCGTCGATGAAGATGATACAAGGCGCATTTTTTTTGGCTTGATCAAACATATCACGCACACGAGAGGCACCCACACCCACGAACATTTCAACAAAATCTGAACCAGAGATGCTAAAGAAAGGTACTTTGGCTTCACCTGCGATTGCCTTGGCTAGCAAAGTTTTACCTGTACCTGGCGGACCAACCATCAAAACACCGCGAGGAATGGTCGCGCCAAGTTTGGTAAATTTACTTGGATCTCTTAAGAAGTCAACAATCTCAGCAACTTCCTGCTTTGATTCTTCCACCCCAGCGACATCAGCAAAAGTAACCTTAACCTGATCTTCTGACAGCATTTTGGCTTTGGATTTACCAAAACTCATTGGGTTACGACCGCCCATACCGCCGCCGCCAGCACCGCCGCCGCTCATGCCACGCATGATCAGCCAAAACAAACCGACAATTAATAAAATTGGGAATGCGGCCATCAGAAGCTGCATACCAACGCCTTGACGCTCAGGTGGGATACCTTGAACTTCAACATTATTCTCACGCAGTAGCGGCATCAATTCATTATCAGTAATTTCAGGGCGCACTGTCTCAAATTGAGAGCCATTGACCTTAGTACCAGTAATCTCTTCGCCACTGATTTTTACATCTTTAATTTCGCCTTGTGACACTGCGGTCACAAATGCCGAATAATTCATCGTATCGGCATCAGCTCTACCGCTATCAAGATTGCTAAAAATCACAACCACGATACCGATGATCGCCAGCCACAATAAGGTATTCTTCACCATGTCGCTCAAACTTTTCTCATCCTTAGCTTATGGATATTGGGAGTAATCCGCCCAATGCTGATTAACTATATATAATATATTGATGAATTTAGCTATTTCAAGTAAACTCTATGATTGATTTATTTAATCGCTACCCAAAACATCTCTTTTGAGCGCGGTCGGGATGCGGCAGGTTTGATACTTTTGATTTTGCTAAATTGCTTTTGCATCTGAGCGCGCAGCTCTTGAGAGCCCTCGCCTTGAAACACCTTCATGATCAACGCACCGCCTTCTGGGAGCACTTTGAGCGCAAAATCCACCGCAAGCTCACACAAATACATCATGCGCGGCTGATCGACAGCAGCCATCCCAGAAGTATTTGGCGCCATATCTGACAATACCACATCCACACGGCGCCCGCCAACTTCGCTCATAATTTGGTTAAATACTGCCTCTTCTCGAAAATCACCTTGAATAAAGGTCACATTTTCTAGAGTATCCATGGGTAGAATGTCCGAAGCAATCAATGTACCTGAATCACCCACAAGCTGACCTGCCACTTGCGACCAACTGCCCGGCGCAGAGCCTAAGTCCACGACCGTCATGCCTTTTTTGATCAGTCCTGTTTTTTCATTAATCTCAAGAAGCTTATAGGCAGCTCGCGCACGATAGCCTTCTTTTTGAGCTTTTTGAACATAAAAGTCATCAATGTGCTCTTTCATCCAAGCACGGCTTGACTTCGACAGTTTTTTGTTTTTAATTCGGGTTGCCATGAATTTTAAATTGCGCCTAATTAATAAATCTAATCCAATCAATTAGTTTACCATTAATGAGAACAAATTTGGTGAAATTCTGCTATAATAGCGTAATTATTTATCACCGCCATCTATCTTTTGGCAATTTTGGAACGCTTATGAATAAAAAAGCAAAACTACAAGACATCAAAGCCCTGCGTGGCATTGGTCATCAGCTGAGCCCGATTGTGACGATCGGTGGTCATGGCATCACACCAAATCTCGTCGAAGAAGTGTCGCGTGCGCTTCATGACCATGAATTGATTAAGATCAAAATCCCTGCTGGCACAGCCGATGAACGCAAAGATTGTGCGGCTGCCATCGCGGAGGCAACCGAGTCTGAGGTCATCCACCACATTGGGCGTATGGTACTACTTCTGCGCGCCAATCCTGAGCCAAATCCTAAGTTGTCCAATTTGGCGCGATTCGGATTTTAATCGATTTGATGAGCTTTAAAACATTACATCAGGCTATGGAGGCTGTTGTGCAGCTTTCGCCTGATGATTTTTTTGTGTATGAATTACTGCCTGTCACTGATAGCAGCACCTGTGATCGTGATACCATTTATTCAAGCAAAGCCTTCACTCCGCCCAAGATATACGCTCACATTGCTCAAGATCGCGATGGTATTAAAATCAGTTTTTTTATTGAGAAAACCACGCACACCCAAGAGATTTTTGATAAACACATCAAAAGTACCTCAATACAGCGAGCTGATTATTTGTGGTTGTCTGATTGTTTTGAGTGTTTCTTAGCAAACAAAGAGTCTACAGAATATATCGAAATCAATTTTGCCCCCGATGGGCGTTATAACATCTACCGATTTGACAGCTATCGCAAGCCTGATCAGATGCCTCCCATCTCAGACACTGAGCACGCTCTATCCATGCACCAAATAACCGCGCTGGATGATGGCTATGTTTTAGCATTTCATATTAATCATCACAGTCAGGCGCTTAGATTGAGTCAATATCAATTTAATTTAACTGCCATTTTATATCCAACCATCCACTCAACGCCCTTGGCTATTTATTATGCCGTTAAGCACGCAAGCCCGCCTGATTTTCATAACCGAACATATTGGTTATAAACGCATCCATCTTAGCCATTATTAATATTAAGCATATTTATTACTATTTTAAGCTTTACCTGCCTATTCATAAAATCATTTTAAAATAAAAAATATATGCTATGATAAGCATATCTTAGCGATCATTTAGGATGAATTATGAAAAAGGTACTTAAAAAGACAGCTTTTTTATTAGCGCTCGCACCACTTGCCATCACATACAGCCATGCTAATCCATCAGACAACCAAAGCAAAATCGCCATCGCCAAAAAAGTCATCAGTAATTTAGATCAGCGAATTCCAACCATCTTAAGTCACGCCGATAACGATTTTTCCACCATCGCTAACTACGCCGAATTCGTTGCCGAAAGGGATAACTATATTTCATGCGCGCCTTGGGATTGGATCGGCGGTCAAGATTATGTCCAAAGCCGCATTAATCGTTCGGCAAATTACACCCTGCTAAAAAACGGTCAGGTTAGAGCACGGTTTAATGTGGGTATACAGGGTGGTAAACCAGTCGAGATTGTTGATTTTGCATTTATCAAACAAAATGGTCGTTATGTCATTTCCGATATCATTGTGGATGACACATCATTCATTCAAGCAACGATCGAATGCTTACAAGAGTCTGACTATATTTAATTCGCTCAGATAAGTTGGACTCTTTTAAACAAAAAAACTAAGCCCAGTTTAACTTAACTGGGCTTTTATCATGTCTAAACGTACAGCTTACTGTTCGTTCAAAGCAAGCATAATACCTGTATTTGCAGACGCATCATTATAACGAGCATCTCGCCATACGCTGTAGCCATTGTGTTGGCTATATGGGCTGAATTTTGGCTGACGGAAATCTGATACCCACTGGCTGCCGTCATAAATTTGGATATGACCATGCGGATTTTTTGACGTGCGGTTGAAAACAGCAATATCACCAACTTGTGGGACGTAGTTATCATTGCTGATTTTCACAAAGCCTGCGCTTGCCAATGTACCGTTCGCATATTGATAAGCAGATGGCTGCGGTGTGAATTCATAGCCTGCTGACTGAAGCGCACGGCGCACATAGAGTGCACAGCGACCAATCGAACGACCTAGTGCAGCACGCGATGCCGCCGCCGCAGCGACACTTGGAGCGCTGCTGGCTGTCAAGCGCTCAACTGCCGAAACTGGCGACTGAAAATTAGCGCTAAAGTTTTGGATGGTGGTTGTACTGGTGGGCTGATGATAAGTACGAACTTGAGCGTTTTGACTGCTTGCTATCAAGCCATTAATGACGCTGTCAATATCGTCTGGAATACTAGCCACATAAGGGGTTTGGATAGAGCTATTTGAATACGCACTTTGTGCCGCACTTGATTGTGCAACGGTCAGACCGACGGCTGACAGCAGCCAAAATACTCGTTTCATTTAGATTCCTCACACCTCAAAAGCTTGCTTTGGCATTGCTATCACAGACAGCGCTCATCCTATGGGTTGGTTGGTGGATGATTAGCCCCATTGCATCACTTCATCGGCGTACAATTGATTGGTTTTGATTAAAGCTTGTGGCACACAGCGCACATCCTTGGTGCACTAGCAAAATGGTAATCTCGATAAGGCTGAAATTACCATTTTCTCAAAAGGCGTGATACACTTGCTCTGCGGACACCATGTCCATAGATCTTTTTATCATTTTAGGTGAGCCATGTCTGATCATACAAAAACCACGCCAATCAATGATTTGGTCGCCAAAGTTCGCAAACCCAATCATCTTGCAAGCCGTGTCGAAAAACAAGCGGCTGCCGGCGCTGCTATTCCAAAACATTTGTTGTATCGATATCATCATCTACAACACCACACACAGCTCGTTCGTCAAGCATGGGCAGGTTTATTGCCCAATGACATACTTTTGACCTGTCAAGTGGTTAATGTCTCGCCGGTGGAGATAACTCTAGCAATGAGCTCGCCAACCGCTGCCAATCACGCACGATATATGATGGAAAATTGTGTTCAAGCTTTACGTGCTTATGATCAGCGTTTTTGCCAGTTACAATCAATCAAGCTGATCATCTCATCAAAGACAACTTCGCCAAAATCGGTGCAATCAGACGCTCGCCCAGATGATTCAAAAAAGATCCTAAGCGAAAACACAAGACAAATGATAACACAGACAGCACAATTTGTCACACAAAATGAACGGCTAAATCAAGCTTTAACGCAGCTTGCAAGCTCAAATAAAGATCAAAAAAAATAATTTTATTAATTAAATTTAAACAGTCTATCTGAGTAAATTTTGTATGATCTCAGGGCGTGATTCGTAATAAAACACTTATTTTTGTAATTTTTTGTAATTTTAAATGAATAACTTTAGTCAGGTGGCAGATTTTAACCGATATAATTTTGGTGATGCGAGATGATTAAGACTCGTATTAATCCGCCGCCTTAATCAATCCGATCATAAGCTTTATTTTCCCAACCCAAAAAAAATGTACCCAATCAGTCGTTTGTAATTGGGTGCAATGACGAGGCTAAGATCGACATTATGCAAAAACTAAAATATGTCTGTTACCTTACAAATACTTTGCCAAAAAATTAAATGCTTTAGTTTTTGCTGACTAAATTACACTTTAGCTAAACAGCTTCGACATAATCAATTGGGCAAGATTCTTTGTCATAAAATGTTACAATTTTATAGCAACTTTTATCTGCTAGTACCGCTCGGATGAGCGCATTGTTGAGTGCGTGTCCCGATTTATAAGCAGAAAACTTGGCAAGCAAAGGATGCCCAATCACAAATAAATCACCCACAGCATCTAGCATTTTATGGCGCACAAACTCATTGGGATAACGCAAGCCATCTTGATTGACCACAGAATCTTCATCAAGTACGACAGCATTATCTAAGCTGCCGCCCAATGCCAAATTATTTTTTTGAAGATATTCGATGTCTTTTAAAAATCCAAAAGTACGCGCCTGCCCCACTTCTAGTGCAAAATTTGCGGTATTAAAATCAAGCTGTGTCGTCTGCTCGGTAGCGGCAATGGCAGCATGATTAAAATCAATCTCAAAATCCATCAAAAAGCCATCATCATAAGGCTCAAGGCGTGCCCATTTGTCGCCATCAGTCACTTCGATCGGTGAGATGATTTTAATGAATTTTTTCAGCTGATCTTGCTCAACGATGCCTGCTTGATCAATCAAATACAAAAAAGGCGCCGCTGAACCATCCATGATCGGTATCTCTGGTGCATCCACTTGAATGATTAAATTATCCAGCCCATAAGCTGCAATGGCTGACAACAAATGTTCAACTGTACCAATTCTGGCATCGCCCAAAACCAGATTAGATGACATCATGGTATCTTGTACAAGCTCAGCTGCCATCGGAACCGCTGCGCCCAGATCGGTGCGCTCAAAGACGATGCCTGTATCAGGCTCGGCTGGCGCCAAAGTGAGCGTCACTTTTTTGCCGCTGTGTAGTCCGATGCCAGTTGCTGTGATCGCTTTGGCTACCGTTCTTTGGTAGAGTTTTGTCATAGTTATTCTCGTTATAAATTTTCAGTCAAAACTGACAAAAAGTATTTCAAAATGTGTCATGGTAGTTTAACATTATGCACGTTTTTTGTCATCTGTTGTCATGAGCAGATTATCAATCATTCTGTTTAATTTATCTGATGATTTGTAAGCTGTGTCAAATTTTAGTGATGACAGATAATACAAAAGCAGCAAAGATTCAAACTTAAAGCTATTCAAATAAAAAAAGCAGTGCTCAAAAGAACACTGCTTATCATAGGGCGATCTATCAGGCGGTGACACGCGTTTGATATTCGCCAGTACGCGTATCTACACGCACCACTTCATTTTGTTGAACAAACAAAGGTACACGCACCGTCGCCCCTGTTTCAAGGCGTGCTGGCTTGCCGCCGCCGCCTGAAGTATCGCCGCGGACGCCTGGATCGGTTTCAACGATTTCAAGCTCGACAAAGTTTGGTGGTGTAACCGACAGTGGCGCACCATTAAACAGCGTCAAAGTACACAAAGCATTTGAATTTTCTTTGAGCCACTGTGCAGCATCGCCCATTGCAGTTTTGTCTGCTTGTAACTGATCAAAAGTCTCAGGATGCATAAAATGCCAAAATTCACCATCGTTATACAGATAGTTCATTTCCACATCCATCACATCAGCACCTTCAAGCGAATCGCCTGATTTAAAGGTCTGCTCAAGCACTTTGCCTGTGCGTAGGTTGCGCAGCTTAACGCGGTTGAAAGCTTGACCTTTACCTGGTTTTACATATTCATTTTCAAGGATGGAACATGGGTTACCATCCAACATAACCTTCAAACCTGCTTTAAAGTCGTTTGTAGAAAAACTTGCCATTATTTACCTGCCAGTTGTCAATCGGAGCATCGCTCAGTTAAAATTCAAATCGTTATTTAAAAAATGCGCTATAATGCGGCGCAACACTTCATTATATAAAGTTTTAGTAATTTTTGTCAAAACAAAACCATGATTTCTACAAAAAAAATTTATCACTCCGCATTATCTGATGACTTTCAAGATTGGCAAGCTGAGCTATCAGGCGCGGTCAGCGATCTAGACACTTTATTTGACTTGCTTGATTTGCCAAAACAAGCTCAGGTACACACCCCCAAGCAATTTGGCTTACGAGTGCCACACGCCTTTATCAAAAAAATGAAAAAAGGCGATATCAATGACCCACTACTTCGCCAAGTCCTACCGGATACCAAAGAAACGTGGACGATCGGTGGCTACAGCACCGACCCTTTGGATGAAAATAATCATAATCCCATCAAGGGCTTATTGCATAAATATCAATCTCGTGTGCTGCTGACCGTCACAGGTGCGTGTGCGGTGCATTGCCGCTATTGTTTTCGTCAGCATTTTGATTATCATACCAATCAGCCAAGCACGCACGAGATGGATGCGGTCATAGGTTACATCACCAAGCATACAGAAGTTGATGAAGTGATTTTAAGTGGTGGTGATCCTCTGAGCCTAAGTAACAAGCGACTTAAGCTTTGGCTAGATAAGATTGGCGAAATCGCTCACATTCGCACGGTGCGACTTCACACTCGGCTGCCGGTGGTGCTACCCAATCGTGTGGATGATGAGCTGATTACGCTGATCCGCCACTATCAAAAAAATATCGTAATCGTGCTCCACATCAATCATCCCAATGAAATTGACGATCAGCTGATCGCCAAAACAAAACAGCTCAAAGATGCCGGCGCAACTTTATTAAATCAAAGCGTGCTACTTGCCGATATTAATGATGACATTCATACTTTGAGTAAGCTTAGCCAAGATCTGTTTGGTGCCGGGATTTTGCCCTATTACCTGCACATCCTTGATAAGGTGCAAGGTGCGGCACACTTTGACATCGCTATTAGTGACGCCATTCGGCTATATTGGCAGCTGCTTGAAGTCTTGCCGGGTTATTTGGTGCCTAAATTGGTTCAGGAGCTGCCAAACCGCCCATTTAAGACACCGATTGATATTTATCAGCATTCAAATGAGAAAAATTAAATTAATGATAAAAAATGCTTGCAATCTACAAAAAATTTGGTAAAATAGCGTCCTATTACACAGGCGTATAGCTCAGTTGGTTAGAGCACCACCTTGACATGGTGGGGGTCGATGGTTCGAGTCCGTTTACGCCTACCAAACATGAGTTTAAGGGTGTCCATTTCAGTGCGACACCCTTTTATTTTCAATGCTTTAAGCCTTTTTTCTTGTCCTATATGGTATCATTCAATCCCTTTAAATCCAATTAATTTGTTGGTATCATAAAAACCGATACCAACAAGGGGTAAAAAAATGCTCACCGATACCCAAATAAAGAAACTTAAGCCATCCAACAAATGCACACATGGCAAGGTAGATAAATACACGGACGGAAACGGCTTACAACTTTGGGTAAGACATACAGGCGTCAAGTCTTGGGTGATTGCCTATCGTTGGCATGGTAAACAGCAAAGCATGACCATTGGCACATATCCAAGTATTAGCCTACAACAAGCACGCCTGCACGCCCTAACCATCAAAGAGAAAATCAAACAAGGTATCGATCCAAAGCACACCAAGCCATCAGCGGTGCTATTTGGTGATGTGGCTAATGACTATCACGCTAAACGAGATCCGAACAATCCAGCCAATGCAGGCAGGCACACCGTCACTATTGGCACATACAATAGAGATTATCGATCGTATATTAACGACATAGCCCCAAAGATTGCACATATTGATATAAATATAAAAACCTAAAAAAATGGGGAAAGTAAGGGAAAGTTAGCCCAGCACCTTTTAAAATCCGCTACACCGCTACATTTTGACAGGCTGATTTGTGGACTAGATCGCTTTAGATCGACAAAATCTAAATTAGACAACGACAATCTAACGCCATCTAATGCTTGCCTTTGGGCAGATCTAGCCACTTTGATAAACCTTGTTATGCTTGATAAAAGCCCTTATAATGTAATTACAAATAATCATGACTTAGGGGATCATCATGCCAACCATACACACCAAGCCGATCATGGCGGGTAATTCTCAAGCGGTAAGATTGCCCAAAGAGTTTGCCTATCCTGCCAACACCCCATTAATTCTTAGCAAAGAAAATGGCGTAATCACTATTAGACCCGTCACCACCTTAGATGAAGTGCCACAGATTTTTAAAGCCTTGGGCGATAAGATGAGTGATGAATTTGAGCGCATGGAGTTAGATGATGTGGGGCGTGACTGGTGAAATATCTGCTTGATACCAATATTTGTATTTATCTTTTAAAACACCAGCCAAAAAGCGTGCTAGATCGTTTTGCCAGTTGTCATGTGGGCGAAGTGGCCATTAGTGCGATCACATGGGCAGAATTATTAAGGGGCTTGGATAAATATGAGCCTAAAGCAGAGTTTGAGCGTTTGCGTGGCTTACTTCAGGTGTTGCCGTTTGATGAAAAATCTGCCGTATGTTTTGGTGAATATATGAAAACCGCCAACCACAAAGCCAGTTTTGACACACTGATCGCTTGTCATGCCAAAGCTCACCAATTAACCCTAGTCACCAACAATACCAAAGATTTTGAGCGGTATGGGGTGAGCTTGGAGAATTGGATGCAGGCATGATTAAGGCTTAATGTTAAAAAAATCCAATTTTCTTAACATTCAATCGGTGCAATGTTAAATGATTTAACATAGGTATGGTATAATGTTAAAAAAATCCAATTTTCTTAACATGGGCTAGAACAATGACCTTTGACGCAGAAAAACCATTTAATGATCTGCCACGCCTGCCACCTGCCAAAGATATAGAAACACGCACCATCTTAAAAATGTGCGTCGAAGCACGGGCAAGCCTAGCAGGACTAAAACAAGCAGGTGAACTAATCCCAAACCAAGCCATGCTAATCAATGCCATTCCCATGCTAGAAGCCAAAGGCAGTAGTGAAATAGAAAACATTGTTACTACCACGGATAAGCTATTTCAGCACGCATTTGATGACGATCATGCAGATAATGCCACCAAAGAAGCGTTAAGATACCGAACAGCGCTTTATGATGGCATACAAGCAATTAAGGATAGACCCTTGTCAAGTCAAACCGCCTTGCAAATCTGCCAAACAATTAAAGGCGTATCGCTTGGCGTAAGAAAAACCACAGGCACAAAGCTACAAAATAGCCTAGGACAAACCATTTACACGCCACCAGATGATCCCATAGCTATTAATGAACTTTTGGCGAATTGGGATAATTTCTTACACACTGATGATGATTTAGATCCATTGGTTAAAATGGCAATCGCTCATTATCAATTTGAAGCCATTCATCCATTTTTTGATGGAAATGGACGCACAGGGCGGATTATCAATATTTTATATTTGATAGATAAAGGGTTATTAGATCTTCCGATATTGTATCTTAGTCGCTATATCATTAACCATAAAGCGGGCTATTATGATGCGCTTTTAACTGTCACTACAAAAGGCGATTGGGAAACATGGCTAGTATATATGCTAAATGCCATCAAAGATACCAGCGATTGGACAACCGCCAAGATATTAAGCATTAAGCAACTACACCAAGATACAGGCGAAACCATCAAGGCGGAAGCGCCCAAGATTTATAGCCGTGATTTGTTGGATGCTATCTTTGAAATGCCATATTGCCGTATTGCTAATTTGGTACAAAAAGGACTTGGCACACGCCAAACGGTGAGTAATTATTTAAAAAAGTTATGTGATATTGGTGTGCTTGAGATGGTGACAGTTGGTAATGAAAAGATTTTTATCAATCCTAAATTAATGGATCTATTAAAAACATAAAACAGTTTTAGCAGGCTAGGAATGTACAGCCGAACAGCGGTTATTTTTGCACCTTAGACCGCCACGCCTGCTACCTTTTATTTGGCAGGGCATGAATAAGGTATGAGAGATGGGACTTTTGGATAAAATCAAAAAGCCATTAGATGATTATATTACAGTCGGACACTTTATTAAAAAATTGTCAGAAACAAATAATTTTCCAGTTTATGATGTTATCTCCTACCTTAATCATTATGATTTTGTGGGGAAAATAAGTGCAAGCAGAGTGTATCTTTAGTGATTTTGTTTGGACTTCACCAACACTAACTGAACCTAGGCATTACTTGACTGCCACGCCGTAAGCCAACACCTCAACGCCCCCTTCTACCTCGGTCATCTCAAATCTTAAACCGTACAATGCCCGGCAGCCGGCATCATCCGCCTGACGCTTTGCACGCACCACTGCTTCTCGGCGAGCACGATCAAGCAGCGTCTCATAGACGGTTAAATTTTTGCCAAATAAGCTTAAAATCGACGCTGCGACGCTTTTGAACTGATCTTGAGCGATTACCACACTGCCAACCACTAAGGCTGACTCATTGACACCTTCGGGCTCATAAAACCGCTCACTAGAGACTTGTATGTGCTGATATTTGTGCTCATCTGCCGCTAGGCTTTCTAGATGGCGACGCTCGGCACGCGTGCCAAAATACCAACCAACCGCAATCAAAACAAGCCCAATAATCCAGTCAAGGCGCTGCATCAAAAACTCTTCAAGGCTCATAAACACTCACCCTGCCGGCAACTCATCTAAGCTTTGCCCAAAAGGATTAAACTTCTTTTGTATCTTGACCGCCGTACCATAAACAAAAAGTTCTGATGCGCCCGCTGCGATATTTGATGTCGAAAAACGAATACCGACGATCGCATCAGCGCCTAACGCTTGGGCTTTGGCGATCATACGGCTCATCGCTTCTTGGCGCGCCTCTTCAAGAAGCTCTGTGTAAGCGGTCAATTCTCCGCCAACGATGTTTTTTAGTCCCGCCAAAAAATCCTTACCCACATGCTTACTGCGCACGGTGCTGCCATAAACCACATCAAGTCTTTCGGTGATGATGTAGTTGGGCAAGTGTTCTAAATTTGATAATTGCATAACCATTCTCTTTTTGGTTTAGTGTCATTATAGTAATTTAATCATCCTAAGATAAAACAGGGCGAAGACACTCGCCTCCACCCCGCCTAACTTTTTAATCACACTCAATCATCGGTGTGAAAAAGTAAAAACAGCTCAGTGATATTATCTTCAAGCGTATTTGCCATCTGCGCCAAGGTTTCATCATCGCGCATCTCATCCATCTCTTCATCAATGCCTGATAATAGCACCATCGGCAAAGTTAGCATTGCCACATCTTCTTCGGTGTTTTCATCATCAAACCAATCCACATTTTCATCTGAATACATGGCATCAACAAAACCGATTGCCCATGCTGCTAAGTCGCCATCTTCGCTAAAATCTTCGGCTTCTTCGCTAGCATCAAAAGGCAATTCGATGGGCTGCTCTGCTTTTAGGGTATCGATCAGCTCTTGCTGCCAAGCCTTTAAAGCTTCTTTCACCTCAGCGGGAACTTGGGCATCGGCACCCTCAAAAAACGCCGATATCCAATTAGGCAGTGGCTTACCCACCACAGTCGCTGTCAAAAATCCATGTGCGGCAATTGGATCTAAGCCCATTTCGTTGGCAGGAGATTCTAAATACTCAAACAATTCTTGTTTATTCATAACAGACTCATTACTTTTGTGGGTCAAATGTTAGCTACGCCCAAAGATCACTATGACAGCTTAATCCAATATCCAAAAGCGATCTTCAGACTTTAAAAATCATCATCCAGATCGTCAAACTCATCATCCAGATCATCAAATTCAGCAAAATCATCGCCATCTTCTAAGGCGCGCTTTAGCTTATTTAAACGCTGCTCTTCAAGCAAAGCATCGATTTTTAGGCGTTTTTCAAGGGGTTTTGCCTTGCCTTCATCAGCAAGGATGGCATCAGCATCTTCGTCAAAATTATCATCATCAAAATCATCATTAATATTACTCATAATGACTCCTTGTGCGTTGAAATTTGCAGTTGACCTGACTCTTTGCTAAAAATCAGGTCTTTACTGTAGCCTTATAAAGCCAATTGAATATTTTGTCAAGCATTATCATCACCAAGAAGCGCTTTATCTCGTGCACTTTTCAGTCGATCAGCGGTGGCACTAGTCATACCAACGACTTTGCGACCATCTCGTTCATGCACCGTGCTTGGATGTGTGATGGCAGCCAAAGTCATATACATGGCGGCTTGATTGCGACCTGCCTCCCCAAAGATGATCAGTGATTTTTCTTTTCGCATGGTCAAGATGGATTTGGCAACATCTGACAGCTCTGAATCACTGGTGACGGTCTTGATAGGCAAGGCAAAACGTTTTAGCTCACGATGCTTTTGATACACCACTTCATTGACCATCAATAGCAGCTGAGAAAGTAGCGCTGCCGCTGCCGCTGTTTTGGCATGATCATCGGTGGCATAGAGCGTAACCGATGCCCCTTGATCGGTAAATGGGTTTTGGTCGGTCATTGCCACGCCTGCAAATAAAGGCAGCTCAAGCAGCGCATGACACGCTCTTTCAAACAACTGATCACACAAAGCAAAGTAAGCCTCTTTAGACTCAATGCTAACCGCCGTCAATAAATTGTGCGGATCTTGGAACTTAACTTGAACCGTATAAGCGGCAGCAAGTTCAAGCTTGGCATCATCTGGATTATGATGATTTTCGGTTGATGCCTGCACCTCTTCATCAGGCGCTGCCTCGCTATCTTCGGCTGCTTGGGTGTGTGCAGCAGGCGCGGTGGTGGCTTGCTCGGTCAAAATCCCTTTAGATAATAGCTCGGTGCGCACATCTTTGGCAATTTGAGCCTTAAGATCCTCAGTTGGGCGCGCCACATAGCCATAAATCAGCCACAATATGATATGTAGCCCAATCACGCTCAATAAAAACACCCAATTGCCTGATAAAATCTCTGCACGGCTCACCGTCTTGGCTTGCACGACCACTTTACCAAGCACCTGTTCCCCTGATGTCACCACTTCTTCGGCGCGATAGCCTTCCGCCGACTCTCCAAGCGGTACCAACACTCCGCCTTGACTGTCATAAATCCCCACATAAGCGATCATGGGCTCATCAACATAAGGCTCTGCAATGACACTCATACTCACACGATCATAAGCCGCCAGCGGTGCTGCGATTTCTTGACTTAGCATCATGACACTGCGCTCAACCGCCTGTTGATTTTGTGCGCTGATCCCTCGCTCGGCACTGATTACAAAAAATAATAAATGCAAAACCAAGCTCGCCAAAACGATTGCCGCAAAAATACCCTGTCTGGGTGCTAAGTATGTCATGAGAATTGCCAAATCATAAAAATTAAATCTTATTATTATAGCATTAATTATTTCAATAGCTATGGGCTAGACAGGATTTTATCCGCTTAACAGTAAAAATTTGGGGGACATGATCTAGACTGCCTGAGTATTTTTTTAAAACTAAGTATTTTTTTAAAATTCAAATGAGTTTGATTGATCAAACCCTCTTACACCGACAAAATCCGCTTTAAGTCTTTTAAAATGCTTGATTAACTGCTAATATGGTAAAATTCCATTCAATAATAACAATCGCCTCAAAGGTTTGATATGTCTTTTACCTATGCTCTACCCAAAAATAGCCAAGCATGGCAAACTGCCCTAAATACCGTTGCTCATCATTTACCAAGCGAAGTGGTGGGTGAGGATTTTACCGCTAATGATATCGCCGCCAAGCTATCGAAGCTGCCTTTATTTGCCATCATCGTCATCACGCCGGCAGATCAAAATGCTGACATTGATACATTGATGCAAGCTTGGGTGGATACTCAAGCCAATTGGCAACTGGCGGCGGTTCAAGATGATGAGATCGCCAAAGCTCAAGCCCATCTGATCACTACCGACACCCCATTAACCAAAGTCGATATCCATCGCTATCTGCTGACGCCCAAGCATGATATGGGTCAGATCAGTAAAACAGCGGCGGCGCATATCATCGATGACCAAATCACCAGTCATTTATCAAGCGCGATTACTGCTGATGTTCATATCTTGTCAGCAGATAAGATGCTCACGCGCCATCGCTTGGCGTGTTTTGATATGGATTCAACGCTGATCGAAGAAGAAGTGATTGTTGAATTGGCAAAGTTTTGTGGTGTCGAAGAGCAGGTTTCTGCCATTACCGAGCAAGCCATGCGCGGTGAAATTGATTTTGCCACAAGCTTTGCACGCCGTGTATCTTTGCTAGAAGATGCACCAATCAGCATTATCGATGAGATCATAGCCAAGCACATCCACATCCAACCAGGCGCCCAAGCCACCATCCGCGCGCTCAAAGCCATCGGCTATCACACAGTGCTCGTTTCGGGGGGATTTGAGCCATTTGCTCGATATGTCAGCCAGACTTTGGGCATGGATGAATACTATGCCAATCCCTTACTTGATGATGGCAGCCGCTTGACAGGCATGGTTGATGATAATATTTTAGATGGCAACCAAAAAGCCGCCATCGCTCAAAAAGTAGCTGAACGCTTGGGCTTGCCGATGCAGCAAGTCATCTGTATCGGCGATGGCGCCAATGATCTGCCCATGATGGCGTTAAGCGATCTTGGCATTGCCTATCATGCCAAGCCCATCGTACAAGCCAAGGCATCAGCTGCCGTCAATATCACAGGACTTGAGGGTGTGATTTATGCCCTAGGTCACCGTTTGGATCTTAATTCTTAATTTACCCCACTCATTTCAAGGATACGCCATGTTTACCCTTCCGATTATCAATGTCAAGACAGATCCATTAGACGCACTTTTGGCGGCGATCGGTCTGCGCCTGCAAAATCTTGCCAAAACTCGTGATAACGATTCTTTTAATCATCTTGTCAAAGACAAATCCGTTTGTATTCAATTCACCGCGCCAGATGTTGAGCGTTATTATCGTTTTGAGAACGGTCATTTTGGGCAAACCATGGGTAAAGCACAGCATCCTGATTTGACGATTGATTTTAAAAATTCCATGACTGGCGCCAAGCTTTTGACCAAAGGCGATGTTGCCGCTTTGATGACCGCTATTCAAGATGGCGATGTCAAAGTCACTGGCGATTATAAATTGGTGCTTTGGTTTGCAGGTATCGCCAAACAAGCCGCCACCATCCCTGAAGAATATCGCGGCTATATTGAGCAGGCCAAGCCTTTGGTTGAAGCAGCCAAGCCCTATGCTAAGACTGCCAAAGACTTTATCGGCAGCGTCAAGCAAAAAATCTCCAAATAATCTGCCTTGAGAGATGCGGTTGCCATTTGGCAAATTTTTGGGTACAATCGTTTACTAAATTCAAGCGAGACTCACAACAATGATGACACATATTTCAAAGGAAGAAATTACACGCTTATTTGATCTGCCTTTGATGGATCTGCTGATGCAGGCGCAAACGGTGCACCGCGAGCATTTCAATGCCAACGAAGTGCAAATCAGTACGCTATTATCCATCAAAACAGGCAATTGTCCCGAGGATTGCGGCTACTGCTCTCAATCAGGTCATTATCGAGACAAAACAGGTCTGACCGCCGAAAAGCGCTTGGAAATCCAAAAAGTACTGGCTGCTGCTCGCCGAGCCAAATCGCAAGGGTCATCGCGCTTTTGTATGGGGGCTGCTTGGAAACATCCTAGCGACAAAGACATGCCTTATTTGGTCGATTTGATCAGCGAAGTCAAGGCAATGGGTCTTGAAACTTGTATGACTTTGGGCATGCTAAAGCCTGAGCAAGCCAAGACTTTGGCGGATGCTGGGCTTGACTATTATAATCATAATCTTGACACCTCACGCAGCTATTATGACACGGTGACCAGTACGCGCACTTATGATGAGCGCTTACAGACCATCGCCCATGTGCGCGACGCTGGGATCAATGTCTGTTCAGGCAGCATCGTCGGCATGGGCGAGAGCCGTGAAGATCGCATCGATTGGGTGTATGAGCTGACCCAAATGCCCATTCCGCCTCAGTCCATTCCGGTTAATTTACTTGTGCCGATTGCTGGCACTCCGCTTGGTGATAAAGTGATTGCCGAAGGTCGCTTATCGGTGATTGAGTGGATTCGCACTATCGCAGTGACACGCATTTGTTGCCCAACAAGCTATGTCAGACTATCAGCTGGACGCGAAAGCTTGAGTGACGCAGAGCAGGCTTTGGCATTCATGGCAGGCGCCAACTCTTTCTTTTACGGCGATAAACTTTTGACCACTGGCAATCAATCAACCTCACATGACGATCGACTGATGGCTGAACTTGGTCTTAAGCCCGCCAAGCCCACTCCAAAGCCCAAAATCATCGATGCCATGAGCGGCGCGGCGGTTAATACTGATTTGCCGGCAGAGTGTCCGCTATCAGCATAAGCGATATACAGAATGTCGGCAATATGGCAGGATGCCAGTGATATTTGACTGATTGGACTGACAAGATCAGTCAAACATCACATAAAGTTTCATTTTAATCACACAAGGACGTTATATGACCAAGCATTTTTATACTCCTAAATGTTGCTCTGTCGCTACCAAGCTTCGCCCCTTATCTGTCGCACTTGCACTGCTAGGGGTTAGCACGATCGCATCCGCGCAAGAGTTTAACCAAACCCTATTTTTTGGCGACAGCCTGACCGATTCAGGCAGGTTGGCACAAATTGGCAAAAACAGCTTGGCAGCGCCCCTATTTCAAGATGCCCAAGCTGCTTTCACCACCAATCCTGATCCCGCTTGGGCGGGAGTGCTCGCTGATGCCTATGGACACAAAGCCGATCCCAATGATGGCAAGACGCTTACAGGTACCAATTATGCTGTCGGCGGTGCCAGAACGGCGACAGAAGTTGATCGGCTGGTTTTTAAGATTCCCTCTACCCAAACTCAAATTAAGAACTACTTAGCGCTTACCAATAACCAAGCCGATCCTAGCGCGCTTTATACTGTGTGGACAGGGGCAAATGATCTGTTTGCAGCGACAGAAGCACCCAACCCAGAACAAGCCCTTGGCATCATCACTACTGCCGCTGCCCATCAAGCCGCCTTGGTTAAGCAGCTTGGGCAAGCAGGCGCAAAGTATGTCTTAGTGCCTAATATTCCTGATGTTGGTCTGACACCTGGATTTGTCAGCGATCCTGCCAAATCCAGTAGCGCAACTTTGGCTGCTAACATATACAACCAGACTCTATATCAAGCATTGAATGATCAATCGGTTAATGTCATTGCGGCGAATACCTTTGGACTGCTTCAAGAAGCCACCCAAAACCCTACGGCTTTTGGATTTAAGAATGTGACCGAGCCTGCCTGCCAAAACCTAGATCCCAACTTGTCTTCGTTAGGCTGTAAAGTAAGCGATTGGCAAGCCACTGCCGCCGACGCCAATGAAACCTATGCCTTTGCTGATGGTATCCATCCGTCAGGTCGCACCCATCGTATTTTGGCTCAGTATTATCGCTCTTTGATTGATAGTCCAGTCCAAATGGGACAATTGCTTAAGCTCATCATCCAGCAAGGCAATCAAAACACCCAGCAGCTGTCACGCCGCTTAAATGGCTTAAGCAGTGACCAGTCATCTGTATGGATTGACGGCGCTATCAGCAATCATCAGCTTGATGAACAAAATAAATCTGATCAGCCCAATGTCATGCTTGGCTTTGATATCGCCAATCAAAATCGGCATTCAGGGGCATATTTGACTTATCAAAAGCAAGATCATACGCTTAGCGATACCATCAATACCGATGTCAAACAAGTGGGTGTTGGTCTATACCACCGTCATGACTTGGATCGTCTGCGCATTACTGGCAATATCGGACTTGATCGCTTAAGTGTAGACAGTGATCGGCGCATCGCTTGGGATGGCGAAAGCCGCAATCATCAAGCTCAAGCCACAGGTAAGCGGATTTATGTAGGACTTCAAGGCAGCTATGACTTTATCCAGGGCAGTGTCACCTATCGCCCTTATCTTGGCATCCGTGCCCAAGAAGTTAAGCTCAATACGCTGATTGAAAATCAGCCTACGCTGTCAACTGCTCTAAGCTATGAGCTACCCAAGCAGCAATCCATCCAAGGCGACATCGGTATCATGGTGGACTATGCGATGAATGATAAAGTCAAAGTTTTGGCGGGATTGGCCTATCAGCACGAATTCAAGGATGGTGATAAAACCGTACATTCAACCATCTTATCCAATCAAAGTTATCATCAGAGCTATGCCATGCCTGTGTCATTTGATCAACAAAATAGCACACACGCCCATCTGGGTGCGACGGTCAAACTTGGCAAAACCAACTTAACTACTGGCATCAATGCCACGCATCAAGATGGCGATACCAATGTCGGCGGCTTTGTGGGTGCGCAGATGGCATTTTAAGCTTAATACCTACATAAAAAGACGATATTTTATATGTCGTCTTTTTTTTATAATGGGTGGTTTGGTGGTAAAATAAGCTCATCAAACATCTAACAAGGTAGCACCATGTTTTTATACATCAAAGCTTTTCATATCATTTCGATGGTCTGCTGGTTTGCAGGGATTTTTTATTTGCCCAGGCTGTTTGTTTATCATGCCATGAGCACTGATACCCCAAGCCTTGAGCGATTTGCCATCATGGAGCGTAAGCTGTATCGCGGCATCATGACGCCTTCGATGATCGCCACTTGGTGCTTTGGGCTTTGGATGATTAGCCTTGCGCCCAGCGTGTACTTGTCCCAAGGCTGGCTACATGCCAAGCTGTTATTGGTGGTTTTATTAAGCATTTATCATCTGATGTGTGGCAAATTTCGCCTAAAACTGATCGAAAATCCGCACTATAAAAGCCATGTGTATTGGCGCTGGTTTAATGAAATTCCTGTGATTATTTTACTGATCGTGGTGATTTTGGCGGTCGTCAAGCCCTTTTGATGTGCACCTTTAAAGTAAAATCACTTCGCCAACTCAAGCTCATCCCAACCAAATGCGCGCATCACTTGACCAAACGCATCATCCAATGGCGCTGTCACGCAGATCGATTCGCCTGTCAAAGGATGGCGAAAGGTTAATTGATGCGCGTGTAACAGCAGTCTTTTGGTGCCGATGTGTGCTGTAAACGCTCGGTTTTGCACCTTATCGCCATAGGTCGTATCCCCGATGATCGGATGAAAAACATGTTTCATATGCCGGCGTAGCTGATGCATCCGTCCTGTGATGGGAGTGAGCCGAACCAAAGAATAACGAGATGTCTCAAACCGCCGACAAGAGACAAAGGGCTGCTCAGTGGTCGCAAGATTTTGATAATCTGTGATCGCAGACTCAAGCACTTTGTCAGGGCTGGTGAATTTATCGGCGATCTTATCAAGTCGTGGCTTGTACGCATAATCAATCCGTCCGCTGCCGATGATACCGCGCACAACCGCCAAGTAGACTTTTTGGACATGATGATGCTCAAACTGCTCTGTCAATAATCGCGCCATTTCACTATCTAGCGCAAAAACCAAAACGCCTGAGGTCGGTCTGTCAAGCCGATGCACAGGATACACATGCTGATTGATCTGATCGCGCAAGGTTTGCATCACAAATGTGGTTTCATGCTTATCCAGCCAAGAGCGATGCACCAGCATACCAGCAGGCTTATTAATGACAATGATGCGCTCATCTTGATAAAGAATCGGTAGGGTCACAGGTCAAATCCTGGATAAAATTTTGGCAAATATACCAACTTGACCAAAAAAAGTCTAGCAATGTTGGTCAAAATTTTATAAGACAGCTCAGTCGTTTTTAGTGGATCACAGCTTGGCTAAGCTTTACCCATTTTTTGTCAAATATGCTATAGTAATTGGCATTAAGGGGAATGCTATGATTTATGATATTATTGGGGACATACACGGACAAGCAGACAAGCTGATTGGGCTGCTTGAGCAGCTTGGCTATCGGCATGATGGGCAATGCTATCAGCCGCCGAGCGGTCATCAAGCGATTTTTATTGGTGATTATATTGATCGCGGCGCTCGTCAGCTAGACACCTTGCAAATCATCTTTGATATGCTAGATCACGGTGCTGCACTCGCTGTGATGGGCAATCATGAATATAACGCTATCGGCTATGCCACACCGCATCCTGACGGCGGCTATTGTCGCCCTCACACCAGCCGAAATACCAAGCAGCATCAAGCATTTTTGGATGAAGTGCCGATCGGTTCTGACAGCTATTATTATTGGCTGTCTCGCCTTTATGAGCTGCCGTTGTGGCTTGAGCTGCCTGATCTGAACATCGTACACGCCTGCTGGGACGCCAAGGCACAAGCAGCACTTGCGCCCTATCTCACCCCAGATCATCGCATCACCCAGCGCGGTATCATCGCAACCTCCATCGGTGACTCCACCGAATTTTACGCGCTTGAAAGACTCCTAAAAGGCATCGAAAGCCCCTTGCCTGCAGGCGTGGTGCTCGTGGATGGGCATGACATCGTGCGCAAGCGTACTCGCGTCAAATGGTGGCAAAAAGATTGGCAAAATCGCCCGCTGTCTGAGATCGCACAGCTTGGCACCAGAGCGACGATGAATCTGCCCAGCGACTCAGACATCAAGCCTTTGCCGATGGATTTTGAGCTGACCACCCATAAGCCGATTTTTATTGGTCATTATTGGCTCAATGGCACGCCAAGCATCTTATCACAGCAAGTGGTTTGTACTGATTATTCCGCAGGCATGAATGGCTATCTGACTGCTTATCAGTTTGACACCCAAAACCCCAAGCTGTCAGATGAGCATTTTGTGCAGTATATTCACACCAAAGATACGCCCAAAGAATAAACCCAAAAATTGCCATTTTTTAGCAAATGTGCTAATTTATTCGTTTACTCTTTTTAAGGAAAAATTA
Organism: Moraxella canis; assembly: GCF_034424565.1. NCBI lineage: Bacteria > Pseudomonadati > Pseudomonadota > Gammaproteobacteria > Moraxellales > Moraxellaceae > Moraxella > Moraxella canis. The sequence goes on along the minus strand of NZ_CP139961.1, from coordinate 1,562,011 downwards.
TGTCTCACCCAACTCAGCCTGCGCCCATCACTTCACCTGCTGGCACCCCAAAAGTCGGTATCATCATGGGCTCTCAATCAGACTGGGCAACGATGTCTGAAGCGGCGCAGATTTTGGCAGATTTTGGCGTGGCGTTTGAGTGTGAAGTGGTGTCAGCGCACCGCACGCCTGATAAGCTATTTGATTACGCCAAAGCCGCCAAAGACAAAGGCTTGCAAGTCATCATCGCAGGCGCTGGCGGCGCAGCACACTTACCAGGGATGTGCGCCAGCCAAACCCCACTGCCTGTACTTGGCGTGCCTGTCAAATCCAGCACATTGAGCGGCTGGGACAGTTTATTATCCATCGTACAGATGCCAAAAGGCGTGGCGGTTGGTACGCTTGCGATCGGCACCGCTGGCGCATTTAATGCTGGCCTGCTTGCCCTGCAAATTTTGGCGCTGCATGACAGCCGCTTGGCACAGCGGCTTGATGAATTTCGCACCAAGCAAACCGAGACCGTGCTTGCCAGTCCAACGCCTGGAATCATCAATCCCTGATGGATCGGTATTTGGCAAATTAACGCCCATTTTTTATTAAAATATGCGATAATATCCGAAATTTTTTTTGTAGATTTTTCGGATATTTTTTATGACTGATTCCATCAAAACCATCGGTATTCTTGGCGGCGGTCAGCTTGGGATGATGCTTGCTCAAGCTGCCCTAAAGCTCGGCTATCGCTGCGTCTTTTTAGAAGATGCTGACAATGCGCCAGCTGCTTTATATGGGCAAGTGTTTACATACAATGAGCTTGATGATTTTATTGCTGCCAGCGATGTCTTTACTTTAGAATTTGAAAATACGCCTGTCAAGACAGCCAAATCACTGGCAAGCCTTGAGCATAAAGGCGGTTTATTCCCGCCCACCAATGCTTTGGAAGTCGCCCAAAACCGATTGGCAGAAAAAGCCTTATTTAATGAGTTAAACATCGACACCGTACCATTTATGGCAGTAGAAAGCTTGGATGAGTTACACACTGCCGCCAAAACCCTTGGACTGCCTTTGGTCTTAAAGACCAGCCGTGGCGGCTATGACGGCAAAGGACAATTTGTCATAAAAACTGTCGATGAAATCGGTGCGGCTTGGGATGAGCTTGGCGGCGCGGTCACTGGCGATGGTGGTCTGACCGATACACCTGCACCACTGATTGCCGAAGGGTTTATTCACTTTAGCCGCGAAGTCTCGATCATCGCCGTACGCACTCAAGATGGCGACATCAGCTATTATCCACTGGTTGAAAATCATCACACCAATGGCATCTTATCAAAGACCATCGCGCCTGCTGCCGATGTCGATCATCTGACCGAGCAAGCCCAATCCAACATCGGTAAAATTCTAAGCCATCTTGATTATGTGGGTGTGCTAACGCTTGAGCTATTTGTGACTGACTCAGGCTTAATCGCCAATGAGATTGCGCCGCGCGTGCATAACTCTGGTCACTGGAGCATTGAAGGCGCTCATTGCAGTCAATTTGAAAACCACATTCGCGCCGTCGTTGGCTTGCCGCTGGGCGACACCCAAGTGATCAAGCCATCGGTCATGCTAAATATCATTGGCACTTATCCAGATGCTCATTTGGTGCTGGCGCACTCTGGGGTGCATTTGCATCATTATCATAAAGATGAGCGCGCAGGACGCAAAATCGGGCACATCACGGTGATGACCGATGCACTTGATCAAACCGTCGCAAACATCGAGCAGCTGCTTTCATAGCACCCGCTTGTCTGTCATCCACTGCCGCACTGATTTACCATGAAAATACTCATTGATGCCGACGCCATTCCCAACATTGCCAAAGCGCTGATTATCAAGACCGCCAATCGCACTCAGACGATGGCGGTATTCGTGGCAAATCGGATGACCAAACTGCCGCCGTCACCGTTTTTATCGTCTGTGGTGGTCGGCACAGGGTTTGATGTGGCAGATGAGTATATCGTACAGGCGGCAGAGGCTGAAGACTTGGTGATTACAAGCGATATTCCGCTTGCCAATGATATCTTAAATAAAGGCGCTAAAGTCCTCACAGCACGCGGAGAAGAATACACCCTTCAAAACATCAAGCCCAAATTAAATGCACGTGATTTTATGGACACGCTGCGTGGTACGGGCGTGCTCGATCCTGCCCAAATGGGCGGTCAAAAGCCCTATGGCGATAAGGATAAAATCGCCTTTGCCAACGCCTTAAATCGCTTGGTCAAATAAGCAACTGCCGCCACGACCGCTCATTTAAGATGATTAAACTCAAACTTGCGCCTGCGATCTTGATCAGCACAACTACAGCAAGAAAAATCTTTAAAAATCATCCAAATCCGACGAGATATTTTATTAATTTTGGTGCATAATAAGACTATTTATGACAGCCAAAACTAATAAAGCATCCAAACCATTTCACACTTGGCTGTATGATGTGTCATCAAACAACAACTAAAAATCGTTTTATGGGGATTGGCAGCGCGTCATGATCGAACAGTGGACCAAAGAGCTTGTCGTACAGCGTTTACTTGCGTTTATCTTATTAACGATACTTATCATACTGTGTCTACAGGTGGTGAAATTCTTTATCTCGCCTGCCATTTGGGCGGCAATTTTGGCATATGTCACCTTTCCTTTGTATCGATTTTTTCATCAAAAAGTCCGCCTAAGTCCCACCATCAGTGCCTTAATCATGACCGCTGTCATCTCTTTGATCATCGGTATTCCTTTGGTGGTTGGGGTGTTTTTTTTGCAGCAAGAAGTCATCAGCTTTTATAGCATCGCGGTCAGACGACTGCAAGCAGGCTATGTGGATTTGCCTGAGAGCATCAAAGATCTGCCTGTGATCGGTGAGCAAATCAAGAACATCTTATGGGAGATTAATAAAGACCCCGAAAGCTCTATGGCAGCGGTACGCCAGTGGGTGCAGTCGCATCTGTATTATGGCAAAATCGCTTTCGATGCCGCCCTAAAAAATCTCGCCAAGCTCGGTATGGCGCTGATGACAGTATTTTTCTTTTATCGTGATGGCTTAAGCCTGATCAGACAGATCCGCCAAGCGATGCGTAATATCATCGGTGATCGCATCGACGACTATATCAATGCGGTCGCCAGCACCACCCAAGCGGTCGTCTATGGCATCGGCTTGACGGCGCTGGCGCAAGCCCTGCTGGCTGGGATCGGCTATGTGGTGGCAGGTGCGCCAAACCCCATTTTACTGACCCTGATTACCTTTATCATTGCCATGATTCCCTTTGGCACGCCCTTTGCTTGGGGAGCGGTGGCGCTTTGGCTGATCTCTCAAGGGCAGATGACCGAAGGCATCGGGCTTGGACTTTGGGGGATGTTGGTGATCAGCTGGGTGGATAATTTGATTCGCCCCATCGTGATCAGCGGCGCCACAAAGATTCCTTTTATTATCATTTTTATTGGCGTGCTCGGCGGCTTGACCGCATTTGGCTTTGTCGGTCTGTTTATTGGTCCTGTGGTGTTGGCGATTGCATTGGCTGTGTGGCGAGAGTGGATCAGCCAGCATAAAAATGAAATTTTTGCCAGTCGGCGCAGCGGCTTTGCGGTTGCCGATGGCAGAGCATTATTAGCCGATACCGACCCCACCCCTGTACTCAATCACGACGCCATCATGGGTGCAGACGATCATTGTACCAAGGTGAAATAATGCTGACTGTACTTGCTGATGAAAATATCGCCAACCTTGATGACTATTTGGCTCATCATCCCATCAAAGTCATCAAAATGGCAGGACGCGCCATTAACCATCAAAGCCTTGCCGATCATCGACCAGATGCGCTGTTTATACGATCGGTCACTCAAGTGACCGCAGAAAATCTTGGTGGCTTAAAAGACACCCCGCTTAAGTTTGTTGGCTCTGCCACCATCGGCACCGATCATGTGGATAGTGCATATTTGGCTGAGCATCAAATCAGTTTTGCCAACGCCGCAGGATGTAGTAAGCACTCGGTTGCCCAATATGTGGTCACCGCCATTTTAAATACCTGCCTACAATTCAACCAAAAACCGATCAAGCTGGGCATCATCGGACTTGGGAATATCGGCAGCACATTGGCGCGCTATGCTGATCAGCTCGGCTGGCAAATCGCTGGATTTGATCCTTTTTTAAGGGCGTCAAAGATCAATAACGCAAGCTTTGAAGAAGTGCTGACCGCTGATGTCATCAGCATTCACACCCCCTTGACGCACTCAGGCGCACATCCAACATATCGGATGTTTAACGCGCAAACCTTTGAAAAATTATGCCCAAATACCTTGCTCATCAACAGTGCTCGTGGCGAGATTATCGAAGAAGAGGCATTGATCGACGCGATCAATCATAAAAATTTGCAAGTGGTTTTGGATGTCTTTCCCGATGAGCCGACGATCAGCGCGCCCTTGTTTGACGCCCTAAGCATAGCCACGCCGCACATCGCAGGCTATACGCTTGAGGGTAAAATTCGTGGCACTGATATGATTTATCAAGCCTTTTGCCGCAAGTTTGATTTGCCAATCATCCAAAGATTTGACGCTTTATTGCCGCCCAATCCGTATCATCTCTCCAAACTTTTGAGTGATCAAACCTTAGAGAATCTGAGACAGTTTTATGACATTGCTGCTGATTATCACGACCTAACAGCAGTCAATCAAGCAGGCGTGTCAGGCGCTGATTTTGATGCTTTGCGCAAACATTATCGCCTGCGCCGAGAGTGGATTTTTGACTGTGAATAATGTCTAGATATGCTGAGTGATGATACCATGAGTAGTGACTTTACCCCTACCTTAACGCTGGCGGACGCCAAAAAAAGAGCCAAGCTTTTACAAAATATTCGTGCGTTTTTTGATGAGCGGGGCGTGATGGAGGTGACCACGCCGATTCTGTCGCACGCTGGCAATACCGATGTATATATCGAGTCGGTTCAGGCGCACTTTCACGCTCAAGGCGGTAAGGTCACAGGCTATCTGCACACTTCCCCTGAGTTTGCCATGAAACGGCTGCTGGCAAGCTATCAGGTGCCTATCTATCAGCTATGCCAAGTGTTTCGTGATCATGAAAAAGGCGCTCGGCATAACATCGAATTTACCATGCTTGAGTGGTATCGCCCACATTTTAGCTTAGATGAGCTGGCACAAGAGCTGGCAGCTTTATTGAGCACGGTTTATGACAGAGCCATTGAGCTTATTCATATGAGCTATGCCGAGGCATTTATAAAGCACACAGGCGTGCATCCTTTTAGCAGCAGCATAGATGAGCTGCGCGCTTGTGCTTTGGCGCATGGGATTCACCTTGATATGGCAGATGATCAGCAAGGCTGGCTAGATTTGTTATTCAGTCATTTGGTTGAGCCGCATCTGGGGCTTGATGCGCCCACGCTGATTATAAATTATCCGCCTGCCACAGCCGCCCTTGCCAAGATGACCACCGATGCTGATGGGCATCAGGTAGCCAGACGCTTTGAGCTGTACATTGATGGCATCGAGATCGCCAATGCCTATGATGAGCTTGCCAACAGCCAAGAGCTGCTAAAGCGTTTTGAAGCGGATAATGATGAGCGCAAGCGTTTGGGGCTGCCCATCATACCCATAGACACTCGCCTGCTTGATGCCTGTGATGCGCTGCCTGAGTGCTCTGGCATCGCACTTGGGGTAGATCGGTTATTTATGGTGCTCAGCGGTCATCACAGCATCAGCCAAGCCATCGCCATCACCACAGACCAAGCTTAATTTCTCAAAGTTAGTTTTTGGCGGTTTTGAGTAAATGAGTTGCCCAATGAATCAGCGGCAGATCCACCATTTTACCATCGATGGCAAAGACCGTATCGCCTGTTTCTTGATGTTTTTGATAAATCGCTTGGGCAAATGCGAGCTCATCTTCGTCCATCTTAAGCACTTGGCGTACGGTCGTGATTTGTTTGGGGTGTATCAAAAGCTGCCCCCCAAAGCCAAAGTCGCTCCAATGACGCACGCACGCCCTTAAGCCTGACTTATTATCAAACTCAGCAAAAATCGTCTCAATGGGCGGATTTAAGCCGTTTGCCACAGAATGGATCAATAAATCAGCGCGAATTTTATCAAAAATCAGCTCCGATGCTTGCGACCCTAGTCGCACGCCCAGCTCATGCATCAGATCCAGCCTACCAAAGCTCATCGCCCACAAGCCTTTAGATGTAGCGATATTGGCGATATTGGCTATCCCCACTGCTGTCTCGATCATGGCGATCACAGGCGTGTTGATTTGATGATGCAGGCTTTCGACCTGCAGAGCGTTTTGGCATTTGGGTAGTAGCACGCCTGCCAAATTGTTTAGCTGTTTGATGCAGGCGATATCCAAGTGATACTCTGCAGTATGACTGGCATTGATCCGTAGCCAATAGCTGTGCTGAGCAGTAGCATCAAACGCCCTCAAAGCGGTACGCACATCTTGCTTTTGGTCGTCCGCCACCGCATCTTCTAGATCGATGATGATCTTATCTACCCCAGAATCGCGCGCCTTTGGCACTCTGTCAAGTCGTGTTGCAGGCACAAATAAAAACAGTGTTTTTTGCATCGTTTACCATCCTTAGTTTTTTTCACTATAGCACCAATTTTCTGTCCGCTCAAGACAAAAAAAGACCTGCAAAACAGGTCTTGATTTTAAGATCTACACTTAGCCCTCAAAAAACATGCGCTCAACCTTACCCACCAGCGTCTGACCCATAAACGGTGTATTTTTGCCTGCTGATAGCATGGTGTCCTTGGTCACCGTCCAAGTCGCTTTTGGATCGATAAGCACCGCACCGCCGATGACTTGATAATCCTTAATGCCAGCGATTTTGGCAGGATTTAGGCATATTTTTTCAACCAATTCTTCTGGCGTCAAAACACCGTCCGCCACCAGTTTCACCCCAAGCGACACAAAGGTATCAAAATTACTAATCCCTGGCGCACTCTCAGCAAATGGCGCCTGCTTAGCGCTCGATGACAGCGGCTCATGATGGCTACAGATGGCATCGATGGTGCCATCTTTTAGACCTGCGATGAGTGCTTTTTGGTCGGTATTAGAGCGTAAAGGTGGCAGCACATAGACATTGGCATCATAGCCTTCGATATCATCATCGGTCAGATGCAGCTGATGCATCGCCACATCACAGGTGACTGGCAAGCCTTTTTGCTTGGCATGACGAATCAGCTCTACCGAAGTGCGGCAAGTGATCTGGCTAAAATGCACGCTGATGCCTGTCTCTTCAGCCATCAAAATCTGCTTAGACAGCGCAATGGTCTCAGCCAGCCAAGGGATACCCTGCAAGCCATGAAATGACGCAATGTAGCCTTCATGCGCCACGCCGCCTTTTGATAGGCTTGGCTCATCAGGATAAAAAAACACTTTTAGCCCAAAGGTCGCCGCATACTCCAAGCAGCGCAGCAGCACCAAATCATTCTCAAAGCCTGCGCCTGCATTCGTCACTGCGATCGCATTGCCCTGCTTAAGTCCTGCCAAGTTGGCAGGCTGCTTACCTTCCAGACCCTGAGTCAATACCCCCAATACATGCAAATGAATACCGCCATCCGCCCACGCCTTCTCACGCAGACCCTTTAAGAGCGAGCCGTTTTCGAGCACAGGATCTGTGTCTGGTGGCAGCACGACATGTAGGATACCATTTTGGCGCGCGGCTCGCCCTTCGCTTGCCAGCGTACCATGTGACTGATGCCCAGGCTCCCTTAGGCGCGCACACAGATCCACGATGGGCGGTATCAGCCATTTATCCGCAGTGTCCGTCTCTGAGATGTGGGGCTGCTGCCAGTCTTGGGGAAGTAGGTTTTTCATAACAATCTCTTTATTTGCTTGATTTAGGATAAACTGGGTACGCATCAGTGCTAATAGCCCTGCTGATGAAGTATTCGATAGTTATCACAGCCTTTTTGCACCCCATGATCACAGGCTTGACCAAAGTAAATTTTGGCGGTCGTTTTATTTTGGCGCACACCTTTACCCTCATAATACATCACACCCAGATTATATTGAGCCTTTGCACGACCTTGATTGGCGGCTTTGGTGTACCATTTAAACGCTTGATAATAATCTTGGCGGACGCCTCGACCTTTCTCATACATAAACCCCAAATTAGTTTGAGCCTGAGCATACCCTTGATTGGCGGCTTTGGTGTACCACTCAACGGCTTTATGATAATCTTGGCGCACGCCTTGACCGTTCTCATACATCCAGCCCAGATTATGTTGGGCATCTGCAAGCCCTTGATTGGCGGCTTTGGTGTACCATTCAACGGCTTTTTGATCATCTTGGCGCACGCCTTGACCTTTATCATACATCACACCCAGATTATTTTGAGCCATTGCATCGCCTTGATTGGCGGCTTTGGTAATCCATTCAGCGGCTTTTTGATAATCTTGCATATCATAATAATACCTTGCAAGCACCATCTGGGCTGCCGCATCACCTTGTGCGGCTTTTGACAGCTGTGCTGGATCTGCCGCCAGCGCACCGAGTGATAAAGCCGAGACGGCTATCAAGAGGGTCAGTTTTTTTAGCATGATTGGTAGTCCCTTAGTGTATTAATTTGGTCAAATGACGGATTAGCATGGCGTTATCGAGCTTGCCCTGCCATCGCCATCGCCATCACCGCCATACGCACCGCGATGCCATTATTGACCTGCTTTAGGATGACCGACTGCTCACCATCTGCCACGCTTGAGGCGATCTCCACACCGCGGTTCATCGGACCTGGGTGCATGACCAGAGCATTGGGCTTGGCAAGCTTAACACGAGCATCCGTAATGCCATACATCTTAAAATATTCACTGGTGGACGGTAGAAGTGGCGAGCCGATGCGCTCATTTTGGATGCGCAGACCGATGATCACATCAGCATCCGCCAGACCCGCCTCCATCTGCTCGTAGACACTGACGCCATAGCGCTCGATCCCTTTGGGCAATAAGGTCTTAGGCGCAATCACACGAATGTCCTTGACCCCCAGCGTCTGCAGCGCCGAGATGTCCGAGCGTGCGACGCGGCTGTGCTTGATATCACCGATGATCGCTACCGACAGATCATCAAAGGATTTTTGCTGCTTTAGGCACGCCTCTTTATGAATGGTGAGCATATCAAGCATCGCCTGCGTGGGATGCGCATGCCAGCCATCGCCGGCATTGATGATGGCGACATTGGGCGTGACTTGGGTCGCCATAAAGTGTGCAGCGCCTGATGCACTGTGGCGCACCACAAACATATCCGCGCTCATCGCCTCCAGATTCCACAGCGTATCGCGCAGCGTTTCGCCCTTATTGGTGCTTGAGCGTGCGATGTCTAGATTTAGTACATTGGCGCCCAAGCGTTTTTGAGCCGCCTCAAATGTGGTGCGCGTGCGCGTTGAATTTTCAAAAAACAAATTCATCACCGTCTTACCAGACAGCTCTGTGGTGTTAATCAGCCTGCCATCTTCATCAAAATATCCCATCGCCTTATCGATGATGCTCTCAAGCTGCCGTCTACTCAGCCCCTCCACCCCAATAAAATGACGGATACCGCCATCATCAGCGAGCTGAGGCTGTGCGAGCTGAGCATTTAGGCGAGCTTGAATGGTGATCATGGCGGTTTTCCTTATCAATTATCTAAAAAGTTTCATTTAAAATTTGATACCTAGTGGCGAGGCAGAGCCCCTGATATACACTCGATCAAATAAAAAAATAAATTAAGCCATTTTAGCAAATTTCTTGGCTTGAAAACAACGATATTTTTCTTTGATACATCCTTAGGATCGATTTTTGGTGGTTGAGCTATTTATTAATTTTACTAACAATAAAATTATTTATTTTTATCACGCATCGCCTGACACAGCCCCCAAAAATCATGTTAAAATAGCACAAAATCACAGTGCGCTCTTAGCCTTTTGCTAAGCCATGCCGCCACCCAAGGATACATTTATGATAACTTTGACTCAATATTTACAATCACAGGCAAGCAGCGAACTTGCCAGTACTATCGACACCTTGGCAAAGAGCAGTATCGCCATCAGCGCACTGCTCGATAAAGGGGTGCTGGCAGGCATTCATGGCGAAGCTGGCAATGAAAATGTACAAGGCGAAGCCCAAAAAAAGCTCGATGTCATCTCTAATGATCTGCTGCTTGATGCACTCACCAAAAACCCGCACTGTGCAGGCGTCGCCTCCGAAGAGCTGGATGAGATCAGCCCTGCCAATGATCAAGGCACACTGCTTGTCACTTTTGACCCTTTGGATGGCTCTAGTAATATTGATATCAATATGACTGTGGGCACAATTTTTTCTATTTTGCCGCATCCGCGCGTGGGCAGCCAAGCCACCGAAGCTGATTTTTTACAACCAGGTGTTCAACAAGTAGCGGCAGGCTATTTTATTTATGGCACCAGCACCATGCTTGCGATGACGCTGGGTCAAGGTGTCGTGATGTTCAGCTTTGATCCAACCAGTCAAGAGTATTTACTGATTAATGATCAGGTCACCATCAGCCAGACGGCTGCCGAATACGCCATCAATGCGTCGAATTATCGCTACTGGCTTGATCCGATCAAAGAATACATTGATGGCTTGGTCGCAGGTGATCTGGGCGTGCGTAATAAAGATTATAATATGCGCTGGGTGGCGGCGATGATTGCTGATGTGCATCGCATTTTGATTCGTGGCGGCGTATTTATGTACCCATTTGACACCAAAATCGCAGGTAAGGCAGGTAAGCTGCGCTTGATGTATGAAGCCAATCCGATGAGCTTTATCATTGAGCAAGCTGGCGGCGCAAGTACAGATGGCGTTGAGCGTATCATGGAGATTAAGCCTAGCCACATCCATCAGCGCATCCCTGTGGTGCTTGGCGCCAAAGAAGAAGTCGACTATGTTAAAGATCTGCACGCCAAGGCAGGCATTTTGGCGAATGGCGATCCAGCATAACCCATCCAAAAAGTCGCCATCAAGGCGGCTTTTTATTCAGTGCAGTTTGTCGCTGCTTTGATGTTATTAATGTTGGCATTTTATGGTGTCATGACGCCCCTAACTTTTGAGTCAAATTTATCATACCATGATCATCACCTCTCCCACCAATCCCACTGTCCGCCACGCCCAAGCCTTACTCACGCAGCACCGCGCCCGCAAAAAAAGCGGGCAGACGGTCATCGAAGGCGTGCATTTGTTAGTAGAGAAATTTATCATGCAAGACCTTAAAGAAATATTATCTAGCAACAATAATTATTTTGACTTATTGCGGCTAAGCTGTCTCTTTGGCACTCTTTTATCTTTTTCTATTTTCTACATAGGTTTAGGTCTTACAATAACATTTTTGATCATATTTTTTGTCGCTACTTTAATCTTTCTGCTTTTCAAAGAAGATGATGAAACTGCTATTAAATTATTTCTATTTGCTGTTGCCGTCCTTATCCTATGCTTCTTTTTTAAAATTCTAGCAAATGTATTGCTTTTTCTTTATGTATTTTGCACTATTTGTTTTTTAATTCTGCAAGATTGGACTTACAGAATTGGTCACAGAATATTTCATAATGACGATTTTAATCACCATATAAAAGACAACTTACTTAATTCCAACGATATCAAAAAAAGAATATTAACATCAATCACTTTTATATCATACATACTTATGTTTATCTTATCTATAATTTTTGCATATAAAAATTTTGATATTCAAAATTATGAAAATTTAAAAATACAAAAAATTAACATCCTTTCAGAAAAAGATTTTATTAAACAAGTCATCAATAATGAATTTACAGTAAAAATGCGAGTACAAAATTGGCTTAACAGTAAACAGCAAGCCATTACCGCTTTTAAAGGAGTTTTTGGAAAACTTGGCTTTATATTCACCATCTGCACCTTTGTTGGTGCTGGATTTAGTTTTCTTGAAAGTAAAGCAAACAGATAATATTTCATTTAAAGAAGAACACCTCCATGACCCCAATTACCTCTCCCACCAATCCCACTGTCCGCCACGCCCAAGCCCTACTTACTCATCACCGTACTCGCAAAAAAAGCGGGCAAACGGTGATAGAAGGCGTGCATTTGCTAGATGCTTATGTTAAGCAAGGGCTCACGGTTAGTAAGCTTTTGGTTAGCCAAAGTGCCGCAAGCCACCATGAAGTCTTGCCTTTACTGAATCATGCCGAGCATAAGGATATTATTGTCATTGCCGATACTCTCTACAAACAAATCCGCACCCTAGGCGATGGCATCGACATGATGGCGATTGTTGATATTCCTGATCTTGATTTGGTCAATATTCAGACAGACTGCTTGATTTTGGATGGGCTACAAGATACTGGTAATATCGGCACGCTGCTGCGCACCGCTTCTGCTGTCGGCATCCAATCGGTGATCACCACGCCACACACCGCCCACCTTTGGTCGCCTAAGGTGCTGCGGGCAGGCATGGGGGCTCATTTTTCTTTATCGATTTATGAGCACATCACTACCGATGATATCTTACAAAAAGTGCAAACGCCCTTTTATGCCACCAGCTCTCACACCGACACGGTCATTTATGATCATGATTTGACTCAGCCCATCGCCTGGGTGCTTGGGCACGAAGGTCAGGGCGTGAGCGATGACTTTTTAAAACAGGCAACGCCGATCGCCCTGCCACAGCCCGGCGGACAAGAAAGCCTGAATGTCAGTATTGCAGGATCGGTATGCTTTTATGAAATGCTGCGCCAGCGGAGATACTCAAGATGAGTGTTGTCAAACAGTGGCAGTTTTGGGTTCTTATTCTCTTTATAATTGGGGTTTTTGTGATTGCCAGTAGTACCAAAATTCTGGTGCAAAAATACACTTGGCAAGGCGCATCCAGCTCGGCGACCAAGACTTTATCCGCTGCGATCATCACCGATTTGCACAGCTGTTTTTATGGTGATCATCAGCAAGAGATCATGGATATCTTAAGGTTACAAAAGCCTGATATCATTCTTTTGGGCGGGGATATTTACGATGATGATTTGGCGCACACCCACTCCGATATCCTACTGTCACAGCTTGGATCGGTTAGTCGCCATATTTATTATGTCAATGGCAATCATGAGCTGTATATGCCTAGCTTGGAGTACCAAACCGTCCTCGATAAAATCCAAAGCTATGGCATCCAAATTCTCCACGGAACGGGCGTTCAGCGATTAAACGATTCGCCAATCTCGGTCTGGGGTGTGGCTGATCCAGTCAGTGGCGAATTTGACACTCAGCTAAACACTGTCGGCACGCTTGCCAATCCAGATCACATTAATATTTTGCTCAGTCATCGCCCTGAGCGTGTGAGCGACTATGTCCAATATCCCTTTGACATCGTGGTCAGCGGTCATGCCCATGGCGGTCAATGGCGATTGCCACCTTTGATAAATGGGCTGTTTGCGCCCAATCAAGGACTGTTTCCAGCCTACGCTGGCGGTCAATATCAACTTGATAATACAGACCCCAACCGATCAAGTGAGCTCATTGTCAGTCGCGGCTTAGCAAAAGAATCAACCCGATTTGTCCCACGCATTTTTAATCGTCCAGAAATTGTATTTTTGGACATTCATTATTGATATTTTATATCAAAAAAAATACATCCAATCAAATGATTGGATGTATTTTGGCTGTGAAAGATATGTTGAATTATAATTTTTCAATCAGCTCAGGAACGATATTGTACAAATCGCCTTCCAAGAAGTAGTCAGCAACTGACGCAATTGGCGACTCTGGATCGTTGTTGATTGCCACGATGGTTTTTGAGTCTTTCATACCTGCCAAGTGCTGGATCGCACCAGAGATACCGATTGCGATGTATAGATTTGGGGCAACGATTTTACCCGTCTGACCAACTTGCATATCATTAGGTACAAAGCCTGCGTCAACCGCAGCACGGCTCGCGCCCACCGCTGCACCAAGCTTATCAGCCAAAGGCTCGATGTATTTGGTGAAGTTTTCACCACTGGCAAGCGCACGACCGCCTGAAACGACGATATTAGCTGAGGTTAGCTCTGGGCGATCAGACTTAGCCAACTCTTCTTTCACAAAGCTTGACTTACCAGCATCTTCGGCGATGTCCACTGCTTCAACAGAAGCACTGCCTGTCAATTCTGCCGGCTCAAATGCGGTACCACGCACCGATACCACCAATACATTTTCGCTTGATTTAACGGTAGCAATCGCGTTACCTGCATAAATTGGGCGCTCAAAAGTATTGGCATCTACCACAGCGGTAATGTCTGAGACCATGCTCACATCCAAAAGCGCTGCCACGCGTGGCAAAAAGTTCTTGCCAGTAGTCGTCGCAGGTGCCACGATATGGCTATAATCACCTGCCAAATCTTTGACTAGCAAGGCAACATTTTCTGCCAACTGATTGGCATAGGCAGCGTTATCCGCGACCAATACCTTGCTTACGCCTGCCACTTTGGCAGCTTCTTCTGCCACAGCTTGGCAATCAGCACCTGCTATTAGCACATGGATATCACCGCCCATCTTCGCTGCAGCGGTTACGGTCGACAAGGTCGCTGACTTTAGTTCTTTATTATCATGCTCTGCATATACTAAAATTGTCATAATTTTTTATCCTTAAACTTTGTAATGGGTATTAAATAACGCGCGCTTCATTTTTTAGCTTGTCGATCAACTCATCAACCGATGACACCTTAACGCCTGCTGAACGCTCTTTTGGTGCAGATACTTTGATGGTTTCAAGCTTAGAAGTCATTTCCACCCCAAAGTCTGCAGGTGATTTGGTATCAAGTGGCTTTTTCTTAGCTGCCATGATATTTGGTAGCTTAGGGAAGCGTGGTTCATTCAGACGCAAGTCAGTAGTGATCACTGCAGGTAGTGATAGCGCCACCGTCTGAAGACCGCCGTCGATTTCGCGCGTGACATTCACTTTATCACCTTCAACCACAACTTCAGAAGCAAAGGTACCTTGACCCACGCCCATCAGCGCTGCCAGCATTTGACCTGTTTGGTTGTTATCGTCGTCAATCGCCTGCTTACCTAGTAGTACAATCTGTGCACCTTCAGCTTCTGCCACACCTTTTAGGATTTTGGCGACTTGTAGTGGCTGTGCTTTGGCGTCAGTTTCAACCAAAATACCGCGGTCAGCGCCCAATGCCAATGCTGAGCGGATTTGCTCTGAAGACTGGCTGGTGCCGATAGAGACAGCGATGACTTCGCTTGCGACGCCTTTTTCTTTTAGGCGTACCGCTTCTTCGATAGCAATTTCACAAAATGGGTTAACGCTCATCTTAGCATTGGCAAGCTCTACACCTGACTCATCAGCTTTTACACGCACTTTTACATTGTGGTCAACGACACGTTTTACCGCGACTAATATTTTCATAGAATCCTCTTCTTTTGTTACATTAAATAAAAACACAGACCCTAATACAATACACATTCCGCGCGGTTTTGTAAACTACAGAACGTAAATTTTCGTTCAAAAAATGATAACTTTGACCAATGGGTCATTTTTGTAACAATATTTTGCTCCTTTGCAGTTCAGGCTTAAATATTTTATAATGATTCATCGCTAGGGTTTATGGATACCACATGATACAATAGCGTTTTTGCCGTCTGCGCGGTGGTTTATGACTGTATTTCGCTCTTTATCTGATGAACAACAAGGCTATTTATTTACCTTTATCACCATGTGTATTTGGGGTGCGTTTGGGCTGATGGCTCGAATGAATGCCTATTGGCAGATTCAGATTTGGGATGTATTACTTCTTCGATTTGGTATCGCCGCCGCTGTGCTTTTGCCCATTTTATGGTGGAAAAAAGACTATCGCTTTCTTTTTGATTTTAAAATGGTCGTACTGGCTTTGACCGGTAGTATTGGCTATTGCGTGTTTGTTTATAGCGGATTTTTTTATGCCCCTGTGGCGCACGGCGTGGTGTTTTTGAATGGTACATTTCCGCTATTTGCTGCGCTCATCGGCTATCTGATGCTAAGACAGCCGATCGACAGACAGACTGGCATAGGTTTATCCATCATCGTGATAACTTTGCTATTTATGACCGTCAGCATGATCATTGGCGATGGGCACTTTGGGCGCGGCGATTTGATGTTTATTGCCAGTGGTCTATGCTGGGGGCTGTTTTCGGTACTGCTGCGCAAATGGAGCTTTTCTGCCTGGCATATCATGTGCGGCGTCGCCATTTGGTCAGCGATCATTTATACGCTGATCTATGTCTGCTTTGTCACGCCCGCCTTCGATCAAGTCAAGCCTTTACACTTGGCATTTCAAGGGATATTTCACGGCATTTTTGTGGTCATCATCGCAACCTTAACCTATGCCAAAGCGGTGGCGCAAATCGGCATCTTTAAAGCAGGCAGTATCGCCAACTTAGCGCCCTTTATTGCCAGTATCATTGCGGTGCCACTGCTTGGAGAGATGCTAAATACCACTCTAGTCATCGGCTTGATTGGCATGGCATTGGGCGCTTTGCAGCCTTGGCGCTGGTTTATTGGGCGCTAAGATTATAACCCTTACCACCCACCAAAAGCGTTTGTAAGGTATTTTGCCCAATCAAATAACTCAAATCTGCAGGGCGGCTGATATCCCAAAAGGCGATGTCTGCATCAAACCCCACTTTGAGCTGACCTTTCTGATGCTCAAGTCCCAATGCTTTGGCGGCGTGGCGTGTCGTCCCTGCCAGTGCTTCTTCTGGCGTGAGCTGAAATAAAGTACACGCCATGTTCATCGCAAGCAGTAAAGAGGTGGACGGTGATGTGCCAGGATTGCAGTCGGTTGAGACTGCCATAGAGACGCCCTGCTGACGCATACGATCTATCGGTGGCAGCTTGGTCTCACGCAGAACATAAAACGCTGTCGGCAAAAGCACGCCCACCACGCCTTTATCCGCCATTTTTTCAATATTATTGTCATTAAGATATTCAATGTGATCAGCGGACAGCCCCTCATAAGCTGCCACAAGACCTGCACCGCCCATATCTGATAGCTGCTCGGCATGTAATTTGACAGGCAAACCCAAGGACTGCGCCACATCGAACACTTTTGATACCTGCTCTGGGCTAAACGCGATATTTTCACAAAATGCATCCACCGCATCCACCAAGCCTTCTTCATATAAAATTGGCAGCCACTGGCAGACTTGATCGATATACTCATCAGGCTGATCTTTATACTCTGGTGGCAGCGCATGGGCAGCCAGATAGGTTTTTTTGACTGTGATACCGTAGTTTTTACCCAGTGCTTGGGCGACTAAGAGCATTTTTCTTTCATTTTCCAAATCCAGACCATAGCCAGATTTGATTTCAATGGTTGACACACCTTGGCTGATCAAAGCTTGCAAGCGCTTTTCGCTGGCTTGATACAGCTCATCAAAACTCGACTGACGCACCGACTTGACCGTTGAGACGATGCCGCCGCCTTGGTTAGCGATGGTCTTATAATCCACACCATTTAAGCGCATCTCAAATTCATTACTGCGATTACCTGCATAGACCAAATGTGTGTGGCAATCAATCAACGCAGGGGTGAGCCACTGATGATTGGCGTCTATCACCTGATCAGCCGTCAGCCCTGCAGCCGAATGGGCGATATGCTGAATCTTGCCTTCGCTGATTCCGATTGCGCCATCTAGGATCTGTCCATAAGGCACCTGCCCACCAAAACCAAACTCATCATTCATGGTCGCCAAATTTGCATGAATGATCAACGTATCAAAATGAGTCATCATCTCCCCTTTATTACCATCTTTTTAGATTTAAAATTTGTAAAATAACTAACCAATCACGCATCAGACCATTTAGCTTAATTTATTTATCCATACCAAATAAATTAAGTATCAGATTGTGGGATCATGCGCTGTCAGCAATAGCTGTTCTACGCATACAGCCAATAGACGAGCAGCCACTTTTGCGCCTCGATCATCAATGTCATAAGCAGGATTAAATTCCGCAAAATCAAGCACCTTGACTTTATGTGTGTCAATGATCTTAGCAAGTAAAAATTCAAGCAAATCCAAGTCAAGGCCCTTTGGATTAACAGCGCTGACCGCTGGCATCTCACCCGCTGGCAAGCAGTCCAAATCGACGGTCACATACAGCACATCCACAGCCTCGATAAACTCCGCCAAGCGCTGCCAAATCTCATCATACGACAGACGATGGCACTCATCATCACTGATGATGCCGACACCAAGTTGATTGGCTTTATCAAACAAACTTGCGGTATTACCAAAACGGCTGATACCTACACAAAAATACGCAAAATCACGACCCAATATCTCGCTGATTTGTAAAAATGGCGTACCTGAAGTGGCATACTCATCAGTGCGTAAGTCAAAATGCGCATCAAAATTAATAATACCAATCTTTTGGGAGGTATCTTTGAGTTTCAAAAATTGATACAAGCCCAAAAAACTACCAAAAGCAATCTCATGCCCACCACCCAAGCCAATGGCGACCGAGTTTTGAGCCAAAATTTCGGTCACTTTGTCAGCATACAGTGCTTGGGCGGACTCCAGACTATGCGGCATGATTTCTACAAAATCTTCACAAACGACCTCGCCTGCATCCCCGACCAAGTGATTTAATTGACCATACGCATCTTGGATGGCTGGCGTTATGGGAAGCTTGGCAAAAAATTGGCGGATTTTGGTAGGTCCAGAGTTTGCCCCAATGCGTCCAAGATTGCGCTTCACACCTTCATGACTGGCAAAACCAATCAATCCAATGCGCTGATAATCAAAACCTTGCACCATCTGATGCCAGTATAACGACCTGTCCGACTCTAAAGGATCGCTGCGTCCAGTGTAGTTACTGGCAACAAAAGAAACAAAATCCGCCATGATAAATTTTTCCAAATTCAATTATAAAATGATCACACGCATCAAATCATGCATTCACATACCAATCCGATCTTAGCTCCGACCAGCTCTCTAACAGCTCGCCTGATAACACCATTTGCTTGGCATGTTCGATATCACTGGCAAAGTAGCGATCTTTATCATAAAAATCAACCACAGCACGCAGCTGACTGTGCACCTGAGAGATTTTTTGTGATGTTGATAAGCCATTTTGGATATGAAAATCCACACCTTGAGCAGCGGCAAGCAGCTCAATCCCCACCACTGTGGCGGTGTTGTGTGCCATCTCATACAGACGGCGAGCAGCAAAAGTCGCCATAGACACATGGTCTTCTTGGTTGGCACTGGTGGGTATGCTGTCCACGGAGGCAGGATGCGCCAAAGATTTATTTTCACTGACCAAAGCCGCTGCCGTGACATGAGCAATCATAAAGCCTGAGTTCAAGCCTGCATTTTTCACCAAAAATGCTGGCAACCCGCCCGACAATGTCTGATCAATCAATAAAGAAACACGGCGCTCACTCATCGATCCGATCTCACTGAGCGCCAGCGCCAGCATATCAGCAGCAAAAGCCACTGGCTCCGCATGAAAATTACCCCCAGAGATCGCCACGGGCTCATCATCATTGAAAATCAGCGGATTATCAGTGATGGCATTGGCTTCAGTGAGTAAGGTTTTGCCTGCTTGGTTGATGACATCAAGGCACGCGCCCATGACCTGAGGCTGGCATCTTAAGCAATACGGATCTTGCACACGCTCATCATCTTGTGCGTGAGATTCTCGGATGGCACTGCCCTCAATCAGCCCTCGATGAGTTTTGGCGATTTGAATTTGTCCGTAGTGCCCACGCACTTCGTGTATGCGCGCATCAAAAGGCGCATCTGAACCACGCGCAGCATCGATAGACATACTGCCCACAACCGTCGCCGCTGCCAACAGATCTTGCGCCATAAAATAACCGCGTATCGCCAAAGCTGTCGAGACTTGCGTTCCATTAATCAGCGCAAGCCCTTCTTTGGCTGCCAGTTTGATTGGTGTTAAGCCAGCTTGAGCCAGTGCCTCTTTGGCAGATATGGTTTGACCATTAACCACCACTTGCCCTTCACCCAAGATTGCCAATGTCATGTGCGATAAAGGCGCCAGATCGCCACTTGCCCCCACCGAGCCCTTGGCTGGGATGATTGGCATGATGTCATGATTAATCAAGCCCATCAAAGCATCAATCACCTCGCGGCGCACGCCAGAGCAGCCTTGGGCTAGGCTTGATAATTTCATCACAATGATCAAGCGGACAACATTATCGGGCAGACGCTCGCCTGTGCCCACGCAGTGACTTAAAATCAAGTTTCTTTGTAAGAGTTCAAGCTCATCATCGGCGATGCGTGTTTTGGCAAGCAGACCAAAGCCTGTGTTAATGCCATAAGCGGCTTTGTCTTTTTTGATAATTGCCTGAACCGCTTCATGCGATCGATCAATTTGAGCATCATTGTCAGGATCAAGCGTGATAGTCACTGGATTATTATAAATTTTGCGAAGCTGATCAAAAGTTAGCCGACCTGCTGAGAGAAACACGGTGTTTTTCATAAGACTATCCTTAATCAATTAATAAATCCAGCCCAAATGTATCGCCAAATGACCAAACGCACAAGCAAATAAAATACTCAATGCAACGCGTATGAACCAGATTAAGACCATTTTAGCGACAGACAAAGGGATTTTGGTTGCCAATACACAAGGCACCATGCCCGAAAAAAAGACCACCGAAGAGACCGACACTACTGCGGTCACATAACGGGTCAAGACATCGCTTTGAGCCAATAAAAGCGCAGGTAAAAACATCTCTGCCAGACCAGAAGACAAGCCTTTGGCAGCGCCCATAGGATCGGACAATCCCCCCAGCCAAGTAAACGGCACCAAAGCCAAACCAAGAATGTCAAAAACGGGCGTGTACTTTTCTAATAATAACCCAAATAAGCCAATGGCAATGATGGCAGGCACGACCGCTGCAGACATTTGGATGCCATCCCAAAGATTTTGTCCCAAAACTCGATACAGCGGCGGCGCACTTTTGGCGGTTTGGACACCTGTTTGCCATGCGTGACTTAGGCGTGAATGATTAAACTCAATTTCATCAGCAATAGTTTTTTGATCATCCATATTTCTAATGGGCGGCAGGCGAGCTGTGATCGCTGTCACCAAAAAAGTAATGACCAGACACGACCAAAAATACACATTCCAAAACGGCATCAATTCCAAAGTCTTAGCGACAATCACCACAAATGCTGTCGAAACCGTCGAAAATCCAGTGGCGATGATCGCCGCTTCTTTGGCAGAGTACGCCCCTTTGAGATACACACGATCCGTAATCAACAGACCAACAGAATAGCTGCCCACAAATGACGCCACAGCGTCTATCGCCGACGATCCTGGAGTCCGCCAAATCGGTCTCATCACAGGCTGCATGATCACGCCCATCATCTCAAGCAAGCCAAAAGCAATCAAAAAGGACAGCATGAGTGCGCCAATGGGAATGATCATACCAACTGGCAACGCTAATTTTTCAAACAAAAATGGCAGCATGTCTTTGGTCATCAGCACATCAGGCGCAGTGCCTGTCACATACATGACCGCTAAGACCAAACCCAATACTTTAAACGCACTTAAAATCATATTGGTCGCATTTGAGCGCCATGTCCCAGAAACAAACGGCTTGGCAACGCCATAGATCATGAGTAAAAATAACAAAATGACAGCCAAGGTGCGCTGCTGGTTCACCAAGTAGCCAGCCATATGATCAAAAGCAATGGTGCGCTTGCCACCGATGGTGATCGGCACAAAAAACAGCGCGATGCCCAATAGGCTAAATCCAGTCATTTGTATGACGGCTAAGGTGTTAGACTTAGAATGGTGGTTGTTATTCATTTTTTTCCTTAAAACAGACAATTCCTTTGAGCAATTTTTATAGATCAAAACACATCAGGGCAAAAGGCAATCGATCGCCTTTTGCCCTGATTTTTATTCATCCAAAGATAAAGATTAAGGCTCTAACATCGGCAACTTTAAGCCATAATTTTTGGCAGTTTCAATGGCAAGCTCATAGCCAGCATCGGCATGGCGCATCACACCACTGCCACAGTCATTCACGAGCACATTGGCTAAGCGCGCGGCGGCTTCATCCGTACCGTCAGCGACAATCACCATGCCAGAATGCTGAGAGTAACCCATGCCGACACCGCCGCCATGGTGCAAAGACACCCAAGTGGCGCCACCTGCCACATTCAGCATACCATTTAACAAAGCCCAGTCAGACACCGCATCCGTGCCGTCTTTCATCGATTCGGTTTCTCGGTTGGGGCTTGCCACAGAACCCGTATCTAGGTGATCTCGACCAATGACGATCGGACCTTTTAGTTCGCCGTTTTTCACCATTTCATTAAACGCCAAGCCTGCTTTGTCTCGCTCGCCAAGACCAAGCCAGCAGATACGCGCCGGCAAGCCCTGAAAATGAATGCGATCTTTTGCCATATCCAGCCAGTTATGCACATGCTGATTATCAGGGAACAGCTCTTTGATCTTTTGGTCAGTCTTGTAAATGTCTTCTGGATCGCCAGACAATGCAACCCAGCGAAATGGACCTTTACCTTGACAAAATAACGGACGGATATAAGCAGGGACAAAGCCAGGGAAATCAAAGGCATTTTTCACCCCTTCATCAAAGGCGACTTGACGAATATTATTACCATAGTCAGTGGCAGGCACGCCCATGGCTTGCAGATCGAGCATGGCTTGTACATGCACCGCACACGACTTGGCAGCTGCTTGGGTCAATTTTTCGTGTTGGCTTGGATCGGCTTGTGCTGCCTTCCACTCCTCGACCGTCCAGCCGATTGGCAAATAGCCATTGATCAAATCGTGGGCGGATGTTTGGTCGGTGACAAAGTCAGGCTTAAAGTGCTTGTTGTCACCAGCGTTTTTGGCGCGCTCAACAATTTGTGGCAAAATTTCGGCGGCATTGCCAAGTAAGGCAATCGATACCGCTTCGCCTTTGTCGGTATGCTCTTTAATGAGCTCATAAGCGTGGTCAAGGTCACGAGCTTGCTTATCCACATAGCCTGTGCGCAAGCGAAAATCAATGCTGGATTGCTGGCATTCGATATTCAGTGACACAGCCCCTGCAAAGGTCGCCGCCAGCGGCTGAGCGCCGCCCATACCACCAAGCCCTGCGGTCAAAATCCAGCGACCCTTCCAATTATCAGTGCTTTTATCTTGACCATGACCAAAATGCTGTCGTCCTGCTTCAGCAAAGGTCTCATAAGTGCCCTGCACAATCCCTTGTGTGCCAATATAAATCCAGCTGCCTGCGGTCATCTGCCCATACATAAACAAATCTTTGCGGTCAAGCTCATTAAAATGCTCCCACGTCGCCCAGCGTGGCACAAGGTTTGAGTTGGCGATCAGTACACGCGGCGCATTCGCATGCGTATTAAACACACCCACAGGTTTGCCAGATTGGATCAGCAAGGTTTGGTTATCTTCAAGTTCGGTGAGTGTCTCCAAGATTTTGTCATAACACTCCCAGTTGCGCGCAGCACGTCCAATGCCGCCATACACCACAAGGCTCTGGGGGTTTTCGGCAACATCAGGATGTAGGTTATTTTGGATCATGCGATATGGCGCTTCGGTCAGCCAGCTTTTGCAAGTCAAGCTTGTGCCTGTGGGCGCTTGGATGACACGGCTGGTGTCAGTACGAGTGAATTTGGTCATAATAATATCCTTTTTACTAGAATTTAACTTAATGAAAATGGCGTTAAGTTGTATATACTAATAATAGCAAATAATAATTATCTATGCAAATTATTTTTAAATTTTAAACACAAAAAAATACCGTCATCATCAGATAACGGTATTTTGGATGGTTATGATATCTTAGCTAAGCTGAGCAACGTCAATTTTATCAGCTTTGCCAGTATAGTCAGCCATCTGATCAAAGTTCAGATAGTTATATACCTCTGCTTGCATATTATCAAGCTTGCCTGCATATTTTTGATATTCTTCAACTGTTGGCAGCTTACCGATAACCGCTGCTACAGACGCAAGCTCTGCAGACGCCAAGTAAACGTTAGCACCTTGACCTAAGCGGTTCGGGAAGTTACGTGTCGAAGTTGAAACCGCTGTTGAGTTTGGAGCGATACGCGCTTGGTTACCCATACATAGCGAGCAGCCTGGCATTTCAGTACGTGCACCGGCTTGCGCATAAGTATTATAGTAACCTTCATCCATCAACTGGCGCTCATCCATCTTAGTTGGTGGCGCAATCCACATACGAGTCGTCAAGCTACCTGCTGGTACTTCTGATAGAAGCTTACCTGCAGCACGGAAGTGACCGATGTTAGTCATACATGAGCCGATGAATACTTCATCAACCTTATCGCCTGCCACTTCAGACAATAGCTTAGCATCATCTGGGTCATTTGGGCAGCACAAGATCGGCTCTTTAATTTCAGATAGATCGATCTCGTAAACTTTAGCGTATTCAGCATCTGGATCAGCTTTCATCAGGCTTGGGTTATCAAGCCATTTTTGCATGTTTTCAGCGCGGCGAGACAAGGTACGCGCATCACCATAGCCTTCAGCGATCATCCACTTGAGCATGACAATGTTTGAGCGCAAGTATTCAGCGACTTTTTCTTCTGATACCGTGATGGCACATCCTGCAGCTGAGCGCTCAGCCGATGCATCAGACAGCTCAAATGCTTGCTCAACAGTCAGGTCATTTTCCATTTCGGTCAGATCGATCTCAAGGATACGACCTGAGAAAATGTTTTTCTTACCTTTTTTCTCAACCGTTAGATCGCCTTCTTGGATGGCATAGTAAGGAATGGCATGAACCAGATCACGCAAGGTGATGCCAGGCTGCATTTTACCTTTGAACTTAACCAAGACAGACTCTGGCATATCCAATGGCATCACACCTGTTGCTGCCGCAAAGGCGACCAAACCTGAACCCGCTGGGAATGAGATACCGATCGGGAAACGAGTATGAGAGTCACCGCCAGTACCCACAGTATCAGGCAGTAGCATACGGTTTAGCCATGAGTGGATGACGCCGTCACCTGGACGCAAGCTCACACCACCACGATTCATGATAAAGTCAGGCAAGGTATGATGCGTGACAACATCAATCGGCTTAGGATAAGCAGCAGTATGACAGAAAGACTGCATCACTAGGTCAGATGAAAAGCCCAAGCAAGCCAAATCTTTTAGCTCATCACGAGTCATTGGACCTGTGGTATCTTGTGAGCCAACTGTTGTCATCTTAGGTTCGCAATAGGTGCCTGGGCGGATACCTTGACCTTCTGGCAAACCGCAAGCGCGACCGACCATTTTTTGTGCCAAAGTAAAGCCCTTACCTGTGTCAGCAGGTTGATCTGGTGTGCGGAACAAGGTAGAAGGCTCTAGACCCAATGATTCACGAGCTTTGGTCGTTAAGCTGCGACCGATAATTAGGTTAATACGACCACCAGCACGCACTTCGTCTAACAGCACAGGCGTTTTAAGTGGTGATTCAGCGATTTGCTGACCCTCTTTAAAAGCAGTCACTACAGCGGTTTCGTGATTGATTTTCAGGGTAACTTCATCACCCATGTTCATCTCGGTAACATCAATCTCAACAGGCAGCGCACCTGCATCTTCCATGGTATTAAAGAAAATTGGTGCAATTTTTCCGCCTAAGCACACGCCGCCATCTTTTTTATTTGGAATGTGAGGGATTTCATCACCAAAGAACCATAGCACTGAGTTGGTTGCAGATTTACGGCTTGAGCCTGTACCCACAACATCACCCACATACGCCACAGGATTGCCTTTAGCGATCAAGTCTTTAATTTGGGTAAGCGGACCTACAACACCTGGCTGCTCAGGCTCAATGCCATCACGCTCATTTTTGAGCATGGCGTTGGCGTGCAATGGAATGTCAGGACGGCTCCAAGCATCTTGTGCAGGTGATAGATCGTCAGTGTTGGTTTCGCCAGTCACTTTAAATACAGTGATGGTGATTTCTTCTGGTACTTCAGGACGGCTTGTGAACCACTCTGCCTCTGCCCATGATTCTAGCACGGCTTTGGCGTTGGCATTACCTGCTTTGGCTTTTTCTTCGACATCATGGAAAGCATCAAAAACCAACAAGGTTTTTTTGAGTGCTTCAGCTGCCAAACCACCCAGCTCTCCATCTTCAAGCAATTCTACCAGTGGCGCAACATTATAACCGCCCAGCATAGTGCCCAATAGATACACGGCACGCTCTTTTGAGATCAGAGGAGAGGTGGTCTCACCTTTTGCAATGGCAGATAAAAACGCAGCTTTGACATAAGCGGCTTGGTCAACGCCTGCTGGAACTCGATTTTCAAGCAAGTCCACCAAATAGTCTTCTTCGCCTGCTGGTGGATTTTTTAGCAGCTCAACCAAATCGGCAGTTTGTACATCAGTCAATGGCTGTGGTGGCACGCCTAATGCTGCACGCTCTTCAACATGAGCTCTATATTGTTCTAACATAGCATATCCTCTTTTAAACTAAACAATCTTAATCAGTGCTTATAAGTCAATGACTGATCATTATACTTACAAGTGCCTAAAGATAACCTTACTTGTTTTTGAACATAAACAAGTGTTACTTCTCCACTTATAATAATAGCCCAAAACCGCGATAATTACAAAATATATCCCAAGATAATCGACATTTATTTAAAAAATATCCCATTAAACTAATAAATATGTCTAAATACCTGATACAGTATTGTAGATTTGATGGATGATGTATCTTTAAGGCGACACCTTATTACTATTAAACTGATGATGCGGCTTGCAATATCATATTGATGACCAAGCAATTCATTTTTAATAATTTTTTATTGTATATTCAAAAATGATATGGCACAATGAGCACTTTTAATGTTTTGGATAAGTTTATGAAGGCACAGCAAGGTTTTACCCTGATAGAGCTGATGATTGTCGTATTGATTATTGGCGTTTTGGCGATGTTTGCCATACCTCAATATCAAAAGCACACCATTACCGCTCAAGTTAATCGTGTGATGATGGAAACCAGTCAGCTACGCACCGCTGTTGAGATGTGTGTATTGCAAGGTATTACCGAAGAAAACCAATGCGATGCAACTAACATTAAAAGCGACTTAATCAAGGATGACAAACCCACTATTACCCTACCAAAGCAAAATGGTGATGAAAGCACCATTAAAGCTGTTTTTAGTGGTAACGCCGCCAGCGCCCTACATAATAAACAGCTAATCTGGAAGCATTCATCTGAAAATGGTTGGATATGCGAAACCGATGTAGATGATGATTTTAGACCAAAAGGCTGCAGCAAATAAAGCACGACGCCATCCGAATGCACTCTAGAAATTAAAGAAGACAATAAATAAAAAATCCCCAAGCTTGAACTTGGGGATTTTTGGATATGGTAGAGAGCAGGTTATTCTGCGTCTTTACGCGCACCCAATTTTTCTTTGATACGCGCAGATTTACCTGAACGCTCACGCAAGTAGTACAATTTGGCACGGCGAACATCACCACGACGCTTCACTTCGATGCTAGCGATCAATGGTGAATGCAGTTGGAATGCACGCTCAACACCAACACCGCTTGAGATTTTACGAACGGTGAATGCAGAGTTTAGACCGCGATTACGCTTAGCGATGACAACGCCTTCAAAAGCCTGTAAACGCTCACGATCGCCTTCACGAACCTTCACTTGAACAACAACAGTGTCGCCTGGTGCGAAAGCTGGGTGGTCTTTTAGTTGTGCATTTTCAACAACTTGTACTAAAGGATGTTTATTACTCACAAGATTTCTCCTGATAATCATGGCAGAGGCTAAAACTTTTTTGCTAATGCAATGGTTAAAAAGTCGCATACCATCGTTAATAAAGCGGCATCACGCGCGCTGTCTCTGAACCATACAGATTTAATTAATCTTCCAAGTCTTTGAGCCACTTGGCTTGCTGTTTACTGGGTTGAAAATCTTCCCAAAGCTCTGGGCGACGTGCCTTGGTACGCTTAACTTGTTCTAAAAAACGCCATTTGGCAATATTGGCATGATGCCCAGAAAGTAAGACAGGCGGCACCGCCTCACCATGAAACTCAAGTGGCTTAGTATAATGAGGGCAATCTAAAAGCCCATCCACAAAAGAGTCTTGCTCAGCCGACAGATCATCACCCATGACCTTAGGTAGTCTACGAATCACGCTGTCCATCAAGACCATGGCAGGCAGCTCACCGCCCGTTAGCACATAGTCGCCAATGGAGATTTCTTTGTCCACATAGCGCGCAATGAGCCGCTCATCAATCCCTTCATACCGACCGCATAACAATATCATGCCATCCAAGCTTGGCATGTTAGCCACCAAAGGCTCGCTCAAAGTCTCTCCTTGCGGTGAGAGATATACCACAGGGCATTGACCATTTTGAATGTCGCAGCCTGCTTGCTTAGCCAAATCTTGAGCATGCATGATCGCTTTTTCAAGTGGCTCTGCCATCATGACCATACCAGGACCACCGCCAAATGGGCGTTCATCAATCCGACGGTAATTATCGGTGGTAAAGTCCCTTGGGTTGATCACATGGATAACCACTTGTTCATTTTTGACCGCGCGACCTACCACGCCAAAGTCTTTGATGGCGCTAAACATCTCTGGCAGAATACTGATCACCGCAAAAAACACAGCAGCCACCCCAAATGCTGATCAGTTTCAATCCCCAAAAAGGATTAAAACGACAAATAATTAATAATCAGATCCCCAAGCGACAAGCATGGTTTTATTAGGTAGATCAACCAAGAGCACCACATCACTATGCCAAGGAATCAAGCGTGCCTCATCATCAATGCTTTGAGGGGTTGGCTTTAGCGAGATAATTTCGTGCGCACCCGTCTCAAACATCTCTTTGATGATGCCAAGATTTTCACCTTGTTCATTAATGACGGTAAGCCCGATCAAATCCGACCAGTAATACTCATCTTCCTCAAGCTTAGGAAAGCTGTCTTTAGAAACCCAAATGGTTGTACCATTCATGGTTTCAGCGACATTACGATCAGCAATCTCATGAAAACAAGCCACCAACCCCTGACCTTGCACACGCCAATCTTTCACGGTGATCGGCTTAAAGCCTGTGGCAGTTTTCATCCACCAAGGCTGCATCTCAAAGATGCTGTCTCTTTGATCCGTCTCACTAAAAACCCAAAGCCAACCTTTGATACCATAAGGCTTTTTTAAGGTGGCAATCTTAACCAGTTCTGAAGCCTCAGGGGCAACGGTTTTAGAAGAGTTTGCTTTTATAGTCAAGGTGGTGATCGCTTACTGTAAAATCGTGATAATAAATAACACAAAACGGTTTACGCTCCCATGAACGCAAACCGTAAAATCAAAGCGCGATTAAGCTGCTTTGTTCAATGCTTTAACAATTGAAGCAACACGCTCAGTTGGCTGTGCGCCTTTAGCAATCCACGCATTGTAAGCTTCTAGATCAATGCGAGTTTCAACTTCTTGACCACGTGCCATTGGGTTGAAAAAACCAATCTTTTCGATAAAACGACCATCGCGTGAAGCGCGCTTGTCAGCAACAACAACTTGATAGAATGGACGCTTTTTTGAACCGCCACGAGCTAGACGAATAACTACCATGATAACTCTCTTTTGTAAAATAAAAATCTAAAAATCATTTGCAAGAATTAGAGCATGATACAGATTCGATAAAGATGAGGATGAGCCGTTCGAACCTGAACCACTAAAAGCGTAATTATAGCAAGAAATTACTCAAGTTAAAAGCAAAAAATGAATTTTTACAAAAATTTGCTCAAAAAGCTCAGCTCAAGCTGTGCTAAAATAACTTTGGGAAAATCACAGGCTGCTCACCATGAATAAAACTTTTCGACTTTTTTTATCCAAATTGCATTATAAGCTGTATTCTAACACCTTACAAACCTTGATTATGGTGTGTTTTATTGTGTTTGTCAGTGTGACGCTATCCATATGGTTGTTTTGGCGCAGCCTATATTTGCCTGAGCTAAAAAACCATGCCAGTTATTTATCAACAGAGATCAAATTATTAACTTCCATTGAAGATGATTGGCAAAATAACCCTGAGTTTATGCACTGGCTAAAAAGCAATACGCACATTGAGATTATTGATACCCCAAGTGATTTTCCTGATATCAATGATAAACCCGTCGTGACTCGCCTGACTGATATTATGGCAGAAGAAATATCAAGGTCGCTTGGTCGAGAAGTTAAGGTTTATTTTAAGTTCAAACCCACGCCCAAGCTTTGGATTCATGATAGCGCCCATCCCGATATCTGGATTCGAGAGCCGATGATGCACTACTCTCAATACAGTACCGGCGTTATTTTTGGATTTTTGTTTGGCATTCCTTTGCTGACCATTTTTACCATTTGGGTATTGGTACGGGGGCTCAATCGTCCGCTCAAAAAACTTGAGCGAGCGGCTAATGACTATATCACCCATGGGCACGCGACCACCCTACCTACCCAAAAAGGACCCAACGAAATTCGCAAAGCCAATACGGCATTTAATCGGCTGTTTACCACACTCAATCAAGCTCAAAAAGAACGTACAATTATGCTTGCAGGGATCAGTCATGATCTGCGCACGCCTTTAACTCGCATGCGATTGACTGCTGAGATGCTGCCAGATGAGTTTTTTCGTGAAGGACTGGTTTATGATATTGAAGATATGGACGCCATTTTAGAACAATTCATATCTTTCATGAAAGATGGCTCAGATGAGCCCGTCAAGCCAACCAATTTAGATGCCATATTCAAAGAAATCATGGTGCAGTTTGATGGCGTAAGATTTTTATATGAATCTACAGTGACTCAATCGGTTCCTGTCAGACCCCTGTCAATCAAGCGCCTCATTGTCAATTTGGTCAATAACGCCATTCGCTATGGGGAGCCGCCGATACATCTGATGGCGACTATCACACCGCCACCTCAAGACCCTCAAAACGAGAGCATCTTTGATCGCTATCCGACACTGATTTTATGCGTCAAAGATGAAGGCGAGGGTGTGGCTGAAGATCAGCTTGAGCGGATCATGCAGCCTTTTGAGCGCGGTGAGTCTGCTCGCACCACACAAGGTAGCGGTCTGGGCTTGGCGATTGTCAGCCGTATTGCCCATCTTCATCAAGGCGTGGTTGAGGCCATCAATCACCCCAATGGCGGATTGCAAGTTTGTGTCAAAATCCCTTTGATGACTCAAATTAATGATGCATCAAGCGAGGATATTGACGCTACGCCAATCAATCCAGCGTAGCGCCTTTTTGATGAATGGTTTTTTCTACTCTGTCTTGGGTTAGCTCATCGGCTGCGACCACGACGCCCACTTGTTTAACAGGCCATGTCATGATAAATCTTGCGCCATGTAAAGTTGGGCTTTCGTCTACCGATAGATTTGCATTGAACCAAAAAGCAATTCGGCTAACGATGGACAAGCCCAAGCCATATCCGCCCGATGCCCGAGTTCTGCTATCGTCCAATCTGGCAAATGGGATAAAGACTTTTTCACGATTTTCTTCTGCGATGCCATGCCCATCATCTTCAACGCTGATAAACGCTTCACCCTTGATAACGCCAGCGCTTAGCATGACAGTTGATTGCGCGTAGCGAAGCGCGTTACCCACCAAATTCTGAACCACGCGATGCAGATATCTACGATCAGCCATGGCAACCGCTTTAGCAGGTGGTAATTTACAAACAAGCTTGATAGGCTTACCCAAGGCATTGGTTTCACGCTCAATCTGCCCAATCAGATCACGCAAATTCACCATTTCCCAATCAAGCTTTGGGGAACCTTCTTCAAGCTTTGCATAGGTCAAAATCTCATCAATCAGTTCATTCAATGACTCGATATCTTCATCAATAAACTTCTTTTGAAGCTGCCGAGAGTCTTCGTCGTCTGTATCAGCAAGCATATCGACAGCAAAGCGGATGCGCGCAACTGGTGTGCGTAATTCATGCGAAACGGCACGAGTCAATTCCCTTTGTGCCTCAATCAAACGCTTAATATGCGCAGTCATGGCATTAAATGTCATTGAAAGCCTAGCAATGTCATCCTGCCCCACCACTTGAACTTTGGTATCAAGATTGCCTTGGGTTACCCGATTTACGCCAAGCTGTAGCAGCTGAAGTCGTCTTTCTAAAGGGAAAATCAGCGCATAGACACCAAGCGCAATCAGTAGAACGCAGATCAGCGCGACGCTTGCCAAAAGATTCAGCGGAAACCAATTAAATAAAGTCACAGGACCGACCACGATCACCTCATCTTCAACTTCTGAAGCAACAATGAATGAGATGGTCGAATCTTGACCTCGAATCCCATCTTGGTAAGAAATGACCAACTCATCCCGTTTTAGTCTGGCAATTTGATCATGATCAAGACGTAAATTATTGATGGACTGCTGATATATCGGGTAGCTGAATTTTTCGCTCAGATATTCAAGGCGAGCTTTTTTTTGCTCATAGCCATGAAAATGAGACAGATCATCTAACAAAAAAATCGTCATTGCGCGCACTTGGCGCTCACCCACCTGAGCCAATTTGACCGTCAAAACTTCATCAGTACCCTCAAGATGATGGTAAAATGTCGATTGATTGGTATGAGGATCATACCGTACGACAGTTTTTGCCTCTTCGATGCGGCGCATTTCTCTGGCTTTAAATTCAACGGAATTCATGGGAATGATTTCAAAATTACTCCCAAACAAAGCACTGATGTCATTTAGCCAATAATTTTTTTGAGCTTCAGTTTCCTGATGGATGGCGCCTTGACCAATCAGATAAAACACGCCCGTTGCTACTGTTTCTCGGTAGGATTGGGCTCGCTCTTGGTTGATGGTATCTACCAATAGATACGCAAAAAAAGCGATAGATAGGCAGACAAGCAAAAGCCCTGCATAAATTCTAAAAAAGATACTTCTTTCTGCAAAACTAACCAAAGTCATATCAAACAGCGCCTGATAAAATGAAAGCCAGCAACAGCTGGCTTCACACGAATCACTCCGTCGAAACAAAATGCCATGAATTAATTGCCTTCTTTGACAAACAAATAGCCCTTGCTACGAACAGTTTTAATCCGCTTAGGATTTTCAGGATCATCGCCAATTTTCGGACGAATACGAGAAATTCTAACATCAATTGAGCGATCTTGGCCATCGTATTCAATGCCACGCAGACGCTCAAAGATATCTTCACGCGATAAAATTCGACCCGCGTTAGACGCCAACAACCATAATAGATCATATTCAGCACTGGTAAAGTCAACCAAATCGTCATTCAAAGTCACAGAACGACCGCCGTTATCAATGACCAAATCGCCAAATTCTAAGCGCTGTGGAGAGGTCTCAGATGGCGCAGTATCAGAACGGCGCAATAAAGCGCGAATGCGCGCTAATAGCACACGTGGCTGAGCTGGTTTTGCGACATAATCATCCGCACCCATCTCTAGTCCTAATACTTGATCCATGTCATCGGTTCGTGCAGTCAGCATCAAGATAGGCTGCTGATAATGCGCACGCACTTCACGGCAGACTGTCAAACCATCACTTCCAGGCAGCATGACATCCAACACAACCAAATCAGGCTGTTCACTGATAATGCGACGAATAGCACGAGTGCCATCAGTCTCAATGGCTACATCAAGCCCGTTTTTTCGCAAATAATCTTGCGTAAGCATCGCCAATCTTTCATCGTCTTCGACGATTAAGATTCGGGGCATATCTTCTTTTTCAGGGGTAGCAGTCATAATTATCCTAAAGTGATGTCACCACCACAATAACCTAAACTGATTTTATTTTATCACAATTTAATCATATAAATCGCGCATTAAGCACGATTTTTATATTTTTGAATGGTTTGTAGCTGAGCTACCGATTCTGCCAATGCAGCCAATGCAGCATTTGTTTGCAGGGTATCTGTTTGATTAACAAGCATCTGCTCAGCAGCACGACGAGCCTCAGCGATTTTAGCTTCATCTAAATCATGTGCGCGTTCTGCAGAGTCAGCCAACACTGTAACTAAATGAGGCTGCACTTCAAGCACGCCACCCGACACATAAACCACTTCTTCGCTTGATCCGTCGGCAGATTTCATACGCATAGGACCTGGTTTTAGCAAAGTAATGAATGGTGTATGGCCTGCCAAAATGCCAATCTCGCCAGAGTGACCATTTGCAATCAACATGCTAATGTCACCAACATATAACTCTTCTCTAGCACTCACAACTCGGCACTTAAAAGTTGCCATATCATTCTCCCAATAGATCAGCAGTCGTTAGATCATGCCACAGCCAGATCCCTATCTGACTGTGGCTGCAACAGTTTATGCTTTAAGCTTTTCAGCTTTTGCAACAACTTCATCAATACCGCCGACCATATAGAATGCTTGCTCTGGCAGATCATCGTACTCACCTTCAATGATCGCTTTAAAGCCAGCAATAGTATCACGAAGTGCCACATACTTACCTGGCGCGCCAGTAAAGACTTCAGCAACGTGGAATGGCTGAGACAAGAAGCGCTGGATCTTACGAGCGCGATAAACCACAAGCTTATCTTCTTCTGACAACTCATCCATACCCAAAATTGCGATGATATCTTTTAGCTCTTTATAACGCTGTAGAACTTCCTGTACGCCACGAGCGACTGTATAGTGCTCTTCGCCAATGACCTGTGGATCTAGCTGACGTGAAGTAGAATCAAGTGGGTCTACGGCAGGATAGATACCTTGTGATGCGATGTCACGGCTAAGTACAACAGTTGCGTCTAAGTGAGCAAATGTCGTTGCTGGTGATGGGTCAGTCAAGTCATCCGCTGGTACATAAACAGCTTGAACAGAAGTAATCGAACCTGATTGGGTAGATGTAATACGCTCTTGTAGCAAACCCATTTCTTCTGCAAGGGTTGGCTGATAACCTACAGCTGACGGCATACGACCCAATAGTGCTGATACTTCGGTACCTGCCAAGGTATAACGATAAATATTATCTACGAAAAGTAGAACGTCACGACCTTTACCAGTTGCTTCGTCTTTTTCATCACGGAAATATTCAGCCATTGTCAGACCAGTCAAAGCAACGCGCAAGCGGTTTCCTGGTGGCTCATTCATCTGACCATAAACCATGGCTACTTTAGACTTTGTAAAGTCATCAGTATTAACAACGCCCGCTTCTTGCATCTCGTGGTAGAAGTCATTACCTTCACGAGTACGCTCACCCACACCAGCAAATACTGACAAGCCTGAGTGTTTAAGAGCGATGTTGTTGATTAGCTCCATCATGTTAACGGTCTTACCAACACCTGCACCGCCGAACAAACCAACTTTACCACCTTTGGCAAATGGGCAAAGCAAGTCAATCACCTTGATACCTGTTTCTAACAGTTCGGTTGAGTTTGATTGTTCATCATAGCTTGGTGCTTCACGGTGGATAGACCATTTTTCAGCAGCGTTTACTGGACCAGCTTCATCGATTGGGCGACCCAAAACATCCATAATACGACCAAGCGTAGCTTGACCTACTGGCACCGAAATTGGCGCACCTGAGTTAGAAACCGACAAGCTGCGCTTCAAGCCTTCAGTTGAACCCATAGCAATGGTACGAACCACGCCATCACCCAATTGTTGCTGCACTTCAAGTGTAGTTTCTGTACCATCGACACTCAATGCGTCATAAATTTGTGGCACTTGACCACGGTCAAATTCAACGTCAATAACCGCGCCAATAATCTGTACAATACGACCGCTCATTGCGTTCTCCTATTATCTAAAATTAGTCAATTAAGAAACAGCGGCAGCACCGCCAACGATTTCCGAGATTTCTCGTGTAATCGCCGCTTGACGCAGCTTGTTATAAACCAACTGTAATTCTTTAATTAAGTTACCAGCATTATCTGTCGCCGCCTTCATTGCTACCATACGAGCCGACTGTTCAGAGGCAACGTTTTCACGAACGGACTGGTAGACCACAGATTCAATATAGCGTAGGAGCAAGCTATCAATGAGCGTTTTAGTATCCGGCTCATAAATATAATCCCAACTGTGCGCCTGAAGCTCACTGTCATTAAACTCGCCCTCTGCCAATGGGACAATTTGATCAACTACTGGTTTTTGCGCCATGGCGTTGATAAACTGGTTATACACCAAGTAAATGCGATCTAATTTTCCATTCAAGTAGTCATCAAGCATGGCTTGAACTGGCGTGTTGATTTGCTCAAGTGAGGGATTGTCACCATAATCAGTTACAGCTGAGGTTACTCTACCACCAAAGTTCTTAAAAAAGCCTACGCCTTTTGCGCCTATCACTGCAAATTCAATTTCAACTGACTGCTCTTGATAGCTTTTGACTGTTTTTAACAAGTTTTTGAATAGGTTGATGTTCAAACCACCTGCCAGACCACGGTCAGAAGTTACAACCACAAAACCAACACGATTGACCGGACGGTTAATCATATAGGGATGCTTATAATCTGATTGCGCTTGCACTAAATGTGAAATGACACGGCGCATACCGTCCGAATACGGACGACCCGATTCCATTCGCTCTTGGGCACGGCGCATCTTACTGGCAGCCACCATTTGCATTGCACGCGTAATTTTTTGCGTACTTTTAATGCTGGTTACTTTAGCACGAATTTCTTTTAAGCTTGCCATAATTATTCCAATACTGGACTTATTATAAAAAGGGTTATGGTGCGTTAAAACAAACGCTTAACACACCATATTTCTTTGCTACAATTAGTAGCTTGCTGATGCCTTGAATGACTCAACCGCAGCTTTTAGACGACCTTCGATGTCATCGTTATAGTTAGCAGTTTCATCAATTTCATTCATCAATGCAGCGTGTTCTGTGCGAAGATAGCGCAAGAAAGCTTCTTCAAACGCACCAATCTTCTCTACAGGCACATCAGACAGATAGCCTTCGTTTGATGCATAAATAACTGCTGCTTGATCAGCAATAGACATAGGTGCATATTGCTTTTGCTTCATCAACTCAGTAACACGTACACCATGCTCTAGCTGCTGCTTAGTAGCATCATCTAGATCTGAGGCAAACTGAGCAAACGCAGCAAGTTCACGATATTGAGCAAGTGCTGTACGAATACCGCCTGATAGCTTTTTGATAATCTTTGTTTGAGCTGCACCACCAACACGAGATACCGAAATACCTGCGTTGACCGCTGGGCGAATACCTGAGTTAAACAAGTTTGACTCAAGGAAAATCTGACCATCGGTAATAGAAATAACGTTGGTTGGTACGAATGCTGATACGTCACCAGCTTGAGTTTCAATGATTGGCAATGCTGTCAAAGATCCAGTTTTACCTTTCACTTCACCATTGGTAAATGCTTCAACATAATCCGCATTAACTCGTGACGCACGCTCTAGAAGGCGTGAGTGTAGATAAAATACGTCGCCTGGATAAGCTTCACGTCCAGGTGGACGGCGTAGTAGCAAGGAAATCTGACGATAAGCTACAGCTTGTTTTGATAGATCATCATAAACAATCAGTGCATCTTCACCACGATCACGGAAGTACTCACCCATCGTACAACCTGAGTATGGTGCGATATACTGAAGCGCTGCAGGCTCAGATGCAGAAGCAACCACAACGGTTGTATAAGCCAATGCGCCTGTTTCTTCCAGCTTACGTACTACGTTAGCAATGGTAGAACGTTTTTGGCCAACCGCAACATAGACACACTTAATGCCTGAGTTTTTCTGAGCGATGATCGCATCGATTGCTAAGGCAGTTTTACCAGTTTGACGGTCGCCAATGATCAGCTCACGCTGGCCACGACCGATAGGAATCATGGTATCTACTGCTTTATAGCCAGTCATTACAGGCTCATCAACAGATTGACGAGCGATAACACCTGGTGCAATCTTTTCGACTTTATCAGTCAATTTTGCATTAATTGGACCTTTACCATCGATTGGGTTACCTAACGCATCAACGACACGGCCTAATAGTTCAGGACCTACTGGTACTTCCAAAATACGACCTGTGCAATATGCTTTTTGACCTTCTTGCAAGCTAAGATATTCACCCAGTACAACTGCACCGACTGAATCTTGTTCAAGGTTTAGTGCCATACCGTACACACCACCTTCAAACTCGATCATCTCGCCATACATAGCTTCTTCTAGGCCATGGATTTGCACAATACCATCAGAGACACTGACGATAACGCCTTCAGTTTTTGCAGTTGCGCTTACGTCAAGGTCTTGAATACGCTGCTTAATCAGATTGCTGATTTCGGCTGGATTCAATTGTTGCATTGCCTTGTTTCCTTTGATTTAGACAGCTCACTACTTACGCAGTTAGCTGAGTCTTTAATTGTTTTAACTTGCCACGCACTGAGCCATCAGTAAACTTGTCACCCACCTTGATCGTAGCTCCACCCAACAAGCTTGGGTCTACAGATTCATGCAAAATAACGATAGAACCTGTTGAGAGCGCTAATCGCTCTTGAAGCTGCTTACTTTGAGCTTCGGTTAGTGGAAAGGCTGAAGTTACGTAAGCATCAACCTGTTTAAGCTCTTGTGATTTTAGCTTGGTGTAATGAGCATTGATCTCAGGCATCAGTGCCAATCTGTCATGCTCTGCCAACTGTTTTGTAAAGTTGGCCAACGCTTGAGATGCTTGCTCTGCTGTTAATTTGCCATAGGCATCCATCAGAATATCTGCTTTTTGTTGTGCAGAAATGGCTGGATTGTTAAGCAGTGAAGCAAAATCTTCATTGCGTACAACATCGCTTGCAATCGACAAAAAGGCTTCCCAATTGCTGATTGCATTATGCTCTTTAGCGTAATCAAATGCTGCTTTGGCATATGGTCTAGCTAAGGTAGTAAGTTCAGCCATGATATCCTCTAATTACAGCTTAGCCGCCAACTGTTCAAGCATGCTGGCGTGTTCTTGTTCATTGATTTTGTCTTGCAAAATCTTTTCAGCACCGAGTACAGCAAGACTGGCCACTTGTGAGCGAAGTTGTTCACGAGTCTGGGCAGCTTCTTGCTCTACAGCTGCATGAGCTGCGGCGATGATGCGCTCGCCTTCAAGACGGGCTTGTTCTTTGGCATCTTCAATCATTTGGTTGGCGGTTTTATTCGCACGCTCAATGATAGATGCAGCTTCGGTCTTAGCAGCTGCAAATTCCGCTTCTACTTGCTTTTCAGCAGAAACCAAATCCGCTTTTGCTTTTTCTGCGGCATTTAAGCCTTCTTCGATTTTACGTTGACGCTCATTAATCGCGCCGATCAGTGGTGGCCATACAAACTTCATGCAAAATAGCACAAAGATTGCAAAAGCAATCAGCTGACCGAAAATGGTTAAATTGATCATCCAATCACCTCGTTGTTAGTGAAAGTCAGGTGATGCCCACCTTTGTTTCTAAGACCCAAAGGTGGTCGTTAAACTGACGGTTTCAGCTTATGCGAATGGGTTGGCGAACAATAGAAGCATTGCGATACCAACACCGATCATTGGTACGGCGTCAAGCAGACCTGCAACGATGAACATTTTGGTCTGTAGTTGTGAACCAAGCTCTGGTTGACGAGCAGTGCTTTCTAGGAATTTACCGCCTAGGATAGCAAAACCGATACCTGTTGCTAGTGCGCCTGCACCGATTAGTAGAGCGACTGCAAGTAGTGTGTACTGTGCGATTACTGGATCCATGATGTCTCCTTATGACCTAAAATCAAGGGTTATTAAAAAAGGTTCAAATTAATGTTCGGATTCTGCTGAGATTAACGATAAGTATACAATCGTCAACATCATAAACACGAACGCCTGAAGAGTAATAACTAGAATATGGAAGATTGCCCAAGGCACACTCAGCGCCCACTGAATCCAGAATGGCATCAGTGCAATCAAGATGAAAATTAGCTCACCTGCGTACATATTACCGAATAGACGCAGACCCAATGAAATAGGTTTTGCTAATAAGGTAACAATTTCAAGTACTAGGTTAATCGGGATTAAGATAGCTTGCAAAATTGGATTTTTTGCACTAAACGGATGCAAGGTAAATTCTGCAATAAAGCCACCAACGCCTTTATATTTCAAACCAAAGCCAATGATTAGGAAAAATACGCCAATCGCCATACCCAAAGTGATATTCGGATCTGTGGTTGGTACAATTTTGAAATATACATGTTGTGGATCATGACCCATTAATGAACCGATCCATTGAGCTGTGGTTGGAATCCAGTCAATAGGCACCAAGTCCATCAAGTTCATCAAAAAAATCCACACAAAAATCGTCAATGACAGCGGTGCTATCAGCTTTGATGGACCATTGTAAGATTCGCGAACACTGTTGTCTACGAAATCAACAATCATCTCAATAAAAGCTTGTAGCTTAGTTGGAACGCCTGAAGTCGCTTTACGACCAACCGCCCAAAAAAGCGCCAAAAAGAAAATACCCAAACCAATAGACCAAAGCATGGAATCCACGTGGATCGCCATAAATCCCATCTGCTGAGCTTCAGCGGCGTCATAAGCCACTTTCCAGCCTAATTCAGGGTGGCGTCCAAATGTCCAGTTGGTCAAATGGTGAGCAATATATTCTGTAGATGTCTGTTCGGCTGCCATAATAAGCTTCTTATTTTTAACTCAAAAAAGAAAAATTGGTGATAAACGCCAAATCAAAAAACGAAGTTACCATTTAACTCTTTTCAATCCATTGTTAGCAGCTTGGTTGATCAATAGTTCATCAACCGTACTTCCCTTGTCCATTACTTCCGACAAAATCCATACTTTTGCATTGATTTAAAAAATCAATGAATTTCATAACTGCTTATGAAATCCATAACAATAAATTGCACTTGTAACTAACAGAGTATCTTACTTTAGTGTTGGCAATATGTAAAGAGCAAATCGCCATTTTATTGCCGAAATTTTGCAAATTTATGGGAAAATTGCATAATTTTATGATTTTCTTAAGCATAAATAATTTGTTATCAAACTATTTTCAAGAGTTTTATCAATGATAGCTAATATTACTACTATATTAAAATAATCTAATGTTTCACAAAAGCTACAGATAAATTACTCAATTGCCATCTTGGGCGCCATGACTCATCTAGGATGATTGATTGATAATTCTGATACAAATGATGCAAGTAGGGATTTGATGGAGAATCATTTCATCTTTATGAGTGCCAAATTTTGGCTGAGAATCAAGATGATATACCCCACAATCACTGACGCTGCGCTGATTGGCTGAATCTTTAAAAATACAAAGGCAAATAAAACCAAGGTGACCGCCCATTTGATGGCAAAGCCCAAATAAGTATTAAGCATGATTTGGCGTGAGTGCTTAGCACCTACGGTATGATAAGCGATTCGAGTAAAAATTGACTGCCCAATAAAAGCAATCAAAGCACCGATCGACAGACCTTTGGCGATCAGTCTATCGGCATCTGCCATCACATAGCTTAGCACCAAGCCAAAGATCATGACGCCCAAAACTGCCCAAATTTGGCGCATTTGGGCTTTATAGATGGCAGATTTTTTATTACGTTGGGCAGGACGGCTCATAATCTTAAAGATGTTGGTTGAAAGGCTTGATTATAAAGAGCCGCCTTCTGCTAAGCAAGAATTATTTAATGCCAGCACATTTTTGAAGCGCATCCACCTGAGCTAGCCACGCACTGACAAAATCCTCGCCCATCCCACTCATGTCTTCTTGGATGACTGCCACGCTCACATTACCAAGCTTATTTTTAATGCCATCTGAGACCGCCCCTTGAGACGCAAGGCACATGGACGGCTGCGGTCTTGTTTCATTCAGTCGCTTAAATTGACTGGCTGTTGGATTGAGATGATGGTCAGGCGTCAGCGCCCCTGCAAATTTCAGCCCTGCCGCCTGTTCGATGTACTGAAACGCATCATGATACGCCCAATAAGGTGTCATGCCATTTACCTGTACGCTTTGAGCTGCCTCATCCATACGCCGTTCAAAATCTGCCGCATTTTGGGCATATTTGGCTTTATATTCTGGGTTGGCATGACCGTGCACCACAGCCAATGCACGCACGATGGCTTTGGCATTTTCTGGATCAAGCCAAATATGTGCATCTTCTGAATCTGGTTTTTGGCTGCCGTCAATATTTCTTAAGGGCAGGCGATGAAAGGCATTAAATTGCAGCAATGAAATTGCATTAGGCGCATCTGCCAGTGTTTTCACCAAATTTTGCTCAAGCGATTCCCCAAACCAGATGACATAATCACTGTCTTCAACCAGTTTGACTTTGCTGGGTGACAGCGAGCCATGATGCCCCACGTCTCCAGCGCTCAGCAGCACTTCGGCATCGTGCTGACCTTGGGTCACTTCATGACTTAAGAGCGCAAGCGGATAATTGCTGACACTGACCACGCCAGCCATCGCAGAGACTGAAAAAATCGCAGTAATAGGCAAGGCAATCACCGCTTTTAAAGATCGATATAGCATAGAGTTTTTAAACAGCGTTAGTGTTTTGAATGTCATCATTAATAAGCATCCCAAATTCTAAAAACGATTCAATTATAGCACAGCTGATATCAAAATGTTATTTTATAACATGAAATCTGCCATTAAAAGTGTTAGATAACATCTTGGTTTTATTTGAAATATGACCTGAAATGATGGTCTTCATTGACAATTACTGCTATAATATAACTGATAAAGTTAAAGTCAATCAACGGTCAAATTGATAAATTTATGGACGAAATCAATTTGCTGGGGTGGTTGGCTTATTTTATACCTATTGATCGGATATGATTTACGATTATTGACTTTACGCCTAATTTTAAAAGGTTATTATGCATTCAGCTCATCATCATTGCCATAGCCATCATCATAGCGGCTATCATCAAAATCCCGAGCAGCGCTTGGCTGATGCTAAAGCCTACTGCGCCAAACGCGGAGCCAGATTTACACCGCTGCGCGAAGAAGTGTTTAGGCTGATTTTGCAGGCAGACAAACCGATGGGGGCGTACGACCTGATCAGCGCACTTCAGCAAAGTCGCTTGTCTGATGTCAATGCAAAAAAAACCAATATTGCACCACCGACCGTATATCGCTCATTGGAGTTTTTGATTGAAGAAGGTTTGATTCATCAGCTTAGCTCCATAAATGCGTATGTGCCTTGCTGCCATCCCAGAGACCAACATGCAGCAGCGTTTTTGATCTGCCAACAGTGTCAAAAAGTGGAAGAATGCAGCAATCTTCCTGTTGATAGCATGATGAATTTTGCTGCTAAAGATGCAGGGTTTTTGGTTGAGCGCAGCATCATAGAACTCAAAGGCATCTGCCGTGACTGCCGCAGCAAGTTATAACACCCCCCTTATCTTACAGTTAGACCAAGTCAGCTATCGTGTGAGCGATGGCGATTTGATCAGTGGCGTCAGCAT
The DNA here is from genome assembly GCF_034424565.1 of Moraxella canis. Lineage (NCBI taxonomy): Bacteria > Pseudomonadati > Pseudomonadota > Gammaproteobacteria > Moraxellales > Moraxellaceae > Moraxella > Moraxella canis. The sequence goes on along the minus strand of NZ_CP139961.1, from coordinate 1,518,690 downwards.
GAGTATTCATGCAGGCGAGATGATCAGCTTGATCGGTCCAAATGGTGCAGGCAAGTCTACCTTGGTTAAGCTTATTTTAGGTTTATTGACGCCTACCAAAGGTAAAATTACCAAAAAAGTGCGTCAGATCAGCTATGTGCCGCAGCGCTTTAATGTACCAACCATCCTGCCCTTACGCGTCATCGATTTACTCAGACAAGCCAATCCAAAGCGGTTAACTCAAGCTCAAAAAGATGACATTTTTGACAAGCTGTCCATTACATCTTTATTACCCAAACAGATGCATCATTTATCAGGTGGTGAGACACAGCGCGTACTACTTGCTCGTGCTTTATTGGATAAGCCTGAACTCTTAATCCTTGATGAGCCCATGCAAGGATTGGATCCCGAAAGCGAAAGCTGGCTGTATCAGTTTTTGGATCAGCTGCCCGACTTTTTACAGTGTGCGATGCTTGTGGTGTCACACGATTTACACTGGGTCATGAAAGGCTCTCGCCGCGTCATCTGCTTAAATAAGCATATCTGCTGTCAAGGCGTGCCAAGTCAAATTGCGATCGCGCCTGAATTTGTGCAGCTTTTTGGTTATCAAGCACCTTATATACATCAACACACCCACTGCGATCACCATCTGGATCATGAGCATCTTGAGAGCGGTCATAAACATCGAGATACCGCATGAGTGACTGGCTACCAATTATCGCACCTGCTTGGATCGCTGGTGTATTGATTGCATTATTATCCGCACCCTTAGGCTGCTTGGTCTTATGGCGGCGTATGGCTTTTTTTTCGGACACCTTGGCGCATGGTGCACTGCTTGGCGTGGCGCTCGCCGTATGGCTAAAACTGCCTGCCGATTTGGGCATTGGTATGATTAGCATTGCCGTCATCATCGCCTTAACGCTGCTCAAAGATAAAAGACTGCCCAATGACGCCACTTTGGCAGTACTGGCGTCCACACTGCTTTGTTTGGGACTGCTGACGCTGACTCAGCTGACTCAGCAGCAAGCCAATGTGCTTGGATTTTTGTTTGGTAGTTTGCTTGATATTGATTGGTCGGATTTACCAAGGCTTGGCGCGCTGATTGCAATCGGTTTGATCATTTTAAAACTCATCTGGCAGTCTCAAGTCAAACTGGCAACTTCTGAAGCACTGGCTCAAATTCAGGGCATCAATCCTATGCATCAGCACCTATTTTTTATGGGGCTTTTGGCGGGCTTTTGTGCTGTAGCGCTGCAGGCAGTTGGCAGCTTATTAATCAGCGGTCTGCTGATCTTACCCGCCTTGATCGCCCGTCTGTTTGCACGATCACCAACGATGATGGTATTTTTATCGATCGTATTTGCCCAAATTGCTGTTACCGCAGGGGTGTGGGGAAGTGTATGGCTTGATATTCAAACAGGCTTATCAATCGTACTGATGCTTGCCATTGGCTTTTTTGCCACCTTTGCTTGCAAAAAAATACTGAGCAAATATGCCTAACATCACCGACAATTACACTTTTAAGATCATTCAATTATCCGATCTGCATTTGACAGGCAGAATTGGTCAAGCGCCCAGTTATCAGCGTTTTTTGGAAGTTTTTGGGGCAGTAAAGCACCTAAACCCAGATTTATGGCTTTTGACAGGCGATTTGGTGAATGACGGCAATAGCAATGCCTATGACTGGCTGTTTGATCGGCTGCAAGCAACCAAAACGCCCTATTTGGCTGTCGCTGGCAATCATGATGTGACCCACGAAATTGGCATTCATTTGGCGCACCACGAGCGGATACATGTCCCGATTTTGCCCGATCAGCGCCTAAAAAACTGCTATCGATATACTTTTCAAGCAGGGCATCACTGGCAGCTTTTATTACTCAACTCCAGCGTGCCAGGCGAAATATTTGGCGCATTAGATCATCAAACTTTGCTATGGCTTGATCAAACATTAGCCACTCACCCTGAACACACCCTCCTCGCCCTACACCACCATCCCACAAAGGTTGGCTCAGCTTGGATAGACGACTATTTGCTCCAAAATCATCAAGATTTTTGGCGCGTGATTAAAAAGCACGCTCATGTTCACACGGTTTTGTGTGGGCACGTGCACCAAGTCCACACTCTAAAGCCGCTACTTGCGCACCAAGTTCAGCTTCTTAGCTGCCCCTCGACAGACCGTCAATTCATGCCTTTTGTCGATGATTTTCAAATTGCTAACACGCCTGCTGGCTGCCGCGTGATACAGATTGATAACACAGATACGGTATCAAGTTACATCCAAATGGTGCAAAATACGCGCTAATTTGTCTTAATGATTGCAAATTAATATTAGCTATTTTAATCATCTTTTGATATAGTAATTGCAATTTTTTTTGCCGTAAGGCAGTTTAACGACCCGCAAGCTTTAATTCATCATGAACGCTTGCCACCCATAAGGATGAAACGGGATGACAAACGAAGCCACCTTTACCCCTTATCAGCCCACTGATGGCGAAGACTACATGTCTGATGCACAGTTGGCGCATTTTCGCACCATCTTAAAAAACTGGCGCGAAGAGTTAGTAACGGAAGCTGAGCGCACAAAGGCTTATATCCACGAAGAAACCAATACCATGCCAGACATCAACGACCGAGCCACTCAAGAAGAGGAGTTCGCACTGGCACTACGTACACGTGACCGTGAGCGCAAGCTGATCCGAAAAATTGACAAATCTTTGGTTGAAATTGAAACTGGGGATTACGGCTTTTGTGAAACTTGCGGCACAGAAATTGGTCTGCGTCGCCTAGAAGCTCGTCCAACTGCGACACAGTGCATCGACTGTAAGACACTCTCTGAAATCAAAGAAAAACAAAATCACGGTCAATAACCCATTGATACCAAAACCAATTGGACGATTTGCCCCCTCACCGACACATCATCTTCATTTGGGCTCGCTGACGACAGCGGTGGCGAGCTTTTGTCATATCAAATCATTGGGCGGTGAGTGGCTGTTACGCATCGAAGATGTGGATTTTGAACGCTGTCGACCTGAGTACACAGACAGCATTTTACATGATTTGAATAAACTTGGACTGCATTGGGATGGGGAAGTTGTGTACCAATCCGAACGCACAGACATTTATAATGATTTTTTATCCGATAAACTGTCTGACCTCACCTATGCCTGCCAATGTTCAAGAAAACAGCTCGACGCCCACCGAAATCACATCGCCGAACCCCACGCACTCAATCAGCCCATCCTATATCCACGCTTTTGTCTGCATAAAAATTTGGATAAATCTCATCCCAAAAGTAAACTTCGCTTACAGCTACCCAATGTTGTGACAGCTTTTGTCGATGGGCTGCAAGGCGTGATTTGGGATAATCCAGCTTTGAGCCTGGGTGATGTTGTGGTCAAGCGCCAAAACCAAATGATTAATTACATTTTAGCTTGCGCGATTGATGACGGCTTACAAAACATCACGCACATCATGCGCGGACTAGATATCATGCCCATGACAGTGTCTCAAATTGATATTCTGCACAAATGCCGCTTACCGACACCGAGCTATTTCTATCATTTGCCTTTATTGATGAATTCAGATGGTCAAAAGCTGTCCAAACAAAATCTTGCGACGCCAATAGATACAAAACAGCCCAGTGAAACACTGATATATGCACTAAAGCTCTTAGGTCAGCGCACCACCGAGGAGATGCGTGGTGCCAAACCTCATGAAATTCTTAATCATGCCGTTGAACATTGGGATAATAGCCCTTTAAAGCAGCGTCATACTTTGGCTGTCATCTGACCAAGCCTCAGTTTGGCATGTTTATCGCCAAAAATTTTTACTACTAGTAAATAGCCATAAAAAAAGACCCTTATTCAAGGATCTTTTTTTGTTTGTTCAATTGGCAATTAGAAAGCCAAATGAGCACCTAGACCAAACATATCAGCATCTTTTGACAAGTAGTTGTAGCTTGCTTCGATACCAAAGTTAGCTGCTGGTTTGAAACCAACACCCACACCGCCTGCTAGACTTGTCTTATCACTGTTATCAGTGTAAGGGATGGCATCACGGCTGGTCACATCGACTTCAGTCTTAGCAACGCCCAGTTTGCCTTTGGCATAAAATGGGGTGTTGACAAAATTGTAGCGATATGTACCATAAGCGCCATAAGATTTCACATCACCTTCAACTGGACGAGTACCAACATTGAAGTCTTTTGTGTCAGAACCGACATACTCGATTTCAGCACCGAAGTTTTGGTCAAAGTTATAACCTGCATACACGCCATAAGCAGTGTTTTTGCCGTCAATTTGATCAGCATCAATTTGACCAATCTTCACACCCACATAAGGCTGTGCTTCTGCTGATGTGCCATAGCTGATCGCTGCATTAGCGCTGACAGCCAATAGTGACGAAGCAGAAAGAGCAAGTAAAGTTTTTGATAGAGTTTTCATCGTTTTTCTCCTTAGTAGTTAATCAATTTTTAGACTTTGGATGGGTTTTTCCGCTGTCTAAGAAGATGGTTCTATAGTAACAAAATATTTCATTTTGACTGTGCGTGTTTTATAGGCGCTGTGTAAAGTTTTGCAAAAAATTCCCTGTTTTGGCAAAATTCAGCCAAATATTGCAATGAAATGTTGCCATGATTGCTTAAGCGGGCGAATTTTTACAGGCATTTGACAAATATGATGAAATCTTTGCGCCGCTGACCACGCCATCATGACAACAATTTGTCAGTTTTAGCTTAAAGTGGCTATGATCCGTGCATAAAGATCCAAAAAGCAACTTTATTTTTGATCATTATAAAACTTTAAATAAAAAATCGTCATTTGTAGCAATCAAAAACAGATGATTTGACCATGATTGACGCCAATTATTGCTGTGGATATCAAAATTCCCCAAAGTTTATGAGCTGTGTTACAATTCATTGATGATGCTTTGATTGCTCTGCACTATTGATTAGCCCCGATGAGACATATTATGACAAATTCTGCACCACACACTAAAAGCCTGATTATATTTGATTTGGACGGTACACTGATCGACAGCGCCCTTGACTTGGCGGCGGCTGTCAATCGTATGTATGCTCAGCTTGAGTTGCCCGTCATGCCAATTGACACCATCAAAAGCTGGGTCGGTAATGGATCGCTTAAGCTTGTTGAGCGTGCGTTGGCTGCACATAAGATTGATGATAATAAGGTGCTACATTTGGCGCATGACATATTTTTGGCGGAATATGCTCGCCAAACGATTGATAAAACCAAAAGCTATATAGGGGTTAGCCAAGGTCTTGAGCGCTTAAAGCAGGCAGGGTTTGTGCTTGCCATCTGCACCAATAAGCCATCTCGCTACCTGCCTGAGATTTTGGCGCACTTTGGATGGGTAGATGTGTTTGAGTTGGTCATCGGTGGTGATGCGCTGAGTGTCAAAAAACCCGATCCCGCCCCATTGCTGCACATCTGTGAGACGCTAGGCATCACGCCGGCGGCAGCGATCATGGTCGGTGACTCAAAAAACGATATTTTGGCAGGTCAAGCTGCCGATATGACCACGCTTGCGCTGCGTTATGGTTATAATTATGGCGAACCGATTGATCTTATGAACCCTGATGCCGCTTTTGATGATTTTGATACTTTGACAGATTATATTTTAAATCATCAATAACAATGGTTCACACTCAAAGCAATCTGTTGGATCTTGGTTAATTTTTCGGTGTGATGACGACAGCTTTGGTGATGGTCGCCACGACTTTTTGATGAGCATCGACGATGTCAATGTCGTATTCTCGGATAATTTCACCAGTTTTGGTCAGCTCAATGATTTCAAGGATTTCGCTGGTGTCTACTCGAATGCGTGCTGTCACTGCTGAGCCTGCTTGCGCAAAAAATTCAATGTGAGCGGATTTGTCTGTGATGGTATAATCCTTACCCAAGCGATGCGCCAAGATCACCTTGATAAATGGTTCAGTCATCATCATCAGACTGCCGGTAAACTGCTTATCATCAAAATAGCGATTCAGGCGAGTCAGTGGCATCACGATGACACAAAGCCCATTATCCAAATCCATCGTCTGCACACGAATGCCCGCCCCAACAAACGGCGCAAAGGCATTCATACGCTTTTTGATGAGATAAGGCAGTAGCTGTGGATAGGTGCTTTTTTTGCCTTGTTTGATAAGTTTATCCAATTTTGATTTGGTATGAGCAAACATAAACACACTCCCGACTTGAAAAAGCCATTTTGCCACAGATATATTTGAAAAGAAAGTCAAATACATGATATGACACGAGCAATTCATCCAAGAATGACCATAACCATCTTAGAAAACGAAACACCCGCACAAAGACGCCAACGGCTCAAAACCTTGGTACAAACCCTGCCCAATCGACCAGGCGTCTATAAAATGCTTAACAAATCAGGCGAGATTTTGTATGTGGGTAAAGCAAAATCGCTCAAAAATCGCGTGAATAGCTATTTTGCCAAGACGATCGAGCACCCCAGAACTCAAGCCTTGGTGCAGCGTATCCACGATGTCGAAATCATCATCACACGCGGCGAAACTGAGGCGCTTTTGCTTGAGCAAAATCTCATCAAAAATCATCGACCGCCTTATAATGTCCTGCTCAGAGATGACAAATCCTACCTGTATATCTATGTCAGTACGGATAAATTTCCTAGGCTGTCGATTGGGCGGGGTAAGGGCAAGCATGTCCAAGGGCGGTTTTTTGGTCCTTATCCATCGGCGCGTAGTGCCAAAGAGTCACTACAGCTGATGCAAAGACTTTTTATGCTCAGAAGTTGCACGAACAGTTTTTTTAAGCTTAGAAAACGCCCTTGCCTAGAATACCAAATCAAACGGTGCAAAGCGCCCTGCGTCGGCATGGTCTCCGCTGAAGAGTATCAGTCCGATGTGCGCGCTGCTTTGGCGTTTTTGCAAGGCTATTCTAATGAAGTGCAAGCCATTTTGGTCGAAAAAATGGAGACAGCGGCGGCTGAGCTCAACTTTGAGCAGGCGGCATTTTATCGCGATAGACTTACCATGATCAGTGAGCTACAAGCCAGACAAGCAGTGTTTCGCCTAAAAGGCGAGGCGGATGTCTTTGCCATCGCGGTACGCTCTGGCGTGGTGGCGGTGTGTGTCCTGACAGTGCGTGGCGGTCAAGTCTTGGGCGGTAAAAATTATTTTCCTGATGACATCGAGCCTGATATCAAGACTGATGCTGAGCGTCTTAAAGAATTTTTGTTATCCTTTTATTTTCAGGTGAGCGATGATCTGCCTGATGAGATCATCACATCTGTCGCTCTCGAGGATGCGCCTGTATTGGCAGATATTTTACAAGCACAGTTTGATAAGCGCACGACAATTAAGCACAGGGTGACTACACATCGTGATGACTGGCTTTCCATCGCCAATTTAAATGCCAGTAACGCTCTGACCACCAAACTCAAAGATGGGCAAGAGCTTGGCTCGCGCTTTGATCAGCTTAAAGAGATTTTAAAGCCCATTACCGAGGATACCATTGATCGCATCGAGTGTTTTGACATCAGTCACACCATGGGCGAGGCAGCCATCGGCTCTTGTGTTGTCTTTGATCAAGGCGGACCTAGAAAGCGCGACTATCGCCAATACGCCATCCATGACATCACCGCAGGCGATGACTATGCTGCCATGCGCCAAGTTCTAATGCGCCGATATTCTAAGCATCCTTTGCCTGATTTATTATTGATCGACGGCGGCAAAGGGCAGCTGAACATCGCCATAGAAGTACTGACCGAGCTTGGCAAATTAAATGACACCTTACTTGTCAGTGTCGCCAAAGGTGAGGGGCGAAAAGCAGGCTTGGAAGTGCTGCACTTTGTAAATCACGAACCATTGGATTTGCCCGCTGATAGTAAAGCGCTGCATCTTATTATGCAAATCCGCGACGAGGCGCACCGATTTGCCATCACCGCTCACCGTAAAAAAAGGGACAAAAAGCGCTCAGGCTCGGTGCTTGAGGTCATCCCTGGTCTTGGGCAGGTACGCAGACGAGATTTATTGAATCATTTTGGGGGCATACAGCAGCTACTTGGCGCATCCCAAGATGAAATCGCCCAGGTCAAAGGCATCGGTACGGTGCTTGCCGGCACGATTTATAAGGCGCTGCATGAATAATAACATAAATAATAAAAAGCCGCTGAGTCATCAAAGCGGCTTTTTATTAAGTCAAATGAATTCAAATATCAATCAATTGGCGGTGTATAAGTGCCATTTTTGATGTCATCACCGATTCTATCTGCTTCAGCGAGCACTTGACCCAATAACGCTTTGACATTATCTAGCGTGGCAATGGGGCTTAATGTGGTCATCTTTAATGATTGAACATTTTGCTTACTATCAATGACTCGCGTTACGCCGATATTGGCTTCTCCGCGGGCAAATAGCTCATCAGCGACGTTTTGATTTAGGCTGTCGATAAACTCATCAGGATAATCTTTTGGCACAACACGAAACAACACAGACGCAAACTGTGGCTCAACTAATAGCTCCAAGCCATCGGTGGCACGAATATACTCCGCCACTTCACGAGTGAGTTTGACACCGTGGTCAATCATGGAGCCATACAGCGCTTCACCCAAAGCTTCTACCGTAAACCACAGCTTTAAGGCATCAAAACGGCGAGTAGTTTGTAGGGATTTAGACACCAGATTTGGCACGCCATGCTCTTCATCATAGGCAGAATTTAGGTATTCAGCTTCATAGTGCATAAAGCGATAATTGGCTTCGTCTTTTAACAAAAACGCCCCACATGAGATGCTTTGAAAATAATGCTTATGAAAATCAAGCGTGACCGAGTCGGTCAGCTCAATGCCATCAAGCATATCCCGATAGTCGTTCGACAGCAGCAAAGCGCCGCCCCACGCAGCATCCACGTGTAGCCACGCCCCAAATCTATCGCACAGCTTGCGAATGGCTTTGATGTCATCGATCGCCCCTGCATCTGTCGTACCAGCAGTCGCCACCACGCACGCCACAAGATTGCCCTGATTTTGTAGATCGGTCATGATACTTTCAAGTGCGGCGGTATCCATTTGGGCATGGTCATTGACAGGTACTGTCACCACGGATTGAAAGCCCATGCCCATCATTGCCATGTTTTTTTGGACGCTAAAATGGGCATTTTCTGAGCAGATGACCTTGACCTTTTGCATGGCATCGCTAGGAATGCCATCACGCTGCACTGACCACGGCTTGCCCTCTTTGTCTGTATAATGCTTGGCAATGCACCAATCACGAGCCAAAAGCACGCCCATCAGATTGGACTGTGTGCCCCCTGAGGTAAATACGCCTGCCGTACCACTGCCATAACCGACTTTTTGACGCAGCCAATCAATGAGCTGAACTTCCATCAGTGAGCCCGCTGGCGACTGATCCCATGAATCCATGGATTGGTTAGTGGCGTTAATCAGCACTTCGGCGATTTGACTGGTTACCATGGTTGGGCAATGCAGATGAGCCAGCGAATGCGGATGATGGACTTTTAGGCTTTTGTTTAAAAATAGCTCAACCAATCGCTCCAACGCCTTATCCACGCCCAAGCCATCTTTGGCAGGAGTAAAGGCAATCTGAGAGCGCAGCTCGCTGATACTGCCGCCGGTGTACATTTTATCGTTTTGTAGCCATGCTTTGACGGCTTGCACGGCATCGGTCATCGCACGCTCATAGTCGGCGATGGATTGGCTATCGTTACAAAGGAGTGCTTGTCTGTGTTGGTCAAAAGTTGGCATAATGCAGGATTTCCTAGTTGGTGGAGATGTCATTATTGTAGCACAATTTTGGCAGTGCTTAGACTGTTAAAACGACAACAAAATTTCCCGATAATACTCATACTGCTTTTGACGCAGTTCAATCTCATGCGGTAAGCCGTCACTGATGGACTGGGTCAGCGTGTCAAATTTATCCAAAATGGCAACGATTTTGGCTTGGGTGTCAAGGGGTGGGATTGGGATCTGGAATTTTCTAATATTTTCCATAGTTAAGTTTTTCATTGATGAAGAGCTTAAATATTTCCCCATTTGCTTGTTTAAAAAATAATTTGTTTGAAAATAGTAAAATGCAAATCTAGGTAAAATAAAATCTTTATTCTTAAATCTAATTCTGGCTACATTGGGAGCTAAATAATATTTGTCATTTTCAGGAATTAAAGCAACATTTCCCACAGTGCCAACATAAGTAAAAAGCATATCATCAATAAATAGTTTGCTTCGGCTTAATTTAGAAAAGTCACTATCATCTATATATTTAACATCGGTTAAATCTAACTCGCCTTTCACATTTAAACCACGTAATGCAATAATATTGCCATTATCGCTATAATTTACATAATTAGTAAATTCAAATCCTGCAAGTTTGGTAACTTCGCCGACCTCCCCCAAAGTCCTCCATACCAAATTTTCACCAAAGAAAGGATTATTCTCCCCCCCCCCTGCTATTTACATCATCAAAGTTTAAGAGCAACTCTCGATAATATTCATATTGTTTTTGTCTCATATCAAGCTCGGCGTTCAGCTTGGCGGTCAGTTGGGTAAATGCGTCTAAAATCTGCACAATTTGATTTTGGACGGATAGGGGTGGGATGGGGATTAAGAATTTGTCTGTATCTGGTGTTGCAATTTGCGGCATTTGCATTTTTGAGCCAATTTTCTGAAAATAAAGTTCATTTTGTTTCAGAAAATAATAAACAAACTTAATTTCTATATTTTCATTTTGTGAATGATAAGACCACATTTCATTTTTATGAGAAAAGGGTTTGTCATAAAATTCAAACTCAATGATTCCTCTTGATTTCACAATAATTGATGGTTCATTGTTAATATCTTTTTGGGGAATATCATCGAAATCTACCAAAGCAAATGTCTTACCACCTGCAAATATTTTAATGGGTGCATTTTCTTTATGCAGCTCTTTCATTTGACCTGCAGTGATTTTTGTTCCTTTGGTTCTGACCAAAATCTCCCCCAATGGCTTCCACTCCACCGCCTGCCCATTGAGTAAGTTTTCCAAAAATAAATGCGGTGCCATCAGTCACTTTCCTTATTAAATAACCCTGCCAAATTACCAATGCCCTTAAACTTCTCCACAAAATGAGCGATCTTTTGAAAAACGCTTTGTTTTTTGGTGAGATAGTGTGGATTGAGCGGACTCATTTTTGGCAGAATATCGTTAAGCTCTGTGCCGTTTTCGCTGGCATATTCACGCTTTAGCGATGTGGCGATATAACGCAAGGCAGCGTCAGTATTGAGATTTTCGTCAATGATTAGCGCATCGGCTTCTTTTTTTTGTTCGCTCTGAGCGTATCGATAAAACGCTTCTATCACGCCTGCTTTATCAGGCAGATTGTCAAGATCGGTTTGATTGATAAAATCCACAATCAAGCTTTCTTTGGCACGATGATCCAAGCTTGAGCGGATCAGACGACGAATTTCATCAACAATGATGGTCTTATCCTTGGTTTTTTTGTTGTGTTCAAAAATCAGCTCTAAGATATAATCCAAATTAATCTCTTGGGATTTTAATAAATCCACCTCAAAGACGACATCATCCCAACTGATGGTAGATTTGGCTTGCTCTTCGCCCTGCTTTTGCTGACGACTCCAGTCACGAATATCGTTATAAGTAGAACGATAATCCTGTATCATACGCTCGCTTGGCATAGGAATGGCTTGTAGCTTACTCAGGGTTTCGTCATCAAGCTGATATTTATTTTGGATGTCTTGGATACTTTGGCTGATTTGAGCTGCTGTGGCTTCTTCCATCTCATCAGTGATCTGTGGCAGGCGCTTGAGCTCTGCCATCGCTTGATATTCATCAAAGTTTTGTAGCGCGTTTTCGGCGCGCAGATATTCGCCGAACAGTTTGGCAAACTCTTTTTTGTCTTTTTCGGTGATGATATTATCAGGCTCGCCAAAGCGTTCGTTCAGCTCATTGACGATATCCACAAAGCCACGATGGGCACGCCCTGACAGCACATCAGTATAGCCATCCAGATAGCTATCTAGTGGCTGCTCTAGCACCACTTGGCGAGTACTGCGATTACCAAATAAGGTAATGGCTTCAATGGTTGGCTTCTCTAGATTGCGAAAGGTGACGATATTACCAAAGGTCTTGGTAGCATTATAAATGCGGTTGGTACGGCTATAGGCTTGGATCAGCCCATGATAGCGTAGATTCTTATCCACAAACAAGGTGTTCAATGCTGGGGCGTCAAAGCCCGTCAAAAACATACCGACGACGATCAGTAAATCAATCTCTTGGTCTTTGACCCGCTTTGCCAAATCTCGGTAGTAGTTCTGAAATTCCTTACTATCCACACTAAAATTGGTTGTAAACTTAGCATTATAATCATCAATCACCTTTGCCAAAAACTCTTTAGCACTGGCATTCATCGCCGTCACCTCAAAGCCCTCATCTTCAATCTCACCGATGGCGTCTTGTTCTTCGTTAGCGGCATAAGAAAAAATCGTGGCGATGTTTAACTGCTTGGCACGGTCTTTTTGGAGGTCATTGAGTGTTTCATAATACAGTTTGGCAGCGTCCACACTACTGACTGCAAACATGGCATTAAAGCCCTTACCTGTGGCGTTGTTACGGTGAGTTTTTTGATGAAATCTGTCCAAAATATAGCTACTGACTTCACGAATTCGCTCAGGATGCATCAGCGCCTTGCGGTTCTCGGCGGCGGATAATTTGGTTAAATCCTGCTCGTTTTCATCGGTTTTAAACTTTGGTAAGACATTGTGATAATCCACCTTAAACTTAAGCACCTTTTCATCACGGATGGCATCGGTGATGACATAAGAGTGCAGCTGTTCGCCAAAAACGCTGGCGGTCGTCTCAGCACCGATGGCATTGGCGGGGAAAATAGGTGTACCTGTAAAACCAAATTGACAAAATTTCTTAAATCGCTTGGTCAGATTTTTTTGAGCTTCGCCGAATTGCGAGCGATGACATTCATCAAAAATAAACACCACAGGCTCGCTATAAATCGCCAAACCCTGCTCTGACTTCATGAGATTATTGAGCTTTTGGATGGTGGTGACGATGATTTTATTGTCGTCTTTTTCAAGATTTGCCTTGAGTCCCTTGGTGCTGTCCGAGCCATTGACACTATCAGGGCTAAACCGCTGATACTCTTTCATGGTCTGATAGTCCAAATCCTTTCTATCCACCACAAAAAATACTTTTTTGATGAATGGTAGCTGTGTCGCAAGACGCGCTGTCTTAAAGCTCGTCAAGGTCTTGCCTGAGCCTGTGGTATGCCAAATATAACCGCCACTGCTAGGGTCGCTGTAGTTTTTGGCGTTGTGCGAACTGTTGATTTTCCATAAGATCCGCTCCGCCGCCGCGATCTGATAGGGGCGTAAAATCAGCAAGGCATTATCTTTATCAAAAACACAGTATTTGATCAAAATGTTCAGCAAGGTATTTCTGGTAAAAAAGGTCGCCGTAAAATCTTTTAAATCCTTAATTGGGACATTGTCCGCCCTTGCCCAGTTCATCGTAAATTCAAAGCTACCCTTTTCTCGCTTAGTAGTATTAGCAAAATAGCGGGTATTGGTGCCATTACTGATAATAAAAATCTGCAGATATTTAAACAGTGAGTTTTCTTTATTAAAGCTTTCTTTAGAATAGCGATGAATTTGGTTGAAGGCTTCTCGGATAGCTACGCCCCGTTTTTTTAATTCAATCTGCACCAAAGGCAAGCCATTGACCAATATGGTGACATCGTAACGATTCTTATGACTGCCCGTCTGCTCAAACTGATGAATGACTTGCAGCGTATTATTGCCCAGATTCGTCTTATCCAGTAGATGAATATTTTGGATACGCCCATTATCAAACACAAAATCATAAGCACTGTCATCATGCAGCTTACGAGTTTTTTCTATCATATGCTCACTGGGCTTATCCAAATATTCAGCCACGAAGCGATGCCATTCTGAATCAGTGAACATTGTATCATTCAGCTTCTGTAACTGCACGCGGACATTGGCAAGTAATTGATCATGCGTCTTTAGATCAGTGCGATATTCGTAGCCTTGAGCCGTAAGGTCGGTGATGAGCTCCTTTTCCATTTCACTCTCGGTCTGATAGCTACCGACCTGATCCATTTTGTCGTATTTATCCAGTACGATAAAATGATTGGTTTCAGTGACAGGGGTGGTTTGGGTGGTCATGGTTTTTTCCTTAAATACATTTGTAAATATCATGCATCACACTCGCACTAAATTCATTAATCGCTCAAAGCTGTAGCGCGTCGATGTTCTACCGCTTGCCTCTTCACTAATCATCAAAATACCTTGCTCATGCAGCGCCTTGGTGTATCTATTGGCTGTGGTTGGGGCGATATTTAGCTTTTGTGATAGGCTACTGTTACGAAATACAGGATTGGTAAAGACATAATCAAGCACAGAAATGGCATGTTTGCTTGAGATAATATCACTAAACACCGCTTTCATCTCTTCATACAGCTCTACGATACTTTCGGCAATGTGTAAATTTTTGGCAGATTGATGAGCGATCGCCTCCAAAAAAAATATCACCCACTCATTCCAATCGCCCGTCTGTGATACTTGACGCATCAAATCCACATAGCGATTTTTATGCTCTTCAAAATAACCACTAATATAAAAATGCGGTGCCGAAATCACTCCAGCCGACCACAACATCAGCGTGATGAGCATACGCCCAATGCGCCCGTTACCATCTTGAAATGGGTGCAATGCCTCAAATTCCAAATGACTGACCGCCGTTTTTAGCAAAATCGGATTGCTGTCGTGATTGATGTATTCAAACAGACGCTCCAACCCATCAGGCAGCTGCTCAGGCGAGATAGGCACAAATAAAATATGGCGAGAAATCGTATCCGCCAGATAATTTTGCTCTTTTTTAAATTCGCCTGGGGATTTATTCGCACCACGACCGTAGGATAATAGCTGTTCATGCATGGTTTTTAGTAGCGATGTACTCAGTGGGTAGCCTGCCATCATCGCTTGTTGTGCATTTTTTAGCGTCCGCTGATACAAGAGTGTTTCAATAATATCCGAACGCACTTGGGGAGAATATTCATCATCAGCAAAATCCGCTTCATACTGCAAAATCTCATCCATGGTACTAATCGTACCCTCCATGCGTGATGAAATCACTGCCTCTTGGTTGCGTAGTGGTGCAAGTAGAATTTCATTATTATGCAAATTTTTGAGCATTTGGTCATAACGAGAAATCGCATCGGTGGCAGAGAGCAGTGCAGGCAAGATTTTTTGCAAATCAATAGACTGAGGCGGAAATTTACCATCATGATAATAAATAGCATGTTCAAAATTGAGTAATTTTTTCATTTTGTGAACCATTTTTAATGATTTTTGGTTGATAAATCACATTGTCGCACATTCATGGTTCACAAACAAGTTTATCAACCAATTTTACCATTTTTTGGTTTACAAATAAGTTTGTCCACCATTTTTGGTCAGCAAAATGGCTTATCAACCATTTTATGCAAATTTTTGGTTTACATACCAAACCCCAAAAGCAGCTCCCGATAATACTCGTATTGCTTGCGTCTTAGCTCAATTTCCTTTGGCAAGCCGTCCGTGATAGAACTCGTCAAATGGTCAAATTTATCCAAAATGGCAACGATTTTGGCTTGGGTGTCAAGGGGCGGGATTGGGATTTTAATATTTTCAATAGAATTTCTTCCTAATCGTGGCACACTTGCTTTCCTAACCTGTCCCACAATTTTTTGTTTTTGATTCATTAAAGCATGATAAACAAACCTATCATTTAACTTGTCTTTCGGACACTGTAAATAATAACAATCGTCAGCAGCCCAAAAATCAGTGTAGCTATAACCAATTTCGCCTGCGGCGCCAGCTGTAATTATAAATGTTGAATTTGATGGGCAATTTGCTTGATGATAATATCCTAAAGGTTGTAAACTATTTTGGTAAACAGCATATTCTCCTGTTTCTTCTAATTCGCTACGCACCAATCTTTTACCACGTTTTAGATTGACAATCTCGCCCAAAGTCTTCCACTCAAACCCCACCTTTGCCAATTCATTTTCGGACAATAAAAAATCCCGATAATAGTGATATTGTTTTTTTCGCAAGGTAAGTTCAGCTTCTAGCGTAGCTTCTAGCTCTGTCAAAATGTCAAGTCTTTTTACAATTTCTTTTTGTAATTCGAGTGGGGGAATGGGGATTTGGATTTTCTCTATTTGATGGCTCATTAACTTCGGATTTCCCATTCCTGAATAAACATACTTTTTAGCTTCAATTACTAGCCAATAATATAAGAATTTATAAATAATAATTGAATTAGATTTAATTTTAATTAATCCACTCACATTTGTAATTGAAAATTTACCATTTCTGTAAAAAATTGTACCTGCGTTAGCTCCATCAGTAGTCCAGTTTAAGAATTCCCCGTCAAAATCAAATGTATTTATTCTACCAATTTCTCCATTATTTTGGGTTTGAGAACTATAGACAGGATAAATACCTTTATTTTCTTCCAAATATGTTTTTGAAATAACTCTCCCTCTTTGTAGAATAGCTATACCCCCCAACGGTTTCCATACCACTTCCGCCCGCTCAATCATTGTTAAGATATTGGTTTTCATTGTTTTGCTATCTCCCCTCAATCCCTGCTACGATCTCATCAATCTCAGCTCGTAAGCGGTCGATTGTGGCGACAGTTTGGCGAATGTCGGCATTTAGTACATCAATATCAATCACTTCTCTGGTATCTTTGGCTTCTACATAAGAGCTCACCGCCAGATTATAATCATTGGCTTTGATGGCGTCATACTCCACCATCACCGCTTGATGGGCGACATCTGTTTTATCAGCAAATAAAGTCATGATGGCGTCGATGTGCTCATCGGTTAGGATATTATTATTGGTTTCTTTTTTAAATAATTCACTTGCATCAATAAACTGCGTGCGGTTATCGGTTTTATGCTTGGATAGCACCAGAATATTCACCGCAATAGATGTCCCAAAAAATAAATTGGGTGCTAAGGCAATGACTGTTTCCACATAGTTATTATCCACCAAATACTGACGAATCTTAGCTTCCGCGCCACCGCGATAAAAAACCCCTGGAAAACAAACGATCGCTGCGCGTCCTTTGGCAGATAGATAATTCAGCGCATGTAGGATAAACGCAAAATCTGCCTTAGATTTTGGCGCCAATACTCCAGCTGGCGCAAAACGCTCATCATTAATCAGCACTGGATCATCAGAGCCAATCCATTTAATCGAGTATGGTGGATTAGAGACAATCGCATCAAACGGTTTGTCATCTTTGAGCTTTGGATCGATGAGCGTATCACCCAGCTCAATATGAAACTTGTCGTAATTAATGTTATGCAAAAACATATTCATCCGAGCTAAGTTGTAGGTCGTATGGTTAATTTCTTGCCCAAAAAACCCTTCTTTAATGACATGTTCATCAAACTGCTTTTTGGCTTGCAATAGCAACGAACCCGAGCCACAGGCAGGGTCATAGATTTTATTAACTTCACTCTGTCCATATAGGGCGAGTTTTGCAATCAATTTTGAGACATGCTGTGGTGTAAAGAACTCACCGCCTGATTTGCCCGCATTAGCAGCATAATTTGAAATCAAAAACTCATAAGCGTCGCCAAATAAGTCAATTTGACTGTCGCTAAAATTACCAAAATCAAGTTCAGCAACGCCTTTTAACACAGCGGTTAGTCGTTTGTTTTTATCCGCCACGGTATTACCCAAGCGGTTGCTGGTGGTATTAAAATCAGCAAATAAACCTTTGATATCATGTTCAGACGCGTAGCCACTGGCAGATGATTCAATATTCATGAAAATATTTGCCAAGTCAGTATTTAAATTAGGATTGCTATGAGCAGTTTTGGCGACATTGACAAATAACTGGCTTGGATAAATAAAAAATCCTTTGGTTTTGATGGCATCATCTTTAATACCATCAGTGATGATATTATCGTTTAGCGTTGCGTAATTGGTATCTTCATCATCAAAAAAGGCAGCAAAATTTTCACTGATAAAACGATAGAACAACGCCCCCAAAACATATTGCTTAAAATCCCAGCCATCCACTGAACCACGAACATCATTGGCAATTTGCCAAATGCGGCGGTGAAGTTCGGCACGTTGTTGCATATTCGTCATGATAACTTCCTTAGATTGATTTCATTGATAAATTAAATAGCATTAGTCTAACATAAAATAAGGCTTAGTATGTGATACTAAGCCTTATATATCAAGCTCTATAAATTAATAATATCAGCCACGCACTGCTTTTAGGGCTTCATCGACAGCTTTTGTAAAGCGTGCGATGACTTCCTTGCATTCATCAGCGGTGATGGTGATTGGGCAAAGTAGGCGCACCACCGTACCACCACGACCACCGCGCTCTAAAAGTAGCTTATTATCAAAGCACGCCTTTTGGATGGCGGCAGCTAGCTCGCCATCAGCAGGATAAGAGCCCATGTGATCGGCAGGCTGACGCTCATCCACGATCTCAACGCCCGTCATCAAACCGCGTCCACGCACATGACCGATACAAGGGTACTGTTCCGCTGCTTTTCTCAATTCACCGCGCAAAAACTCACCTTGAATGCGTGAGTTTTCGGCAAGATTATTTTCGGTGATTTCGGTCAAAACATTATAGCCTGCCGCCATGGCAAGCTGATTGCCACGGAATGTGCCTGTATGTCCAGCAGGCGCCCATGCGTCAAACTTTTTGTTAATAGCAAGCACACATAAAGGCAAGCCGCCGCCCACCGCCTTACTCATCACCACCACATCAGGGACAATCTCGGCGTGCTCAAAGGCGAACATCTTACCAGAGCGAGCAAAGCCTGCCTGCACCTCATCCAAAATCAGCACGATGTCATGCTTGGCGGTGACTTCACGGATTTTTTGTAGCCATTTTTTGGGGGCTGGCACCACACCGCCCTCACCTTGAATGGCTTCTAGGATAACAGCAGCAGGTTTGACCACGCCAGACTCTACATCTTCAATAAAGTTTTCAAAATAATAAGTCAAAGCATCCACGCCAGCTTCACCACCTAAGCCCAAAGGACAGCGATACTCATGCGGATAAGGCATAAACTGCACGCCCGCCATGAGATTACCGACTTTTTCTTTGGCGGAGAGATTGCCCGTCATCGCAAGCGACCCATGCGTCATCCCATGATAGCCACCACTAAAGGCAATCACATTATCACGACCTGTATAAGTTTTGGCAAGCTTAATCGCCGCCTCGGTGCCATCTGCCCCTGTCGGACCACAAAACTGCAAAACAAAATCTTTGGGGAAAAACGACAGCAGTTTTTCGGTAAAGGCATCTTTGATGGGTGTGGTGATATCAAGCGTATGCAGTGGCAATCCGCTGTCTAACACATCTTTGATGGCGTTAATGGTCGCAGGGTGATTGTGACCCAGTGCCAAAGTACCAGCACCTGCCAAACAGTCAAGATATTCATTACCCTCCACGTCTGTCACCCAGCAGCCTTGAGCTTTGGCGATGGCTAGGGGTAGCTTGCGGGGGTAGCTGCGAACATTTGACTCCATCTCATTTTGGCGAGTTAGGTAGTAGTCATTGGTTGCATTTTGTGGGGGAATTACAGGGGTGTGAACGCTCATATCGGATTACCATCTCAGATAAGGGTTGAAGAAAAAAGCACAGATGCTTAACGAAAAAAACCTATACTGCCTGTATAGGTTCTAAGATTTATCAGACCACTCCATAAAGAGCTGCCTAAATAAAAATGGCAGACAAACTCATGCGCACACCGCGTCATCAGTTTGATATTGGGTTATCTGTTTTTGATAAAACAGCAAACTTACTATCAGATTTGTCTTTGATTTATTATCTTAAAACCTTTTTTGAAATTTACCATGAATTAATGAAAATTTATTGACAATGGTAAATTAAATTTATTACGCTGTTAAGTTCTTATGAGCCGATCGATAAGATACCTTTCGGCTCAGCAGGTATCATACACGCTTATTGAAAAATGTAAAGACTTTTTGTCCAAATTTGATCATAACTTTGGTCAAATCAGCTTAAGTTTGCCGCAGCGATTCTCAATCCTGCCAAAAGCTTGATCAAAGCACAAGGATAAATTGAGCCAAGATTCACCGATATATACAAGATAATTCGCCACGCTGAGTGATTGTTTGGTACAATATTGGCATTTTATCAGCCATTTTTGAAAGCCAGATACATCGTGAATCAAGCAGACACTCTTAGAAATACCAAAATCCCAACCACCGATCCGCAAGCTGGATTGAAGCTTACGGAGATCTTTTATTCACTTCAAGGTGAGGCGCTGACTTCTGGGCTGCCGACCGTTTTTATTCGTTTGACAGGCTGTCCGCTACGCTGCACCTATTGTGATACCACCTATTCATTTTCAGGCGGTGAGCGCTGGGGGCTTGATGCTATCATGGCGCACATTGCCCAATATCCTTGCAAGCGCGTCTGCGTGACAGGCGGTGAACCACTGGCTCAGCCGAATGCCATCGCGCTGATGCAGCGCCTGCTTGAGGCAGGCTATGAGATCAGTCTTGAGACGGCTGGTGCTTTATCTGTGGCTGATGTGCCGCGCTCGGTTTCCAAAGTCATGGATCTAAAGACGCCTTCGTCAGGTGAAGCCGATAAAAATCTTTGGGAAAATTTGGCACATCTCACTTCTCACGATCAGATTAAAATTGTCATCGCCGATCGTGCCGACTATGACTGGGCAAAACAAATGATCGAACACCATGCACTACATGAGCGGGTTGGTACGGTTTGGCTGTCGCCCATGTTTAATATTAATGAAACTACCAGTCAAGCACCCACCATCGCAACCAACCTTGCTGAGTGGATCTTGGCAGACGCTTTACCAGTGCGATTGGGGCTACAGCTGCACAAGATCATTTGGGCAGACGCCAAAGGCAAATAGCTCATCCATTATCACAGTAGATTCACTCAATGACAAAGGCAGCTTTGATACACCAAAAACTGCCAGCTCATCACAGTGATAACGCATCAATCAGGAAACATCCATGCTAAAGCTGATCATTTTAGGTGTGATTGCTGGCGGCTTTTTTAGCTCAACATTTGTGCTTAATGAACTGATGGCAAGCCAAGGCGGTCATTGGTTTTGGTCGGCAAGTTTACGCTATGTATTTATTTGTTTGATCATCAGCATCTTGGTGATGATCACAAGTGGCGTGCGCACTTTGATGGATTTGTGTCGATTGTTTTGGGCAAATTGGCGTTTTTATTGTGCCGCTGGCAGCGTTGGATTTGGTGGGTTTTATGCACTGTTATGCTTTGGTGCAGATTATGCGCCTGGTTGGGTCATTGCCGCCACATTTCAATTCACTGCTGTGGCAAGCTTAATCATCCTTGGATTATTGGGTGAGCGTTTGGGCGCTGCTACCATTGGTACAAGTTTACTGATCTTTGCAGGCGTGGTACTCACCAACGTAGGTGAAGGACTGCATTCATCAAGCAATATTTCTTTGAGCACCCTGCTGCTTTATGGCGCACTACCTGCTTTGGCGGCTGGGTTTTGTTTTCCTATCGGCAATCAAATGCTATGGTACGCCACTAGAACGCCTAGCGATCATGCGTGGCGGCGACACATTCCCCATCTAACACAGGCGCTGGTCGCAAGCCCCTTACATAAAGTGTGGCTTTTGTCGGTGGGTTCGCTGCCGTTTTGGGCAATATTGGCTTTATAGGTGCAGCCACCCACACTAAGCATCTTCCAAGCCTTTAATGCGCTTTTGGTTGCACTGTTTGCTGGCGTGATTGCCACCAGTATTTTTCTACTGGCACGCTCCCAAGCGAATAATAGCGGTCAAGTCGCTGCAGTCGATGCCACGCAAGCCACCGAAGTTATTTTTTCGCTCGTCGGTGGCATGATACTGCTGGGTACGCCGATACCGCCCATACTCAGCTGGGCTGGGATTTTGATGGTGACAGCAGGACTTGTATTATTTTCAAGGATGCGGCAACAATGACATTTTTAGGTAATTTTAATACCGAGATACTGATTTATCTGCTGGATATGATCGGCATCATCGCTTGTGCCATCGCTGCGACCACTTTGGCGATGTATAAGCGTTTTGATTTATTTGGCGGTATTTTGGTGTCGATGGTCAATGCCATCGGCGGCGGCACCATTCGTGATGTCATGCTTGGTCGCCACCCACTGTTTTGGATGACGGATTTGACTTATGTCGTGGTCATCACCATCACATCCATCTTATGCCAGATGTTTTTTCATCGCCATCAGCACATTGATGGCGCACTGAAATTTTTTGATGCCATCGGTCTTGCCGCCTTTAGCGTGATTGGCTTGACGGTGGCGCTGTCGTTTGATGCCCATCCACTGATTGCGGTGATGATGGCGGTGCTAACAAGCATTGCTGGCGGCATCATGCGTGATATGATTTGTAATGAAATCCCTTTAGTGCTCCAAAAAGAAATCTACATCAGCGCCAGCATCATAGGCTCTGTATTATATCTGGTTTTGGATCATCTGACGGTGGCAGATTGGATTAAGCAAAGCTTAACACTTACGACCATTTTTGGGGTACGCATGATGGCGATAAAATTTGATTGGCATCTGCCATCCATTCAATTAAATAAAGACAAATAACACTTATCCCATCAACGCCGCTGTGCTAATCACCGCCAAATCTTTAATGATCAGTTGCAAACTTTGGCTGCCTTGCCACTCATTAATATCCAAAGTATATAAAATATGCACGCCAAACGCTCGATAATCCCAATCATCTGCCCGATAATTGAACCAAATCGCATCAATCGGATATTGCACACCTGCCATCTTTAGGGTGAGTTTTAGGTGCTTATCTTTTAAGATGCGCTGATTGATGACTTCAAATTCGCCATCAAATACAGGTGGCACAAAGCCATTACCCCAAACACTGATACTTTTAAGCTTATCTGCAAAATTTAGACTGAACTCTTCAGGCAAAAGCGCGCCATCGGTGAACTTTTCTTCATAAAATAACGCCTCATCAAAGCCTGCCAGCTCATCTTGGAATGCTTGTGCAAAGCGCTCAAAATTTGCTTTTTTGAGCGTCAAGCCTGCCGCCATCGCATGACCACCAAAGTGCTTGATCAAGCCAGGATGAGCGACCGCCACACTTTCGATGACATCGCGAATATGCACGCCAGCGATAGAACGCGCGGAGCCTTTGATGTCATCTTCATCACCCAAAGCGTCGGGATCTGCGGGCGCAAATACAATGCTTGGACGATACAGCGTTTCTTTTAGGCGACCTGCAACAATACCAATCACGCCTTGATGCCAGTCATCTTGATACAGCACAATTCCCTTAGGCGGCGCATCGTTAAAAAGTGGTAAAGAGTCTATGATGGCGACTGCATCATCTTTCATGGTCATCTCAACGCTGCGGCGCGCATAATTAAGCTTATTTAGCTCAATCGCCAATCGGTGCGCCTCCCCCCAGTCATCGGTGAGTAAGCACTCAACGCCGATACGCATATTATCCATGCGCCCAGCAGCATTAATCCTAGGCGCGATGGCAAAGCCAAAGTCTTCACTGGTGATCATCTGAGCCTGCCTACCTGCCTGCTCTAAGATGGCTAACATGCCGATCACGCACTGACCTTGACGGATGCGATTGAGCCCATGAGTGACCAAAATGCGATTGTTTTGATCGAGCACCCCAAGATCAGCAACGGTGCCAAGCGCGACCAAATCCAGATATTGAGCGACACTTGCGCTCATCTTACCAAGCTGCCGCCGATGCTTGGCAAGCCTGCCCATCACATAAAAAGCAACGCCCACGCCCACCAGCCATTTGCTGCCAAAGTCGCAGCCCAGCTGATTGGGATTGACCACTGCATCAGCAGGCGGAGAAGGCTTGGTCGTTAAGTGATGATCGGTGATAACAACCTTAATCCCCATCTGATGGGCAGCTGCCACGCCATCATGGCTTGAGATGCCGTTATCGACCGTGATGATTAATTTGGGGCTATACAGTGCAGCGCCGTGCTCAACAATTTGCGGTGTCAGCCCATAGCCAAACTTAAAGCGATCAGGCACCAAAAAATCCACCAAAGCGCCCATTTGGCGTAGCACACGCACCATCAAAGCGGTACTGGTGGCGCCATCACAATCAAAATCGCCAATGATCAAAATTTGATCGCGCCGATCAATCGCCTCATCGATGAGCGCTATGGCATCATCGATCCCCATCAGATCTGCCGCCGCAAGCAGCTGAGAGATATCGGTATCCATTTGGCTAAGATCATGCACACCCCTAGCCTGTAGAACGCGTGCAAGCGCCAAAGAACCAACCTGATGATAAAGCTGCTCATCGACAGACTCAGTCAGCCTTGGGGTTAAATTAAAATGCGCCATCAGCCTGCCTTGGTCAATGACTTTGGCAAGCTGAAAGTAACATTTTCTTCAATACCCGACAGCTCCGTGGGCGCATCAGCCCCCCACTGCTGTAAGGTGTCAAGTACTTCTTGGATCAAGATCTCAGGCGCCGATGCCCCTGCGGTCACGCCAACTGACCCAACCCCATCAAACCACGATCGATCCATCTGACCTGCATTATCGATCAAATACGCTCGTCTGCCCATGCGTTCGGCAAGCTCGCGCAGACGGTTTGAGTTAGAGGAATTTGGACTGCCCACCACCAACACCACATCGCACTCATTAGAGAGCATCTTGACAGCGTCTTGGCGATTTTGGGTAGCATAGCAAATATCGTCTTTTCGTGGGGCATTGATGGCAGGAAAGCGATCTTTGAGCGCATCGATGACATTAGCAGTATCATCCATTGACAGGGTGGTCTGTGTGACAAATGCCAAGGACTTATCACGCTCAAAGTCAAGCTTAGCCACATCCTCGACATCTTCAACCAAATGGATGCGTCCCCCAAAACTGGTATCAAAACGCCCCATTGTCCCTTCAACTTCAGGATGACCTGCATGACCGATTAAGATGGCGTCCATGCCTTCTTTGGCAAATTTACCCACCTCGATATGCACTTTGGTCACCAATGGGCAAGTGGCATCAAACACAGTCAAATCGCGTCTTTTTGCCTCATCTTCGACCGCTTTTGAGACGCCGTGCGCCGAAAAAATCACAATCGCCCCATCCGGCACTTCGTCAAGCTCTTCAACAAAAACTGCCCCTCGGCGCGCCAAATCCTCAACCACAAATTTATTATGAACCACTTCATGGCGAACATAAATCGGCGGATTAAACCGGCGCAAAGCCTCATTCACAATCGCGATCGCTCTGTCCACGCCCGCACAAAATCCGCGCGGATTGGCTAGTACTATTTTCATCTCGTTACTCAAAATCCATCAAAACATCCACTCATTTTAGCAAATTTTAGCCAATAAACCTAGCACCCACCCCCAAATCCCTCCACCGATCAGCGTGCGCCAAAGCGATTATTTTATATTCAAACTGTGCTAAAATATGGCAATATTTTTATCTCACGTTTAAGGACATGTCATGACAGGCACACTCTTTATCATCACGGCTGCATCCGGCACCGGCAAAACGTCACTGGTCAAAGAACTACTTGGCAGCACAGACAATCTTAGCGTCAGCGTCTCGCATACCACGCGCGCGCCAAGACCGGGCGAAGTGGATGGCACGCATTATCACTTTACGGATAAACAAAGCTTTCAGGCGTTGATTGAGGCATCGGCGTTTTTAGAATATGCCCAAGTGTTTGATAATTATTATGGTACATCCAAACAAGCTGTCATGGATTTGTTAGCCCAAGGGATTGATGTGATCTTGGAGATTGATTGGCAAGGCGCGCTACAAGTCAAAGCACAGTTTACCCAAGCGGTGATGATTTTTATTCTGCCGCCCACCCGTCAAGCGTTGGCAGAGCGTCTGTCAAATCGTGGTCAAGACAGCCAAGAAGTCATCCAAAAACGCTTGGCAGGCTCGCT
The DNA here is from genome assembly GCF_034424565.1 of Moraxella canis. Lineage (NCBI taxonomy): Bacteria > Pseudomonadati > Pseudomonadota > Gammaproteobacteria > Moraxellales > Moraxellaceae > Moraxella > Moraxella canis. The sequence goes on along the minus strand of NZ_CP139961.1, from coordinate 1,492,700 downwards.
TGATGAGATGCGCCAATACGATCAATTTGACTACATCGTGATCAATGACCACTTTGAGACAGCGCTTAGCGATCTACAAACGATCGTAAAGAGCCATCGGCTCACCCTGCGCGCGCAGCAGTCTCGCCACGCTGCTTTGATTGCTGCGTTATTTGATGATGCGCCAATCCACTCATGAATTGACAAAAATCATCAAAAGGCACTTAAAAAACCCTTAAAAACTTGATATAATAGAAAATTCACCATTTAGTTTAAGAGAATATCCATGGCACGAGTAACCATCGAAGACTGTCTAGCAAATGTCGATAATCGTTTTGAGTTGATTTTGGTGGCAAGCAAGCGCGCTCGCCAACTTGCCAATGGTAAAGTTGAGCCGACGGTCGCGGTTGATAATGACAAGCCGACTGTACTTGCACTGCGTGAGATCGCAGCAGGTAATGTCGGTCGCGCCATCTTAGATGAGCCTGATGAAGATTTGTTCCCAAAGTCGAATCAATCTTATGAGATCACGCCTGAGCAGCTAGGCAATACCCTATAATCTGCTTCGGTTCCTAAAGCCATGTTTTCATGGCTTTTTTTTATTTTATATTTTTAAACTGATGATCGGTGGTGCCGTGCACTGTATTATTGATTAATAAAAATCTTAAAATTAATCAATTCAATGGTGAAGATATTGACAACACCCCTACAAAGTGATTTATTATAGGGCTTAAATTCAGGGCTTTAAACCCAAACAAGCCAAGTCATTTTTTAGTTATTGATCAGATTTAATTTGTGCGAGCCGTCCATGCTAGAAAGCTATCATCCACATAATATTCCGACCACTCTTAGCCACCCGCTTGTGGATGAAGCTCGTGACAGTCTGATGCGCGCCGTCGCCTATCTTAAGCCTGATGAGCGCGCTGATGTCTTGCGTGCGTGTCATTTTGGTGATGTCGCACACATCAATGATAAGCGAAAATCTGGCGAGCCTTATATCACTCATCCGATCGCGGTGGCGGAGATTTTGGCAGGCTTTCGCTTAGACCGCGATACCATTGTCGCTGCCATTTTACACGATACTGTCGAAGATACCGAAGTGACCGATGAGCTGGTGACACAAGAATTTGGTCAAATGGTCGCTCAGCTTGTCGATGGTGTCACCAAGCTTAAATCCTCAGGGATGAGTAAGCAGCAAAGCCAAGCCGCCACTTTTCATAAGATCTTAACAGCCACCTTATCCGATCCGCGCGTTCTCATCATCAAGCTGTCTGACCGTCTGCACAATATGTCCACGCTTGATGCTGTCAGCGAAGAAAAACAAAAACGAACCGCTCAAGAAACGCTGGATTTTTATATTCCTTTTGCGCGCCTGATGGGGCTAAATAACATCGCCGATTATATTGAGCTGTTATGCTATCGCAATTTAAATCCTGATACGTATAACAAATTTACGGATAAATTATTACAGCATGGCTTGGGGCGTAATTTTCAAAAAACTGAGATCAGTACTTATTTGCAAAGCTTACTGTCGCACCTCAACCTAGATGGTAATGTGCAAGTGCTCGACAATCGCACCTCAATGTATCGACAGTTTTTCAAAAATCGTGGTCAAATCAGCCGACTGATTCGTCAGTATGATTTTGAAGTCATCTTAAAAGACATTGAGTCTTGTGATAAGCTTGCCACTTATCTGATCCAAAAATATCAAATCGGCGATCGCCAAATCCATGATAATATTCGCAAACCTCAAGCCGGCGGTAACCAATCTTTGACGCTGTTTTATGATCGTGATTATAATCACATCAAGATCACGCTGATGACTCGCCGTATGCAAGAAGCCTCTCGCCTAGGCATTATCAGTAGTGACCGAACTGGCGTCAGTCAGTCAGTCATTCAAGCCAGTCTGCGCAATATGCAAGATCTGGCAAATGCCAGCGAGACCGAAGGTGATGATTCGCACATCGCCATCATCGAAGAGCTGATCAGCTATTTGCACGAACGAAAAATCGTCTGCTACAGCCCCAAAGGGCGCGCCTACGAACTGCCACGCGGCTCAACGGCGCTAGATTTTGCTTATGCAGTCGGACCTGCGATCGGCAATATCGCAACTGGCGCTGATATCAACAATGAGCATGGCAAGCTTGGTCTGGTGCTCGCCGATGGCGATACCGTCAGTATCGACACCGACAAAAACGCCACCCCGCGCGCCGAATGGCTCGGCTTTGTCGCCACCAACAAAGCCCGCACAGAAATTTTAAAATTCTTAAAGCGGCTACCTGAAGACCAAAAGATCCATTATGGTAAGCAGGCGCTTGATCGCGCTTTGAACACTTACGGCAAAAGCATCACCGATTTGAACGATGATGACTGGGCTGACATTCTAAAATGGCGCGGTATCAATACGCCAGATGAGCTATTTATGCAGCTATCGACAGGCATGTTATTGCCGCAATTGGTCGTCTCTCGCCTATTTAGTGAAGAGATTGATACTGCTGATGGTCATGAAATTACTCGCTCTAAGCATCTGTTGGCAGGCATCAAGGGCGTGGAAGTGGATTTTGCGCGCTGCTGCAATCCAATCTATGGCGATCAGATTGTTGGGCATTTGTCTCGCCAAGGCTTGGTTGTGCATCGTCATAAGTGCTACTCTTTACAGGCGGTTCGTGCTGATTCGCCTTATCAGATTATTCAGCTGAATTGGAAATCTGATCAGTCTTTACAAGATCAGCCAGACGCTTTGCGCTTCCCGGCGATGCTGCGTATTTATGCCATTTTAAATGAAGAACAAATCAGCCAAGTGATCTATGAGATGCGCGCGCTGAATATCGGTGTCGAACAAACCTATGTCAAAACAGACACCAAGTCAGATCAAGACGGCAAAGTCGGTACAACCACGCTACACATTGTGGTGCGCTCACGCTCTCACTTGGCAGAAGGGATTGAAAAATTGCGCACATTGCTTGGCTATCCAAACATCATGCGCCTGTATCAGTGATGATTATGCGCGCCAAAAAGCTTGAATTTAGATGGTAAAATGGTCTATTATAATACTAACTTCAGTCAAAGTAAGGATGTCTTATGTGCTGTAAAATCGATCTGAATGACCAAAAAGATGCTGCACATTTCCTTGGTAAAGTTGAACCCAACCTACTGCCAAAGACAGCGGATAATGTCGCACCATCTAACACCGTCTATACTGGCGAAGCGATGAGCCTGTTTGATAAATTATGCGCCTATTTTCGCGCCAAAAACATCTAATGCATCTATTTTGGGATTTTTAAGTATCATGAGCAAACAAATCATTCATACAGATAATGCACCTGCCGCTGTTGGCACCTATTCTCAAGCGGTCAAGGTGGGCGATACCGTTTACATCTCTGGACAGTTGGGCTTAGACCCAAAAACCATGACGCTCAAAGAAGGATTTAAAGCGCAAGCAGAGCAAGCCATGGATAATTTACAAGCCATCGCTGAAGCGGCAGGTGGCAGCTTGGCTGATACGGTCAAATTCAATGTCTCACTGACTGATTTGTCAGATTTTGCGACGCTCAATGAAGTGTTTAATGCTCGCTTGAGCGCACCTTATCCTGCTCGTGCTGCTGTTCAGGTAGCTGCACTGCCTAAGGATGGTGTGGTTGAGATTGAAGCCATCTTACACTTGTCATAAGCTGTGTGCCAATTTTGGTCAATAAGCCTTTGGATGTCCAAGGGCTTTGTGTTTTTAAGACTTACAAACTGCCCCATCTAAAATGGGGAATAATGTTTAAGCTTAGTGTTCATTCATCATTTAAAATCATTGATATCATAAAGGTAACTCATGTCTAAAACGCCACAATCCGCCATCATTCCTGACCATTGCCGCGCCGGCATCTTTATGGAAGGTGATTTTACCACCACCAACACGCCTGCCATCGCAGATGCCTGCCGCCGAGCCTTGAGAGCTTTGGGCGACTTGCAAACCAAGTTTCCCGGCGAGTCTTTGGGGCTGACCATCGGCTTTGGCGCACAAGCTTGGCAAAACTTTGGCTACGCCGAAGAAGGCGGTCAAATCAAGCCATTTCGTCCATTGGGTGGCGGCTTGGCACCTGCCACACAGCATGATGTGATGTTCCATATTCAATCCATGCGCCACGATATCAATTTTAGCTTAGCCAAAGAATTGGTGGCGATATTTAAGGATATCGTAGAGATTCAATCAGAAACGCATGGCTTTCGCTGGGTCGAAAATCGCGGCTTAGAAGGCTTTGTCGATGGCACAGAAAATCCCCAAGATGATGCAATCAGCGGCGTGGCTGCCATCGCAGACGGTGCGGATGCTGGTGGCAGTTATGTGCTTTTACAAAAATACCGCCACGATCTGAATAAATGGGATGAGCTGCCTGTGTGCGACCAAGAAGACTGCATTGGACGCTCAAAAGTTGATAATATTGAATTTGATAAAGCCAAGCGGCTATCGGACTCTCATTTGGGTCGCACCAATTTAAAAGAAAATGGCAAGACTTTGGAAGTTGTGCGCAGAAGCTTACCGTTTGGCACAGTCACCGGCGAGCATGGCTTAATGTACATCGCCTATGCTGCCAGACTATGGAATATCGAAGCCCAGCTGCTCAGCATGTTTGGTGAAACAGACGGCAAAATTGATCTACTTTTGAAACATGTCAGCACGGCGGTTTCGGGTGCTTATTATTACGCGCCTTCGGTTGAGCGCTTAGAAAATCTATAATTTGCCAATCATGACTACGCACCCACAGCAGACGCCCAAATTTGTTGCACAGGTTGCATTGGCGGTTCCTGTGGGTGATTTTTTTGATTATATTTGTCCCAGTGAGTTACCGCTGCCCGAAATTGGTGCTAGGGTATTAGTGCCGTTTGGTCGTAGGTCAATGGTAGGGGTGGTGGTTGGGCTGATTTTGGCAAGCCAAAGTCAAGTTCCACCCAATAAACTCAAGCCCATCAAGCAAGTGCTGGACGAGCGCGCCATCCTTGATGAGGAATTATTAAAACTGGCTCGCTGGCTGTCGGATTATTATCACCATCCCTTGGGTGAAGTGTATTCGGTGATGCTGCCGACGCTCATCAACCAAGGCAAGCCCATTCATACCAAGCAGCGATATTATAAAGCCATATGTGATGATCAAGTCATAGATCAGCTGCCAAAGACTGCCAAAAAACAGCGGCAAATTCTCAGCGATCTACTCATGCATCCTGATGGGATCAGTGAGTCAAATCTCAGTGCGATCGGTGCGACGCGTAGCGTTTTAACCACTTTAATCAATAAAGACCTTGTCAGTGCTGATGAGCGCTCATTCACGCCGATTTCGGCGCCGCCTGTGACACTGCTAGAGCCCAAGCTTGATGCCAATGATGAACAAAAAGCGGCGCTAGATGCCATTAAGACCGCGTTTGATCTGGGTAGATATCAAGGGTTTTTATTGGATGGTGTCACAGGCTCAGGTAAGACTGAGGTATATCTTCAAGCCATGCACCATGTGCTCGCCCAAGGCAAGCAGGTGCTGATACTGGTACCTGAAATTGGGCTGACACCCCAAACCAAAGGCAGGTTTGGCTCACGGTTTCATGCCAATATCTGCGTTCTACACTCCAAGATGAATGACACCGAACGCCTTCAAGGTTGGCAAGATTGCCGCTTGGGTCAAGCACAAATCATCATCGGTACACGCTCAAGTGTTTTATATCCGTTTGCAAATCTTGGTATGATCATCATCGATGAAGCGCATGATGCTTCTTATAAGCAGCAAGACCACCTTCGCTATCATGCCTGCGATGTGGCGATGATCCGCGCTTTGTTTGCTCGCATTCCGATCATTTTAGGGACTGCCACGCCAAGTCTTGAACAGCTCAAACTCATCCAAGATGGCAAATTGACGCCCCTCATCCTCAAAAATCGTGCTGGCGGCGCTCAGGCAGCCTCCATGCATTTGGTGGATATGCGACTGGGTGGCTATCATGCTCAGCATACCGATGGGACGATCAGCGACACTGCCTTTGCACCCGCGACGATTCAGGCGATGCGTGATTGTTTGGCCAAAGGTGAGCAAGTGCTTGTGTTCTTAAATCGCCGAGGCTATGCACCGATCTTGATTTGCCGAAGCTGCGGTCATCAAGCTGACTGCCCCAATTGCGATGCACATTTGACCATCCACAAAAGCAGCCTTCAGCCCATGCATGGCGAACTGCGCTGCCATCACTGCGGCTATCGTGCATCCATACCGACGACCTGCCCTGAATGCCGCAGCCCTAACATGGACAGTTTTGGTGCAGGCACGACCCGCCTGGTGGAGCAGCTGCACGCATTGTTTGCCAATCCACAAGTCAGCCGCACAACGTATCCGATTTATCAGATCGATAAGGACACCATGCAAAAAAAAGGCGCATGGGAGGCGATGACAAAAAACATCAATACTGGCAACCCTGCGATCTTAGTGGGGACACAAATGATCGCCAAAGGTCATCATTTTGAAAATGTCACTCTCGTTGTCATTGCCAATGCGGATTTGGGATTTTTATCGGCTGATTTTCGCTCACCTGAACACACCGCACAGCGCATCATACAGGTGGCAGGTCGAGCAGGTCGTGCCAAAAAACCAGGCAAAGTATTGATCCAAACGCTTCAGCCCGACAACGCCCTACTCACTCAGCTTGTACATCAGGGCTATCATGCCTTTGCCCACGAACTATTACACGAAAGATCGCAGCTGGGGCTGCCGCCTTTTAGCCATGCTGTACTCATTCGTGCTGAAAGTTTGCACTATCAACGAGCCAAAGACGCCATCTTGGCTGCCAAGGGAATGATACCGACCAATCATCCTTTTGCTATCAATGCGCCCATAGACGCACCCATGACCAAAAAAAATAACCGCTATCAGGTGCAGATGCTCATTTTGTCAAAAACTCGCCCCGTGCTGCATGAATTTTTAGCGACATGGTGGTCGTCACTACAGTCATTGCCAAGTACAAAGGCGGTGCGTCTGAGTATTGACATTGATCCAATGGGCTGGTGATTTGTCAAGCAGCGGCACAATCAAACGACCCAAGCCAAGCAAACGATCGCCAATAAATGCAAAGGATAAAAAAGATAGAAAAAATATCGACCACCCAGCCGTCGTCCCTGCCGACCTGTATGATAATAAATCAGCGGTAACGCTAAAAACAGGCCTACATTCATCCAACCAAGACCGACTGTCAAAGCCCATCCATAAATCAAATAATGTGCCAAAGGGACGCTGAGAGCATAAGCGATCAGTTGTAAGAGTTTGTCATGTTTAAAAATCTCAAACACCATCACCCACAGAATCATCGCCGCCCCGTACTCACCAATCTCAGCGATCATTGCCATCGCCAGCACCCCGAGCACTCTAAGAGGTGCAGCGGCATTCATCTGCCAAATCATCAATGCGACCAAACTTGCACTCAGTGTAAACAGCACATTACCCCAAAGCACTTGTGTCAATGAATCGACACTACCGATGACATACTGAAACACCATAAAAATCGGCTGCGAGAGAATAGCAAAACCCAAAAGCCGCCCCAAATACGCCCATTTATCCTGCGTATGCCCAAGCCCCATCACCAAAAAATACGCCATCATCGGAGCGACCACGCGCCCCACTGTGTGCATCATCTCAGCTGTGAGGCTGTCGGTCTCCACAAACGCCCAACCGATGTGATCGATCAGCATGGCGATCAGCGTAATAATTTTTAGGTGAAAAGTGGTCAGCTGTCGCCGATCGGTGAAAGTGCCATCTGTCATGCTAGAGTCAATTTTATCAGATGCTTTGATCTTGCTGATAAAAGGTTAAGATCAGCCAATGCATCGTTTTGGGGTTTGTTTTTTTGATAAAGAAGTTTGACAGCGCCACACCAGACCGCTTTGGGTGGGCGTGCTGTATATTGTCAAGGTTCGCCCTTTGAGATAGCCAAGCGGATATGATGCCTTCAGGACTGTGGCAACGACAGCGCACTGGGTATCAATGCCGTCAGCTTGTGCGACCACTTTGATATCTGCGCGGTGATGGGTACTGGTTACGGGCAAATTGACTGGGCATTGACCTGTGTTCGCCATAATCACATCCACCCGCTTAACCACCGCATTGGCTTCACTATAGACATCAAACAAAAGCTTTTGCTCGGCTTGTTTGACATACATCGGCACAAACTGCCCTACGATGATTGATAAAATCACCCCAAACATCGCAAATGCCACCGACAGACCAACCAAGCTTACGCCGCCTTCACGCTTAAGATGCTGTTTTTGTGCATCTTCATCCCGAGGATAAAGCTCAATGGCGTCGGCAATTTCTCGGCGAGCCATGCGATAATAATAAGCATCCGCCCATCTTGCTACCATGACCGACCAAAACAGCCAAACCCCCAAGCCAATCAAAATACGCGCAGGCCACTGCATGGCATCCGCCAAAAATCCAATCAAGGCATATTCTGCCACTGCTAGGATGATGACAATATTAACCTTAATAAATGACCAGCCTGCCACGCAATACACCACACAATCTAAGTAGCGCTTACGATACAAAAGCCAGCCAAATGTCATAAAAAATGCCGCCCAATGCCATCGCGCGTGCAGCCGACCTGCACGATCAAACTCAGCAAATCGTCTCAAATAATACGCTTGGGAGCGATGACCAATGAACCAACGATCCAATTGGGTGCGCTCATCATCACTCAGGTGGCTTTGATAAAATGGCGGCGGGGTCGTATCTTCCAAAAAAGGTAGGCGAAACATGGCGACTCTTTGGCTAAATGCTATGAACAGCCACTCAAAAAACGAAGCTGCTGGCTTGTGGTTAGGTCAGTTATTCTTTATAATGACCGTTTTTAATATTAGCTATTGTACGCCCTTTTATGACAAATTCAACACCCCAAGATACCCAAAATGTCTTGGCAGACACTCACGCTTCACAAACCATCGATAAAGACGAAATCAGTACCCGCCTTGCCAAATTGGCACAAACCCCTGAGCAATTTCGTAAAATCAATACCTTTATGAAGCGTCGCACGCACATGAGTCAGCACCATGAGCAGGCATTGCTTGATGAGCGTTTTGGTGACATCTATGTCAATCCTACTGGCGAGCTTGGCAAGCTTGGCGATGTATCAGCAATCACTGATTTACGAGCTTTATTTGCAAACACGCCCAATGGTGAGCACGCGCCTTTGACGCTTGAAATTGGCTTTGGGATGGGTGATAGCCTGTTTGAGATGGCTAAAAATGCCCCTGAAACGAATTTTGTTGGCATCGAAGTCCATGAGCCTGGCATTGGGCGCTTGACTGCTCTCGCCGATGAGGCAGGGCTTGCCAACCTAAAAGTCATCAATGGCGATGCCATTGCCCTGCTTGAGAATCTGCCTGATCAGCATCTTGACACCGTTCAGCTGTATTTTCCTGATCCTTGGCAAAAAAAGCGTCACTATAAACGCCGCTTCGTCACCCATGATCGCATGGCAAAAGTCGCTCGCGTACTGAACTCTGGCGGCAAGTTTCATGCAGCGACCGACTGGGAGCATTATGCATTTTGGATGCTTGAAGTGCTAGATGGTATGCCTGAATTTATCAACAGTTGCGAAAAAGGCAACTTCACGCCGCGCCCTGATTTTCGCCCTTTGACTAAGTTTGAAAAACGCGGCATCACTCATGGTCATGGCGTCTGGGATTTGATTTATCTAAAAGCCTAAACTCCAGTAGCGTTATTCAAGCGGCTGCTTTGGTTGAGTGATGCTGAGAGATTAAAGCCTTGGGCGTTTGATTCAATCCAGGATCAAACGCCCTTGATCCTCTCGCCACTTCAATAGATCCGCCACATCTTTGGCAATGCCTACTTTCAGTGCCTCGATGCCCTCATACTGCCGCTCACCATGTAAAAAGTGAGTAAACACCACCTTGAGTGTCGATCCGTATAAGTCACCTTGAAACTTCGGCAAATGCACCTCAAGCCGCCAGTCTTTACCTTGAATACTTGGTCTAAGCCCAACACTCACCGTGCCAAATAAACTGCCCTGGCGCAGACCTTGCAGCCCACCATGACCGACAGACGCCCAGTCCAAAGGCTTGCCATCTTGGCAAATAAAGACATCAGCAGCAAAAATACCGTGCAGTGCAGGCTTTAGGCGCCCCAAAGACACATTCGCTGTCGGAAAGTCCAATGTTCGCCCAATTTTATCGCCATGCTCGACCACGCCAGTCATGCTATATGATCGACCCAGCATGGATTTGGCAGAGTCAAGATCACCCACCACCAAAGCGTCACGCACCAAAGATGAGCTGATGCGTACGCCATTTTGGGTAATGCTGTGCAGATCATCTACGCTAAATCCTGCATTTTTCAAAAATACTTTGTCGCCGGCGCGATCTTGACCAAAACGAAAATCATCGCCAAGCACCAGATGGCTCACATTCAAGCTGCGCAAAAGATCGACAAATGCTGCCGCTGACAATGAACGAAACGCATCATCAAAGCTTGCAACAATCAGATATTGAACGCCTAATTGCTCGATCTGCTCTGCTTTTTCGGTCAAATTGGTCAATCGAGCCGGCGGATTATCAGGCGAAAAAAACTCTCTAGGCTGCGGCTCAAATACCATCACAGCAGATGACAGATCCATCGTCTTGGCATCATCAGATAGCGCCAATAATAACGCTTGATGACCCAAATGAACACCATCATAGTTACCAATGGTCAGCGCAAGCGGCGGCAGTGGTGGTAAATTATGACTGTCTAAAAAAATGATTTGCATGAAAACTTTATCGCCTATTGCTTGCTTGCCATTGCATCAATGACTGGCACCGCCAATTTTTCTGCCGCAAGCTCATTTGCCGTCTTCGCTTCGGGCGCCAAGCCTTTTAGTAGTGCCAAGTTTTTGACATCTTGGCGCTGACGAGTGGCTAGGCTCACCGGCACCATACGAGCAAATTCAAATAGCTGCAGCCACATCTCCTCACCACCTTCTAGGCTTTCTTCATCGTCCAATCGGATGGCAGCAATCTCCATCAAAGTGCGAATCAGCTCATTTTCATCAGCGCTCAATGTCACGCCCGCCACGCCGATGCCAGTGATATAACCGCCCGCCCAATCTTTGAGCGCCAATACACGCTCATACAGCTCGTGCTCATCGTCAGGCACCAAAGGCTCATAGCCATACGCATCATCTTTATCTTTGAGCGCAAAGCTGACATCTTCGGCGTATTCGGTCAATAGCTCAAGCGCCGCTTCGCTAGGCATCACAAAGCTCATCTCCTCCAACAAGCGCACCCAACCGTCGGTATCGGGCGCATGACACGCGGTCATGATGCCAGTCATGATGCCGTGCAGCTCACTGATCGATACATCCGTCCAATCACCAAATGCTGACGACCAATCATCCCAACCTGATAAATAATCTGTTGTCATATTTTGCCTTTTATTCGTGCGATTTTGATATGATTTTACACATCCAGGCTCATCAAGCCTTTGCCAAACAGTGTTCTTTAAATAAGCGATCAAAAACAGACTATTATAACACAGCCACACCAGTTTATGCGCCTGTTTTGATCAACCAATGGCAGCATCAAACCGTTTATCGCTGTGATGCTAACTTTGATGCAATTTTTACAAAAAATTTGACAACACACTCCAAAGCCATGCTAAGATAAGCTCAGCTAAATTTTGTTTGATCAACTTAGGATATCTTATGTTAGCTCAATTACAAGCCTTAGAGCAGACGATCATCGCCATGAAAAAGCAATACGCGGTCACTGCGACAGAACTTGCCAATCTCAAACAGCGCATCGCCAATGACGACAGCGCCAAACAAATCGAAACACTGCAAGACAAGCTCAATCAAGCACTGATTGATATTGAGAATTATAATGACCGCGTGGATGATCTACAACAAACCCAAAATGCGCTAGAGCAGCAAGTTGATGAGCTTTATCAAGCCAATCAAGCGTTAATCACTCAAAATCAAGATCTAAAAGATAAAAACGCCTTAGCCATCTCACGCGCTGAAGTGATTCGTGATTGGCTGTCAAAAATCGATCGCTCTAACTAAAGACGCGCCATTCAACAGTTTTGCTAAGGAATTATTATGAGTCAAGACACCCAAAATTCACCATCATCCGCCATCATCGCCAAAGAAGAATTTCGTCCGATTGATATCAGTATCGCCGGCACGCCGCATCGCATTGTCTGCCCAGTGGACGAAATTAAAAACCTAGAAAATGGCGCTGAATACATCAACCACAAAATCCGTGATCTGCGCCGCGAAATCAAACACAAAACGCCGACCAATGAAGAGTTTTTGGTGTTGGTTTGCTTGGAGCTGTACGATGAAGTCCAAGCCCTAAAAACCCAAATCGCCGATGCTGATGACGAAAAAGCCAAAGTAGCCGCCATGATAGAAAAAATCAATCAACAAGCAGGCTCAATGCTTTGAATTCAACATATAAAAAACGGTAGCCTTTATGCTACCGTTTTTTATGTAAACTTAAAAGTTTTTATTCCGCGACACTTGGTAAATGTTCTTCTGGATGAGCATCGGCATAAGCGCTCAGATGTTCGTCATTACAAAAAAACCGTTCGTTATGCTGCTTTTCATTCAATAAAATACCGCGATAGGTCGCCAGCTCATGCCCACAGTGGTGGCAGTGCCGCAGGCTTGTATCATCGCCTTCTTTGGGGAAGAATGCCTTGGGCGGCTTAGGATACATGAATTTAAAAAACAGCCACATCACCACGCCGATGATCACGATATTTAAAATAAAAGCAAACATAAACTCTCAATTCACCACAAATTTTTAGAAACCTAAGATTACTATATCACAAAGTTTGGGGGTTTATGCTATACTATTTGCAGGTTTGTCACTATTTTGATAAGCCAGAATTTTTGGCGTATTTGCCACTTTTACAAAATTTGTTGATGAAATTTGCGACGACAGTGAAGTCATTGCAATTTTTTATGACATCAATTTAAAAGCACTTGGCATGATGCACCAGTGCTCAAAAATTTAAGGATATTACAAATGTCAAAAGCTAAAACCGATGCCGTCAACGGCACACAAACCAGTTTTCATACCGCAGATGCCACGACAGGTCAAATTACTTTTGCGATCATTCAGACCAATTTTTGGGTGGGGGATATCGCAGGTAATGTCAAAAAAATGCACGCCTTAACCCTAGATGCCAAAGCTCGCGGTGCGGATATTGTCATCTTTCCTGAGCTTGCTTTGGTGGGTTATCCGCCTGAAGATTTGCTTTTACGCCCAACCTTAGGGGAGCGCGTCCGTGAAGCGATGGCAAAACTTGCCGAAATCGAAGGCATTGTGGTGATTTTGGGCTATCCGCACATTGATCATCATGGCACATTCAATTCAGCCGCCATCTTGCAAGGTGGCAGCCAAAAAGGCTTTTATCATAAGCAGCGCCTACCAAACTACGGCATCTTTGATGAGCGTCGCTATTTCCAAAAAGGTCGCAATCAAGTCTTATTTGATTATAAAGGCGCGACGATTGGTCTTTTGATTTGTGAAGATATTTGGCATGATGAACCCATTCAAGCGCTGAAACAAGAAGGCGCTGATTTGGTGGTGGTGATCAATGCTTCGCCATTTGAAATCGGTAAGCAAACCGCCCGAAAAGCGCTTTTAACCAAACAGTCTTCCGCCCATAATCTGCCCATCATTTATGTAAACACCGTCGGCGCCCAAGATGACATCGTCTTTGATGGCGGTTCTTTGATCATGCAATCAGACGGCAGCGTCGCACATGAAGGCGTCAGATTCTTAAATCAGCTGATGATGGCGCAGTTTGATACCCAGACTAAGACTTTTGATACACAAACCAAAGCGCCGCTTGTGCTGTCTGAAGAATCTGAGATGTATCAAGCGCTTGTGGTGGGTCTGCGCGATTATGTCAATCGCTCAGGCTTTAAAGGGGTGATTGTTGGCTTATCAGGCGGTATTGATAGCGCACTCACGCTTTGTATTGCTGTCGATGCTTTGGGTTCTGATCGGGTGTATGCAGTGATGATGCCCTATGAATACACCGCTCAAATCAGCCTAGAAGATGCCGAAGCCCAAGCCGCTCGCTTAAATGTTTCTTATACCGTTTGCCCGATCCATGATGCCGTGGCAGGCTTACGCTCAGCCTTAGCGCCACTGCTTGCCAATAGCGAGCCTGATGTGACCGAAGAAAACTTACAAGCGCGCGCCCGTGGTACCATCTTAATGGCATTGTCTAATAAGTTTGGGCATATGGTCATCTCAACAGGCAATAAATCTGAAAATGCTGTCGGCTACTCAACGCTTTACGGCGATATGGTTGGCGGATTTGATGTCTTAAAAGATGTCTACAAAACCGATGTCTATCGCTTGGCAAATTATCGCAATCGCTTAGAAGACAATCCAGTGATCCCTGAGCGCGTCATCACCCGTGCCCCGAGTGCTGAGCTGCGTCCTGACCAAACAGACCAAGACAGCTTGGGCGATTATGAGACGCTTGATAATATCCTAAGAATGTATATTGATGAAGATTTGGGCTATAAAGCCATTGTGGCGGCAGGTTTTGAGCCCCAAACGGTTGAAAAAATCTTAGGCATGGTGGATCGCTCTGAATATAAACGCCGCCAAGGTGCCATCGGTACCAAGATCACCAAAAAATCATTTGGTCGCGAACGCCGATACCCACTGGTCAATGGTTGGTCAATCAAAGGCTAATCAGCACTTTTAAAACGCTCACATCGGTGGGCGTTTTAAATAGTAACCGTTACCGTAGGTAAATTTAATTAACTCTAGCCAATCAAACCTTATCTTCTCAGAAGATAAGGTTTGATTGGATATATTTTAAAATAACTTGGCTATTAAACTGGTTATAATAATATGATTATTGAAATAAAACCCCACAAACCTATTGGTAAAAATTCTTTATATTTTAATAGACATTATTTAGGAAAAAACAACGAGAGAAATGCTTTTATTTGTGCAGCACATGAAATATGTAGCAGTGAAGTCGTAATCGATAATGAAAAAATAAATGGTTCATGGCTACAACAGGTGCAGGAAATCAAACGCAACAAAAATGCCATTGTTAATTATTTGTTGACAAAAGAAGGAAGTGATTTATTACAGTCTGTTTTTGATAAATTTGGGACATTCGATCTTGCTTTTTTTGAAGACAATGAAGAAGCCGCAGAGGTATCCAGTCATGTATCCATTAATGACTTGAGGGAAAATATGCTTTTAAATATAAATACAACAATTAGTGTACATAAATAGCTAGAGGCTAATAATGAAAGTATTTGGATTGACCGTTTTAGCAAAAGATACAGTAGGACTTCATTATATCAATCATACTGTTGCAGCTATGAGTTTGGCGGAAGCTGATAATATCGTAGGCTCCAATCTAGCAACCTAACCTAGGCTAGACTAACAATATGAAGTATAACAGTAATTTAAGTGTCTATAAACTCAAGAAAATCATAAAATGCTTTTGTATTGACATAGATGCAACAAGAACAGCACTTTTGCTTGAGCTAAATCGCAATACAATTCATCATTGGTTTGGTATTTTTAAACAAGAAATCTATGAGTATCAAACCAACCAAAAACGCTTATTATACGGTGCAATTGAAGTGGATGAAAGCTATTTTGGGGCAAAGCGACAAAGGGGCTTTCATAGCAAGTTAAAGCCAGGTTGTGGTACATTAAAGCAACCTGACAAGCTGTGATACTTGGTAAAGATGTAGGTTATGACAAACAGTTTAGAGTAAATCACGGCAACAATGAATTTGCTTACGGTAGATGTCAAATTAATGGCATTGAGAGCTTTTGGAGTTTTAGCAAAAGACGGCTTGCTAAATTTAACGGTGTTACTGACAAATTTGAACAACACTGAAAAGAATGTGAATGGCGTTGGAACAAAGATGTTAATGAGTTACAACGCCATTTATGGAGTTTGATTAAGTGAGATTTTTAACTTTGATAGTCTAGAGTCCAAAGTTATTGGTTTATCCATACACTATGATAGATACCCAAATATGCAAATGGGAACTGTTATAATGGCACTTTGCTATCCTTTTATGAGATACTTAGCCTTAAAAAAGACTAAGCACAAAAGTGAAAAGTAATGGAGTTATTTAACAGTATTTCCATGTGGTATCTGTTTATAGTAGTGGTAAGTTTTTTTTGCTGCTATTACTCGCATTTATAGAAATGAATGGTTGAAAGTATTTTGTATAGGGATGACAGTAATATTTATTAATATATTTCTAAATCATTTAGAGTATTTGCAAAAGCCACAAAATCTAATAAAATCTTTGGTAGTTTTTTTGTTTTCAGGATATTCATTCTATTTTTGGCATTGTTAAACAAAAATACATCAGTTAAAATACCACACACTCAACCACATGTAAAACAACCACCCAATGAACCAAACATTTACCCATTGTCCTAAATGTCAAAATACACACTTTGTTAAAGCAGGGTTTAACAATGGCAAACAACGCTACAAGTGCAAAAACTGTCATTATTATTTTTTAAGTACACAAACACAGCTCTCATAAGAGCGATGCCATTAAGAAAATGGCAATAGATATGTATTTAGAAGGTCTAGGGTTTCGCTCCATTGGTAGAGTATTAAACATTAGTTACGGTACGGTCTATCAATGGGTTAAACATCTTGGGGAGCAACATCAAATCAAACCCAATGACAGTCAAGAAATTGACATTGTAGAGCTTGATGAAATCCACAGTTATACCAAACACAAAAAAACTACTGCTGGACTTGGATTGCCATTGACCGACAAACAAAACACGTTTTAGGTTTTGTTTGTGGCAAACGAGACAGTAAAACCTTTGCAAGGCTATACAACACCCTAAACTCAAACAATATTAAGCTGTTTTGTTCTGATTATTGGAAATCTTATGATGAAATTATTCCAAAACACAAGCACCTAAAAAGCAAAGCTCAAACTTTTACCATTGAGAGTTATAACAGCCTTATTAGACATTTTACTGCAAGATTTAGGAGAAAGACCAAATGTTATTCTAAATGCAAGAAAATGATAGAAAATACGCTCAATTTACTGTTTGCTAAATGGAATGGGGGTTTGAGTTATGTATTTTAAATTAACAATGCCCTATTTTTTATCCAAAAAATAGAATGAATCGGATTGATTGTTAAATATGATTTGGTAGACAAATATTAGGGGCGTGTAATGATTAATGGTAAGTTTGTTTATTTCATACTGACGATATTTGCATTAACGATGCAGTATATGTCGCCACTCCATTTCACTTAGACCATCAAGTATTACACACCAAAAATATCAGCATACAGTCATGGAAAGAGAAAAAAGACAGTAGTGTCATCAAAACAGAATCTGGATTATCCTTGTTCAGTGGGCGTTTTTTAATGGCGCTACATTTACTGATATGATCGCTCACCAAAAATTGCCGTCCCAACACGCACCATCGTCGATCCATGCGCCACAGCTTCTGCCATATCACCGCTCATGCCCATGCTGATGCTATCCCAATGAGGCAGATCAAATTGAGCCGCCATCGCATCGAATAATGCTTTTGTGCGAGCAAAAGCATCTACTCCTTGCTTACTTGGGATTACCATTAGCCCCCGTAAATTCAGATTTTCATAATGCATGACCTGCTCAATCAAGGCAGGTACTTCCTCAGGCTGACAGCCGGATTTGCTGTTTTCATCATCAATATTGACTTGGATCAAGACATTAAGCGGCTTCATACCTGCGCGCTGCTCATTGAGACGCTTGGCGATGACCTCACGCTCCAAGGTGTGCACCCAGTCAAAATACTTGGCAATGTCTCGCGTTTTATTTCTTTGGATGCTGCCAATATAGTGCCATGTGATCGGCAAATCAGACAGTGCCATGATTTTGCCAAGCGCCTCTTGCAGATAATTTTCACCAAAATCTTCTTGACCTGCACGGTATAGCGCCTCAATCATCGAAGCAGGCTTTGTCTTTGACACCGCAAGCAGCGCCGCTGAGCAGTGTTCGTCGTTTGTTTCGATAGCTTTGGCATTAGCTACAGCTAGCGCATCACTCACTGCTTGATAATTAGCCAATAATTGCGCTTCATCAAAATCGGTCACGGTCTGCATAATCTACCCTTTATCATGTGGCTGTATTTCATCAAATTATTGTAACACTAAGAAGATCACTTGTGAAATCCGCCTAAATTTGATTTAATGTGGCAAATATTTGGAGTCAACATCCCCATGCTCAATCTTAAAGACCTGTTGGTTTTTGCACACAATCAAGGCGCATCAGATTTGCATTTGTCTGCGCATCAGCCCATCATGATGCGCATCGATGGCGAGCTGATGCCGATGAGCCTTGCGCCCATCGATGCAGACGGCGTCACACAGATGCTCAGATCTGTGATGGATGAGACAGATTACGATCACTGGCAACAACATCTTGAGCATGATTTTGTGATTGACCTTGATGGCGTCGCTCGCTTTCGGGTGAATGCGTTTTTTCAGACACATGGTGCTGGCGCCGTTTTTCGGGTGATCCAAGCCAAAGTGCCCACGCTTAGGCAGTTAATTGATGATGATCGAATTTATGACAGCCTGCGACAAATCACGACACTGCGCGCAGGCTTAGTACTTGTGACAGGCGCGACAGGCTCGGGCAAATCAACCACACTTGCCAGCTTGATCGATCACATCAATCAGCACAGCAAGGCGCACATTTTGACCATCGAAGATCCCATTGAGTATGAGCATCAATCAAAACTATCATTGATCAATCAAAGGCAGATTGGCAAAGATACCATCAGTTTTCATCGCGCGCTACGCTCGGCGTTGCGTGAAGATCCTGATGTCATTTTGGTCGGTGAGCTGCGCGATCTTGAGACCATCAGACTGGCTCTGACTGCCGCTGAGACAGGGCATTTGGTATTTGCCACCTTACACACCCTAAGTGCACCAAAAAGCATTGATCGGATCATCGATGTGTTTGATGCTGCTGAAAAGCACATGATTCGCACGATGCTCGCTGACTCACTTCAAGCAGTGATCGCCCAAAGACTACTGCCGGCACAAGGTGGCGGTCGTGTGGCAGCGTTTGAGATTCTCACTCACACGCCTGCGGTCGCCAATCTTATTCGCGAAAATAAAATCTCGCAGCTGTCTTCTGTCATCCAGACCAGCTCAGCCCAAGGCATGATCAGTCTGAGTCATCATCTATCACGCCTAGTCACATCTGGCAAGATCAGCGCAGATATCGCCAATCATCATGCCCAAGAGCGGCTATTTTAAGCCTTGATTTAAAAAATGCCCAATATCATCTATTGGGCATTTTGGATCGCACCGTATACGGAGCTTGGCTTATTTATTTTCGCTGTTTGATTTTAGGCACTCTGGACTGTCACAGACGCCATACAGCACCAAAGAATGACCTGACAGCTTAAAGTTGTGCGCCTGTGCCACTTTGAACTGCTCTTCTTCGATGATCGAATTATGAAATTCAACAATTTTGCCACAAACATCACAAACCAAATGATCGTGATGCTCATCTTGGACAATTTCAAACACCGATAAATTATTTTCAAAATTATGGCGCTCAACAATGCCTGCTTGCTCAAACTGAGTCAGCACGCGGTACACCGTCGCCAAGCCCACATCTTCGCCCTGCTCAGCCAAAGCGCGGTACACATCTTCGGCACTCATGTGGTGATGCTCTGCGCTCTCAAGCAGCTCCAAAATCTTAATGCGCGGCAGCGTGACTTTTAAGCCTGCTTTACGCAAATCTTTATTGGTAAAAGCCATAGTTTATTGATCCTAAAATTATTATAGATAGCTGATAATTTACCATAAAATTGAAAAGCTTGCACCCCAAAATCACAAATACGCGCCAAAAGTCAATGATTGAGTTATCCAATCATCAAAAGCGGTCATAACCACAAAAACTTAGCCAAACACCAAAAGATACTTGCATAATGCCAAGCCTTTGGTTTAATATGGTCACACTCCATCACTATATGGGAATAATAATGAAAAAGATGACATTAAAAGCAGCAAGCTTAGGCTTGGTTGCGATGCTTGCTTTGACTGGCTGTAATGCCTTTCGGGTCTATACGATCGATCTACCCCAAGGCACGCCCCTGTCTGCCGCCCAAGCAAGCCAAGTGCAAGTGGGCATGAATGCCAATCAAGTGCTGTATTTGCTCGGTTCACCCGCTCTGCGTGATACTTTGGCGCCCAATCGCTGGGATTATATTTACGACTACACCGCGGGCACCGATGGTAAGCGTCACAAAAAACCAGACATCAAAGATGCATCGCAGTATTTGAGCATCTACTTTAATAACCAAGGCATCGTCACACGCATTGAAGGTCGTGACAGTCTGCCTGCCAATCGCCATTAGTCGCAATAGCCCAAGTCTAGGCGAATTGAAAAAGCCGCTTATCAGTATATAAGCGGCTTTTTGTATTTAAATAATCAATCAAAAATCAGGCGGATTTATTGAGTTTTTGTTTAATAAAACTAAAAATAACTGGCAAGATACTAAAAATAATAATGCCAAAAATCACATAGGTAAAATTGTCTTTGACGACAGGCTGATTCCCAAAAAAATAGCCCAGCATCACAAATGATGTAATCCACAAAAACCCGCCAATCACGTTATAGCTTAAAAAATAACGATAATCCATGCTGCCCGCCCCTGCCACAAATGGCGCAAATGTGCGAGCAAAAGGAATAAAGCGCGCAAAAATAATCGTCTTTCCGCCATGAGTGGCAAAAAACTTTTGTGTATTAATCAGGTGCTGATGATTGATCCAGCGCGAATTTGTGACAAACACCTTAGGTCCGATATATTTACCAATATGGTAATTGAGCGTATCGCCCAACACCGCCGCCAAAAATAGCAGCGCAATCAATAAAGCAGGGTTGAGCGCACCCGTAAAAGCCGCCAAAGCACCTGCAGCGAACAGCAGACTGTCTCCAGGCAAAAATGGCATCACCACAAATCCAGTTTCAACAAAAATGATCAAAAACAAGATGCCATAAATCCACATCCCATAATCTTGTAAAAACACCGCCAAATGCTGATCGATATTCAAAATAAAATCCACCAGCTGCATGATCACATCCATAGCCACCCACTTTTTGCCAAATAAATAGCCCCTATGTTATCAGAAATTGATCCCAACCAGGGAGATTTTTGTGTCACTAAGACATTTTTCATTGAGATAGTGATCGTCATAGCCAAAATTGCACTCATCTTACAAGCCATAGGTGCAACATGAATATGATTTCATATTATGATAAAATAATGAAAAATTTTTAACCAATGGCTTTTGATATGCTAGAAATTCGCCACCTACAGATGATGAGCGCCCTTAAGCGCCACGGCTCACTTGCCACCACTGCCGATGAGATGAACCTCACTGCATCCGCCATCAGTCATCAGCTCAAAGAGCTTGAAAATTATTATGACATCACGCTCGTCAATCGGCGCACCCGCCCTGTCAGCTTCACGCCTGCAGGGTTGATTGTTTTGGAATTGGCTGACAGTATTTTGCCCCAAGTGGCACGCACCAAATCAGACATCAAAAGGCTGGCGCATGGTCAAGCAGGTAGGCTGCGTCTAGCAAGTGAATGCCATAGCTGCTTTGATTGGCTGATGCCCATCTTGAATGTCTATCGCAGTAGATACAGCGATGTGGAGCTTGATTTTACGACAGGTTTCGATCCTGAGCCACATCATATGCTGGTGGAAGGCGAGATTGATTTATTGATCACCTCCAGTGACCTGCCCATTGATGGCATCAGCTATTTGCCACTGTTTACTTATGAAAGTCGGTTAGTGCTCGCCCCAGCGCATCGCTTGGCAAGCCAAGAGTTTATCAGCGCTTCTGACCTAAGTGATCAGACCTTGATCGCCTACCCTGTCGAAGAAAGCCGCTTGGATGTCATCGCCAAATTCCTTGCGCCCCAAGGTGTGGCACCTGCCAATATTCGCACCACCGAGCTTACTGCCATGCTGATTCAGCTGGTCGCCTCTGAGCGTGGCGTGGCGGCGCTGCCTGATTGGGTAGTGGCAGAATATGAGCGCAAAGGCTGGGTGGTGTCTCGTCCGCTTGGCACAGGTGTGCACTGTCAGCTGTATGCCGCCATTCGTGACAGCGACGCACGATTGGATTTTATGAAGGGATTTTTAGGCTTATTAAAAGACATTAAAAAGCCTTAATCTTAAGTTTTGGCTTGGTATCAGTCCAATCATACCAAACTTAGGATAAATACCAAGCCATCATAATAAGCGCAAATACTTCCGCAATCTCAACGCCTGCACCCAGGGTATCGCCAGTCACCCCACCGATTCGGCGCACAAATACATGACGCAAGTAGCCAATAATGGCAATCAGCCCTACCACCAAACCTGCTGCCAAACCTGCTGGCAGCAGCCCCAAAGTGATCATATAGCTCATAATTACGATCATCAAAATTGTTTTGTTATGATTAATCAAGGGCGAGCCCAAGCCTTGTGGTCGTATATAAGGCGTGGTCAATAACAGCATCAAAATACCAAGCCGCCCAAGCATGGGCACAAACATCAAGCCCATAGGCAGATTGAGCGACAAAAGACTATAAACGCCCGCCCATTTAAGCATGACGATACTAACAATCGCCACCACACCCATCGCACCTGTATGCACATCTTTCATGATATCAAGCGTGCGCTGTCTATCACCCAAGCCTCCCACCCAAGCATCTGCCGTATCCGCCAAACCGTCTAAATGTAGCCCACCTGTCAGGTACACCCAAGCCGCCACGATCAGCGCACTTAAGAGCATGAGTGGCAAGCTTATCCATGTCATACCAAATAAAACTAGCCCAATCAGCAGCCCCACCAAAGGATAAAACAGCAGTGATGCTGCATTTTGCTGATGGCTTGGCATCACAGGCAGTGTGATTGGCAAAGTCGTCAAAAACTGCACCGCGATCAGCAGTGGCATCATTAGGCGGATCATATTTTGAGCCTGCCTTGATGGTAGCCAAAGTGGTGCAGCTCGCCCAAGTCAGCAGGCATGGTCAAGATGCTGTCTAATGGCAAACCCTGAGCACGGCAATACAGATATTTGATCACGCCGCCATGACTGATCATACACACTTTTTGGTAATGATGCGTTTGGCAAATTTGTTCAATCTTAGCCAAACCTTCATCAATCCGCCGAGCAAAGCTATATACCGATTCTCCATTGGGTGGTGTGAAGGCAGTTGGCGCCTGCCACCATGTTGATAAGTCATTGGGGTATTTTTGGTATAAATCTGCCGTACGCTGCCCTTCCCACTCCCCAAAATCCATCTCTTGGAGCTCATCAAGCACCACCAAGCCCAGCTCATATTGCATAGCTTTTATTTTTGCAAAATCTAGGCAGCGAGATAGCGGCGAAGTGATGATCACTTGCCACTGATTGCTCAAAAAATTATCATCAAAGCTGGCGTGCATCTGCGCCCAGCCTTTTTGGGTCAAGGCATCATCAGTGCGACCCCGCAATACTCCGCTTGTGAGCAGCCGAGTCTCGCCATGGCGTAAAACAGACAAGCTGATCATGAGCGGTCACTGATGCCTGCTTCATCGAAGGTCGCCATATCGCGATGCACCGCACACGCCAGCTGAATGATCCCAAATGCTGTCATCGCGCCCGTCCCCTCACCAAGCCTTAGCCCAAGATCAATCAATGGTCGTGCTCTTAAGGCATCAAGCACCAGCTGATTACCGTATTCTGCCGATTTGTGCGAAAATAGCATATAGTCACGGACACTAGGATTGATACGCACAGCGCACAAGGCACAGACCGCAGAGATAAATCCACCAATGATCACAGGCATTCCTAACTGAGCAGCGCGCAGATATGCCCCCACCATCGCTACCATCTCAAAGCCTGCCACTGATTGTAGACAGGTCAGTGGCTCATTATGTTGGTATAAGTCAATGGCTTGGTCAATGACGGTTCTTTTAAAGGCGAAAGTGGCTTCATCAATACCTGTACCAAGACCAGTTAATTGATCCGCGCGCTCACCCAAAAGCAGCCCCGCCAGAACCGATGATGACGTGGTATTACCAATACCCATCTCACCTGCAATATAAATATCTGCGCCCAATGCGACCGCCTCTTCCACGCTGTTTTTGCCGATAACGAGTGCACGCTGACAATCATCATCACTCATGGCAGCGCGCTCCAAAAAATTATGCGTACTTGGCGCGATCGGCTGCTGATCGATGCCATGCGCCTCATACGCACCGCCCAAAGTGCCGCAGTCAATGACTCGGCTAATCGCCCTATAATGGCGTGCCATCACACTGATACACGCCCCGCCCTGGGCAAAATTATAGAGCATCTGACGGGTCACAGTCTGCGGATACGCTGACACGCCAAGACTTGCGATGCCATGATCACCGGCAAACGTACACATATACGGCTTATCGGCAGTTGGGCATACCTTACCTTGCATACCTGCAAGCTGAATCACCACAGTTTCCATCTCGCCCAAAGAACCTGCCGGCTTGGTTAGCTTATCTTGGCGTTTTTGAGCCTGCGTGCGCATATATTGGTTGATTGGCTTGGTTTGATCAAGATACCACATATTTCCTCGATAAATCAGTCGCTCAAATCAGTGAGCATAATATGTCAAAAAATTCAAATCATCCTAAGATTCAAAAGCCAAATCAGCCTTTTAGGGTCATCGGTAAACCCGCCACACAAAAAATCACCTGATCTGCTTTTGCCGCTATGGCTTGATGCAAAAATCCAATCTCATCCACAAATCGACGCGTCAGCTCACCCATCGGAACGACGCCCAAACCTGTTTCATTGCTCACCATGATCACATCGGCTGTTGTTGATGTTAAATAACCTAAAAAGTCATTTTTATATTTATCAAATAATTTAGCATCAAGCATCAATAAATTAGACATCCACAGTGTCAAGCAGTCAATCAAAATCACAACCTGATCATCAAAATGCTGTAAGTAATGCGCCAAATCTACAGGCGTCTCGAAGGTCTGCCAATGGCTTGGACGGTCGTTTTGATGGCGCAAGATTCTATGGTGCATCTCATCGTCATCAGCTTTGGCGGTCGCCACATATATCACGCGCTTACCAGTTTGTTCAAGCTGTTTGGCAAGCGCTTCAGCGTGGCGAGATTTACCTGATCGAGCACCGCCCAAGACAAGCGTTAGCATGAGTCATTCTCCAAAGTTGGCGACAAAGATATGCGGTACAAGGCTGTTAATTGACCTTGCAGCTGATTGGGATCATAGTAGCCCACAGTCAGCGTCTTGACCCTAAAATCGATATCTCGGGTCTGAAGCGGTGTCAGCAGCGGTAATACATCACCGCTACTAAAGCTGCTGCGATAAAACCCCAAAGTAATGTGTGGATGATAGTCACTGGGAGCGATCTCGGGCTTAATGGCACTGAGCGCTTGACGGATTTTTAGTAGCGTGTCGGTGGGGTGAATGGCGATGAATAAGCTGTTTAAAAATCCATCAATGCGATCTAGCGTCAATCCAAAAGGCGACAGGTTTAGCGCTTGGACAGCTTGGATCTGTGCATCGATTTGTGATGCTGTGCAGTCATCATCATAGTATGGCTCATCCACCAAAAACCCATTAACAAATAGCGTGATATGCCACTGCCTGTGATAGCCTGGAGTTAAAATATCATCAAACAGCCGCTGATATTCTTGGCAGCGCTGTGACACCGCCTCGTCATCAATTTCGATATACCAAACAACATAACGGCGGCGACCTTTGTGCCATGCTTGATAATCAGCACAGACATCCAAGCCAACCAACTGGGTATCAGCAGGCAGTAGCATATATTCAGACGCAGAGCGTGGTCATATCCCAGCGCGGCACGCAGCGCACCGACAGATCATCGGCTTGACCTTGCTGAAGCCTACAAAAGCCAGCATACGCAATCATTGCGCCATTATCCGTGCACAGCTCAGTTGGAGCGTAGTACACCGATGCATTGATTTTTTGAAGTTCAGATTCTAGCGCTGAGCGTAGCGCCTGATTGGCAGATACACCCCCTGCGATGACCAACTGATCTAAGCCCGTCGTCTTTAATGCTTTAACGCATTTTTTGACCAAAGTATCTACCACCGCAAATTGAAAGCTGGCGGCGATGTCCGCACGGATGCTTGGGTCGCTGTCAGAGCCTGGGGTATCTTTGATCAAATTATGCGCTGCGGTTTTCATGCCGCTGAATGAAAAATCAAGCCCTTTGTGTAGCATTGGTCTGGGTAGCTCGTAGGCATGTGGGTTACCGACTTTGGCTAATTTTTCAACATTTGGACCGCCAGGATAGGGCAAGCTTAGCATTTTAGCGGTTTTATCAAAGCATTCGCCCACCGCATCATCAATGGATTCGCCCAAGATCTGGTAATCGCCCACCCCATCAGCGCGCACAAGCATGGTGTGACCGCCTGAGACAAGCAGGCACACAAAAGGAAAGCTCGGCGGATGATCACCAGCTAACAGCGGTGCAAGCAGATGCCCTTCCATATGGTGCACCCCGATCGCTGGCACATCAAGTCCATACGCCAGCGTTCGCCCAAACAGCGCCCCCGTCATCAAAGCCCCAATCAGACCAGGTCCTTTGGTATAGGCAACCGCATCAATCTGTGACTGATCAATCCCTGACTGCTCAAGCAGCTGCTGATATAGCGGCACCAGTTTGCGGATATGATCACGACTCGCCAGCTCTGGCACCACGCCGCCGTATGTTGCGTGTAGCTCAATTTGACTGTACAGCACTTGTGCAAGCACGCCGCCCTTACCGTCATTCAGCTCGCTGTCATAGATCGCAAGCCCTGTCTCATCACACGAGGTCTCAAGCCCCAATACCTTCATAATTCATTCTCAATTGTCATTATTTTGCTTGCTATTATAGCACAGATCCGCCCAAATATCGGCAGATGCCATCAAGGCAAAGCTTCGCCATCGTTGATAGGTGCCCCTTATTTTTCATCACGCCAAACCTTTGAAAAGCTGCCAAAAAGTGAAAGTATTATTAATGAGTTTATTTTAGGAATATCGTATGATTTTTGGCATTGCTGTCGCCAAATGTTAGATTTTGTGATTGATTTTTATGATTATTTTTTTAATTTATGGAAAATTGCATTTCATCATGATTTGATATTTGAGTTTGTGCCTATAAAGTAGTACATTTGTAGTCTATTAGAAGTGTTTATTAGACCAAATGGCGCGCAAATCGCATTTTAGATATCTGTCTTAAAATATGTGCCCGCCATGAAAAACAAGGCTTTGAGCATTTTAACCAAAATATTCTTGTTATTATTTGGGATTGAGCGCTCAAACAAACTTGATGCACAAAACAGCATTTTTATTCAAAATATTAAAATTATCTGATGATCTAATAATTTTTTATGATGAATAGGCTGCTGCAGCCACTTTTGCAAGTAGGCAAAACAAGGAAAGTATGGCATAATACCGCCGATTTTAACCAAACCCGACATTGACAACCAGGAGTCTATATGAGCAAATCTACCATTGTCTATACTCACACCGATGAAGCCCCAGCATTAGCCACCTATTCTTTACTTCCTATCGTTCGTGCTTTTAGCAGTATCGCTGATGTTGATTTTGTGACCAGCGATATTTCTTTGGCGGGTCGTATTTTGGCAAGCTTTCCAGAGTATTTGACCGAAGAACAGCGAATTACTGACGCATTGGCTGAGCTGGCTGAGCTGGTGACCAAGCCTGAAGCCAACATTATCAAACTGCCTAACATTTCAGCCTCTGTGCCTCAGCTGTTGGCAGCCATCCAAGAGCTACAAGACCAAGGCTATAAGCTACCAGACTACCCAACCAATCCACAGACCGACGAAGAAAAAGACATCCAAAAGCGCTACGACAAAATCAAAGGCAGCGCTGTCAATCCTGTGCTGCGCGAAGGCAACTCTGACCGCCGCGCACCAAAAGCCGTCAAAAATTTTGCCAAAAAATACCCACACAGCATGGGCGCTTGGAGCAAGGATAGTAAATCACATGTCGCGACGATGGACGGCGGTGATTTCTTTGCAAATGAGCAATCCAAAACTGTGGCGGATGCCACGACAGTTTCTTTTGTGTTTACAGATGCTCAAGGCAACCAAACTGAGCTGCGTAAACCATTGGCACTAAAAGCAGGTGAAATCATCGACGCCACCATGATGAGTAAAAAAGCCTTGCTTGCATTCTTAGAAGAACAAATCAAAGATGCCAAAGAAAAAGATGTGCTCTTTTCGCTACACATGAAAGCCACCATGATGAAAGTCTCTGACCCTATCATCTTTGGTCATGCGGTGCGTGCATTCTTTGCGCCTGTGTTTGAACAATATGGCGAACAGCTGGCAGCTGCTGGCGTCGATGTCAATAACGGCTTTGGCAATCTGCTAGCCAATCTTGATAAGCTTGATGCCGAAACTCGCGCAGGTGTTGAAGAAGCCATTTCACAAGCTTACGCCGCCAATCCAGATATCGCCATGGTCGACAGCGACAAAGGCATCACCAATTTACATGTGCCAAGTGATGTGATTGTCGATGCCTCTATGCCAGCGATGATTCGTAACTCAGGTCGCATGTGGGATAAAAATGGCGACGCCAAAGACACCAAAGCGGTCATTCCTGACAGCAGCTACGCGCATGTATACCAAGCGGTGATTGATTTTTGTCGTGAAAATGGCGCATTTGATCCAACCACGATGGGTAGCGTGCCGAATGTCGGATTGATGGCTCAAAAAGCTGAAGAATACGGCTCGCATGATAAGACTTTTGAAATCCAAAACGATGGTAAAGTGGAAATCATTGACGAAAATGGCAATGTACTTACCTCTCATGCTGTGGAAGCTGGCGATATTTGGCGCGCTTGCCAAACCAAAGACGCCCCTGTCAAAGACTGGGTGGGCTTAGCCGTCAATCGTGCTCGCTTGAGCAGCACGCCTGCGATTTTTTGGCTAGATGAAAAACGCGCGCACGATGCTGAACTGATCAAAAAGGTCAATCAATACCTTGGCGATCTAGACACCGAAGGCTTGGACATCCAAATCCTTGCACCTGCCGATGCTTGCTTGGTCAGTCTTAAACGCATGAAAGAAGGCTTGGATACCATTTCTGTGACAGGTAATGTGCTGCGTGACTATAACACAGACCTATTCCCAATCTTAGAGCTGGGCACTTCTGCTAAGATGCTATCGATTGTGCCTTTGATGAATGGCGGCGGCATGTTTGAAACAGGCGCAGGCGGTTCAGCACCAAAACATGTGCAGCAGTTTAATGAAGAAAATCATTTGCGCTGGGACAGCTTGGGCGAGTTCTTGGCACTGGCAGTATCGTTTGAGCATTTGGCGCAGACCACCGACAATGCCAAAGCACAAGTGCTTGCCGAAACGCTTGATCGCGCGACCGAAAAGCTTTTATTAAACGACAAATCGCCAAAGCGCAAAGTCGGCGAGCTAGACAATCGCGGCAGTCATTTTTATCTAGCGATGTATTGGGCGCAAGAATTGGCATCACAAGACAGCGACGCCATGATCGCAGAGAAATTTGCACCTGTGGCAAAAGCCCTGACCGATAATGAAGCAAAAATCCTTGATGAACTGAATCAAGTTCAAGGTCAATCTACCGACATTGGTGGCTATTATGCCCCTGACTTTGATCAGGCTTCAGCGGCAATGCGTCCAAGCCAAACGCTCAATCAAGCACTTGAACTACTTAAATAAAGACAAGCCTAAAAAAAAATATCCCAAATCTTTGGGATATTTTTTATTTAGCCTTCCTAAAATAAAAAACCACGCCTATCAAGATAGGCGTGGTTTTTTAGTCATTGATCTGATCAATAAATCCAATCAATTAATAGCGAGTAATCAATGCGATTGGCTCTTTTTCGTTCATCTGATCACGCGGTACAAACACAACTTCACCACCATTATGATCAACCAATTCAATGATTTCTGCCACCGCATCATCATTCACGCCTTCATCTGAAGCATTCTCAGCAACCAACAAAGTTGCATTTTGTTCATCAATCGTCGCAGGCACGCTATGACCTTGGCGAACCAATAGCATCACAGCATTGCCTTCAACTGCAGAGCGATAGATTTGCTGAAGATCCGTGCGTACCATTTTTTCGTTACGCGCTTTTTCAAGCTCGCCTTGGGCATGTTCGTAGCGAGTTTTGCGCTTGTCTTCAACCAATTCTTGAACGCCGTCAATGATTTCTTGGGCGTTGCCATCTTTGAGATGTGGCAAGTTATCAACCTTACCCAAAATGATTGATGGATTATCACACACTTGCTCATAAAAACCCAATGTACGCGAATCACCGACCAAAATCACAGGCAGTGGCGATGCGTTATGGATACGCTGCAAGCTTTTATCAACACGATTCATAAACTCTTTTAGATAGCTATGATCGTCTGATGATCCAGTACGATCCGATTTACTGCCTGTCGGTAGGGTGGTGTTTTTGATTGGGAAAGACAGCTCATCTTGATTTTCTTGGCGTGGACTGCTGCCAATGACTTCTTTAACCAACACATTATTGACACCGACAAGTAAGCGGGCGTTTTCGCTAGTCACAACCAGCACATAGTAATTCACCGCTTCTGACAGATCACGCATCAGATCGCGCGTCGCAAATTTCTTACCGATGATCACGCGCTCTTTGGCGTCAAAAGGCAGGCGAAGCACTTCAGCGCTAGAATCTGTCGCAAAAATCGCCAACATATCCAAATTATAGTTATGATCAAGCTCATCAGTTTGGGCAGTGATGTTAGCTAAGATGGCATCTGCCGTGCGTTTGTCATATTCTTCCGTGATACGATCTTCAGCAATTTTTAACTGATTTTTTAAAGCGATGGCATCTTGCTCATTTTCAGGGTGCGTGCGATGGGTCTTAACAAAGATACTGACCGCAGGATTGGCTTGGGTTTGTCTTAATTGCTTTAGTGTCGTTTTCATGTATTTCTCCTATAAATGTTTCCGTTCATCACTCATCGCTTTATTTGCTGATTAATCCCAAAAACTCAGTTATAAATTGATATAAGTTCATGAATTAACAGATCAAATTGTGATGTGATGATTTGAGTATAACAACTTTCACCCAGCCTGCGTAGGCGATTTTGTGCGCTTTTTACCTTTGATGCGTTATTTTATGTTAGTTTCTTACCCCCATGAAACATTATGTACCTTAGCGGTGATCAAAGTGATATATTGATTAAACATTTTAAATAATCTAATCACTTAACTATGGCTGAATTTTGCTCATAAAAATCCCCAAAACCAAAAGGCTTTGGGGAAATAGCAAGTTTCTGCAATAAACTTTTAGAGTTATAAATATTTTTTAATGACATTTGCCATCATCTGAATGTGCAACGCATCCGTATTTAATGCAGGAATATAGTCATACGCTCGCCCCCCTGCCTCTAAGAAATTATCCCTATTTTCAACGGCAAGCTCTTCGAGCGTCTCAAGGCAGTCAGCAGAAAATGCTGGACTCATGACCTGTACAGAAAGTCCTGATGCACCCCATTCAGCAAGCAGCTCATCAGTGTACGGCTTTAGCCATTCTTGAGCACCAAAACGCGACTGGAAACTGATCGCCCATGCATCCATCGGCAACCCCAAGCGATCTGCCAACAAAACTGCCGTGGTTCGACATTGTTCAGGATAGGGATCGCCTTTATCTGCATAGGGCTTGGGGATACCATGAAAACTCATCAAAAGCTTATCAGCGCGCCCATGCTCCGCCCAGTAGCGCTCAACAGATTGCGCCAATGCTTCGATATAATCAGGATGATCGTGGTAATCCTTGATAAAGTTTAGCTCAGGTACATTTCTGGTGTTTAATAGCAGCTTGGCAATTTTATCAAAGGCGGCAGCCGTTGAAGTGGCTGAATACTGCGGAAAAAGCGGCAAAACAATAAAAGACTCCACGCCCTGCGACATCAAATCCGTCATCACCGATTTGGCAGAAGGATTGCCATAAGTGGTTGCAGGATAGACAGGTATATCAATGCCTTGCTGGGTAAGAAGATCCTGCAGGTCTTTAGCTTGATTTTTGAGTATCACAAATAACGGTGAGCCGCCGTCCATCCACACACTTTGATACGCATGGGCGACACGCTTAGGTCTGGTCGTCAGCACAAAGCAATTTAAAATCACCTGCCAAATCACTTTGGGGATTTCGATCACGCGCGTATCGCTCAAAAATTCACGCAAATAACGACGCACCGCGTCAGGCGTTGGGGCATCTGGCGTGCCCAAATTAACCAGAAGTATGGCTGTTTTTTTCATAAGGCAAAACAAATTAAGCAAAGTTTGATTTTATCATTTTTTTAATAAAAAATCTCAGCCAAACTTAGGATTTATCATTAACTTTATCAATCATAGCTTTTGGATGTTTTGGTTTGTGCGCTTGTCTGATCGGGCGATGCTGTCTTTGTGATTGAGGTTTTACCAGCTCTATGATGACGCACAAGCTGCCTAATCAGTTGGTTGTTTTGCTCAAATGTCCGACACTTTTTACAAATCATCAAATGTGTCTTAACCGCCAATTTTTCTGAGGCGCTCAATGATTCTTCATATGAGCGGCTAATCAGCTCTGTTGTTTTTTGGCAATTTGCCATAAATTTTATCATAAATTTAAGCACTTTATTAAAATCTTGGAGCAACTAACAGTCTAGCCATTTGATCGACAAACAGGTCTGTAGTCTCAATCTGGCACGATGCATGAGCACATAATAATTCTGACGGCTGATGTTTAATTCTTGGCAGATAACCTCTGTGTCAAGCTCAATATACTCTTTCATCAAAAACGCGCGAGCCTGCTCTTTGGGTAAATTATCCAAACACAACTCAAGCACCGCCCAAAAATCATCTTGCTCTACACAATCAGCAGGGTTTACCAAGGTTTGGTTTAGTGCTTGAATTTGGCTATCAGCGTGCCAATGCCCATTGGCATCAAACAAATATTCAAGAAATGAAGCATCATCTTGCTCATCATTTGAAAAGTCGCACAAAGGTATGTATTTTTGGGTTTGGCGAATATGATCACTGATCTTATTTTTTAAGATGGCAAACATCCAACTTTTTAATGCCGATCTGCCCTGAAAGCTGTCGGCGTATTTTAAAGCATTCATCAAAGCTTCTTGTACCACATCTCGTGCGCACTGCTCATCGCCCAATTGATTATAGGCAAACCGATACATAGGTATATAAAGCTCAGCAATGACATCGTCATCAATTATTGTATTGATATCAGCCATGATTTATCTTTTCTTAATAAAAATCAGACGATAAAACCAATCATCCACGCTCAAATAACGCCCTGCGCCAAACACCAATAACACCAGTAGCATGATCAAATAAGTAACACCAAATTCTACGCCATTATTAAGTATGACAAAATTCCCTGTTTGAGTCAGCCACTCAAAATCACCCTGAGATTGTAAAATTTCATTGGCTTTCGCCAGTCGCTCGCCAGCAGCAATCGAATTTTGTAAACTTGCTTGACCTTCAGGCAGGTAAGAAAACAGCTGAGAGATGTTCGTTGTAGGGTCTGTGGGCGTAATGGCGTACCATCCATTTTTCAAATGTACCTTAACAATTGCAACCATCATGGTCACTGACAACATCAAGGCAAACCACCGAGTTAACACACCAAATAATAATGCTGCACCGCCGATCAATTCTGCAAAAATCACCAAAATAACCCAAAGGGGTGCAAATGGCAATCCAAGCCCCCATGACGCATCCCCAAACCATGAGACCATACTATCAAACTGCGTCAATTTTTGCCAACCTGCCACAATAAAAATAGGTGCTAGATATAAACGCAGCGCCAATAAAACAACAAAATCAAGTTTCGGCAGCATCTGGGCGACAGCTAGATATGAGTTCATTATCTTGTTCATCGTTTGACCTCGATCATGACTTGAGCGTCAAATAAAGTTCGGAATAATTCCTCAGTCTGATCCATCAAATCAGCCTTAAGCCCAAAATAATTCACAATATCGACAATCAAATCAGCTGGGCTTGGATACACCTTATCAGTCTCTTGGATAAAAGTTAATACAATAAAGCTGACGATATTTATCTGCATAAAAGCCGTCTGATAACCCTCATCTAGGGAGCGATATACCAACACAAAGGTATCTTGTGGCTTCGTCGGCAAATACTCACTACCAATTTGATGAACCTCCCAAGAATACTTCAGGACCTGCAAGGTGCTGTTGATAAAAATCTGCCGATTACCCTCTTCCAAAAAAAGCTTCGGCGGGATGTTGGGCAAATTATCAACATATAGCTCTATCCATTCATAGTGAGCAAGCTCTGCAACGCACGGATGAAGATCAAACGCAGTGATAATATCCTCATCCAAATAATCCACAAACTGCTTATTAATTTCACTAAAATACGGGCTGGACATATCGCCTTGCTTTATAAAAGACAATAAAAGCCTATGCCAAACTGGCTCATCAATGATCTTGCGACAAACAGGAAAGCATTGATTGACAAAACCTGCCACTGCACGAAAAATCAAAGTTTGGTAAAGCTCTCCGACGCGCTTTGGGATAGTGTCACAGCTTTCATGGGCTTGCTTGCGAATATAGTCGCCAAAATCTTGTTGGAAATGTTTTAAATTTGGTGCTTTCATACCGATCAAATGGTCTTAGTTTTAGATAAATTTTCCACTTGGGCAGATTGTAGCCAGCGGATATGATTCACTTCGTCTATCAGTTGCTCGAGGCTTGGAAAGTTAAAATCTCGCTCCAGACAAGTTGGAATCATATCAGCAGTTTTTGCGGTACGCTGATAAATCTCATCATAAGTAGATTCAAGCAATGCCCATACTTGATTAACAACACTTTCACCATGCGTGTCAATAATCAATCCATCATGATCAGCATAATGACCAGCGACATGCAAATAACAGACTCTCTCCAAAGGCAGCTGGTGTAGATATTCCTGCGCATCAAAACCAAAATTTTGGCTATTAACAAAAATATTATTAACATCTAAGTGTAGCAAACAGTCAGCTTCTTCAATCACCGCTGTGATAAATTCACAATCGGACATTTCACTTTCTTTTGGGCGATAATAATAAGATGCGTTTTCTAAGCCAATTTGCCGACCAAGAATATCTTGCACTTGACTAATCCTGTCAGCTACCCATGTAACCGCCTCAGATGTGCAAGGCATAGGTAGTAAGTCATACAAATATCCCTTGGAATCGCCACACCACGCCAAATGCTCAGTAAATAACTCAATCTCATGACGCTGCATAAACTGCTTAATATTTTTGACATGCTGAACATCCAGCTGTCTTGTACCGCCTATGGATAACGACAACCCATGGCACACAAAATCAAAACGCTCACTATAAGAGCGAAGCAAGGCATCAAATCTCCCGCCCATGACACCTTGTGAATTCATCCAATTTTCAGGTGAAACCTCAAAAAAATCAATCTCATGGGATAATGAGTAGCGCCCATCCATCTGCGCCATCATCTCACGTCGAAACCCCATGCCAGCGCCCATCGGCACGACTGACTGACTTTTGACCTGCTTGATCGTTGACATGATTTACACCCATCAATCTTATGTCATACCACTTTACGATGATAAAGCATTGCGTCTTTATCATCGTAAATCTCGGTTTATTTACTTAGAAGCACCGCAATTGGCGTTGGCATTTTTATTTGCGCTGGCGCCACAGTTGGCACTGCCCATTTTCTCAGCACTTGCGCCACAATTGGCATTGGCGTTTTTGCTTGCTGGGGCTGGAGCGGCGGCGCATTTACCTTCGCCGCATTTACCTTCGGCATCTTTGGTCATCATGCCGCCCATCGGTTTTGTGCTATTTTGATAGCCTTGCTCCATTGATTTTGCTTGCGGCTTGGGCATGGCTTCTGATTTGCAAGCCACCAATCCAGTTGCAAGTAATGTCGCAACAGCCAGCCCAGTAATTTTCTTTGAATTTGACATAACATTCTCCTTTTGAATAAAAACTCAATCATCATCACAGCATCACAAAACCATTTGTGACACCTATTAGACACATCTCAATCCCAAATTCTTACACAAATTTTTAAAAAATTGCGTTATCATTTTCATCCCCTATGAATGCTCATCTAAGCTATAATAAGTGCTTAAAATCATTGATGTGGTCATCTTATGAAATATTTATCAAAAAACGTATTAACCAAAACCCAACAATCACTCATCGCCTTAATGATCGGGGCGGCGGTATTAACGGCTTGTTCTGAGCCAAATCGCACGGCACAGCAAAACAGCTCCGAGCCCAGTCAAGCCATTAACACGGATAGCGCCAAAGGCTATCATGTCCATGAAGTGACTTTGGGTGACATGGTTGTTGGCGAGATGACCGCTCCACAGCGCGGCTTGATTGTCCTGCCCAGCACAAAAGCCGACACCAAATATCCCTTGGTGATCATCAGCCATCTGCGTGCACCGAATTGCAGTGGTGGTGAGTTTGCTTATCCTTGCCCCGAAGGTCAGACCGAGCTGCGCTTTGACCAGGGCATGCAGTATCTGGCAGAGCATCTGGCAGATTCAGGCTATGCGGTGATTGTGCCTGATTATAGCGTTGTGTTTAGTGGTGATATGGTGACAGAGCCTTATGACCAAGCCGCATTATGGCGCGAAACCATCCAAGCATTGATGACTCACATACAGCAGTCGCCACAAATGAGCAGCTTGGTGGATTTTGAGCATGTGGGCTTGTTTGCGCATTCTCGCTCAGGCAATATGCTAGATGCTGCCCATGCGCTTTTTGGTGAAAAACTCAAAGGCGTGCTGACCTATGGTCCATCGCCAGACACCTATGATATCGCCGAGATCTCTGCTGCGCCCGTGGATGTGCCGTATCTGTCGATCTTAGGTGATCTTGATAAAGATGTCGACCAAGCCGTCAATCAGTGGATTGGGCACTGGATCAGCACACCACGCCAGACGCCAGCCACCGTTGCCACGGTGCCAGGGTTTGGTCATAACTACATCAACCGTGCGCTCAGCTCAGCAAAGATTGATGAGCGCATCGGCTGTGATGTGCTAGATTGCCCTGATGCCAATGCCCACGAACAGCTGGTGATGCAAACCGCCGCTCAGTGGTTTGATGCTACTTTAAAAGGCGCCAAGACCACTTTACCCATCAAGGCAGCAGACGCACTTCCCACCACATTAGCCGATCATGAAGTCAGCTGGCTTGCCGCCACGCCAAAAGCGATCAGCACCGTCAATTTTGATGACTTCAAACCTTTTCAAGGCAGCGAAGTGACGCTCTGTCGCTACGAAGATCCGATGAATCCATTTCAGCCAAAAGATGCCTGCCCACGACCAGAGCTTGGTGTGATAACCACGATGACTTATATCGCACAATTTAGCCAAGCTGCTGCGGACACGGCAGTCAAAGGCGCACAAGGTTTGGCGGTTCATCTGTCGCCATGGGGCAGCCAGACCAAGCCCACCAATGTGACGATAACCCTACATGCTGACGACGGTCAGCAGCTGGCACTGCCCATCGCTGCAGATCACCCTGCCATCAAAAGCCGCTTAACCGAATTTGACAACGGCGTCTATCAGCTATCCACCGTACGCCTGCCCCTACCGACTGAGTGGCAAAATCACACAATCACCCATCTCACCATCACGACCGACGGAAACAAGATCGAAGTTCGCAGTGTGGATTTTTATTGATACTAAAAACTGCCTGACATTGGGTCAGGCTTTTATAGGATAAATGTGACAAATGTTAATTGGCATGTCGATGCGATTATCCCAATCCGCAGAATATGGATGATTTAGAAAATTTATTTATCAAGCATACCCTTTCTGTGGTCAGGGCGTCGGTGAGCGTTTAGAGCGTGTTTATCGGTTTACTGGTTTAAATGCTAAAAAATCATCATCCCTTAGGCTGCTCGATGCCATAATGCTTGTATAGTAGCGACAAAGCTAGCGCCGTGAATGGTGTATCATCCGCATCAATGGCGGTCAGAATATCAGCATCTGCATCAACAGAGAAGGTGACAATTTTTTTAACCAACCTTTCTTCATATTTTTTGATGGCTCGTCTGGTGTATTCTGGGGTAATATTGCTCATGGTTTATTTTTCCTAATTTGACAATTAACTTCCATTATTCTTAAGATAAGAGGATTCTTCCTAACAGACGGTCACCGACCGCAAGAATATTTTTACTGCCATTCATACCTCTATCATGCGGTATGCCATGCTTTGTACAGATCCATTCTCTTATTGCCAAACCTGCTCTCCCTTTCGGATTACCATACCTATCGCCACAGCACGAACAAGTTTGGGCAGTGTATTTCTCAATAGATTTTTAGCAAGTCAAATTATGAATATTTTTGACTATCTGAAAGTTGATAATGCTCTCTGAGCAGTTGGCGCATCAATGCACTAAAAGCAACAGATTGATCATTTTGCACTGCTTGAATTAATGCTTGATCTTTCTCTTTATGAAAAACCACACTTTTTTGTTTGCGCGCTGATTTCTTTGGTTGGCTCATGATAATATTCTCATTCAAAATTCAATACATTATATAATAAATAATATACCATCTACCGTTCTTAATCCAAATATTTTGAATCCATGCCACATGCCGCACAAGCAGCAAAGGCACCGCCACCCCCCAACAGAATTAAGCCATCTACGGTCGTTTGCATTGGCACCCTCTAAATCCATCCCATACAATCCAATATTAGCATAAGATTTTTCACAATAAAAGAATTCTTGCATTTTGTTATTTATGCCAATTTGGCGTATAATAAGATGATTTTTGCAGAATTTTTATGACATTTAGGATAAGCCATGACTGTCCAAACCTTTACCCCCGATACTCGTCCTGCACCCAAAAAAGCAGTGCAAGGCGAGAAACTGCGCGGCTATGATAAAGTCGCTCGCATTCCCATCAAAGTTATCCCAAGCGTCGACACTCCCAAAAAACCCGACTGGATTCGCGTGAAGCTCTCAAGTCCTGCCGAAGTTGAGCGCATCAAATCCACGCTACGCAAACAAAAGCTCTACACCGTTTGCGAAGAAGCCGCCTGCCCAAACCTGCCACAGTGCTTTGGTGATGGTACAGCGACTTTTATGATTATGGGCGATATCTGTACTCGTCGCTGCCCGTTTTGTGAAGTGGCGCACGGTCGCCCAAATCCTTTGGATAAAGATGAGCCGCGCCATACCGCTGAGACCATTTTAGGATTGGGGCTAAAATATGCCGTCATCACTTCGGTGGATAGAGATGATCTCAAAGACGGCGGTGCAGGTCACTTTGTGGAAGTGATTAATGAATCCAAAGCACTAAGCCCCAATTGCTTGATTGAGATTTTGGTGCCTGACTTCCGCGGGCGCGAGCAGGTTGCACTTGATTTATTGACCGAAACTGCGCCAGATGTGTTTAATCATAATATCGAAACTGTGCCGCGTCTTTATAAAGCGTTTCGACCTGGCTCTGACTATCAGCACTCACTGAATCTACTCAAAGACTACAAAGCCCGTCGTCCTGATGTCGCGACCAAATGCGGCTTTATGGTGGGTCTTGGCGAAACTGAAGAAGAAGTGTATGCACTGCTTGACGACCTAAAAGCACATGATGTTGACATCGTCACCATCGGTCAATATCTCGCCCCAAGTAAAAACCATGCCCCCGTGGACAGATATGTGCATCCTGATGAGTTTGCGCGCTACACCGAATACGGTAAGAAATTGGGCTTTTTTAACATCTGGGCAAATCCAATGGTGCGCTCAAGCTACTTTGCCGATCGTCAATATTATGGTGAAGACTGCCCGCCGCCAGCTCGCAGTGCCAAAGCACTTGCTGAAGAAAAGCTTGCCAAAGCTCAAAATGGTGAGAAAACTGGCTGTTTTTGATTGCGCTGAGATTATCCCTGTTAAAGTGGCGTATAACATAAAGCTTTACGCCACATATTTTAAGACATATGGCTTGTTGGCGGCTGATCAGTGATGCGCTCACTTGGCAGTTTGACCTTGGCCATGTTTAATTTTTTATCCAAAACCACTACCATGACTCAAACCATCCTTTCATCCAACGGCATCCACCGTCTGCACCATACTTTTTTTGTACCAAAAGGTGAGATCAAATCCACCCTGCTTATCGTACATGGCATGACTGAGCATGGCGGCCGATATGCGAGATTTGCCCAATTTTTGGCAGATCATGGCGTACTGGTGGCGACTTATGATCAGCTTGGGCATGGTCAGACGGTCAAAGATAAGTATGAGCTTGGGTATTTTGATGACAAGCATCCCGTGCAAGCACTGTCAAAAGATGTCATCATCATGGCAGATAAGCTCAAAGAGCACGCGCCATCAGTGCCGCATTTTATCATGGGTCATTCGATGGGCTCGTTTATCGTGCGTTCGGTGCTCATTCATCACAGCACGCGATTTGATGGCGTGATTTTGATGGGTACAGCGGATAATTTTGGTCTGTTAAGCCGTACCACTTATGCAGCGCTTAGCCTACTCAACAGACTCTCCCCCAAGCAGGTCAATCAACGCGCCGCTGAGCTGATGAATCATATGTTATTAAATCAGCTTCGCTCGCCCATCAGCGCTTCTGCATTTGCTTGGCTGTCTGAAAATCCTGAGGCAATTCAAGCGTTTGAAGCAGATCCGCTGACAGGGTTTGCTTTTACCAATAATGGGCTTATGACTTTATTTGCCTTGATGCAGCGCGCCATGCGCCCTGATTGGTATGTGAATATGACCAAAGATTATCCGATTTTATTGGTCAGTGGCAAAGATGATCCTGTCGGCAATATGGGGCAAGATATCATTCAGCTTCAAGACAAGCTTTTGCGTGCCAATCGTGATGTTAGCGTGCATCTTTACCCCAATATGCGCCACGAGCCACTACATGAAAAAGCAGCACAAAAAGTGTTTGCCGACATCTTGGCTTGGATCGAACGCCACTCTAACGCTGATAAAATGTGATGATGTTGGATGACTGATTTTAATGAATAAATTGTTGGCTTGGGCGGTTTTTGCTCTTTAAATATGCTAAAATTATCAAACAATCTATGATGACTTTTTAAGGATTTATTATGTCAAATCTTGCAACGATTATTGAAGCGGCTTTTGAAGACCGTGCAAATTTCACCGCCGAAACTGTGTCGCCAGAAATTCGTGCGGCTGTTGATGAAGCGATTGAAGCTTTGGATAATGGCTCTTTGCGCGTTGCCGAAAAAATTGACGGCGAATGGGTGGTGCATCAATGGCTCAAAAAAGCAGTGCTGCTGTCATTCAAACTCAATGACAATAAGCCCATTGAATCATGCGATTTGCGCTTTTATGATAAGGTAGATACTAAGCATGCCAACTGGAGCGAGGCGCAATTCAAAGCAGCTGGCGTGCGTGTCGTACCGCCTGCGGTTGCGCGCCGTGGCAGCTTCTTGGCAAAAAATGTCGTGCTCATGCCGTCTTATGTCAATATTGGCGCCTTTGTCGATGAAGGAACCATGGTGGATACCTGGGCAACTGTCGGCAGCTGCGCTCAGATCGGCAAAAATGTACACTTGTCAGGCGGCGTTGGTATCGGCGGTGTGCTTGAGCCATTACAAGCCAACCCAACGATCATCGAAGATAACTGCTTTATCGGTGCTCGCTCTGAGATTGTTGAAGGTGTGATCGTTGAAGAAGGCTCGGTCATCTCAATGGGTGTCTATATCGGTCAGTCCACTCGCATCTATGATCGTGAGACAGGCGAGATTCATTATGGTCGCGTGCCAGCAGGCTCGGTGGTAGTACCAGGTAACCTGCCTAGCAAAGATGGCACTCACAGCTTATATGCTGCCATCATCGTCAAAAAAGTAGACGCCCAAACTCGCGCCAAAACCAGCCTAAACGATTTGCTACGCGCTGAATAATACCAGCTTTAGTCAAACCAAATAAAAACGACCGCTCATTGACTTGGCGGTCGTTTTTTATCTAGCATCTTTATGGTGATTGATGATTGACATTTGAGATAAAATTAAGGGTATGGATGATCCAGTGACTAGGTGCGGCTGATCATTTTTAGTGCTTCGCTGACCATCACCATGCCCATCGTCGCTGTCACCACCACAGTGGAGCCAAAGCCGCCACAGTTTAGACCAGTTTGACATGCCTTGGCTATCTTTGGCGGCTCGTCTGAATAGACACATTTTAGATCAAATTTTGCCTTACCGCCTTTTGCGATGCCTCTTTCACGCAATTTTGAGCGCAGCTTGGCAAGCAGCGGATCTTGAGTGGTGTCTTTTAGGTCAGCTACTCGAATCTTTGTCGGATCGATCTTCGCGCCTGCACCGCCAGCGACCACACATTTGATTTTGTTAAATCGGCAATGTAGCGCAATGGCAAGCTTAGCAGACATATCATCCACACAGTCAAGCACGATCACCGTTTTACCTTCATCTTGCATCTGTGCGACATACTCACGAGTCGGCATAAGCTCTTTGACATTTTGCGCCGTCAAAAAGTCATCCACGCATACCACATCCGCCTTAGGATTGATACTGTGAATGCGCGCTGCCATCACATCGATTTTAGTCTCGCCAAGCGTTTCGCTCAAAGCAGGCAACTGCCGATTGATGTTACTTTCGACGAGCACATCCATATCAATCAAAACAATACGCCCTATCGCTGTACGCGCCAAACTCTCCGCCGCCCATGATCCGACGCCGCCCACGCCAATCACATACACTTCAGCATCAGCAAATCTATCAAGGCTTTGCTCGCCATACAGCGCACTCACGCCCATAAAGCGGCGGTTATAATCCATCTGTGTCGTATCAGTCATATTTCCAATCCACACGCAGCGCATCACAGCTATTTTTCCAAAGCTGATTTGCTAATAATTGTTTATCATAATTAAATAATTTAGACAGCTCATCTAGCACAAAATGCAAGTGTGCAGGCTCATTTAGCTGTCCTAAATGCTGACAAGGCAGCGGCATCATGTCAGGGCAATCTGTCTCAATCACAAAAGCCTCAACACCATACTCATCAAAAACCGTCTTAACAGATCGGCGCAGTTTTTTGGCATTAGGATTGGTGATCTGCCCTGTAATGCCAAGCTTAAAGCCGCGTTTGACAAAGGCAAGCGCCTCTTGTTCCCCGCCACTAAAGCTGTGAGCGATGCCGCCTCTGTCATCAGCAAAATAGTTTTGTTCAGCCAAAATCTTCAAAACATCGCCATGATTTTTACGGATATGTAATAAAATGGGCAACTCATACGCTTTGGCAAGCTCAATTTGTTCCACAAAAAATCGCTTTTGTTTTTGAAAAATGGTGGGTTCTTTGAGTGCTTTTGGGTAAGTATCCAGCCCGATTTCACCAATTGCAATCGACGAATGAGTTTTAAGATATTCTTCTAAAATATCCAAATCTGTATCAGACTGCTCATCAATGTATAATGGGTG
This sequence comes from Moraxella canis, assembly GCF_034424565.1. Taxonomy (NCBI): domain Bacteria; kingdom Pseudomonadati; phylum Pseudomonadota; class Gammaproteobacteria; order Moraxellales; family Moraxellaceae; genus Moraxella; species Moraxella canis. The sequence goes on along the minus strand of NZ_CP139961.1, from coordinate 1,449,186 downwards.
CAGCCCAAACGCCAAATGCGATCTTGGTGAGTCTGCCAGTTGATTAGTGGCTGTATTTGCCAACACCATGCGCTCAAAATACTGAGCCAAATAGCCAATCATCAATATATGCCGCACGCCTTGCTCATACGCACGACTGGCAAATGCCGCGCGCTGATCATCATACTCAGGCAAATCAAAGTGGGTGTGTGTATCAATCAGAGTTATCATGATGCTTTGGCGAAACTGTCTTATTGGCGGCAGGCTGAGAACTGCGTCTTAGTAGGGCTGTCATCGCAGCGATGGCAGTAAGCTTGATCAAAAAATGCTGATGCGACTTTCTCATGATGGTGTCTTGGATTTTTTGGGTTTGACAGGGGTAAATGCCTGATCTTCCATATCAGGGATCGCTTGAGGCGCCAAGATATTCAGCTGAGATTCGGAGTGATAAGGCACGAGCGCCGATGGCACCACGGAGCGTGCAGCATCAATGTGCTTGATTGAGTCATCAAAAAAGATATGCGGCGCAAATGTTTTTAAGACATTTGTCTTATCAAGACCTCCCAAAAAGAACGCCACATCCACCGTCACACCCCACTCTCTTAGGGTTTTGATGGCGCGCATATCAGCAGGGGCATTACGCGCCGTCACCAGTGCGATGCGAATTGGATTGTGCGGCGCGTCGGTCGATTGGTTGGGTAATTTGGCTTGCAGTTTGGATAATTTGATCAAAAAATCGGCATAAGGACCTTTTTCAATCGGCAAATCCGCCATTTCGTTTTCACGCGCATGAAAAGCATACAGCCCTTCTTGCTTAAAAACCAACTCCCCTGAATCATCAAACAACACCGCATCGCCATCAAACGCAATGCGAAGCTGATCACTGTCAAGCTGATCGACACTGACTGGCGTGGCATCCAAAACCGCACAGGCACAAATTTGACCATCGGTGACTTGCTGAGCATCCTCATGATTTGTCGTCAAAAATAAATCGACATTAAAATCCTTAATATAATTTGCAACCGAATCCCCAGAAATAAACGCTGAGCGAGTGATGCCCAGACCATGCGCACGAATTGAGTTGAGCACCTGAATGCCGATATCTGGTGAGGATTTGGAGACGATCACCACTTCCACATAAGGCGATTCAATGTGATATTCCATCGGTGGCTGATGTTTGTTGAGATTGAGCAAGGCTTCAATCAAAGGATAGCCCGATCCTTTATTTAAGATCTCATTTTCGCGCGCCTGCTGATACGCTTGAAATTTGCGCGCGGCGGTGTCTTTATTTTTTGAGATCAGCTCAGATAATTTGGCTTCATTTTCTGCCAAATCAAATAAAGCCGTCGCCGAAATTGCGACAATCAACGTATTTGAAAAATCGACCGCCATAAATTGCCTTATTGGTTGCAGTTTCTTTGTCATTTTAGCACAGTTTTGCTCAGAATTTGGCGAATGATTACATGTCCTAAGCTAGCAGCTTATCTTGATGACATCGCCATGTTCGATTCTGCTCAAACCATGCATATTAATTGTCGTTTGATGGCTTAACGCAGCATCGCCATTGAGTGCGCAGTAACGCACATTGCCCATGTGCCCACGCGGCTTAGCGTTATCGCCCATGAACTTAATGTAATGACGATGCAGCGCCACGGTCATCGACAGCATGCCATAGTTTAGCTCAAATGATTCTTTGAGCACCAAAGGATCGCTGTCGTCTTTGCGATTGTTTTTATTTTTATCAATGAACACCATCAAGCCAGATTGCCCGAATCTGTCACACACTTCTGAAGCATTGATAGGGCAGATGATGACATCTTTTTGATGCAAAGCCGCCTCGATCTTGGCTCGTCGAAGCGCTTCTTGCACATGTCGCCCCACCATTTGAGACTCATATCGGCGCATGAGCGAATCATAGGCTGGCACAGCGATCATACCGATGAGCGCCAAGATACCAAGAACAACCATCGCCTCAATCAGTGTAAAGCCTTGCTGAGTGTTAAGCCTTTGATTCATGGGTAGCCGCAGTAGTATCGCCGTGATCGAACCAAATCTTGCCAGGATTCATAATACCGCGCGGATCAATGGCTTGTTTAATCGCCTGCATGACACCGATGGCACTGCCGTGCTCTTTTTGCATATATTTACGCTTACCTTGACCGATACCGTGTTCGCCTGTGCAGGTGCCACCCATTTCGATCGCGCGCTCCGCCAAGCGCCCAAGGATTTCTTCAGCCTTTTGCAGCTCTTCTTCATTATTTGTATCAACAAGCAGTAGCACATGAAAATTGCCGTCACCCACATGACCTACAATTGGCGCCAGCATACCTGACTTTTGGATATCAGCTTGGGTTTGTGTCACACACTCCGCCAATCGGGAAATCGGCACACAGGCATCGGTTGACAGTCCGCGCGCCTCAGGTCTGAGCGCACAGGCAGCATAATAAGCATTATGGCGCGCACGCCACAGTTTTTTGCGCACCGCTTCATCACTACCCCACTCAAAATCACTGCCGCCAAAGTCTTCAATGATCTGCTCAAACAAAGCTGCCTGCTCTGCCACGCCCTGCTCCGTACCATGAAATTCTACAAATAAGGTGGCTTTTTCGGGCAAAGTCAATTGAGAATACTGATTGCATGCGCGAATCTGAATCGGGTCAAGCAGCTCAATACGCGCAATCGGCAAGCACATCTGAATGGTGGCAATGGTCGCCTGGCACGCCTGATCAATGCTTGGAAAATGACAAATGCCACTGCCAACCACTTCAGGTTGTCCAAACAGCTTAACCGTCACCTCTGTGACAATGCCCAGCGTTCCTTCTGAACCAACAATCAGACGCGTCAAATCATACCCTGCTGACGACTTTTTGGCACGAGTCCCAGTTTTGATGATTTCACCAGTCGGCAACACCACTTCCAACGACAAAACCACATCTTTCATCGTCCCATAGCGAACGGCATTCGTACCCGACGCTCGAGTGGCAACCATACCGCCAATAGTCGCATTCGCCCCTGGATCAAGTGGGAAAAATAATCCCGTCGCACGCAAGTAGTGATTGAGCGCTTCTCGGGTGACCCCTGCTTGCACAGTCGCCGTCAGATCCTCTTCATTGACCGCCACCACTTCATCCATCTGCGACATATCAATACAAAGCCCGCCATACGGTGCGTTTAGCTGACCCTCCAGTGATGAGCCAATACCAAACGCGATGACAGGCATATGATGCTCATAACAAATCTTGACCGCCTCTGCCACATCATACTTCTTTTTGGCGGTCAAGACCGCATCGGCAGGCTGATTGATCAGCCAAGTTGTCGTATGCGCGTGCTGCTCACGCGTGGTCATATTGGTCGAAAGCTGATCGCCAAATCGTGCTTTGAGCGCACTCATCGCTTCTGCGAATCTTGTCTGTGTCATTAAATTTATCCCATATTACAAGCGCTTTGCTATCAAACGCTTTTACTGCCATCAAAATTTCAAAACGATTGTACCACATTTCCGATTTTGAGTGAGACTCACACATTTGACAGCGGTGATATTCAAACCACAGAATTTCCCTAAAATGACTTTAACAATTATGACAAACTTGTGAAACTTATACATTTATTAAAATAATATCCTAAAAATTTTCTTAACAAATTTGACGACAAAAATTGTTTGCCAAAGCCCCAAAAATTTCTCTGACCTTGCCAAGCCTTGCCACTAAAAGGCTCAAAAACTTTTCCACACAAGCTGTGGATAACTTTTAAAAACACTCAATATATCACACCTAGAAGCGTGTATTTATCAAGCCTGCATAAGGATTGATCAAAATTTGAACAATAATAAATCTATATATTTTTATAATAAAAATCAATAACTTATAAATATAAGAACTTGAAAGTTATTTAAATAAACCAAAGTTATATAGATAATTTTTATAGTCATAGAGTCGGTTTGGTGTTCCACAATGATCTGACATATTTTGTGGATAAGATTGTGGATAAGTTTTTATCGGGTCAAATTTTGGCTCAAAAATCATCTTTTTTTATCATTGCTTTTTGATTGAATTTTGAGATTAAAAAGCGATTGGTTTAAACACTGAGTTTTAAAAAATTCATTTAAAATGACACAAATTACTGACAAAATATTTCAGGATAACCCCCTATCAAAAAGGCAGTTATGCTATAATTGACGGTAAATTTAGTGACATGATTGCCAAGTTTGTGAGCATAATTGCGGTGGGCAATCGTATTGATTTAGGAAATTCTATGGACGAAAATAAAGAAAAAGCACTCAAAGCCGCCCTGGCTCAGATTGAAAAACAGTTTGGTAAAAACACCATCATGCATTTGGGTGATGAGACCGCTAAGCTTGATGTGGATGTGGTCTCTACTGGCTCGCTTGGGCTTGACATTGCGCTAGGTATCGGCGGGTTGCCAAAAGGTCGAATTATTGAGATTTTTGGACCTGAAAGTTCAGGTAAAACGACGCTGACCTTACAAACCATCGCCGAATGCCAAAAACAAGGTGGCACTTGCGCCTTTATTGACGCTGAGCATGCGCTTGACCCAATCTATGCCAAAAAGCTTGGCGTAAATATTGATGATTTGCTTGTTTCGCAGCCTGATAATGGTGAGCAGGCGCTTGAGATTGCTGATATGCTCGTGCGCTCAGGTGCGATTGATCTGATTGTGGTGGACTCTGTGGCTGCTTTGACGCCAAAAGCTGAAATTGAAGGCGAGATGGGTGACAGTCACATGGGTTTGCAGGCTCGCTTGATGAGCCAAGCGCTGCGCAAAATTACCGGCAACGCCAAACGCTCAAATTGTATGGTGATTTTCATCAACCAAATCCGTATGAAAATTGGCGTCATGTTCGGTAGTCCAGAGACGACGACAGGTGGTAACGCCCTGAAATTCTATGCTTCTGTGCGTCTTGATATTCGACGCATTGGCTCTGTTAAAGATGGCGATGAAATTGTTGGCTCAGAAACGCGCGTCAAAGTCATCAAAAACAAGATGGCACCGCCATTTCGTCAAACCGAGTTCCAAATCATGTATGGCGAGGGCATTAACCGCCTAGGCGAAGTGATTGATTTGGGTGTGGATATTGGTGCGGTTGGCAAATCAGGCGCTTGGTATAGCTATGGCGACGGTAAAATTGGTCAAGGCAAAGCCAATACTGTCAAATACCTGCAAGAAAATCCTGCCATCGCCAGTGAAATCGAAGCCAAAGTCCGCGAGGTCAAATTAGCTACAGTGGCGCCCATTGAGGGGGCGGATGAGCCTGAAGAACATTTAGAAGACGATAACTTCTAATCACTCATCATGAAAATCAAGACGTTATCTGAAGTCCTAGCAGAAATGGGCGAGTCGCCTGTTTCTGCTGATTCTTATCAAGTTCAAGTGCTTGACGAAACTAACTTTGAGGAACTGACGACCACGCAGCCACCGCGATTTAACCAATTGCCCAAATCCAAAACATTTAAAAAATCTGTTAATCCTCCCAAAAAAACCTCCAAAACCCAGAATGCTTCGCCAGATCAAGTCAAGCATTTGCCCATCTCCAAGCGGCAGCACTCTACACCCACGAAGACAGTTAAGAGTGGTTCTGTAGCGCAGTCAAGCTCTCAGTCAAAAAATCCTTCGGTAATTTCTGAAGTGTCGGCACTATTAAAACAAGTTAATGATGGCAAAGACAGCGCCGCAGTGCCGCCAGAGCTTGCCAAGCGACTACAAAATGTCGCCATTGAACCTCTGGCACAGACTGACAAAGCCACCAATTATCTGCGCTGGCTTGCGTTTTACTACTTATCGCGGCGAGAGATGTCACAGCATGAATTACAAAAAAAACTTCTTGCCAAAGGCTGCGAGCCCCAAGCTGTTGAGGATTTGTTGCAGGAATTCGCTCAAAAAGGCTATCAATCAGACGAACGCTTCGCCATGATGCTCGTTCGCGAAAGCATTCGAAAAGGTCGCGGGAAAAACCATATCTTACAAGCTTTAAAATCCGCCAAAGTCACACTGCCTCAGGGTTTTGGCGGCATTGAGCAGTTGATACAGCAAGCTGGGGTGGACTCACTGACTGATGATACCATCCTTGCCGATGACGAATCAGGGACAGTCGATTGGCTGAAGCTAGCTGTCGAGGCGCGAACACGCAAATATGGAGACACCATCCCAACAACGCCCAAGGACAAAGCCAAACAGCTAAGATTCTTGCAGTACCGAGGGTTTGAGATGTCAGTCAGCTTAGAGGCTTTAAAATACACCTTAGCGGACTTAGATGAGCTGATTGACTAATCATGTCAAGCCCAAACCTCTACTGCGTTGATATGATACACCGCTTGGACTGTGTGGGGAATTAGTATATCTGATCAAAACGCTCCCATATCCCAACCTGATCCTTCTGCATGGCTGCCGTTGAGCCAAGCTTTCGCCATGGCATGTTACTACCATGAAAATCACTGCCAAGCGATACCGCCAACTCATGTTTGGCGATCGCGCGGCTGACCATCTCAACGCAGCTTAACGGCTCATGATTGGGCAGCTCGCAGCCGTCGCCACCACATTGAGCAAAGTCACTGATGAGTCTTTGAGTGCGTGTCGCAGACAGTTTATATCGCGTTGGATGAGCAAGCACAGCCAGTCCGCCACACTCATGAATGAGCGCTACCGTATCTGCCATATTGATGGTCTGTATGGGCACATAAGCAGGTTTATTATCTGCCAAATATTTATCAAAGGCAGCCTGCACACTGGGCACATACCCCAATTCATGTAAAACTTGACCAATATGTGCACGCCCAACAGCGCGAGCATTACCACTCACCTTGGTCAGCACCTGTTGCCACAAATTCTCAAACAGTGCAGCAGCTTCATCAGGATGATCCATCAAAGAATCAGCAAGTTTTTGGATTATTTGTCGTCCGCGCAGATGTCGGCTGTCTTGTAGTGATTGCAGCGCTTCGTTCATCTTCAGTGAGTCTGAAAAATTAAGCGCAACAACATGGATGATTTTATCAATCTCTTGGTGCTTGCCATAGCCACCAGATAAGGTGTGGGTGCAGCTGATTTCCACCCCTCGGATCAGCTCAACTCCGACCATTTTGGCAGCTTTTTTGGCTTCATCAAGCCCCTTGATCGTATCATGATCGGTCAATGCCGCCATCTCAATACCTGCCAAAGCGACTTTTTTAATCAATTCTGTGGGCGTATTGGTACCATCAGAGCAAGTGCTGTGCATGTGCAGGTCTATTTTTTTCATGATCTAAATTTCCGATTCATCATTGACTGGCATTATCAACATTAAAAAAGCCCCACCGCATGGGTAGGACTTTAGTTTTGTGGTGAATTAACTGTTTTTTTGCTGCTCTCTTTGTAAGAAAGTCCCAACGCTGATCGGCTTTGGCGCACCTTGACGTGGCGCAGGCGCTTGTTGGCTTTCTTCTGCCAATGCGCTGGTATGTGTTTTTAGCGTTTCTTGCTTATTTTCTGGCAGCTTGACTGGTGCTGGCTGATCATTAACCGTCAGACCTGTTGCCACCACGGTCACATGAATCTCATCTTCCATGTCAGGATCTTCAACTAAGCCGTAAAACACATGGGCATCTTCATCCATCATACCTTCGCCAATAGCAACGATAGACATCACCTCATCCATGCTAACGCCAGAACCGATAATATTAATGATCAAGCCTTGGGCATTGCGTAGATTTAGATCATCGAGTAGCGGAGAGCGAATGGCTTTTTCCATCGCTTCAGAAGCACGATTGGTACCACTAGCACGGCCAATACCCATCATCGCATGACCCTTAGCACTCATTGCAGTACGCACGTCTTCAAAGTCGATGTTAATCATGCCAGGGTTTACGATAGTTTCGGTCAAGCCGTTTACCGCATGCAATAAGACATCATCTGCCTTTTTAAAGGCATCTACCATGGTCAAATTGCGATATGCTTGAGTCAGCTTATCGTTAGGAATGGTGATGATTGAATCCACATGTTGGGTCAATGCATCGATACCATTACGCGCAGCGGCAGCGCGGCGCTTACCCTCAAAGCTAAATGGTGTCGTGACCACTGCAACCGTCAAAATACCCATTTCTTTAGCGATACGAGCAACCACAGGGGCTGCGCCCGTTCCTGTGCCGCCGCCCATACCTGCAGTGATGAACGCCATATTATAACCCTCAAGCATTGCACGAATTTCATCTTCGTTACTTTCGGCAGCATTACGACCAACTTCAGGATTGGCACCAGCGCCTAGCCCACGAGTCGCATCCGCGCCGATTTGAATTTTATTTGGAGCTGATAATTTATTCAGTGCTTGTAAGTCAGTATTGGCACAAACGAAAGTAATGCCTGAGACATTTTGACGAACCATATGTTCAACGGCATTACCGCCGCCGCCGCCAACACCAAAGACAATGATGCGTGCTTGACCATTAGTTTCTGGTTGAAATTCATCAGCCATTCCGTATTTCATAACCTAACTCCAAAAAAAATTGTTTAAATAAAAAGTATAGCACCATTGTACGCACAAACAGTACTTTTGGCAAGCTGCGCAAGGCTTGTATCAGTTAATTTCACTAAAAAAGCTAGACATTTTTTATCTTAAATCTAGATCAATATTTTAGTAAATTGGTTTGCTTTCGTCAGCCCAAAACTTAAAAAACTCGCTTAATCCAAGCAGTAAATTGTCCAAAAAGCTGGCTGATCATACTCACGCGCTCAGTCACCCAAGAATTATCAAGCTCATCAACTTCTTGGGTTTGCTGATCACGGGCGTATTGGGCACTACCCACGAATAAAAGTGCGCCGATCGCGGTATGCAGCGTATTATCGGACAGATGTTTATTAAGCAGCTTAATATTATCATCAGATAAGCGCGCAGGATCCAGTTTGACTCTAGGATTATTGGTAATTAACCGCGCTTTCATACCAATATGGTTGCGCGCAAAATCAAGCAGCCCATCCATAGACGAACCACCGCCCGCCAAGACGATGCCGGCATCCAAACTGACCAATAAAGAGGCATCAATCGCATCAATGACTTTGTCAAGCAGCTTACGATAGCGCGCCTCAATCACTTGATTAAGCTCACGTCTGAGCATGGTTTTTTCATGCTTGGTGTGTCGCTTATAAGTCACCACAGCGCCTGGCGAATATTTATTACGATTCAATGTGCCTTCTTGTCGCTTAAAGCTGTCCGTGTCTGCAAGTGCAATGCCACACTCTTTGGCAATGTCCATGTCGACAGTCACGCCGCCCATATCCAAGCAATGACTATAAATCAACACACCATCTTTATAGATGCACACCTTAGTCATGCCCGCACCGATATCAATAAAACAAACTCCTGCTTGTTTTTCATCTTCAGACAAGGCATACTCAGCACCAGCAATCCCATCAAATAGACAAGATTCGACATGCAAATCGTCTTGTTCGACCAAACTGATCATCTGGTTGAGCTGAGTGGTTGGCATATCGATCACATGACTTGCAACACAAATTTTATCTGTCATCAGCCCTTTGGCGTCTTGGACATGATAGTCTTCCAAGAAAATTAATTGGCGATTCATCTGAAATGGCGCGCGGTCTTGACTTGCGATTTGACTAGACATCGCTTGGGTCGCTTGGTGAATATGCTCTGGCATCACCATACGGTCAGCCGTATCGATAATCACCTCATGACTCATATTCTGCATACTCATCATAGGAGATGCCATGCACAAGACAGGTGAAATGATCTGCAAACCCGCCATATCACTGGCTTCGCGAACAGATTTATGAATTGCTGACAAAAGATGCTCACGATTATCAACACGACCGCCAAAGAAAGCATCCGTGTGCGCCAAGCCGACAGCCGAAACCTTAAGGTGCTTTTCCAAACCTTTGGTTTCAAAATGCCCGACCGCTGTACAGACAGCCGTGGAGCTAATATGTATTACCGCTTGAAGAGTCACACGATTTCCTTAACCTACCTCGATGCCCAAAGTAAGTATGGGCACAAATCTATCAAAAATATCAAGCTTGATTACGCCAAGCAATTGCAAAGCCGTTTTTATACCTAAGATCCACAGAATCAATGCGTCCAAAATCATTAGCCAACGCACTTTGTAGCTGTATCGCCAAAGTGTACAACTTTTGCTCTGTGTCTTCATGATCAACCATGATACGCATGCCATTATTAAATCGAATGATCCAAGTTTGGCGTGGTGTCAAAATCAAGTCCTGAACCCGAACATCCAAAGGTGCATACCAACTATTGATCCGCTTAAGCTTTTGCATAATCTGCTGAGATTCGGTATCGCGCCCATGCAGATTAACTAAATTAGGGTTCATAAGCTGACTGTTTTCGGCAGGCTCATACACCACTCCATTGGCATCAAGCAATCTGTCGCTACCAAAGTTGGCAATGGGTCTGCGCGCAGTGACCGACACAACCACACCATTATTCCAATCGCGCTGCACATTCGCCGATTCCACCCAGGTCAGCTGGGTGATATGTTGGTGAATTTTTACCAAATCTGCACCAAAAAATTGCACTTCGCCAATCGGTTCGACAGCCTGCTGAATCGCACTTAACTGCGCTTGGGTCAGCTGATTTGATTCTATGACAATCGGTTTGGCTGTTTCATTATTTAATAAATAGTTGGTCAACAGCCCAAAAATCGCAATCAATACAATGATCATCAATGCAGAATGCCATGGCTTGACAGTGATTTTCTTCATAGAGATTTTAGTCATGAATTACGCCATTGATTATTAAATTTTTATCATCAATAAATTTTTGAATATGCTATTAAAGTATCCTAGAGACGCTCATTAAGATCAAATCTTTAGCAGCAAAAACACTGACTACTACGGTCGCAGTCTGTTTTAGAATAACATTGAGATAAATCAGTATATGTTAGCGCATTTTATCGATAAGTGAAAGTAATAAATTCAAAAAATACCCGAAAAATTTAAGAGTGTTACATATGATTACAGTTTTTTTATAAACAAGTAAATTTAAAAATGATGTACATAAATCAGCAACTCTTCATTGCACATGCCAACAACATCATTGTAAGAAAAAATGTTAAAATTCATATTTTAATGGTTGTGAATGAGCATTATGGAACACTTGAGTGAATGGATTTTGGCTGTGATGGACAAACTAGGTCTGATTGGCGTCGGTTTAATGATGTTTTTGGAAAATGTCTTTCCGCCCATTCCATCAGAGCTGATTATGCCTGCAGCTGGATTTGCTGCAGCAATGGGTCAAATGAACTTATTTGCCGTTATTATTGCCGGCACAATTGGCTCAATGATTGGCGCCCTACCTTTGTATTATATTGGCACAAAACTAGACGAAGAGCGCTTGCGACATTTGGCGAATCGTTATGGTCAGTATTTTTTGATCACCGCCAATGATGTAAGTAATGCCCAAAAATGGTTCGATCGGCATGGTAAATCTGTCATATTTTTTGGGCGAATGATCCCTGCGATACGCTCACTGATATCCATTCCGGCAGGTATGGCGCACATGCCCTTAGTGCCTTTTTTGATATTGACTGGGTTAGGATCTTTGATTTGGAGCGCGATGTTGGCTTATGCTGGCTTTGTGTTAGGAGCTAATTATCATAAAGTAGCCAACTATGTTGGTGCCATCAGTCATTATATCGTTATAGGTGCTGGGCTTCTGATTTTATTTATCATTTATAAACGCGTCAAAAAAGTTTGGGGTACTCATGCTAAATAACTCTTATCCCTTGCCTAAAATTATTTTCTTTGATATTGATGATACTTTGTATATCAAAGATGAAGGGCGCATTCCTAAAAGTGTGAAACCTGCTTTACTCACCCTAAAAAATCAAGGTGTATTGCTCGCTATTGCCACAGGCCGCAGTCTTGGGATTATGCCGTTAGCGGTACGAGAGCTGATTGATGAAATTGGTATTGACTACCTATTAACTATGAATGGTCAATACAACGAATACGCTGGTAAAAAATTATTCGATTTTCCCTTGAAAAATCATCAAGTCAAGGAGATATTGGCGGTATTTGAACGTCGTAATATTGCTACTGCAATTATGACAAAAACCGAGATCTTTTGCTTTAATCAGAGTGAACAGTTAAAAACTGCTTTAGGCTCATTAGGAATCTCACCGATATTAGCCAATAAATCAGGGTTTGATTTTGATCAGCCCATTTATCAAATCTTAGCATTTTATGAAGACCATGAAGCTCAAAACATCGCGCTGCCACCTGATATTAAAACAACTCGCTGGCATCAGTGCGCTGTAGATGTATTGGATCATCAAAGCTCAAAAGCGCGCTCAATAGCAAAATTATTAAATGAGTTAAATATCTCCAAATCAGATGCGGCAGCTTTTGGAGATGGCTTAAATGACATAGAGATGTTTAAGTTGGTGGGTGCTGCTATTGCTATGGATAATGGACATCCCGATTTAAAACAGCATGCTGATATTATTTGTCCACGCCACGATCAAGACGGCATTGAAAAAATTTTAAAAGCACTAAAATGGAATTGATCTCAAATCACCTTCAACACCCCCAAAAACCAAAACACTTGCCCAATCAGCAAGTGTTTTTTATTTCCCAATGGGCATCACTCCTTTCACCCCCCAAACAAAACCCCCTCACATCTTCCAATGCAAGGGGGATTGAATAAGGGTGCTGACGATGACCTACTCTCACATGGGCGAACCACACTACCATCGGCGCTAAGACGTTTCACTTCTGAGTTCGGGAAGGGATCAGGTGGTTCCATCTTGCTATTGTCGTCAGCGTAAAAGGATTAACAACGCGGTATGAGTCTGTTATAGTTTGGTTTCAAGATCATCATTTGTGATGGTTTGACTTAAATCAAGCTAAGGTAAAATCTTACACTTTACACACAACACTGTCAGTGGGTAAAACCACTTGGGTGTTGTATGGTCAAGCCAAACGAGCAATTAGTATTGGTTAGCTACACACATCGCTGTGCTTCCACACCCAACCTATCAACGTCGTCGTCTACAACGGCTCTTTAGGGAAATCTCATCTTGAGGTGGGCTTCCCGCTTAGATGCTTTCAGCGGTTATCCCATCCGAACGTAGCTACCCGGCAATGCTTCTGGCGAAACAACCGGAACACCAGAGGTTCGTCCACTCTGGTCCTCTCGTACTAGGAGCAGATCCTCTCAAATTTCCAACGCCCACGGTAGATAGGGACCGAACTGTCTCACGACGTTCTAAACCCAGCTCGCGTACCTCTTTAAATGGCGAACAGCCATACCCTTGGGACCTGCTTCAGCCCCAGGATGAGATGAGCCGACATCGAGGTGCCAAACACCGCCGTCGATATGAACTCTTGGGCGGTATCAGCCTGTTATCCCCAGAGTACCTTTTATCCGTTGAGCGATGGCCCTTCCATACAGAACCACCGGATCACTAAGACCTACTTTCGTACCTGCTCGACTTGTGGGTCTCGCAGTTAAGCGCGCTTTTGCCTTTATACTCTTTGAACGATTTCCGACCGTTCTGAGCGCACCTTCGTACTCCTCCGTTACTCTTTAGGAGGAGACCGCCCCAGTCAAACTACCCACCATACATTGTCCTTAGATCTGTTAATCTCAAGTTAGAACCCCAACATAACCAGGGTGGTATTTCAAGGATGGCTCCATGGCAACTGGCGTCGCCACTTCAAAGCCTCCCACCTATCCTACACAAGTTAGGTCAAAGTTCAATGTAAAGCTGTAGTAAAGGTTCACGGGGTCTTTCCGTCTAGCCGCGGGTACACAGCATCTTCACTGCGATTTCGATTTCACTGAGTCTCTGCTGGAGACAGCGCTGCCATCATTATGCCATTCGTGCAGGTCGGAACTTACCCGACAAGGAATTTCGCTACCTTAGGACCGTTATAGTTACGGCCGCCGTTTACTGGGGCTTCGATCAAGAGCTTCGCATACGCTAACCCCATCAATTAACCTTCCAGCACCGGGCAGGCATCACACCCTATACGTCCACTTTCGTGTTTGCAGAGTGCTGTGTTTTTAATAAACAGTTGCAGCAGCCTGGTATCTGCGACTCCCATTCGCTTACATCGCGAGGATTTCACAAACAGGAGCGTACCTTCTCCCGAAGTTACGGTACCATTTTGCCTAGTTCCTTCAGCAGAGTTCTCTCAAGCGCCTTGGTATTCTCTACCTGACCACCTGTGTCGGTTTCGGGTACGATTCATTTATGACTATGCTTAGAAGCTTTTCCTGGAAGCATGGTATTTGCCACTTCGCTGATCAATCAGCTTGCTATCAGATCTCATTAATAACCGAGCGGATTTGCCTACTCAGTCTAACTACATCCTTCCACCTGGACAACCATCGCCAGGCTGGCATAACCTTCTCCGTCCCTCCATCGCATCATAAACAAGTATCGGAATATTAACCGATTTCCCATCGACTACGCCTTTCGGCCTCGCCTTAGGGGTCGACTCACCCAGCCCCGATTAACGTTGGACTGGAACCCTTGGTCTTCCGGCGAACGGGCTTTTCACCCGTTTTGTCGTTACTCACGTCAGCATTCGCTCTTGTGATACCTCCAGCACACCTTACAGTGCACCTTCACAGGCTTACACAACGCTCCCCTACCACTTAATTGAAACAATTAAATCCGCAGCTTCGGCTCCTAGTTTGAGCCCCGTTACATCTTCCGCGCAGGCCGACTCGACTAGTGAGCTATTACGCTTTCTTTAAATGATGGCTGCTTCTAAGCCAACATCCTAGCTGTCTGTGCCTTCCCACATCGTTTCCCACTTAACTAGGAATTTGGGGCCTTAGCTGGCGGTCTGGGTTGTTTCCCTCTTGACGACGGACGTTAGCACCCGCCGTCTGTCTCCCGGATATCACTCATCGGTATTCGGAGTTTGCATCGGTTTGGTAAGTCGGGATGACCCCCTAGCCGAAACAGTGCTCTACCCCCAATGGTGTTCGTCCGAGGCGCTACCTAAATAGCTTTCGGGGAGAACCAGCTATCACCGAGTTTGATTAGCCTTTCACCCCTATCCACAAGTCATCCCCTGGCTTTTCAACGACAGTGGGTTCGGTCCTCCGGTGCCTGTTACGGCACTTTCAACCTGCTCATGGATAGATCACTCGGTTTCGGGTCTATACCCTGCAACTATGCGCCCTATTAAGACTCGGTTTCCCTACGGCTCCCCTAGATGGTTAACCTTGCTACAGAATATAAGTCGCTGACCCATTATACAAAAGGTACGCCGTCACGGAATAAATCCGCTCCGACTGCTTGTATGCACACGGTTTCAGGTTCTATTTCACTCCCCTAACAGGGGTTCTTTTCGCCTTTCCCTCACGGTACTGGTTCACTATCGGTCAGTCAGGAGTATTTAGCCTTGGAGGATGGTCCCCCCATCTTCAGACAGAATTTCTCGTGTTCCGCCCTACTTAATATGTCGCTTAAACAGTTTCGCATACAGGACTATCACCTACTACGGTTGGCTTTCCCACGCCATTTTGCTACTGTAAAATTGATCGGCTCCTCCCCGTTCGCTCGCCGCTACTTGGGGAATCTCTATTGATGTCTTTTCCTCGGGGTACTGAGATGTTTCACTTCTCCCGGTTCGCCTCATAAAATAAATTATGATACCTAAGTTATCTTAGGTGGGTTTCCCCATTCAGAAATCGCCGGGTCACAGGATATTGCCACCTCACCGACGCTTATCGCAGGCTATCACGTCTTTCATCGCCTCTGACTGCCAAGGCATCCACCATGTGCACTTCATTACTTGACCATACAACCCCAAGGGGTCTTATGGGTAATGTGTAACGATTTACCTATGTTTACGCTTGATTCAGTTCTCTTTACTTTGGGTGATTGTATTGGGTACAATCACCCTGGTTAATTATTACGTTGGATAATAATTAACCCAGACTCATACTATGTTGTTAAATAATGTTATAAACTTCGTCAGTTTATAAAATAAAAGCATAAATAAGAAATCTTATTTAAATTGCTTATGTATGCTTTGATGTTTAGTGGTGGAGCCAAGGAGAGTCGAACTCCTGACCTCCTGCGTGCAAGGCAGGCGCTCTACCAACTGAGCTATGGCCCCAAAATGGTGGGTCTAATAAGACTTGAACTTATGACCCCCGCGTTATCAACACGGTGCTCTAACCAACTGAGCTATAGACCCGTTTTAAACATCTTACCAAAGAACAACTTGTTGTGAATTCTTGCCAATCAGATAACTTCGTTAAGGAGGTGATCCAGCCGCAGGTTCCCCTACGGCTACCTTGTTACGACTTCACCCCAGTCATCGACCCCACCGTGGTGAGCGCCCTCTTGCGTTAGGCTACCCACTTCTGGTGAGATCAACTCCCATGGTGTGACGGGCGGTGTGTACAAGGCCCGGGAACGTATTCACCGCAGCATTCTGATCTGCGATTACTAGCGATTCCGACTTCATGGAGTCGAGTTGCAGACTCCAATCCGGACTACGATAGGCTTTTTGAGATTGGCATCACATCGCTGTGTAGCAACCCTTTGTACCTACCATTGTAGCACGTGTGTAGCCCTGGTCGTAAGGGCCATGATGACTTGACGTCGTCCCCGCCTTCCTCCAGTTTGTCACTGGCAGTATCCTTAGAGTTCCCACCCGAGGTGCTGGTAACTAAGGAAAAGGGTTGCGCTCGTTGCGGGACTTAACCCAACATCTCACGACACGAGCTGACGACAGCCATGCAGCACCTGTATGTAGATTCCCGAAGGCACTCCCGCATCTCTGCAGGATTCCTACTATGTCAAGACCAGGTAAGGTTCTTCGCGTTGCATCGAATTAAACCACATGCTCCACCGCTTGTGCGGGCCCCCGTCAATTCATTTGAGTTTTAACCTTGCGGCCGTACTCCCCAGGCGGTCTACTTATTGCGTTAACTGCGTCACTAAGTCTTTAAAAGACCCAACGACTGGTAGACATCGTTTACGGCGTGGACTACCAGGGTATCTAATCCTGTTTGCTACCCACGCTTTCGCACCTCAGTGTCAGTATGATGCCAGGGAGCTGCCTTCGCCATCGGTATTCCTCCAGATCTCTACGCATTTCACCGCTACACCTGGAATTCTACTCCCCTCTCACCTACTCTAGTTACCCAGTATCAGATGCAGTTCCCAGGTTAAGCCCGGGGCTTTCACATCTGACTTAAGTAACCACCTACGCGCGCTTTACGCCCAGTAATTCCGATTAACGCTTGCACCCTCTGTATTACCGCGGCTGCTGGCACAGAGTTAGCCGGTGCTTATTCTGTGGGTAACGTCAGGGCTAATGGGTATTAACCATTAACTTTTCCTCCCCACTTAAAGTGCTTTACAACCAAAAGGCCTTCTTCACACACGCGGCATGGCTGGATCAGGCTTTCGCCCATTGTCCAATATTCCCCACTGCTGCCTCCCGTAGGAGTCTGGGCCGTGTCTCAGTCCCAGTGTGGCTGATCATCCTCTCAGACCAGCTACAGATCGTCGCCTTGGTAGGCCTTTACCCCACCAACTAGCTAATCCGACTTAGGCTCATCTAATAGCGAGAGCTTGCGCCCCCTTTCACCCGTAGGTCGTATGCGGTATTAGCTTGAGTTTCCCCAAGTTATCCCCCACTACTAGGCAGATTCCTAAGCATTACTCACCCGTCCGCCACTAGGTATCAAAAGCAAGCTTTCTAACCTCGTTCGACTTGCATGTGTTAAGCCTGCCGCCAGCGTTCAATCTGAGCCATGATCAAACTCTTCAGTTTAATCTTGATTTGCCAGTCAAACAAAGCTGTTTGATTGGACTTTAATGTTGGCTCATTTATCGTACTTACTAGCAAATGATATATATTTCAATATCTGCTCATCGTGTTAATGAATTAACTTTGAGTATTTTTGCCGTACTTAAGATAAGTAAACAGTATCAATAAATGATTATCTTTTTAAGTATCTTGTATTGACAAAAATCCACACAAGTTGTTCTTTAGTTTGGATTTTAAATAGTGTGTTAATCATCGTCTGATTAACCTGAGCTGACCATTATAACATGGCATGTTTTGAAGTCAAGCTTTTTGTTTGTTTGTTTTGCATGATGATTTTTAATTAAGAAGTCATCATGCAATCAATGAGAGCTATTATACGCTAAATTTTCTTAGCGTCAAGCACTTTTTTCAAAAATTTTGAAAATTTTTAGAATTTTTTACGCAGTGTGGTCACAAACCCTGATAATGCATAGGCTACGCCAATTGCAAGCAAGCCTACAGGAATGTCATAAAGCACAATACCAAAGACCAATACCGCCAATAATAGCACCACAAAAGGCACTTTACGCTTGTCAAATTCTTTAAAGGAGTAATATTTGATATTACTGACCATCAATATGCCACATGCAATGACCCATAAAGCAAAAAACCAAGTCAAGGCTGTCGCCGTATCTGTGATTGGAGCGGTATATTTTAAGGCGACCAATACCGAGCAGGCGACCAAAAGCGCTGCCAATGGGCTTGCCAATCCAATAAAGTATTTTTTATCGACAACATCAATTTGGACATTAAATCGCGCCAAGCGAAATGCTGCACAAGCTGCATACACAAATGCACACGCCATGCCAAATCGGCCCAGCGGCTCCAAAGCAAAACTATAGATTAAAATTGCTGGCGCCAGACCAAATGCAATACAATCTGCCAATGAGTCATATTGTTCACCAAAGGGGCTTTGGGCGTTGAGCAGACGTGCGGCTCGTCCATCCATGCCATCTAAGAAAGCAGAAACGAAAATCGCCAAACCGGCACGATGGTAATCTCCGCTAGTGCTTAAGAGAATGGAATAAAATCCTGAAAACAATGACAGTGTCGTGATGAGGTTTGGTACTAAATAAACCCCAGATGTCATGGTGCGCTTGCCACCTGAATGTTCAGGCTCAATCACCTCAAAGGTGATGCCATCGTGTTCAGGCTCATTTGATACAGTATGCGTTTCAGGCTTTTGAATTTCTGACATAATCGCCCTTTTAGTTATTAGACATCCAACGTTGTTTTACAGATTGGATGGGTTTATGATCAACATCATTCTGAAATCAACCATTTAACAACTGCCATCTCACCCAGAGACATTTGAGGGGCGTCTTGAGGCTTTAAGATCGGCGCCAAAAATTCAATGATCTCTTGGGCATGATCGGCAAATTGCCATGGTGGATTGATGACTAGTAAACCCGTGCCATTTAATCCTACCGCGATATCGTTTGGATATAAATTTAGCTCACACACCAGTTGTTTTTTGATGCCAGTACGCTTCATTTTTTTATAAAATAGCTCGACTGCATCGATATTTTTGATCGGATACCACAGTACAAATGTGCCAGTACCAAACTTTTTATGGCCTGCCACCAACAAATCTACCAAGCGGCTAAAATCCTTATGCTCTTGCTCAAAGGGAGGATCTAATAAAATGATGCCACGCTTTTCTTTGGGAGGTATGACAGCAGGCACACCCTCAAACGCATCACGATGATGAATACCGATCGGCAGCTGATAAAGCTGATAATTAAGCGCATCATATTCATCAGCGATCGCCTCAAAAGCTTCCGCGCGAAGCGGTGCATCCTCGGAGTGATATTCGCCATGATGCGCGATCCACCAAGGCGAGCCAGGATAAACATGCTGATCATATTTTTGACGGGCAAATGCTAAGTCTGATAAATATTGGCTGACAGCTTTTGGCAATCCGTCCAAGCCTGCCCTAACAGCTTGCTCAAGCGCAATAACGCCTCGCTGCGCTTCTTGGGTTTTTTGGGTTTCGGCACTTGCCAATGAATACAAGCCGCGACCGCCATAGGCATCAAGCACATAAAATGGTTTGGCTTTGGCGCTAAATTGGCTTAATAACTGCAAAAGTAAAATATGCTTGGCAACATCAGCAAAGTTACCCGCATGATAGGCGTGTTTATAGTTCATAAGTGAAAATTATTAGATGGTTAATTATTTATGGTATCATAAATAGGTATATTGCGCTATGCATATTTATTTAAGGCTTGGTCAGCAATCCTGAGTATGGCAGCGGCTTTTGATACGGCAATAATCATAAAGGTGATGATGGTGGATGCTTTGAGCATGTCAAAAAAAGGGTTTTGTGTTGATTGGTCAGGGCTGATCGATGATCGGTTGGATACTTTTTTGGAAACAGGCGTTTTGGTATTGGATGAGGTATTTGACCACCAAGATGTTTTATCGCTTCAAAAAGAAAGTGGTTTTATTGAATATAAAGCAGCGACCCTGACGCAAGGCGAGAGACTACAAAGCGTTCGTGGCGATGAGATCCGCTGGATTGATGAAGACTGCCCCATCGGCATGGATTATCTGGGCAGTATCATGTCACTGGCTGAATATTTTAATCAAACGCTATATGCAGGGATTCGCCGCAGCGAGGCGCATTATGCTTGCTATCCTACAGGTTTTGGCTATCAGTGGCATGTCGACAATCCCAAAGGTCGCGATGAGCGTGTTATTTCTGCGGTATTTTATTTAAATGACAACTGGTCTGACACTGATGGCGGAGAGATTTTGGTCATCGATAAACAATCTCAGCAGCAAATCCTCACCCCCAAAGCCAATCGCTTAGTGATATTTGACAGCAACCTTAGACATCAAGTCAATATCACCAATCGCCGCCGCTTTTCGATCGCCACATGGATGAGAAAAGACGATCAGATTTTATGAATTATTATTGAGAATATTTATGAAAAACACACCGTTTGTACTGATGACAATTTGCGCTCTGATGGTCGCCTGCGCGCCTGCCAAGTCGCCTGCTGAGTCTAGTGCGCCGACCGACCAAAACCCAAAAGTCAGCACACCCACCCAAGACACGATGCTTATCTCAAATATTGCCGATGGCGCCAGCGAAGCACAGGTGAGATCAGCGCTTGGTCAGCATTTATCGCACGATCAGGTAAATCTGGTCATGTCTTGGATCAAAGATTATAATCAAACGATCCAAAAGGTCAGCCTAACAGACGGATTTAGTGCCAAACCGCCTGATTATGATACACTAGCCATGGATACCCTGTGGGCGGACGCCAAAGGTGACTTTATTGGCACAAATTGCCGAATTAATACTTTTGCCTTACTAAAAGACACCATCCATATCTCAGAAGACCCCACAAAATCAGACGCGCAAATGCTTTTTCCTGATCATGATGCGATTGAGGTGGGCGGCTTGATTGATGATACAGACTTGCCAAAATACAACCGTTTATATGCACGTGTCAAAACTCAAGCCACCAAAGATGCCAAAATCCATGCCAAGCACATGAAATCGCATTTTGAAGGCATTGAGTTTGATGATCAAGCAACCATGCTGTCGGTAGTTTTTCATGATGATCAAGATGGCGAGTATCTGTTTATCGGTCATGTCGGCGTGCTTGTTCCTGCTGACGATGGCTATTTATTTATTGAAAAATTATCGTTCCAAGACCCATATCAAGCCATTAAATTTACCTCAAAACAGGATGCTTATACTTATCTACTGACCAAATACGCCACACATTATAATCAGCCGACGGCACAGCCTTTTGTGATGGAAAACGATACACTCGTAAAATGGGTGGAAGAATAATCCGATTTTTTTAGATGAAAATTTTAACAACATATTATTTAACAACATATTAATCATCAATTCATTATTTTGGAGACATCCATGCACACTCCGACACTTGCGCTATCTATTGATTTAATTCGCGAGCCTTCCATCACACCTGATGATAAAAATTGTCAAAATATCCTTGCCAAACGCTTATCTGAGATTGGCTTTGAGTGTGAGTTTATGCATTTTGGCGATGCGCATGATACTGGCAAAAATGCCCAAATCAAAAATCTTTGGGCGATCAAACATGGCAAAGATCCAAAAGCGCCGGTGCTATGTTTTGCGGGTCATACCGATGTTGTACCCACAGGGGATGAATCTCGTTGGAGATTCCCCCCTTTTTCTGCCACCATTCACGAAGGTAAGCTTTATGGGCGCGGCGCATCGGATATGAAAACGGGCGTGGCAAGTTTTGTTGTCGCTGCCGAAAACTTTATCAATCGCCATCCTGATCATTTAGGCAGCATCGCCCTGCTCATCACCGCTGATGAAGAAGGTCCTGCCATCAATGGCACTATCAAGGTCGCCGAAACCTTAAAAGCGCGTGGGCAAAAAATGGATTTTTGTTTGGTGGGCGAGCCATCTAGCACGCAAAGTCTAGGCGATGTCATCAAAAATGGTCGGCGCGGCTCTTTGAATGCCAAACTGACCGTCACAGGCAAGCAGGGTCATATCGCCTATCCACATCTGGCGGTCAATCCCATTCATGCGGTGTCAGCTGCACTGAGCGAGCTGATTGCGACGCATTGGGATGACGGCAATGATTATTTCCCCGAAACCTCTTTGCAAATCTCCAACATTCACTCCGGCACAGGCGCAACCAACGTCATCGGCGGCACTTGTGAAGTGCTGTTTAATTTTCGGTATTGCACCGAGAATACTGCCGAGAGTCTCATGGCAAAAACTCATGCCATTTTTGATCAGCATTTTCAAGATAGCAAAGCAACTTATGAGATCGAATGGACGCTTTCAGGCGTGCCTTTTTTGACTGAAAAAGGCGAGTTTGTCTCGGCGTGCGTCAATGCCATCAAAACTGTCACTGGCACCGACGCTAAGCTATCGACTTCAGGCGGTACTTCAGATGGGCGGTTTATTGCACCGATCATGGGCGCGCAGGTGGTTGAGTTAGGCGTACTCAATGCCACCATTCATCAAGTGGATGAACATGTTGATATTGATGACTTAGAAAAACTCACCCAAATTTATGAAGAAATTTTAGTCAGTTTAATCAAATAACCTAAAAATATATCACCCAATCAAAAAGCACTTTGATCGATCAAAGTGCTTTTTGATTATCTAAACATAAACAGATTATTTATAACCGGCGCGCTTCATCAGCATGATGGCTTTTTGTTGGTTTTGACCTGCCACTGAGACATTGATGAAATCTTGCTTAAATGTACCCCAGCGCGCTACCGAGGGTGCCGCGGTTACACGTGGGCTGGCTGGATACTCAAAGTTTCGATCAGCATACAGGCGCTGAGCTTCGGTGCTTGACATCCATTCAATGAATTTTTGGGCTTCGACTGGATTATCTGAGTGCTTCACCACACCAGCACCCGAGACATTGACGTGAGTCCCTTTGCCTTTTTGATCAGCAAAAAATACTTTGACATTATTTGCCACCGCAGGTTTAGAGTTTAGTAGTCGTCCATAATAATAAGTATTGGCGATACCCACATCACAGCGACCTGCATTGATCGCTTCTAGCAGCGCTGTATCATTTGAAAATGGTGCTGTCGCTAAATTTGCCACCCAGCCTTTGACCGCTTTTTCTGTCGCTGCTTGACCTTGGTTGGCGATCATGGTCGCAACCAATGACTGGTTGTAAACATTGTTTGAAGTACGCAAACAAAGCTTGCCTTTCCATTTTGGATCTGCCAAATCAGCATAGGTTGATAGTTGGCTAGGATTGACTTTATTTGGGTTATAAAAAATCGTGCGTGCACGCACAGATAAGCCAAACCAGTGATTTTTTGGGTCACGCAGGTGCGATGGGATATTATTTCTTAAGATCGAAGAGTTGATCGGACGCAATACGCCGGCTTGAGTTGCTTGCCATAAGTTGCCGCCATCCACGGTAATCAAAACATCCGCTTGAGTATTTTTACCCTCAGCTTTTAATTTTTCCATCAAAGGACCGGCTTTATCGCTGACGACAGTGACCTTGGTGCCAGTTTTCTTTTGATACGCTTCTGCAATCGGCTTTAATAGCTCATCAGCGCGCGCTGAATAGACAACGATTTCATTGGCAAATGCTGGCGCTGCTGCTGCCATTGCCAGTGATGCGATCAATAGCTTTTTCATAACTCATCCTTTTATAAACAAATCAAATCCACAAATCATCTGCCATAAGCTGACTTTATCGCAGAAAAATTGCGTCAATTTGCAAGTTTTGTAAATAAACCTGCCACATTTTGTGCTATTATAATAGAATATTTTGCAAATAGAAACAAGAAGAATTATCATTATCGCTAAATTTTTAGTAGATATCTGATAACTCTTTGATTTATCTCACTTTTGATCTCATGAACTCATCTTCTGTTTTATCCCGCCTATGGCTTGGTCTTTGTGCCTTATTGGTATTGGTGCCGTTGGCGGTCATTGTGTTTGCTTTACATAGCTTTGATGCTGAGATTTGGCAATTTTTATTAGAATACGAACTGCCATTATTACTAAAAAACACACTTTTTCTTGTGCTTGGCGTTGGGGTTGGGGTGACCGTCATTGGCACAACAACTGCTTGGCTGACTGCCATGACCGATTTTCCCTTGAAGCGATTTTTTGCTTGGGCGATGATGCTGCCCTTAGCGGTGCCGGCATATGTGCTTGCCTTTGTGCAGTTGGGCATTTTTGATTATACAGGGATGATTAGCACTTATTTGAGGCAGGCTTGGGGTCTTGAGCAGGGACTGCCTGATGTTCGAAATGGCTTTGGCTTGACTTTAGTGATGAGCCTGACTTTGTATCCTTATGTGTATTTATTAGCAAAAAATGCCTTTGGCAGTATGGGTAATCGTGCGCTTGAGGCGGGGGCGTCATTGGGTCTTTCTTCAGCACAAGCATTTGTAAAGCTCGCGCTTCCCATGGCAAGACCTTGGATTGCAGGCGGTACGATTTTGGCGCTCATGGAAGTTTTGGCGGACTTTGGGGCGGTGAGTGTCTTTGGGTATGATACTTTTACGACAGCCATTTATCAGGCTTGGTTTGGGTTTTATTCTATTGATACTGCCAAGCAGCTTGCCAGTTTATTGATTGGCTTGGTGTTTGTGTTTTTATTGCTTGAGCAAATCAGCCGAGGACGCCGCCGCTTTGAGGTGACAGGGCGCGCCAGCCACCACCGCACCATAACCTTGATAGGTTATAAAAAATGGCTTGCCACCTTATACTGCAGCCTAATCTTATGCTTAGCTTTCATCGTTCCGCTCATTCAGTTGACCGCATGGGCGATCGCAAGCTGGCAAGAAGTCGTACTCACTGAGCTTATGATACAGATTTGGCATTCGGTGAGTATCAGTCTGATGACCGCCTTGGTCGTTGCAGCGACCGCGTTATTTATTGTCATCGCCGCTCGCTCAGACAAAAGCCGTTATGCTTTAGCCGCCACCAAAATATCTACTTTGGGCTATGCCATTCCTGGTACTGTCTTGGCGGTCGGTGTCTTTGTGCCTGTGGCATGGCTTGATAATTGGCTAATTGCAAACATAGCTGCATTTTCAGATACCGATGCGATCTTTAAGGGGACGATCTTTGCCATGCTCATTGCGCTATTGATTCGCTTTTTGGCGCTCGGCGTACAGTCGGTCGATGCAGGCATGAAACGCATTCGCACGACGCACATCGAAGCGGCTGCCTCTTTGGGGTCGACGCCTTTTGGCACAGTGCGCCGCGTTTATTTGCCGCTGATCAAAAGTGCGCTGGGCGTGACCATGCTGATGGTCTTTGTGGATACCATGAAAGAGATGCCGATCACATTGATGATGCGTCCTTTTAATTGGGATACGCTGTCGGTGCGGATTTTTTCTTTCACCAGTGAAGGCTTGTATGACAAAGCCTCTTTGCCAGCACTGGCGATCATTTTGGCTGGACTGATTCCTGTCATATTATTTGCTAAGATGGACCAAAAGTAGCCTTTATTTTCCTATCATCGAGACACTCATGCTAAGTATTAAAAACCTCTCCATCAGTTTTGATCAAAGACCCATTTTGAGCGATATCAGCTTTGATCTACAATCAGGGCAAATCGCCTGCCTGCTGGGCGCGTCTGGCTGCGGTAAAACGACGCTACTACGCTGTATTGCAGGATTTGAGACGCCTGACAGTGGCAGCATCCGCATTCAAGATCAAACGCTGCATGACAGCCAAATTCATATCCCTGCGCATGAGCGACAAATCGGCATGGTATTTCAAGACTATGCCCTATTTCCGCATCTGACTGTGAAAGATAATATCGCCTTTGGGCTTTCTAAAATGGACAAAACCGCCAAGTCTAAGCGCGTGGAAGAAATGCTTGAGCTGATTGGTATGAGCGAGTATGCCAATTACTACCCTCATGAATTGTCAGGCGGTCAGCAGCAGCGTGTGGCGTTGGTGCGTGCGCTTGCACCGCGTCCGAGCTTGATTTTACTTGATGAACCGTTTTCAAATCTAGATGTTGAGCTAAGAACCAGTCTGTCCAAAGAAGTGCGCCGCCTGCTCACCTCCCAAAATGTCTCTGCCATCTTGGTGACACATGATCAAGCCGAAGCCTTTGCGATGGCAGATGTGGTTGGGCTGATTACCCAAGGCAAACTGCAGCAATGGGATGCACCAAATGCCCTGTATCAGCGCCCTGCCAATGAATCGGTGGCGCGCTTTATTGGTGAAGGTGTGATTATTGACGTGCTCACTATGACAGATGATGGATTTGATAGCCCAATCGGCTTCATTCCTATTCCGCTGTCTGCTCACGCCACCAAAGCCTTGATCCGCCCTCATGATGTGAAGCCTAGCCAAGACCCCAACGCCATCGCTGTCACAGTCATTGATAAAGACTTTCGCGGCGGCTATTGGCTATACACCCTGCGCTCTGCCCAAGGTCAGACGCTACTGATGCAAACCTCAATGGCTGCCAATCACAGTAGCCATGAGATTGGCGATCAGATTAACGTGGTGATACGCCGAGCGTCTGGCATCACTGCAAGCGATTCATGACTGATTAAGCGCAATAAAAAACCCAAGCAAGTACTTGGGTTTATTTTTATAGCTCATCAAGCCACGCCATCTGAATGGCTTCTAAAATTCGCTCATTAGACTTGTTGGGATCATCATCAAAGTCTTCAAGCTCACACACATAGCGGTGCAAATCGGTGAAACGGATATATTGCACATCCTCATCAGGATATTTTTCAGCCAATGCAATGGCGATATCTAAAGTGTCATGCCAAGTTAACTTCATGATTTTCTCCCATATTTTTTATATTGTATCACACGCGCTGATACGCGCCAATTATTTCATCATACTACTTAATTTATCACCAAACATAAAAATCAGCAAACCTAAAAGCATCACCAAAATGCCGATATATTTTTGCCAAGATAAGGGGCGGGTGGGCATTTGGATTAGCCCATAAGCATCAATCGCCATACCCGCTGACAGCTGACCTAATATGATCAAAAACACCATATTGACCAAGCCGATCTTAGGTGCAAGCAAGACGGTAGAAAAAACAAATACTGCACCAATCAAGCCGCCCAGCCAGCGCCACCAAGGCTGCTCCGGCAGACCAGCCCAGGCAAGTGTTAAATTGCTTTGGCTGATCATGATCACGCCCAAAAATATCGTCCCAATCAAAAACGAGATAAATGCTGCAATGACAGGCTGATCGCCTAGACCAGCTGCCAATCGTGAATTGATGGCTGCCTGTATGGCTGCGCCTGCGCCCACAAAAAACGCCAAAAGCCAATAAAAATACTGCATGATCGCCCCCTCATATCATGCCACCATCATACACCATCAGGCGGCAGTGACCAAGCCTGTGACATAAAAATTACGCGCTATTTTTGTAGCGCGTAATTTGGGGTAATTGGCGTTATTAACCGTTCATCATCAAATATTCAAAGGCTGATAAGCCGGCCTTAGAGCCTTCGCCCATTGCGATATTGATTTGCTTATAAGGCACTGTCGTCACATCGCCACATGCAAAAATACCTGGCTTATTTGTACGGCACTTAGCGTCAATCTCGATCTCACCTTGAGCCGTGGTTGCGACCAACGCTTTGGCAATCTCTGAATTTGGCACCAAACCAATTTGAACAAATACCGCGGATAATGGCAAAGTTTGATTTTCACCACTGGTACGATCTTGATAAACCAAAGCATTGACTTTATTACCATCGGTGGTGATCTCGGTCGTTGCTGCCGATTTAATGATCGTAATATTGTCGCGCGCTTCGGCTTTGTCGATCAATACCTGATCGGCGCGCAGCGCATCACCAAACTCAAGCACCGTCACATGCTTGACAATACCCGCCAAGTCTAAGGCAGCTTCGATACCCGAATTACCACCGCCGACGACAGCAATATCCTTACCCTTAAAGAAAGGACCATCACAGTGCGGACAGTACGCCACGCCATTACCGATATTTTCATCTTCACCTTTGACGCCAAGCTTACGCCATTTGGCTCCCGTCGCCAAAATCAAAGTGCGAGAAGTCCAAGTTGCACCAGTGCTTAGGGTGACTTGATAACCACCTTCGACTTCTTCTAACTTGGTTACGCTGACATGCTCTTTGACGGTGATATTATACTCTTTGATATGCGCTGCCAAATTGGCGGCAAGCGTATTACCATTGGTCAAAGGAATGGAGATTAAGTTTTCGATATCTTGAGTGTCTTTGACTTGACCACCGATGCGATCTGCCACCATCGCAACACGCAAGCCCTTACGAGCGGTATAAATCGCCGCCGCTGCACCCGCTGGTCCACCGCCGATGACAGTGACATCTTGGGTCTCAAGCTGCGGCTCATCACCTGCTGACAACAGATCTGGGTACTGCTCTTGCAGCTTTTCGATGATCTTGGCGGTATCCACTTTACCATTAGCAAATGGCTTACCGTTTAAAAAGACTGCTGGCACGCCCTGAATTTTCTTTTCGGCTACCAATTCAGGAAATACGCCACCATCAATCATTTCATTTTCGATATGATCGTTCAAAATCGCGAACTGATTGAGCGCTTGAACCACATCTGGGCAGTTATGGCATGACAATGAAACAAAAGTCTGGAATTTAAGCGGCTCTTGAATACGCTTAACCAGCTGCTGAATATCTTCATCCAGCTTTAATGTATGCCCGCCTGCCTGCAAGATGGCCAAAATCAATGAAGTAAATTCGTGCCCCCCTGGAATACCGCTAAACACAATGCCTGTTTCGCGATTTTCTGTGGTGATTTTAAAGCTCATTGGTGATAAGTCACTGTCCACCGCCGAAGCGTCAAATTGGATTTTGTCAGTTGTGCCTGCAATTTTACTCAAAAAATCAACCAATTCGGCACGCTTATCATGTTCGCCCGCGCCGATCACCAGCTGAATTGGGCGCGTCATATTGGCGCTGTATGATTTGACGGCGTCTAATAAACCTTGATCTAACATATTTCCCCCTATCGTGTTATGAAATTATCGCTGTTTGAACAGCTCATATTGTTATTATAACTCATTGAATCGCATTCAAAAAATTAGGAATTTCAAACATTGTCATTACTAACATTAAATCATCAAAATGCGCTGTATTTAACTTGATAATCAGCGTCAATCTTGATAATATAATCTTAAGATTACAACTTGGCACTGATACTAAAATCGGTCCACGCATCTCAAGGAGAACACCATGCTACCAGAATATCGTGAACTTATGACACAACTAAAAGCCGAAGGTGATAAGCACTTTTTGAAGCTATTTGATGAGCACAATGATCTAGATACGCAAATTGATAATCTTGAAAAAGATCCTGTGGCTTCAGCCAGCCGTGTTGGCGAAATTGATGAAATGAAGCACAAAAAACTTCATCTAAAAGACGAACTAAAAGCCTACTTGGATAAAGTATCAGCTGAGCGTGGTTAATCAATCACCTAAAAGCCTTAAATCTCAAAAAATCAGCCATTCAGTGGCTGATTTTTTATTGATAAATTTTTAAAATTGCAAAATCGAATGAATAAAAATCCCCAAAGCTTGATGCTTTGGGGATTATTGATCTGGTGCTATTGAGTTACTCAATATGGCAGCAGATCTTAGATTTTACCAACTAGGTCTAGGCTTGGCTTCAATGTCTCTTGACCAGCTTCCCAAGCTGCTGGGCACACTTCGCCATCGTTGTCACGTACATATTGAGCTGCTTTAACTTTACGAACCATATCTTTGGCGCTGCGACCAATGCCTAGGTCATGGATTTCAGCAACTTTGATCACGCCATCTGGGTCTACCAAGAAAGTACCGCGTAGTGCTGCGTTGTCTTCTTCGATCATCACATTGAAACCGCGAGTGATCTTACCAGTGCCATCACCAAGCATTGGATATTGTACTTTGCTGATCGCAGGTGAAGCGTCATGCCATGCTTTGTGTACAAAATGCGTATCAGTAGATACAGCGTACACTTCAACACCCAAGCCTTTTAGCTCATCGTAATGTGCTGCCATGTCTTCAAGCTCAGTTGGGCAAACGAATGTAAAATCATGTGGATAAAACATGAAAATCGCCCAATTGCCTTTCACATCGTCAGACGTGATGGTTTTAAACTCACCATTAACATATGCTTGAGTTGAAAATTCTGGAATGGTTTGGTTAATAATTGCTGCCATAATATTCACCTTTCTTTGGTTGATTTATTGGATTATACACCATAACTGCAAGCAAAAATTGCGATCCTATCGCGTCTTCGCTGCTGTAGTTTCTTAATTATAATACAACAAAATCATAGGTTTTCTACAGTTAAAACTTCCAAAGATATTGTTTTATTTTATCAAACTTAGGTACAATAGGACTGTCATTAAGTGATGATAAAATTACGTTTTTAAGGACTGACATGATCACACTACGCCAATTAGAATTTGCGCTTGCAGTTGCCAAACATCGTCATTTTAAGCGCGCGGCTGAAGAATGTAACATTTCCCAATCAGCCTTAAGTTTGGGTATCGCCGAACTAGAAAAGCAGCTTGATACACAGATTTTTGAGCGAAATAATAAGCAAGTGCTCATCACCCCAATTGGCGAAGAATTGCTAGAGCGAGCCCAAAGAATTTCTAGTGAGATCAATGACTTGATGACACGCGCGCACAGTCACCAAGTCCCACTTGCCTATCCGATGACCATCGGTATCATTCCGACGATTGCCCCTTATTTATTACCAAAAGTCCTGCCATCTCTTAAGCAGCTACATCCACATTTTGAGCTGTCAGTGGTCGAAAAACAGACCGAGCGGCTCATCGATCAGGTGCGCTATGGTCATATTGATACAGCGATCATCGCCCTGCCTTATCCGCTTGATGGCTTGCATGCGTTTGAGTTTTGGGCAGAAGACTTTTTTGCAATTTTACCTGAAGATGACGAACACATCCACAGCGGTAAAATTAACAGCGACGATTTATCCAAGACCAATTTATTACTGCTCGGTGAAGGGCACTGCTTGACCGATCAAGTGCTGTCTGTCTGTGCGCTGAGTAAAAGTGAGATCCAGTCAAGCTTTTCTGATGCCAGTTTAAACACATTGATTCAAATGAGCTTGGCAGGCATGGGAACAACCTTGGTACCCAAGATGGCGCTAGAACAAATCAAAGACACCAAAGCAGTCCATGCCGTCCCTTTGGCTGAGCCAGGTCCTCATCGCCGATTGGCTTTCATTACTCGTCTCAATTATGCGCGCGTCAATGATGTGCGCCTACTGAGCGAAATTTTTGGTCAAGCGCTTGCGACGGCAGAAAACGAAGCGTAATTCATCGTTTGGATTTTTTTAATAAGCCATGCCAATATTGATAATCTGGCATGGCATTTTCGACACTTCTCCAAAAATCGGCGCTGTGATTGGCATGATGCAGATGACAAAGCTCGTGAACAAGCACATACTCCAAACATCCTAAAGGATAAGACGCAAGATGAGTGTTTAGGGTGATTTTTGCAGATAAAGTATTGCAGCTCCCCCAACGACTGGACATCTTTCTTAGGCGGATGGCGGAGGCTTGTTTGCCCAATTTGGGCTGCCATTTGGCGAGCAAACTGGGCATGCGTCGGCGGATTTCATCTTGATAAATCCATGTGATCAGCGCCTGTTTGGATAATTGTTTTAGGCGCTCCAAGGTATGGGTGGGCAACTCTTTATGATGAATTGTTAGCCATTCTGCCACATCCAAGTACTCGCCCCAAAGTGTCTCATAGTGCGCCTGCTCCATCATCAATGCGCGATGGCAGCGTATCGCCCAATCTATCTTAGCGCGAATGGCATCTGTCAGTATTTGATCGCGAACATGCTTGGGCGCACTGACCTTCAACGCCGCTTGAGTCATGCGAAAGTTAATATGTATCACTTGCTTTTTTTGGACAGACAACACAATACCATGGCTAGCAAATTCGTCAATCAGCTTAGCCATGGCATCGGATATCTGATGAGATGTGGCAGAACGTTCAGCTATGCCAAAGTTTCGCTGAGAATCTGTAGGCATAATTCATCAAATGCCATGCCGCGAGCGCGCGCTGCCATCGGTACAAGGCTATGATCGGTCATGCCCGGGACAGTATTTAGCTCCAACAAATACAGCTTACCTTCTGTATCTTTTAAGAAATCCACGCGCGCCCAACCCTCGCCGCCAATGGCTGAAAACGCATCTTTGGCAATTTGATGCATCTGCTTTTCTTGCTGCTCAGTCAAATCTGATGGACATTGATAGATGGTATCATCACGCAAGTATTTGGCTTCATAATCATAAAACTTGCCTTTAGGGATAATGCGAATGCTAGGCAAAGCCTCACCACCAAGCAGCGCGCAGGCATATTCGCCGCCAGTCAAAGCCTTCTCTGCCAAAATGGCGCCGTGATATTGCTTAAGCTCAGGATACGCCTTGGCAAGCTCGCCTGGATGTTCAATCATCATGACGCCCACGCTTGATCCTTCTGCGGCAGGCTTGACAAATAATGGCAATCCCAGCTTTTGTTCCACAGCATCAAAATCGGTCTCATCATCCAAAACCACATAAGGAACATTTGGCAAATCAAGCGCCTGCCAAATCAGACGACAGCGAAATTTATCCATGGCGATGGCAGAAGCAAGCACACCACAACCTGTGTAAGGAATATTAAAACCGTCAAGCACGCCCTGAAGACTGCCATCTTCGCCAAATGTGCCATGCAGCACATTAAATACCCGATCATATTGGCGCAGTGCCATGATATCGGTCTGCTTAGGATCGAAATGATGCGCATCAACACCTTTTGACAGGAGCGCTTGTAGTACTGCTTTACCGCTATTGAGTGATACTTCACGCTCTGTACTTGTTCCGCCGCAAACAACAGCCACTTTACCAAAGCGATTTTGATCAATAGTTTGGGTGCTCATGTATTTTCTCTTTATTAATGATTCAATCAATTTTGGTCTTAAACTTTATTATTTAAATATAACTGGTTATCACGCAGATCCAAGCAAATTTGTCCCACATTACCCGCACCTTGGGTGATGAGCACATCTCCCGCCTGCAAGATCCGCTGCATGACAGGTGCCAAATTATCTTTATTAACCAAGGTGGGCTCTACTTCACCGCGAAGTCGAATGCTGCGCGCCAGTGATTTGGTATCAGCACCAACAATTGGCGCCTCGCCAGCAGCATAGACATCCAATAATAACAGTTCATCAACACCCGATAGCACTTCCACAAACTCATCAAAACAATCACGCGTTCGGCTATAACGATGTGGCTGAAACATCAGCACCAAACGGCGCTCAGGATAGCTTTGACGGGCGGCTTTGATCGTTGCAGCTACCTCTGTCGGATGATGCCCATAATCATCAATCAAAAGCACATCACCATCATCAATCTGTACCGTTGCTTGATGTTCAAATCGACGACCTACCCCGGCAAATTTTGACAAAGCCTGCATAATGGCTTCATCATCCACACCTTCATCAGTTGCCAATGTGATTGCCGCCAAAGCATTATAAACATTATGCTCGCCAGGGACATTAAGTGTCAGGCGTAAGGGCTCGTGATCTTTTCTTAAAACCGTAAAATGTGTCTTGGTGCCATCAGCCACCAAGTCGATCGCCTGCACATCATTATGTCCTTTTAAGCCGAAAGTCAGCACAGGACGGGCAATTTCATCAATCATGCCGTACAGCTCTTTGTCATCGCCACAAACGACCGCCAAACCATAAAAAGGCATATTATGTAAAAACTGTATATAAGCTTGCTTTAATTTATCAAAGCTGCCTTCGTAGGTATCCATGTGATCTTCATCAATATTTGTCACAATCGCTGCCATCGGGCGCAATGATAAAAATGACGCATCGGATTCATCAGCTTCCGCTACCAGATAACGACTCTTACCCAAAGACGCATTCGTTCCTGATGCATTCAATTTGCCGCCAATCACATAGGTTGGATCAAAGCCAGCTTCGGTGAGCATCATGGTCAGCATACTGGTTGTGGTGGTCTTGCCATGCGCGCCTGCCACAGCGATACTATGACGATAGCGCATGAGCTCGCCTAACATGTCTGCGCGTCGAACGACAGGTAAGCGGGCTTGTAAGGCTGCTTGAACCTCAGGATTTTTTTTATCAATGGCTGATGAGACCACCACCACATCTGCCATTTTGATATTACTGGCATCGTGACCGATATACACCGTCACATCCAAGCTTTCTAGGCGCTCAGTGACTGCGTTTGCCTTAATGTCTGAGCCAGTTACTGCATAGCCTTGGTTGGCTAATACCTCAGCAATACCACACATACCAGCGCCACCAATACCAACAAAATGAATATTTTGAATTCGTCGCATTTCTGGAATTTCTATTAAGCGTTTTGGGAGCGTTGTTTTGGTTGGCATTTAAAAATTATCCTCAAAAAGGTAGTAAAAAATTAATTAACTGATTGCTCAATCACATCAGCCACGATGACATCAACTCGATCTTTTGCTTGACTGCGGGCGATGCTAGCCATGTACTGACAGTGTTTGCGATCCAGCTCATCAAGTGTTATGGCGAGTAATTGACCAGTCAATGCAGACTGAGGCATCAAGATTGCGGCGCCAGCATCCACCAAAACGCGGGCGTTGGCAGTTTGATGGTCATCCACAGCATGCGGCAGCGGCACAAAAATCGCAGCAACGCCAGCATTTTGAATCTCCGTCACCGTCAAAGCGCCAGCACGGCAAACAATCACATCCGCCCAAGCATAAGCCGCTGCCATATCCTCGATAAATGGCTTGAGCTCTATGACATGTTTGGTATTATCAATGCCTGCTTGAGAGTACGCCACCAGCATCTGATTATGGTTATCTTTACCACATTGATGCTGCAGCGACAGTGGACGATTGACAAGTTTTAGCATTTCAACGACTGCTTGATTGATTGCCATCGCGCCCAATGATCCACCCACCACCAACACTTTGAGTGGTGAATTGTCATTCAAATAGCGCTCTTGTGGTGGCGCAATATTGGCGATAGATTGGCGTACTGGATTGCCCACAGTCAACACTTTTTTACCATCGCCATCAAACGCACCATCAAAGGCTTGTAGTACCTTATCGGCATGACGAGCCAAATTTTTATTACTCATGCCGGCAATGGCGTTTTGTTCATGAATGATAAGTGGGAGTTTGCACAGCTTAGCTGCCAAGCCGCCTGGCGCGGTAACATAGCCACCAAATCCAACCACAGCATCTATTTGATGCGTCTGGATAATATTGCGTGCTGCCATGACAGATTTTAACAGCATGAAGGGCAGCTTTAACATACGCATCAACCCTTTACCGCGCAGCCCTTGCATCTCAATTTGATGCATCTGATAGCCGTGTTTTGCCACCAGGTCATTTTCCATGCCATATGGCGTGCCTAGCCAGTGAATGGTCGCTCCACGCCGCGCAAGCTCATCTGCCACCGCCAATGCAGGAAAAACATGACCGCCAGTACCAGCCGCCATCATCAGCACATTTAATTTTTTTGACATAAAATTATCCAATCAATCATCCACAGCGATAAAGGCAGTCATTTTGGATGACTTTTTACACGAACTCAAGTAGTTTTTTGCGACATTTTGTCAAGCAAGTTTTGCGCATTCACTGCTAATAACATCAAAAATTATCATTCAGCGCTTGGCGTTGTATGATGTTTGAGATTCGTTTCAATAAATTCAATAAAATCAACGGCAATCTGCGTGCCGCACTGATCATCAATCTCACGCACGCAGGTTGGACTGGTAACATTGATCTCGGTAATATAACCACCAATGACATCCAGTCCGACAAAATACAAGCCTTTTTTCAATAAAGTTGGCGCCACTGCATTAGCCAATTGGCGTTCACGCTCCGTCAGTGGCATTGCCACACCCCTACCGCCTGCCGCCAAGTTCCCCCGCGTTTCACCCTGGGAAGGAATGCGCGCCAAGCAATATTCGACAGGCTTGCCGCCTACGATCAGTACACGCTTATCCCCTTCAACAATGGCAGGGATGTATTTTTGTGCCATGATGGGCAACTCGCCCATCTGTGTCAGCATCTCAAGGGTGGCGCCGATATTAGGACTGTCTGCCGTCAAGCGAAAAATGCCCATACCGCCCATACCATCTAAGGGCTTGACAATCACATCTTGATGTTCAGCGATAAAAGTGCGAATATGCGCCTGCTTATTGGTGACGATGGTCGGTGACATCAGTTCGCTAAACTGCGTGGCAAACAGTTTTTCATTACAATCTTTAACAGACAAAGGATCATTGACCACCCAAACACCTGCCCGTTTGGCATAATCCAGCAGATGCAGCGCATACAAAAACTTCATATCAAATGGTGGATCTTTACGCATCAAAATCACATCAAAATCCGTGGCAGGATGGGTTGATGTTTCACCAAGCTCATAAAACTTTTCAGGATTTTTAAAAACTTGTAATGGCTGAGCGTCCACATTCAGCATACCTTGACTAAGCCACAGATCATGAATCTGACAATAATACAGCTCATGCCCACGCTCATCTGCCGCCCACATCATCGCAAGCGTGGTGTCTTTTTTATAATTCACTGTGGCGATGTCGTCCATCACGATCAAAAATCGAAGCTTTTTCATCTCATCATCCCGATATTTTAATTATTTATGCTATTCATATTAGCCAAGTTTGATTGCATCAGGCTTTAGCTGACACCATACTCGGCACGATAAGCCTGCATCTGAGCCAGCTCATCTTGAGATCCGTGTTTGGCGACATACTCAACAATATCATCCATCGTCACCAAAGCAAGCACTGGCACTTGCAGGCTTTCGGCAAGCTCTTGAATGGCTGATTGATCACCTTGACCTTTTTCTTTACGATCAAGCGCAACAATGATACCCGCAACGCTTGCGCCGGCTTTATCCAGCAAGGCGATCACTTCACGCATGGCAGTGCCTGCAGTCATGACATCATCGATCACCCAGACAGATTTACCTTTTAAATCAGCACCCACGAGCATGCCACCTTCGCCATGATCTTTGGCTTCTTTACGATTATAGCCCCACTCAGCATTGATTTGGTGCTCACGCCACAGCGCTTGAGCGGTCGCCGCCACAAAAGGAATGCCTTTATAAGCGGCGCCAAAGATAACCAGATCATCTTGATTGGCATGTTTGGCAAGGGCATCTGCATAACCTTCTGCAAGCACACTTAATAATTCACCTGTCGACAGTAAACCTGCATTAAAAAAGTAGGGACTTTTGCGCCCTGACTTTAGGGTAAACTCACCAAAGCGCAAAACTTGGTTTTTTAAGGCAACTTCAATGAACTGCTCAGGATGAAATGACATAAAGATTCCTCAATCTTATAAAAGGCAATAAGTTAAACTATTTTACTCTGTATGATCGATTTTTACAATTAACGGCGGATAATTTCAGGCAAAATAAAAACCCAATAGGCAAGCCATATTGGGTTTTTATGAACAGCTTAAAATTAAGCTTTGGCAGCAGCTTGAGCGGCAGCAACTTCAGCAGCGAAGTCTTCTTGCTTTTTCTCGATGCCTTCGCCAACTTCTAGGCGCTTGAAGCTAACCACAGTGGCGTTTTCTGATTTTAGAACATCGCCAACTTTTTTATCGTTGTCCATGACATAAGGCTGATTCACCAAAGTCACTTCGTTCAGATATTTTTGTAGACCGCCAGTGATCATCTTCTCAACGACCGCTTCTGGCTTGCCAGATTCTTTGGCTTTGGCTTCGATGATGTCTTTTTCGCGGGCTAGGATATCTGCAGGCACATCAGCTTCGTTCACAGCCAATGGATTGAACGCCGCCACTTGCATGGCAACCGCCTTACCCACTTCTTCAGAACCGCCTTCATAAGAAACCACAACACCAATGCGTAGACCGTGGCGATAAGCAGCAAGGTTAGCGCCTTCGATCACTTCAGCACGGCGAACTTGGATGTTCTCACCGATTTTTTGAACCAATGCAACACGCGCTTCTTCAACTGATGAACCGTCACCATAAGGTAGCTCGGCAATGGCTGCCACATCTGTGGTATTATTTTGAAGTGCAAGCTCAGCAACTTTATTGGCAAATGCAGTGAAGTTATCATCTTTGGCAACGAAGTCAGTTTGGCAGTTTACTTCTAGTAGCAATGCTTTGCCTTCGCCTTGAGCAATGATGATCGCACCATCAGCAGCGATGTTACCTGCTTTTTTGGCAGCTTTAGCTTGACCTGATTTAC
Source organism: Moraxella canis (assembly GCF_034424565.1). Taxonomy (NCBI): domain Bacteria; kingdom Pseudomonadati; phylum Pseudomonadota; class Gammaproteobacteria; order Moraxellales; family Moraxellaceae; genus Moraxella; species Moraxella canis. The sequence goes on along the minus strand of NZ_CP139961.1, from coordinate 1,410,658 downwards.
GCAGATTATCAATCGCAAGTTCGATATCGCCGCCTGCTTCTTCAAGTGCTTTTTTGCACTCCATCATGCCAAGACCAGTACGGTCACGCAGCTCTTTTACTAACTTTGCAGAAACTTGAGTCATGTCAATTACCTTAAGTTTTAATTGAACAAAAATTTGGGATAAACTCGGCATGACCCCGCCATACCAAGTTTACTAAATTAGTAGTTATTTACAACTTGACCAGCTTGATCAATTTTGTCTTCTACAGGTGCAGTCGCGTTTTCGCGGTTCGCTTGCTTATCAGCATCAGTAGCATCAGCGGCGCCTTGAGTCTTCGCATACTCTTTACCCGCAATGATGGCATCTGCCATTGCAGTCACATACAAATTAACAGCGCGGATCGCGTCGTCGTTCGCTGCAATCACATAGTCAACATTGTCTGGGTTTGAGTTAGTATCTACGATACCGATCACAGGAATACCAAGGTTTTTGGCTTCTTTGATAGCGATCGCTTCGTGGTCAACGTCAACAACAAACAACGCATCAGGCAAACCGCCCATCTCTTTGATACCACCCAAAGCGCGCTCTAGTTTTTCCATTTGACGAGTACGCTCAAGCGCTTCACGCTTGGTCAACTTTGCAAATGTGCCATCTTCAGCTTGCTTTTCTAGCTCTTTTAGACGAGTGATTGACTGGCGAAGGGTTTTCCAGTTTGTTAGCATACCGCCCAACCAACGATGGTCAACGTAAGGCATGCCTGCACGCTGTGCTTGCTCGCGGATTACCGCGCTTGCTGCACGCTTAGTACCAACAAACAAAATCTTATTGCGAGCTGCTGCTTGCTTGTTCACGAAAGTTAGTGCTTCGTTGAACTGCTTAACAGTATGCTCAAGGTTGATGATATGAATGCGATTACGAGCACCAAAGATGTACTGGCTCATTTTTGGATTCCAAAAACGAGTTTGGTGACCGAAGTGAGCACCTGCTTCTAGCAAGTCGCGCATTGAGATTTGAGTTGGGTTTTTATCTGACATAAAAAAATCCTAAAAGGTTGGGTTACGCCTCCACGAAATCAAAATACCGAATCCATTGGCACGCATTCGCCACGATGACGAATTATTCAAACCAATGGACACCCCGATATTTCAGCGAATTTCGTGTGTGTAGTTTAAGTTAAAATGAATCATTGCCCATTGATAAAAATGGACGCATTATTATACCAAATTTTTATCACTAAATCCAAGTAAATATTAGCCAATTGACAGTTTTTATTTAGTAATTTGGTTCTAAATATTTTTCGGCTTCTTGTAAATCAACCGTCACCAAGCTTGAGATGCCGGCAATCGGCATGGTGATGCCTTTTAATTCGTCAGCGATCTGCATGGCAAGCTTATTATGACTGATAAAGATGAATTGAACCTCATCGGCAAGCTCTTGGATCAAGCTGGTGAATCTTGCGACATTGGCATCATCAAGCGGCGCATCGACTTCATCAAGCACACAAAAAGGCGCAGGGTGCTGCTTAAAAATGGCAAAAATCAAGCTCAACGCCGTCAAGGTCTTCTCGCCGCCCGACAGCACGGCAAGCCTTGAATTTTTCTTACCCTTGGGCTGTGCCATCAGCACCAGTCCCGCTCGCCATTTATCTGCCTTAGACAGGCTGTCATCTGCCATCAAGGTTAAGCTTGCTTGACCGCCGCCAAAGACTTTTGAAAATAGTGCATTTAGCTCTCTATTAACCGCCTCAAGCGCTGTCAAAAACAGCGTTTTGGTTTTTTCGTCAATCGCGCGGATGGCATCTTGAAGCTTTTTCATGCTTTGGGTGATGTCGTTGATTTGCTCATCCATGGGTGAGACGCGCGCCTCAAGCTCGGCAAGCTCAGCCGCTGCTGCCAAATTCACCGCGCCAAGCTCGGTAATTTTGGTCTTGATTTGATTTTGTTTTTCTAAGTTATCGGTAAAAATTTGATTGGGATTTGCTCGAAAATCTGCCAATTTGGATGGCAAATTAAACGATTCATCCAAACGCATCAGCTCATCACCAATATCTTGAAGGCGGCTTTCACCGACCGCTGCGTCCGCGCTGATCTGCGCCAAAGCTGCTTGAGCGGTGGCAAATTTGGTGTGCGCCTCGGTCAGCGTTTCTTGTAATTTACTTTGGGCAATTTGCTGTGCTTTGGCTGCCGATTCATATTCATCACTGGCGATCTTAAGCTCATGACTCACCGCTTTGGCAGCTTTAAACGCCTCTTCAAGCGCCGGCAGCTTTTGGCTCAATGCCTGCTGTGTGCTTTTGGTGGTTTCAATATCTGCTTGGGTTTGTGATGCGCTGTGTTTTGCCATCTCAAGCAGGCGCTCGGCATGGGTTTTGGCTTGCGTGAGCGTGCCAAGCTTGATTTGTAAAGCCTGATACGAGTCATTTTGGGCTTTAAGCTTGGCAGCAGCCTCTTCGATGCGCGCCGTCTGTATTGTCATGGCTTGATTTGCCTGCTCAAATTTAGGCTCAAGCTCGCTCAAGCTAATTTCGCAGGTGTCGATCTCTGCCTTCAGCTCTTGCAGCTCATTTTTAATACTGTCATTTTCATCATCGAGCTGCTTGAGCTGATTGTCAATACTCTCGCGGCGCGATTTTTCAGAATCAAGCTTGGCGGTTAGCGTTGTCACGCTTTGTTCTAATTGGTGCAGCTGCTGAGTGGCGGCGTGTTTTTGGGCAATGATTTCTTCAAGCTCAATTTTACTGCTTTGAAGCCTTGTCATTGCTTGTTTGAGCTGCTTTTGATCTTTTTCAAGCGAGTCTTCAAGCGTATTTAGCTCATCTTCTAACACTTCTAGTCGCTCAAGATGCTTTTTTCGATCACTCAAGAACTGACTGCTGGTATCGCCAAGTTTTGAAAGGTGCATCATACCAAAACTGCCCACCAGCCAACCAGCCTTGGTAACAATCATCACACCAAGCAGCGCACCTGTCTGTAGATCTGTGAGCGGCTCATCACCCACATATAAATAGCAGCGCCCAAATAACTCAAGCGTGGGCGCACTAAACAGCCGATCAAAGCGCACCAGCTGCTGTTGTAGTGATGTGGGTAATTGGGAGATCACCTCATTGGCATGGATTGATGAAGAGACAATGCCTGTATCGCTTTTTTTGCCTGACTTTAAGATGACATGATCATTATCATCCATCGCATGATCCAAAAAAGCCGTTGGCAGATCATCGCTCAGACGCGCACTGAGCCAAAATCCCAAAAACTGATCCAAAATGTCTGCATGTGCCAAACCTGCCCCTGTCAGCGCTAAACTTTCTTTTAGGCTTGGTAGCGCACTCAAGGTTGTGAGCGCATCCGCATCAGGCGACATCGTGATTTTATTAGACTGCACTTTGGTGTGCGTCAGTTTGTGCAAAATTTCATATTCACCCATCAAGCTGGCATGGCGTTTTTCTTGGCTTTGCACATGAGCTTGGGATGTTTGAACCGCTACTCTTAGCTCCTCTACGACTGATTTTAGGGCGTCATCATCATTAAGATGTTCAAGCTTTTGTCTCAGCGCTGCAGCTTTTAGGGTATCGGCAGACAGCTGCTTTTGCGCCTCGGTGGTATCGCTGAAGCGGTTTTTGGCAGCGATGAGCTCGTCATATCGAGCCTGCCACTTGGTCAATCCTGCCTCCAAGCGCTGATGCTGAGACTGCGCCAATTTCTTGAGATTTTCAAGATGATTTTTTTCTTGTATTAAGCCATTAAGCTCATCTCGGCGCGACTGCCAAGCCATCTGCGCCTCGCTTTGGGCTTGCTTGGCATTGGTGAGCTCATGTGTCATCGCCTCTGTTTCAGGCAAGATAAGATCCAAGGATTGATTGATTTGTAACAGCTCATCTTGCGCATGCTCGATATTGGTCAAAGCGTCATGGTGCTGCGCATTTAGGCGGGCGATTTTTTCATCATTTTGGGCAATTTGGCTGTTGACTGTATAAAAATTATGCTGCGCGGTCTGCTCTGCCATCTGCGCATTGTGATAGTTATCTTTGGCTTCATCTTTTAGCCACTGCGCCTCAGCGACGCGCGCAGACAGCACATCAAGCTCGCGGCGCACTTGATTGGCTTCGGCTTCTAGTTTGGCAAGCGTCTCACTTGATTTGCCCTGCTCGCCCTTTTTTTGTTCATGATGGCGCCACGCTTCAAATAAACGCCTGATCAGATCGTCTTTTTGTAGCACTTTTAATTCATCAGTCAAGGTTTGGTACTGCTTGGCAGACTCCGCTTGACGGATCAGCGTTTTGTGCTGCTTTTTGAGCTCGCCTTGTAAATCTGAGAGCCGTTTTAGGTTGTCTTGGGTTTCGCTGAGTTTTTTTTCGGTATCAGCTCGGCGTACCTGATAGCGAGACACGCCTGCCCCTTCTTCGATAAATTCTCGAAGCTGCATGGGGCTTGACTCAACGATGCGCCCAATCATGCCTTGCTCAATCACCGCGTAACTGCGCGCGCCGAGCCCTGTCCCCAAAAACACATCTACCACATCACGGCGGCGCACTCTCTGACCGTTGATAAAATAATCAGACTTCCCTTCTTTGGTGACTTGACGGCGCAGTGACAGCTCTTGATACAGATTAAGCTCATGGCGAATGCCGTGCGTTTCGTCTTGAGTATGCTCAAAAATCAGCTCAACACTTGCCAAGCTTTTAGCGGCACGCCCTTCCACGCCTGCAAAAATCACATCACTCATCGCACCGCCGCGCAGCTGCTTGGCGGAAGTCTCACCAAGTACCCAACGAATCGCATCGATGACATTGGATTTGCCGCAGCCATTGGGTCCTACGATGGCGGTAATATCATGTCGAAAGGTAAATGTTGTGGGATTGGCAAAGGATTTAAATCCTGCCAGTTTTAAAGATTTTAGGCGCATGAAAACTAAGACAGATGGTGGCAAAAGGAGAGTATTTTAGCAAATTTTACCTAAGTATGCTAATCACAAAACCCAAATCGCCCTCAAAACAAAAACCATCACCAATGTGGTGATGGTTTTTGATGGCTCATCATGTTTTCGTTGCCAAAGGCTTTTGTCTAGGCACGGCGTCAATCAGTTCAAGCAGCGCCCTTTGATAAACATTGCGCTTAAAGGGCACAACCCCCGTCAAAGGAAACCAATAACTCACCCACTGCCAATCATCAAATTCTGGAACACCCACATCAAAACGGATGTGTTTGGTGTTGGCTTCATCAAGATATAACAAAAACCATTTTTGCTTTTGTCCAATGCACAAAGGCTCTTGCCCTGCGCGCACATAGCGTTTGGGCAAGCGATAGCGCAGCCAATCGCGGGTCACTGCGAGCACTTTGACGTGCTCAGGATGTAGCCCCACTTCTTCATACAGCTCGCGATACATCGCATCCAGCGGTGTTTCGCCGCGGCTAATTCCCCCTTGCGGAAATTGCCAACTGTCATGTCCGATACGCTTTGCCCACAAAAGTTGCCCGTGTGCATTTACCAAGATGATGCCGACATTTGGACGAAACCCGTCTGCATCAATCATACTTAAACTCTTAATTTATAAATTAATTTAAATTTCATCAAAGACTTTTGATGAATCACTTGATGTCTATTAAACCAAAAAACAGCGCAAAAGTATAGGGTTTTATCCAAGTGCTCCTGTGATCAAATTACTGTTTGTATGATGTGATGATGGCTTAATTTGGCTCATGATTTTATGATAAAAAGTTTTTTACACCGTTAAAAAATCAATCGGCTAAAATCGGCAGCGGCTCAAATGGTTTGCCAAAGACTGCCAAACCAAGTAAAATGAATTTGATAAAAAAGTTGAATGTTACATAAAAAGGTTTTGATATGGCACAATTAGATGCAGAATTGATTTGGGAAGATGGCGTGCATTTTGTGGGTACTTCACCATCAGGACACACCGTCCATCTTGATGGAGATAAAACCGCTGGCGCAAGTCCGATGGAGCTGATTTTATTAGGGCTTGGTGGCTGTGCCAGTTATGATGTCGTGAGCATCATGAAAAAATCTCGTCAAGACATCACCGATGTCCGCTGCCAAATGCGCGCCCACAGAGCAGATACCATCCCTGCAGTGTTCACCGACATTCACTTACATTTTGTAGTGACAGGCAGCAATATCAAAGAATCACAGCTTGCCAAAGCCATTGAGCTATCCGCCGAAAAGTACTGTTCAGCCTCACGCATGTTGTCAGCAGGCGGGGTGAATATTACGCATGATTATGAGATCGTTGATGTATGATGTATGCACTCTTTGCTAATACAGGCATCAAAATGACCATTATTTTAATGGTCATTGCCTGTTTGTTGCCGTATCTGTGCGCCTCACTTGCCAAATATGTGGGCGGTTTTAATATGAAGGACAATCAGGCGCCGCGTGAGTTTTTGGCAAATACTCAAGGAGCTGCCGCAAGACTCAACCATGCTCAAACCAACAGCTTTGAGAGTCTGCCAATTTTCTTGGCTTCTGTATTGGTTGCCATTTATGCTTTTGTACCTGCAAGCATCATTAATATGCTTGCGACAGGCTTTATCATCTTTCGGATATGTTTCATCATCAGTTATGCAGCAAATTTAGCCATTTTGCGCTCCGTGACTTGGATGCTGTCATTGATTTGCTGCATCATGCTATTTATTTTGGCATATCAAATGGGCGTGTAAGCGTGATAAGTTAACACTTAACAAAAATATCTTTGCAGTCCCTTTAGTAGCAGATCTTCATCGACTTGGATATGGCTTAGGTGCGGTTTTAGCATTTGTGCGCCGCCACCTGTGAGTATCACTTCAAAATTTGGATAGTTAGCTTGCACACTGGCGACAGCGCCCACCACCCCAAATAGCACCCCATGATTGACAGCATCATCAGTGGTCGTACCAAGGCTTAAGTCATCAAATCGCCCTTGCTTGACGCCGATTTGCTGCGTGCCTGCGTACAGGGCGTGGCGCTGCATATACACATTGGGTAAAATATAACCGCCCAAGTGCGTATCTTTATCAATAATATCAATGGTGAGCGCCGTGCCACACCCAACCACGCACTGCTGACGCATCGGATCAACTGCGCCAAGCATCTGCAGCCATCTATCCACGCCCAATTGTGATGGGTCGTAGCGGCTCGTGAGCATGGGATGCTTATCATTGACTTTGGCAAATTCAAAAGGGACGCCAAGCTCATCTAAAGTTGCCGCGATGGCATGGTTAATTTTTTCGCCCAAGACACTAGAAATCCCCACAAAACTTGGCTCAAACTGCGCAAATGTTCCAAGTAGCCCCATCAAAAGCTCATTGGGTGCTTTTAGGTGCTCTTTGGCATCAGATAAGATGATTTGATCATCTTGGATCATCCAATATTTTAGGCGAGTATTTCCCAAGTCAAGCCATAACACCATCGCATTTTCCATAACACCAATCCCTTAATTTTAACTTTTTAATTGAACCATGCCAGCAAACAGACTTTGCTCGCCTTGCTGAGTTTGTAAGACCAACGCCCCTTGATCGTTGATGCCGATACAGCGCCCCGCGTGCGTGATCTTTTCTCGATCATCCTGTAAAAACACTTGCACCTCTCGCCCTGTGAGTACATGCACCTGATTAAATTCATGAACAAACTCAGTCAGCGCCTGATGATGAGCCAAAGTCAGCTGATTATGATGGGCGACAGCTTGGCAAATCGCCTCACAAATCGGCTGATACAGTGTCGCAGCGGCTGGTAACTCATCTGCCTGCCAAAGATCGCTAAGACTCGTGGACTCATACAGCGAATTTTGGATCATTGGGCTATTTTTTACATTCAACCCTACACCAATCACCAATCCCATCAAGGTTCTGTGATGATTGATGGGTTTAAATATTGGCTCTATCAAGATACCTGCCAATTTATGAAATTTAGGATGCGCCTGATCAATAAATCCCAAATCATTTGCCCATTTGACGCCAATAGTGGGTAGGTTTTTGGTCATGCGCATTTGGTTTATTTGCTCAATGATGGGCATTTTTACCAAATAAAAACCCACCAACAGTGAAATCAATCCCGATAACTGATCAATGCCAAAGTCATGAGCTTGTGTGCTCATTGGTACATATAAAGACAAAAAAACATTACCTTGGGGGCTGATCCAAGAACGACCATGCTGTCCGCGCCCAGCGCTTTGTTGATCAGCGGTATATAAATGCAGCGTCTGATGTGCAATTTGACCTTGAGTGAGTGCATCCATCAGCTCAGAATTGGTACTTTGGGCAAGCTTAGCATGGCGATGGTTGGCTGTCATGGTTTGCCACAGCTTGCTAAGTTCAGTTTTACTCAAGTTCATTGTATTACAATTCAACACAAACAAAATAAAATTGCGTTATAATAGCATAAATTTAAAGAAATAATGGATGAATGTCGATGATTTATCTTTGGTTTGCGACAGCAGGCATTGTTGCTGGGCTGTGCGCAGGATTATTTGGTGTGGGCGGAGGCATGGTGATTGTGCCTGCATTGATCTGGATTTTGGCAGCATATGGCATGCCAACCGACATCGTACCTCATGTTGCCGTTGGCACAGCACTTGCGACGATTATTTTAACTTCCATCAGCTCAATGAGCGCACACCATAAGCGCGGTGGGGTGCGTTGGGAAATTTTTAAGAATATGGCAAAAGGGCTGGTGCTTGGCAGCTTGGTGGGGGCATGGATTGCCACCTTGATTGACGGCGCAGTTTTGCAAGCCATTTTGGGTGGCGGGGCGGTTTTAGTGGCAATAAAAATGCTATTTTTTCCCAACCAAGAACGCCCAGGCGTGCCACCACCGCCACCGTATCAACAAGGACTTGCTGGGATTATCATTGGGATTTTATCCGCCATCTTCGGCATAGGGGGTGGCAGCCTAACAGTTCCTTATCTGAGCCAAAACGGCGTACCGATGCGTCAAGCTGTGGGTACTTCGGCGGCGTGTGGCTTGCCGATCGCCATCGCCGGTGCGCTTGGATTCATCTGGTTTGGTCATCGCGGTGGCGCGGTTGCGGATGTGGACGGCTTGATTGGCTTTGTACACATTGGCGCATTTGTCACAATCAGCATTCTCAGCTTTATCATGGCAAAAGTCGGTGCCAAATTGGCTCATGCTCTGCCTGCCCAAACCCTTAAGCGAGCTTTTGGTGTGCTTTTGATGATTGTAGGCGTGCAGCTGATTGTCAGCGGATTGTAATATTGCTTATAAAAAGCATCAGCGATAGACTGATGCTTTTTAATGTACTGAACAACCAAAAAACCCCAAGCATTTGCTTGGGGTTTTTAATATGGTGGCGAGAGGCAGGATCGAACTGCCGACACACGGATTTTCAATCCGTTGCTCTACCAACTGAGCTATCACGCCGAATTGCTGCATATTAAACCAAAATTTCATCAACTTGTCAAGAAAAATGTGTGCAAGATTGCACTTTGTATTATATTGTCAGGTTTGTGCACTGATACGCACAAGTTATTACACAATCTTTGTTTAATTTCACACAGCTTACAATTTATCAGTATTTATAATAAAACGATTCCTCTAAAATAACTTCTAAGAATACAAGAAAGCATGCCTCTTTTTTTCTTTTTCATCAAAACCCCAAACTGGCAACGATACACTTATTGGACAAATGCCAGTCATTATAAGGAGAATCATATGTTTCGCTGGGCTATTATTTTTGCTATTATCGCTGTCATCGCAAGTTTCTTAGGATTTGGTAATATCGCAGGTTTAACCAAAGAGTTTGCCTATATCTTCTTGATCATCGCTGTCATCTTGTTTATCGTTGGCTTTATCGGTGGTCGCCGCAGATAATTGCTATATAAACCATTATCTTAAAGATAGTTAAAATAAAAAAGATAGTTAAAATAAAAAGTCTGTCATTGCGGCAGACTTTTTATTTTTGATTCAATTTTTTTGATTCGCCAAAATTGGCAACCTCATACCAGCAAATTATCGATCGGCATCAAACATCAGGCGCGCCGCCTCAAGCACATAAACCTCACTTTCAGGCAGCTTTGGGCGCTCGTTTTCTTTCATGGCGCCGCGTTCTTCAGCCATCGCCTCTAGGTTGGCTTGATATGTTGACCAATTGGCAAACGGCGTCTCGCCTGTGGCTTGTCTGCGCGCATTTTCGGCAGCCAAAGTACGGTTTTCGATCAGCTGTAATTTGGCACGACGTTTTTGTAAATTGATCTCGGTCGGTTGTTTGTCATCATCAAGCGCACGAATGGCATTGAGTTCAGACAAATATCTAAACTGTGGATCGCTTGCTTGGCGCGCTTTTGACTGCTCATTGAGTGAGCTTAACAGGCTTGGCGAATATTTGCCAGCAGCTTGATAATTCGTTGACTCAATGGTATCCCAAGGCAGCGGATTTTTATATTCACGCTCGCCAAATTCAATGCCTTCATAGATATTGACCAGTTCAACATCAGGCACCACCCCTTTGGTCTGAGTGCTGCCGCCATTGACACGATAAAATTTACGCTGCGTCAATGTCACCGAACCAAGCGCCACATCGTCACGCTGAGTCTGAGCAGTCCCTTTACCAGTAGTCGTACTACCTACCACCAAGCCTAGTCCATAGTCTTGGATCGCCGCAGCAAAAATCTCACTGGCAGATGCCGAGCCAAGATTGACCAGTACAGACAATTTACCATCATACAACTGGCGACCGCCGTCTTTATCTTCAAAGACTTGTACATTGCCTCGATTATCACGAATCTGCACCAAAGGACCTTCTTTGATAAACATACCAAGCATTTTTGCCACTTCATCGAGCGAGCCACCTGGATTATGGCGCAGATCGACCACCAAGCCGTCGATACCTTGAGCGGTCAGGGCTTTGAGCGCTTTTTCGGTGTCGTTGCTGACACTGCGATACTGACTGGCGTCTACACCTTCGCGGCGCGCTTTAAAGTTCAGATAAAAACTTGGAATCTCAATGACACCGACTTTTTTTATGCCGCCATCATAAGGCATCTCAATCACCCGATGCTGCACGCCCGATTCTTCTTGCTGAATGACATCACGCACCAAGGTGACGGTTCTGGCTTGTGAATCTGGCGTATTAGGCTGTTTGACCTTGACGGTCACTTCAGTACCGCGAGCGCCGCGGATCAAAGCGACGATCTCTTTGGTGCTATAGCCGATGGTATCGACCATTTCACCTTGGGCTTGTGCCACGCCGATGATCAAATCATTGGCCAAAATTTGACCTGACTTGGCAGCCGGTCCACCATCTACAAGGCTGACAATGCGAATGTAGTCCGGATTTTTACGATCAGGGCGAATCGAAACGCCAATCCCTTCAAGCTGTAAACTGGTCTGAATTTGGATGTCTTGGGCTTGAACTGGAGCATAATAATTACTGTGCGGATCATAGGCTGTGGTCGCCGCATCAAGAACTGCTTCCATGATTTCGTCATTTTTAAGTCGCTCAAGCTGCTCTTCTTGGCGCTTAAGACGATTTAATAAAATCTCTTTGGGTGTGCGACTTTCTGCCTTGACCAAGTCTTGACCGCGCGCCAATTCAGGATTGTCTAGATACGCTTGGTCTTTGGCTTTGTCGTCTTCTTGATTGAGCATGATGGTAATCAGTGATAGCGCTGTCTGATTTTTCCAATAGTCAAGCTGCTCTTGTTTGGTTTGAAAACGTGGCGCATTTTCGCGATCAAGTGTGATGCGCTTATCGGTATATAAATCAATGTCGGTATCCAAATATGATTTGGCAGCGCTAAAGTATTCAAAAGATCGCGTGCGAAAACGCTCAAAAATCTCAATGCCTGGTGTCATATCACCGCGCATCAGATAAGCGGTGTAAGTGTTGCCGTATTTATTGGTAAATTCGTCCACATCAGATTGCAAAAACAACGTACGATTTGGGTCAAGCTTATCAAAATACATCTGTAAAATGACTTTGCCCATATCCGCATCCAGCCGTTGATCATTATAATGCGCTCGATCAAGCAATATGGCAATCTGACGAGCCGTCACTCGCTGCTCAGGTGTCTGCATAAATGCGGCACGATCGGATGCTTGAGCAAGCGAAGAAAAACTGCTTACAAACAACGCACATGCCACCGCGCCAGCCACGCCTGATAAAAGATATTGTTGTTTTGACATATCCACATCCTGATGTTAGATGATTAAAAAAAACAGGTAAAAAACCCAAAATATCCGCTATCTTAACACAAAAAACACAAAGTTTTTTTACCTAAGTGCTAGTTTTTGTGCAACTGCCTTAAGCAATCGTTACAAAGTCACTACTTGGGTATGAAAATTGGCGCTCCCTTCTCTTTTCATCTTAATTTCATGGCATAATAAGCACCAGACGACTGATTAAGCAAGGAGTTTTTTGTGGCAAAAGGCGTGATTATGGCGGATGTCACCGCCAAGACATTGGATGATCAAGATCGTGCGTTATTATCGCATCCAGAAGTTGGCGGTATTATTTTGTTTGCGCGTAATGTTGAGTCACCTGCGCAAGTGCGTGCGCTCACCGATTCGATACGACAAATTAATCCAAGCGTGCTCATCGCAGTGGATCAAGAAGGCGGGCGTGTGGCACGATTTCGCTCTGGATTCTCACCCCTGCCTGCCATGGGCAAATTGGGTGAATTGCATGATCTAAATCCTGCTGATGCTCTATCATTGGCGTATGACTGCGGCTATTTGATGGCGTGTGAAGTTTTGGCAGTCGGTGTGGATTTTAGTTTTGCGCCAGTGCTTGATATAGACGGGGCAAGCCTTGTGATCGGTGATCGTGCTTTTCATGCAGATCCAGATGTCATCGTGGCGTTATCCAAGCAATTTATGAAAGGCATGAAAGATGCTGGTATGGCAACCACTGGTAAGCATTTTCCAGGTCATGGCTCCATCGCTCCTGACTCACACGTTGCCGATGCGATCGACGACAGAAGCTTTGATGAGATTATGCATCACGACACCCAAACCTTTATCCAAACCTTAGATCAGCTTGATGCGCTCATGCCTGCCCATGTGATTTTTAGCCAAGTTGATGATAAGCCTGCAGGATTTTCCAAACTCTGGATTCAAGATATCGTGCGTAATCAACTTGGGTTTGATGGCGTGATTTTTTCGGATGATTTATGTATGAAAGCAGCGCACATCGCAGGGGATGTGGATGCGCGTGTGCTTGCTGCGCTAGAGGCAGGTTGTGATATGGCGCTGGTGTGCAATCATCGAGACGGGGCATTGCTTGCCATCAAAGCCGCTCAAAGCTTGGCAGATCAGCCGCAACATCGATTTGGGCGCATGAAAGGGAAAATCCCAGATTGGCAAGGCAGCTTGGAAGCCACTTGCCGCCAATTTCCGCTTTGGCAGGCTGTCAAAGATCGTGTGCAAAAAGCCTTTTTTGAAGACAATCAAGAAAGCTTAGCCAAAGACCCAACAGCTTATACCAAGACTTTTTAATCAGCCTTTAAACTTTAAATATCAGTCATTAATATTAAAGGATGAAATTTTTAGGCATTTAAAGACAAGCACTTAAAATAGTTATTGAAAATCGCCATCAAAAAGCCCATGGGCGATACCCATGGGCTTTGATCATTTGTAAAGCATCATCAGCGCATGGTCACAAACTCTTCAGCACCTGTTGGGTGAATGGCGACGGTATTATCAAAGTCCGCCTTGGTTGCACCCATCTTCATTGCAACGGCAAATCCTTGGATCATCTCATCCACCCCAAAGCCAATGCCATGTAGTCCGATGATCTTTTGCTCATCGCCTAGGCACACAAGCTTCATTCGGCACGGCTCACGATGTGCCGTCACCGCACTGTACATGGGCGTAAAGTTTGAGGTATAGACTTTGATGTTGTCAGCACCATAGTGCTCAATCGCCGAAGCTTCGCTTAAGCCTACCGTCCCAATCGGTGGATGACTGAAAATCACCGTGGGCACTAAGCTATAATCCAAATGCTCATCTGGCTTTTGATTAAATAGTCTTTCTGACAATCGACGCCCTGCTGCCACTGCCACCGGCGTCAGCTCAATGCCATTTTCGATGATATCCCCAACTGCATAAATGCCTTCAATGTTGGTGTTTTGAAATTTATCGACAATGATTTGGCCTTTGGCATTGGTCTTGACACCAACACCATCCAGATTAAGCTGATCTGTGGCAGGCTTACGCCCCACCGCCCAAATCACACAGTCTACGGTCTGCTCACGACCATCTTCTAACACCACAGTCAATGAGTTGTCGTCATTTTGGATGATCTGCTTTGGATTGGCTTGGGTGTGTAGCGTGATGCCGTCTTTTTGCATGACATCGACCAGAACTTCAACGATGCCCGCATCAAATGAGCGTAAAGGTTTATCGCCACGAACCATCAGATGCGTTTGGACGCCCAAGCTATTTAGCACGCCTGCCACTTCCACCGAAACGTAGCCTGCACCGATCACCGCGACGCGCTTTGGCAATTCATTCAAAGCAAAAAAACCATCCGAATCGATGCCATATTCTGCACCAGGAATTTGGGGCTTAACTGGCTGACCGCCTGTCGCAATCACAATATGATCAGCGGTAATTTGCTCTGTTGTGCCATCTTCATAAGAAACTTCGATGGTGTTTTTGTCAATAAATCGTCCAAATCCTTTAATCAGATCCACACCGTTTTTGGTGAAAACATTTTGGTATGACTGGTGAATGCGCCCAATATAAGCTTGGCGCGATTCGATCAATCGCCCAAAATCAAATTGCTTAACTTCGACATCAAAACCATAATCCGGTGCGTATTTATGAATCGCCCCAGACACTTGGGCAGCATACCACATGACTTTTTTTGGCACGCAGCCGACATTGACACAAGTACCGCCAACTTGATGCGCTTCAATGATGGCGCATTTTTTGCCGTATTGAGCGGCACGGTTGATAGAAGCAATGCCACCAGAACCCCCGCCGATGGCGATATAATCATAATGTTTGCTCATAATTTCCCCTTAATAACCCTTATTATGATGCCATTGTATCATAAAAACACAAAGCCGCTCTATCAAAAAGCGGCCTTGTCATTATCACTACTATTGATAAAATCAATCAAAACAGAACGCGAACTCGGATGGTCTCCGGCACAGCACGCAGGCGCGCCAAAGCTTTTTCGGAATCGTTATCATCCACATCCATCACCAAGTAGCCCACATCTCCTTTGGTCATCAAAGACTGTGCCGCGATGTTGATGCCTGCATCAGCAAACGAAGCATTGACTTGCGACAAGACACCTGGAACGTTGCGGTGAATGTGCAGCAAGCGATGCGTGCCATCAGTAAATGGAATGGAGACATTCGGGAAGTTGACGGCACTGGTGGTGTCACCCTGATCAGAATAGCGCACGAACTTTTCGGCGACTTCAAGACCGATATTGGCTTGAGCTTCTTGAGTTGAGCCACCGACATGCGGCGTCAAGATCACATTATCAAAGGCGCGTAGTGGTGATTCAAACTCTTCGTCGGCTGATTTTGGCTCTTTTGGGAATACGTCAATTGCCGCACCAAGAATCTTTTTACTCTCAAGCGCCGCCGCCAAAGCATCGATATCCACACATCCGCCGCGCGCAGCGTTGATGAAAAACGCCCCATCTTTCATTTGCGTAAACTCTTTGGCAGTCATCATGTTGCGCGTACTTGGCAAATCAGGCACATGCAGGGTAACGACATCCGCCTTAGATAATAGTTCTTCTAGACTACCAACTTGCACTGCATTACCCAGTGGCAGCTTAGTGATGACGTCATGATAAATAACTTTCATACCCAAACTTTCGGCAAGCACTGACAACTGAGAGCCGATTGAGCCATACCCGACGATACCCATGGTCTTGCCACGCACTTCATAGCTGTCTTTGGCAGACTTATTCCAGCCGCCGCGATGCACGACAGCATTTTTTTCAGGCACGCCGCGCATGAGCATGATGGTTTCAGCAAGCACCAGTTCCGCCACAGAGCGCGTGTTTGAATAAGGCGCATTAAATACAGGAATACCCAGCTCAAGTGCCGCCTCTAGATCAACTTGGTTGGTGCCGATGCAGTAGCAGCCGATGCAGATCAGTTTTTCAGCAGCTTCAAGCACCTTGCGCGTCAGCTGAGTGCGCGAGCGGATACCAATAAAATGTGCGTCTTTGATCTTCTCGATCAACTCAGCCTCATCAAGCGCTGATTTGATGTATTCAATATTTGTATAGCCGGCGTCATTGAGTACTTTTAGCGCATTTTCATGAACGCCTTCAAGTAGCAAAAAGCGGATTTTATCTTTATTTAACGATAAGGTCATGAGAATATCCTTGCAGGTGACAGTCAAAAGTATAGTTATACACCCATTAATACAAATTTGCAATATATTCACAAACTTGCAAATGTAAATTATCAGACAATTTTTGGACTGTATGACTGAAAATACCGATAAGGGCTTTGGCTGGATTATACAGCTTCATTTTAGCCCAAAAAACAAAAGCCCGTTCCTAGAAACGAGCCTTTGAACATATACGCTTACTCTTGAGAGCCCAGCTCATCAGCGAATGCTTTGGCAAAACTGTCTTCAACACTCAAATTATCTTCTGAAGTCGCAGACGGCTCAGCTGCCATGGCTGACAACAGCTCATCAACCTGAACGGTTTCGCTACTGGCATTTTGAGCTTTACGCTGGCGAGCTTGATGATACGCCAAGCCAGTACCTGCTGGGATCAAGCGACCCACAACGACGTTTTCTTTCAAGCCAGACAAGTCATCCACTTTACCCATCACCGCAGCGGCGGTTAAGACACGGGTAGTTTCTTGGAACGAGGCTGCCGAGATAAAGCTTTCGGTCGCCAAGCTTGCTTTCGTGATACCCAGAAGCTGACGCTCATATTGCACAGGGAATTTGCTATTAGCAACCAATTCTGCATTCAACGCGCGAATCTTTGAGTATTCAGCTTGATCGCCTTTGAAGTAGCTTGAGTCACCACCATCAATGACTTCAACTTTGCGCAGCATCTGACGCACGATGACCTCAATGTGCTTGTCGTTGATTTTTACACCTTGTAAGCGATAAACTTCTTGCACTTCATTGACAATGTAATTTGCCAGTGCTGTCTCACCTTTTAGGCGTAAAATATCATGCGGGTTTTGAGGTCCATCAGAAACCACCTCGCCACGCTCAACAGTTTCACCCTCAAAGACGTTGATTTGACGCCATTTTGGAATCAGCTCTTCATGAACATCACCATCTTCATTGGTGATGATAAAGCGGTTTTTACCTTTGGTTTCTTTACCAAAACTGACCACACCACTCATCTCAGCCATAATGGCATGATCTTTTGGACGTCGTGCTTCAAACAAGTCAGCAACACGCGGCAGACCACCGGTAATATCTTTGGTACCTGAGGTTGCCTGTGGGACACGGCCAAGTACCGAACCTGCTGTGACATGCTCACCTTCAGAGACGCGGATGATGGTTTCGTTTGGTAAGAAATAAACCACTTCTTTACCTTCATCGGTATCCAAGATGATCGCAGGACGCAAATCTTTGGCAACGCTTGGGCGATCTTTACTGGTCAAGATTTCAAATGAGCTCACACCCGTCATCTCATCCACCTTAACTGTCGCGGTCATACCATCGGTAATGTCGCTAAAGCGTGCGGTACCTGAGAACTCTGTAATGATCGGATGGGTGTGCGGATCCCATTTGGCGATCACTTGTCCTGCTTCAACGGCATCTGTGTCGCGCACCAAGACGCTTGAGCCATAAGGTACTTTATAGCGCTCACGCTCACGACCTTGATCATCAGCCACACCAATCTCTGCCGAACGAGAAACCACAACCAAATGACCATCGGCATGTTCAACTGTTTTCATATTATGAAAACGAACCGAACCTGAATTACCAACCGATACGCTGTTATCAACAGAAGCCGCAGACGCCGCACCACCAACGTGGAACGTTCGCATGGTCAACTGAGTACCTGGCTCACCAATTGACTGTGCTGCCATCACACCTACAGATTCGCCAATATTGACCAAATGACCACGAGCCAAATCACGACCATAACATTGGGCACAGACGCCCTGAGTGGCTTCACAAGTAATGACCGAGCGCACATACACTTCATCAATTGCATTGGCATCTAGCTTTTCAACCAATCGCTCGTCAATCAAAGTACCTGCAGGCACGACCACTTCGCCATCTGTATTCACCACATCTTTGGCAGCGACACGCCCAAGCACACGATCACCCAAGCGTTCAACAATTTCACCACCATCAATCACGGGTGTCATGCGCTGACCTGCATCCGTACCACAGTCATCTTGGGTGATGACCAAATCTTGCGCCACATCAACCA
The DNA here is from genome assembly GCF_034424565.1 of Moraxella canis. Lineage (NCBI taxonomy): Bacteria > Pseudomonadati > Pseudomonadota > Gammaproteobacteria > Moraxellales > Moraxellaceae > Moraxella > Moraxella canis. Next base: position 1,392,335 of record NZ_CP139961.1, on the reverse strand, counting down.
AACGACGGGTCAGGTAACCTGAGTTTGCTGTTTTCAAGGCGGTATCTGCCAAGCCTTTACGGGCACCGTGCGTTGAGATGAAGTACTGAAGTACCGTCAAGCCTTCACGGAAGTTGGCTTTAATTGGTGTTTCGATAATCGAGCCATCTGGCTTAGCCATCAGACCACGCATACCTGCAAGCTGACGAATCTGCGTTGCACTACCACGAGCACCTGAGTCAGCCATCATATAAATTGAGTTAAATGACTTTTGAGTTTCGGTCTCACCGTCTGCGTTGGTTACCTCGTCTTTAGACAAGTTATCCATCATCGCATTCGCAATTTTATCTGAAGTACGCGCCCAAATATCAACAACTTTGTTATAGCGCTCACCTGCAGTCACAAAGCCCTGCTCGAACTGCTGCTCAATGTCACGGACTTCGGCATCGGCTGTATCCACGATTTGCTTTTTGGTTGGTGGAATAACCATATCTTCCATACCAATCGAAATGCCCGACAAAGTCGCTTGAGCAAATCCCAAATACATCAGATGGTCAGCAAACATGACCGATTCTTTAACGCCCAGTTTGCGATAGCATGAGTTTAAAAGCTTAGAGATGTTTTTCTTGGTCATCTCAGTATTACATTCGCTAAACGCCATACCATCCGGCATGATATTCCAGATCAGCAAGCGGCCAGCTACCGTATCTTGGATGCTGGTACGGCTGGTTTTTTCGCCTGTTTTTTCATCCAAAATCGTCTCAGCCACGCGAACTTTAATCTTGGCATTGACTGACAAATCATCTGAACCAATCGCTCTTAAGGCTTCGTTCACGGTACTAAATACCATGCCTTCACCTTTGGCGTTGACACTGCCGCGGCTGATGTAATACAAGCCCAAAACGACGTCTTGAGAAGGTACGATGATCGGCTCACCGTTTGCAGGCGACAAGATGTTGTTGGTTGACATCATCAAGGCACGAGCCTCAAGCTGAGCTTCCAAAGTCAGTGGTACGTGAACCGCCATTTGGTCACCGTCAAAGTCGGCGTTAAACGCAGCACACACCAAAGGATGTAGCTGAATTGCTTTACCTTCAATCAGCACAGGCTCAAACGCTTGTAGACCCAAACGGTGAAGCGTTGGCGCACGGTTAAGCAGCACAGGATGTTCACGAATGACCATTGCAAGCATATCCCAAACAGCTGGCTCTTCGCGCTCAACCATTTTCTTAGCAGCTTTAATGGTGCTGGCAATGCCGTTTTGAAGCAGTTTGGCATAAGTAAATGGCTTGAACAGCTCAAGTGCCATTTTCTTTGGCAAGCCACATTGATGCAAACGCAGTGTCGGACCAACCACGATCACCGAACGTCCAGAGTAGTCTACGCGCTTACCAAGTAGGTTTTGACGGAAACGGCCTTGCTTACCTTTAATCATGTCAGCAAGTGATTTTAATGGGCGCTTGTTAGACCCTGTAATCGCGCGACCACGGCGACCGTTATCTAGTAGTGCATCGACCGCTTCTTGCAGCATACGCTTTTCGTTACGCACAATGATGTCAGGCGCATTCAGCTCAAGTAGGCGCTTCAAACGATTATTACGGTTGATCACACGGCGATACAAATCGTTCAAGTCTGACGTTGCAAAACGACCACCTTCAAGCGGCACCAAAGGACGCAAATCTGGTGGTAACACAGGTAATACGGTCATCACCATCCATTCAGGCTTGTTGTTTGAGTCGCGGAAAGACTCAAGCAGCTGCAAACGCTTGGACATTTTTTTGAGTTTGGTCTCAGAGCCAGTTTGTGGAATTGCGGTGCGAAGTTCATCAATTTCGCCATCCACATCGATATCACGCAGCAAGTCTTGAACCGCTTCAGCGCCCATCTTAGCAATAAACTCATCGCCATATTGCTCAAGCGCATTAAAATACTCTTCATCATCCAATAGCTGATATTTTTCAAGACTGGTCATGCCAGGATCGGTCACGATGTAGCTTTCAAAATAAAGCACGCGCTCAATGTCACGCAACGTGATATCTAATAGAAGACCGATACGGCTAGGCAATGATTTTAAGAACCAAATATGAGCAACTGGAGAGGCAAGCTCAATATGACCCATGCGCTCACGGCGAACCTTAGCCGCAGTCACTTCAACACCGCAGCGCTCACAAATAATACCTTGGAATTTACGGCGCTTATATTTGCCACACAAGCACTCAAAATCTTTGACAGGGCCAAAGATTTTGGCACAGAATAAGCCATCACGTTCAGGCTTAAAGGTGCGGTAGTTAATGGTTTCTGGCTTTTTAACCTCGCCATGCGACCAAGATTTGATTGCCTCAGGTGATGCCAAAGAAATTTGAATGCTATCAAATTCTTTTACACCATTGTCAGCAGGGCCTTTCATGATATCTAATAAATCTTTCAAAAGGTTTCTCCGTTGTATTCGTCGTAATCTTTACGCCCAGTGATCATTTGATCACTGGGTAGTTTTGGTCTTGGGCTTTGGTTACTTCTTTTCTTTTAAGTCAATGTTGATACCCAGCGAGCGGATCTCTTTGGTTAGGACATTGAACGACTCTGGCATACCAGGATTCATATACTGCTCACCATCGACGATGTTCTTATACATGCGCGTACGACCTTCAACATCGTCCGACTTAACTGTCAGCATCTCTTGCAGGGTGTAAGTTGCACCATAAGCTTCAAGTGCCCAGACCTCCATCTCACCAAAACGCTGACCACCGAATTGCGCTTTACCACCCAATGGCTGCTGAGTCACAAGCGAGTACGAACCTGTCGAACGCGCGTGCATCTTATCATCCACCAAGTGGTTTAGCTTCAGCATATACATATAGCCAACTGTAACAGGGCGATCAAATTTCTTACCTGTGCGGCCATCATAAAGCGTTTGTTGGCCTGTGGTTGATAGATCAGCTAAGCTTAGCAGCTCTTTGATTTGAGTTTCTTCAGCACCATCAAATACCGCTGTGCCCATAGGTACGCCATCTTTTAGATTTTGGCATAGCGCTAACAAATCTTCATCAGACAAGCTGTCTAAATCCACTTGCTCACCGCCAACTTGGTTATAAATCTTATCTAAGAATTCACGCAGTTGAGCGATGCTGGCTTGAGCACGCAGCATGCCATTAATCTTATCACCCAGACCTTTGGCTGCCATACCCAAATGGGTCTCTAGCACCTGACCGATGTTCATACGCGATGGTACGCCCAATGGGTTTAGCACGATGTCAACAGGATTGCCATTTTCATCATAAGGCATGTCCTCAACTGGCATGATGCGCGAGACAACCCCTTTGTTACCATGGCGACCTGCCATCTTATCACCTGGCTGGATACGACGCTTAACCGCCAAATAAACCTTAACGATCTTTTGGACGCCATGCGCCAAGTCATCACCTTGGGTTAATTTGCGTTTTTTCTCGGTAAATTTGTTATCGATGTCTTTTTGCTTATCACTTAAGAATTCAGCAATCTGACCCAAACGCTCCGATACCTCCTCTTCAGCAGGCTGGATATCTAGTAAGCTTTCAAGTGGCAAGTTTTCGATATCTGCAGCGCTTAGAACTGTACCCGCTTTAAAGCCTGCACCGCCGCTGACTTTTTTGCCTTCTAGCAGGCTCAAAATACGGCCTTTTGCTGCTGCTTCAAAAATCACCAATTCTTCTTTTAAGTCTTTACGATAATCGTCAAGCATGGCTTTTTCGATAGACTTAGCGCGGCTGTCTTTTTCAAGACCGTCGCGTGTGAAGACTTGCACATCAATCACCGTACCTTTGGTTGATGATGGCACACGTAAAGATGTGTCTTTAACGTCGGCAGCTTTTTCACCAAAAATGGCACGAAGCAGCTTTTCTTCTGGAGTGAGCTGACTTTCGCCTTTTGGAGTCACTTTACCAACCAAAATGTCGCCAGCATCTACTTCCGCACCGATATACACGATACCTGCTTCATCAAGATTTGCCAGCGCAGCTTCACCGACGTTTGGAATATCGCCTGTGATTTCTTCAGGACCAAGCTTGGTATCACGAGCCACACAAGTCAGCTCTTGGATATGAATGGTAGTAAAGCGATCTTCTTGAACCACGCGTTCAGATAATAAAATCGAGTCTTCGAAGTTATAACCATTCCAAGGCATGAACGCCACGCGCATATTTTGACCCAGTGCAAGCTCACCAAGATCGGTTGACGGACCATCTGCCAAGATATCGCCACGTGCGATTTCATCGCCTTCATTGACAATGACACGCTGGTTAATACAGGTGTTTTGGTTTGAGCGAGTGTATTTAATCAAATTATAAATATCAATACCTGCCTCACCTGCCGTCATCTCGTCTTCATTGACACGCACAATGATGCGGCTGGCATCAACTTCTTCAATCACACCGCCACGCTTAGCAACCACACAAACACCTGAGTCACGCGCCACGTGACGCTCCATACCTGTTCCCACAAGCGGCTTATCACTGCGCAGTGTTGGAACTGCCTGACGCTGCATGTTTGAGCCCATCAAGGCACGGTTTGCGTCATCATGCTCCAAGAATGGAATCAGACCTGCTGCTACCGATACTACTTGACGCGGTGAAACATCCATATGAGTGACTTTATCAGCACTCATACGCACAAATTCGCCGTCATGACGGACACTGACCATCTCTTCGGTCAGCTCACCTTGATCATTCATCGGTGAGTCAGCTTGTGCGATCACCATGCCCACTTCTTCGATGGCAGAAACGTATTCGATCTCATCGGTCACACGACCATCAACCACGCGTCTGTACGGTGTCTCTAGGAAGCCAAAGTTATTTGTTTTGGCAAAAGTCGCCAGAGAGTTGATCAAGCCAATGTTTGGACCTTCAGGAGTTTCAATGGGACAAACACGTCCATAGTGGGTGGTGTGAACGTCACGAACCTCAAAGCCTGCGCGCTCACGCGTCAAGCCACCTGGACCCAATGCTGACACACGGCGCTTATGCGTGATCTCAGATAGCGGGTTGTTTTGATCCATAAACTGCGATAGCTGACTTGAGCCGAAGAACTCTTTGATAGACGCTGCCACAGGTTTTGAGTTGATCAAATCTTGAGGTGACAAATTGTCAGAATCAGCAGTCGTCAAGCGCTCTTTAACAGCACGCTCGACACGCGCCAAACCGATACGGAACTGGTTTTCAGTCATTTCACCCACAGAACGAATACGGCGGTTACCCAAGTGGTCAATATCATCAACTTCGCCGCGACCATTACGGATCTCGATCAACTCTTTTAAGACATCAACAATATCTTGATTCGATAAAACGCCTTGCTCGCGCTGCACATCCATATCGTCAGTGTCAATGAACTCACGACCCAAACGACGGTTGAATTTCATACGACCCACATTCGACAAGTCGTAGCGCTCTTGACTAAAGAACATGGATTCAAAAAGCTTTTCAGCAGTCTCAAGCGTTGGCGGCTCACCTGGACGCATCACTTTATAGATTTCGATCAGCGCCTCTTCACGAGTCAAAATGGTGTCAGCGCGTAGTGTATCGGCGATATACGCACCATGATCGATATCATTGGTAAATAAAATCTTAAATGATTGAATATTCTTTTCAGCAAGTTTTACCAAAATTTCATGGTCAATCAAGGTATTGGCACGCACCAAAACCTCATCCCCAACCACGATATCCTCGCCAATGATACGCTCATACAAGTATTCATCAGGCACAGCCAGCTTAGTCATACCAGCATCTAGGATTTGCTTAACACGGCGTGCGTTGATACGCTGACCTTGTTCAACAATCACCTTACCATCAGGACTTACGATGTCAAACTGAGCCATCTCGCCTTTTAAACGATCAGCAATCAGTTCAATTTCAAACGATTCAGCACCTTTAAATACTTCTACTTTTTCAAAGAATTGGTCTAAAATTTGAGCGGTATCCATGCCAATGGCGCGTAAAATAATGGTTGCCAATAGCTTACGACGACGGTCGATACGCGCATACACCAAATCTTTGGCATCAAATTCAAAGTCAAGCCAAGAACCACGATAAGGAATAATGCGCGCGTTATAAAGTACTTTACCGCTTGAGTGGGACTTGCCTTTATCATGATCAAAGAAAACGCCAGGTGAACGATGCAGCTGAGAGACGATGACACGCTCGGTACCGTTAATAATGAAAGTACCATTGTCCGTCATCAATGGGATTTCGCCCATATAAACACTTTGTTCACGGACGTCTTTAATGGCAGTTTTGTTTTCTTTATCCTTGATAACAAGGCGAATTTTTACACGCAAAGGTGCTGCAAAGGTTGAGCCGCGCATGATACATTCGCGCTCATCAAACTCAGGCTCACCTAAGTAATACTCAACGAATTGTAATTGAGCATTCCCAGAGTGGCTTTCTATCGGGAAAATTGAAGAAAAAGCCGCTTGTAAACCAATATTGGCACGAGCTTTTGGTTTTTTATGCTCTTGTAAGAATTGCTCATAAGAATCCACTTGGATGGCAAGCAGATAAGGCACATCCATGACATCTGGAAGCTTTGAAAAACTTTTACGAATACGTTTCTTTTCGGTATAAGAATATGCCATTAAGATTCCTTAGATTAACTTAAAAATATGCTGCCAAAAAGGCAAACACTGCCAAAGAATTTCTCTATTTAGATAGATAAATTCAAAAATATGAAAGAATCATTGCGATTCTTGAGATAAGCACCCATTTTTTTGAACTCTACAAAGGAAAATCGCACAGAAATAAAACAGACAGACACAACAAATCGCCAAATACCGTTCAGTATCTAGCAAGTCACTGTTAATGATAGGTAAGTCGTTCAGCTTGCATGGGTGCGTTTGTCCTTTTGGAATGTGTTTCTATTCCGCTGGAAGAACAGATACACAAAAGGTCAAATACTTAATTATAATAAAAAAAAGCCAATAATGCAATACATTATCGGCTTTTTTGAAAAATAATTTTTAAATAGCTGTCTATATAACTGGCAGCAATTTAGGGAAATTATTTAAGGTCAACGCTTGCGCCAGCTTCTTCAAGCTTCTTCTTAAGCTCTTCAGCTTCAGCTTTAGATGCCGCTTCTTTAACAGTTTGTGGCGCACCTTCAACTAGGTCTTTGGCTTCTTTTAGACCTAGACCAGTAACTTCACGCACAACTTTAATAACAGCAACTTTCTTATCGCCTGCGCTGGTTAGAACAACGTCAAACTCGTCTTTTTCTTCAGCCGCACCGCCAGCATCGCCGCCAGCTGCTGGAGCTGCTGCTAGAGCTGCTGCAGATACGCCGAACTTCTCTTCCATCGCAGAGATAAGCTCAACGATTTCCATGACTGATTTTTCCGCGATTGCGTCTAAGATTTGTTCATTAGTTAGTGACATAGCAATTATTCCTAAATAAAGGTATGAGAGTAAATAAATTTAAAATGTTACGGTAAATTAAGCCGCTTCTGATTCCATCTTATCACGAAGTGCAGCTAAAGTACGTGCAAGTTTGCCTGCTGCTGCTTCTTTCATAGTACCCATCAGACGTGCGATAGCTTCGTCATAAGTCGGTAGGGTAGCTAGGCGATCGATAGATTTTGCGTCAATAAATTCACCTTCAAAAGCTGCGCCTTTGATTTCGAACTTGTCATTGGTCTTTGCAAATTCTTTGAACAAACGTGCTGCTGCACCTGGATGCTCATTTGAAAATGCGATTAGTGTAGGACCAACGAATACATCGTTCATGCACTCAAAAGAGGTGTCAGCTAGAGCACGACGCAACAAAGTGTTACGTACAATGCGCATATCAACACCTGCTTCACGAGCAGCTTTACGAAGTTCGGTCATCTTTGCTACTGTAACGCCGCGCGAGTCGGCAACTACAGCAGAGAGCGCACCTTTGGCAGCTTCATTTACTTCAGCAACAATTGCTTGTTTGTCTTGAAGATTTAGTGCCATGGGTTGTCTCCAAAATTATTGCTTAAAATACCACATAAGCAATAAGCCAAATTCACAAACACCTAAGGATGTTTGAACCATTACGGCGACAATACAGTCTCACCGTCTGCGTAGGCAGGTTTCCCTATTAGATTGCCGAGCAATACCTACGGTCTTAGACAGCACAACCCGTTGTGCTGAACTAATAAATATTAAATTGTTAAACTTTTTTGATGGCTAAAATCGATTTTAGCCATCAAAAGTTGCATTATTATAATCAATAAAATTTTAAAATCAAGTTAAATATTAGAATTTAACCCAACGCATTGATTACTTATTAACGCGGTGTGGTACTGGATCAATTGCGATACCAGGACCCATGGTGCTAGACAGTGTGATCTTCTTGATATAAATACCTTTAGAAGTTGCTGGTTTAGCACGCTTAAGATCATTTAATAAAGCTGTTGCGTTTTGCTCAATTTGCTCAGCAGTAAAGCCAACCTGACCGATAGAAGCATGAATAATACCTGCTTTATCAACACGATACTGAGCCTGACCTGCTTTAGTATTTTTTACTGCAGTAGCGACGTCAGCAGTGACAGTGCCAACTTTTGGGTTTGGCATCAAACCACGTGGACCAAGAATGGTACCCAACTGACCTACGACACGCATCGCATCAGGTGATGCAATCACAACATCAAAATCCATGTTGCCAGCTTTGATGCTTTCTGCTAGGTCTTCAAAACCAACGACATCAGCACCTGCTTCTTTAGCAGCATCAGCGGCAGCGCCTTGTGCAAATACTGCAATACGCTTAGTTTTACCAGTACCCGCAGGTAGATTGGTTGCGCCACGAACAACTTGGTCAGATTTACGTGGATCTACACCCAAGTTAATAGCGATGTCAATTGACTCTTTGAATTTTGCTGCTGGCAAATCATTCAAAATTGCAACGGCTTCTTCGATGGTGTATAGCTTGTTGCTGTCCACACGATCTTTAATTAATTGTTGACGCTTAGTTAGCTTAGCCATTACACACCCTCCACAGTAATACCCATTGAGCGAGCAGTTCCTGCAATGGTACGGATTGCCGCTTCAAGTTCAGCAGCGGTTAGATCTGCTTGCTTGGTTTTTACGATTTCTTCAAGTTGATCACGGTTAACAGTACCAACTTTCGACGTGTTAGGAGTGCTTGAACCTTTTGCAATACCTGCTGCTTTACGCAATAAAACCGCCGCAGGAGGAGATTTCATCACAAAAGTGAATGACTTGTCATTAAAAACGGTAATTACAACAGGAATAGGCAAGCCTGGCTCAATATTTGCAGAAGCAGCGTTGAACTCTTTACAGAATGCCATGATGTTCACGCCTTTTTGACCCAATGCTGGACCAATTGGTGGCGATGGATTTGCCTTACCGGCAGGCACTTGTAGCTTGATGTAGCCATCAATCTTCTTTGCCATGAGAATCTCTCCAATAACGGGTAATAACGCTAAATAGCTCCCCAGGTTAATAACAAGCTCTAGACCAGTACCCAGAGCCGAAACCGCATATTATACGGTAATTAATTAATCTTTTCAACCTTATTAAATTCAAGTTCAACTTCAGTTGGGCGATTAAATACGCTGACGGTCAGATGTAATTTTGACTTATCATAATCCACTTTCTTAACAAGTCCTTTGAAATCTGTAAATGGACCGTCAATGACCAACACCTCTTCGCCAGGCTCAAACATGGTTTTTGGACGTGGTGCATCACCAGTTTTATTAATACGATTTAAGATTCGATCCGCTTCAATCTGAGTAATTGGTGCAGGATGCTCTGGTGTACCACCGATAAATCCTGTGATATTTGGGCAAGATCTGACAATATGCCAAGTATCTTCGTTCATTTCCATATTGATCAGGACATACCCTGGGAAAAGTTTTTGCTGCGTTGTGCGCTTTTTGCCTTCACGCATTTCAACAACTTCTTCAGTCGGTACAAGCACATCACCAAACTTATCGGCAAATTCACTGCGCTTAATGCGCTCAATCAAAGAACGCTGAACTTGATTTTCATAACCAGAGAACGCTTGAATGATATACCAACGCATTTTATACCCTTTTTTAATTACTTAAATAACAAAGCCAACAACGTAGCTAAAGAACATATCCAACAACCAAATGATAATTCCAAAAACAATCATCATCAAAATCACTTGCCAAGTATAACGAACAGTCTCATCTTTGGTTGGCCATGTCACACGGCGCAGCTCAATACCCGCATCTTTTAACAATGTTTTGAAAGCCGATCCTTGATTGGTAAATGCCAGACAAATAAAGCCAAATACAACCAAGCTTACCGTAATAGCAATCTGCGTCCAAACATTATTGGCAGGCGCCCAATACCTTGGCAAATATTGAGACACCAAAGTTGCTGAAATCATGGCGATGATGGCAACCAACCACAAAAGCATATCTTTTGGTGAACGCTTTTTAGCAACCTCTACCACACTCTCTTTTGAAACGGTGATTGGGGTTTTGGTATGTCGTGAGCCAGATGCTGAAGTTTCAGATTGGATATCCAAATTGTCTTTATTATCGCTCATGCAGGGACTTGCCTTGGAATGACCAATTTTTATGAAGTTAAAAGAATGGTATGAAGAATAAGATGGCAGGCGATGAGGGACTCGAACCCCCAACCCTCGGATTTGGAGTCCGATGCTCTACCAATTGAGCCAATCGCCTAGGGTGTTAAGGACTGCTATTATAGCAAACTTTTTATTTTTTGCAAGTATTTTATCTAAAAAAATCCAACCACTCCTCCATAAGAAAAACCAAACCCTTTCGAGTTTGGTTTTTGTGGCAATTGCCTGGTTAATGACTGGAAGATAAATCAGTCTTTAACGTTAGCAACAACACCAGCACCAACAGTACGGCCACCTTCACGGATTGCAAAGCGTAGACCTTTGTCCATGGCGATTGGGTGGATCAGCTCAACGCTCATCTCAACGTTATCACCTGGCATAACCATTTCAGTGCCTTCTTGTAGGGTGATGGCACCAGTTACGTCTGTGGTACGGAAGTAGAACTGTGGACGATAGCCATTTAGGAATGGGGTATGACGACCACCTTCTTCTTTTGATAGCACGTATACTTCTGCATCAAACTTGGTGTGTGGGGTGATTGAACCTGGCTTAGCCAATACTTGACCACGTTGAACTTCTTCACGCTTAGTACCACGTAGTAGGATACCACAGTTCTCACCTGCACGACCTTCGTCTAGCAGCTTACGGAACATCTCAACACCAGTACAGGTAGTTTTTGCAGTTGGTTTGATACCGATGATTTCGATTTCATCACCAACACGGATGATACCTGACTCAACACGGCCAGTTACAACAGTACCACGACCAGAGATTGAGAATACGTCTTCGATTGGCATTAGGAATGACTTATCGATGTCACGCTCAGGCTCTGGGATATATGAATCTAGCGTGTCTAGTAGTTCTAGAACAGCAGGCTCACCATATTTACCATCTGAACCATTCAATGCTTCTAGCGCTGAACCTTTGATGATTGGGGTGTCGTCACCTGGGAAATCGTAGTCAGATAGAAGTTCACGAACTTCCATTTCAACCAATTCTAGTAGCTCTTCGTCATCTACCATGTCACATTTGTTCATGAATACCATGATGTATGGTACACCAACCTGACGAGACAGCAGGATGTGCTCACGAGTTTGTGGCATTGGGCCGTCAGTTGCAGAAACAACCAAGATTGCGCCGTCCATCTGTGCAGCACCTGTGATCATGTTTTTAACATAGTCAGCGTGACCTGGGCAGTCTACGTGTGCGTAGTGACGAGCTTCTGTGTCATACTCGATGTGAGATGTGTTAATAGTAATACCACGTGCTTTTTCTTCAGGGGCAGAGTCGATAGCAGCGTAGTCTTTTGCTTCACCACCGTGGTGCTTAGCAGCAACGGTTGCGATAGCAGCAGTTAGAGTGGTTTTACCATGGTCAACGTGACCGATGGTACCAACGTTTACGTGTGGTTTTACACGTTCAAACTTGGCCTTTGCCATGATGGTTTCCTCATTGTTAATTAAACACCACGATTTTGAAATATATAAATAAATTCAAAACCATATCCTGACACATTATAGCATACAAGATTTTTGATTGAAATACATTTAAATCCTTTTATTTCATCATAATGTCTTAATTAAGCCATCTTAATGAAATAATCAAACTAGCCGCTGCTGACCTTTATTGCGACATAAACCAAATCATGTTGACTATGTACGCCATATGATCATAAACACCAAAAAATCCCCAATAAAAAATCCTTAGAAGTATCTAAGGATTCTAAATATGGAGCTCTTGGCGAGAATTGAACTCGCGACCTCTCCCTTACCAAGGGAGTGCTCTACCCCTGAGCTACAAGAGCAAACTTGAGTGATATGGAGCGGGTGGCGGGAATCGAACCCGCACCATCAGCTTGGAAGGCTGAGGTTCTACCACTAAACTACACCCGCAGGGTAGTATACCTAGGTAGGGAATAATGGTGGTGGGGGAAGGATTCGAACCTTCGAAGCTTTCGCGACAGAGTTACAGTCTGTTGGGTTTGACCGCTCCCCAACCCCACCAAGTTTGATAGGTATTCTTTTACTGGTCTGGTAAAAGATGAAGCCCATTTTATGGGCTTAACCTAATATTTTTAGGAATGGTGCCGGCTGCCGGAATCGAACTGGCGACCTACTGATTACAAGTCAGTTGCTCTACCAACTGAGCTAAGCCGGCGGTGTATTTCCTAAGTGGTGCATATAATAGCAAATTTTTGAGAATGTGCAAGCTTTTTTTTAAAATTTTAATCCAAATCACCGAGAATTTTTATAACTTATTGATTTTTATAAATTATTTATGTTCAAATAATCCGATCGTTGCTCATACTTAAAATAACGCATAAAAATTGAATCATTTTATTCAAATGGACACAACCTGTCCCATTAAGTATTTATAGTTCCAAATTTCACGGAAAAACACGGAAATTTAAGTTTAAGAATTAGCCTTTAATGGATTAATCATCTTAGGCGTACTACACACCACTATTGGGTTGTAATCAAACTTCCCAATTACTTTTCTTAAAATATTGTAAGCACCATTGACATCAGCATTGATAAGCGTGTTATTGCTTGATTTAAATAAACCACGCTTAACACGTTTACCTTGATAATTAACTTGTTTAGCAATGGGTTCATCATCAAGAAAGCTACATTTACTTGTATAACTTTCTTCAGCAACAATCACATCAATGCCTTGTAATTTAGCTTTATACTGTATCATTTGTACCAATCTTGCAAAAGGCACACTGACAAAACTTTGATTGTTTCTTTTACCAATATTTATCCCTTGTTTCCAATCTTGATTATAACCGATAACAATCGTTGTTATCTCGTTGGCAACTGCGTGGTTGATAAGATAATGGCTTGCTTTATGTAAATAATCATTGATTTGATTATTACGTTTAAATGATAACTTATTTAATTGTTTGTTAATGCAGTTAATCTGTGGAATGATTTTATTGCTTTGCTTGGCAAGGTGAATAAATTTGTCTTTTTCACCCTGTAGCTTAGCTTTGATTTTATTAAAAAAATTGATTAACAGATTTTACAGTCTTACCTGTAACAATAAAAGGCGTATTGTTTGTGTTGCTAACAGCGGTTATAAGATTATTTAAACCTAAATCAACCGCTAAATAACGCCCATTATTGGGTTTAGGCATTGGCTTGTCTGTTTTGTAAGTGATTTTAATATCATAACCATTGGCAATCTTGACAACTTTGACTTCTTGTATGTTGTCAAAATTGATGATGTTTTTAAGTTTGCCAAGTTCAAAAGACAATGGTGTATCAAAATAGCTTGAAAGGGTTAAAATGCCTTTTTGCAAATCACGTTTAGAAACTGCTTGTTTGGTAAAAATAATGTTAGCTCGTCCTTTGGTTTTATCTAAATATTTTGGTAATTTAGGACGAGCTAAAAACTTGGATTTGTCTTTATGATAGGCTTTAATAACCGCCCAAAAAGACCCAAAGTTTTGAGAAACTTGTTTAATTACTTGCTGTGCAACTTTGGCAGGCATAGCAATATAATCACCTTGTTTTTCTTGAGTGAGTTGATTGATGAGATTAAAAGCGGTTGGCGTTTTGTTATTTGTAATGATGGCTTGTCTGTTGTGATAGGTTGCTACATTGAATAGGTTTTTACACAAAAACGCATAGTCATCAAGCATTTTGTAATGCTTGTGGTTTTGTTTAATGCGGATTGTGTGAGTTAAGTACATGGCAGTTTATTTGTCCTGCAATTTTTTAATAAGTTGTTCGGTTTTGCGTTTGGTTCTTCTTTGTCCGTAAATCCTAGCATAAAATGAAGTGATGATTGAAGTAAAATCAGCAATTAAGTCTTCTCTTTCATCGATCACTTGATTAACCACTTCTATTTTACGGTTTTGCATAGCAAGCAAGGTTTTAATGTAGTTAAAGCCAAAGCGTGTTAATCGGTCTTTATGTTCGACAATAATGACATCGACTGTTTTGTCATTGAGTAGGTCTATGAGTTTCTTACGACTGTCATTTAAACCACTACCCACTTCTTTAATTACCTTATCAACTTTATAGCCACGAGCATTGGCATAAGCAATCATTCTATCGGCTTGACTATCAAGGTTGCTTTTATTTTCGCTTGATGAAACACGGCAGTAGATACAAACAACGGTTTGTTTACGCACCTCATTATCAACAATCAATATCCATCCAGTGGTTGTTAGTTCGGATTGTACCTTGCCACTTTTTACCCATGCCCATACAGTGCGATAGGTTACTTTGTTGAGTTTTGCATATTCGGATATTTTGTATTTCATTTAATAATTGATGATGTGGCAATAATTATTTACCCTATCAAAAATGGAAATATACAAGTGTTTTCCGTGTTTTTCTGTTATTCAAATGAAGTTAAATTATACTAAGTCAAGCCATTGTGAAACTGGTAGAAGATGATCAAATTATTGAGCAATTACCAGGTAAGTTATGGCGGTCAACGCAATCAGGAAACTTTTTAGAGCCTATAGAAACTGTACATATTGAAATTTAAAATTTAGGGTCGGAATTAACGACCCTAAATTTATAGAAATTATGCCAGGCTCTAAATCTCAAGCCCTCTACACGCCATTTCTACTGCTTTAACAAGGGCTAAAGCTTTTTTGTTGGTTTCATCCCATTCAGCCATAGGATCCGAATCTGCCACCACACCTGCACCAGCTTGTACGTGGATTTGACCATCTTTCATGACGGCTGTACGTATCGCGATGGCAGTATCCATATTACCATGCCAGCCCAGATATCCAATCGCCCCACCAAAAACGGTGCGGCGCACCGGCTCAACCTCATCAATGATTTGCATGGCGCGGATTTTTGGAGCGCCGGACAAGGTGCCTGCTGGAAAAGTCGCGCAAAACACATCCAAAGCATCCACATCTTGGCGCACACGTCCCTCGACATTACTGGCAATATGCATGACTTGTGAGTAGCGCTCAATGAACATCTTATCCGTCACCTTAACCGAACCGATCTCACAGACGCGCCCAATGTCATTACGTCCTAGATCAATGAGCATCAGATGTTCTGCGATCTCTTTTTGATCGTTTAATAACTCATGCTCAAGCGCCAGATCCTCATCCATATCACTGCCACGCCGGCGTGTACCTGCCAATGGTCTGACCGTCACTGTGCCGTTTTCGATGCGCGATAAGATCTCAGGGGAAGCGCCAATGATATCAAACGGAGATTTGGCTGCACCAAAAGTTTCACCATGCAGCATAAATAGATACGGCGATGGGTTTAAATAACGCAGCGCTCGATACACGCTGAGCGCATCTCCTTCAAAATCGGCTGACAATCTTTGAGCAGGCACGACTTGCATCACATCGCCTGCCAAGATGTAGTCTTTGATTTTTTGGACATCATCACAGAATTTTTGCTCGCCTGTGGCTGACACAAACTTTGGTATCGGTTGCACTTTGGTGGTCAGATCTGGCTTTTGATTCAGGGCATTTTCGATATTCGTTAAGCGACTGAGCGCATCTTCATAGCCGTTTTCAACATCACAGTTGGCATAGACCACAATAGAAAGTGTGTGCTCAAGATTATCAAAGACCACCACCTCTGTAGAAAGCATCAGCCAAAGATCAGGTAAATTCAAAGGATTGGGTGCGCCAGAATGCCCAACTGTTGGCTCAATCGTGCGTATCAAATCATACCCAAAATACCCCACCAAACCGCCACTAAAGACTGGTAAATTTGGCACATCGTCTTTGGTGGGCATTTTAAATTGCCCCATAAAGCGTCGAATCTCATCAAACGGCTGATCGGTCTTGGTGCTTGATACCGTACCCACAAGCTCCGACCCTACACGCATGACGCCATCTTGGTATTCAAAATACACCCCCTTGCCCAGACCAATCATCGAGTAACGCGCAAACCGCTCACCGCCAACCACCGACTCGAACAAATATGCCTTGGGATTGAGCTGTCTGATATTGGCAAAAACCGATACAGGCGTGGCGTCATCCATAAGACGTTTTTTGATCAAGGGTACATGACTAAAGCCCTGACTTTTGAGGCGAAGATACTCGTGATGACTCAGCAAAGTTGACATGATACTTCCAAAATTTTTATAAAAATTGGTCTATCATAGCATAAAAAATTGGGCTTAAAAACCTAAAATTCATTAACGCTTTTACAACAAAGTTTTTTATTTCTTTTATTTTTTATTTAATTAAAATGATAAAATCTGTGTCTTTATTTTGTCATTTTTGGGTTATTATGAAGCTGCCATCCAGTGCCAACGTACCATCCCACCATCCCATCGCCTCACCTTGGTTGTTTTTTCATACATTGAGTATTTTTGGGCTCATTTTGGGGTTTGTCTGTTTTTATATCTCCATGACGCCCATGTTACTGCCGCGCTCATGGTTGATACAAGCCGTTTGCTGTGCGGTCTCTGGATCGGTTGGCTATGCTGTGGGTAAATTTATTCATCATGTCATCAATCTGATTTGTCTTGCACTAAATCGCCCAAAGATCACCGTTTTGAGCAAATACCGTTTACCCATTACTTTCATTGGACTGCTGAGTTTGGTTGCCATGACATTTTATCAGTGGCAGATCATGCAAACCATGCGTGACTTGATGGATATGCCCAAAGAGCCGCTGTACCTTACGGCTCTTGGCGTGGTGATTGGGGTGTTGGGCTGGCTTGGGATCATTGTATTAGGTCGATGGATTATTGTTTTGATTGAGTGGCTGGTGAATCTGATTGCTCCAAAACTTGCATTGCCGATTCGCGTGATCACCTGGGTTTTGGTCACTGCATTGGTCGGCTCAGTTTTGATAGGGCTGACGCGTCATTATGTATGGCGTCCCGCCTTGCAATTCATCTCCCAAAAAGCCCTTGAGCTTGATTTGACAGAGCCTGAGTCTTTGAATGCACCCACCACGCCCAACCGCTCAGGCGTTGATGGCGTCTCAACTCAGCCATGGCAGGCGCTTGGACATTATGGTCAGCGTTTTGTCTCACTTGGTCCAAGTGCAGCTGACATTTCTTTAGTCACTGGCAAGCCTGCTTTGGAGCCCATCCGTGTCTTTGTTGGGCTTGATCATGAAGAATCCGTCACCAGTGATGCAGACGCACTGGTGGCATTAGCCCTTAAAGAGATGGACAGAACAGGTGCATGGCAGCGATCACACTTGGTCATTCATGGCGCGACAGGTCGTGGCTGGGTTGAAGAATACAGCAGCTTAGCGGCAGAATATCTGACCGATGGCGATATAGCCAGCATCTCCATCCAGTATTCTTATTTACCAAGCCAAATTTCATTCATTGTTGATAGGCAAGCCTCCAGTGATGCCAACCAGCGATTATATCAAGCCATTCAAAATAGACTGTCCAAACTCGATCCCAAACACCGCCCCAAGCTTTATTTGGCTGGTGAATCGCTGGGCGCCTTTGCCACCCAAAGCAATTTTCAAGATTACAATGAACTGATATCAAGCATTGATGGTGCTGTCTGGGTCGGTACGCCACGACTTAGCGAGCTTTGGTCAAATTTGGTTAAGATGCGTGCAGATAGCACCCCTGAGAATTTGCCCATTATCGATGGGGGACGGCATGTGCGGTTTATGGATTATCCAGAAATGCTAAGTGCGCAAGGTCATCCTCAAGGACATCTTTATGAAAATTGGCAGCCGCCGCGCATTGTCTTTGTGCAATATGCATCTGATCCGATTGTCTGGTGGTCGCCCGAGATGCTCTATCGCCGTCCAGATTGGATGAGCGAGCCGGCAGGGCGAGATCTTGCTCGTATGCCGCTTTGGCTGCCTATTTTGAGCCTTTGGGAGCTGAGCTTAGATATGCCAGCATCAAGCAACACTCCGCCAGGGCATGGTCATATCTATCGCCATGATGCGATTCACGCTTGGCAAGCCGTGCTAGACACCCAAAGCCCTACTTATGAAATATTAGCGCAAGTCATCGAAGATCGCGTGCAAGAAGGTGTCACTGAGCGCAGCGATTAACAGGGTCATAACAAATAAGCCTTTGAAAATTTCCAAAGGCTTATTAAAGATTGGCTGAACAATGTTAATTTGACAGGCTTAATCGCTTTCAATATCTACCGTCTGATAGACTTCATAGGCAGGTACTTCATAAGGATGTGCCTGTTTATAAGCCTCAACAACATCATACAGCTTATTTTCAGGTACCATCATCTCCACTTTCCATTCAGAGACTTGACTGACCTGACCGATTTCGCCCACTGCTGGATTAGCGCCTTCTAAGGGGCGAAACTGACCCACGCCCAATGTCTGCCAGCTGCAGTGCTCATATTGACCAAAATGACCAGCCCCAGCTTCAAACATCGCGGTTTTTACCGTTTCTAGATCGGATTCTGGGATATAGGTGACGATTTTATACATCTGAAAATACATGGCTTTGTCTTCAAAATCTTCAAATGATCACAAAGGCACACCGATGCGGCGAGCAACTTCTTCATAGCCTTCAACCACATCGCCCAAACCTTGGCGGAAGCGATCTTTATCAAGTTTTTTCTTGGTTTGTTTATCCCACAAGCGGCAACCATCTGGCGAAAATTCATCACCAAGCACCACACGACCTTGGAATAGTCCAAACTCCAATTTAAAATCCACCAACATCAAATCAGCTTCATCAAATAATTTTGATAATACTTCATTAACCTTTAAAGTTAGGCTTTGCATTTGGGCAAGCTCATCAGCTGTGGCATAGCCTAGTGCAATGGCGGTTGATTCACTCAGCATTGGATCACCAAGCGCATCATCCTTATAGAACAGCTCATAAGTTGGTGGCAATAATGGCAAACCTTCGGACAATCCCAAGCGCTTCATCAAACCGCCAGCGGCATAGTTACGCACAACGGCTTCTACAGGAATCATTTTCAGGCGCTTTACCAAAACTTCGTCATCAGAAAGCTGCTTTTCAAAGTGCGTTTCGATGCCTGCATCGGCAAGCTTTTGCATGATATAAGCATTGAAGCGATTATTCACCATGCCTTTACGATCAAGGCTTTCCATTTTTTCGCCATTAAATGCGCTGGCATCGTTGCGAAAATGTAGAATTAAATAGTCAGGATGATCAGTTTCATAAACTGATTTGGCTTTTCCGGTATAAAGTAGCGCTTGTTTTTGCATGGTAATCTCGTTTGATTAATAAATAAAAGTCATCCAAAGCTTTGAGCTATATTACCTAACGCTCGGTGGTCTTGGCAGTTGGTACTGCTTGCCTGAGTCATTGATAAAATCTGGCAACTGACTCACCGAATCTGGCGTATGATATAAAGGGGTGAATTCTGCAGCTGGCTGCTGAGCTGGCAGCTGAATGGGCGGCAATTTTTTTTCATCGCGATAATCTAAGCTGCCATTATCACGCTTTGACAGAATATTTTTGGTTGCTGTACAGCCTGTCAGCACGACGCTCGCCATCAACACACCGGCAGTAATTTTTAAAAATTTCATAAACATTCCACTTTTGTCTTGTGTCTGGGCATTGCCCCTATTTATTCGCAGTTAAGCAAGCATTGGCTCAAACTAAAGCAAGCCTGCTTTTTTTAGTGCATTATCAATGGTTTCGTGATATTGTTCAGAAAGCCATACCATCGGCAAGCGGATGCCTTTATCAATTTTACCCATCTTATTCAAGGCGTATTTGACAGGCTGTGGACTGGATTCAATGAATAAATCACGGTGTAGATGAACGACTGTGTCATGAATTTGGCAGGCTTCATCAAAACGACCTTCAAGCGCCAGCTCAAACGCCTGACTCATCGCCTTAGGTGCGATATTAGAAGTGACAGAAATATCGCCTTTTGAGCCATATTTAATCAGCTCAAGCGCGGTTGGATCATCACCTGATAATACCACCAATCGCTCGCCCACTCGGCGAATCAAGCTAATGCCACGCTCAAGATCGCCCGTGGCGTCCTTGATTGCCACGATATTATCAATATCCGCCAAACGGCTCACTGTCTCTTCAGATAAATCAGCAACCGTGCGACCAGGCACATTGTATAAAATCTGAGGAATATCCACCGCCTCAGCAATCGCCTTAAAGTGCTGATACATCCCTTCTTGGGTTGGTTTGTTATAATATGGCACAACCAATAAAGCAAAATCAGCGCCTGCTTGCTTGGCAGCAGCGGTCAGAGCAATCGCCTCATGGGTTGAGTTAGCGCCAGTGCCTGCGATGACTGGGACACGCCCTGCGACTTGTTTCACAAAAAAGCGAATCACATCGATGTGCTCATCCATCGCAAGGGTCGCTGACTCTCCAGTGGTGCCCACCGCTACCAAGGCATTGATTCCTTCATCAATCTGCCAATCTATCAGACGGGCAAGCGTATCATAGTCCACCGAGCCATCTGGCTTCATGGGAGTCACCAAAGCGGTCATTACACCTTTTAATGTTGATTTGATTTGTTGATACGCATCTGTCATAAGACACCTTGCTGAATACTTTTAGTTATGATGAAGATGATTGGAGCTGCTTTAGCTAAGATTTTAACAAGCAGAATAATCTTTTGTAGTTTATCACATTTAGATGACATTTTTACAGTTATTTTATGATCTGGCTTGGTCGGTTTAAGTCATTGATCGTCAGGCACACTTTAAACATCGTTTAGTCATCGATACGCAGCCCAATAATAGCAGGCGTACCTTGGCGAATCAGCTGCACTGCTACCACGCCCGATTTTGGCAGCTGGGCGACAACAGCGGCAAACTCTTCAATATCGCGGATGGGTTGATGATTTAACCCAACAACCACATCACCAGGACTGATGCCAGCGCGCGCAGCTCGGCCCACCAGATCCACCGAAGTAATCATCACGCCGCCATTAACGCCATAGCGACTCAATGTACGCCGCTCGGCTGCATTAAGCGATCTTAAGCGCACACCCAAACGCACGCCATCAGTATTTTTTGATTTGGATTCGGAGGCAATGTCATTTTGAGCATCACCAAAATTGCCTGATGCGGTATATTGGCGCCCTTGACGCTGATAGGTCAGCACAAAAGAATCATTGGGTTTGGCGCGATTGATTTGATTTAATAAATCATGGGCATGGACAATCGGAGTGTCATTAAAACTTAGCACCACATCCCCAGCTTTAAGCCCTGCTTGACTGGCGGGATAATCTGGATTTACGCGAGTGAGCAGCGCCCCTTGGGGTCTGGACAATCCATATGCTTCAGCCAAATTGCGATCAACATCCTGAACAGAGATGCCTAAATACACTCTGGTGACGCGTCCATGTTCGCGAATTTGGCGATAAATGTCCATAGCAGCATCAATAGGAATGGAAAATGACAGCCCCATATATCCGCCAGTGCCACTAAAGATCAAAGAATTGACCGCCACCACTTCTCCGTGCTGATTAAACAACGGTCCGCCTGAATTACCAGGATTTAAGGCGACATCACTTTGGATAAAGGGGACGGCTGCCTCACGGCTGACATTACGAGATTTTGCCGAGACAATCCCTGCTGAGGCTGAATAATCAAAACCAAACGGAGAGCCAATGGCAAGTACAGGTTCGCCAACTTTTAGAGTATCTGTTTTAGCCACAGGTAAGGCAGGGAAATGAGCGCCTGAAACTTTCAGCACCGCGATGTCTGAGCTTTCATCACTACCGACCAAAGTCGCATCAAGCTCAGTGCGATCATGCAAGGTAACGGTGATGGTTTGAGCATTTTCGATCACATGATGATTGGTCAAAATATAACCATCTTGGGTAATAAAAAATCCCGTGCCATAACCATGCTCGATCACTGGAATATCAGGCAGCTTGGCTTGATTGCCCAAAAATCCTTTGAGTAATTCAACAGCGCGTGCCTGCGCCAGCGTCTCTTGATCAACATTTTTAGTGATGCTGATACGCACAACCCCTGGCGAGACGCGCTCAACCAAGTCTGAAAAGTCCACTTGATGAGCGGCATGTGCTTGGGTAGCGTGTGTTAGCGTAAGCCAAGCAGGCGTCGATACCATCATGGCTGTGCACAGCGCCAGAGCGATTTTGCGCATAAAAATTCCTTAGCGTAGCGAGCGGTGATTTTGCCAAAGTATCATCAATTTTTATCTTACCGTCAAGATTGTTTTGGCGACAAAATCTTACCAAAACTTTACAAAAGCTGATGATAACGGTCAATAAAGCGCCACAAAAGCAGATCAAGCCATGAGACGATCAATCAAGACCCAAAGCAGCATCTATCCGTGCCGCCACATCTGCCACGGTACCATTTGCGTCAATACGGTGAATGCGATTGGGGTGCTGACTGTGCTGATATGCCAAGCCTTGATGCACACGCTCAAAAAAAGCGATGTCGTTGGCTTCCAATCGGTCGGCAGCACTGCGTTTGGCGGCGCGCCGCATGCCTGTGGTCACATCCAAATCAAGCCAAAGCGTCACATCAGGATGGATGGGCACAAACTGCTCAATCAAAAGCTCAATCTTAGCCAGTGCCGCTTGGTCTCCTTGGTAGCGCCCAAAGCCTTGATAAGCCACCGTACTATCAAAAAATCGGTCACTGACCACCCATTGACCTGACTTGATCGCAGGTAAAATCACCTGATGCAAATGATCGCTACGCGCAGCAAACATCAGCAAAATCTCTGTATCGGCATTCATATCCGTATCAGGATTTAAAAATAATTGGCGCAGCTGCTCAGCCAGCTCACTACCCCCAGGTTCGCGCGTGCGCAAGACTTGAATACCACGATCTGCCAGCCGATCAATCAGCGCTTCGATCGCCGTGGTCTTGCCCACGCCTTCAGTGCCTTCAAAACTGATAAATCGCCCTTGCATATCCCTTCCTTTTATTGAGTACTGCTGCGCATGACAGCGCGATATTCTGCCACAGCTTTTTGGTGTTCTTGGTAGGTGCGGCTAAACGTATGGCCTCCATTACCTGTCGCCACAAAGAAAATCACATCGGTATCCGCTGGATGCATGGTTGCCTTGATAGAAGCCGCCGAAGGCAGCGCAATGGGCGTAGGCGGCAAGCCATCAATTTGATAGGTGTTATACTCTGTTTTTTCAGCAATATTACTTCGATAAATCTTGCCATCATAACGATCGAATAATCCATAAATGATGGTTGGGTCGGTCTGTAGTCGCATGCCTTGACGCAGGCGATTGACAAACACCGCCGAAACCATCTGCCGCTCTTGTGCAACCCCCGTTTCTTTTTCAATGATGCTTGCCATGATCAGTGCCTCATACGGCGTCTCATAAGGCAAGTTCTCATCGCGAGACTCCCAAGCTTCATTTAAAATATTCAGTTGATCTTGATATAAGCGCTTTAAAATCGCCAAATCCGTTGTGCCATGCGCAAATTTATAAGTATTTGGCGCAAACATCCCTTCTAAATTTCCGTTGGGTGATTCAATCTCAAGTGCCTTTGCCACCGCCTCATTATCACGCGCCACATCCGTCCAGCCATAACCATCTGCAGGTGGGGTCAGCACTTCTAAAGCCACGCCGTCGGTTGTCTTAAGGGCATGATACAAATCCTTAACCGTCTTCCCTTCAATGATACGCAAGCTAAATTCAGTCGCCGTTCCGCCCTCGCTTAAAATACGCACCATCTGAGCAAGGCTGGCACCTGCTGGCACCTGATAACCGCCAGCCTGTAGCGGCTTATCTGTGGCAAGAGCCACATATGCCTTGGTCACAAATGCCGAGCTCAAAAACGCATCCGACCAAGGCTCTTCACTCAAAAGACTGTGATAAGTCTCGCCTTTGTCAACTGTGATCACATGCTCTGGGTGTCCAGTGGTCGCATAAATCGACTGATACACGACAAACAGCACAAGCAGCGTGGCAACCAAAGCCATCATCAAAAGTACAGTTTTGATCGGGGAATTGTGCGAAGTGGCGTGAGTTTTTGGGCGTCTTGATGCACGCCTATGGTTTGGTGTTTTTTGGGGTTTTTGGGGGTTTTTTTGAGCTGTCATAAGATTTCATTGCGATAAATTTTGTTCATTTTAGCAAAAATTTATGACAAATAGCCACTAAATTTAGCTCACATCTCAAAGCGCATCTCATGACAGATCAATAAAATCAGCCAAAAGTATGAGCAAGTTTGCGCCCGTTCAACATTGACATGGCTGTCATGCCGCGAACCGCGTTGGTCGTGATTAAGCCGTCAATCAAATCAAGATCTGCATCGGATAATACACGCTCTTTGACATCACCAAGCAGACCGCTTTGGATGACGGCGCGTCGCATGACCCCCAACACGCCCGATTTATCAACCAAAGGCGTGTACCAATCTTGTCCAAGGCGATAAAACACATTCCCCATCGTGGCACAAATCCACTCGCCATGCACATTGGCAACCAAACCATCCAAGATGCTGTCATCTGCTCGCTGACGATGGAGTAGCTCTGCATGCCCAAACACCTGCTCGATCGAGCCAATCAGCTTCATCCCGGCAAGGTGCGGTGGACGGTGGGATAACTTGTGCGTCAAGCAGACCATTTGGCGCGCCATTGTGGGCTGAATGGGTATGCCTTTGACAAATGATACGCCTGGATAAATTGCCGATGGCATGACTTTAATAAACACTTGGGCAGGCTGCGGCGCCAAAAACCCATAGCCGCGTACGCTTTGCTTGGGTCGAGTGATGATGATTTTGATCATGCCTTCTGTCATGTGATGGGCAAGCTGACATAAAGCCGTCATCATCTCATCAGTTTCTAAATTAAGCTTAAAAATACTCAAACCATGCGTGATTCTGTCGCGGTGTAATTCAGCAAAAAGGATCTCACCTTGGTGCACGCCGATGGTACTAAAAAATCCATCCCCAAAAGCAAAAGCTCGCTCATCCATGCGATCATCTGTCGCCACCAAAGCATGATCTAGATATCGATAAAAATTTGGCATAGACAGTTATTTATGCAAAATAATTTGGCAGCGGTAGTCTTGGCAATCCGCCTGCTCAAGACCAAGTGCACCAATGCGCTGCGATCCCATGGCGACGCCTTGGAGTATTTGATGCACCACATGAGCGCCTGTATTTGGATCAAGCATACTCATCATGCGATAGCCACGCTTGGCAAAGTCGATGGACTGCGCTTTGGTTGCCTCATCATCGGTAGGGGCGGCATAATACCAAACCACCTCCAAAAACTCCTGCGACTCAATGACATAAAAAGGCGATTCGTGCGGTGCGCTAAAGCGGTAGCGAGTCGCACGCTTACCATGAAAATCAAGCGCCTCTTCTGTTGTGGCAGTGCTGCCAAGCTGTGCTTTTAGCTCTTCAATATCGCTGCTTGTATCGGCAGCCTTTTGCCATGTGGCAGTATCATAGACGACAGGCTCATAGACCTTGACCTCACCATCATCTTCGACCAATTCTTCATCAGCGACTGGACGAAACGTCAAAAACAGCACCACCAAAACTGCCAATAAAACTGCCCATATCAGCCAAGTTTTACGGATTTTTTTGGGAGAAGCACTGGGGGTTTTTTTTGGTTGGTCGCTTGCCATGACATTACCATCAATCAAAATTTTAATAATTTTAACACAAAAGCCCATAGACACCACCCCATCAGTAGCGAATTTTGATAAAATTAGCTTTTGATCATTTTAGCCTACCGGAAACTCCGCCCCATGCAGCACTTTATCGTTATTGGCAATCCCATCAATCACTCAAAAAGCCCCCAAATCCATGCTGCGTTTGCGCGCAGTGTTGGGCTGCCTATCAATTATCAAAAACAATACTGCCCCAATGACGCCGAAAGCTTTGCTGCGGTTGTGTCTGCATTTTTTGCAGGCGGCGGTGTGGGTGCAAATGTCACGCTGCCTTTTAAAGAAATGGCTTATCAGCTGGTTAAAGATGGCGGTCAGCTTAGCAGCTACGCCGCCAGTGCCGGTGCGGTGAATACCCTGATGCAAAAAGACGGTCAGCTGTATGGTGATAACACCGACGGGCGGGGACTGGTGGCTGATCTGCGCTCCCAGCATGTGGATTTGGCACATAAAACAATCGCCATCCTCGGTGCTGGCGGTGCGACTCGTGGCGCGATCTTGCCACTTTTAGAAACTGGCTCACAGATCACTGTTTTTAATCGCACTTTATCAAAAGCCCAAGCCTTGATTGATGATTTTAACTCTGATCGTTTGAGCGCAAAGCCGCTATCGGACTTAAACAACGCCGATGCCTTCGATGTGATTATCAATGCCACGTCTGCCACCACCACAGGGCAAGTGCTTGATTTGGGCGGCTGCTCGGCTAGCTTTGCCTATGATATGATGTACGGCAAGCCATCGGAATTTTTGGCGCATTTTGAAAAACAAGGCGCTAAGATATCCGATGGTTTTGGTATGCTTATCCATCAAGCAAAACTGTCTTTTGAGCTGTGGACTGGCGAGACGATTGATTTATCCCAAGTGGAATTTTAAATTGACTGTTTATTTAACTTTAATTGGAGAAATGACATGACCGAAAAGCTTCAAAATCAAGCCGATGAGATGTTTGATGATTTAGAGGATTTATTTGATGACTTTGATGGCGTCGCGGTTGAAGGTGGCGTCGATAGCATCAACGATGAAGGCTGCGAAGGCGGTGCATGTAAGCTGTGATCAGACAGATTAAGAAGTCATTGAAGGGACTGTGGATAGTTTATGGTTTGTTTTAAGGGTATTTCGTACAGTTGAATAACTAATCATTATAATAAATCTTAGTTATTATGAAAATAAGTTATCTATACCATTTTAACCCTTTAATAAACAGCAAAATCTCTGTATAGTGAAAGCATCTCAAGCAGTTTTTGAGTGCTCACATGCCCTATAAATTGAAATAAAAGGATATTTCATGTTAACTTATAAAGCCCCTTTACGCGATATCAAATTTTTGATGAACGAAATGCTTGACTATCAAGCGCATTACAAAACATTGGACAATGGCGCCGCTGCAGATCCTGAGTCGGTGGATATGATTCTAGAAGGCTTTGCAGATTTTGCCGAAAATGTGCTATCGCCTTTATATCAGCCTGCCGATGCCGAAGGCTGTACTTTCAAAGATGGCGAAGTCACCACACCAACTGGCTTCAAAGAAGCGTATCAGCAGTTCGTTGAAGGCGGCTGGCAAGGCATCAGCTATCCTGAAGAATTTGGCGGCATGAATTTGCCGATGTCTTTAAATCTGATCAAATCAGAAATGATGGGTACGGCAAACTGGCCATGGGCAATGTATCCTGGCCTTACCACAGGCTCTGTTAATACGATTCTACAGTATGGCGACGCCGAACAAAAATCTACCTATCTGCCAAAACTAATCTCAGGTGAGTGGTCAGGTACGATGTGTTTGACAGAAGCGCAGTGCGGTACTGACCTAAATCAGATGAAAACTCGTGCGGTGCCAAACGATGATGGCAGCTACGCAATCACTGGCAGTAAGATTTTTATCTCTGCAGGTGAGCATGATTTGACCGAAAACATTGTTCACATTGTCTTGGCAAGATTGCCTGATGCGCCTGCTGGCACCAAAGGCATTTCACTATTTATTGTACCGAAGTTCCTACCAAATACTGATGGTGAAGTCGGCGAGAGAAACGCGGTTGTCTGTGGTTCAATTGAGCACAAAATGGGCATTTCATCATCTGCCACCTGTGTCATCAACTTTGATGCTGCCACTGGTTTCTTAATTGGTGAGCCGAATAAAGGCTTAAAAGCGATGTTCACCTACATGAATACGGCGCGTATTGGTACTGGTATTCAGGGTCTGGCGCATATGGAATTATCTTTCCAAAATGCCCTACCTTATGCCAAAGAACGCCGCTCTATGCGAGCACTATCGGGCACCAAAGAGCCAGATCAGCCGGCAGATGCCATCATCCATCACGCTGATGTCCGCCGTATGCTACTAACCCAAAAAGCATTCGTGGAAGGCGCTCGCTCAATGATCTATCACACCGCGCGCTATGCAGATAAACTGGCTGAGGCGGTTGCCAAAGGTGATGAAGCTGCCATCAAAAAGTGGGATGATAAGATGGGCTTTTATACGCCAATTTTAAAAGGCTTCTTAACAGAGCTTGGCATTGAAGCCGCTAAGCATGGTCAGCAAATCTATGGGGGTCATGGCTACATCAAAGAGTCAGGCATGGAGCTGATCGCTCGTGACGCGCGCATTGCGACACTGTATGAAGGCACTACAGGCGTACAGGCACTAGACCTATTGGGCAGAAAAGTACTGCTGCATGGTGGCGGTAAAGCAATTCGTGATTATACCGCGAGCATTATGAAATGGTGCGGTGAGTATGCCCTAGATAAAGACATGCGCAAATATGTCTGGGTACTGACCAAACTGTGCGCTGAATGGAACATGCTAACCGCGCGCCTACTACTGACCGCGCGTAAAGATCGCGACATCGTGTCAGCAGCTTCTGATGACTTTTTGATGTATTCAGGCTATGTGATGATGGCATATCATTGGGCACGCATGGCAGCCGTTTCATTTGATAAAATCAAAAATGGCGGTGAGCAGCCTAAAGAGTTTTATATCGCCAAAACTCAGACAGCTGAATTCTACTTTGAAAAACTTCTACCACGCAGCTCAGCCCATGCAGAGAGCATGACCGTACCAAGCGAGACCATGATGCAGATGGACATTGATCACTTTGCATTTTTAGATTAATCGTTGCATGATCTAAAGTAAGTCGTGTTGTATCAAAAGCCCAAATCCCAATGATTTGGGCTTTTTACTTGCAATTATGGGTGGCAGCCTTATATACTTATAAAATCGTTGTTTAATTAGGAAGTGAAATTATGTCAAAGCATCATCGCCTTATCATCTTAGGCTCAGGCCCTGCAGGCTACTCTGCTGCAGTCTACGCTGCGCGCGCCAACCTAAATCCTGTCATCATTACAGGCTTACAAGTTGGTGGGCAACTGACCACAACCACTGAGGTGGATAATTGGCCAGGCGATGCGCATGGTCTGACTGGTAATGGTCTGATGGATCGCATGAGAGCACATGCCGAACGCTTTGGCACAGAGCTCATTTATGACAGCATCAATCAAGTCGATTTACAAAATCGCCCTTTCACATTGGTGGGAGACAGCGGTACTTATACCTGTGACGCGCTGATCATTGCTACTGGCGCTACTGCTCAGTATTTGGGACTCGATTCTGAACAAAAGTTTATGGGTCAAGGCGTATCTGCATGTGCCACTTGTGATGGCTTTTTTTATAAGAATCAAAAAATTGCCGTGGTTGGCGGCGGTAACACCGCTGTTGAAGAAGCGCTGTATCTTTCCAATATCGCCAGCGAAGTCATCTTGATACATCGCCGCGATAGCCTGCGCGCCGAAAAAATCCTGCAAGATCAATTATTTGAAAAAGTTAAAAATGGTAATATTAAGATTGAATGGAATCATCAGGTCAAAGAAGTGACTGGGGATGACATGGGCGTTACTGGGCTTACCATTGAATCAACCCAAGACGGATCGGTTAAACAGTTAGACATTATGGGTCTGTTTGTTGCTATTGGCCACAAGCCAAATACTGGGCTATTTGAAGGTCAGCTTAAGATGCAAGACGGCTATATTATTGTTAATAGTGGATTGAATGGCAATGCAACTGCGACCAGTATTGAGGGCGTGTTTGCTGCTGGGGATGTGGCTGATCATGTCTATCGCCAGGCAATTACATCCGCTGGCACTGGATGTATGGCTGCACTTGATGCCGAAAAGTATTTGGATGCCCTCACTATCTAAGATCAAACTTCTAAATAAAAAATGTGTTGGGTTAACCAGCACATTTTTTATTTAATACTCAAATCTAAAAAAAATCTACCACCCCTCCATAAAAAAAACCAAACCCTTTCGAGTTTGGTTTTTGTGGCAATTGCCTGGTTAATGACTGGAAGATAAATCAGTCTTTAACGTTAGCAACAACACCAGCACCAACAGTACGGCCACCTTCACGGATTGCAAAGCGTAGACCTTTGTCCATGGCGATTGGGTGGATCAGCTCAACGCTCATCTCAACGTTATCACCTGGCATAACCATTTCAGTGCCTTCTTGTAGGGTGATGGCACCAGTTACGTCTGTGGTACGGAAGTAGAACTGTGGACGATAGCCATTTAGGAATGGGGTATGACGACCACCTTCTTCTTTTGATAGCACGTATACTTCTGCATCAAACTTGGTGTGTGGGGTGATTGAACCTGGCTTAGCCAATACTTGACCACGTTGAACTTCTTCACGCTTAGTACCACGTAGTAGGATACCACAGTTCTCACCTGCACGACCTTCGTCTAGCAGCTTACGGAACATCTCAACACCAGTACAGGTAGTTTTTGCAGTTGGTTTGATACCGATGATTTCGATTTCATCACCAACACGGATGATACCTGACTCAACACGGCCAGTTACAACAGTACCACGACCAGAGATTGAGAATACGTCTTCGATTGGCATTAGGAATGACTTATCGATGTCACGCTCAGGCTCTGGGATATATGAATCTAGCGTGTCTAGTAGTTCTAGAACAGCAGGCTCACCATATTTACCATCTGAACCATTCAATGCTTCTAGCGCTGAACCTTTGATGATTGGGGTGTCGTCACCTGGGAAATCGTAGTCAGATAGAAGTTCACGAACTTCCATTTCAACCAATTCTAGTAGCTCTTCGTCATCTACCATGTCACATTTGTTCATGAATACCATGATGTATGGTACACCAACCTGACGAGACAGCAGGATGTGCTCACGAGTTTGTGGCATTGGACCGTCAGTTGCAGAAACAACCAAGATTGCGCCGTCCATCTGTGCAGCACCTGTGATCATGTTTTTAACATAGTCAGCGTGGCCTGGGCAGTCTACGTGTGCGTAGTGACGAGCCGCAGTATCATACTCAATGTGAGATGTGTTAATAGTAATACCACGTGCTTTTTCTTCAGGGGCAGAGTCGATAGCAGCGTAGTCTTTTGCTTCACCACCGTGGTGCTTAGCAGCAACGGTTGCGATAGCAGCAGTTAGAGTGGTTTTACCATGGTCAACGTGACCGATGGTACCAACGTTTACGTGTGGTTTTACACGTTCAAACTTGGCCTTTGCCATGATGGTTTCCTCGAGTATATGCGATCATACGAAAAAATCGCAACATTGTTAAAATTTGATTTACGATACCATCTGACCATCAGATGGTATCTGGTGATACACTACCGCTAACAGATGATGAATTACTCGTCATCGTCCTTAGCTGTAAACTTCTTAATAATCTCGTCAGCAACGTTCTTCGGAGTTTCTTGGTATTTCAAGAATTCCATTGAATAAGTTGCACGACCTTGAGACATTGAGCGCATTTGTGTTGCATAGCCGAACATCTCAGCCAATGGTACTTCTGCACGGATCGACTTGGTGCCGCCTGGCAGATCATCCATGCCTTGAACCATACCGCGACGACGGTTCAAGTCACCCATGATGTCACCCATGTAGTCTTCAGGAGTTTCTACTTCAACTTTCATGATAGGCTCAAGCAGCGCTGGGCTTGCTTGTAGGAAGCCTTTTTTGAACGCCATAGAACCTGCCATTTTGAACGACAATTCGTCAGAGTCAACGTCATGGTAAGAACCATCATATAAAGTGGCTTTGACGCCAACAACTGGGTATCCTGCGATAACGCCGTTTTTCATACGCTCTTGGATACCTTTGTCAACTGCTGCATGGTATTCTTTTGGAACCACACCACCGACGATTTCTTCGCTGAATTCATATTCAACATCGCCAGTAGGATCAAGCGGCTCAAGACGCAACCAAACGTGACCAAATTTACCACGACCACCAGTTTGACGGACAAATTTACCTTCAACTTCTACCGATTGGCGAATCGTTTCACGATAAGCAACCTGAGGCGCACCAATATTGGCTTCAACATTGAATTCACGCTTCATACGATCAACAATAATGTCAAGGTGAAGCTCACCCATACCTGAAATGATCGTTTGACCTGATTCTTCATCTGTACGTACACGGAATGAAGGATCTTCTTTCGCTAAGCGACCCAACGCAACTGACATTTTTTCTTGGTCAGCTTTGGTTTTTGGTTCAACCGCCAAAGAAATTACTGGCTCTGGGAATTCCATACGCTCTAGAGTGATGATGTTATCGTTATCACACAGCGTGTCACCAGTAGTAACATCTTTCATACCTACCAAGGCTGCGATGTCGCCTGCACGGATTTCTTCAACTTCTTTTTGTTCGTTTGCGTGCATCTGTACGATACGACCGATACGCTCACGCTTCATCTTAACAGGGTTATAGACACTATCGCCTTGCTTAACAACACCAGAATAAACGCGAACGAAGGTCAAGTTACCCACGTACTTGTCATTCATGATTTTGAATGCTAGTGCAGAGAAAGGTGCTTCATCAGACGCTTCACGTGAAGCTTCAGTTTCAGCTTTATCATCCAAAATACCTTTAATTGCTTCAACATCATTAGGCGCTGGCAAGAATTCAATCACAGCATCTAGCATGCGCTGTACGCCTTTGTTTTTGAACGCTGAACCGCATAGCATTGGCTGAATCTCGCTCGCCAAAGTACGAATACGCAGACCTTCAAGGATGTCTTCTTTTGATAATTCACCTTCTTCAAGGTATTTATCCATCAGCTCTTCAGATGCTTCTGCAGCAGCTTCAATCATGTTGGTGCGCCACTCTTCGGCAGTATCAACCAAGTCTGCTGGGATTTCACCATATTCAAACTTCATGCCTTGAGAAGCTTCATCCCAAATGATAGACTTCATCTCAATCAAGTCGACCACACCAGTAAAGCTTTCTTCTGCACCCACTGGAATAACGATAGGTACAGGATTGGCGCCCAAACGCGTTTTCATTTGCTCAACAACGCGGAAGAAGTTTGCGCCTGTACGGTCCATTTTATTCACGAACGCCAAACGAGGCACTTTATATTTGTTAGCCTGACGCCATACGGTTTCAGACTGTGGCTGTACACCACCAACTGCACAGTAAACCATGCAAGCGCCATCAAGGACACGCATAGAACGCTCAACTTCTACAGTGAAATCAACGTGACCTGGAGTGTCAATAACATTAATACGGTGTTCTTTAAATTGGCTAGCCATGCCCGACCAAAAAGCTGTGGTGGCAGCAGAAGTAATGGTAATACCACGCTCTTGCTCTTGCTCCATCCAGTCCATGGTGGCAGCACCATCATGCACCTCACCAAGTTTGTGTGATACACCTGTGTAGAACAAAATACGCTCAGAAGTAGTAGTCTTACCTGCGTCAATGTGTGCCGAGATACCGATGTTACGATAGCGGCTAATAGGGGTTGTACGAGCCATAATTTTTCCTAGAAAAATTCTGTTTAATTTGGTAAATCTGTTGGCTGCTAATGATCACAGCCACACAGATTTTTGAGTATTGTTTTTGAAATAAATTTTCATAAACAATCGCAACAGAGAATGTATCAAAAAATCTTTGATCAATTCCCAATTAGAAACGATAGTGTGAAAACGCTTTGTTTGCGTCCGCCATACGGTGAACATCATCACGTTTTTTAATGGCTGCGCCTTTGCCTTCTGAAGCATCATTTAGCTCACCAGCTAAGCGAAGAGCCATTGATTTTTCAGAACGCTTTGAAGCAGCATCGGCTAACCAACGCATAGCCAAGGCAGTACGACGGGATGGGCGTACTTCCATAGGTACTTGATAGGTAGCACCACCAACGCGGCGAGCTTTAACTTCCACGGTTGGGCGAACATTTTCTAGCACTTCTTCAAAAAAAGCTACAGGATCTTGGATGTTCTTTTTGGCAACAACTGCCTCAAGCGCACCATAGACGATTTTTTCTGCAACTGATTTTTTACCATCAACCATCACATGGTTGATGAATTTAGCGATTGTTTGGCTGCCGAATTTAGGATCTGGTAGAATTTCACGGGCAGCGACGACACGACGTCTTGGCATAATAGTTTCCTTATCTCTTCAGGATTATCTGGTATAAAGCTAGGTTTAACCAGCCTTACTGCATGATTGGGTTTGACACACCAAACCCTGATTCACGCAAAAATGTCTTAGGCAAATGATTAGGCCTTAGGACGCTTAGCACCGTATTTAGAACGGCCTTGCTTACGATCTTTCACGCCTGCACAGTCAAGTGCACCACGTACGGTATGATAGCGCACACCTGGCAAGTCCTTAACACGACCGCCACGGATTAGCACAACGCTATGCTCTTGAAGGTTGTGACCTTCACCACCGATGTAGCTAGAAACTTCATAACCTGAAGTCAAGCGTACACGGCAAACTTTACGCATTGCTGAGTTAGGTTTTTTTGGTGTGGTGGTGTAAACACGAGTACACACGCCACGACGCTGTGGGCACGCTTGCAACGCAGGAACTTTTGATTTTTCCTTGATGGTTGTGCGACCCTTGCGGATTAGCTGGTTTGTAGTTGCCATAGGGCAATTTTCTCCCGTTGTTGTTAAAAATTCGCCATCAGCAAAGCGCCAATCTAAGTTGGCACTTTTAACCAATAACGTAAATCCCCATTTGGGGCAATATATTATAGGGCTAAATCAAGAAAACTTCAAGCAGCCCTATAAAATAAGTTAGGTTTTTGATGAGAATAATTCAAATCGCTATCAAAACATAATTCTCTGATAGCGATTTTTATATTATTCTTCAGTGGTTGATTCTTGGTTTTCAGTATCTTCAGCTGAGTCAGAAATCAAGGGGTGACTTTGATTAAAACTATCTGAAAAGGTTGCCATCGCTGTACCAATCACTTCATCAATCAGCTCATTATTATAATGAGCGCCCACTGCCACTGCTGAAATTGGTAGAATCTTGTTTAACCAATTTGGATTGAGATTATCTAAATTGACATATTTATCCAAATCCATAAATTGCTTGGCATAAGGCTGACTTTCGCGGTAACGCTCAGCCAACGCATCAAGCTGCGCTTTGATTCCAGTATGCTGAGCATTGGCAAGCATACTACTTCCCAGAGCCAAAGCTGTCAAAATCACTTGCTTTTCTTGAAGTTTTTCAAGATTGGCGCCTGATAGCACACCATAAGCCTTCTTGGCACCTTCTTTACCAGTCAATGGCTGATCATAAATTGCTGATAGCTGATAAACAGTGCGCAAAGACACCATCAATAGCCATGCTGTGTCTGCGACGACGCCTTTTAAACCTGCCAAGCCTGCGACACCGCCAAGGGTAGCAAGCGCACGGTTTTGATTAGCGACATCTTCAGCAAAAGCCTCACGCTCTTGAGCACTCATGGTATCGATTAAATCAAATCTTGGATCGTTTTTAAGGTCTTTGATTGCCCATGTGTTCGACCATTCAGCCACTTTGTTATAGACAGATTCACTGATGGCTTCAAATTTAGATTGCGGAACGACTTTGGCTGCGACATTCTTAGCCGCGACTGCTTTAGCACCAAATACTTGTCCTGCAAAAAAGCTACTTTGGGCATGAAACGCATCTTCATCAAAACTTCCGCGATCCAAGTCAACGCCTTGATAATGCTTGGTTTTATTTTGGCTAACGCCATACATACCAGATAAATAAGCGCCCACTTTACCAAGTTTGGCAGTCAAGCCCTTGTCTT
This sequence comes from Moraxella canis, assembly GCF_034424565.1. Lineage (NCBI taxonomy): Bacteria > Pseudomonadati > Pseudomonadota > Gammaproteobacteria > Moraxellales > Moraxellaceae > Moraxella > Moraxella canis. The sequence continues at coordinate 1,356,194 of NZ_CP139961.1, read as the reverse complement.
TATGCGTAGCTTCATACTCTTCGCCAGCAGCTTTGGCGGCTTGCAGGGATTCTTGAGCGCTAACTTGTAGCGCCTGTGCTTCTTCTTTGATGACTTGAGTCGCCAAATCGACATTTTCGGTGACTTCATTAATTTTATCAGTGGCACCAAATTTCTCGCCCAATTCTTGAACTTTTTCATCCAAGGCAGATTTACCTTGTTCAAAAAGCTGATTGAGTTTGTCTTTTGCGCTTTGAGCTGTTGATTGCGCTGAATCAGCAGCAGCGACCGAACCACTGACGACGGCAGCTTGAGCTTCTGTAATGGCGTCGTCAGCAGCCGTTTGGGCGTTTTGTTTGAGCTCTTCGCCTGAAGATTTTAAAGCATCTGCTTTTTGGCTCAGCTGAGATTTAACTTCTTCTGTTTTATCCAAAGCGGCTTGCTTAATCTCATCGATTTTTTCGCTCACGGTATTTTTGAAAGATTCGGTGGTGTGCTTGACATCATCGACGACATCTTCAACTTTATGTTTAGCCGCTTCAACCGCATGCACAGCCTTATCTTTAAGCGCTTCTTTTTCTTGATCAGCACTGTCTTTTAGGGAGTCGACCTGATCGAGGACTTGCTCTTTGATGGTTTCTACCTTGTCTTCAAGCGCTTGTTTGGCTGAGTCAAATTTTTGAGCAGCGTCATCTTTTAGCGATTCAGCTTCAGCTTTGGCAGCCTCGACTTTATCAGCGGCAGCTTCTTTTAACGCTTCAACTTTATCGGCAGCATCTGCTTGCAAAGACTCAGCCTGAGCCTTGATGTCTTCGACTTTATCCTCAACCAAGTTTTGAGCTTCCTCTACCTTATCTTGGGCTTGAGCTTTGAGGTCTTCAGCTTTTTCTTCGGCAGTTTGTTGTAAAGATGCTGCTTGTTCCTTAGCTTGATCGACATTATCTTGAACAGCCTCTTTGGCAGACTCAAGTTTTTCAGACGCTTTGTCTTGCAGATCTTGTGCTTTATTCTCAGCATCTTCTTTGACTTCTTCGGCTTTTTGCTTAGCATCATCCACCAAAGTCTCACCTGCTTCAGAGACGTCCTTCTCTTGATCCGCTTGGTCATTGGCTTTAGTATCGGCATCGTCGCTCGTATCAGTATCTCGAATGATCAGCACATCAGAGACGGCTTGATTTTCGATATCTACCTCAGCCACGATTTCAACATCGTCATGCTCAGCCACTTCTTGAGCCAATTCTTTGACTTGATCATCATAGCTGTGCTGTGTTTTTTTGGCGGCTTTGTGGGCGGATTTTTTATTTGATTTTGCCATCAGTGACATCTCCATAGTTGTGGCGCTGAGATCAGGGGATTTTTATAAAAGACTAAAGTCATTTGCTTTTATCTATCGTATGCCCGTCTCATTAAATTGTGTGAAAATTATCAGAAATCATACTCTAAAGACTATCACAAAAACCAAACGACGCCTAGTAATAATATATAACATAAATGTTATTAAATGTTCATAAATACCACCGCCAACTGACACAATAGTGAACGTTTGGTAAATCCTTGCCCATCTTTGCTCATTTTCACCTATTTTTATGAAAATTTTGGGAAAAATTCCCTAAGTTTTAAAGAATTTGTTACAATAGCAAGCATTACAACTGTAAACTTTTTTAGGATTAAATTATGAAACGTGTTGTCATCACAGGTGCAGGGATTGTATCTTGTTTGGGTAATGATTTGGACACTGTCAAGCAAGCCTTAGAAAATGGACGCTCAGGCATTCGCTTTAAGCAAGAATATGCCGATTTGGGATTCAAATCATGCGTGGCGGGCAGTATTGATCATGATAGCTTGGACACCACAGGCATCGATCGTAAATTAAAGCGATTTATGAACGACGCTAGTCTTTATGCGTATATCAGCGCTTTATCAGCCATTAAAAACGCGGATCTTAGCATCGATGCCGTCGCTGACAATCCTAGGGTTGCGGTGGTTGCCGCGTCAGGCGGTGCTTCTACTGCAGATGTCATGGCGGCTGTGGATGCCATGCGCGAAAAAGGTCTGCGCGGCGTAGGCGCGATGGCAGTTCCCAAAATCATGGCAAGCTCGGTGTCTGCCACCTTGGCAACAGGACTAAAAATCAAAGGCACGTCTTATTCGCTGTCGTCTGCCTGCGCTACATCAAGCCACTGTGTTGGGCATGCCATGGAGCTGATTCAACTTGGCAAAGCTGACATCGTACTGGCAGGTGGCAGCGAAAGTGAGCATTGGACGCAGTCGTGTATGTTCGATGCCATGGGGGCGATGAGTACGCAGTACAGCGATACCCCGCAAGCAGCCAGTCGCCCATACGATCAAGATCGTGATGGCTTTGTGATTGCGGGCGGTGGCGGCATGGTCGTCGTTGAAAGCCTTGAGTCGGCACAAGCCCGCGGAGCGACGATCCTAGCAGAGATCACAGGCTACGGCGCAACATCTGACGGTGCAGAGATGGTCGCACCAAGCGGCGAAGGGGCGGTACGCTGTATGCAGATCGCGCTTGCTCAATCCGGACTGACAAGCGTCGATTACATCAATACCCACGGCACCAGTACACCGCTTGGGGATATCACAGAACTCAAAGCAATCGCAGCCGTCTTTGGTAGTTCAGATCGGACGCCACCAATCAGCTCAACCAAATCCATGACTGGTCATAGCTTGGGCGCGGTGGGTGTCCAAGAGCTGATCTATTGTCTGCTCATGATGAATCATGGGTTTATCGCGCCGACCATTAATGTCCAAAATCTCGATGAAGGTGCCAAAGAGTTTGATATTGTTACCCAAACTCGCCAAACAGCGCTTGATAGCGTGATGAGCAATAGCTTTGGCTTTGGGGGCACCAACGCCGCTTTGGTTATCCAAAAATTTAAAGGCTAAGACAATCAGGTCATGGGGCAGCATCCCCATGACCTGATCAAATTTAAAACCAACTATCTAAATCTGACAGCTTTTGATTGTCTAAGCTTGGCTTAACATTCTAATCTCAGCTTAAAAGTCGAACCACTCCCCTTTTTCTTTTGTGCAATTTGTTTTACAATTTGCCTTTTTACTTGCCATTTTATAATGCTAAAACATCACATCGCCACCGCCTACACTCCAAGCCAAATCACCGCACTTATCGCCACACATCAGCCAGATTGGCAAGTATGCTTTTTAAATAATGTGCATTGCCCTGTGATTGGGATTTGTCCTAAGGTTGCATGGACGGCTAGTTTTGATGATGGACTATCCCTTCACAAAAAAACACGTCAAGACGATGAGATGGGCAGCTTGGATGAGCGCTACCCATCTACTTATGACGACTGGCAGCATGAGCTGATCATGTATGCCGATCAAGCCAGTGCCGATGCTTATGGCGATGACAGTACAGATCATGGCAGCTATGTGCATGGCTTGATGGGCTTTATTGGCTATGATATATCAGCGCATCAGTTGAATCATCAGATTACCATCAAGCCCCATCAGCCTTGCGGCTATTTGGCGCATTATGACATGTATCTTCAGCCTGTCGAAGGCGGCTATGACTTCGTTGGTATGGGCAGCTGTTCTGAATTTTTTCAGCAGATTTATCATCAGCTGTGTAAGTTATTATGCCGCCCCTTGCCCACCGCATCACCTGTGGACTTTCAGCCCACTTGGACACAGGCAGAGTATGTCAAAGCTTTTGAGCGCACCCAAAACTATCTCAAAGCAGGCGATACTTATCAAATCAACCTCACCCAAAAGTGGCACGCCGATGCTTGTGATTTGGCAAGCCATTTACCCAATCTGCATCATGCCATGAATGCACCTTTTGCAGGGTTTTTAAAATTGGGGGAATTTGAACTACTGTCTATCTCGCCAGAGCTGTTTTTTGAATTTCAAAAAACAGACGGCAAAATTCATCTGACTACCAAGCCCATCAAGGGTACGCGTCCACGTCATCCCGACCCCATCATGGATGACAAGCTTAGACAAGCGCTTATGAATAGCGAAAAAGACATCAGCGAAAATCTGATGATCGTCGATTTGCTCAGAAATGATTTGGGTAAATATGCAAAAATCGGCACAGTCAAGACGCCCAAGCGCTTCGCCATCGAAAGCTTTAAAAATGTGCATCACATGGTCAGCACCGTCACAGCCACGCTGAGCGATGCGCACCCCATCACAGTATTATTTGGCTCGCTGCCAGCAGGCTCCATCACAGGCGCACCCAAAAAACGTGCGTGCGAGATCATCCATGAGTTTGAAGCCTCACCTCGTGGCGCGTACTGTGGCACGATGGGCTATCTGAATTTTAATGGTACAGGCAATTGGAATGTCCTGATTCGCACACTGCAAAAATGGCAAAAATGTGAGATTTGGGCGGGTGGTGGCATCACCATCAAGTCTGATGCCAGCGAGGAGTATCAAGAATGCCAAGATAAAATTGGCACTATTTTGGCGCAAATATCCACACCAAAATAGTGCTTGATTTAAGGCTCAGATGGCTTTGGTTCTTTCGATCAGCCAGTCTTTGGCTGCGCCACTGACACGATCAATCAGCTCATCATGCACGCGCTGGTGATACTGATTTAGCCACACCTTTTCACCGTCGGTCAAAAGCTCAATCAAAATCAAGCGTGTATCAAAGGGGCATAAGGTTAAATCTTCGAATTTTAAAAATGAGCCAAACTCGCTTTCGGCTGCCGAAACACACGCCAAGCAGTTTTCCAAACGAATACCCCATTGACCTTCGCGGTACAGACCTGGTTCATTGGTGGTGACCATACCACGCTTTAGCACACGCTCTGGCGATGGCGGCGCAAAAACAGAGATCACCTGCGGACCTTCGTGTACATTCATAAAATAGCCGACGCCATGCCCTGTACCATGACGATAATCCAAGCCCTGCTGCCACAGATGCACTCGAGCCAGTGCGTCGACTTGTGATGACGCCACGCCATCAGGGAAATGCGCTTGAGCCAGTCCAATATGCGCCTTCAGCACATAAGTGACATCACGCTTTTCATCATCACTCACCTGACCGACGCTTGCCATGCGGGTGATGTCGGTTGTGCCATTATAATATTGTGCGCCTGAATCAATCAGTAAGAGCCCATCGCCTGTGATGGCGCTATGACTGTCTTCAGTGGCTCGATAATGCACAATCGCCCCATTTGCTCTAAAGCCTGCGATGGTATCAAAACTGGGTGACACATAGTGTTTTTGGCGGCTGCGTGCTTCGATGAGCATGCGATCGATATCCAGCTCAGTTAAGGGCTCGCCAAGCACTGTTTTGGATTCAAATTCAGCAAAAAATTCACACAGCGCCGCGCCATCTTGACGCATCGCTTCTCGGATGTGCTCAAGGTCTGCCTCGGATTTGATGGCTTTTAGTAGTGTGCTTGGATTGACTGCATAAATCAGCTTGGCAGATTCAGGCAGCTGCTTTAGTGTGCCTATTGCCACGCGTGCAGGATCAATCAAAAGCTTGCCTAAGATCGCAGATACTGCGTCGCCGATCGCTAGATAGTCAGCAACTTGAACACCGATTTGCTCAAGCGTTGAGCGAATTTTTGGACTTAATTTCTCCAAATCAACAAACAAAGTCGCCTTAGTATCATCAATCAATAAATGCGCCAAAAATACAGGATTAAACGCCACATCCGAGCCGCGCAAATTCAAAAGCCATGCAATGTCATCCAAACTACTTATCAGATGCGCATCTGCCTGTTTTTGCTGCATTTGTGTGCGCACTTGTTTAAGCTTATCCAAAGCGCTTGTATCCACAAATTCGGCAGGATGTTCATAGATCGGTGCCGTCGGTAGGCTTGGGCGATCTGTCCAAATTTTTGATAAAATATCCAGCTGTGTGACAAGTTCAATGCCTTTGTCCAAAAAAGCGGTTTTTAGATGATCATATTCATTGACCGATAATACATTACCATCAATGGCAACTTTGGCACCAGCAGGCAGCGCATCTGCCAAAAACTGTGCAAAGGTCGGCTGACCGATTTGCATTTTTTTAAGTTCGATGCCTGTACCTGCCAGCTGAATGGGCGCCTGCACCCAATAGCGACTGTCTGCCCATAGCCCTGCGAAGGTTTCGGCGATCACCAATGTACCCACCGACCCTGTAAACCCAGATGCCCAAGCCCGACCCTGCCAATACTCAGGCAAATACTCAGACATATGCGGATCGGCTGAAGGGATAATCAGTGCGTTTATGCCTTCGGCTGCCATTGTCTGACGGGCAAGCTGGACGCGCTCTTGATGTTTATTTGTTGAATCTAACATAGCTCTTCCTTATTTTATCGTGATAAATCTGCATGAATCGATATGACCAAAGTCTCTAATTTTAGCATAAGTTTGGATATTTGCTCTATTATAAGACATCCGATCCAGCCAATCTTAAGATCTCAAATAATAAAATAAAAAACCCTTGTGGAACACACAAGGGTTGAGAGTAAGAAAAAGAATTAGTTGCTCTGTGGTGCAGCCGCTTCCGCTTCAGTCGCTGCGGCTTGATCGGCAGGCACGGCTTCGGCAGCAGGCGCATCGCTCGGTGCTTCTGCTTCTGTTTGAGCGTCAGTTGCTGGCTGTGCCGCTTCAGGTGCAGGCTCTGCTGCTTGAGCTTCAGCCTCTGGCTGCGCTGATGGCTCTGCGTCAGCAGCGGCTGGCTGAGCCACTTCAACTTCGGCAGTTTCTGCCATTGCTTGCTCTGCCTTTGCAGGATGCTCGCCTGCAGGACGTAACCACGCCGAAATCGCAATACCTGCGATCATCACAAGCAAAAGCACAATACCGATCAGTGCTGTTAACGATTCTTTAAGTGGGTTATTGTTTGAAGCATCATGTGCCATGGTTACCTGCCTAATCGAATAAAATGGGGGTTAATTAATTTGGGATTTAACCTGAAATAAATTTTCCTTATTATATACCAAATTCTGTGTTTTTGTACAATTCCTTTTATCAATTAAGGAATTATTACAGTAACCCAATAATATAAAAAACATACCATCAGGCTTTATATCCTTAATTGACCTCAGCAATCTGGGGTGAATTTGGGGATATTTGGCGTACTGCTCGCCTCTACAAGGTCTAACCGTAATTGGTCATTCCAAGCTTCTTGTGTGATTAAGTGCTTTTTAATGATATTCAATGAGCCATTGACATCCGCATTGACTTTTTTACCACTGGCGGTTTTAAATAGTCCACGATGGACACGACAACCTGCATAATTGTCATGTTTTTGGATGGCTTCATTGTCAAAGAATGAGCATTTACTGGTGTAGCTTTCTTCTTGATATATCACCTCAACGCCAACATTATGAGCTTTATACATCACCTGCTTAATAAAATTGGTGAATGGGATTGCTACAAAGTTCTGATTGTTCCGCTTACCGATGTTAATGTCTTGTTTCCACCCAATATTCTTACCAATCACTAAGGTATCAATATTGTTGGCAACTAAATAATTCACAACATGGCGACTTGATTTGTGCAGATAATCAGCGATTTTGTTTTTACGGACGAGTCCTAATTGTTGTTTTCTTGCTTTACTGGTCTTTTGTCCAGTATCAAGCTTAGAATCCTCCACAGCTTTATGCTTATTATAAAACTGGTTGATAGACTTAAGCGGACGACCATTGACAATCATAGGTGTTGCGACATTGCTTGTCAATGTGGCAAGGTTATTTAACCCGACATCCAAACCAGCAATACGACCAGCTTTATCTTTTGGTTTTGGAATTTCATGCTCATACCCAATCTCAACAGTAATATGATTGCCTTTTGGTACTAGGCGCACAAAAGCGACCTGCTTTTTAATAAGCTTGGTTTTGATGTAAAAATCCAACCCTGATAACTTGATAAACCCTGGTTTTTTAAAAGACAATGCGCCTTTTTCATAATGCACAACTTGACGACCTTTGGTTTTATCAAGATATTTTGGGAGTTTGGCATTAATCTTTGGATGTTGTTGTTTGGTTTTTAGCAGACCAAAGAATGAGCGGTAGGCTTGGTCAACCAACTGTTGGGTATGTTTAGCCACTTTTGCAGGCAAAGCGATATAATCAGCTTGCCTGTCATGGGTAAATTGTTTGTTGACCTTGGCATATTCCAAGAAGCTCTCATCAGCAAAGAACTGTTGTCTGACCGCATATAAGGTGGCGTTATACAGATTCTTGCTTAAAAAGGTGACTTCGTCCAATACTGAGAACTTGGGATGTGTGTGCTTAATGATATGCCTTTCAATTTGATACTCTTTTTTGATGCGTGGTTTTGTTGGTCCTACAAGCTCTTGCATAGGACCGACAAAGTCAGATTTAGGTCTTTTTGCTAAGAAATATTTAATTTTGGGAACCTTAGGCTGTTTTACTTGCTTGTCAGATTTACTCATCTTGGATGCTATCTTTGATGGTTTTTCTTAAACCATACATCTTACCACTGAAAGAATGAATGATGGATATGATATCTTCAGCCAATTCTTCCGATAGGCTTTTATCCATAATCTCATCAGACACAATGATGATTTGAGTTTGGTGATGCTCACAGATGGCTTGCAAATAATTGAAACCAAAGCGGGTCAGACGGTCTTTATCATTGATAAAAATTCTGTCAACTTGGTCATCTTGCACCAGTTTAATTAGGCTGAGTAGACCAGGTCTGCTATCATTTAAACCTGAACCGAGATCAGTGATGGTTTTTAAATTCTTGGGATTTTTACTGATAGCAAAGCTTTGGATGTTCTCTATTTGTCTTTGGAGGTCACCGCGTGTCTTTTGTTTATGTGTCGATACTCGAGCGTAGATAACATCCATACGCTCATCTTGATCTACTAAGTAACCAATCGCACGCAAATACTCAATTAAGCTTTGCTTGGGGATGTAGCGTCGTCCCGTCTTAGACCAAACAACATCCAAGCGACCGTCCTGAGTCATATTCTGGACGGTACGCAAAGATACGCCAAGAAGTTGGCAAACTTCTTTAGGCTTGTAAAGCTCTTTATTGAGTTGGTTGACGCTAATCATGGGGTATATAATGTATAAAACATTGTGTTTATGTAATGTTTTATACATTATTTGATTTCTGTTGTCAACACCAATCAGCGATCAGCAACACCCTCAGCGGTATAATATTTTTCTCGTTTGGCACTGGTGTTTTTGAGTTTATTTGCCCAAATACTGAGCAAAATCAGCACAATCGCTAAACCCAAGACCGGATAGTGACCCCAAACCATATAAGGCGTGCGACCCACATAACTCGGCACCTCACCTCGCAGCACGCCTCGCTCAAACTGCGGTATCTGACTGACCACCCGCCCTTGATGGTCGATCAACGCAGTGACACCATTATTGGTTGCACGCACAAACCAACGCCCATTCTCCAAGCTTCTCATCTGCACCATTTGTAGATGCTGTATCGGTCCTGCCGTTGTACCAAACCAAGCATCATTAGAAACGGTTAAAAGAAAATCGCTGCCGAGCGCATTTTTGCGTGTCGTATCAGGATAAGCCACTTCATAACAAATCGCTGCACCAATTTTCTCGCCGTGCTCACCACCTAACATCAGCGGATCTTGGTCATCATGGCCACGGCTTAGGCTGACCATGCCTTGCATCCCTTCAAGTCCTGGCAACACATCTAAAAGACCGCCCAGCGGAATGTACTCACCAAACGGTACCAACTGCTGCTTTTTGTAAACCGACACTTCATCGCGATCATGTAACATCACGCTATTATATAAAATTGGCATGACGCCCTCAACAGTTGGCATCAAGCGATACATGATGCCAGTCATCCAAGCGCTGCCAGCTTGGGACGCCTGCTGAGCAATGGCCTGAATTTGCCAAACCGCCTCATCTTGAAACATCGGAATCGCTGTCTCTGGCCACACCACCAAATCACGCCCCCATTCGGACTGTGAAAGCCCTGCATAGATGCCAATGGTCTGTAAGCCTGAGCCTTCTTGCCACTTAAGATCTTGGGGAATATTACCCTGTACGAGCGAGACGGTGGTGGTAGAGCCTGTTGGCTTCGTCCAATTTATCCCAATCACCGAAATAATCACAGCAGTGCCTGTCAAAACACCGCCAATGATCACATGTCCAATATTACGGCGAAATAGCTCTATGATGGCCGCCCCGATAAATACTGCCAAAAATGACAGTCCAAACACGCCAAAAATCGGTGCAATGCCATTAAGCCAGCTGACTTCTGTAAAAGCATAACCCACAAAAAGCCAAGGAAACCCAGACAAAAACCACGTTTTAAGCCACTCTTGAACTACCCAAAATCCTGCAAAAGACATGGGCTGCTTGGCACTAAAGCGTACAAACGCCCATGCCATCAGCGCATGAAACAGCCCCATGACCAGCGACATCACCCCGATGAGCACGAGCGCCATCGCAGTAGGTACGCCGCCATAATAATGAATGGAGTGATACAGCCAAAATGCGCCCACCGCCCAAGTGCCAAAGCCATACAGCTCCCCCAACCAAAAAGCCTGCTTGGCACTTTGACAGTCCTTAAGCACCACGTATAGTAGCATGGGTGACAAAATAGCGACCGGCACCCAATAATATGGCGCCAATGCCAAACTAAAGATTGCGCCAGAAAATAATGCAATCATCGCTGCAGCAGCAAACGGCAGGCGTGATTGGGTGTTGGCTTTGGTTCTAAATGCAGCGGTGGCGATTCGGGTCATGAGATAATGATGATATTAAGAAATGATAAAACACCATTTTGCCCAATCGGTTGTATTCACAACTTAGGCAAAATGGCAATTGAGTAAACTGGCTATTAAAGAGCCTTTAGTCAAGGTGACATATTGGATTCATGCAACCGTAAGATAAATCCATGCAGTCATCACTTAAATGATTCAAAACACTCAAACACGCAGCCCGACCTTGATACGTCATAAACCAAGGCTGCCAATAACAGCGTCTGAATCAACAAGTCAAACCAAGATCAGCGACCTTCTTGGACCTCAGCGTCTTGTGTGGCGGTCTCTGCCGTCTCGTCAATTTCTACCACTTCAGCGATCTGGGTGGTATCGCCGTCAGCGAATGCTTCAGGTACCACCTGCTCAATCGATGACTCAGACGAATCACTGGGCACAACAATTACTGGTTCGGCAGGCTCAGCCGACATAGGGACTTCTTTTTCTTCGACTGGCTCAGCGGTAGATTCTTCAGTTTTTTGTGCACAAGCAGACAACGCCAACACAGCAGATATTGCCACGACTTGCCAAATGGTTTGTTTCATGGTGTCACTCCCTTACTTTTTCAGTAAATAGCCAACCTCATGACGCGACATGCGCTTTAAATGAGAGTGGTTTACAATTAGCTTAGTATAGCACAGTTTTTTTATAAAACCCTAATCTTAGGCGCAAGCTTAAACAGTCAACACCCAAAGTCCGTCACCACCGATAAAGACTAGCTTAGCTTGCCATGGCATTGTTTGTATTTAAGACCAGAACCACAAGGACAAGGCGCATTTCTGTTGATATGCTCAGGAATCACCAGTTCCTCATCAGGTATGATGTGAGCATCTTCTACCACCACGGGTGCGGCGCCGCCCAACGTCAGGGTCATACGCTGAGTTGGGCGAGATTCTGCCTGATCCAGATCTGTATCTGGCGTTTGGCTGCCATCGAGATTTACCTCATTGTGCTCAAACATCATACGCATCTGCTCAGCCTGCTGACGACGCTGCTCCTCTAAGGCAGCAAGCTCTTCAGGCGTCGGCACATGTACGCGCGCCAAATCTTGGATCAAATCTGATTTGATCGCACCAAGCATCGACTGAAATAACTCAAATGATTCACGCTTATACTCTTGTTCTGGATTTTTTTGAGCATAACTGCGCAAATGGATTCCTTTTCTTAATTGATCCATTTGGGTCAAATGCTCTTTCCAGTGACGATCTAGGCTTGATAGCATAAAATGGCGCTCAAGCTGCGCTGCTGTTTGTTCGCCCATCTGTTCACGGCGCGTCTGGTAGCGCTCAATGGCAGTTTCGATGATTTTGGCGCGCAAGCCGTCTTCATCCAAGCGACGGTCGGCATCAAGCCAATCATTAATCGGCATATAAAAACGGAACGCCTCTTCGATTTCATCTTCTAAGCCATCAATATTCCACTGATCATCGATCGAACCTGGTGGCACAAACTGGTCAATCAGTGCATTATACACCTCGTGATGCATGGCTTTGATGCCTTCTTGCAAGTCCATCTCTGCCAACAAATCATCGCGCTGTGAGTAGATGACCTTACGCTGCTCATTGGCAATGTCATCATACTTAAGCAAACTTTTACGAGCATCAAAATCTCGTGCCTCAACCTTGCCTTGAGCGCCTTCGATAGAGCGAGAAACCATTTTATGCTCAATGGCTTCATCTTCTTTTAAGCCCATGGCGCGGAACATATTCGTAATGCGGTCGCCAGCAAAAATGCGCATCAAATCATCTTCAAGCGACAAGAAGAATCGTGACTGACCCGGGTCACCTTGACGACCAGCGCGTCCGCGCAGCTGATTGTCAATGCGGCGTGATTCGTGACGCTCAGAGCCAATGATATGTAAGCCGCCCGCCGCCAGAACCGCATCATGACGCGCCTGCCAAGCCGCTTGTGCCTCACTGCGCATCTCATCGGTGACGACTTCATGCGCATCAAGCTCTGCTTGCCAATTACCGCCCAAAATGATGTCCGTACCACGACCTGCCATATTGGTGGCAATCGTTACAGCGCGTGGTCTGCCCGCCTGTGCGATGATGTCTGCCTCACGCTCATGCTGCTTGGCATTTAGCACATTATGAGTAATGCCTTCTTGATTTAATAAATATGACAACTCCTCGGATGCCTCAATGGTGGCAGTACCCACCAAAACTGGAGCGCCTTTTTCGGTGATTTGCTTAATCTCACGAATGATGCCTTGATATTTACCGAGTTTGGTCAAGAAAATCTGGTCATCCATGTCAATCCGCGCAATCGGACGATGGGTTGGGATGATCACCACATCCAAATCATAGGTAGACTTAAGCTCCGCAGCTTCGGTATCTGCCGTTCCTGTCATACCTGACAATTTATCGTATAAGCGGAAGTAATTTTGGAAAGTGGTGGTCGCCATTGTTTGGTTTTCGGCTTGAATTTCTACGCCTTCTTTGGCTTCGACCGCTTGATGCAGACCATCCGACCAGCGGCGACCTGGCATGGTACGACCTGTATTTTCATCAACAATAATCACTTCGCCATCTTGAACGATATAATGAATATTTTTGACAAATAGATGATGCGCGCGTATGGCGGCTTGAGCATGTGCCAATAAAGGCAAGCGTGCTGGGCTGTACAAGCTTTCATTTTCGCCAAGCTCACCGACTTCCACCAAAAAAGCCTCGATCTTTTCATAGCCTTTTTCGCTGATCTCAATGGTACGGTTTTTTTCATCGATCCAAAAATCGCCATCAGTGTTGTTTTTATTTTCTTCTTCGTCTTTGGAGCGCACCAAACGCTCAACGATCTTATCAATCAAAGCGTACAGATGCGCTGAGTCTTCGGCTTGTCCTGAGATGATCAGCGGCGTACGTGCCTCATCGATTAAGATTGAGTCGATTTCATCGATGATGCAGTAGTTCAGCGGACGCTGCTTTTTTTCACTTAAGCTAAATACCATATTATCGCGCAGATAATCAAAGCCGTATTCGTTATTGGTGCCATAAGTGATGTCAGCACGATAAGCGGCAAATTTTTCTTGGGGCGGCTGCTGACTGTAGATCACGCCCACCGTCAAGCCCAAAAAGCTAAATAACGGACGGTTCAACTCGGCATCGCGGCTTGCCAAGTAGTCGTTTACAGTCACCACATGCACGCCTTTGCCACTGATGGCGTTCAGATAAATCGCCAAGGTCGCCATCAGGGTCTTACCTTCCCCAGTTTTCATCTCGGCGATCTTGCCTTCGTGCAGGGTCATACCACCGATCAACTGCACGTCGTAGTGGCGCATGCCATTGACGCGCTTAGATGCCTCGCGGCAAACGGCAAAAGCTTCCGGCAGCAGCTTATCCAAGCTTTCGCCAGCTTGGTGACGCTGCTTAAATTCCTCAGTTTTTTGGCGCAATTCTTCATCGGACAGTGCCTGAATGCCTGCTTCATAACTATTGATTTTGGTGACCACTTTGCGCATACGCTTAAGCTCGCGGTCGTTTTTTGTGCCGATGACTGTGCTGATGATTTTTGTAAACATACTTAATTTTCCGTCAAGAATAGATCACTTATCTATTCCAATGGGCAAAGGGTTTTGTCAGCTTAAACCAGTGAACCAAACTGTCAAAAACGCCCAACCAAATTATAATTGTGAAAATACTTGATCTGCCGCTTCGATGGTTTTATCCAGATCTTCATAGGTGTGTGCTGCGCTCATAAATGCCGCCTCAAAGGCTGATGGCGCCAAATAAACGCCCAAATCTAGCATCCCATGAAAGAATTTGGCGAATTTTTTGGCGTCGCAGCGACTTGCAACATCATTAAAATTCTTCGGCAACTGATCGGTAAAGAAGATACCAAACATACCGCCCACCGCGCACGTCTCAAAAGGTACGCCATGCTTATCAGCGGCCGCTTTTAAGCCCTTGATCAGATAGTCGGTCTTTTTGCTAAGCGACTCATAGAATCCTTCACCAGTCAGCTCATCAAACATCGCCTTGCCTGCACGCATCGCCAATGGATTGCCTGATAAAGTCCCTGCTTGATAGACGCCGCCAAGTGGTGCGATACATTCCATAATCTCGCGCTGACCCCCAAACGCACCAACCGGCAAGCCTGCGCCAATGATCTTACCAAAGGTCGTCAAATCAGGCGTGATGCCAAAATGCGCCTGTGCGCCGCCCAATCCAACACGAAAGCCTGTCATGACTTCATCAAAAATCAGCACCACGCCATGCTCGGTGCACAGACGGCGCAGCGCTTGATGAAACTCATGGCTTGGGATTACCATGTTCATATTGCCAGCGATCGGCTCTAAAATCACGCAGGCAAGCTCATCGCCAAATTTCTCAAAACACGCGGTCAGCGCTTCGATGTCATTATATGGTAAAGTCACCGTATGCTTGGCAAAATCTGCAGGCACACCCTTTGAAGTCGGCTCACCGATATCAAGCATCCCCGAGCCTGCCTTGACAAGCAGACTGTCAGAGTGCCCATGATAACAGCCTTCAAATTTGACGATCTTATCACGACCTGTATAGCCACGCGCCAATCGAATCGCGCTCATCGTCGCTTCTGTGCCTGAGCTTGTCATGCGTAGCAAATCAATGCTTGGGACGATTTGACAAATCAAATCCGCCATCGTCGTCTCAGAAGGCGTCGGCGCACCAAAAGACAATCCATCTTCTGCGGCAGCTTTCACCGCATCGATGACTTTATCATGCGCATGACCCAAAATCATCGGACCCCATGAGCCGACATAGTCAATATAAGCATGACCTTCGGTGTCATAAATATAAGCGCCTTTTGCACGCTGCACAAACACTGGCACACCGCCCACGCCGGCAAAAGCACGCACAGGCGAGTTAACTCCCCCTGCGATGTGGCGTTTGGCGTCATTGAATAATTTTTCATTGGTTGGGCGAATGTGTGTCATGGCTGCGTCCTTATGATACATTAAATGAAGTTGAGACAATTAAGCTTTTTTGACGACCGAAGATTTGAGCTTCATGGCACCAAAGCCGTCAATTTTACAATCGATATCGTGATCATCAGGGGCATCATAAATCAGGCGAATGGATTTGACTTTTGTGCCAACTTTGATCGGCGTGCTTGAGCCTTTGACCTTTAAATCCTTGATCACTGTCACCGCGTCGCCATCCTGAAGCACGTTACCGACGGCATCTTTGATCACAGCAGCTTCATCGGCTTCATCACCCTCTTGCCACTCATGAGCACACATGGGGCAAATCAGCAGCGCGCCATCAGCATAAGTATAAGATTCATGACATTTTGGGCAGGCAGGTAGGCTCATGATATCACCTTAAATTGATTCTCAATAAAAAACTTAACTGCTTATTGTAACCGATTTTAGGGGTTAATTGTTATGTTCACTGGTATTTTGTACAAAAATTTAACATCTGCCATCAAATTTATCCTATAATTTGATCAAACAATCCCTATATTTATGATGATAACTATTTAAAAAGAGACAAACCATGACTGATTTTTGTTATTTTGAGATGACAGGCGCTGACAGCGAAAAATTTTTGCAAGGACAGATCACAGCAGATATCGCTGATATTGGCGAGCAGTTTTTGCCGACAGCGATATGTAACCTTAAGGGTCGTGTACAATTTGGACTTTGGATTGTGCGTACTTTGGCAGGTTTTGGCATTGTTGTGAGCGCCGATATGGCACAGGCTTTGGCAATGCACATCAAAAAATTTGGCGCATTCTCCAAAATCACCCTATCGTCAGCCGAGCCAATCTATCCGCATATCATAGACGGTCAGCCAACCTTTGACCATCACCAAAAAAGTGATGTTCAGCAATGGGAGCAATTAAGTATCCAGACAGGCAATTATTGGCTGACTGCCAATACCAGTGAGCTGTATCAGCCCCAAGAACTTCGCCTGCACCAAAAAGGAGGGGTGGCGTATGATAAAGGATGTTATTTGGGTCAAGAGATTGTCGCGCGTCTGTATTTTAAGGCTCGCCCAAAGGCTTATCTGCACCGTATTTTAGGCAAAGGAGAGATGCCAGATGCGGGCAGCAGCTTAGGGTCTGTCGGTGTGGTTAATGCCACAAAAGCCGATTTGGGCTATGAAGCCTTGGTCATCGCACGCCCTGCAGATTTGGTAGATTTTGAGATTTTGCCGCTGCCAGAAGCTCTACAGGCAGATGTGGGACGATCAGACTAAGCTTTATGATTACATCAGGCTAATAAAAACGGAAGTAAACAACTTCCGTTTTTTTAAGCATTCTCCACCTGCGGTATGAGCACCAGCTCCAGCAAATGGATAAATCGCGCCTCAACATCAACCACGGTGATTTGCCACTCATCAATCTGCACTACCGCCCCCTGAAGGTGGCTGACAAACCCAAGCGCCTGCATCACAAGTCCGCCCATGGTATCAACATCAGCATCATCAAAATGACTGCCCAGAATCTCATTACAATCACTGATCAAAGTAGATGCCTGCACAAGCCAAACACCTGGCTTGTCAGGATGCGGGATGATGTTATTAATGTCGCTGTCTTCATCAATATCATCATGCTCATCGACGATATCTCCGACAATCTCCTCTAACAAGTCCTCCATCGTCACCACGCCCGACACCGACCCAAATTCATCCACCACGATCGCCATATGCACTTGGGCTTTTTGTAGAGAGCGCAACAAAGTATCTGAGCGTGCGGTCTCACTGATATATAGCGGCTTTCGTACAATATCAGCCAGTTTGAGGGGCTGCTCTTCACCGTCAGCTTTGGCTTTTAGGTACGGTATCAAGTCCTTAATCAGCAAAATCCCGACCACGGCATTATCATCCAAACTGTCAAGCACAGGATAGCGAGAGTGCTCGGTCTCTAAGACTACCGACAAGATGTCGGATAAGTCATCGTCGCTTGCCACAGCATGAACCTGAGGGCGCGGCGTCATAATCTCACGCACTTGGGTTGCCGGCAAGTCAAGCACCCCCTCAAGCATATCCACCGTATCCGGCTCCAAAAACTGGCGAGAGTCTTGAACCAGTTTCAACAAATCGTCTCGCGTTTCGGGTGCGGTGGACAGCCAGCGCTTAAGCCCGCGCATAGACCAGCCGCTCGAATTGTCATCAGACATAGACGGTATAATTTAACCTCGTGTTATCATTAAAATCATGGCGCATTGATTGCCTTGCTACAATTTAGCGTATCATCAGGTTTTATTCAAGTGCTTTTGACAAAATCACAGACATTCACCAATTTTATCAAACTTGCCAATTTTTTTCTTTCAACAATGTTAAGGCTTAACCCATTTAACCACTCGCCTTTCGATGTCTGCATCGCTCATCCCAAGCTCACTGACACAGCGACCTGCAACAGACACCTTAGCAAACCCTGCGCCATGGTTTTGAGTGCCTTTAAGCAGTCGATGCCAAGGTGGCAATCCTTGACCAAGATAAAGCCGCTTATAGGCGCAGTGGCGCGGCAGCCAAAGCATCTGGGGCATCATCTGCGCCGTCAGACGGATACAGTCAGGCACAAAACGCTGCCGTTCTGCATAGTTTTGGCAATGCCCCGTTTTGGTATCCAAAAGTTGGCACGCCACATCGGTGTACTCTGTGTATTTGGCATCGTCATCGTCAAGAAATTTCACCAAACAGCATGCGCCGCACCCGTCGCACAGCGCCTCCCACTCTGCATCCGTCAGCTCATCAAGACAATAATTTTCCCAAAATTTAGGTCTAAGCTCATCACTAATCATGACACCATCATATTTTTATAAAATTGACTTTATTGTACCGTAAAATTTGAGAAAATTGGCATAAAAACCTTGACTTGACGAAGGCAGCTTGTTAAGTTAAACAAACCAAACGCCGTTCTAGAGGTCGCAAAATGATGCAGCTTTGGGGCGTTTTTGTGATACCACCAAACCAATAAGGATATTTTTATGACAATAACGACTCGCACGCTTACCACCACCGCGCCCGATGGCACACCATTACTCAGCTACATTGCCCTACCAGAAAATACTGACAACACAGGCAAGGCGCGGACAGTTTTGGTAGCGCCTGAATGGTGGGGCGTTGTCGAACACCCAAAAACAGT
Organism: Moraxella canis; assembly: GCF_034424565.1. Classification (NCBI taxonomy): domain Bacteria; kingdom Pseudomonadati; phylum Pseudomonadota; class Gammaproteobacteria; order Moraxellales; family Moraxellaceae; genus Moraxella; species Moraxella canis. The sequence continues at coordinate 1,337,428 of NZ_CP139961.1, read as the reverse complement.
TGCTGAGCGCTTGGCAGCTGAGGGGTTTGTCGCGGTGGCAATGGATGTCTATGGTGAGGGTAAAATGACCACAGACGCACATCAAGCCAATGAATGGATGACTCAAATGCTTGAGCATTCTGATGAGCTGATGAATCGCTGCCAAGCCATCTATCACGATGTGGCTAATCTTAGTGAAGTGGATAAAGAGCGTATCGGCATCGTAGGATTTTGCTTTGGCGGTAAAATTGCCTTAGACATGGCACGACTTGGCTTGCCCCTAAAAGCGGTAGCGACCTTCCATGGTAATCCTGCGCCCATCACGCCTGCCACCAAACAAAAGTTCGTCGCCAAAGTCTTGGTTGCGCACGGCAAGGCTGACTCTATGGTCTCAATGGAGGCGATTGACGGTCTTAAAAAAGAGCTTGAGGCAGCCGAGGTTGACTACCAAATCGATATCTACGAAGGCGCAAAACATGGCTTTAGTAACCCACACGCCGATGAGCGAGCTCGTGAAAACGGTGTTGATTTGGGCTACCATCCACAAGCCGCCAAAGACAGCTGGGCAAAAATGATCGCGTTTATGAATGATACTTTATAAACGAAATGCCTTAGCACAATCAAAAAATAAAACCATCTGCTTAAGATCAAGCAGATGGTTTTATGAATTAACGATGGCTTTAGCGCTTGAGTGGCGCATTTGCCAAAATCTCAGTCAAAAGTCGCCAATACACCGCCACCGACTCAATGTGCACCATCTCATCAGGCGAGTGGGCATTTTTGATGGTTGGACCGATTGAGACGATGTCCATATCAGGGTGGCTTTGCTTGATCAAACCACACTCAAGCCCTGCATGGATGACCTTAATATCAGGCTGATGACCTAAAATCTGGGCATAAAGCTGGGTGGTGATCGGCGTGATCACTGAATTGGCATCTGGATTCCAGCCCACATAATCACCAGCAAACGCGATTTGTGCCCCTGACAGATGGGCAATGCTTGAGAGCGTATCACAGACCGCATCTTTGCCTGAATCAACCAAAGAGCGGATAAGCAGCACACACTTAAGCGCATCATCATCCATCTTAAGCTGCCCAAAGGACAATGACGTCTCCACCGTGTCTTTGGCAAGATCGCTTTGGCGCACCACACCGCTAGGCAGCGCATTGATGAGATGAATGGCTTGAAGAGATGACGCCCAAGTCAGCGCCTTTTGATCAGGCTTAGCAGTCTCAATGATCGCAGTAAAGCTTGGCTCGACTTGCTTAAACTCTTCAAAGATTTGAGCGGTGGCGTGATTGATGGCGTCTGTCAGCGCGGACAAGGACGACTGAGGGCAGCTGATCACGACTTGGGCTTCACGTGGAATGGCGTTTCTTAGCGTGCCACCTTTGATGTGGCTGATGGCAAATTGTCCGTCAAAGTCGCCCAACAGCTTAGCCAATACTCTTGCCATCAGCTTGATGGCATTGCCACGGTTTTTATCGATATCCAGTCCTGAATGTCCTCCGCGCAGCCCTTTGATGGTTAGGCTTAGCGCAGCATCAAAGGAATTTTCTTGCCATGTCAGTGGCAAGCTGAGATCCGCATCGATACCGCCCGCACAGCCAATATATACCTCACCGATTTCTTCGGTGTCGGTATTGACCATGATTTTTGAGGTCAGTTCATTGGCTTTTAGCCCAATCACCCCAACCATGCCTGTCTCTTCGGTCATCGTCAGTAGTACCTCAAGCTCAGGATGCGCCAGTGAATCATCTTCAAGGACTGCAAGACAGCTTGCCATACCAATGCCATTATCCGCCCCCAAAGTCGTGCCTGTCGCCATCAGCCATGCGTCATCATCAGGATGAAGACGAAGGCGAATCGGATCTGTGGCAAAGTCATGCAGCGTACCTTCGTTGGCTTGAGGCACCATATCTAAGTGCGCCTGCAAAGCGATCGGCTCACGATCTTCGTAGCCTTTGGTCGCTGGTTTTTTGATGATGACATTACCAATGCCATCTCGGCGAGCAGACAGCCCATGCGCCGTCGCCCACTCGATGATATCAGCCACCAAAGCTTCTTCATGAAAGCTTGGATGCGGTGTCGCACTGATGCGACTAAACCAGCGCCACAACAGCATGGGATCAAAATCTTTGACAACATTTAAGTTATCTTCATAAGCCGCCAAATTAACAGTCATCTTATTTCCTTACCATTACAATTAAAAAATATCAAAGAATCTCATTTAAATCATCCAAACTACCAAAAACAAAAACAGGCTAGGCATCAAGCACATAGCCTGTTTTATGATGATTTGGATTATACGAACACTTGATCAGCCGCACCCTTAAAGCGCTCAACCGTCCCTTCAATATCGGTCAATTTATCAAGCCCAAACAAGCCAATGCGGAAGCTCTTATAATCGCTTGGCTCATCAACCTGAAGCGGCGTGCCAGCAGCGATTTGGACGCCCACTTTGGCAAAGGCGGCACCTTTATGAATCTCATCACTTGAAGCATGGCAAACGATCACGCCATAAGCTTGGGCGGAAGGGTCGGCGACACTTTGGACGCCTTTGGCATTTAGCACCGCCAAAATCTCTTGACCAAGGGTAATTTGGGCTTGTTTTAGGGTGTCATAGCCGATCTGTTTTGCTTCAAGCAAAGTATCACGCAGCTGCTTTAGGCCATCGGTTGGCATGGTGGCATGATACGCATGTCCGCCATTTTCGTAAGCACTCATGATATTTAACCATGCTTTTAGGTCCAAAGAAAAGCTTGATGGTGTGCTTGCCAAAACAGCCTCTTTGGCAGCCTCCGACAGCATCACCAAGCCGGCACACGGCGTACTTGACAGACCCTTTTGAGGTGCTGATAAAAGCACATCAATGCCCAGCGCCTTCATGTCAAGCCAGATGCATCCAGAAGCAATACAATCAATGGCAAGCAGCCCACCGACCGAATGCGTCGCCTCAGCAAGTGCACGAATATACTCATCTGACAGCATCATGCCAGAGGCGGTTTCAACATGAGGGGCGAACACGATGCCTGGGCGGTGTGCTTTGATATAGGCGGTGACCTCGTCAATATCGGCAGGCACAAACCCATTTTCACCCTCTTGGATATGCGCCTTAAATACATGGCTAGATTTAGCAACGCCAATCGCTTCTAGTATCTGCGTCCAGCGGTAGCTAAACCATCCATTTCTGACGATCACAGTATCTTGACCAGCCGCCAAAGCTCTGGCAACCGCTTCCATGCCTGCCGTGCCCGAACCTGGCACGATGGCGACCGCATCGGCTTGAAATAGTGACTTTAACTCAGATGACAGATCCTTCATCACCTGCTGAAACTGCGCCGACATGTGGTTCAGCGCGCGATCAGTATAAACAACAGAAAACTCCAATAATCCTTCAGGGTCAATATCTTTTCTCAGTGCTGGCATGATCATTTCCTTATTTTATTCAATCAATAGCCACTAATGTACCAAGCCAAGCTCAAAAAATCAAGCCACTTCCGCTGATTTAAGGCAGGTCTTTTGATCTTCTAAGCACCTAAGTAAGTACCCAAGCTGTCGCTTGATTTAAATACCCAAACTGCCTTTATAAACAAAAAACCTTGGCTTTTATCAGCCAAGGTTTTATCACTCATATAAACTGCCTAATTTCAATCAAATTCAGAGTTGATCAAAGCGCATCAGATCAGTTGGTGGTTTGAGCTTCAGCAGAATCTTGAGCTTCTGCGACAGGCTCTTGAGCAGGTTCTGCAGCCGCTTCGGCATCTGCCACTTGGGCGTCCTCTTGAGCGACTGGCTCTTGGGCGGCAGCATCAGCGCTTGTGTCCGCTGCGGCTGTCTCGGTAGTCATGGTAGGCGCACCTTCATCTTCAAACACCACTTCTTCAGCTTTTGGAGCATTAGCCAAAGCAGCTGATTGCGCTTCTTCAACACGATCCACGGCGTATACTTTTTCATGGTTGTTACCACAAGCGCTCAATGCCAAAACAGCAGCCATTGATGCAGTCACTGCAAAAAACTTCATACCTTTACTCCAAAATTAAAGACTGTTTAAAATAATCAAGTCAACCGCTAAGTTTAAAATGCTCAAATAAAGCTTACAACACCCATTTTTCAAGCACAAATTCGATCACAAGCTTGGCAATAAAGCCAAAAAAACCCATACCCAATGCAACAAAGATCCAAAAAGTCCCCGCTTTACCGGCATTTGATTTTTTAGAGATATCCCACATGATAAAAATCAAAAACCCAATAAAAATAGGCAATAAAACGTACAAGCCCAAGGTGGTAATCGTCTCAGCGGATACCAAAAACAGCGTCGCCATCGCAGACATATTAAGTACCTTTGTGATTATTTATCCACACATTATAACAATATTTATCCCAACTACCAACCTTCGCGCAAGAATAAGCACGATATTTTTATAAAAATTTGCTAAAATAGCCTTTGTTTAGGCTTATTAAAAATCTCACCTAAGTTTACATTTTTCATCACCGCCCCATTTTGCTAAAATCACACAGGATATCGCCATGGCTCAAAGACCCCAAAAACAGCCTTCCGCCGTCTATAAAGATGAAGTGCGCAATCGCAGCTTGGGTCTAAGTAGCTTGCTTTGGATTGTGGTGGGGCTATTGGTGGCAGCGATGTTGGTGGTTTTTTTATATCTATCGCCTTTATTTGATGGCTTTGGTCAACGAGTGGATCCTGAGCCTGAAGCGGCGGTTGAACCCATCACCGCCAATGAGCCTGACATTGAATTTGAATTTTATGAAGTCTTACCCGAACAAAAATTTCAAAGCATCCCTGAAGGCGTGAGTATTCAAGATCGGGGAGAAGATAGCCTGCCCAAGCCATCGACCGATGTGGTCCTCAATCAAAGCACGCAAGCTGACACCAGCCAGCCAGCGAGCATTTCAATCGTCGAAGAAAATACCACTTATGATGAACCCAGCAATCCTTTGACCACCAATGACCCCGCCCAAACGGGCGAAACAGCACCATCCAATCGCCAAAGCCAATACATCCTACAAATCAAAAGCTATGAAAAAGCCGAAGATGCCGACCTAAAACGTGCCGAAGTACTCATGGCAGGCGTGGATGCCATCGTGGTGCGTCAAGATACAAAAGATGGCTATGTGTATCAAGTCATCTCAACGCCCATGACTCAAAAAGAAGCTTCCACCGCCAGCGTACGCCTGCGTAATAACGGCATTGACGCTTTGCTGATCGAGCAGCGCCCCAGCCCCAGATAACCTCACAGTCATCATAAATAAAAAGCGCCCCTTGGTGAGCGCTTTTTATTATTTCAACTAAGTTAATTTGGCTATTTTTTGATGATTTTTTTGATACCAATCACACCTGCCAAAATCACCAAGCCTGCAATCAAGCCTACCACACCATTATATAACGCTTCGGTCAAGCCGCCAAACACGCCCGATAGCGCCGCCAAATCCTGAGCTTGATGATGCAAGATGGCAACACCATGCACCAAAATCCCGCCACCGACTAAGAACATGGCAAGCGTGCCAGCAAAGGATAAAAATTTCATGAGCTTTGGGGCAAAAGCCAATAAGGCGCGTCCCAAAGCTTGGCGAGACGCCGAAGGCTGATTGACAAGATGCACACCCAAGTCATCCAGTTTGACGATCAAAGCCACCAAGCCATACACCCCAACTGTCATCACAACAGCGATGGTGGACAGCGCCGCCGCTTTTGTTGTAAAAGTGGCTGCCGTCATCACACCCAGTGAGATTACCACAATCTCAGCAGATAAAATAAAGTCCGTGCGAATGGCGCCGCGGATTTTATCTTTTTCAAAGGCGACCAAATCAATCTGCTCATCGGCATTGGCTTTGAGTCTTTCGGTATGTGCTGCTTCATCGTCCATCTCGTGCGGCAACAGATTGGGCGCAAATTTATGCACCACCTTTTCGGCACCTTCATAGCACAAAAATGCGCCGCCAATCATCAATAAAGGCGTGATCAGCCAAGCAGCAATGGCGCTGATCAGCAGTGCAGCCGGCACTAAAATCAGTTTATTGACAAATGAACCTTTAGCGACCGCCCAAACCACTGACAGCTCTCGGTCAGCACGCACACCCGTGACCTGCTGAGCGTTCAGTGCCAAGTCATCGCCCAAAACGCCTGCGGTTTTTTTGGCTGCCATTTTAGTCATTACCGAGACATCGTCAAGTATCGTTGCGATGTCATCAAGCAGCATTAATAGACTACCACCTGCCATAGTTTCACCTTTTTATTGAATGCCTCACACATCATGTAAAGCGATTAGCCAGTATTATATATTATACGCCAGTCAGACGCATGGATTAAGGTTTTTTGGCGACCATCACTGCACGCTTGGGTCTGGGGTATCCCTCAGCAGTTTTTGAAGAATCCTTGGCATCCAAAAAATCATCCAAAGAATGATAAGTCATCCATTCGGTGGCACGCTGTTCTTCATTGGTTGTGATATTGACATCGACACAGCGAACCTGAGCAAAGCCTGCTTTTTCGAGCCACAGCTGCAAGGCGGGCACCGAAGGCAAAAAATACACATTATTCATCATCGCATAGCGATCTTTGGGAACAAGCACAGTATTGTCATCACCATCTACCACCAAAGTCTCCAGTATCAGCTCACCGCCTTTAGTCAGCTGATTTTTTAATTGTAATAAACAATCAAACGGTGAAGCACGATGATACAGCACACCCATACAAAAAACGCTATGAAATAACCCTGGCTGATTTGTATCTTGGGGCAGCTCTTCTAGACCCACAGGAATAAAATGGATGGGCGACTGCTCATAGCGGTTTTTGATGTCGCCAAGAAAATGCCGAGTAGCCATAAACTGATGATAAAATAGGCAAGACGGATCAATGATAATAACCGTGCTTGCACCTGCCCCAACCATACGAAAACCGTGATAGCCCGAACCGCCACCGACATCCAGCACTCGCTTGCCAGTCAAATCGCTAATATGCGGTAGCACTCGCTCCCATTTTAGATCACTGCGCCACTCAGTATCAATATGGATCAACCGATCGCCTTGCCCAAATTTAAACCCGCCTTTTCGCCATGGCATGAGGTTTTTTAGTAATGCTTCGCTACGCCGATAGTCGCTGTGTTCAAAGTCAATCCATGAAGTGACACAAGCAGCATTCAGATCAATAGCAGTAGGCACAGCATTAGGCAGCTTATTGATGATTGAATCATAATACGGAGCGTGTGCATAGCGATCCTTATTTTTAATGGCAGCCAACCAATCTGGGAGTAATTTGAGCCATTCATACGCCATCGGATGATGCTGCGCTAGGTCAAACAGGGTCTGATAAAGGTCTTTTTCGGCACGAGTGATCGTATTCATAAGGTCATCGGTCTTCGTCGTTGGGCAAAATTGTCATTAAAAGCTTGGCAGCTGATGATCAGCTTATACTCATTTAAAAGCCACAATGGACGCAAAATTTAAAAACATAAACCAAGTCAAGCTACGCTCAAAGCCTGCTTGCGCCAAGCGTTCATGGTGCTTGTGCAGCGTGTCGGTGATGAGCACATTTTCAAGTGCATTGCGCTTACCGCTGATCTCCATATCACTGTAGCCATTGGCGCGCTTAAAATCATAATACCGCTCCACTCGCCACGCATCGTCTTGTTCATCGGTTAGGTGAGTTTTTTCGGTCAAGATCAAGATACCGCCTTCTGCCAAGGCTTGATGGCATTTTTGGAGCAGTGCCAGTCTCTGATCTGGTGGTAAAAATTGCAAAGTTAAATTGATAATAATCAAATCACATGGCAAAAAATCCACTTCACAAACATCATCCAACCGAAAGCGAATGTCATGATCGGGATAATGCTCACCCACCACTGATTTGGCTTGCTCAATCATCGGCGCTGAGATATCAATGGCGTGAATCTCAAGCTCATCAGGGGCAAATTTATCTGCCAAAGCAAAGCTCACCGCCCCAAGCGACGTCCCCAAATCATAGACACGGCTTACACGCCCCCCGTGATCGCCCACTTGTCGAAATAAGCAGTGGCGGCGCGCCAAAATCGGCAGCATCGCAAGCACTTGCCCATAGCCTGGCACGCTGCGGCGAATCATATCAGGAAAACACGCCACCACTTCTTCATCAAAACTAAAGCGAGCCGACTTATCAAGCGGTGTGGTAAATAAAGTGTCGTGTTTGGTATTTGGCATGAGTTATGATAGACTTAAAAAATGGTGTTATTATAGCATTGATTAGGATGAATATATGAAAACTATTTTATTAGGCGGCGGCTGCTTTTGGTGCACCGAGTCGGTATTTGATTCGTTAAAAGGTGTCAGCTCTGTCATCAGTGGTTACGCCGGCGGTGCAAGTGATACGGCAAACTATCACGCTGTCTGCACGGGCGAGACGGGACATGTTGAAGTCATTGAAGTCAGCTATGATGAGTCAATAGTTGGTATTGATGAGATTTTGTCGGTATTTTTTGCCACGCACGATCCAACAACCCTAAACCGTCAAGGCAATGACATCGGAACGCAGTACGCCTCAGCGATCTTTTATACCGAGGATGAGCAAGCAAAAGCAGCTGAGGCGATGATTGAGTCGTTACGCTCAGAGGGTGTGGATGTGGTCACAAGACTTGAGCCTGCACCAACATTTTATGCTGCTGAGGACTATCACCAAAACTACTATGCCAACAATCCCACTCAAGCCTATTGCAATTTTGCCATTCCGCCCAAGCTTGCCAAACTGCGCGCAAATTTTGCACACTTATTAAAAGACGATCAAGACACATGATAGCTTGGCTGTGCTTTGGGATAACAAAAGATGAGATAACTCACTGAGCGACCAAACACACGACATTCATCAAACACTAAGGAGATTTATGAAATTACGCCTATCCGCCCTAGCACTGGCTGCTGCCGGCATCACGCTGTCACAAACGGCATTGTCTAATGATCTACCTACCCTAAGTAACAGCGAATTTCAGCAGTGCCTGAGCAATTTAAAAAACAGCAGCACTTTTCGGGGTGTTTCTGAGACGACATTTGAAAGATATCGCCCATCGCAGCCTGATCCTAGCGTCATTCGCTCACTCAATTATCAGCCTGAATTTAAAAAGGATGTTTGGGATTATTTGGCATCTTTGGTGGACAGTGAGCGCGTCCAAGACGGTATCCGCGCCAAGTATGAGCAAGCTGAAGTCCTGCGCCGCATTGAGAGCCGCTATGGCGTCAAGCCTGAGCATGTGCTTGGGGTGTGGGGTGTTGAGAGTAATTTTGGTCAGACACTTGGTAAAAAGAATTTATTTGACAGCCTAGCGACCTTATCTTGTTTTGATCGTCGCCAAAGTTATTTTCGCGGTGAGTATGCCAGTGCGCTCAAAATTGTCCAAAATGGTGATATTCGCCCCGAAGATATGACCGGTTCTTGGGCGGGAGCGTTCGGTCAAACGCAATTTATGCCAAGTACCTTTTTGGAGCTTGCGGTAGATTTTGATGGTGATGGGCGTAAAGATTTGGTGAATTCAAAAGCCGACGCACTGGCAAGTACCGCCAATTTCTTGGTCAAGCGCGGCTATCGTCCAGGTGAACCTTGGGGCTATGAGGTGCGCCTTAATGGCTACAACGGCTCAAGCGGTCGCCGTAATAAGCAATCAATCAGCCACTGGCGCGCTCAAGGCATCACTTTGCCAAATGGTCAGCCCATTCCAAACAATATGGCATCAGCAGGCTTGCTACTGCCTGCTGGCAGACAGGGTCCTGCTTTCTTAGTGGGTAAGAACTTTGATACTTTTTATTCTTATAATGCTTCAGAAAGCTATGCGCTAGCGATTGCTCATTTGTCCGATCTTGTGCGTGATGAAAATATGAATACCAACTTTGCCACACCTTGGCCAACAGACGATCCGGGTATCGGTCGCCGCGAATCCAAAGAGATTCAGCAGGCGCTCATCAATGCCGGCTATGACATCGGTGCGGTTGATGGCATCATCGGCGATAATACGCGCCGAGCGATCATGGATTATCAGCGAAAAGTTGGCGTCACGCCTGATGGTCGCGCAGGGCAAAAGTTTCACCGATTGATCACCGGTCACACTGCTTCTATCCAGCCCGCCCAAACACCGGTTCAATCTATCACCATGCCTGCACCTCAGTATCAGCCAGTGCAGCCAACCATCAGCACACCAGCTGCTGGTGCGGTGGGGACGGTGACGATAAAACCTGCAACCACGCCATCCAACACAGGGACAACCTATCGGCGTGTCATCAATGCCGACGGCAGTTCATCATGGATATTGGTTGAATGATCCAAATAAAAGCCCAAGAAAATCTTGGGCTTTTTTATTAAGTTTGTACTTTGATGCGAACAGTCAATTAAAAATCACTCTTCTTCTTTATCATCATCCCATTCGGCATAAGTTTTTGAAGGATTGATGCCTTGGCTCTTTAGATACTCCACCTGTTCTTCTAGCGTGCGTTTTTTTTCGGCATCATGCATGGTATCGCTTAATTGATCGAATTGTTCAATTTTTTCACGCAAAGTACTTTTTTTGGTATCCGTTGTCATCACAATCTCCATTTTGGTGGTGGATTTAGTCATTAAATTCTTAATATCATTACACCAAATTTTCATCACAATTGCAAATCTAGCGAGCGCCTTTTAATGATTCTTCACACAAAACCCACACTTGGATAAAGCTTTAATCAAAAGCCTGATTAAGCATCGATGGGCAAAAAGTCACTATCAACAAAGCTGATTGGCACCTGTGAGAGTCTGCGCGCGGTGGCAGGCACATCACCTGCCAAGCTAGATGCATAGAATTTGAGCGGCTCATCAAGCACCTCGCCATCAGCACTCACCCCAAAAAACTCAAGCAAAGACTTGACCCTTTGAGCGATAGCAGCGCCCGAATCAAGCAGCGTCATCGAAATCTGCTGCTCATCAATCCAATCCTGCAAAAATTGCCGAAAAAATGGATAATGCGTGCAGCCCAAAACGATCACATCCACGCCCTGCTGATACCATGCTTGAGTTTGTTTGATCAGAAGATCGGCGACATGATGATCGATCGGCATCCCTGACTCTACCCACGGCACAAGCATCGGCTCAAAGTGCTTATGCACTGTCACACCTTTTGGCGCTGCCACTTCATGAATGACTTGGGCAAGCAGCTGCCCTTGAAGCGTCGCCTGAGTCGCAAGCAAGGCGATTTGGCGTGTTTGGCTCATCTCACAAGCAGGCTTAACTGCAGGCACCAAGCCCACAATGGGAATACTACAGCGAGCTCGAAGCGCTGTCAAAGAGTGCGCCGAAGCGCTGTTACACGCGATGACGATGAGCTTACAGCCTTGGCGACACAGCCAGTCCACCGCCTGTAAGGTCAAAAATAAAATCTCATCACCTGACTTATTGCCATAAGGCAGATTTTGGGTGTCTGCATAGTACACATATCTCTCTTTAGGCATCAGTTGTGACAGATGCCGATACACCGATAAGCCACCAACCCCAGAATCAAAAATGCCAATGGGTGCAGATTTTGGGGAATTTATTGAATCAAAATGCGGATGTATCATGTTGGGAGCCTTATAACTTTAGGCTCATCAAAGACGCTTTTAAAAGCACCAAGTAAGCCTAACCGTGCTGTTCAATCTGATAGATTTTACCACCACTGCTCAGTTTTAGCACGGTTTTGTTCTGCCCATTTTCTTGGATTTGGCTAAGCTCACCCATTTGGATCAAATGATGCATGGCATTATTCATCAAGCGCGCGGTCAGCCCAAAGCGCGTGTCGATATATACCCGCTCTTCTTCACCAAACTGCTTAAAATACAACGGATGATCCTCATCCAAGCGAATCACATCGCCATTTGTCGTACCAAATTCTATCCACTCACCATCAGCATCCGTCACTTGGGTGACTTGATTGATAAATAATGGGACATCGGTCACATGGATTTGATACTTATCGGTCGGAGTTTTGAGATAATGAATGGCTTGCCCATCATGCCACTCCACCCACAGCACACTGGCGAACAGATCCACAAGTGACTGACGAGTCACTTTCTCGCCCTCATGCCACCACTCGCCATTATCACGGATTTCGATATTCAGGGGTGACGTTCGTGTGGGCTGCCACTTTTGCAGCGGTGGAATTTTGCGTATCTTGCCGCCCTCGCCTGCTTCCTTAGTTTGTATGGCTTTAAGATCTTGGATCAGTGAATTGGATAAGTCTTTGTTTTTATTATTAATATCATCTATATTTGTCATGATGCTCTCCCTGTAATTTGACCAAAACCATGCCAAATGATCAAAAAATTAGCCTGATTTTTTGCTGAATTATTTTACCAATTTAGCTTATCATGGCGTTTTTTAGGGGGAATTGCAAGGAGTTTTTATACAAGGCGTTGATAATAATTAAAGCCATTTTACGAAGATTTCTCAAAATTTTTGGGAGATGAGCGGTCTTTTACTTCAAATTGGTCAATACAAACCTTTCAAAAAAACTTGCCTAATTAGCGAAGATTGCTACAATAGACACTGTTGAAATGTTTTGGCAAGAATTTTGCCGCCTGATTTGCCAGCTGCTTTTGCTGCTCGCCTGTTTTTGATATTTGACCTATTTTTTTAAGGATACTTCATGCAAATCGAACGTGAATCTATGGAATTTGATGTCGTGATCGTCGGCGGTGGACCTGCAGGTCTATCCGCTGCAATCCGATTACGCCAATTGGCGATCGCTGCTGGGATGGATGAGTTCACTGTCTGCGTCATCGAAAAAGGCTCAGAATTTGGAGCACACACCCTATCAGGCGCCGTGATGGAAACGCGCGCGCTTGACGAGCTGATTCCTGACTGGAAAGAGCGCGGCGCACCGATCACGGTACAAGCCAAAGAAGACCGCGTATATATGCTTACCAGCGAAAAGGACAGCGTCACCTTACCTAGCTCAGTTGTACCAAGCAGCATGCACAATGATGGCAACTATATCGTATCGCTTGGTAATGTGGTTCGCTGGCTTGCCGAACAAGCAGAAAGCCTAGAAGTGATGATGTTCCCAAGCTTTGCAGCAAGCGATGTTTTGTATCATGAAGATGGCTCGGTGCGCGGTGTGGTGACAGGCGATATGGGTCTGAACGCTCAAGGCGAACCAAAAAACAGCTTTGAGCCTGGCTATGAACTACTTGCCAAATACACCATCTTTGCCGAAGGCTGCCGTGGACATCTTGGTAAGCGTCTGATCAGCCGTTTTCATTTGGACAAAGACAAAGATCCGCAGCACTATGGCATCGGTCTCAAAGAGCTTTGGGAAATTGATGCCGATAAGCATGAGCAAGGCGTCATCATGCATGGTTCAGGTTGGCCACTGTCAGAGACTGGCACCACTGGTGGCTGGTGGCTGTATTTTGCCGAAGACAATCAAGTCAGCTTTGGCTTGGTGGTTGATTTGTCGTATCATAATCCACATGTCTCACCATTTGATGAGCTTCAGCGTCTTAAGCTGCACCCAACCATTCGCCCGATCTTAGAAGGCGGTAAGCGTCTGTCATATGGTGCACGAGCCCTAACCAAAGGCGGTCTGAACAGCTTACCAAAATTGACTTTTGCTGGCGGTGTGCTGGTGGGCGATGATGCAGGCTTCCTAAACCCTGCTAAGATCAAAGGCACCCACACCTCTATGAAATCAGGTATGCTCGCTGCCGAAAGTATCTTTAATGCCATTCAGGCAGGGCGCAGCGCTGATGAAGTGACCGAATACCAATCTGCTTTTGAGAACTCTTGGCTGTTTGAAGATGCTTATCAAGCTCGTAACTTCTCGCCATCATTACATCGCATGGGCACTTGGATGGGCGGTGCATTTACTTTTGTTGAGCAAAACTTATTTGGCGGCAAAATGCCATTGACCATTCATGACAACACCCCAGATTACTCAACGCTTGATAAGGCTGATCATGCCTACAAGCCTGATTATCCAAAGCCTGATGGCAAGCTCACCTTTGACAAGTTATCAAGCGTGTTTATCTCAAATACAAACCACGCCGAAGACCAGCCAAACCATCTGCGCCTGACAGATCCAACGGTGCCTGTTTCGGTCAATTTACCGCTTTATGCTGAGCCAGCGCAGCGCTATTGCCCAGCAGGCGTCTATGAGATCGTCCAAAAAGAAGGTGAGGCACCTAAATTTGTGATTAATAGCCAAAACTGCGTCCATTGTAAGACTTGCGATATCAAAGATCCGTCGCAAAATATCACCTGGGTGACTCCTGAGGGCGGCGGCGGTCCTAACTATCCAAATATGTAATCCAAATACAATAAAAGACTAAAAAGCGCTTCATCACATCATGAAGCGCTTTTTATTTTGGGGACATGGTTAAGACAACATCATGTATTGATAAAACAGTTAGACTGGCTTACGATAGCTGTGGATCAGCTCATGGGAGATGGAATCTAGAGTGTCTGCATCAGACGTTTTGGCAATTTGACGAATCAATCTTGAGGGGCTGTGCATGAGGGTTTGGCTGAGCGCATGAGAAAATTCGCTCAGTACCGCTTTGGCATCCTCACCTTGATCAATCTGCGCCATCGCCTGACTGAGCAAGGCTTGAGTGCGCGCTTCGGCCATTTGACGATAATCTTGAATGTGCGTACGAGCAACCTGCGCCTGCATCTGCGCTTCGATGTCTGCCACCAGCTGACCCACCAAAAGCTCCGCTTCAACCGCTGCCTGCTTACGCTCAGCGATATTACCTGCGATGACATGCTGCAGATCATCCACCGAATACAGGTAGATATTATCCAGCTGCCCAACCGAAGGCTCGATATCTCTTGGCACCGCCAAATCCACAAGCAGCATCGGCTGATGGCGGCGTATCTTGAGCGCATGCTTGACCATCGCGGTATCGATGAGCGCCTGCATACTACCACTGCAGCTGCTGACGATGTCCGCTTGTGGCAACACTTCGCCCAATCTATCCAGACCTGCAAGCTCAATCTCAAGAGCACGCCCTGCCTGCTTAGCCATCTCGGACAGCTCATCAGACAGCGCCTGAGCTCTGTCAGGACTTCGGTTACAGATGATGATTTTTTTGACGCCTAAGGCAGCGACATTATGTGCCACCAAGCGATTCATCTCGCCTGCCGCCACCAATAAAAACGTCAATTTGCTTGGCGTATCAAAAATCTGCGTAGCAAGACGAGCAGTTGCAAATCCTAAGGTCACCGCTTGCTGACCGACTTTGGTGTCACGGCGCACCGTCCGCGCCGCAGCAAACACCTGCTGCGTCAGCCACCCAAAATCACTGTCCACACCGCCATACTCTCGAGACAGTGCCACCGCCTGACGAATCTGACCCAAAATCTGCGGCTCGCCAAGAATCATTGAGTCCAGACCTGCCGCCACTCTCAGCCAGTGATTGAGCGCGCGTGAGTCTTCATAAGTGTACAAATAAGGGGCGATCTCATCAAATGACACGCCCTTGAATTCTGCCAACCATTCGCCAATCGCCTGAAGCTTAGCAGATGTCAGAGTGCCTGATTGCTCGTCTTGAGACTCGTGCTGACCGCCCACATCATCACTGATGCCAACATAAAGCTCGCTGCGATTACAGGTTGAAACGATGGTGCAGCCATTTGCCAATGTTGATAACTGCCCGATTGCCTGAGGCATATCCGAGCCAAACGAAAGCCGCTCCCGCAGTGAAACGGGGGCAGTCTTATGATTGACTCCGATGACAGCTAATTTCATACAAATGACCAAACAGCCCAAGCTGTTGCTATAATTTAAAAATTCACTATTATAACAGCTTTGATGCCATCACCGCCAACAAATTACAAGTTTATTTTGTTGAATATTTTAAATTTCAGTCTTTTATATAAGTTGTTAATGACGCTCTTTGATGAAAAGATTGGGAAAATAAAGGCGTGATCGTCGATTTACACAATTTCATGCCATTTCGTTTTGGTTATTTTGATGGTTTTGTTTGCACTTATCAAAAATACTTTTATAATAGAGCGTATTGCACCTTGAAATTTAGGTTATTTAATCATCTCACCTTCAGGAGGTGTTTGGCAGGTTATGAATTGGCTTGGGCGTAAACGGCGGTATCACTCAGACGATGTCTCAAAATCGGCACATCAAGGTACACCTGCACCCAAAAATTCTGTCAAAACTTTCAAACTATCCAAACCCATCCTGACCGCTTCAGTGCTCGCAGGCTTGATGGCAGCCACTACTCTGCCTGCGCATGCCAATGTTTTTGATCCTTTGCTGCGCATTTTATTGCCATTTTATAAAGACACCCCAAAAGCCGAGGCAGAACCTGAAGAGTCTTTAGAGGATATTGCTCAGACGCCCCCCGGCATGGCTGATATAGGCGAAGAAGCGTCCCCGATCACACATCAAGAAAATATATCGCTGCCAGATGCCAGCATTCCTGAGATTTTGTTAGGGGATACGCTGATCGCCGAAGACATAGAGCCTGTGCTGAATACGCCTGATTTATATGCGCTGATGGATGCTGAATTTGCTGCTGATCGTGGTGATATTGAGCGGGCTTTGAATATTTATAAGACAGAATCCTTTAAGCAAAATGCCACCAATGTGTTTGAGCGGGCTTTGTCTTTATCGATTGAGTATGAAGCGCCTGCTCAGTCGCTGGCATTTGCCACCGCTTGGCAAGATCATAATCCTGATCATATTCCTGCTTGGTTTTATGTCACTCATTTGGCACTCAAAGCAGGTGAATACAACCAAGCTGCTGCGATGCTATCAACCATCTTGCATTACGATCCGCGCTCAGACTTAGGACAAATTTTGACTGGCATCATACCGCCCAAGCGAGAAGATAAGCGAGCTTTATTATACGCCTTACAAGGGCTTGGTGAAAAAAATGCATCCATCTCGGTGCTCAGAGCGGGGATCTTGATGGGATTGGCAGATTATCAGGCGGCGCGTCTGCATGTCAATCAAGCTCTAAGCATTGAGCCAAATAATTTGGCATTTATCACCCTGAAATTAGACATCTTGCGTGCCGCCAATCAGATGGATGAACTTTGGCGCTATCTGCATCAAGTGCGCAAAAAGCTCCCCAAAGAAAAAGAGCTTTATTTGTACGAGGCGCGTCATCTGATCGAAGTGGGTAATCTTAGCCAGGCTTGGCAGCTGCTCACACAAGCTGTCAGAAACACTCAAGATAAGGACATTACGCTCTTGGCAGGATTAGTTGGGCTTGATAGCGGTCGCTATGCTGCTGCCATCGAGATGCTCAGCCCCTTGACCAAAAATCCAGATATGGCAAGTCAGGCGCATTATTACATCGGTATCGGCTATGAGCGCTTAGGCAACCCCCAACAAGCGCGCGAAAACTTTGAAAAAGTGCATCATTATGAACATGTGCTTGATGCCACCAATAAAGTCGTTGGCTTTTATTTGGCGGAAAATAACACCGCTGATGCCATCAAAACGCTGATCCGCTTGCGTGATGAATTTGAAAGCTATGCCACTGACAGCTACATCCTTCAAGCTGAGATTTATTTGCGTCAAGGCGATGAACAAAAAGCCAAGGATCTGCTCACTGTGGCAAATCGTGAATATCCTGACGATGATCGCTTATTATATGCCAGCTTTCAGCTGCTTGAAAATGAACTTGAGCCCCAAGATAAGCGCCAAGCCATTGATCGACTGCTTGAGATTGATGAATACAATCCCTACTATCGCTTGGCAGATGCCAAACTTCGCCTGAGCCAAAACGCTAATGACACTGATGCACTCAACACCGCCGAAGAGATCAGCAACATCAGCTTTGATGATCCAGAGTATGACAGTCAGCTTCAGCTAGATGCCCTACTTGTTCTTGGCAATCATGCTTTATCTGAGCAAAATTATGAAGCGGTGATTGATTATCTACAAGCCCCTTATGAAGTGATGCCTAATCTGAACGTCGGCATTACCCTACTTCGAGCATATCAAGGACTTGGGGATGAAGAAGCAGTGGCAAATCTTTTGGCTGACTTACAGTCTCGTTTTGCTGGTTCTGGCGCCATGGCTGACGACAGTCAAATTTATTAAACGATTAACCAGTCTTAAGTGCTGACCAAGCATTCTCATCTGGTCCACTTAAGCTTCTAGGAGATAGATTGTGAAAAAAATCGCATTTGCCGCTTTGAGCGCCTCCGCACTTTTATTAAGTGCTTGTGCCAGTACACAGTCAAGCACCCAAACACCCATCACGACCCTGCCCACTGCCGATACACCCCTTAAATTTGCGATTACAGGCAAAATCGGCGTGGTCACTGCCACTCCCAAAGGCAGGCAAGCAGGCAGCGCCTTTTATGCTTGGGCGCAAGAGGACAATCGATTCAGCATTGATTTGACAGGTGCGCTCGGTATTGGCGCAACTCAAATCCGCTATAACGGCACGACCGCCACCTTGGATAGCGAGCGCACAGGCACGATGACTGCCGACACGCCAGAAGCGCTTTTATTGACTGCGACAGGTTGGCAAGCGCCGATCTCTCAGCTACCACACTGGATCTTGGGACGCAGCGCCCCTGATGATAGCGTCGCTGACTATGATAGCTCGGGTCGACTGGTACATGCTGCTAATGGCGCATGGCGTGCCCAGTTTGATTATGATAAAAGCGCTCTGCCCTCGCGCCTGCGCATCACGCATACCGATCAGCACAGTGTCACCATGACCATGGTGCATCAATAACACATGGCTTTGAAGATTTTTTCTCCAGCAAAAATCAATTTATTTTTGCACATCACTGGCAAGCGTCCTGATGGCTATCACGACCTACAAAGCGTCTTTCGAGCGCTGGATTTTGGGGATTGGTTAAGCTTTGATCTGGCGGACACAAACAGCCCTTTGGTTACGCTGACAGGCGCCGAGGGCTTGACCGAAAATCTTGATCAAAATCTCATTGTCAAAGCTGTCACCTTACTTGCCAATCACTTTCCAAATCACGCCAAGCCTTTGGTGATTGATTTACAAAAACGCATCCCCACAGGCGCAGGCTTGGGCGGCGGCTCAAGTAACTGCGCGATGACGCTCATTGCGCTCAATCAGCTGTGGGCGCTTGATTTATCGCTGCAAGCTTTGATTGATTTTGGTCAGCAGCTTGGGGCGGATGTACCGTTTTTTATTTTTAGCCACTTTCATCAGCAAGATGCGATCGTCTGTGGCATTGGAGAGATTTTGACGCCGCTTAAGCTACCCTCAGCGCGTTATTTACTGTTATTTCCTCAGGCGCATCTGTCCACAGCCCAGTTTTTTGCCCACCCTGATTTACAAAAAAACTGCCTACCCATATCAGATATCGGCAGCCACTATGATGACTACGGCGATGCCATGACCGATACATTTATCAATGTCTTTGAGCCAATTGCTGTTATGCACTCGCCCGCCGTCGCCTCGGCGCTTGACTATCTAAAATCACTACAAGCATCCACAGGCACGACCGCGCGCTTGACAGGCACTGGCAGTACGGTATTTTTGCCCATTCCTGACGGTACAGATGAAGCAGTGCTCAAACAGTGGCTGACTGATGCGCCCTGCCCTGCAGCCATTGCGCAGAATTTATATTAAAAATCATATAATTTTCAATAAGTTATATAAATTTTGATCTAAATCATGCAAAAATAGTTGCATTGATTTTAAAATTTGGTATAATCTTTGCCCTATACAGGGGTATCGCCAAGTTGGTAAGGCATCAGGTTTTGATCCTGACATTCGTTGGTTCGAGTCCAGCTACCTCTGCCATATTTTGTCTGATGCATTGCATCAGACACTCGGTCATAGTACCGAACCAAAGAATCCGATCAAAAGGTTTCTTTCGCTGATTGCTTAATCAGCATCCCACAGGGGTATCGCCAAGTTGGTAAGGCATCAGGTTTTGATCCTGACATTCGTTGGTTCGAGTCCAGCTACCTCTGCCATATTTAAATTGGGTCAGTCATTCGTGATTGACCCAATTTTTTTTATTCTGTCGGCTTAGATTTTTCTACCAAATACTCATAAAATTTTATAAAAACGTTTCAAAAATCGGCACGCCCCCTGCAAATTATGGTTCAAAAATGCTAAAATATAGCCTCCATTGGTTATGTTAGCTTTCGATTCGCTTTTATAGGATTTTTACCATGTCATATATGGCTGTCTTTTCAGGTAGTGCCAACCCTAAACTTGCCCAAACTGTCGCCGATAATCTGCACATTCCTTTGGGTAAGGCAGACATCAATCGTTTTTCTGATGGCGAAATCGCTGTTGAAATCAGAGAAAATGTTCGCGGTAAAGATGTATTCATTCTCCAGCCCACCTGCGCGCCCACCAATGACAATTTGATGGAAGTCATTTTGTTGGCAGATGCATTGCGCCGCTCAAGCGCTGGTCGTATCACAGCAGTGATTCCTTATTTTGGCTATGCGCGCCAAGACCGTCGCCCACGCTCTGCGCGTGTCCCTATTTCTGCCAAAGTGGTTGCTGATATGCTGTCGATTGCTGGCATTGACCGCGTGATGATGGTGGATCTACATTCAGATCAGATTCAGGGCTTTTTTGACGTGCCTGTCGATAACTTATACGGCACGCCTGTGCTCTTGCGTGATCTTAAGCAACAAAACTATGAAAACTTGATGGTCGTTTCACCAGACGTTGGCGGTGTTGTACGTGCTCGTGCCATGGCGAAGCTGCTTGGCGAAGCTGACCTTGCCATCATTGATAAGCGCCGTGCTCGCGCTAATGAATCGCAAGTGATGCATATCATTGGTGATGTCTCTGGTCGAGACTGTGTCATTGTTGATGATATCGTGGATACTGCAGGCACGCTGTGTAAAGCCGCTCAAGCCCTAAAAGACAATGGCGCGCGCCGTGTCGTTGGCTATATCACCCACCCTGTCTTATCAGGAAAAGCGATCGAAAATATCCAAAATTCTGCCTTGGATGAGCTGGTGGTGACTGACACCATTCCATTGACTGAAGAAGCAGCGGCTTGCGCGAATATTCGCCAAGTGAGCATCGCATCTATGATTGCTGAATCATTGCGCCGCATCAATAACGAAGAATCGATCAGCGCCATGTTTGAGTATGACGTTTGATCCGTTTGTTACTCATAAAAATTCCGCCAAGCAGTGGCGGAATTTTTTTAACGCATACGCGATAAAATATTATCTTTTAAGACAAATTGATGGTACAGCGCTCCAATGATATGCGCCGCCACCAAAGCAAGCAATATCGGCCACACAAGATCAGTATGCCAATCCATCAGCCGACCTGCCAGTTCATCATTGATCGTCTCAAAGCCAGAAATATTCATCACGCCAAAAATATTAACACCGTAGCCGCCATACATGGATGCCAAAAACGCCGTCAAAGGCATCGCAATCATCGCGGCATACAAGGCAAGATGAATGACGCTTGCCGTGATGGTGTGGATTTTTGATACTGGCAGTGGCGCAGGATCTTTGGTCAACACCCGATTGGCAATACGAAGAATCGTCCAAATCAAAAAGCTTACGCCAATGGATTTATGCAAGCTAAGATAATCCTCGCCTTGCTCAACCAAAAACCAAGCCATCACAATCAATAGCGCGCCAATCCAATGAAAAATGCGCGCCGCCAAATTGTATTTTATCGCATGAGCAGAGGTCATCTGAGTCATGGTTAGTACACCCTAATAATTGAATAATTCAAGCCATTTTTTGGTTAGTCATTTAATAAGCAGTTAAATATAAACCAATTAAAAGGCTCGATTGAAAGACTTAATCAATAAAATTTAATTTTATAAAACTTAAAAATAATTCCATTTTATCAAAATTCCTTAAAGCCGATGTCCTTTTAACTGTTTATGTTTTGTATCCATGCCTGCTGAGAGTGTTGCTTTGATTGATTGAAGGAATTGCTATCACCCTCATCAAAAATCATGCTAAGATGAGTGCATACAATACACTAACTCGGATAAGGATCGGCATGACCGCTCATAAAGATCAGTCAACCAAACCCCCAAAAACACGCTTAAAAAACCCCTTTACCACCCTAAGTGTCATCGCTGCATTGACAATGGGTGTGGCGGTGAGCGCCTGTAGTGATGATCGCCCAAATCCGCCTACCCTCAAAGCTGCTGATGACGGCATCACGCTTGATAAAGACAGCATCATGACTGTCAAGATGTCCAAATATCAGCCAAGTTTTGCCTTTGATGGCAAAATCATCCCAGCCAATCAAGCATCGTTAAGTCTTGATACTGCTGCGACAGTTGAGCATATTTTTGTGGATGCAGGCGATGATGTCTCTAAAGACGATGTACTGCTCAGCTATTTGACCCATTTAGAATCCTCGCCCAGCGAAATCACTGCCCTACATGCGCCATTTGATGGGATGATTCATGCCATCTTTGCCCACGCAGATGAGCACTACGATGCCAAGACGCCTTTGGTTGAGATCTATGATATCTCTCAATTAAAATTCATCAGTCATCTGTCTTCGGCACTGATGGATTATATTAAGTTGGGTGATGCGGTGACTTTTGGGATTGATGGCGTGGCTCATGTCGGACAGATTAGCCAAGTCAATGTCAATGAGCAAAACCCCCAACTGATCGAAGCGCACGTCATCATCGCACTCAATCCTGATGAAACACCCAAAGACCTGCTTGGGCGGCGCGTGGTTGGGCACATTGATTATGGGCAGATCCAAGTTGGGGTGATGATGCCTCGCAGGGCTGTCTATGATCGCCAATTGAACATCTTAGCTTTAGATGGGTTTGATGAGCCGCCGCACAAGCCAGATGCGCCGATTGATGGCTATGTTTGGGTGGTAAAACAAGATCATCGGCTGTCTTTATCACCTGTTAAAATTTTGGAATACCACCCTAAGACTGAGCAGTTTTTGGTGCAAGGCATCACCGAAGATAGTCTTGTGACCACAGCGACGCTGCCCAAGGAAGCACACGATAAGCAAGTGACTGTCCGCTAAGCACCTAAGCGTAAGGTGTTGGCATCCATCTAGCCGGATAAATGTTACACATTTTTGAAATTGTTTGCTAAAATTGAGAAAATTGACCAATGTTTATGCAATTTGGCTACAAATATACACTTGCCAACACCTATAAAACTTGGCAAGATAGCCTTATATATGAATCACTATAATTTAAATTTAAGGGCATTAAAATGAATAAACAGATCCTACTGATTGAAGATGATCCAGATTTAGCGGAGCTTATCAGTGATTATCTTTCTATGAATTATTACGAAGTGCATCATGCTTCCACCGGTCAAGGCGGCTTAGATATTTTGGACGCCAAAGAGCGTGATATCAGCTTGATCGTTTTGGATTTGATGCTCCCAGATATGGACGGCATGCAAGTTTGCCAAAAAGTACGCGGCTCAAAAAATGCCATGATTAATAAAGTGCCTATCGTGATGCTCACCGCCAAGGGAGACACCACTGACCGCGTTTTAGGGCTTGAGATGGGCGCTGATGACTATATCGCCAAGCCATTTGAGCCGCGAGAGCTGTTAGCGCGTATCCGTGCTGTCTTGCGTCGTCATGAGACGCCAAATCAAGCAGACACCAATTCAGGCAGCCTTACTTTTGGTCGCTTGACGGTTTATCCAGACAGTCATGAAGTGACGATTGATGATAAGACTGTGCGTCTGACCACGCATCAGTTTCAGCTGCTGCATTACTTTGCCACTCATGCCGGTAAAGTGCTCAATCGTGAGCAGCTTTGGCAAGCCATGCCAAACGATGACAGCTCAGAAAATATTGATCGCGCCATCGATGTTCACATCTCAAGATTGCGCGCCTTGATTGAGGACAATCCACGTCAGCCCAAGCGCATCATCACAGTGCGAGGCGTTGGCTATCAATTTGCCACCGATCAAGTTTAACGACAGTATTATCCAAAACCATCAGGCGATAGGCTTGATGGTTTTTTCTGCATTTTATTGGGGTGTTTCGCCGCTTAGTAGCTCATATCTGATGTGAGCGTGGGTCATCATTTAATTAACAATTGGAGTCTTATGAGCTCGGTACATCATGGTAAATTTGGTTTTCGCTCCATTTCGGCGCGATTATTTATCAGCGTTTTTTTGGCGCTTTTAACCTTTACCATTGCTTTTGTGCTGCTGTCTCAATTTGCGCATAACAATTCTGATCATGCAAGAAACCGAGCTGTCGCCAGTCAAATCATGAATCAAATTGAGCCGTTTTTGGCGGAGGCGCACACCTTATCAGCTCAAAATAATTTGCTGCAAGCGCGCTTTTCTTTGGTTGTTATCAAAAAAAGTTTTGATATTTTTGATGAAAGCTTGAACGCCAAAATTGGGCTGTATGACCCACAAGGGCGGCTGATGCTACAAACCGAGAATACCGATTTGCCCGAAACGCTTTTGCCTGATCCGCCGTGGATTAGCCAAATTTTTGCGCCGTCGCCCCCACACATTGTGGTGGAGAGCGCGCTTGGGTATTCTTTATGGTATGAAAATCGCATTCCCAGTCCTGAGCGCCCTTTGATGGCGTGGTTTAATCTATTTTCAGGAACGGTTTTGTTATTTACCATCATGTCGGCGGTGCTTTGGTGGATTTCGCACAGCATCACTTGGCGGATCAATCAGCTGAGCCGACAGATGAGCCGCTTGGGTGAAGGTGATTTTAGTGTGCGCGTCAGCGAAGAGGGTAATGATGAGATCGCAGTGCTTGCGCATGGCTTTAACCAATCTGCCCAAAAAATCGAACAGCTGATCAATGCCCACAGCCTTTTGCTTGCACACGCTTCACACGAGTTTCGCACACCCATCACTCGGATTCGCCTACAAATTGAAATGATGGATATGCTCACAAGTCAGCTTGATGAAGCCACCAAAGCCAAATTTGACAAACGGGCTTCTGCGGTGAATCGTGATTTGACAGGGCTTAATGATTTGGTTGAAAGCATTTTGTTGGTATCTCGGCTAGACGCAGGGCACGCTCTGCAAGCCACTGAGCAAGTCGATTTGTATGAGCTGATTCGCTCAGAAGTTCAGCATTATCCTGAAGCGACATTGATCGGCGAGGTAGTGAGCGTGATGGCTCAGCCAAAATTACTTACCCATCTGGTGCGCAACCTGCTTAATAACGCCATGATTCATGGCATACCACCTGTTCAAGTTTATCTGTATCACGCTGCCGATATCCAAGAAGCCAAATTGATCCCCCAGTGCCTACTGGACAGTTTTTGTGACATTGGGGATAGCGATATTCTACACTCAAAGTCAGATGAGGCGCTCGCCCCAGAAAGCAAAACGCCCACTGATTTTTTGAAGCGATTGACGCGCCCCAAGGAAAAAGACAAGCCAAAGTCAGACAAGCCAAATTTTGCAGTGCTTGCCTTTATTGATCAAGGCTTGGGCATCCCTGAAGATAAGCGCGAGGATATTTTTAGCCCTTTTGTGCGCTTGAAACAAGAAAAAAAGGGATCGGGGCTTGGACTGTCATTGGTCTCACAGATTGTTGAAGCACATCAAGGGAAAATCATCACAGATACCTGGCAGGGGCATACGCGCTTTTTGGTAATTTTACCGCTCACCGCCAAATCAAAGCCACTGGCTTACGAAACGAAAAATGA
Source organism: Moraxella canis (assembly GCF_034424565.1). NCBI lineage: Bacteria > Pseudomonadati > Pseudomonadota > Gammaproteobacteria > Moraxellales > Moraxellaceae > Moraxella > Moraxella canis. The sequence goes on along the minus strand of NZ_CP139961.1, from coordinate 1,311,857 downwards.
GCCTGCCAATCATTGATCACTCATTGAGGCATTCATGAGTCGTGGTAATGCTAGAGCAGGTGATCATTTTGACATCATTCCAAACTCTGGTGCGTCTATGATATAATATAGGGTTTACTTCATTGACCAAGACAATTTAACGATGTCCACACACTCCCCCTCACCCATGATCGCCCTCTCAGGCGTTAGCAAACGCTTTATTATTGAAAAAGAGGGTAAAACCACGAGTTTTACTGCGGTTCAGCCAACCGATTTGATCGTTCAAAGCGGTGAAATCTACGGTATCATTGGTGCTTCCGGCGCCGGCAAGTCCACCTTAATTCGCTGCGTCAATCTGCTTGAGCGCCCAAGCGAAGGTTCTGTCGTGATCGATGATGTGGATTTGACGGCGTTGTCTGAGCGTGAACTCATCGCTCAGCGCCGAAAAATTGGCATGATTTTTCAGCATTTTAACCTGCTGCACTCACGCACCGCCTTTGAAAATATCGCCTTACCGCTTGAGCTGTCAGGGACGCCCAAGTCGGTGATCGCAAGTAAAGTGGATGATCTGCTTGAGCTTGTTGGCTTAAGCGACAAAAAAGATGTCCACCCTGCCAATCTGTCAGGCGGACAAAAACAGCGTGTCGCAATCGCACGAGCCTTGGCATCTGACCCAAAGGTGTTATTGTGCGATGAAGCCACTTCTGCGCTTGATCCTGCCACTACTCAGTCCATCTTAACTTTGCTCAAAAAAATCAATGAAGAGCTTGGCATCACCATTTTATTGATCACCCATGAGATGGATGTGGTGAAGCGCATTTGTGATAAAGTGGCAGTGATGGATAGGGGCGTGCTGATCGAGCAAGGCACAGTCGCTGAAATTTTTGCCAATCCCCAAACTGAGCTTGCCAAATCTTTCATTCGCTCTACATTTCATATTGGTCTGCCAAGCAGCTATCTTAGCCAACTAAAATCAGAGCCTGCGTTGGGCTTATCCCCAGTGATTCAGTTTGAATTCACAGGAAATTCAGTGGATATGCCGCTATTTTCACTTGCCTCAAAGCAGTTTGATGTGGATTTTAATATTTTGACGTCACAGATGGATTATGCAGGTGATGTCAAATTTGGCTTTACCATTGCTGAGCTGATTGGTGAGGGCACTTCGGTCATGCAAGCTATAGAGTTTTTAACCGCCCATCGGGTCAATATTGAGATTATCGGCTATGTGGAATGAAATCGTCACAAAATTTGTCAGCGAAATGCACCCAAAAATGTGGGAGATGGTCGCCCAATCGACTTGGGAAACCATCTATATGGGTCTTGCTGCGACTGCCATCGCTGTCTTGGTTGGGCTGCCGATGGGCTTTTTGGCGTTTTTGACTGACAAGGGGCGCATTCTTCAAAATCGCAGCGCTTTTGCCATCTTAGATGTCGTCATCAATGTGGGTCGATCCGTGCCATTTATTATTCTGCTGATCATCTTGATGCCGGTGACACGGTTTTTGGTGGGTACAACACTTGGAACCACCGCTGCCATCGTGCCATTGAGCGTGGCGGCGATTCCGTTTTTTGCACGCTTGACCGCCAACGCTTTATTAGAAGTGCCCACAGGGCTGACCGAAGCCGCCAAATCTATGGGCGCAACGCATTGGCAAGTGGTGAGTAAATATTATTTTGCCGAAAGTTTGCCCATTTTGATTAATGCGGTGACTTTGACCTTGGTGTCTTTGATTGGTTATTCTGCAATGGCAGGCGTCGTTGGCGGCGGCGGCTTGGGAAGTCTTGCGATTAACTATGGCGAGCATCGCAACATGGTGTATGTCAAATGGATTTCAACCATCATCATCGTCGCGATTGTGATGATTTTCCAAAAAGCTGGCGATGTCTTGGCTGCCAAAGTCGATCATCGATAACAACCTTGACTCTGATTATTCATGGGTTGAAAATTTTTCATAAGTTTTTATATCAAATATTAAAATTGGTGCTTGCCCTGAGATTGGCTTTTGTGATTTAATATGACAGCTTTCTGACACTCCGATTTGTCAGCGCAGGGCATGCGCCTTTGGCATGTTTATTGACTCTATTTTTAAGGTTTTTTTTATGAATTTTGGTAAAATTTTTGGTATTTGCGCGCTGGCGTCTGGCATCGCATTGGCAGGCTGCAGCAACCAATCAAACGATCAAGCAGCGACCTCTGATGCAGCTGCACAGACCATCAAAGTTGGCGTCATGGCAGGTCCTGAACAAGCCGTGGCTGAAGTTGCCGGTCAAGTCGCTAAAGACAAATACAATCTAACGGTTGAATTGGTTGAGTTTAATGACTATGCCATGCCAAACTCAGCAGTCTCAAAAGGTGAGCTTGACGCTAACGCCATGCAGCACAAGCCTTATCTTGAAAAAGACAGCCAAGAAAAAGGCTTGGATAACTTGGTCATCGTCGGTAACACTTTTGTTTATCCATTGGCAGGTTATTCAACGAAAATCAAGACATTGGATGAGCTACAAGATGGCGCCACCATCGCTGTTCCAAATGATCCATCAAACTTGGCTCGTGCGCTGATTTTGCTAGAAAAGCAAGGCTTGATCAAGCTAAAAGACAACACCAACCTATTCTCAACCACACTTGATATCGTAGAAAATCCAAAGAATCTGGTGATCAAAGAAGTCGATACTTCGGTTGCTGCTCGTGCGATTGACGATGTTGATCTGGCGGTGGTGAACAATAACTATGCCGGTCAAGTCGGCTTAACTGCAACAGAAAATGGTGTTTTTGTTGAAGACAAAGACTCACCTTATGTCAATATCATCGTCGCTCGTGCAGATAATAAAGACTCTGAAGCGATCCAAAACTTCGTCAAAGCCTATCAAACAGACGAAGTGGAAGCTGAAGCCAAAAAGCAATTCAAAGATGGCGTTGTCAAAGGCTGGTAATCCAAACCATAAAAAATCCTCCAATATTTGGAGGATTTTTTATGAGATCAAGAATTTATCTTTAACGCTCACTGACTTGAGCGGTGTTACGCTCGTCAATTTCACTCATTGGCGTTGCAGGTACAAACTGTCCATTATTAACATCCGTTCCGCGTGCGGCATGTTCTGTTTTAAGCGACCTGGCAACTTCAGGCGGCATATAGTTTTCGTCATGCTTTGCCAGTACTTCACTGGCAACAAACACGCCATCTTGTAGCTCACCTGTCGCGACGATACCTGAATTTTCGGCAAATAAATCTGGCAAAACACCCCGATAACTGACCGGTACAACAGCTTTATAGTCGGTGATTTTAAATTGTATGTTCAGCTGATCGCTTGGGTCTCGCTGAACACTGCCTGCAACCACCATGCCGCCTGCTCGGATGCGCTTGGCTTCAGGCGCTTGACCTGCAGCGATCGCCGTTGGGTCAAAATAATAATCCGTCTGATTGCGAATGGCATATAAAATCAAACTGACCGCCACGACAGCACCCAGCAGCACTGCCAGCACCCAGATCAGTTTTTTTTGTCGTACAGAATTCATAGTTCCCCACATCATACCTACATCGCCATACTCACATATGATCGTATGGCGATCAAAATTCGAGCACCTACTGGCGGCGCTGTTTATTGGTTAATCGTCCGCGTGCATGCTGACGACTGAGTTTTTGGATGGTGGCTTTGCGCTCTTTTTTGGTATAAATGATTAACCCCAAAATGGCAATCAAAGTCAGCGCATAGCACAGCCACACGTAATAACCGTGCCCGCCCATCGCGATAAACTCGCTCATTGACTTAAAATATGGCGTCATCACACATCTCCATGACGTTGATTAATCAAACGCGTCACCCAAGCTTTATTGGCTTCACGAGCCAAAATCAGTGAATTGGTGCGATAAATGGCAATCGCCGCCACCATAAAATACATCCCCAAAAGCATGATCAAAAGCGGTACCCACATGGATGCGCTCATTTTTGGTGCATTGGTGACGGTAAATGTTGCGCCTTGGTGTAGCGTATTCCACCACTCAACGGAGTATTTGATGATGGGCAAATTCACCGCACCTACGATGGATAAAATGGCGGCTGCTTTTCCGCGGTTGCTACTATTTTCAAAAGCAGAAAACAGCGCAATCACGCCAGCATACAAAAACGCCAAAATCAGCATGGAAGTCAGGCGCGCATCCCACACCCAATAGGTGCCCCAAGTTGGTTTAGCCCAAATTGAGCCAGTCAATAAGCTTAGCACACAAAAGATAAATCCGATGGGCGCAATGGCTTGGGCGACGATGTTGGCGGTCTTAATTTTCCAAACCAAAAAAATTATCCCAAGCACACTCAAAGCAAAATAAATGCTCATCGCAAGACTTGCTGCGGGCACATGAATAAAGATAATGCGATAGCTGTTACCTTGCAGATAGTCCGGCGGTGCAAAGCCAAGCGCCCACACCAGACCAACGCCAAGCAGCACAGCAGCGATTGCAGCCAAATACTTTACCCAAGGCGAAAAAATATGAAAAAATCGCTCAGTACCAACGGTAGTCAAAAACCCTTGCCACAGACGGTCAAAAAACCCGCCATTTTTGGGAGCTGTGTTTGGGGCTGGGCTGTGTTTTGGCATAAATCACCTAGCTATTTAATGCTTATCAATCATTAAAAAGAATATAAACATCTTATTATATCACATCACCCCCATCACTCATATACAATTTGCTGATAAACTGGGTATTTCAGGGGCTGTTTTACTGATCCTGACTTGTAAAATCAAGCGTTTGTCGTCATAATGAAAGACAGTGTCTTTATTTTTAGGTAGCTTTATGACAAATTCTGTAAAAACTCGCAAATCGTCTCGTCAAATCTCTTTGGTCTTGCTTGGTGGTGCAGGACTCAGCTTAGCGGCATGCTCATCTGAAGCTCCGCAAGCGGCAGCACCTGCCGAGCCGCGCGAGCAGCCTGCACAATATACCAGTGCTGAAGCACAAGCACTTCAAGAACAAGCCGCCGCCTTGCAAGCGCAAGCTGCCGAACTTGAAATGCAGGCGCAAGAAGCACAAATGGCAGTCAGCCAGACCGAAGATGGTGGTGAAGCAGTTGCCACCGATGGCAATGGTACAGGCAGCTTATTGGCAGCGGCAGCGGCAGGTGCGGCGGCAGGCTATGTGGCAAGCCGAGCAGCTGGCAACCGAGCTGCCACTGCTCAAGCCTCACAAACTGCTCAAGCGCCTGCCACCACGCAGCAGCCGGCACAGAGCGCTCAGCAGCAAGCCACCAATGGTAATCGCCAAAGCTTGGCACAAGCCACTCAAGATAACAAAACTGGCACCAGTCGCCAAGGGTTTGGTGCGACGGGCGGCTCGACGGGCGCAGCCTCATGAGACGCATTGCCGTCACACCGCGTCCAGATTGGCAAGACGAGATGGCACGCATTGGCTTTAATTATCACAGCATTGATGGCAATTATTGGCAAGAAGACGCCTGCTATGTGTTTACCGAGGGGCAAATTGACCTCATTGAGGATGCGACCAACGCCTTGCACCAAATGTATGTGCAAGCGGTCGCCCATGTGGTGAAAACTGGCGATTATGCAAGACTTGGCATTGATGATGCCATTGCCAAACAAATCGAGGACAGCTTTCGCACCCAAGCGGTAAGCTTGTATGGACGCTTTGATCTGTGCTTTGATGGTTTCAATCCGCCCAAGCTTTATGAATACAATGCCGATACGCCCACTGCCTTATTTGAGGCAAGCGTCGCACAGTGGTATTGGCTTCAGGCTCAGGGCGGTATCTTGAGCGGTGCTGACCAATTTAATAGTATTCATGAGCGTCTTTTGGTAGAGTTTGGCGCACTCAAATCCACCATCAACCAAGACACGCTTTACTTGGCAGCGGTATCAAACAGCATGGAAGATCTGACCACCACGCAATACCTCCAAGATGTCGCCATTCAAGCGGGATTAAAGACAGAATATATTGACATTGGAAGCATTGGCTATCGCGCTCGCGATGGTCAATTTACCGATTTACAAGATCGTGTTATTCATCATCTGTTTAAGCTGTATCCATGGGAGTGGCTGCTGGCAGAAGACTTTGGCAAGTATATTGCCAGTAGCGGTATTCGCCTGATTGAGCCTGCCTATAAGCTTTTAATGAGCAATAAAGCACTGCTTGCCATTTTGTGGGAGCTGTTTCCAAATCATCCCAATCTGCTGCCAGCCAGTCTAACTGCGGCTGACATGACAGGTAATGTGGTCAAAAAGCCCTTTTATTCTCGTGAAGGCGCCAATATCAGCCTAATCCATGAAGGTCAGACGCTTGCGACCGATGGACAGTATGGTCACGAAGGCTATGTCTATCAAGCATCTTCACCTTTACCAAAATTTAGCAACAATCAAGGGCAGGATGTGTTTGCGGTGATTGGCAGCTGGATCGTCGGGCATAGCGCCGCCGGCATCGGCATCCGAGAGGACAGCACGCTCATCACCAAAGACACCAGCTTATTTGTCCCGCACGCCTTTATCTAACTGAGTGATATCCATAAAAAATCTCAAGCAGAACACGGCTTGAGATTTTTTATTAAAAACATTGATCACGCTAATGAAGCTTAAAAAGGTTGTTTCTATATCACTTAGGAATGTAAATTATAAAATGCTTTAAAATCAATCAATTAAATATTAACTTGTCAAAATTGAAGTGTGAATATGTAAAAATAAAGAATAAAAAGACTAGATTTCAGATTTTATTTTTACACAATGTACTTACTATAAAATACCAAACAGATAATATTTGTCCATAAATTCATTGGGTTGATTATGCCATTTTTACACTTATTGACTAATCACGATTAAATCCACCTCATCAGTCAGTAACTTTTCAAAATTTGACACAATATCAATGTTGGGGAACCATGCTAATGCCCGAGTGGTTGAACGCTCAATAAATTTTATCACGTTAAACCGAAAAAAGGGAACATGGAAAATACGGGTAGAATACCCACTCCCCACAATGGCAACATTAATTTTCTTCATATTTGGCTATCCTTAATTAATAAAATTGTGGCGAGTATAAGATCGTTTCTATCTATCCGCCATTTAGGTTATTTATACAGAATATCTAAATAGATTTAACTTTTGACATCTTTTTTCCTAAATAAAAAATACCAAACCCAAAACCTTGTGCTGTAAGCCAGTGCAATTAAAATCGCAAAAAAGTCAAAATAAAAGACCGCTTGTGGTTCATCATAATTGAAATAGGCAAAATCCACTTTCAGCAATAAATAGGGCAACAACTCTCGTTGCACAAAAACGAAAATACCATAAGCGGCAATAATCAGCTAACAAGCTGGAATAAGCCTGCATGCAAGCCAATGTTCAAGATCTAAACGGTAGCCATTTGCGAATAAATTAGCAATAGGTTTCCAATGTAACCCCAAATGTACACCCACTAAAATTTGCAACCAATGGGTGTTGGTCATATGAATTTTTCGCATTAAATCTGTGGTAGAGTGGAATAGCATTTCCACCAATAGATGTTTAGAAAGCATAATACCACTGATACAAGCGGTTAAAAATAACAAAAAAGTTGCAAAATTGACCGCACTTTGCAAAATGCGATAGCTGTTATAACTGCCTGAAAAGGTCTTTTTGAGCCACCAGATATTCAGTGAAAGATGTGAGATAATCAAAGCAAAAAAGACCAAGCCGAGCCATTCGTGCGTGATTTCTTCGTAAAGATGATAGCCAAAAAGAGAAAGCAATATTGCCGTTAGAACCAAATCTTGAGCGAGTTGGAAGAGATATTTTTTCTTCATAAAATTGAAATTTAAATGGTAGAGACATACGCTGTGTGTCCCTACATTTTTATTTTGTATAACCATTTTCGGTTAAGAATTTAGCTAATCGTTTTTCCACTTGTTGTTCAGCCCTTACCGTTTTATGCAAATACGCCTCAAAACCGTTTTTTACGTTGGCTTGTGGTTGAAGTTACTGAATATCTTTATCCGTTCCACCCAAACGACTGCCTCCGTGACCAACCACCGGCACAATATTTTTCCCACTAAAGTCTACTTGCTCGAGCAAAGAATAAAGCGCCATTGGCATTTTGTACCACCAAATCGGATAGACCAAAATACCGTATCTGCATCGGTTATCATGCCAAGACAAGTGAAATCATGGCATTTGTTTGGGGCAAACGTGATTTGCAAACCGCTTTGGCTTTAAAGCAGCGTTTAAAAGCACTCAAAGTAAGCTATGAACGTATTGCCGGCGATAATTGGGATGCTTTTGTAAATGCGTTTTCTGATACCGGTGACCAATGGGTGGGTAAGCAACATACTAAAGCGATTGAGGGTAATAACTGTCGGATTCGGCACAGATTAAGTAGAGCCGTCAGGCGCAGTTGCTGTTTTTCCAAATCAATGTTTTATCATGTTAAATCTTTTAATATTGGATTTTAGGCAATCAATCATCCCAAACAAATTTAACCCAGCACACTTTTCAGGACACCACCAATGTTTTAAATAAATAAGGAAATATGCAAATGAATAAATTAACAGCAGGTCGCCCAAGCGCAACTAAAAGCAAACTTTCTGTTGCTGATGTCAGCGAGCAAGAGCGTATTAAGCGGATTAGCTTTGATATGACAGAAGCCAATCATCGTGAACTAAAAAAAATATGCGGCGGAACAGGGCGTAACCATTCGGGAAGTGCTGAATGGTTTAATTGATGAGTTATTGGCGAAAAAGAAAAAATAATTGAAAGCAGTGTTGATGGGTAACAACACAGCTTAAAAATTTTACAATATAAAACAATGTTATATGAATAATTTGTAAAAAATCTTCAAAATTATGCAGGATTTGGGTGTTTGCAAATTAAAATAACTTATTTTGCCTTCAATTTTTAACCAGTCAAATTTACCATTTTTGCGCCGTAAAGCCCCGTTCTTCAGGTTGGGGATATAGCTTTTTTGACTTTTTCTCTTGCCCACTCTTCGTATTGGGAAGTTTGATTTTTAACTGGTTTTAAATTCATTTTGCTATGATATTCTGTTTAAGTTTTTTATTATTATACCTAATGAATGTTTAAATTGGGGTGTTCACGCAAAAACACATTGACTGCTTTAAATCCGTATGTGGTACTGTGGTGATGGTTATTTTATTTTTTGATATTTCAAAAGCTTGCGGCTCTCTTGTCCAGACAAGTGATTGGGGATGGAATGTGTGCATTATTACTCCTGAGTAATGAGACTGTATTATAGTAAAGATTTCATACATATTGAAAAACAAGCGGTAGGATTTTGAGAAAAATTTGCAAATTATTTTTTTCAAATCCCTTGACCTTAACCCTAGGTTAAGCTTTAACATGATGTCCATTCAATCTCAATAAAAATAAGGACATCTTATGAAATTACATAAATTCACCCGCTCATTGTTGCTTTTAAGTTTAGGCATAACCGCTTTTGCTCAAGCACAAACACTTTCTATGGAAGTGTGGAAAAGCCCGACTTGTGGCTGTTGTAATGAATGGATCAGCTATATGCAGAAAAACGGTTTTGAGGTTAAAGTCAACGAAACAGGCAATTATGATGCTCATAAGCGCTTTAACATTAAATATGAACATGCTTCTTGCCACACAGCCGTGATTGATGGCTATGTGATTGAAGGACATGTACCTGCTGAGGATATCAAACGTTTACTCGCAGAAAAACCCGATGCAATAGGCTTGTCTGCACCGGGAATGCCAATTGGTTCACCAGGTATGGACGGTGAAGCATACGGCGGACGCAAAGATCCTTATAATGTTGTTTTGATTAAGAAAAACGGTGAAAGTGAAGTGTTTAAATCCTATAACCAATAGGGGGGGGTGAAAGAATGAAACGTCGAGATTTTTTACGTTATGGAATTGGAATTAGCTTAGCTAGTAGCTCGCTTTATAGCCTTTATAGCCTTGCGAATATGATGAACCACGCACAACATGGCAATATGGCGATGATGCATTCAGTACCTACTGGCCTAATGCCAACTGAGGCAATGCCTTCAGGTTTATCGCTTAATGGGATATTGCCAAAACTTGCTAATCAATCGACTCAAGCTGGGCTATTCAAAGCCACTTTAAAAGCAGAGCCAATTAAAATTCGCCTCGCAGACAATAAAGAAACGGAATTTTGGGCTTATAACGGACAACTACCAGGGCCACAAATTGAAGTATTTGAAGGCGATACCGTAGAAATTGAATTTATCAATCACCTACCACAACCCTCAACAGTACATTGGCACGGCTTAGATGTACCAAATGAGGCGGATGGTAACCCGATGGATATGGTTGAACCGCAAGGGAAAAAAGTCTATCGCTTTACGCTACCTCAAGGCAGTGCTGGGACATATTGGTACCACCCTCATCCACATGACCATGTTTCCGAACAAGTCTATAAAGGCTTAGCAGGCACTTTCGTTGTTAAAGCGAAAAATGATCCGCTTGCACACCTTCCTGAACAACATTGGGTGATTTCCGATCTGCGTTTAAATGCCGATGGCACCATTCCAGCAAACACGATGTTAGATTGGATGAACGGTCGTGAGGGTGAATTTGTGTTAATCAACGGTCAATATCAGCCCCAGATTCAAGTGAAAACGAATGAACGAATCCGTCTTTGGAATGCCACTAGCGCTCGTTATTTTCGTTTAAACATTCCAGGGGTGAAATGGATTGTGGTGGGTACCGAAGGTGGTTTACTTGAAAAACCTCGCTCGCCTGTTGATGAACTGCTACTTACACCAGCCGAACGCGTTGAAGTGATTATGGTGGGTGAAACGCAAGGAACAGTCAATTTACAAAGCGGTTATTATGATCGCCGTAAGATGATGGTGCAAGAACAGCCTAAAGATCTCACTTTAGCCACAATTCAGGTGAAATCAGAACCTGTTCAGTTACCTGAAAGCTTAAGGTCCTTCCCTAACTGGGATGAGCCAAAGCAGGTTCGCCAAATTCGCTTTAGTGAAAAAATGATGAACCATACGAATATGCCAATGATGAATCACGGTACACATCACGCTACTACAACACCAACGGACAACCCTATTCCACCAATGATGAATGGTATGTTCTTAATCAACGGTCAAACCTTTGATATGAACCGTATTGATTTTGTTGCCAAATTGAATGAAGTGGAACAGTGGGAAATTTTCAATGAAAGCCATATGGATCATCCGTTCCATTTGCACGGCACTCAATTTGAAGTGATTCAACATACATTAAACGGCAAAACCTTCAAGCCAGAAGGCAGGGCGTTAAAAGATGTAGTCAATTTGCGCCCTTATGAAAAAGTGATTATTCGCTTTAAGCAAGGACACACTGGGTTGAAAATGTACCATTGCCATATTTTGGAACATGAAAATCTCGGTATGATGGGGATGTTTAAAGTGGAATAGTGGTATCTAACCATAAAAAACAGAGGGATTTTCGTGAAAATTTGTAAATTGCGAAAATCCCACTGCTTATCACTGCCTATTCCAACGGTTTAACAATGCAACAAGTGAGAGTATCACAGGCACTTCAACCAATACACCGATAACAGTGGCTACATATGAACTTATTTAATAACCTATCTGGTAATTCACTTTCCGGTTATATAGATAATATTTTATGGTCTTGATGCTTTAATAAAAGTGAGTATTTTCTTCTCTTGGTTTTTTATGATTTATTTTTACAAAATTTAATTATTGATCTGCCCCCAAAAAGTTAGACTACGTTAATTCAAGGACTGAGTTCTGTATTGCACAGGGCTTAGCCCTTTTAGTCTCACTTGAATACGCTCGTGATTGTAATAATGAATATATTTGTGAATAGTTTGTTCGAGTTGCTCAAATGTTTCAAATCGTTTACCAAAATAACATTCCGTCTTCAATCGCCCGAAAAAGCTTTCCATCGCACTGTTATCCAAGCAATTTCCTTTTCTTGACATACTTTACACGATGCCATTTTGTTTCAATATCGCCTGATAACCTGCCATCTGATATTGCCATCCTTGGTCGGAATGTAAAATCGGGCTTGCTCCTTGCGGGAGCTTTGCGACAGATTGTTTCATCATTCGCATTATTTGCTCAAAGTTTGGGCTTCGGGCAAGGTCATAGGCGATAATTTCGCCATTAAATAAGTCCTTAATCGGCGAAAGATAAAGTTTGCCTTCCGCACATTTAAACTCGGTAATATCCGTGACGAGCTTTTCATTTGGAGCGTTTGTGTGAAAATCCTGTCGCAATAAATTCTCGGCAATTTTACCCACTTCGCCTTTGTAAGAACGATATTTTCTCTGCTTACATTTTCCTTTTAAATCAAGCTGTTGCATTATCGCTTGCACACGCTTATGGTTAATTGCACCGAACATTTTTCGCAATGCTAACGTAATACGACGATAGCCATAATTGCCGTCATTTTTGCGATAAATCTCAACAATTTCCTGCCTAATTGCCACATTTTTATCAATTTTAAGCTGTAAATGATAAAAGAATGAACAGCGTTTTAAACCTGTCAAATGGAGTAATATTTCCAAGGAAAAATTTACCCTCAACATTTTCATGATGGCTACTTTTTCCGCATTTTTGCTTGGTTGAGTTCCCGCAACTTTTTTAGGTAAGCATTCTCCGCTTCCAGTTCCAAAATCCGATAACGCAAGCGTTCTTCTTCGGTTTTGGGTGGGGGAGGCATTTTCGGGTATTTCGGTTTCATTGCTGGTCGTCCTTTCGGCTTTGGAAATAAGCCGTTTATACCTTGTTTTTCAAAGGCTTGCAACCACTGGCTAATCACCCCTGAATTAGCAATACCAAAATGCAGACAAGCACTTTCTGCAGAAAATTGCCCCTTTTTGACCGCTTGTATGACGGTTAATTTAAATTCTGGGGAATATTTTTGCTTCTTACCCAGTACGGCTAAACTATTGATTCCATTATAGTTATATTGCGAAATCCAACGACGTAGCGTGGAGGCTTTAAGCTGAAATTGCTGGCGAGTGAGTGAGCAATTTTTCCCGTTTTGGAGAAAAAATGCGATCACTTCTTGTTTGAAAGATTGGTTGTATTTCGTCATAAAAAATCTGCACCTTAATCAGTTGGTTTTTAGTCCAACTTTTGGGGTGCAGATCAGACGCTCACTTTGTCGCCGATTTGAAATTCGCCAGCGTCATCGCCCACCGCCACGACCACGCCTGCCCCTGCATAACCCAAAGTCGCAGGGAACACAGGGTCAATCACATACGCCCCTTCCCGATACATCATCTCGGCACGGTTTAGTCCCAAAGCGTGCATTTGGATTTGCACTTCGCCCGATTTTGGGCGGGGATTTGTACATCAACGATTTGCAGGACATCAGGCGAACCTGTTTTTGTAAATTGGATTTGTTTGCTCATTGTTTTGACCTATATTAAAAATGGGCGTATTTTAGCGTTTTAAAATAACAATAAGAATGGCGAAAAATGGGAAGTTGGTTTTTAAAAATGGAAAGATTGGGCGTTTTAGTCCGTCTGAAAAAAATGCCGTCTTAAAAAAGCATCAAAGATGTAGGGTGCAACTTGTTGCACCATTTTCCTGATGAAATATTGGGTTGGTGCAATGACGCACACTGCGAAACTGTTTGAAAAACACAATGCCGTCTGAAAAAGTATTAAAGACCTTTTCAGACGGCATAAAAAAACACCGCTTTATCAAAAGCGGTGTTTTTGAGGTCGTTTTGTCATTGGAAGAAGCCTGCGGAGCTGTGGTCTACAACTTGCTTTTGCGCAGCCGCAGTGCGTTGCCGACCACGGATGCCGAGCTTAGGCTCATCGCCAGTGCGGCAATCATCGGCGAGAGCAGCCAGCCGGTAAAGGGGTACAGCACGCCGGCGGCAACAGGAACCCCTAGGCCGTTGTATAAGAAGGCAAATAACAGGTTTTCCTTCATATTGCGCACGGTGGCCTCAGACAATTTGCGTGCGGTGGCAATACCCCGCAAATCGCCTTTGACCAGCGTGATTTGCGCACTGCTCATTGCCACATCGGTGCCGGTACCCATTGCGATGCCGACATCGGCTTTGGCCAGTGCGGGGGCATCGTTGATGCCGTCGCCTGCCATTGCGACCACCCGCCCTTCGTTCTGAAGCCGCTCGATCAGTGCCAGTTTGTCGGCGGGCTTGACTTCGCCGTGCACTTCGTCGATGCCCAGTTTTGCGCCCACGGCGTTTGCCGTGGTCAATCCGTCGCCGGTTGCCATAATGATGCGCAGGCCGGCTGCTTTGAGCGAGGCCAATGCTTCGGGGGTGCTGTCTTTTACAGGATCGGAGACGGCAAGCAGTCCCGCAAGATGTTCGTCCGCAGCCAGATATATCACGCTGGCACCTTCACTGCGCAGGGATTCGGCCTGCTCGATCAGTGGTTCGACGCTAAGCCCGTTCTGCTGCATAAACGCCGTGTTGCCCAGTGCCAGCGCACGCCCTTCAACCACGCCGCTCACGCCGATGCCGCTGCCTGAATCAAACTGTTCGGGTTTGCTCAGCTTCAGCTGTTGTGCCCGTGCGGCCTGCACAATGGCGTCGGCCAGCGGGTGTTCGCTGCCCTGATCCAAGCTGGCGGCCAAACGCAGCACTTCTTCGGCGGAAAAGCCTGCTGCCGCAACGGCACGATCAAAGGCGGGTCGGCCTTCGGTGAGTGTGCCGGTTTTATCAATCACCAAAGTGTCTACTCGCCGCAAGTTTTCGATAGCGGCGGCATCACGGAACAATATGCCCCTGCCTGCCCCGCGTCCTGTGGCGACCATCACCGACATCGGAGTGGCCAGTCCCAGTGCACAGGGGCAGGCGATAATCAAGACCGCAACGGCGTTGATCAACCCGAACACCCAAGACGGTTGCGGGCCGAACACGCCCCAGACAAAGAAAGTGGCAACGGCAACGGCGACAACCGCCAGTACGAAATAGCCTGCCACCCCGTCGGCCATACGCTGCATCGGTGCTTTGGAGCGCTGCGCCTGGGCCACCATCTGGACAATCTGCGAAAGCACGGTTTCCGAACCGATGCGCTCGGAGCGGATGACGAGCGCACCGCCGGTGTTGAGCGTGGCGCCGATGACTTTGTCGCCGGTGGCTTTGCGCACCGGCAGCGGTTCGCCGGTCAGCATCGATTCATCTACCGAGCTTGCGCCCTCAACCACCACGCCATCGACAGGCACTTTTTCGCCGGGGCGCACACGCAGAAGGTCGCCGATGTGGATGTGGCTGAGCGGCACATCTTCTTCAGCACCGCCCGGGCCGATACGCCGTGCGGTTTTGGGCGCCAGTCCGAGCAGGGTCTTGATTGCCGCCGAAGTCTGCGACCGGGCTTTGAGTTCGAGCATCTGGCCGAGCAAGGTCAGCGAGATGATGACGGCCGCCGCCTCAAAATACACGCCGACCCGCCCCATCGATACAAACGATGCCGGAAAGATGCCGGGTGCAGCGGTGGCAACAACGCTGTAAACGAAGGCTGCACCCGTTCCCAGTGCAATCAGCGTCCACATATTGGGACTACGGTTTGCCAGCGACTGCCAACCCCGTGAGAAAAACGGCAGCCCCGCCCACAGCACGATCGGCAGCGACAGCACCAGCTCTACCCAGCTTTGTGCGGCCATATCCATCAGGTTCAGACGCTCGCCGAACATCGCCAGCACCAGCACTGCCGCCGTCAGGGGCAGCGTGTACCAAAAGCGTCGGGAAAAATCACGCAGCTCCGGATTGTCGTCGTCCAATTCAGGCATCAGCGGCTCCAATGCCATACCGCAAAGAGGGCAGTTGCCGGGATGATCCTGCTGCACTTCGGGGTGCATGGGGCAGGTGTAGATGGTGCCGGCCGGCTCGGGCGCGGTGTCCTCGGGTGCAGTAGATACAAGGTATTGCAGTGGGTTCGCTGCGAACTTGCCTTGGCACTTGGCGCTACAGAAATAGTAGGGCCGCCCTTCGTGCGTCAATTTGTGTTCAGACTGCTCCGTAACGATCATGCCGCACACCGGATCCTTTAGATCCTTTGGCGAGGCTGGCTCGGCAGGGGGGTGACTGCCGTGATGGTGGTGTGAATGTATGTCCATTGCTTACTCCTTGTTGTTGGTGCGCCGTGGCGGCTGCGCATGGTTGCCGTGCCCACCATGGCCGCCGTGGCCGTGCATCAGGTGCATTAGCGGACAGGCGAGCAGCAGCAGGTAGGGCCAATAACCCAGAACATGGCCCCAGTGCTCTCGCAGCAGATAAAAACCAGCGATCACGGCAGCCGTTGCCAGCACCAGCACTGCCGCCGTCAGGGGCAGCGTGTACCAAAAGCGTCGGGAAAAATCACGCAGCTCCGGATTGTCGTCGTCCAATTCAGGCATCAGCGGCTCCAATGCCATACCGCAAAGAGGGCAGTTGCCGGGGCGGTCTTGCCGGATTTCCGGATGCATCGGGCAGGTGTAGCCCGAAGCAGCCGCTGCATCGGACGGTGTCTGCACAGGGCGGTGCTGTCCGTGTCCGTGTCGGCACTCGTGGTGTTTGGGCGGTTTGTGTGTTTCTTGCTTCATCACAATTTCTCCTGTTGGGTTCATAGGGTCATCACCGGTCGTTTACCGAAAAAGCAGGTACGCATTGGGCCGGTCAGAATGACGGTTTTTTCAGGCTGCCTGCAAATACCGATGCCGTCTGAAAAAGCAGAAGGTTCAGAACATCGCTTGCCGATGTGTCCGACAAGTCGGCATCATCATTTCCTTGGGGCTTGTTTTAAAGGCTGCCTGAAAGCCGCCTTGGCAAACCCGGTTATGCTTTCACTTCCAGCATGCCCATCATGCCGAGGTTTTCATGTTCGAGAATGTGGCAGTGGAACATTTTCAGGCCGGGATGGTTTTGCCGGGTGCGGATCCATACCGTTTCGTTGGGGCGCAGGTTGACGGTGTCTTTCAGGGCGCGATACGCGGCGTTCTCGCGCTTGCCCTGCCATTCGCGGCGGATGATTTCAAACTGGGTGCCGTGCAGATGGAAGGGGTGATCCATATGGGAGAGGTTTTGCAGCATCCATTCTTCGCTTTGCCCCGCCCGGGTGTGCAGATCAATGCGCTTCATGTCGAAGGTTTTGCCGTTGACCAGAAACATGCCGGTCATCATCGGCGGCGGGGTGTCGGCGCCTACCGTGCCCGTTGCCGTGCCGTGGTTCATGCTGCCATGGTTCATGCCGCTGTGATTCATCATGTTCATCACTTCGCTGAATGCCACGGTCTGTTGCGCTTGGATGTCTCCCCATGGTGGCAGGGTGCGCAGTTTGGGCGGGATGTCGGCCTGCTCCCCGGCAAAACGGACGTGGGCCAGGGTGAGCGTGGACGGTGTTTCCTGTACCATCATTTTCTGGCGATCGTAATACAGGCTGTGCAGCGCCGCCCGGGTTGGCGCCGTGCCCTGCAAAATCACTTCCACCCGTTCGGCGGGCGCCAGAAACAGTTCGCTGACCGCAGGCAACGGTTGTTCCAGCAATCCGCCGTCGCTGCCCACCACGATCCATGAGATGCCGGGTATCTGCAAACGCAGGTAACGGGCGCTGGTGGCGTTCCAGATGCGGATGCGCTCGTTTCCCTGCACACGGATGTCGGGGCGGTATTGGCCGTTGATGAGCACAAATTCGCCTTCGCGTCCGTTCATCCAGTCGGTCGGGGTGTTGGGCGGAATGCTGCCGTCTGCCGCCAGCCGCAGATCGGAAATCAGCCAATGCTGCTCCGGCCTGCCGGCCAAGGGATCATCTTTGGCCCGGACAATCAGTGTGCCAGCCAATCCCCGGTATACCTGCTCCGATACATGCTCGTGCGGATGGGGGTGATACCAGTAGGTGCCCGCGCTGCCTTCCGGCAGGGTGAAGCGGTAGACGCGCTGGCCGCCCGGCGGCACCGGGTCTTGCGGGTTGCCGTCCGCCTGCGCCGGGACATCCAGCCCGTGCCAGTGGAGGGTGGTTGGCTGCGGCAATGCGTTGCGAAAACGGATTTCCACCGTGTCGCCTTCCTGCACCACGATTTGCGGGCCGGGCAATTGGCCGTTGTAGGCCCAGATTTCGGTTGTTTTGCCGCCTGCCAGCACGGTGTGCGTTACTTGCGCGGTCAGCTCGGCCTGAAAATGAGCGCTTCGGGCAGAACGGTTGGCCAGCAGCGGCAAGGCAGACAGGGCGGCGCCGGCGGGCATGGCTTCGGACGGCATCAATGCCGTTGCGCCTGCCGGCGCCGATCCGGCGCTGGCCGGCGTGCCGTGCATGGCGTTGCGCATGTCATGTCCCTGGTGTGCGCCGCCCGGCATCTGCTGCGTTTCACTGTTGCGCGAGCAGGCGGCCAGCCCAATGCCAGCCCGATGCCGTATTGCAGTATCCGACGTCTGCTGATGGGTTGCATATGACGCTCTCTTTCAGGGTTGGGCCGGGTAGGACTGAAAAACCTGATTGCCGCCGTTGGCTTGCACCAGCAGCACTTGATACGCCATGCGGCGGTTGCCGTAGGCGGGGCCGTCCATGCCGGGAGAACCCAAGGGCATGCCGGGCACGGCTAGGCCGACGGCGTCAGGTTGTTGCTGCAACAGCCGCCGAATATCGGCTGCCGGCACATGGCCTTCGATGACGTAGCGGCCGATTTTGGCCGTATGGCAGGAGGCGTGGCGATCGGGCATGCCCAGACGGCTGCGCGCTTCGCGGTTACCGGTTTGATGAACGGTGACTTTGAAGCCGTTGGCTTCCATGTGTTTGATCCAGTCGCTGCAACAGCCGCAGTTCGGATCTTTCCACACTTCCACGTCCGCCGCTTGTGCGGAAACGGTCGGAATCAGCGCCGCCAGACCGGCAGCGACCAAGGCGGCCGGCAGCAGCAGGCGGACGGCACGGTTTTTGATGAATGTCATTGGATTCTCCTTGTCAAAATGGGCATTGATAACATTGGGCAAATGACAGATTCGCCCAATGTCCATTTCACTATTTGGTTTTACGATTCACACGCACAGCCGTTGCAAGTGCAGTCATCACAAATGCAGGGCTTGCCGTTTTGGCATTGGCAGTCCGGACGGCAGTTTTGCCCCGTGCAAGACTGGCAGCCGCAATGGGCGTGTCGGTTTTGAACAAAATCAACGTTCATAACAGTTTCTCCGAATGTTAAGTTAAAGTGGATTATTAAAACAAAGTGCTTTTAAGCGATTAAAAGCATTGATTTTTTGTTTTGATGTGTGTATCATAAACCATAACCTTGCGTTAGGGTCAAGGGTTATTTTTACTTGATAACATTTTTTTACACACCACTCAATAAGGAGCAACAATGAACATCGGACAAGCGTCTAAATCTACCCAACTTTCCGTCAAACAAATCCGTGATTATGAGAAAGCAGGCTTATTAATTAACCCATCACGCAGTGAAGCAGGTTATCGGATTTATAACTCCAATGACATCGCTCGGCTAAAATTCATCGCCAAAGCAAGGGGCGTGGGCTTTTCGCTTGCACAGATTGGCGAGCTTTTGGCACTGCAAGACAATCCACACCGCACAAGTGCTCAGGTCAAAACGCTCACCGCCAGTCATATTGATTTTTTATCCAATAAAATCAAAGAATTAAAATCAATGCAACACACCCTGCAAGTGTGGAGCGATGCCTGCGGGGGCGATGACAATCCCGACTGCCCCATCTTAAAAGGCTTGGGCGATTTTTAACCACCATCAAAGCAGATGAATGCCATAGCTTGATAACAGACTTTTACGATGGCACTTGTGGGCTGGTTGTTTTTTAAGGTGTTTTTTGCTGGCTGGGTAGATGAACAATCGGCAGGCGAGTACATTGCAGGTATGTTTTGCTTGGGGTGGCGCCTTGTACGGCAATGGTGTTTGTGTGGTCGCAACTGGTCAAAGGCGACCCCAATTACACGCTGGTGTAAGTGTACTTAAATGATGTGATTATGATTTCTGCCTTTAGCCCCAAAGCGTGCATTTGGATTTGCACTTCGCCCGATTTGGGGGCGGGGATTTGTACATCAACGATTTGCAGGACATCAGGCGAACCTGTTTTTGTAAATTGAATTTGTTTGGTCATTTTTTTTACCTTATTTATGAAATGGAATGAGCGTATTTTAATGTATTGAAATTAGGATAAGAATAGCGAAAAATGGGAAGTGGGTTTTTGGATTTGGAAAGGTGGCTTCGGACAATTAAAAAACATTTCAATCATACTTGAAATATTGAAATTTCTTGTTATAATTACGCCTATGAATACGATACAAGCAAGCAAACTCTTTGAGAGCCTGTCTTCTCCGATAAGACTGGCGATTTTTCAACAACTTACCGCCGCAGGCAGTACTGGCATGATTGCTGGCGACTTGGCAAAACAGCTTAACCTTGCCCCGAATAATGTGTCTTTTCATCTAAAAAGCCTGTTGCATTCGGGGCTTGTGCGTGTGGTGCAGGAAGGACGGCACATGCGTTATTTTGCCGAGCTGGATTTGATGATGGCATTGACCCATTTTCTGACCCAAAACTGCTGTTCTCAAACAGGCGAATCTTGCCAGTGATTTTCAGGCAGCCTGAAAAATTATTGCCAAATATTTCTATATTTCTTGAAAGATTGAAGTAACTATGAACATTACCATTTATCACAACCCAAACTGCGGTACTTCACGCAATGTGCTGGCACTCATCCGCCACGCTGGTATTGAGCCACAAGTGATTGAATATTTGAAAAATCCGCCAAGTGAAACGACCTTGCGTAATTTAATCAAACGCATGGGCATCACGCCCCGCCAGTTACTTAGGACGAATGTAGTGCCGTATGAAACGCTTGGTTTGCAAAACGAAAAGTTAAGCGATGACGAACTCATTTCCGCCATGCTTCGTGAACCGATTTTAATCAATCGTCCGATTATGGTGAGCGAAAAAGGCGTGAAATTATGCCGTCCGTCCGAAACAGTTTTGGCATTTTTACCGCCTTTTGCGATCCCGTTTGTCAAAGAAGACGGCGAAATTATTAATCATAAGGAGTAAATCATGGGGTTGTTTGAACGTTTTTTAAGCCTTTGGGTGGCGTTGGCGATTGTGCTGGGCGTGGTTTTGGGTGTTTGGTTGCCCAATGTATTTCAATGGGTTGCATCTTTGGAAGTGGCTCATGTGAATTTGCCTGTGGCGATACTGATTTGGCTGATGATTTATCCGATGATGATTCAGATTGATTGGTCGGCAATCAAAGACGTGGGCAAAAAACCAAAGGGCTTATTTTTAACCTTATTTATCAACTGGTTGGTCAAGCCGTTTACGATGGCGGTGTTCGGCTGGTTGTTTTTTCGGGTGTTTTTTGCAGGTTGGGTGGACGCACAGTCGGCACAAGAATACATTGCCGGCATGATTTTGCTGGGTGTGGCACCGTGTACGGCAATGGTGTTTGTGTGGTCGCAACTGGTCAAAGGCGACCCCAATTACACTTTGGTGCAGGTTTCGGTCAATGATTTGATTATGATTGTGGCGTATGCTCCGATTGCAGGCGTATTGCTCGGCGTAAGCGACATAGAAATTCCGTGGAATACCTTGATTTTAAGCACGGTTTTGTATGTGCTGTTGCCCTTGCTGGCAGGCTGGCTTACCCGCTCTTATTTACAAAAATCGGGTAAATCGGTGGCACAATTTTCAGGCAGCCTGAAACCTTTTTCCATTATGGGTTTGATTTTGACGGTGGTGTTGCTATTCGCCTTTCAAGCCCAAACCATTATTGCCAATCCCTTGATTATTTTGCTGATTGCCATTCCCTTGCTGGCACAGACTTACGGCATTTTTGCCTTGGCTCACGTTTTGGCAAAATGGCTCAAATTACCACACGAAATTTCCGCCCCTGCGTGCTTGATTGGCACGAGTAATTTTTTTGAATTGGCGGTGGCGGTGGCAATTTCTTTGTTCGGTTTGCATTCTGGGGCGGCATTGGCAACGGTGGTCGGTGTGCTGGTGGAAGTGCCTGTGATGCTCTCGCTGGTGTGGTGGATAAACCGAAAATCGCTGGGGAATAAAGGGGTGTAGGTTTTTCAGGCAGCCTGAAAGTTATTTTGCAAAATTTAAAAATAAAAACACCGCTTGAACATCAATCCAAACGGTGTTTTAAATTAACTGACTTTTAATTCCACCCAAGCCCTTTTGATGATTTCTTGACTGGCTTGTAATGCTAAAAATGCCAAAATAAACGCCACAATTAAATCAGGATATTTTGATTGAAAAAAATAAACTGCTATACCAGCCAAAATCACTGCCACATTACCAATCGCATCATTGCGAGAACAAAGCCACACACTGCGGACATTGCTGTCGCCATCACGAAATTTTAATAATATCAACACCGCTGACACATTCACCAACAACGCCAAAAATCCCACAATGCTCATTTCAGAATAACTGGGCATTTCCCCATAAAACACACGATAAATGGTTGTCATTAAAATAAATAAACCAAAAACGCCCATCGTTAGCCCCTTAACCATAGATGCTTTGGCTCGGTAACTTAACGCCATTGGCAAAACAATCAAACTTATCAAATAATTGGCACTGTCGCCCAAGAAATCCAAACTGTCCGACAACAGCGAAGTTGAACCTGATTTAACCCCCATCACAATTTCCACAAAAAACATTGATAAATTTAATATCAAGACAATCCACAAGGCTTTTTTGTACTTGGGCGATTGATGAATGGGCTGATTTGAACCACAACAATTTTGGCACGCCATTTTTTTTGATCCTGTTTTAAGATGAAATTTGCTATACTATAAACTCCGTAGTCATTACAGGGTCAAGCCAAAATGTCAAAATTTTTTAAAATAAAACAAGCCAGTGAACAAACAGGCGTACATTTGGAAACCATTCGTTATTATGAAAAACAAGGCTTAATCGCCCCTACACATCAACAAAACGGCTATCGTGTGTTTGATGACAATCAGTTAGAACAATTACGCTTTATTAAAACTTGCCGTAATATCGGTCTTTCTTTAAGTAACATCAAAACGCTGTTGCAATTACAACAAACGCCTAACAAACAATGCAATGAAATCCATGCACTTGCCGAGCAACATTTGGCATATTTGGACGAACAAATCACAGAACTACAACAAGTTAAAACTTTTCTAATGCAATTTGTGGGTTGTGAAAATAAAACGGTTGATAAGTGTCAGATTATTCAAGGTATTAAAGAAAAAGAATAGCGGAATATTTTTCAGGCAGCCTGAAACCTTTTTCCATTATGGGTTTGATTTTGACGGTGGTGTTGCTGTTTGCCTTTCAAACCCAAACCATTATTGCCAATCCCTTGATTATTTTGCTGATTGCCATTCCCTTGCTGGCACAGACTTACGGCATTTTTGCCTTGGCTCACGTTTTGGCAAAATAGCTCAAATTACCACACGAAATTTCCGCCCCTGCGTGCTTGATTGGCACGAGTAATTTTTTTGAATTAGCGGTGGCGGTGGCAATTTCTTTGTTCGGTTTGCATTCTGGGGCGGCATTGGCAACGGTGGTCGGTGTGCTGGTGGAAGTGCCTGTGATGCTCTCGCTGGTGTGGTGGCTTAATCGGCAGGTAAAATAACGATGTGCCGTCTGAAACTTATTTTTCAGACGGCATATTTACCTTAAAACAATCAAACCTTTACCAAAATCTTCCCAATCTGTGCATTGCTTTCCATATAACGGTGAGCTTCCGCCATTTCATCAAAAGCAAAAACTTTGTCAATTTCTGGTTTTAATTGACCGCTTGCTAAGCCGTCAAACACGAATTTTTTCGCTTGAGCGAGTTTTTCTGGTACGGTAGTGATTTCAAACAATTCATAGCCTCGCACGGTTAAGTGTTTGCCTAAAATTGGGAACACAGGCACGGCGATATCATCGTGGCTTAATGCACCGTAGATGATGTATTTGCCGTCTTGTGTCATTGCGTTGATAATTTTTGCTGCTTCTTTGCCACCCAAAGGGTCGAACACCAAATTCACGCCTTTGCCGTTTGTAATTTCTAGTAATTTAGCCGTAACGTCATCTTCTTTGGTGGCAATCACAAAATCCGCCCCTTTCTGTAAAAGCACATCGCCTTTGGCGTGCGTGCGAGACAGAGCAATCACGTTTGCCCCTTGCATTTTGGCGATTTGAATGGCGGCAATGCCTACCGAGCTGGTCGCTCCGCCCAATACAACAAAATCGCCTTTTTGCACCTTGCCAAATTCAATCAAACCGCCGTATGCGGTTACAAACATCATCCAACTTGCCGCAGCTTGTTCCATTGTGAGGTTTTCAGGGTGTTTTACCACAGCGTGAACGGGCATATTTACGATTTCGCCATAAGTGCCGTATTCGGAACGTGTCCGCCCGATTTTAATGACCACCATTGCAATGGTAGCGGGAATGATCCCGGCCGTGTTTGCCAGCGGTGCAGGCGCGGCATTTAGAGCACCTATGGCAATCGCTGTCATTTGTGGTTTAATCGCCTCAACCTTGTTGAGCCTAGTATTTGTGCCTGTAGTTTATTCCTTAATGGATGACCTCAGAGAATGGCTAGCCCCGAAATTAGCCAAATTAACATCAGTAACACCGGAGGATAGAATCCCAAGAAGAGAAGGATAATCTTTTTGAAAAAATACTGTTTGAAATTTAAATTTCAAACGGTATCTCTTTATCGATGCTGGCGATTAACTGCAATAAGTGGCTTATTTAGCTTATCTTCTGTCATCCCATGCATATATGCATTATATTGCCATACAATAAATTGCTGTTTATATCGCTCATTAATTTCTTCCAAACGTTGTACTTGAGCTTTTAAATTCTTAACTTGCTTTTGCAGATAATCCATTGTTACATTCGGTTCTGGATTAGCTTTAGTACTTTCTTTTATTTTTTGTTTTCGTCTAGTAAAGGCTGTTTGAATATCTGAATAATTTGCAAGAGACTGTCTCTCAATACTTTTAACATTCAGTAGTTCTGCCACTTTATGACAGAGTAAATCCCATGTTAATTTACCCTCCCAAGTATTAATCAACATGATTATATCTTCTAAATTTTCTTCTGTAATAAGAATTTTAGGCATACTATAACTCCATTAGTTTATATAAATCATCGTCTAACTTAGCTGTTTCTTTCTTCTGTATATCTAGATCCATTCCTCTTTCCAACAAAGCTAATTTAATAGGGGAAGGATCATACTCATCAGGCATCCTTAATAATGAACCATTTGGGATGCTCTCATCTTCTAAGAATTTAATTTTAGTTTTTATGTGAGTTAGTCTCCATCCTAAATTACTTATCCAGCGATCTGCACCAAAAACACCTATTTTATGGTGCTCTTTAGCTTTATTAAATTGTTCGGTTATCTGGGATTCACGCACCTTTAAGATTTCTAAGGAGTGCTCTAAACCTTTAATACAAACAAGCTCTTTACATGTTTCACAATCTCCATGACGAGAACATGGAGACATTGCATAATCATGTTCACAGATCCCTATTTCTGTTACCGTTGCGATTCCAATTCTATCTTTCCCTAAGTCTTCATAGGTAATAGGAAGATTCAAATGAATTTTATCTAAGATAGAAATATCTTCGGGAATGAGTAAATTCCTAACTGATTCACTTTTTTCTTCTTCTGTTCTGTGATCATAAGCCTTGTTATCTGCAACTCTTGCTCGTCCTGCCCAATTAGCTAAAGTTAACTCATCCATTCCTCCTCGTTCAGCTTTTGTACTTAACCAATGTCTTGCATTGTGTGATGGTAATCTTATGAATTCTCCTTTGGATGTGCCTATACAATGTTTTTCCCATAATGATGTTTTAGGACGAGTTTCAGAATAGCAAAACCTATCATTAATTTGATTCACCGTTGGTAACACAAAAGAAAAACTTTTAGGGGAAAAGTCATCATGAAATTCATTTTCTCTAAATAATAATAAAGCTTCAGAAACCTTAACATTTTTATGTTTATCGACATAAGGCCAATTATGAAATTTTGATGTATATTTTTTATATAAAAATTTTCCTAACACCTCATAAGTTATAATTCCATCATTTTCACTTATTAAATTTTTAAACCATTTAGTATTAGTGCTATTTTTGTCAATATCTAGTACTTCAGCAATTTCACTTTTAGTTAAAGGCTTTTGGTATAAAGAATGGGATGGCGAAGCCTCTTTATTGGATAACATCAATATATTAGGATTTTTTTCTGCAAATTTAGCAACTCCTCTTGCTAGGGTGCCTATATTTGTTAAGCGTTTAACGGCCTCAACAACAATATCTTGCATACAGCTAGGAACCCATTTTAATCCCACTTTACCATTTTTTGCGGGTATCCATCGAATACCTAATTGCTTATTTCCTAAGCTATCATTCTCCCATTCTAAGCAATTAACAGATAACGACATTAACTCAGAACAACGGGATGGAGCAACCATAAGTAGAGCCATAACAGCTGTGTAATATTCAGTTTCTTTGTCTAAATTGGGGGCATCATGAAAGAGTTTAGCAACCAGCATCATTTCTTCATCAGTTGGCATTTTACTTGAACGGTATTCTTTTCCTTTTTCATCCAGTAATATAGTCAAATCTCTAGGGCGTTTGTAAGGACTTTTCCATAAAGGTAGTTGAGGTGTAATTTGATTTTCTCTACAAAAATCAAATAATTTTTGAATTTGATAACCTAATTTATTGACTGATTCCGTACCTTTTTTATATTTTTTTGATACGATATTTTCTACTTCATGAATAACTAAATAATCAAGCTGAAGTATGTCAGCTTTTCCTTTAATATTGTAGAGAGCCATTTCAACTATACGTAAAGATTCAGTATGTCGGGCTAAATTCCGAATAGGATTTAGAGAATAAGTATAACGAATATAGGCTTTGGCAAATTCAATGAATGGTGCAGCTAATGGCTCATATTTATAAGCTGTAGATTTAATTCTTTCTGTGGAAAAACGAACCTGAACTGGATAAATGCTGAATGTTGTTTTCCATTGGTTGTTTTCCCAGCAATCATTTCCAAAGGTAGTAAGCTGATTTTTACTGAAATTAATAAATTGCTCTAAATTAGATTTAGGATTATTATCTTGTGGAGTAAAAATTAGATTATTCATAATTAGTGGCTCCCAATAGTTCTTTTCATATCATTGCAAGCTTGAACAACATACTCAACAGCTAAAATAATACGATCTTTGGATGATGCATAATCTATGCTTTTGGTTTGTTTTAAACGCTCTTCCTTTTCCTTATACAACTTATTTAAGATTTGTTGATGAGGACCATCAACGAGCGGTCTAAACTTAGGACATAAATAACAAGTTTCATAGCCAGTTATACAAAAATCATTTGTACCACAAGCACCTATTGTATCTATTCCGTTATTGGTTATTAAAGATGTTGGATCGTACCCCCTCTCGCTTTCATTTAAGTTAGAAATAATTCTACCTGTAAATGCTTGAGCTAGTTTTCCCATTTCAGCACCCATAACACGATCAATGTATTGCACTGTATCAGCTGTATTTTCAGTATAAACTTTAACGTTTTGTGTATCTGTATGATCTAGGAGCTCTGCTATAATCGTTGCCCCAACCCCTTTTCTTCCTAGATTTGTTCCTCTAGTATGGCGAAAACGTCTTGCTGTTACATGAATAATTTCACCTGTTCGTTCTGAAATTGCTTTTTGGTGAATACAGAATTTTCGTAATGCGTATAGCTCCAACGAAGAAGCAGAATAATGAAAAATATCTTTGTTTAATAATGAAAGATCAAAATTCCTATTTTTGATATTCTTCTTTAAACAATTCCAATCAATAAACATTGGTAATTTCATTTTATAACTAGAAATAAAGGTTTCATCAACCAGACTAAGCAATTTCTTATATTGATGTTCCATAAAGTTTAGGAGAATTAAATATAAGTCCTCTGTGATAGCAAGCTTTTTAAACGTTTCTCTAAATAGCCCTCCTCTTTTTTTGCACTAGGGATATTTAGAAAATAATTCCATGTTCCTTGAGAGATTTCCTTTCTTAGGTCTTCAAATTTTAAATGGCGTATTTGAATGGGTCTTCTAGCTGTAGATTGAAGTAAGTGAATATATGCATATGTTTCAAATGAAATAAGATCTTCTCTCCAAAGTCTAGCAAGTTCAGCCATTAAAGCCAAAATTTCATTTTCGGTAAATGCTCCTGTATAAGGGCATCTCATTAATACCGATTTACCTTTATCATTTCCACTCAACGTAAAGCTTTCTAGCAATGACACAACAGATTTATCAACTCCACAATAGCCATACTCATGCCATGACAGTAAAAAACCCTTTAATGCTCCTAAATGCCACTCACGCTCTTTACCTAAAGTAGCTTTCCAATTTATTATCACAGATGTATCAATAATATTTGAGTTAGTACTTATTACGAATTCTTGGAATCGACGATGCATATTAAAAGTATGGTAGCTAGAATATTTTTCAGCATAAATAGCAAGTGTTTTTTTAAATCCTGCTAGTGTTTTATGATCTATATCTAATACAGCTTGAGAGAAATTAATTGTAATATCTTTACTTATATGCCAAGAGTTTTCATTTTCATCAAATACATACCCATCTCTTGACTGTCTAAGACGTTTATTCTGATTCATAATTATCAACCTTTTTTTGAAACTCAATCTGAAGATCTAATAATATCTTGTTAGCTTTTTCTCTTATATAACGTTGATTATAAATATTTCCTGATTTCTCGGATGTATGTCCCATAAGATGTTGTCTCATCTTTGCTTCTTTTTCGGAAGAAATAAAATCTTTATGAGAGAAATCATGATTTATATTTTGATTATTTTTATCCACCTTTCGTGAAAAATCTAAGTTCCATTCATGACGAAAAATATGCGGATGAATAATAGAAAATTTAGGATCTATCTTTTTCATTGTTGGTACAATAACGTTATCAAAAGAACTGGTACTAATTGGGTTTCCTTGCGTTTTTCCTTTTCGATGGGTTACAAATAAATATGGATGTTTATTAGCGTTAGGAATCTTAGAGCGATAGTTCATAATATAGTCATTGATAAGTTGAGCTATATTTTGTGAAATAGGAAGTCGCCTTTCTTTCGTTTTACTTACAGCTTGCTTCTTCCTTGTGTCAAATTTATCATCATGTGTTCGTCTAATTGTAATTGAGGATTTAGCTGTTCCTATATCAATAAATGGGATTTGAATTGATAATAGCTCTCCTCTTCTAATCCCTAATTCCTTTAATAAGATAAACATCAAATGGTTTCTTTTTCTAATTCCAATATCTTGAAATGGATTATTAGGATTAGAAAAGTTCGCAATAGACATAAACTCATCTAACAATCCATCAGGTAGCTCACTTTCTGGTTTGATAGATAATGTTTTATGATTTTTAGGTCTTGACTCTTTAATTAACGCAATTAGTTTCGTCAATTTTTCAATATATTCATTAGGTACATTAATTACTTTAGATAGAAATAATATGTATTCTGAAAGCGTTGTTAGTCTATTATATTGATGACTAAGAGATACGGCAGAATAAATATCAATAAATTGAGTCCTACCTTTCATTAACACACTTTTTTTTGTATTGATTACATTCTTTCGCTTTTTTATATTTATTCTCATATGTTGGATAAGAGATTCTAATTGGTTTTCTGTTAAGAGTACTTTGTTATGAATTAGATCACTAATAACAAGATTATTCTGTTTTTCCCAATTCATTATCCACTGTATAGTTCCCAGCTTATTTCTAATTGTGTTTACTGCGGATTGATTACGTAGTTCTACAGTTACCCATAAGGTTGAATAAAAATCAGGAATACCAGTTTTAACATTAACCAATATAGGAAAACGTTCTCCATTTGAAAAAAGAACTGTTTCTAATCTATGCATATTCATTTAATTTACAAAAATATCATATATAAATACTATCAAATTAAAGATGTTTGTCAAAAATAATGTAAAAAAGAGAACCCTTTTAAAATAAAGGGTTCTCTATATTTATATGGATTTTATTTTACAGTTTTAAATTATATGTAACTCAAAAAGGCATATCATCATCCGACAAACCTTGTGATGGCGTGATCACGGGCTTATTCGCTGGTGGCGTATTTGGCTTTTGGGTAGACGGTGCGTCTGTATTTTGCTCAATGTGCGCTGGCTGCCCAAAAGAGTGGTTTTGTGCCATCGGGTTACCCTGAGCCTGAGGCGCTCGCTCTTGGGGATAGCCTGAATTTGGGTAAGCTTGGTTTGGCTGAGGCGGCGCATATCCTGATGAATTTTGACCACCAAATTGATTACCTTGTTGATAGGCGTTATTTGGATATTGCCCACCTTGATTTCTTGGATTTTGATATGGCTGATTACCAGTGTAGCCACCTTGAGGATTGGCATAGCCGCTATTATCACCGCTGGCACGGCTGCCAAGCATTTGCATATTATCAGCGCGGATCTCTGTTGTATAACGCTCTTGACCTGTCTGGGCATCTTGCCACTTGCGTGTGCGCAAACTGCCCTCAACATAAATCTGTGAGCCTTTACGAAGATATTGTGAGGCAATCTCCGCCAATCGGTTGTTGAATACCACACGGTGCCATTCGGTATGCTCTTTACGCTCGCCCGTATTTCTGTCCGTCCAGCGCTCAGAAGTAGCGATCGATACCGTTGCGATCATGCCACCATTATCAAAATTACGAACTTCTGGGTCGTTACCTAAATTACCCACAAGAATGACCTTATTCACACTCATAAGATTTCCTTTGCTAGTTTTTTAATAAATTTTAATCGTTAAATGGTTGGAATTAAGCATACTTTACGCAATTTTTGGATAAATTGCCATCAGTTTTTGGCAAATTTACAAAATAATTCTGTAAAGTCTAATCCTTGGCTAATCTTCAGACAGTGACTGCGCCTGCTCAAGCATGGGCTTTAAAAATCTGCCCGTATGTGAGCGATCATCTTGGGCGACGGTCTCAGGCGTGCCAGTAGCGACAATCTCGCCGCCGCCGCTGCCACCTTCATAGCCCAAATCCACAATCCAATCTGCCGTCTTAATCACGTCCAAATTATGCTCAATCACGATCACCGTATTGCCGCGGTCGCGCAGCGTATGCAAGATATGTAACAGCTTGGCGATATCATGAAAATGCAGACCTGTCGTCGGCTCATCCAAGATATATAAAGTTTTGCCAGTATCTCGCTTGGCAAGCTCTTTGGCAAGCTTGACGCGCTGAGCTTCACCGCCTGACAGTGTGGTCGCCGACTGACCCAAGCGGATATAATCAAGACCCACTTCGTGTAGCGCTTCTAAGCGGCGATGGATCGCAGGAATGGCTTCAAAAAACACCATCGCCTCTTCGACAGTCATATCAAGCACATCGCTGATGGATTTACCTTTGTATTTGACCTCAAGCGTTTCGCGATTATAACGCTTGCCATGACACGCATCGCATGGCACATACATGTCTGGCAAAAAGTGCATCTCAACCTTAATCAAACCATCACCTTGGCACACCTCACAGCGACCACCTTTGACATTAAAGCTAAATCGCCCTGCTTTATAGCCGCGCGCTCTGGCTTCTGGCGTTTGGGTGAATAGATCACGTATCAAAGTAAATACGCCTGTATACGTCGCAGGATTTGAGCGTGGTGTCCGACCGATGGGACTTTGGTCAATATCGACCATCTTATCCAAATGCTCAAGCCCTGAGATTTTTTCATATTTTTCAGGGACAAGTGTGGTGGCGTTATTTAAGGCGGTGGCAGCCAGTGGCATGAGCGTCCGATTAATCAGCGTCGATTTGCCCGAACCTGAGACACCTGTAATACAAGTCATCACACCGATCGGGATTTGCAAGCTGACATTTTTAAGATTATTGCCGCTAGCGCCGTCCAAGCAAATGTGCAATGGCTCTTGAATGGTTTTTTTGCCTTTGGTTTTTTCGATGGTCTTAGGCGAATGGCGAGTGCTTGGCACCTCGATGCGCCGCTTCCCCGACAAATACTCACCCGTCAGCGACCCTTTGGTTTTGGCTACTTGGGCTGCCGTACCCGACGCCACAACGCGTCCGCCATGCACGCCTGCGCCGACACCAATATCAATGATATGATCAGCTTGTCTGATGGCGTCTTCGTCATGCTCGACAACCACCACCGTATTGCCCAAATCGCGTAAGTGCATCAAGGTGGATAATAAACGGTCATTATCGCGCTGATGCAGACCGATGGATGGCTCATCAAGCACATACATCACGCCCATCAAGCCTGCACCGATTTGGCTTGCCAAGCGAATGCGCTGCGCCTCACCGCCTGACAGCGTCTCAGCCGACCGCGCCAAGGTCAAATACTCCAAACCAACCTTTGTTAAAAAGCCTAAGCGCTCTTTGATTTCCTTAAAAATCTTGTCAGCGACCTCGCCTTTTGCGCCCTTAATTTTTAAGTTTTCATAATATTGCCAAGCCTCTCCAATCGGCAAGTGAATGATATCGCCGATCGCTTTATCCTCAACGCGTACATGGCGCGCGATGTCATTAAGGCGCACGCCATGGCACACATTACACTCGGTATCCGACAGATATTGTGCCAATTCATCTCGCACCAAATTGCTCGTCGTCGTGGCATAGCGGCGCTCTAAATACGGTAAAATCCCTTCAAATGGCGCAGTTTTAGTCGTTTTGCGTCCCCGCTCATCGGTGAAATTAAACTCAATTTTTTCTTTGCCTGAGCCTTTTAAAATCAGGGCTTGCTGCTGAGTTGGCAGGCTTTGCCAAGGGGCATCCATATCAATCCCAAAATGGCGGCAAACCGTCGATAGCAAGCCAAAATAATACGCATGACGCTTATCCCACCCATGGATCGCACCTTGATTGAGTGACTTTTCAGGGTGAGTGACAATGCGCTCAGCGGCAAAATACTGGCGCTTGCCCAAGCCATCACACGCAGGACACGCACCAGCAGGATTATTAAAACTAAACAATCTGGGCTCAAGCTCACTCACCGCACGATCGCATACAGGACAAGAATGCTTGGCAGATAATATCTGCTCATCTTCGCCCCCAGGATTGCCGTCCATGTGATATAATATGGCGATGTCATGACCCAATTTAAGTGCCACCTCTAAGCTTTCGGCGACGCGATTACCCAAGTCCTCACGCACTTTAAAGCGATCAACGACCACCTCGATGCTGTGTTTTTTGTTTTTTTCAAGGCTGGGCAAATCATCAGTTTCATAAATCACCCCATCAATACGCACGCGCGTAAAGCCCTGAGAAGGCAGCTGTTCAAGCAGCGCAGTGTGCTCGCCTTTACGCTCACGCACCACGGGCGCCAGTATCATCAGCTTAGTATCCACAGGCAAGATCATCACCCCATCTACCATCTCACTGACGGTCTGTGCGACCATCGGCTCGCCATGCTCAGGGCAATACGGCACACCCACACGCGCAAACAACAGGCGCAAATAATCATACACCTCGGTAATGGTGCCCACCGTTGAGCGTGGGTTATGGTTGGTGGATTTTTGTTCAATGGCGATCGCAGGTGACAAGCCTTCGATGCTATCGACTTCAGGCTTCTCCATTTGACTTAAAAATTGGCGGGCATAGGCTGATAAGCTTTCTACATATCGGCGCTGACCTTCGGCATACAGCGTGTCAAAAGCAAGCGACGACTTGCCAGAGCCTGACAAACCAGTAATCACCACGAATTTATCTCGGGGGATATCCACATCAATATTTTTTAGATTGTGTGTGCGTGCACCGCGGATACTGATTTTGTCGTGCGCCATAGACTTGCCTTTTGATATGTTAAACAGATAGTATAAGACATAATGGGGTAGTTTTAATGGATTTTAAAGTGAGAAATTGTAAGGGTTTTATGATCTTTGCAATATTGATTTTACATCTTTCCGTAGTAAGCCAATACCGACTTTTTATATTACAGCGATCATTAAGCAATAACCTAGATAGGGTTTTAAGTGAGACATTGTAAGATGTTACAACAAATTTTATACCATAAATTGTCGTGATTTGTGGCAAATTTGGGTAAGATAATGACACATTTTTTTCAATTTTAAGCATGATTAATTATGTTTTTTATCGCCGTTGATCCCAATGATTTTTCAGTCACTTATGCCAAACGAATCGCCGAACGCATCATCGACTACGACCAAAAGCACGCTGTACTAAGTGATGAACAGCGTCAGACGCTACACACCATTACTCGTCCGACGATGGGTAATCATGAAGATGAAATTAAACAGTTGTGTGAGCATTTGATCCAGACTTTGGTCATCACCGATTCCAAGGGCGAGACTCTGAAATTTTATCGGGATGATGAACAAGGCTTGTTGTATTTTGGTGATGAGGCGGGTTGGCACGCTGGACGAGCACTGCATAAGCACCCCACCCTTGATCCAGACCATCTCAATCAAGACTAAAATGACCCACCGCATTTATCTTGGTGGTTCATTTGACCCCATCCATCGGGCGCATCTTCAGATGGTGCTAAGCGTACATGACGCCATACGCCAAAAAACTGCTGACAAAGTCTGCCTTCATCTGCTACCGACCGCCGGCAACCCCTTTAAGGGCGCGCCGACATTGCACGCGCACCGCGTCGCCATGCTCAAGCTTGCCATCGCACCCTTGATAAGGCAAGGCATGGATGTATCAATTGATGAGCGTGAGCTGTCTTTGACACCCCCTGTGTACACCATCGACACCATACGACAGCTTAAGACAGCTTATCCTGACGACTCTTTGATTTTTATTATTGGGGGCGACAGTTTGGCGAGTCTGCACCGCTGGAAGGCGTATGATGAGCTCATTTGCCAAGCCAAATTGTGGGCATTTGACCGCGCTGATACTACGCCAGCTGATGAGACCGTGGCAACAAAATGCACCACCGATTTGGATGAATTTTTGGCAAATGACAAGACCAT
Source organism: Moraxella canis (assembly GCF_034424565.1). Classification (NCBI taxonomy): domain Bacteria; kingdom Pseudomonadati; phylum Pseudomonadota; class Gammaproteobacteria; order Moraxellales; family Moraxellaceae; genus Moraxella; species Moraxella canis. The sequence continues at coordinate 1,276,977 of NZ_CP139961.1, read as the reverse complement.
CTATCTGGATCCGACGCCCATCTTAAACATCTCATCCAGTCAGATCCGCGCCCTGATCGGTGCTGGTCACCCTAAGCTTGCTGCACCACTGCTGGATGAGCGCGTCTTGGCATATATCCATAAAGAAGGCTTATACCAAAGCCCTAAAAATATGCTATAATCAAAAGTTATCCATTAAATTATCAATCAATTATGACCACATTGAATTTAGACCAAACGCTGTCACTTGTCACCAAAACGCTTGATGACTTAAAAGCAAAAAACATCACCACCCTTGAAATCGAACATCTCACCGAAGTCGCCGAACGCATCATCATTTGTGAAGCCACCAGTAAACGCCATGTCAAAGCTTTGGCGGACAAATTGGGTGCTGCAACCAAAGAAGCGGGGCTGATGCCGCTGGGTCGCGAAGGGGATAAAGACAGCGATTGGACACTGGTGGACTTGGGCTCGGTGGTAGTACACATCATGACCCCACAAGCACGAGAATTCTATGATTTAGAAGGCTTGTGGTCATCTCCAGAAGCACTAAAAGCCTTAGTAGCCCAAAGAGACTAAGCCCGCTTAATTAGCGGTGTGCCTGCAAGTGATAATACCACTGATAGCGCACCCCATAGCCGATGTGCAGTAGATTGGCGATGATACGCCCTGTCAATCCCCACACCACTTCAGGCTTGCCAATCTGCCGATCATCGATCAGCCATGCTGGGGTGTGCAAGTGCGTGTGCCCAAGCTCAGGACGCTCAAAGCGATAGTCCATAGGCGGCGTTGTTTTTAGGTAGGTCAAATCAGCCCAAAATAACCGCTGAATTTCATCTTCGCTGGCGATTAAACTGTCCGCTGTGGCAGGCGTGATACTGGCAACGACAGGGCGCACCAATAAGCCTTTTTTGGAGATTTGCATCGGCAAAAACCCAAGCAGCGTACTGGCATCATTCACCAATCCTACCTCCTCAAATGCCTCTCGTATCGCCACCTCATAAGAAGATCGATCCGTCTCATCGCGCTTACCTCCCACCAGTGACACCTCGCCTGCATGGCTTGATAAATTACTTGCGCGGCGAGTTAATAACAGCCTTGGGCTTGGCTCGTCAGTGATGGCAACAAGCACGCAAGCATGGGGCAGCGGCTTGTCAATGAGCAGCTGCTCATAGGCTTGATTCAGCTGCTGTCTATAAGCCCCTTCAATCAGATCATTATTCTGCGTCAAAGACAAAATATCCACGCCTTGATAACCAGATAATGAGCGGCTAAGCGTAGAGAACCGATGCTCCGATGGCAGGTAGACTGCTGTTTTATCGACAAAATTTGGATCAGTATGCGCCTTAATTTGGCTTGAAAAATAGTTCATAAAGTTTGTATTTTTGGTGAAATTGGCTTAAACTGAATCAGTCACGACAATCAAAGCTATCCTTGCCAATAAGGTTTGGGTAGTATTTACTTAATTAGCCAGTTTATTATAGACCTATGCCCTACTGTATGCAATGCGGACATACCGCCACCTACACCATCCCTAAAGGCGACAGCCGTCAGCGCCTCGTCTGCCCAGCGTGTGGATTCATTCATTATGATAATCCCAAGATGATTTGTGGGGCTTTGGTGCGCCATGAGAATAAAATTTTACTGTGTCGCCGCGCCATTGAGCCTCGGCATGGCTACTGGACGCTGCCAGCAGGATTTATGGAAATTGGTGAAACGATGATGGAAGGTGCGCTGCGCGAAACCATCGAAGAAGCCGCCGCGATCGCCACCGACGCCAAGCTGTATTGCTTATTTGACATTCCGTATTTGGGGCAGATCCATGCCATGTACTTGACCAATTTATCTCGTGATGGGCGATTTGGGGTTGGCGTTGAAAGCTTAGAGTGCGCCTTGATTGATGAGCAGGATATTCCGTGGCAAGATTTGGCATTTCGCACGATTCGCTTGACGCTTGAGCGCTATCTGGCGGATAAAGCTGCGATCATCGCCCAAGGCAAGGATGCTGATGAGTTTGCCAATTATCCGATCCATCAAATCACTTTGGACGAAATTGTCGCGGACGAATTACAATAAAAGGCGCACCCCATTTTATCCCAACAGCTGCCGATTCATACTTCTAGGATAAAATTGATCGGACCGTCATTATGGGCGATCACTTGCATATGAGCGCCAAATTGACCTGTCGCCACAGGCGTATGGCGCTGTTTGGCGTACTCAACCAGCTGCTCAAACAGTAGCACCGCTTGATCGGGTGGCATCGCTGGTCCAAAGTCAGGACGGCGACCTTTGTCGGTTAGTGCCATGAGTGTAAACTGCGACACCAAAAGCAAACCGCCGCCCACATCAGCCACGCTTTTATCCATCTTGCCAAGCTTGTCTGCGTCGGTGGTATTTTCAAAGATGCGATAGCTTAATATCTTATCCACCAAGCGCTTTGCTTGCTCAAAATCATCCGACTTGCCAATACCGATATAGGCAAGTATCCCACCATCGATCTTACCGACCGCCTCCCCTTGTACTTCGACGCGCGCATGGTGCACTCGCTGTATCAATGCTTTCATGATTGCCCCTTTTTAAGAGTGTTGAAGACCAAAACTATGCTCATCCACTCTAGGTATTTCCCACCAAAGGGCGTCACTGTGGTGCGTTTTTAGATAAGCTTGTAAATACTGCTTGGTATCAGCGGCGATCACCTCATCGCTGCTGTCATCGGCTTGATTATACGCCAATGCATGCAGATGTATGCCGTAAGACTTTAGGGCGCTCAAGCTAAGCAAGGTATGATTGATGCTGCCAAGCCTGCCTGATGTCACCAAAATGACAGGGTAACCTTGGCTTTGGATGTAGTCGATGATCAAACCATCGTTGGTATCAGCCTTGAGTGGCACCATCAGACCGCCTGCACCTTCGATCAGCACAACATCATGACGCACCAATAATTGCTCAGTGCAGGCTGTGATGTGGTCGGTATCTACAGCGATGCCATCAATGCGACTTGCCAGATGCGGTGAAGCAGGATAGCTGAGCACCAGTGGCATCGTCAAGCGCGCGTCATCATCAGGCAGCATACCCACGCCCATCATTTTGCGATGCTTTTCGATGTCTTCACTGATCTTTGCATTGCCAGTTTGGATCAGTTTTTGGGTGATGACTTGCTGGTGATTATCCAAAAGCCTGCGCGCAATATAGCCTGTTACGATAGTTTTGCCGATGTCGGTATCGATACCGCTGATGAAATAAGCGCCTTGCATTTGGTGAAGATTGGGTAATGTATTCATAAAGGTGAGGTTTTTGGTTTATGAGCGACAAAAAGTAGCGGCTGATAAGTTAAAGTATAGCCGCTTTGGGTATTAAATTGTTGATACTCTTGACAAAACGTCGCCAAGCGCTGTTTTGTCCAAAAAGCTTTTTGTGAGCCTGTGGCTGTTACGCCTGTAGCCTGCAGATGGCGAAGTACTGCCATCGGAGAATCAAAAGTCAGCACGCAAGCCTGAGTCTCGATGACATCAATCACAAAGCCTGCTCGGTGCAGACGCTCACTGAGCACTTGGGGCGTATCATAACAGAGCCCCTGCCCTGTCAGCGCTCGTATTTCGTGCAAATTGCCTTGAACAAAAGTACCGACTGCCAAAAATCCACCTACCTTTAGATGCTCAAAAATTTTGGCAAACAGCACATCGGGTGGATAAATCCACTGAAATACCGATGAAGAAATCACGCCATCTAGCGCCAGCGGCAAATCAAGCGTCTGAATATCGCCGATCAGATATTCAGCACAAACACCTGTCGGCAGTGCATTGGCTTGAATGCCTGCATATAAGTCATTCAAATAAAGCTGATCCACACTAAAATGACTCAGCAAAGCATCGGTCAAAAATCCGCTACCCACCCCAATCTCAAGCAGTCTTGGGATGTTTTTATGTGTGTAAATGGTCTGTAGATGCGCAATGAGCTTGGTAGCCATATCGGCTTGGACGGTGGCGTGCTGCCGATAGCCAAGATGTGCTCGGCAAAATCGCTGGGCAACCGTCGTCAGATCGGGTGTCAAAACAGGCTGAGTCACGCCTCACCCCCAACGACTTGCTGCAGCGCTTGGATAAACCCTACCATCTCATCATCACTGATTGCTTCGGTCAAGCAGACGCGCAGGCGCGACTGACCTTTTGGTACTGTCGGCGGACGCACCGCCAACACATAATAACCTTGCTGCTTTAGGGCATCGGCTGCCTTGAGCGTGCGTGCGTTTTCTCCCAAGATCACTGGCACGATCTGACTGGCAGACGGGCAGGACAGCTGCATGGCGATCAGCGCTTGTGATAATTGATCACTCATCGCCGCCAAGCGCAATCTTGCTTGGGTCATATTGACTATTTTTTCGAGCATAAACGCCGTCCAAGCCATATTGACAGGCGCCAAAGCCGTACTAAAAATCAGCGGACGCATCGTATTAATCAAATAATCGCGCAAAATCTCATGGCAAATACAGTAGCCACCCACAGACCCCATCGCCTTACCAAAAGCACCGACAATAAAATCAATCTGCTCAATCACGCCATACTCTTCGGCGCAGCCCAATCCACGAGCGCCGCGCACACCAATGGCATGAGCCTCGTCAACATACAGTATGACTTTTTGAGATGCCGATTTTAAGCTGACAAGCTGCACCAAATCGGTCACATCACCATCCATGCTAAAGACACTCTCAGTGGCGATGACGATGCGCTCAATACGGTCATCCGCGTGATATTTTTCGATGAGATGTTTTAATTGATCAAAATTTTGGTGCTGATAGCGGACAGTTTTGGTGCCATTTTGGGCAGCCAGTCGCATCCCATCAATGATACTGGCATGAACCAATTTATCCGCCAAAATCACCGTCTTGGTGTCACAAATGGCAGGCAAAATGCCGATATTGGTATGATAGCCGCTATTAAACAGCAGGCATGGGCGACCAAACAGCGATGCCATCTGAGCCTCCAAGCGCTCAAAACTGTCAAAATTCCCTGTCAACAGCCTCGATGAAGACGACCCAAACGGCTGACGCTGCTCATGCAAAACATCCAAAAATTCCTCATAAAGCTGCCGATCTTGAGCAATGCCTAAGTAATCATTGCTCGCTAAATTGAGTAAAGGCTTGCCGTCATTAACACAAATAAAGCGCCCGCGGTGTTGCAGTGCTTGAAATTGGCGGTGGTTATGGCAAGATTTTAGGGCAGACAGTTTATCGGCATAATGATTTAATAACTCACTCATCGCACGCCTCGGCACTGTCTTTGGGCGTGGGCGCAAGTGTGGTGCGCACCAAGTCTGCCACCTCATCAAGCAAAGCTGCAAGCTCATCATCACTGATAATAAATGGCGGCATCAAATACACCAGCCGCCCAAATGGTCGAATCCAAATTCCGCGCGCCACACATTCGCGTTGAATGGTCGGCATATCAACCAGGTGACGCATCTCAATCACCGCAATCGCGCCCAAAATACGCACATCTTGGACATACCAAAGGCTCTTAAGATCGCCAAACGCCGTGCGGCAAGCCTGAGCGATACGCTCAACATGATGCTGCCACGGGCTTTGTAATAACAGCCGAGTGCTTGCCAAAGCCGTCGCGCACGCCAAAGGATTTGCCATAAATGTCGGACCGTGCATGAACACGCCAGCTTCGCCCTCGCTGATGGTATGTGCAACCTGAGCGGTCGTCAGCACTGCCGACAGCGTCAGATAGCCGCCTGTCAGCGCCTTACCCAAGCACATAATATCAGGCACAACATCAGCATGCTCGCAAGCAAACAGCTTACCTGTGCGCCCAAATCCTGTGGCGATCTCATCAAAAATTAATAACACACCATAGTGATCGCACAATTTGCGCAGATGTTTTAAATAATTGACATGATAAAAGCGCATACCGCCTGCACCCTGAACGACAGGCTCAATAATAAACGCCGCCAAATGCTCATGGTGCTTTTCAAATGCCGATCGAATGCCGTCCATCGCTGCCTCATCCCAAGGCTCATCCATGCCAATGGTAGGCGCCTCAACAAAAATACGGCTTGGCAGCGCATTTCCAAAAATCTGATGCATGCCCGTCACAGGGTCGCAAACACTCATGGCATTCCAGGTATCGCCATGATAGCCTGAACGAGTGGTCATGATATTGTGCTTCGCAGGCTTGCCTAAGGCGTGTTGGTATTGGATCGCCATTTTTAGCGCCACCTCAACCGCCACCGAACCTGAATCAGCATAAAAGATATGCTCAAGGGGTTTTGGGGTGATGTCAAGTAGCACTTTGCCAAGCTCAATGGCAGGCTGATGGGTCAGCCCCCCAAACATAATATGAGACATTTTGGTGAGCTGATCGGTGATGGCGTCATTTAAGACAGGATGATTATAACCGTGAATCGCACACCACCACGACGACATGCCATCAATGAGCACCGTACCATCCATCAGATGAATACAGCAGCCCTCAGCACGCTCAACCGGGAGCGCCGGCAAAGGGCGTGTCATAGAAGTATAAGGGTGCCACAGGTGTTGGGTATCAAATGCGTCAATCATCAGCCAACTCTTTCGTCAAATATGGCTTATCATAACGAATTTAGACAAAAAATGATAGGGCTTGAAGGCGTTAGAGTGATCGCTTAGGTAAGGCACGCTAAATCATCATGCGTCAGGTAGCCTTGCCATCCAAACGCCCACAGCAAGACAAAAAATCGCCACAAGCCAAGCCACCCAAAGCCATTGACTTGACAGCTGCAAAAAAAGCGCCACCGTTGATACAGTCATCATCAGCCAAGCCAAATATTTGGCAAATCTTGGCATGGCGCGGCGAGTCTGCCAATCAACAATCATCGGTCCAAAAATACGGTGCGCCAACAGCCATGCATAAAACCGACGCGAACTTTTTGCCCAAAAATAAGCACAAAGCAGAATAAATACCGTCGTTGGCATACCTGGCACCACCACACCAATCAACCCCAAAATCAAGCACACCAAACCCAACACAAAAAACAGTGCGCGCATAAGACTGCTTTGGTGAATGGGCTGATCAGGCGATGAGGTCATGGCTTTGGGAGTTGGGTGGTTCATGATAGCGCATTATAGCGCATTGTCCTATAAGTTTACATTTGAAAATATAAATCATTCTCATTATAGCAGTTGATTGTCACAACCAATGCTGCCGCTTTTTCAGAACTTAAACGGTTTTTGATCAGGCTTTGTGCTAAAATAAAAAATATTTATATTCTTAGGCGGTCTTATGAATCCTTTTGCACTCATCCAAAATCTCGTTCCGCAGCAAGCATTGAGCGAATTTGCAGGCAATTTAGCGGCGAGCGAAAATAAGTATGTTAAAAAAGCGCTCATTCAAGCTTTTGCCAAGGCGTATGACATTGAACTGGATGACTATGCGCGCGGTCGGTTGAATGACTATGACAGTTTTAATGATTTTTTTACGCGCGAACTAAAACAAGGCGTGCGCCCCATTGATGATCAAAAAAACCATCTCATCTGCCCTGCTGATGGCACCATTTCGCAAGTTGGTCATATCCGTCATGGGGCGATTTTGCAAGCCAAAGGTCGGGATTATGATGTCGGTCAGCTACTGGCTGATTATGATGATGGTCAGTATTTTATGGACGGCAGTTTTGCGACGATTTATTTGGCGCCAAGCAACTATCACCGCGTCCATATGCCATTTGATGGCAAATTGGTGGCGACGCGCTATGTGCCAGGGACGCTGTTTTCGGTGAATAATACTACCGCAGAGCATGTCCCTGATCTGTTTGCTCGTAATGAGCGCTTGGTGTGCTTATTTGATACCAATTTTGGGCGCGCGGCTGTGGTGCTGGTTGGGGCGATGATCGTGGCAGGCATTGAGTCGGTCGCAACAGGCAAAATCCGCCGCACACCATACATTCAGCATCGTAAACATGATTTGGCACTGGCTAAGGGCGATGAACTTGGGCGCTTTTATTTGGGCTCAACTGCCATCGTGTTGTTACCGCAATCAGCAAATAATGACTGGCTTGCACACATCAGCCACGGCGAAAAAGTCATGATGGGGCAAGCGATTGGGAACATAGCGCAATGATTTTTTGACTCATTCGTCATTAGGGCAGTGGTGTACGGCACTTAGTTTTAAAAAGTCATTTAAGCGCTTGCCCGCCAGATTAAGCCTGGTCTTCTATAATGACCTAAAAATGATCAAAACCAACTTGATGCTAGCCACAAGTTGGTTTTAGTATTTATTGATATGCGCGGCTATTGTGTTATCTCAACATCGGCAGGTACGATCTTGGATAAATCCACCGCTTGCAGCGCATCAAGTGCATCAATCAAAGCGCGATAAGTTGGGCGCATGGCGATGAATTGACTGGCGCTGACCGCGCTAAGATCACGCCGACATTCTGATTCAAACCGCTCTGATACCGCTCGCAATCTTGGCACGCCTGCATAGCGCGCCGCCCCGACCATGCGATGGCTGATGTCTGCCAGACTCTGCCTGTCGCGATCCGCCCAAGCACGCTCAATCGCTTGCCGCTCGCCATCGGCGCTGTCAATGATCATCTCAAGCAGTTTATAAGCCAGTTTGGGCTTATTGGCTGAACGCTCAAGCGCATCTTGCCAATCCACATCAATCAGCCCATCTGCCGCATCGCTTGGCTGATCGGCGACATCGACCACAGGTAGCGACTCAAACACAGCGCTGACATCAAGATCATCAGCTGACTCACCGCTGCGACCAAGCCACTTTTGCAGCGTCTGCACCAGTTGCATCTCTCCGATGGGCTTGCTGACATAATCATTCAGCCCTGCTGCAACCAACCGATCTTTTTCATCCGACAGACCGTGCGCTGTGAGTGCCACGATTGGCACAGGCTCTACCAGATGCGTCTCTTCAATTTTACGGATCTCAATGGAAGCTTCTAGCCCTGACATTCTGGGCATTTGAACATCCATAAAAATCATATCAATCGGGGGTATGGCGCCTGTGATGCTTTGAGTCATTTTTTCTATGGCGTCAAATCCGCTGTTGGCTGTCACCACTTCAACACCCAACTCCCCAAGCAGCGCATCCAACACCAAAAGGTTTGGTAAATGATCATCCACCGCCAAGATACGCCGCCCCACAAATTTGGCTTGGCGTGATGACTGCATCGTCATGATGTTTTGCTGATTTGACAGCATGGCGTACAGCTGCCTTTTGTCCATCGGCTCGTGCAAGGCATGGGTTTGATAGCGTGAGATGAGCTGCTCATTGATACCCACTTGATAACCAAAACTGGCAAGCTTACCCTGATAACGCAAGCGAATTTGGCGTAAAATGGCGCCGACATCATCCTTGGCGGCATCTTGACCAAAATTATCTACGATAACCCAGTCATATTCCGTGTCTTTTTTATCAAGTTTTTCTAATAAGTCTGCAAGACCGATGGCGATCGTTAATTGCACTTTGGTGCCCATCAAACTGGCTCTGAGCACTTGCAGTGCTGGTGCATGGTTAATCCACACCAATAGATGCATGGGCAGGTTTAAGGTTTCAGGAATCTGAATCGATGCCTCATCAAATGACGCTTCATGCACACCTGTGGGCATCTCAAACCAAAATGTCGCACCAGCATTTGCGATATTTTCGCTGCGATTATCAAAAAATCCAATCGCCCCACCCATCAGATGCGTCAGCTGCTTTGAGATGACCAAGCCCAAGCCTGTGCCGCCATAGCGCCGCGTTACACTCAGATCACCCTGACCAAAGCTTTGAAAGAGCTGAGCTTTATCGCTTTCACTGACGCCTTTACCTGTATCTTCAACTTCGATGCGCAGATAGCCTGATTGATCTGCTAAGCTTGCGCGGACGACCACCCCACCTGTATCCGTGAATTTAATGGCATTGCCGACTAAGTTTGTTAGAATTTGCTTAACTCTTAGACTATCTCCGACCACGCGCGTTGGCACATCATCATAATACAAAACCGCCAAACGCAGCCGCTTCTCAAGTGCTGCAGGTGAGAGCATATCGACCACATCGTACACCGCCGCATACAGATCAAAATCATGACTGTCCAAGATCAGCTTACCCGCTTCCATCTTAGAAAAGTCAAGCACATCATTAACCAGTGCTAATAAATGCGCGGATGATTTTTTGATGGTTTGTACATATAGGTTTTGTTCGCCCGTCAGCTCGCCTTTGCGCGCAAGCAAATTGATAAAGCCATCAATGCTATTCAAGGGCGTGCGAAGCTCATGGCTGATATTCGCCAAAAATGCGGATTTGGCTTGACTGGCTGAAATCGCTGCATCACGGGCATTGCGGATAGAGATGTTTTGCATCTCCATCTCATCAAACGCTTGCTGCAAGTCGCGTTCGGTCTCGTCGGCATGATTTTTAAGCTCGGTAAAACTGGCATGCAGCCGCCGAACCGCACGCGCAAAATCATCTCGCAGCAGGGCAAACTCGCCGTTGGTTCTGAGCTGAGGCACGCGCGATAAATTGTCGGTATTGAGCCTTTGTAGGTACAGACGCATCTCATACAGCGGCGCGATCCAGCGCTTAGAATATATATTTAAAATCAAAAGCAGTAATAAAATGGTCGTCAAGCCAATGATGGTGAGCGCCAGCGCCACCCGATACGAGGTAATGGTCAGCGGCGTATTATCCATATCAACCACAAGCCAGTAGCGCTCGTTATCAAATATAAACGACTTGCCATAGGCAGTGCCTACAGCGGTAGGCACACGGTAGATTTGTTCGGCTTGTAAATCAAAATCCCCCCACGACAAATCCGTCTGCATCCCCGTACTAAACAGCACTCGCCCAATGCCATCCATCACCGCAACCCGAAGCACATGCTGATTACGCGACTGCTGAAGCTGCACAAACCAATTTTCATTAAAAAACCGCGAGTCATCTTCATTGCTGCGAATGATCACACCATTTAGGGCAGGGGCGTCGTGTGGGGCGATGGCGCTTAGAATCTCATCTTCATTCATCTGAGCCACGCGCTCATCCATGCGACTTTGGCGATGCTGAATGTCAGTCAATAAAGGGCGCACCATGGCATCATAGCGCACCAAAGCCGCTTGCGCCATCGTGTCTTGCTCAGCAAGAATGGCACGGCGTATCTCGCTCATCACCAAATACGACCCCACAAATGCCAATACGACGATTGGCAAGAACACCAACAAAATCAGCTGCCCATAAGCGCTTTTTATGCCAAATGCTTTATTTACCTGCATGGATGATCACCCCAAGATTTTGTAGCACTATACCAAAAACCTTACCATAAGTACACCAAACCCCGTCGAACAATGCTGATGGCGTGGTTTTAATTATGCTATAATTTGGCATAATCAATGATTCATGAGACACCCAAAATGACCAAAGATTTTATCCATCAAACCACCACACTCTCCGACTGCGTGGGCAACACCCCGCTTGTCAAACTCAATACACTTGCCAAAGACACCCAATCTGTGCTACTTGCCAAACTTGAGGGCAATAATCCAGCAGGCTCGGTCAAGGATCGCCCTGCTTTTAATATGATTTATCAAGCTGAAATGCGTGGACAAATCACGCCAGGTGATACACTCATCGAAGCCACCAGTGGCAATACCGGCATTGCTTTGGCGATGGTTGCAGCGATGCGCGGCTATCAGATGACGCTGCTGATGCCTGCCAATTCTACCCAAGAGCGTAAAGACGCCATGGCAGCTTATGGCGCAACACTCATCGAAGTGGCTGACGGCATGGAAGCGGCGCGAGATATGGCGTTAAAGATGCAGGCTGACGGTCAGGGCATTGTGCTTGATCAATTTAATAATACTGATAATAAACAAGCGCACTATCTGACCACAGGTCCAGAGCTTTGGCAGCAAACTGACGGTAAAATCACGCATTTTGTGAGCAGTATGGGTACGACAGGCACCATCATGGGTGTCAGCCAATATCTCAAAGAACAAAATCCAGCCATTCAAGTCATTGGACTTCAGCCAGATGAACATTCATCCATCGCCGGCATTCGCCGCTGGCCGGCTGAATATTTGCCAGGGATTTTCGATGCCTCTTTGGTCGATACGATTATGGATGTCAGCCAAGCCGATGCCGAGCGTTATATGCGCAAACTGGCGCGCGAAGAGGGGATTTTTTGTGGGGTATCCTCTGGCGGTGCGGCGTGGGCAGCCCACCAAATTGCCAAAAACGCACCTGAGGCGGTCATCGCCTTCATTGTCTGCGACCGCGGCGACCGCTATTTATCCACTGGGTTATTTGGTGTTATTGACTAAGGTTTGGTATGATTTCTACTCCTATTTTGGTTTTTGATATTGAGACCATTCCTGATATTGACAGCGGTAAGCGGCTGTATCCAAATTTGCGCACCTTAAATGATGCTGATGCCTTGAGCGCACTCATCGCCCTGCGCCAAGCAGAAGCAGGCACAGAATTTATGCGCCTACCTTTACATAAAATTGCTTGCTTATCATTTTTATGGTTTGATGGCGATCATTTTCATCTAAAATCATTGACGCTACAGACGATGGATGAGCGTCAGATTTTGGTCAATTTTTTTAGAGCCTTTGACAAAAAGCCCACGCTCGTCAGCTGGAATGGCTTAAACTTTGATTTGCCTGTCGTCATGTACCGGGCCATGCATCATCAGCTGTCAGCGCCTGCGCTGTTTAACAGCGCCCAAAAACCAGATTATTTATATCGCTATGGTGAGATGCACATTGATTTGATGGACAAAACTTCCCTATATCATCACCAACAAAAGCAGTCGCTTGACACCGTGGCAAGCCTGTGTGGTTTTGCTGGCAAAGGCGATATCGACGGTGCTCAGGTTCTACCGATGGTGCAGGCATCTGAGTGGCAAAAACTGGGGACTTATTGTGAATCTGATGTGCTCAATACTTGGCTGATTTATTTAAGATGGCTGACTTTGACAGGCAAATCTTCTGCCGATGAATGTCAAATGCTCATCGACAAAACCGACCAATTTATACAAACCTTGACCAATTCAGATGGCAAACTGCGCCATCAAAGCTTTTTGGATGCTTGGGTGCGCTAGGAGTTAGCTGTTTTTGGTTTTAAGATTGTCGTTGATATCAAGCAATCAGCCCATTTTCACGATAAATCGGATGATGATCTGCACAGCAATGAGCGTCAAAATCCAAGGAATGGCTGTTTTTAGCCACGGCATGGGCAAGCGCTTGCGCAATTTGACGCCCAGCCAAGACCCTGCTGTCGCTGATACCGCCAAAATGGCAATGATCTGCCAGTATTCCATAAACACAAAACCAAGCATCACATAGGCGATGATTTTGAAAGTATGAAAAAAGGTCATCATCATCGAGGCGACCGTCACGACCGTGTGCGTATCTTCGTATTTTTTGGTCAATAGTGGCATGTGTAAAGGTCCTGGACTGCCCACAAACATGCCTACGCCCACTTGAATAAAACCAATCAAATAAAAATTTTCACGGTGTTTGAGCCAATGATTGACTGGACGCACCCATAAAGTTATCAAAATATACGCTGCGATAAATAAAGGCACCCACTCAAGATTGATAAATCGCACAACAAGCCAAAATGCCGCCACGCCTGCCAGCGCACCGACCACATAAGGCGGAATGTATCGCCAATCCATCTGTTCCCGCCCAAACCAAGTGCGACTGGCGTTGCTTGCCAGCTGTGCGGTGGCGTGCACAGGCACAATCACCGCCGCCGGTAAAAATAAAGGCAACAGCCCCACCAAAATCATCCCACCGCCCATGCCTGCGATACCCGACATCACCGAAGTCAGCAGACTGGCCAGTGCAAGCAGCATCTCATTCATGGGGCATTCCTTGAGTGTTGATAAAAGATGGGATCATTATAACCGCTGATCGTCCTTTTCCCAATCAAATTCACAGCCAAAGCGCGCTATGGTATAATATGCGTTTAACTAAAGTTTATCATGGCTTAGCTTGGTGCTTATGATTGAATCATTTTGCCAAAATCGCTTTCATGATAACCCAAGTCCAATACCCATCTAACGACAGGCATATTTTTCATATGACAGCGCATTCACTCATCGCAAGTCCCAGCAAAAAAGGCAAACCCACCGCTCGCGCGCGCAAGCGTTTGGCGGATGCGCCGCCCCTAGAATTTCATATCACAAACTTAGCGCACGATGGGCGCGGGGTGGCGGTGTATGATGCCGATAACACCGCTCATAATCCCGATAAAGCAGGCAAAAAAGTCTTTGTCAGCTTTGCTTTGCCGGGCGAAACTGTCTTGGTGAAGATGACCAATTCTAAGAAGAATTTTGAAGAAGGCGATGCCTTACAAGTCATCACTCATCCCCACCCCCAGCGCCAAACGCCGCCTTGCCCGCATTTTGGGGTGTGTGGCGGATGCAGCCTGCAGCACTGGCAAGCAGATGCGCAGATCGCCTTTAAGCAGTCCGTACTCAAAGAGCTGCTCATACACCAAGCAGGCGTAGAGCCTGATGAGTGGCTTGAGCCTTTGGTTGGTGACCGTCTTGGCTATCGCACTAAGGCGCGCATGGGTGTTCGCTATGTCGCCAAAAAAGACTCGGCACTGGTGGGCTTTCGCGAACGCGCCAGCAATTTTTTGGCAGAGCTTCATGAGTGCCATATCTTAGATGAGCGTATCGGCTTTGAGATTGAAAATTTAAAAGTGCTTATCACCAGTCTGAATGCACGCGACAGCATCCCACAGCTTGAGGTTGCGATGGGGCAGACGCTGTCGCACGTGCCTGACAGTGCCAAGTCAGTTGCGGTCATCGTGCGTCATATGGTCGAGCTTGATGATGAAGATTTGGCTAAGCTGCGCCAATTTTTTGCAGCTCGTAACTGGCAGCTGTTCTTACAGCCAAAAGGGGCGGACAGCGTGCATCGCATCGATACCGAAGGCGCGCGCCCAACTTCGCTGACTGTGCCACCTACAGGCGGTTTGTTTTATCACTTGCCAAATTTTGATTTGACTTATGAATTCTCGCCTTTGGATTTTACGCAAGTCAATCTTTCTGTTAATCAAAAAATGATGGATGTGGCAAGTAAGCTTTTAAATCTACAAAAAGGCGAGCGTGTACTGGATTTATTCTGCGGTTTGGGGAATTTTAGTTTGGCTTTGGCAAGACAAGTTGGCGAAAGCGGCTTTGTGGTGGGTGTTGAGGGCAGTCAAGAGATGACCGAGCGCGCCAAAATGAACGCGGCAGCCAACGGCATCGCCCATACCGAATTTTATGCCAAAGATTTGACCCAAGATTTGAGCGATCAGCCGTGGGCGACGGGTGATAATCGCTTTGATGCGCTGTTGATCGACCCACCGCGCTCGGGTGCTTGGGAAGTCATGGCATACTTACCCAAATTCAATGCCAAGCGTATTGTCTATGTATCGTGCAATCCTGTCACGCTAGCGCGAGATACCAAAGCGCTCATAGAGGCCGGCTATCGGCTGACACACGCTGGCGTGATGGACATGTTTAGCCATACAGGTCATGTCGAGAGTATCGCGCGCTTTGAGCGCAGTGACGCTTAAGCCAAAAAACACCCTCAAAGATATCTTTGAGGGTGTTTTTTAGAGTTAAGGATTAAAAGTCGCCAAATCTGCGCTTGGCTTTTTTGTCTTGGCGCTTGGCAAAAAACACTTCTTCAACCGCCTTTGGACGAGATTTGCCACCAAATTTATCAAATCCTGTATTTGGCTTGGCTTTATCACCAAAGGCTTTGCTGCGTCTTGGGCGATCAAAGTCAGCTTGTGTGCCAAATTTGGCAGGCTTATCAGATCGAGTATCGCGGCGATCGTTGTCGCGGCGGTCAAAATGACGCAGACGATCTTCTTTGTCTTGGCGGCTCATGCCATCGGCTTGATAATAACCTTGTCTATTTTTATCAAAACGGCGATCAGAGCGAGTCTCAAAACGGCTGTCGCGGCGCTCACGATTTTCATGATTTTCGCGACGACTAAAGCTGCGTTCACGATCCTCAAAGCGTCCTTTACGGTTGTCAAATTGATCAGCTCTTGACTCATGACGCGGCTCACTACGACCCTCGAAACGCTCACGCTTGCCCTCAAATGGGCGCTCATGGCGATGTTCGTGGCGAGTACGACCACCAAATTTATTGTCAGTGCGATCAAAGTTTTGTCGTCCTTCTTGACGCGTACGACCTTGAGGCTTACCACGACCACGGCGACGCTCTTGTGATTGAGCACCAAAATTACGGCGCGGCTCTAGACCTTCGATGGTCGCAACGCTCATCTGACGCTTCAGATAGCGGTTGATGTGCTCAAGCTGACGATTGTCATCAAGACTACATAAGTTCACCGCCACGCCAGTACGGCCTGCTCGGCCACAGCGGCCAATACGGTGCACATAATCTTCAACTTGACGTGGTAAGTCATAATTCACCACATGGCTGATCGCCGAAATATCAATGCCTCGCGCGGCAACATCGGTGGCGACAAGCAGATCACATTTGCCTGATTTCATGTCGCTTACGATGCGATTACGCTTGCCTTGTGGCAAATCACCGTGCAAATAGCGTGCCTTATGGCCTGCTTCGACAAGCTGCGCTGCCAATTTTTCTGTGGACATTTTTGTTGCCGCAAAGATCACTGCTTGCTTAATTTCAGGGTTATTTAATACCTCAAGCAAGATTTTGTTTTTGTGGTTAAAATCATCACAATAATACACACTTTCATCGATGTGCGCCGACTCCACCTTGATGGCGACTTTTTCAGGGTTGACCGTGAAGCTTTCGGCGATTTTGCCGACTGCGCCATCCCAAGTGGCCGAAGACATCACCGTTTGGCGTGTCTCAGGGGTATTTTGCAGGATTTCTTTGATATCATCTGCAAATCCCATGTCAAGCATACGATCAGCTTCATCCAAAATCAGCATGTCTAATTTTGATAAATCCACGCGGCCTTCGCGCATGTGGTCAATCAAGCGACCTGGCGTTGCGATGATGACTTGCACGCCTTTTTTTAGGGCGCGCAGCTGACCGCCATAAGGCGCGCCGCCTACCAAAGGCACGCTAAACATATTGCGCATACCATCACCATAGCGTCGAACGCTGTCTTGAACTTGCAGTGCCAGCTCACGCGTTGGCGTTAAGATGAGCGCTTGTACATGCTTTTCGATGGTTGGCTTGCGGCTCATTTTATCCAAAACAGGCAAAACAAACGCCGCCGTCTTGCCAGAGCCAGTTTGAGCTGACAAAAGCAAATCACGACCATTTAGAGCGTGCGGAATGGCTTGGGCTTGGATGGGCGTAGGTGTGGTATAGCCACTTCTTGCCAGTGCTTTTAAGATGGGTTTATTCAGTCCTAAATCACTGAACTGTAGCACAAAATTTTCGGTGGTGCCGTCAGTGGTTTGGGCAGTTTGGGTGGTTGACTCGGTCATAATTATCTCAACTGATACGCCCCACTGATGAGCCAATGCAATTGTGTTTATTGAATAAAAAACACAGACCGCCGAAGTCGCCAAGCCGATGGGCTTAAGCCTTGGGTCTTATCAATGGCATTTTGAATGTGGTGGCAGGTTTGTCGCTGTTGCTTGACTACTCAAAAAAGGGCTGATCCCCAAGTCTTACAAGCCAAAATCATCGCGACAGTAAATTAAGATAATCAATCAAAAGCTGATTGTATTGAACTTATCAAAAACTGATAAAAATCTAGAATGATCGGGAAATCCCGCATCAATATCGGTGCGATGTCATCAAATAGCGAGTGTGAACGATTCACGAAAGATGAGAGTATAGCATACATTTTGGGCAAATGCTCGTTTTATTTCATCAAAATTCAACATATCCCGTTTATGATATACAGCCGTAGATTTGCGTCGATATGGATGCGGTCGGCTTATCTTGATGTTGGCTGAGTGGATTCTTTTGACGGTTGAGATTTTAAGTCATTTTAAGGGCGTGATCGTCTTTTTTGGAATAACGATTTGTTTGAAAATTACGCTTTTGTTCTTTAAAATTTGATGACAAGGTGCGATAATAGCCTAATACATCAACGATTTATAAAAATACACACCCAGAAGTAATTGAAATTATTTGATTTTTAGATTTACAAGGATTTGCCGTGGTTCAGATACGTGACAGCCTGCCTTTATTGGGCGGTAACACTAGCAGCATGGACAGCGCAACTTTGGCAGCAAGTCTGGTTGCCAAGCAGCTGCATCCGGATTTCAAGGCGCAGCTTGCCAATCACAAGCTTATCAGCGCAGTTGATCACAGTAACGGCACCACCAATCCTTGTGATATCAATGTGTCAGATATCGATATTGAGGCTTGGATTTGTAATGTTGCCGCCCGCATTGGCAAAGAAGATCTGCCCATCTTGCGCCAAGCCTGCCAGTTTGTACAAATTCATGCTAACAAGCCCCATGTCACCCGATCAGGCGCCTATATCACTGGCATCGGCATGGCAGATATTTTGGCGTACCTATTCCAAGACGAAAATGCCTTGGCTGCTGCCATGCTCTATCGTGCGGCGCGCCGTGAGTTGGTCAGCATTCAGACGATTCAGGCAAATTTTGGGGAGGATATCGCCCATTTGGTGATGGATGCGCTTGCCATGGGTCGGTTGTCTGAAAGCATTGAAAGCAATCAAAGACTTGAAGATTATTTTGAATCCAATCAAAGAGAGCAGCTGTCTAATATCTATAGCATGCTCATCAGCACCACCAATGATGTGCGTGCGGTACTCATCAAGTTGGCTGAGCGCACCTTTGCGATGCGCGAACTGTCCTTTGCGCCCCCTGATCGCCAAAAACGGGTCGCAAGAGAGGTGATGACCATTTATGCGCCGCTTGCACATCGGCTCTCTATCGCTCAGCTCAAATGGGAGCTTGAGGACTTGGCATTTCGTTATCTTGCCCCTGATGAATACAAGAAAATCGCAAGCCTGCTTGCCGAAAAACGCAGCGAACGCGAAGCTTATATTCAGCTGGTCAAATCCAAGCTCAGCGAAGAGCTTGAGCGTGCGGGTATCCAAGGCGAAGTATCAGGGCGTGTCAAGCACATTTATTCTATTTGGCGCAAGATGAAGTCAAAGAATCTTTCTTTTGATCAGCTTTATGATATTCGTGCTTTGCGTGTGATGGTCAATACGAACGCTGAGTGCTACTATACGCTAGGGATTGTGCATGGTTTGTGGCGACATATTCCTGAGCAATTTGATGACTACATCACCAATCCTAAGCCCAATGGGTATAAATCACTGCATACAGCAGTCATCGCCGAGCAGCGCACGCTTGAGGTTCAGATTCGCACCTTTGATATGCACTTTGAGGCGGAGCTTGGCAAGGCATCGCATGTCAATTATAAAGAAGGTCTCAAAGCCAAAAAGGATGACTATCTCACCCAAAAAATCAGCTCGCTGCGTCAGCTTTTGGGCAATGAAAAAACAGACAACGAAGAAGATGTCGAGCTAGATATCGATAATGCCGAGCGGATTTATGTGTTTAGCCGTGATGGTGACATCACCGAGCTGCCAAAAGGCGCAACGGTGCTCGATTTTGCGTATTATGTGCATACTGAAGTGGGTAACCGTGCTCAAGGTGCGCGAGTCAATGGCCGCTATGTGCCACTGACTCATCAGCCAAAAACGGGCGATCAAATTGAAATCATCACCAAATCCAATCGTGAACCAAATCGCGATTGGTTGATGCCGTCGCTTGGGTATATCCATACCGCACGCGCCAAATCCAAGCTGCGCCAGTGGTTCAATAAACAAGATCGCGATAAAAACATCGAGACAGGCAAGGCGTTATTGCTCAAAGAATTTGATCGTTTATCAATTTCACCCAATCAAGTCAGCCTGTCAGAATACTTCGCTGATCTGAATGTCAAAACTGAAGACGATCTGTATGTGGCACTGGTCATTGGCGATATTACCGTCACTCAAATCAGCAATTTGGTCGCCCAAAAGCTCAATTTGACCGCCCCAGTACCTGATGAAGCCGAAATTGAAATCAAAAACCCAATTCGTCCCAATAAATATAAGATTGAGCTTGAAGGCTTTGATAATGTTGAGATGCATCTGGCAAGGTGCTGTAACCCTGTGCATGGCGAGCCGATTGCAGGATTCATCACCTTATCAAGCGGCGTCAGCATTCACAATGAAGGCTGCCCTGAGTATCTACGCCTGATTGAGCGTGAGCCGGATCGCTCCGTGGTCGCACGCTGGCAAGAAAGCTTTGGTCGCTATCAGCCTGTGGTCATCCATGTCGAAGCCCAAAATACCAACGGGCTGCTGCGTGATTTGGTGCATGTGATTGATCGTGAGAAGGTAAACATTCACCGTGCCGAAACTCTCTTTAACGATGGTGCGATCAGCCATATGAAGTTTTATGTTGAAGTGGCGGGCATTGCACATTTATCGCGCTTACTCAATAAAATTGAGCAGCAGCCAGGCGTGCTCCATGCTCGCCGCGCAACCGCTTAGGAGCATCATGCCAGAGTTACCCGAAGTTGAGACGACAAAATTAAGTTTAGAGCCATTGATTGGTCAAACTGTCACGCGCGTTCAGGTGAGACATCCGCGCCTGCGCTATGACATTGCCAAAGATTTGGACAGTTTGGTCGGCTTTGTATTAACGAAAATACACAGGCGCGCCAAATATCTGCTGTTAGAGTTTTATCACGCCCATGACAATCGCCAAAAAACTTTGCTGATTCATCTGGGTATGTCAGGCAGCTTACAGCAGCACATCGATGAGCCACCTCGTAAGCACGATCATGTCTTGATTGATTTTGCTGATTCTCATGGTCAAATCATGACCTTACATTATCACGATCCCAGACGCTTTGGGATGATTCTTTGGGTGGTTAATGATGATTATATCGATCAGCCAGATACCCAAGCGCGATTTTTGGCGCACTTAGGACCTGAGCCTTTGAGCGATGATTTTGATGCCGACTATTTGATTGGGCACATCATGCGACCCAAATCCCATAAAAAGCCCTTAAATAAGCCCATCAAATCCCTGATTATGGATCAGTCAGTTGTGGTTGGCGTGGGGAATATCTATGCAGCTGAAAGTTTATTTTTATCAGGCATACATCCGCTCACGCCTGCTTATTTGGTTGATGAAGATAAGCTTACGCTGCTGACCCATCACATCAAACAAATATTGGCGCGCGCCATCACCCAAGGGGGCTCAACCCTTCGGGATTTTACTGTTGGCGGTGGTAAGACTGGCTATTTTCAGCAGACTTTACTGGTCTATGGCAGGCAGGGAGAATCATGTACCACTTGTAATAGCCCCCTTGAAAATGTCAAGATCGGCGGTCGGGCAAGCGTCTATTGTCCAAACTGCCAACCTTATCACACTCACCCAAACCGTGATCAAAATTAAGTTTTAAAAAGTAGCCCGTATTGGGCTATTTTGGATAAGTCATCAATTGGCGTTATACTCTGCGACCACCGAACGAAGCTTGGCAAAATAAGTATCATCAAACAAATTGCCCTGTTCATCAAGCATATCTGCTGACAGATCCTGAGCAATCATGTGCGCTACCGAAACCATGCTGTCAAATCCGCGCAGTGCATGCGGATGCGGTAGTGCCAAAAATACTGTCAATCCCATAAAATGCGATTCTGGCAAGCTGTTGAGATCAAAAGCACAAACACCTTCATGCCCAACACCCATCATGCTAAACCACAAGTCACCTGTCCCGTCTTCATTTTCGTAGCGATGAAACAGATTCATCACCCCATATTTCATGCCATAGGTGCGCACAATATCAAGCACCGTACGACCTGGTAAGCCAGCAAACGAGTTACGCGGCATGATGGTAATGCTCACCGTTTCTGTTGCATGAAGCAAAGGGTCGTTATTTTGATCAAAAGCTCGGCGTTCGTCCAAATGTTCATCAAGTACAGCTGAGTGCTTATCAAATGTCATATCAATCACATGCTCAGCATCTTGACTTTCATCACCATGATCTTGCCAGTCTTCATCGTGCGACGGATTATCACTTGGATTATTGATGTTTGCGCTGTTTTGATCTTGTGTATAGTCATTCTGCGCCTGCGCATCAGCCTGATCCTGCTTATCATCTTCTGTCACAGGCTGATATGCAGCTTTTGCTTGCGGTGTTTGTGTCATCACAGGTGCAGCCGCCACGGCAGCAGCCATGCTAGATAACGCATCTTCCTCTGCGCCTGCATCTAGATGCTCCACCTTGGGCGGTATCACCCTTTCATCTCTTGGAATAATTGGCAGTCCATATTTGGTTTTGACACCCAAATCTTCAGATTCTAGCGCCAAATTGTTGCGGCGCAAACTGCGCATCACAAAAAATACGCCAAGAATCACCACGATCAGCGCCAAAATTAACCAAAGACCACTCCACTGCATAGCTACCCCAAATCATTCCCAGCCATCTCATTCCACTTGATGGGCAAAAATTGTACAAAAATCGAAAAACCATTCAAAAACTACAGAAAAACATCCCTAAAGTTGACACAAAACAAGCGCAATCTGGGTATTTTATGTTAGTTTAGCAGACTTACACTATTTCGTCATCCTTTGCGTGAATAATCCTAGAAATTTGTTACAATTTAACGCTTAGGCACCTGCGTATATTTTCATAAACATAGACTATCTACCCAGCCTCATCTCAATTCGCCTTAGTTTAGACATAAAAAAATCGCCCAATAAGAGCGATTTTTAGCAATAGCTGACAAAGGCTTATTTTTTGCCACGGCTTGCAAATGCGCCGAAACGCTTGTTGAAGCTTGCCACGCGACCTTCGTTAGCTGTTTTACGTTGCTCACCTGTGTAGAATGGGTGAGAAGCACTAGAGATATCTAGTGGGAAATATGGGTATTCTTGACCTTCGTATTCACGAGTTGTTTTGGTTGCAACAGTTGAGCGAGTCAAAAAGTACACATCAGCATTGGTATCGTGGAACAATACTTCGCGGTAATCTGGGTGAATGTCTTTACGCATGATAACTCTCTATCCAATAAACCTAAGCACTAACAAGCATCGCTGATCACGCTCACACGATGGAACATAGCCACGCCATCACCAACCAACTTTGGCATCGCGCACCATGCTGTTCTATGTTATTAGCCAACTTAAGTGGGAAAATAAAGCAGGTATTCTAACAAAAAGCGATTAGGCTTTCAAGTCAGATCGATGAAAAATATCCAAGCGACTCAGCCTTCATTTTGGCTATCTATCCAACCACGCAGCTTCTGACCGGCTTTAAAGGTGACAACTCGGCGCGCCTCAACAGGAATGCTTTCGCCAGTTTTTGGGTTGCGACCAGGACGGGATTTTTTATCTTTTAACTCAAAATTGCCAAAACCTGACAATTTGACCTCATGTCCTTGGGCAAGACTCTGACTGATTTCCTCAAAAAAGCCATCGACCAATTTCCTTGCCTGCTGGCGCGTCAATCGCAGTCGAATGGTCAATTCATCAACCATATCCGCCTTTGTCAGTGCACTCATGATTTATCCTTATTTATCAATCAGCTACCGAAAATACTTTATCATTTTATAGCAGATTTATTATTTTACACTTGATGATATACTTAATGCAAATTAATTTGTGTTAAAACTCAAAAACCGCCATAAGTCGTCATTATGGCGGTTTTTTTAGGTTAGTCGCGCAAATGGGCAGCGTGTTTATCTGCCAAATTTTGGATCACCTTATCAACTGCCGCTTTGATTTGCTCGTCTTCAAGTGTGGCATTTTGATCCTGAAAAACCATCGCAAAAGCAAGCGATTTTTTGCCTTCGGGCAGTTTGTCGCCGACATAGACATCAAACAGCCAAACATCTTGCAAATATTTGCCCGCTGCTTTATGAATGTCTTTTTCAAGCGTTTGCCAAGCCACATCTTGATCCACCAACACCGCCAAATCTCGGCGAACCGATGGGAATTTGCTAGGCGCTGTGATGGCGTTAGATCGACGGCTGAGCGCAATTAGCTTATCCAAATCCATTTGAGCAGCCCACACCGTTGGCAAGTCCAAAGCCTTACAGATGCTAGGGTGCAGCTGACCAAACCATCCCAAATCTTCGCCGTCAATCATCAGATGGGCGCTTTGACCTGGGTGCAAGAAAGTCAAAGCGGTACGCTCATAGGTCACTTTAGTTTTATCCAAAGTGCTTGGTAGCAGGCTTTCAATGTCGCGCTTTAGATCATAAAAATCCATCGGGCGCGCGCCATGACTTTGTTCAGCGGTCAGATCGCCTGTCGCAACAATAGCAAGGCTTGGTGTCTGAACCAAATGCTCAACATCACCACCAACGAAACTTAAGCCAGTTTCAAACAGACGGACACGCGACTGCTGACGGTTAAGGTTATGGCTGACAATCGGCAAAAGACTAGACATCAAAGTGCGGCGCATCACCGCAAGCTCACTTGAGATCGGGTTGGCAAGTGGTAGTACCGCGCCAAGACTTTCGTCATCAAAAAGCGCCTCGATTTTGGCATCACTAAAGCTAAAGCTCACCGCCTCATAGTAGCCTGCATTTGCCAAGGACAGCTTGACCAGATGAATCAAATCCGCCGTATCATCATAGCGCATATCCACAGAAAGCTCTGGCAAGGCAGCAGAAATATTGGCATAGCCGTACATTCGAGCAATCTCTTCAACGATATCTTGATAAATCGTCAAATCAAATCGGTGGCTAGGCACCTGACACACCAAACTGTCTTCTTCCACCGTGGTGGCAATCTCAAGACGATTAAGCATCTCTGCCATCTGCTCGGGTGCGATGCTTACACCCAAAAGCTTTGAAACCTTATCCACAGGGACAGTGATCTTGTGTCTGACAGGCAGCGCGTCTGGATGTTCGACAGTGGTAAGTTGACTGACCTTGCCGCCTGCGACCGAAACAATCAAGCTTACGGCGCGATCCATGGCAAGCTTTGGTAGCTCAAAATCTACGCCACGCTCAAATCGCTGAGAAGCGTCTGTATGCAGACCAAAACGACGCGCGCGTCCTGCGATGGTGAGCTGATCAAAATGCGCGCTTTCTAGTACGATGCTGGTTGTCTCATCGCTCACCGCTGAGCGCGCCCCGCCCATGATGCCTGCCAATGCCAACACACCAGCATCATCTGCGATCACCAACTCATCCCCGCTGAGGGTGATGACTTGTTCGTTTAATAATTCAACCGTCTCGCCAGAGTGTGCCAAACGCACGATGATATCGCCTTGAATTTTATCAGCGTCGAACGCATGTAGCGGCTGACCCAGCTCAAGTAATACAAAGTTGGTCACATCCACCAAGAAATTATGACTACGCACCCCAGATGCCACTAACGCATCGGTCATCCACTGAGGCGTCGGCTGGCTGCGGTCAATGTCATCAATGCGCTGCGCCAAATACCTAGGGCAAGCATGAGTATCCAAAACGCGTACGCTCGGAGCGGTATCAGTGACCGCATCGGCAGCTCGGATGGCGGGACGATCTAGCGGCATCTGATTGATGGCAGCGATCTCACGCGCCAAACCCAATACGCTTAAGCAGTCACCGCGGTTAGGTGTAATGGCGATCTCAAAAATCTTAGCATCTAAGTTCAAATAATCACGCACATCCACACCGATCGGCGCGTCATCGTCAAGCTCTAGTAAGCCATCGATTTTATCTTCAAGTCCCAGCTCCGAAGCGCCGCACAGCATGCCTTGTGATTCAACACCACGCAGCTTGCCTTTTTTGATTTTAAAGCCCTTATCATCCTCACTAGGTAGCACCGCACCGACGGTCGCTACGGCAACTTTGAGCCCAACACGCACATTGGGCGCGCCGCAGACGATTTGCAGCTGCTCGCCACTGCCGATATCAACCTTCGTCACACGTAAGCGATCGGCATCTGGATGCTGCTCACACTCAGTCACCACGCCTGTCACCACACCACTAAATGGCGGCGCGACGGTCTCAACACCATCTAGCTCAAGCCCTGCCATGGTCAGCTGCTCGCCAAGTGTCTCACTATCGACGCTTGGATTTGCCCACTGTCTTAGCCAATTTTCACTGATTTTCATTTGCTATCTCTGTACTAAATTCATCAAAATTAAATAATAATACGTTAAATAATATTAACTAAATTGCTTTAAAAAACGCAAATCATTCTGGAAAAATAGGCGTAAATCATCAATACCGTAATACAGCATGGCAAAGCGTTCGACACCCATACCAAAAGCAAAACCAGTGTATTCATCAGGATTAATGCCGCAGTTTTTGAGCACCTGTGGATGCACCATGCCGCAGCCTAATACCTCTAGCCATTTACCGCTGTCAGACAAAATATCCACCTCAGCAGACGGCTCAGTGAATGGGAAAAACGACGGACGAAAGCGAACCGTCATTTTCTTACCAAAAAAAGCATCCAAAAATTCATGGATTAGCCCTTTGAGCTCTGCAAAATTGCTTGATTTTGAGATCATCAAACCTTCCATTTGATGAAACATCGGCGAATGCGTTTGATCTGAGTCGCAGCGATACACACGACCTGGGCAAATGATGCGAATCGGTGGCTCGGTCTTCTCCATCGTGCGAATTTGCACACTTGAAGTATGCGTACGCAGCAAATAATGTGCATCAAAATAAAAGGTATCATGCATCGCACGCGCAGGATGATGGCTTGGAATGTTGAGCGCTTCAAAATTATAATAATCACTCTCAACCTCTGGACCTGTCGCGACGCTAAAGCCAGCTTGAACAAAAAACTGCTTCATACGCTCAGTGGTTTGGGTAATCGGATGCAAGCCCCCTGGCAAAACACCGCGCACAGGTAGACTGATGTCAATTTGCTCGCTGGCAAGCTTGGCATTGAGTGCAGCTGCAGCAAGCTGTTGCGCCTTGGCATCTAAGGCTTGATTGATACGCGTGCGCAGTTCATGTAGATACGCGCCATATTGTTTTTTGGCGTCAGCATCAAGCGCGCCCATCTGCTTTGAAAGCGCAGTCAAGGCTGATTTTTTGCCGCTTAAGCTAACGCGCAATTCTTGAAGTGTACGTTCATCGGCTGCCGTCTCAATCACTGCAATCGCACTGTCTGCAAATGCCAAAAAATCCTGTTCGCCAAGCGTTGCCAAAGGCTGATCTAAAGTGGGTATGGTGGTCGTCATAAAAAGCGCAACTTTCTTTAATTTGCTAAGAATATAAGGGACTCATTGTAAATAATTCACCCAAAAATGTAAACAAGCGATTCAGATTATTCACACCACTGCCCCAAATATTTTGCGATCTTCATTGTTTATCGCTATCAAGCTCATGGCTATTTTTAAATAAAAATCTGATAAATATACCCAAAAATACATGACAATTTGATGACTTTCTTGCCAATAACTATAAAATTTTTGAAAAAATGTTGTCAAATGTTAATAAATTGTGTATATTTACTTTCCGCTTATGACATGTATTACATAACTGCATAATGATATAGCGTATTCATCATACTACCGTTCGGCAGGCATGATGTTTCTATGGAATCACAACCAAAAGGAAGAAGTCTTTATGAAGAAGTCATTTTTAGCGACCGCTGTGAAAGCTGCAACTTTACTCACCCTAACAGCGCTATCCTCAACCGCATTTGCCGATCCTAAAATTTATGGTCAAATTCGTCTGAATACAGAACTGGTTGACACTGAAACCAAAGAAAATGGTGTCGTTACTGAAAAGAGCGATCGCCCAACCATGAATAGTCGTAACTCTCGTATTGGGTTTACAGGCACAGAAAAAATCAGTGATAAAGTTGAACTTGAATACAAGCTTGAATACAAGATTGATATTGCTGAGAGCACCGATAGCAACTTCTCTGCCCGTCATGGTTATTTAGCACTCAAACATGAAGATTATGGTCGCTTATTGGCAGGGCGCACCATCACAAATGATGATAACATCATCACAGGCAATGCATGGCTATGGGGCACAGGTATTGGTCCATTTTCTGGTCATGAAACCGCTTGGGCAAGCAATGGCTTCCTTTATACCACCCCAAAATTCAACAACGGTACAACTACCGCCTTTATACAATATGGCATGGATGAGGGCAAAGCGGAAATTAAAGATGGTAAATTGGTGGACAATAAAGGTTCACGCACTTTTACAACTTTTAAAAACGGCGAGCTAACAGATATCAGTCGTGATTTTGTTATAATTGGTGCTCAGTATGATGGCGACAAAACAACAGGTGGTGTCGCCTATACTCGTGCAGGCGACGACCTAAATGCGCTACTTGTTGCAGCAGACTACCAGATTAACGACCAGTGGTCTGTCAATGGTACCGCTCAATACACCGACTTCAATAGCAATGACAATGAGTTGGCACTGTTTGGCGGCGTCGCCTACAAAGTAAAAGACCCTGTGCTTGCCTGGGTGGAGGCGTCTTATACCGATAACTACAAAGGTTATGGCAATGGCGAGGCAGTCGGTGTCAATGTGGGTGCATCCTACGACTTTAGCAAAACTTTCAAGGCTTTTGCGAATGTCGGTTTCCTAAAAGAGGAATTCAATGACACCGAAATCGATTCCAAAGGTATCGAGTTAGGAGCGGTATATCGTTTCTAACCCCGCCCCTCCTAAGGCAAATAAAATAACCTGCTCATTAAGCAGGTTATTTTATTTAAAGCAGCGAAGCAAAGTCAATTTATAAATATGATAACCAATAAAAAACCGTAATACACAGTGCGTATTACGGTTTTGGTTTAGTCATTAAACTGACTCATCAGCTTATACCAAAGCAGCCTTTGCTTTTTCTGCGATTGCAGTGAAAGCAGCTGCATCATGCATTGCGATGTCAGCTAAGATACGGCGGTCGATTTCAATGTTTGCCTTTTTAAGGCCATTGATCAGACGGCTGTAGCTTAGACCATTTAGACGAGCACCAGCATTGATACGAGCAATCCACAGACGGCGGAAAGAGCGCTTTTTGTTACGGCGGTCACGATAAGCATATTGACCAGCTTTCATAACAGCCTGTACTGCAACACGATACACACGAGAGCGTGCACCATAGTAGCCTTTTGCACGAGCTAGAACTTTTTTATGACGGCGATTTGCTTGTACACCACGTTTTACACGAGCCATGTTATTCTCCTAAAATATCCGAAAAGTTGATTAGATGTATGGGCACATACGACGGATTGCAGCCACGTCTGATGCATGAACCATAACGCAACCACGCAATTGACGGATACGCTTTGGAGATTTTTTGGTCAAAATGTGACGCTTGAATGCTTGCTTACGCTTGAAGCCATTGGCAGTTTTTTTGAAACGCTTCGCGGCACCACGTTTGGTTTTAAGTTTCATAATAACCTCTTAAATTAAAGTTGGTATCCCAACAATGAACCTTTTTGCCTAATGCCATACGGGCACTGACGGAAGGTGGGACGCAAATTATAGCAGATTAAACTTACCAAAACAAGCACCCTTTGCCTTTACTTAGCTCTTAGCAAGCGTTACAATAGCACTATCATCTCAATGTACGAATCGAAGTGTCCATAAAATACTGATTTTATTGTGCCTAAGCTCATTCGTCATTAGATTGACACATTTTTGGCGTAAGATTTGTCATAATTTTGATGACCAATTTTAATGCCGTCATACTTAAACCTTGGCATAAACTGATATGAACTGGCTTGAAACCCTAAAATTCAATGATGACGGACTCATTCCTGCCATCGCACAAGACCGAGAAACAGGGCGCGTGATGATGGTGGCTTGGCAAAATAAAGAAGCGCTCAAGCTCACTTATGAGACCAAAGAAGCGGTGTACTTTTCGCGTTCGCGCGGCAAGCTTTGGCATAAAGGTGAAACTTCAGGTCATACGCAGATTGTTCATGGCATTTTTACCGATTGTGACAGTGATGTGATCATTTTGTCCATCACTCAAATCGGCGGTATCGCTTGTCACACAGGGCGCGAGTCGTGTTTTTTTAAACAGCTTGATGATCAAGGTGAATGGCAAATCATCAGTGATGTCATCAAAGATCCCAGTCAAATTTATGGGGAAAATCAGCCGACAGCCGCTGATGATGACAGTAAAGCTGTGACACATCAGTCGTCATCTGATGTTCTGGCAAGTCTTGATGCGATATTAGATGAGCGTAAATCCGCCGATAAAGACAGCTCGTATGTGGCAAGCTTATATCACAAAGGATTAAATAAAATCCTAGAAAAAGTGGGCGAAGAAGCAGTTGAGAGTATCATCGCCGCCAAAGAACTTGAGCGTGCCAAAAACGCTGATGAAAACTGCGATGAGATGGCACATGACTTGGTCTATGAAGTGGCAGATACTTGGTTCCATCAAATGGTGGCATTATCAGCATTGGGGCTGTCTGCTCAAGATGTCATCAATGAGCTGGCGCGCCGCTTTGGCGTTTCAGGCATTGACGAAAAAAATAGCCGTACAAAATAGCGCTTAATATTTAAGCTTGGCTTACTAATTTTAACGACGATTAAGGGGTAGTTTATGGGTTCACTTTCTATCACACATTGGCTGATTTTGCTTGTGGTGGTGGTCATTGTCTTTGGCACCAGCAAATTAAAAAATGCTGGTAAAGATTTGGGCGGTGCGGTTAAGGGCTTTAAAGATGCCGTCAAAGAAGAAGACAAGCCAAAAATTGCTAATAATGATGAAAAAGTCATTATTGCCGAAGAAGTCAAAGTCGAAAAAACCAAAGATAATAGCTAAGTTTTACTATGATTGGAAGCCTTGGGTTTTTTGAGCTGACCTTATTTGGTATCATTGCCTTGATTGTTTTGGGTCCTGAAAAACTGCCTGTCGCTGCACGCACGCTTGGGCGATGGTATGGCAATTTTCGCCGTGCCAGTCAAAGACTACAAAGCGAGATCACCAACGAGCTGCAACTGCTAGAGACCCAAGAACTCCTCAAAAAAGAGCTTGATGAGATTCGCCAGTCTGAAGCACGTATGAAGGCTCAGATGGATGCTTTACAGCAGTCGCTCAATCGCACCGAAGCGACTTTGCAAACCTCCAAACGACAAACTATGGACGCTTGGCAGAGCGATTCACCAACACACGATGCCTCGCATCAGCACAATCTGGCATCATCTGACGACAAAAATCGTCAAGAAGCCCATGCCATTGCCACAGCGATCACGCTGCCGATGACCAACCGCTGGTTTTTGTTGAGCGACTATGATCGACGTCGTCGCCTACCACCTGCGCCTCATCTGCCCAATTACGCTGCCGATCCTCTATTGAATCAACCTAACCAAACCTTATGAATCAAGCTGACTTACCCACAGATGACACGCCGCTGATGTCACATTTTATCGAACTGCGTGGGCGATTTATCCGCATATTTTTGGCAGTTTTGGTTGTTTTTTTGGCATTGGTTGGTTTTAGCCGCGAGCTTTATGATTTTATCTCAGATCCTTTGGTGGCTCTTCTACCCAGTGAGGCAAGCTTAATTGCGACTGATGTTGCCTCTGGATTTCTTGCACCGATTCGATTGACGTTTTTTATTGCGCTGTTTGTGACCGTTCCGTTTATCTTAGCTCAGCTTTGGGGCTTTATCTCACCGGGGCTTTATAAACATGAAAAGCGCGCCGCCTTACCCTTATTATTTTCGTCCATCGCTTTGTTTTATATTGGTGTGGCTTTTGCGTATTTTGTTGTGCTTGTGCCTGCGCTTAAGTTTTTTATCATGTTTGCCCCTGATAATGTCCTACCGATGACCGATATTGACAGCTATCTTAGCTTTGTGATGAAGCTGTTTTTGGTTTTTGGTATCATGTTTGAGATTCCGGTCGTGACGCTGATTTTGGTGCTGATGCGCCTTGTCACTGTGACAAGCCTTGCAGATAAGCGCCGCTATATCATCGTGGGCTGCTTTGCGGTGGCTGCTGTGGTAACGCCGCCTGATGGCGCTAGTATGCTCATGCTTGCCATTCCGATGTGTTTGTTATTTGAATTGGGATTGATGATGGCAAGAATGCTAGTAAAAGACAACCCAGACAACACCGCTATAACTCATTCTTAATCGCCTAAAAGAGTCTACCATGTCAGACATTCAACATCTACAAGAAAAACTTGACCACATCCAATCGCTGTATCGCCAATGGCTGGCTGCCAAAGAAGTACTCGAACGCTCAAGAAACGAGCTACAGCAAGCCCTTAAAATCATGGGTGAGCTTGAAGCTGCCTATTATAGCCCAGAGTACTCCGACCTACTTCACGCTGATGCCCAAGGCTTGCTTGACACAAAAACGCCTGGCGAGTACAGCGTCATGAGTGAAGATACCATTTTTGATGAGCTGATTGATAAAGATCAAGCCCTGTGGGCGACGCTCAGACTGTGCATTGATCATTTAGATCGCCAATAATTTTCAAAAAATAAAGCCAAGGAAATTCCTTGGCTTTATGACTGGTTCCACGTGAAACCTGTTATCATTGGCAATTTTCTGCCAAACGATTACGCTCATTGACCGCATCCACAATTTCATCTGCGATCGTCATCGCCTGAAAACTATTTGGGTCGGCAAGCTTCCACATGTCATCCAAAATGCGTCTCCCGCAGTTTCCCGTCAGCAGCGAGCCTGATTCAATGAATTGGTAATGCTCTGATAAAAGCTTGATCCATCCGTCGGGCTGACGGCGCACAATGTGATGTGGCTTGAGCTCTGATGGATGCCAAAGCCCTGCAGAGCCGACGATTTCGGCGAGCGCCTTGAGTGTGTTTTGATGGAAATTTGCCACGCGTCGTGATTTATCAGGAACATCAATGGCTTTTTGGCGGACGGGGTCTTGGGTCGCCACGCCAGTTGGGCATTTGTTGGTATGGCATGAACGCGACTGAATACAGCCAACCGCAAACATAAAGCCGCGCGCTGAATTACACCAATCAGCGCCTAAGCTCATCATTCTTGCGATGTCGAATCCTGAAATTACTTTACCGCTCACACCGACTTTGATCTTGTCACGAATACCTGCACCAACCAGCGTATTTTGAACAAAAATCAAAGCGTCCACCAAAGGCATGCCAACTGAGTCCATGAACTCAACAGGTGCTGCACCTGTGCCGCCTTCCGCCCCATCGACGACGATAAAATCTGGGTAGTTGTCTTCTTTGATCATCGCTTTGACAATTGCCATAAACTCCCAAGGCATGCCGATACACAGCTTAAACCCCACAGGCTTACCGCCAGACAGCTCACGCACACGCTGCCAAAAATGCACAAGTTCAGTGGGCGTGCTAAATTCTGGATGAGTTGGCGGTGAAATGCAGTCAATCCCCATCGGAATGTCACGCGTCAAAGCAATTTCTTGGGTAATCTTTGAGGCAGGTAATACGCCGCCTTTACCAGGCTTGGCGCCTTGTGACAGTTTAATTTCAATCATTTTGACTTGGGGCAATGTCGCTCTTTGGCGAAAAGTCTCAGGATTAAAGCGTCCATTGTCATCACGGCAGCCAAAATAAGCTGTACCCAATTGCCAAATCAGATCGCCGCCATGCTTTTGGTGATAAGGGCTAATACTCCCCTCGCCTGTATCATGCGCAAAACCGCCTTCTTTGGCACCTTTATTGAGCGACTCAATCGCCGCCGCTGACAGCGCGCCAAAACTCATCGCCGAGATATTAAACACCGATAAGTCATAAGGCTGCTCACAGCGATCACCGCCCACGCGCACACGAAAATCATGATCGCTGATCTTGTGGCTTCTGCCTGAATGCAAAAACCAATCCGTACCAGGCTTGGTCAAATCATTCAAACTACCAAACGCAGTCGTGCTATCGACATCTTTGGCGCGCTGATACACAATCGAGCGCTGCATCCGCGAAAATGGCACTTCTTCACGATCACCTTCGATGAAATATTGACGCACTTCTGGACGAAAATTTTCAAACAAAAAGCGAATGTGTCCACTGATGGGATAATTACGCAAAATCGCATGACGCTTTTGGTTGATATTATAAATACCAAGACAAGTCAAGCAGGTGGCGATAAAAAGCAGCCACCAAATTTTAAATAAAATCGAAACAGGAATCAGCGCCACACAGACCCAAAGGAGCGCAAAGCGTGGCAAGACCAAAAATAGATAATTGGCTGAATCTTGAGAAGGTTTTGAGGGTGTCTTTGATGATGTCATGAGGCAATCAGGTTATTTGTGATATAAAACGAGGTACAGATTAAATACATATACTCTGTCAGTCGCTGATATTTGGCTATTATAACATAGCTAATTTATCATAATCATTTGCCAATAGTAATAAAGTCATCAAAGATTTTGATAAATCTTAATCCAAACAATCCAACGTTTTAGCACGCGATTTTAAATTATGATAAAAATCAGCATTTAGCCGCTTTCTTTTTAGTCAAATATTGGCTACAATGACAAGAATTTCAGTGATTTATCATCACGCATCACTCACCTCATTTGGTTCATTAGCCGATTATGTCAAACAAAACCCCTGCTTATTTGCGCATCAAAAATGCCATTTTGGACAATATTCATGCTGGCACTTGGGCTTCTGGTACTGCCATTCCTGCTGAGATTACGCTTGCTGAAGATTTTGGCGTATCACGCATGACAGTCAATCGCGCGGTCAAAGAACTTGAAGCTGAGCGTGTGTTGGAGCGTCGTCAAGGTTCGGGCACCTATGTGGCTCAGCAAAAGTACAATAATGCCCATATTGAAATTCGCAATATCGCCAAAGATATCAATGAGCGATTTAATCGCTATCGCGCTCAAGTAATCGCACAAAAGACGCTTGATTTTGAGGCATTGAATCAACCTGAAAATCATTGGCTGAATGCGCTGTTTTTTCACAGTCAGCCTGCTCACACTGACAAACTCTATCAGGTGTGTATCGTGCATTATGGCGACGACCTGCCCATTCAGTATGAAGATCGCTGGGTGAATGCTGCCATCATTCCTGAATTTATCAATCAAGATTTTAGCAGTATTAATACCAGTGATTATTTGATTGACCATGTGCCACTTGAGTATGGCGATTATCAAATCCAAGCCAAGCTTGCACCCATCAATGTCTGTGAAGCGCTGCAAATGCAAGCGCATGAGCCAGCACTCTTACATGCTCGGCACACCAAATCCCAAGGGCAGCCTGTCACTTTTGTGAATATGTGGCACCCTGGTAGCCGTTTTTCATTTGGCGGTCGGTTATAATTCATCAAATACCCAACCACTGCTGAGATGACGCCGATCATCTCAGCAGTTTTTATTAGTCTTAAAATTCGTAAGCCGTTTAGCTTAAATATGCACCGACGCCTAATGGCTTAGATCAATCCTAAACTGCAGTTTGACTTAGGCAGATGAAATCTGCTCAGCGATCATAAGCTATGGTATAATAAGCTTTTGTCAATCTTTTGCCCCATGATGCACAGCGATTACCAAAGCCCTGCGATATACGGGGCAACTCAAGCCCACGACCGTCCAACGCCCACCGAAGAGCAGTTGGCAGCACTTGATATGGCAAAAACAGGGCAATCTTTCAAAATCGTTGCTTATGCTGGTGCAGGTAAAACGACGACGCTGAAGCTCATCAGCGAAAATCTGCGTGGTCGGGGGCTGTATTTGGCATTTAATAAAGCCATCGCTACCGAAGCACAGCAAAAATTTCCGCCCAATGTGCGCTGCCAAACGTTTCACTCTTTGGCATTTCGTCATGTCAGCCGCGATGTGACTGCCAAAATCAGCTTGCCCAGACTGACGCCATCACGCTTGGCAAGCGAGCTTGGGCTCGGTGCCATCAGCACTGAGCGCCTCGTGGATGGCATCAAAAAACCTGTTACGCTCACGCCTGCCAAGCTTGCTAATATCATCAGTGAAGCCATCACCACTTTTTGTAAGACCTCTTCTGCCTATCCTGCACCGCGTCACATCACTGCGCCGAGTTGGATGAGCGAATCTGATGCCGAAGCGCTTCAGATGACTTTATATCCTGCTTTTGAGCAGCGGTGGCTTCAGTCGATCGATCCACGCCATCAAGCGGGTATCAGTCATGATATTTATTTAAAATTATGGACGCTGTCAAACCCGATCATTCCCGCTGATTTTATTTTATTTGATGAAGCCCAAGATGCTGACCCTTTGATGATGGGGGCGTTGATTCGCCAAGATAAGCAAACCATCTATGTTGGTGATGCTCATCAGCAGATCTATGAATGGCGCGGTGCGCTCAATGCCATGAAGCGCCTGCCCTATCCACAGACGCTCTTGACGCAGTCGTTTCGTTTTGGTGAGCCGATCGCCGAGATAGCCAATGTGTTTTTAAAGGCGCTTAACGAAGATATCCCGCTTAAAGGCAATCCCAATCAGCGCTCGGTATTAGCCAAAAGTCTCGTACATGGCGCCAAAGATGCCATCTTATGTCGCACCAATGCCACTGCGATGAGTCATTTGCTTGACGGTTTAAAGCTTGGGCATAAAGTTGCGCTGCAAGCAGACAGCCATCGGATTTTAAGATTTTGTCAAGGTGCTGAAAGCCTTAGAAATGGCAAATCGGCATACGGCATCCCTGAGCTTGCTTATTTTAATCACTGGGCAGAAGTTCAAGAATTCAGCGAAACTGGCGAAGGCGGCGATCTTAAGACTTGGGTAAGGCTCATCGAAGAGCATGGCACCGCCACCATCACCAAAGCCATCAATAGCCTAACCACACCAAGCCATGCCGACTATGTCGTCTCAACTGCGCACAAATCCAAAGGGCTTGAGTGGAATCGTGTGCAGATTAGCGATGATTTTTTGTACGACATCAACCCCATGGCGGTCAAAATTACGCCTGAAGAGCTGCGCCTATTATATGTGGCTTGTACGCGTGGCAAAAATCTTTTGGACATTCACCATATCACCGACCTGATACACAGCTTGCAGCACAAAAAGCTGATTATTGGATAACACATGAGCTTTAGACATCTGTTTCACACGCCGGTGCGCTTGCTTGCGCCGATGGAAGGATTGACCGATCCTTTGATGCGCCGAATCCTAACCCAAATCGCGCACGATCTGGGCACACCTTATGATTGGGCGGTCAGTGAATTCATACGAGTGACGCATTATCCGCTGCCTGCGCACGTGTTTTATAAATATGTCCCGGAGCTGCACACCCAAGGCTGCACCGCCAGCGGTACGCCTGTCCATGTACAGCTGCTGGGCAATAATCCTGAAACGATGGCAGCCAGTGCTGTGGTGGCAGCAAACCTTGGTGCTAAGGCGATTGATCTAAATTTCGGCTGCCCTGCCAAAACAGTCAATAATCACAAAGGCGGCTCGGTGCTGCTTGATGAACCCAAAACGCTGTATGTCATCATTCGGGCAGTGCGTGAAGCGGTGCCAAGCCATATTCCCGTATCTGCCAAAATTCGCCTTGGCTATACCGATACCAGCAAATCTGGTGAGATCGGTCAAGCTGTCGCGGACGCTCGTGCAGACTGGCTGACCATCCATGCACGCACCAAAGTTGATGGCTATAAGCCGCCTGCTTATTGGGAAAAAATTGCGCCCTTTAATGACTTGGGATTACCGATCATTGCCAATGGCGAGATTTGGAATGATGAGCACGCCATGCGCTGCATCAGCCAAGCCAACACCCCGCATCTGATGCTTGGGCGCGGTGCAGTCACTCGCCCTGATTTGACTGCGCTGATTGCAAAGCGGACAGGCTTGGATTGGTCAAAGCTTTGTGAGCATCAGTTGGCATTTTTGGCAGATCAAACAGACAATCAAAATGGGCTTATTGGACGCTATAAGCAGTGGCTTGGGATGCTCACCAAAGGCTACGATCAAGCCGACAAGCTTTGGCACAGCGTTAAAAAACTCAAAACCAGAAGCGACATCGAAGCGCTGATCACTCAAAGCGCCAACGATCACACCTAAATGGCATCAATGATGACAGGCTTACCCTGATGCTGTATGACAGTGACATCCACTTGATACAGCCTACGGATATTATCCGCGGTCAGCACTTCTTTTGGCGCGCCGACTGCAGTGATTTGTCCTGACTTCATCATGACCACAGTATCAGCAAACTGCGCTGCTTGATTGATGTCATGCAATACGATGACGATCGTCTTGCCTTGGGCGGCGAGCGATTTGAGCTGTCGCATCAGCTTGCCTGCATGGTACATATCCAGATTGTTGAGCGGCTCATCAAGTAGCACATAGGGGGTATCTTGGCAAACGATCATCGCAATCAACACACGCTGACGCTGTCCGCCTGATAAATCCGATAAAAATCGCTCTGCCAATGGCTCAAGCTCAAATGCCTGAATGACTTGTGCCACTTTGTCATGATCAGCTTGGGTGGGACGACCTTGATGATGTGGATAACGCCCAAACATCAACAGCTCTTTGACCCTAAGCCGACCTTGAATGTGGTTTTCTTGGGTGAGCATCGCCAAAGTCTTGGCAAGCTGTCTGGACTCGGTATGGGCAACCGATGCCCCGCCAAAACACACCTGCCCTGTTTGTAGAGGCAAAATTCGCGCCATCAGGCTAAACAATGTCGATTTGCCAGCGCCATTAGGTCCGATCAATGCGATGATCTGCCCCGCCGATAAAGACAAATTAATATCATCTAAAATCGTAAAATGCTGCCCTACTTGATACGATACGCCTGACACTTCTATCATGCTGCTGCCTTATCTTGCTTTTGCATATTGATGAAAAATAATCCATAAAAAGACCAAACCGCCCACCAATTCGATGACGACTTCAAGGACGCCTGCCATTTTAAAGACTTGCTCAAACATCAGCTGACCGGCCACCAAGCACAGCATCGCCACCAAAGCCACCAAGACCAAGCGAATGCCGTGGTGCATACTTGGGGCGATGCGGTTGGTCAAAGCACAAACCAATAATCCAAAAAAAGTCACAGGACCCACCATCGCTGTCGAAACTGCCACCAAAAGCGCGATCATCGCAAGCAAGCCAAATCCCAGCCGCTGATAATCAATACCCAGATTGATCGCAGGCAGCTTACCAAGCAGTAAAATATCCAACTGATGACGCAGCCGATACATGACCACAGCGCACAGCACGCACAGCACGACCGCCATGCCGAGCACTTGGGTGTTAATGGTATTAAATCCCGCATAACTCACCGCCTGAATGGTCACAAATTCTTCAGGATCAATCATGCGCGCGACCAAATAAGATAGGCTACGAAATAAAAGCCCAAACACCACTCCCACCAAGATCAAGCGTGTCAAATCCTGTGTCTGCCGACCAAATAGCAGCCGAAACATCGCCAAGGACAAAAGCAGCATGATGACCACTTCCAAAGCAAACTTACCAATGGCAGGAATTGCAGCCATGCCCACTGAACCTAGCACAAATACCATCAAGCTTTTGATCAAGATATATAAGCTATCAAAACCTAGCAAAGCAGGCGTCAAAATGGGATTGTGAGTGAGCGTTTGAAATAATAAAGTAGACGTACCAATCGCAAATCCCACCGTCATCAAGGCAAGCAGTTTCTTACCGCGCAGCGATAAAATAAACTCCCAACTGCCTGACGCATTGAGGGTCAAAAATAAGACGCTTGCCGCAATCAGTAGCATACCCATGACAATCGCAGGATAAGATTTCATAGTCTGTGTAAATGTCGATAAATGCATGGGCTTATTAATCAATGAACGATTTGGCATGGGTTATTTTTGTT
The DNA here is from genome assembly GCF_034424565.1 of Moraxella canis. NCBI lineage: Bacteria > Pseudomonadati > Pseudomonadota > Gammaproteobacteria > Moraxellales > Moraxellaceae > Moraxella > Moraxella canis. Next base: position 1,237,355 of record NZ_CP139961.1, on the reverse strand, counting down.
GATACAGCAGCCACAAAAACACGCCTGCACCAATCACGCCAAATATGACAGTCACAGGGATTTCAAAAGGATAAATAATCAGCCGCCCAATGATATCGGACAGTAGCACCGCCGACGATCCAAGCAGCGCCACTGCCGGCAAAGACAGTCTCAGCCGATCGCCCACCAGCCGACTGACGATATTTGGAACCACAAGCCCCACAAAAGGAATCATGCCCACCGTCGCCACGACAACTGCACTGGTGAGCGCAATCATCACCACCGAAAGCTTGAGGACAGTCTCACGATTGACGCCCAGATTGGTGGCAATATGATCACCAAGTCCGATAATTGTCAGCTTATCTGCCAAGACATACGCCAACACAGACACACCGCCAACCAACCAAAGTAGCTCATAGCGCCCTGCCAAAATCGCCGAAAAATCACCAAATCGCCAGACATTTAAAAGCTGGAGCATCTCGGTCTGATAAGCGATAAAAGTGCTCACCGCCTCGATGATGCCACTAAATACAATCCCCACCAAAGGCACCATCAGATAATCTGTGGCAGGCAGGCGCTGAACCAGCTTCATAAAGATCATCATGCCGATCATCGCACAGACTGTCGCCATGGTAATTTTTATGCCGACAGCAGCGCTAGGAAACATCAAGGCAGTGATCAGCATGCCCAGCGCCGCACTTTGGGTTGCGCCAACCATGGATGGCTCAACGAAGCGATTTTTTAGCACAACTTGCATCATCATGCCGCTGATCGCCATCCCTGCGCCTGTCAAGATGATCGCAGCGGTACGCGGAATGCGGCTTTGGATAAGGATTTGGGCATCGCTGGCAGTCGCTGAAGTTCCAAATAATCCAGACACCAGACCCTGCCAGCTAAAATCCGCCACACCAACAGATAAACTGATGACAATCAGCACTCCTAAGATTACAAGGCTTAGGAGATTGGCAAAGACAGCCTTTTGCCAAGGTGCACGATGGGCTATGTGCTCAGTCATTACAGGCCCATACCAATTGCATCATCATAAAACAACACAGCTTATCTGGGGTAGTTTTATTTATTGTGCGTGCTTGGCAGCGAACGCATCACGCACCAGCTGAGCGTCGGTCAGCCATTGATAATAACCACCAAATGCCAAGTAGCTGTCAGCACTCAAATAAACGATTTGCTGATTTTTCCATGCTTTGGTACCGTGCATTAGCGGGTTATCTAGCACCGCTTCAGCCGATTGACCTTCTTCACCGATGGCAGCGCCGCGATCTAGCACAAATAGCCAGTCTGGATCGACTTTTTGTAAATATTCAAAACTGATCGGCTGACCATGGCGTGCCTCCTCAATATTACTATCTGCCATCGGAATGCCAAAAGTGGTATGCAAAAAGCCATAGCGTGAGTTTTGACCATAGGCAGACAGCTTATTACCATTCACCAAAATGGCAAGACCGTTACCCTTACCAGCGACTGCCGCCTGAGTTTCAGCGATCGCAGCATCAATCTCACTGATGGCTGCCTGTGCTTCGGCTTGCTTACCAAATAATTGACCAAAATCGGTAAGCTGCTGCTTGGTGGACTCATAAACATTTTTGGTATCGATCGTCAAATTCACCACAGGCGCCACCTTGGCGATCTCTTCGGCTTTTTCTGCCATACGCGAACCTACAAAGACCGCTTTTGGCTGCAGGGCATTGAGCGCTTCTAAATCAGGCTCAAATAGCGTCCCAACCTCCGTCGCTTCAGGCGTGTTGGCAGCCTTTAAATTGGTCAAGCGCAAATTAGTAGGCATCCCTTCTACTGGCACGCCCAGCACCGCCAAATTTTGCATCGCGGTCATATCATAGACTGCCAGCGGATGCGGATTGGCTGGCAAAGTCTGCTCGCCTGTCGCGGTCTGAATCGTCACAGTATCATTAGACATCGCAGTATCAGCAGTTTGGGTAGGCTGAGCGGTGGGCGCCATCGGCTCTTCGGCGACAGTTTCAGCGGGTTTTTCGCTACAGGCTGCCAGCCCAATCGCTGCCACCAAAGACGCCGCCAATGGCAGCATTTTATTTTTAGACAATGTCATAATCATACCTCAAATTTTTATCATTTATCTTTACCATCGCATCTTATAAGTGCATGGCTCAAGCAGGCATCTATTATAAAGGAGGCTACACAATGATTCAAATTAAATGCGAATATTTTTTATTTGCAAATGATTAATAATACAAAAATAGTACACGGGGGAGATGTTTGGTAAGTTTAAGTCATGGAGTCGCTTTATCATAAAAAACACCAAATCAAAGCGATTTGGTGTATTCAGTCAGCAAAAATAACGGGCAGATTTTATTTACTTAATGATTGCTCGATATTTGACAACCGCCGTTGCGCCAATGCCAAGCTCTTGGATATTCCAGCGCAGGGCTTGATATTGATTAAAAGGCAAGTTTTGGACAGAGCCATCAGCGGCGGTGGTACGAATTGGCATGAACACAAAGCGTGAACCATCAGCACTGGCTTGGGTGCCCATACTTGGTGAGACCACACCAGTAAATTCAGCCCCTTGAGGCAAGCTCAAAGCCACACGCATATCACGCACGCGATCTTTACCATTATTGGTGAGCAGCACTTGATATTCGATCAGATCGCCTGCCTTGATGGTGCTCTGAGCGGTCACAGGCTCAAGCACCTCTTGACCGTTATCCATGCGCACGATGAATGCATTCATCACGGTGCCAACCTCGTTACTCGTTACAACTGTCGGCGTGGTCTCAGGCAGCTGAACGGCTGACGCTGTCGGCTGAGTAGTGGTCGATGGCGCTGTGCCCATAGGCGCTGTCGCACACGCAGACAATGCCAAAGCCATCACACCCAAAGAAAAAGCAGCAGAGATTTTCATAAATTCATCCTTTATTTGTCAAATTTTTATGCGCCCATAAGCATAGCACAGCTGATCAGCGGTGTGAATTTCTCGACTGTTTAATTATGGTAACCGCCGACAAATGCTTAAGATCGTAGCCGATGATGACAGATATCACCCTATGTCAATCTTATCAAAAAGCAGATAAATCACTTGGCATCCGCCCAAAACTTTGCTATGGTATCTTGATAAGTATTCATAGGACATTTGACCAAAATCAGGCGCCCTAGCCGCATATATTTTCCGCCACTTATTAGTTTATCAGCCATTGAATCATTTGGAGCATTCATGAATTCTGTTAGCACCTCCGAGAACGCGCCTGCACTAACACCTGTGCATTGGTTTCGTAATTCTGCCCCTTACATCAATACCCATCGCGGCAAAACCTTTGTGGTCATGTTTGGAGGTGAGGCGGTCGCTCGTGATAATTTTAGCACGCTGATTCATGATTTTGCGCTGCTGCACAGCTTGGGCATCAAATTGGTGCTCGTGCATGGCGCGCGCCCACAAGTAGAAAAAAACTTGCAAGGTCGCGGATTGATGTCAAGCCTCCATGAGGATGTGCGCGTGACACCGCGTGAATCTATGCCTGCTATCTTGGAGGCAGTCGGCTCAATTCGCCTACAAATCGAAGCTCGGCTGTCGATGGGGCTTGCCAACTCCCCCATGTACGGCTCTCGCATTGATGCCATTTCAGGCAATTTTGTGACCGCGCGCCCTTATGGCATCAGAGGCGGTGTAGATTATCAGATGACAGGTGAGGTGCGCTCGATTGATGTGGATGCCATCCGCCACAATTTGGATAATGACCACATTGTCCTACTTGGACCGACGGGTTTTTCGGTTACGGGTGAAATTTTTAATCTACTGGCAGAAGATGTGGCGCTGACGACGGCGGTTGCCTTACAAGCTGATAAGCTCATTTTCTTAGGTGAGCAAGATGGCATCATCAGCCGTGATGGTCGCTTGCTGCATGAGCTGATCCCTAATGAGGTCGATCGCCTGCTGCGTGATCGTGATGATCATGAAGAGATTGCGCATTTTCTGCGCTGCGCTGCCAGTGCCTGCCGTCAAGGCGTACACCGCACTCACATCATCTCGTATGCCAAAGATGGCGCGTTGATTGAGGAGTTGTTCACACGTGACGGGTCGGGCACTTTGGTCAGTCATGATCCTTATGAAGAGATCCGCCGCGCGACCGTCAACGATGTCATCGGTCTGCTTGAACTGCTAAAACCTCTTGAAGAGCAAGGCATCTTAGTGCGCCGCAGCCAAGAGCGGCTAGAGCAGGAGATCGAGTTTTATAATGTGATTGAGCGTGATGGCACCATTTTGGGCTGTGCGGCGCTTTATCCATTAGATGCCCAGTCGGCAGAAGTGGCAAGCCTTGCCATTCATCCTGATTATCGCAAAGGCAGCCGCGGCGCTGATTTGCTGGCGTTTTTGGAGCAGCAAGCCAGAAGTCATGGACGCCATCAGTTATACGCTTTAACGACTCATACCGCGCATTGGTTTGTTGAGCAAGGGTTTGGCGAAGTGTCGGTAGATGAGCTGCCAAAAGAGCGCCAAGACAGCTATGATCATAGCCGTAACTCAAAAGTGCTCAAAAAACTATTATAATTTGGGTATCAAAAAATCCCAAGCAATGTGCTTGGGATTTTTATTGATGGGTGGTCAGCGGTCAACTCAGCCAAGCACACCGATGAAGGTTTGTAGAATTGCCACGTTCATGATATCAACAAAGAACGCACCGACCATCGGAACGATCAAAAATGCTTTATGAGAAGGCATATAGCGGTCTGTGATCGCCTGCATATTGGCGATGGCAGTTGGCGTCGCGCCCAAGCCAAAGCCGCAATGACCAGCCGCAAGTACCGCTGCGTCGTAATCTTTACCCATCACACGGAATGTCAAGAAGTACGCATAAGCAATCATCGCAACCGTCTGTGCAGCTAAAATGATCAAGATCGGACCTGCCAAGTCGGTCAGCTCCCACAGTTTTAGCGATAATAAAGCCATCGCCAAGAACAATGACAGCGCCGCGTTACCAAAGACATCGATGGCACGATCAAACATATCAAAATTAAAAATCGTGGTCAAAGTATTACGAATCACCACACCACCAAACAGCGCCCAAACAAAGGTCGGTAGCTCAAACCAAGTATCTTTTGCCACCCCAGTCATAATATCAGCAAATGCCAAACACGCCGCAAATAGCGCCAGTGTCTCAATCGCCGATGATGCCGTGATCAGACGGATATTATCAGGTCTTTCAAACATCTCTTTATGTGCGGTATCGTCATCAAGATCATGCTTGGTGCTATAAAGTGAGTGCTTGGCGGCAAGCTTTTCAACTTCTGATTGATCGGCTTTTTTGGCAGTTGGTTCAATCCCTAACTGATTGGTCAATCGCTTGGCGACAGGACCGCCGATGATACCGCCTGCTACCAAGCCATAGGTAGCACAAGCAATGCCCAAAGTCGTCGCACCCACTAAGCCATATTTATCTTCAAAGGTCGATCCCCAAGCGCCTGCCGTACCATGACCGCCTGTCAGCGATACCGAGCCTGCTACCAATCCCATCAAAGGATCTAAGCCCAGCACTGTCGCCAAACCGACGCCAACGGCATCTTGCAGCAAGATAAAGCCTGATACGACAAATAGGAAAATGAATAAAGGTTTACCGCCTGCTTTTAGTCGTCCAAAATCTGCCGACAAGCCAATAGAAGCAAAAAACATCAGCATACACGCTGTCTGCAATTCTCTTTGAAAGGTAAAACTGTAGCCAAAAAAGAAATTCAAACAATACACGATGATGGCAGCAATCAGACCGCCTGCCACTGGCTCAGGGATGTTAAAATCTCCCAAAAATTTAATTTTCTTGACCAAAAAACGCCCCAGCAACAATACCAGTGTCGCCAAGATCAGCGTATAATAGCCGTTTAAAGTAATTTCCATAAGTGCTCCTATCAGGGCAAATTTCACACCTTATCATGCACATTCATACTGCTGCACCAGCCAGTCATGATAATCCCAAGTTGTTTAGTCAATTCAATAGACGCGGGCAATTATAAGGCATATTCTTTGCAGTCATCAGTGTATTTAAAGAATTAAAGCATTCATTTGTTACAATATATTTCAAAAACGGCAATTTGTCACTGTTTAAAACCTATGAAAGTCCATCAAAAAGATTCAGCCAAGCCATCACCAACTGCCAAATACCAAGCCAAAAACATCTAAAAAACCCCAAATCGCACAGATTTGGGGTTTGGGGTTTGGGTCATGATCATCATAAGCTAAATTTAGCTTACCACATTTAATCAGCGCAAAAACGCACGCGCATTGCGGAACAGTCGCATCCAAGCACCATCTTGAGCCCACTCATCAGGCTTCCACGAGTGATTGACCGCACGCAGAGTACGCTCAGGATGCGGCATCATCAAAGTGACACGACCATCGTTACTACAAATGCCCGTTACACCTTCTGGTGAGCCATTTGGGTTTAAAGGATAATATTCGGTAGGGTTGCCTTGACTGTCAACATAACGCAGCGCAATCTGACCATGGCGAGTCAGCTCTGCCAGGGATTGATCATCCAAATTGGCATAGCCCTCACCGTGCGCGATCGCAATCGGCAAAATGCTGTCTTGCATGCCTTTTAGCAGTACCGACTTGGTGCGCTCAACTCGCACATTGACAGTACGCGCCTCAAAACGGGCTGATTTATTGGCAATAAAGCGTGGGAAATGTTCAGCGCCAATCATCAGGTCTTTTAGCTGACTCATCATCTGACAGCCGTTACACACACCCAACGCGAAAGTCTCAGGGCGATGGAAGAATCTGGCAAATTGCATCCGTAGCTCATCGTGGAACAGCACTGAGTTTGCCCAACCAGAGCCCGCCCCCAAAACGTCACCGTAACTAAAGCCGCCACACGCCACCAAGCCTTCAAAATCACGCAAATTAATGCGTCCGCTCATCAAGTCGCTCATATGCACATCAATGGCATCAAAGCCTGCACGCACAAAGCCTGCGCCCATCTCTAGGTGTCCATTCACCCCTTGCTCACGCAAAATGGCAACTTTTGGTAAGCTGGTGCGACTGTTCACATACGGCGCTTCTACCGCCAAATCCAAGTCATAATTGGCATCAGCAATCAAGCCATGATGAGTGATATCATCGATGAGTGCAAATTCTTGATCGGCGCATGCAGGATTATCACGCAGACTTTGGATGGCATGGCTGACTTTTGACCACTGCTTTTGAAGTTCGCTGCGGCTAAATGACCATGATTGGCTTGGCGTTTCGATGCTTAATACATCGATGCCAGCGCCGCCTGCAGGCGTCGTTTTGGCTTGACCGATCAAGCTGACAAACTCGCTCACCTGATGGGTTTGGGCTAATTCAACAAACGCTGCCACATCTTCGGGCAGGACTTGAACGACGGCGCCCAATTCTTCGGCGAACAGCTGACCTAGTAGATTATCATCGCTCAGCGCAAGACCAATCGCCATGCGACTGGCGAACTGCATCTCTGCAACCGACGCAATCAAACCGCCATCACCGATATCATGATAAGCTTGGATGATGCCTGCTTTTGCCGCTGCTTGAATGAAAGCAAAGAAATTGGCCAAATCCTCGGGACGCTCTAAATCTGGACACTGGTCACCAAGCTGACTTAAAGTCTGCGCCAAGATTGAGCCGCCCAAACGAAGCTTGCCTGCCGACAGATCAATGCGATATAGCACCGAATCGGTATTTTTTAGAGCTGGGGTGAGTGTGCCTGCCACATCTTGGACAGGCGCAAATGCGGTGATGATCAAGCTCATCGGTGACGTGACCGACTTGTCCGTACCATCGTCATTCCAAACCGCTTTCATAGATAAGCTGTCTTTACCCACAGGGATGGTGATGCCAAGCGCAGGACACAGCTCCTCGCCTACAGCATGAACGGCGTCAAATAACGCTGCGTCTTCTTTTTCGTCGCCACATGCCGCCATCCAGTTGGCTGACAAGGTGACATCACTGATTTTGGCAATCCGAGCTGAAGCGATGTTGGTCACCGCCTCACCAACTGCCAGACGTGCCGATGCCTTAGGATCGATGAGCGCAACTGGCGCACGCTCGCCCATTGCCATGGCTTCGCCTGTGATGGCGTTAAGTGCGGTGCTCGTCACGGCACAGTCTGCCACAGGGACTTGATAACGCCCAACATATTGATCTTGGGTCACCATACCAGTAATCGAGCGGTCGCCAATAGAAATTAGGAATGACTTACTGGCAACTGTCGGATGGCGCAGAACATCTTTGATGCTGGTGGCGATATCCACTGATGCAGTATCAAGCGGCTTGAGATTTGGTGCTGTACGGCTAAAGCTTCGCTTCATCTTTGGCGTACCGCCTAACAATACCTGCATCGACATATCCACAGGCTGCTCTGGCAATAAACTGTCATCTACCGTCAGCTGGCGCACTGTAGTCGCTGTGCCCAAAATGGCATAAGGGCAGCGCTCACGAGCACAGATACTATCAAATAACGCCTCACTTTCTGGACGGATGGCAAGCACGTAGCGCTCTTGAGCTTCGTTTGACCAAATCGCCATCGGTGACATACCTGCCTCAAGCGAAGGCACCTTACGCAGATTCAGATGCGCGCCAAGCTCATGATCATCGACCAGCTCTGGCATGGCATTTGATAAGCCGCCAGCGCCGACATCATGGATAGAGACGATTGGGTTATTATCCACTCCGTCTTTGGTCATCGCCCAGCAGGTATCAATCACCTCTTGGCAGCGGCGCTCCATCTCAGCATTGTCACGCTGCACCGACGCAAAATCAAGCCCTTCATCCAGCTCACCGCTATCAACTGAACTGGCTGCACCGCCGCCCAAACCAATCTGCATGGCAGGACCGCCCAACACGATCAGCAGATCGCCTTCTTGGATGGTGTTTTTTTGGACCAAATCACGCTTGATATTCCCATAGCCGCCTGCGATCATGATGGGTTTATGATAGCCACGCATTTGGCTGCCATCTTGGGCATCGGAGGTGTCTAGCTGAAAAGTACGAAAATAGCCATTTAAATTCGGACGACCAAACTCGTTGGCGAACGCAGCGCCGCCCAGTGGTCCTTCAATCATGATATCAAGTGCCGATGCCATGCGTGCAGGCTTGCCATAGTCGGCAGCAGAGACTTGACCTGAAGTTTCCCATTTTTCAGGCATATCAGGCAGATGCAGATGTGAGACGCTAAAGCCTGTCAAGCCTGCTTTGGGCTTACCGCCGCGACCTGTAGCGCCTTCATCACGGATCTCGCCGCCTGCGCCTGTCGCTGCGCCTGCAAATGGTGCGATGGCAGTTGGGTGGTTGTGGGTCTCAACCTTCATTAGGATGTCAATTTGCTCATTATGAAAGCCATACTGAGCCTCGCCCTCGGCGTTTTTAGTTGGATAAAAGCGCTCCGCCACGAAGCCTTCCATGACCGCAGCGTTATCCTTATAAGCCGATAAAATGCCGTCAGAGTTTTTTTCGTGCGTATTACGAATCATCTTAAACAAAGATTTAGGCTGCACATCACCGCCGACTGTCCACTCAGCATTAAAGATCTTATGTCGACAATGCTCGGAGTTGGCTTGGGCAAACATCATCAGCTCCACATCGGTTGGGTTGCGACCAAGCTTGGTGAAATTATCCACTAAATAATCGATATCTTCAGCCGACAGCGCAAAGCCGTATTCGGTATTTGCCGCTACCAAGGCATCTTTACCAAAGCCCATGATATCCACCGCGCCCAAATGCGCAGGCTCGCCATCAATAAACAGCGCCGACACATCCGCCAAATCATACACCAAGCTTTGGGTCATACGATCATGCAAAATGGCTTCGGCAGCTGCAGGCAAGCGCTTGGGCAAGTTTTCACCTGTCAGCGTGTACACGATCACACGCTCGACACGCCCAATCGCCACGCCGCAGTTATTAAAAATATCGGTCGCCTTAGATGCCCAAGGGCTAATCGTCCCAAAACGCGGCGCAACCACCACCTGCACTTGTCCGTCGTCAGCACCGTTTAGGCTTGGTGCTTGACCTTGATTTAATAAATCAATCGCTTTTTTGTGGTCAGACTCTGACAGCGGTTCATCAAACACATAAACCTGCTGACTGCTCAAGGTATGAATAGCTAGCCCAGCTTTTTGTTTGAGTTGGTCGGCTAATTTTTGTGCTTGGAAATCGGTCAAAAACCCTAAGCCTGCGATGGTGCTCATCATGGTGGTTACCCTTTGCTAAAGACGCCAAAAAGGTGGCAATATCATCAAAAATAAATGTTTTTTATTATAACAGATTTTAAGGCGATGTTTTCATGAAATCAAAAAAGGGATGAAAATTTCATCCCCCTTTCATGGCATAATCGGCTTGATCATTGATCAAAAAATCGGTCTTTATCAAGATCATTTTGGGCTTGGTGGCGCCCAAAAGAAGTGCTCAGTCCATGCTAGATAAATCAAGCTTTGGATCAATCAAAAACACCATAAAAGTACCAATCGCCACCAAAATACTGGTGGTGATGCCAAGCTTAGTGACAGGATCCAAATCAAACAAGCTGATGAGTAGACCGCCAAAAATACCTACCGAAAACTGAAGCGCGCCTTGTAGCGCACTTGCCAAGCCTGCACGCTTTTTTTGAAATGCTAACGCAATGGCGGTCGCGTTCGGCTGCGTAAAACCTAGCCCTGCAATACAAATAAAGATACTGGCAAATACCCAATAAAAATTCGCCGCACCGCCAAAGCTTAGACCCAGTATCAGTAGCGCCGCAGCAGCGATCAACTGAATCAGCGCCCCAGTGCGTAGCAAATTCACCAAATGAAAACGCTTGGTCAAGAACTGATTCACTTGGGTTAGCGCAATGAATCCAAAGGCATTCATCCCAAAAGCGATGGCAAACTGATGCTCGGTTAGGCGATAATTCACCATAAACAGCTCACTTGAGATGGACAAATAAATAAAAAACGCACCTTGCAGCAGCCCTGCCGCCACTGCAGGCAGCATAAAGGTACGATCTTTCATCAAGCTAAGATACTGCCCAAAGCTTTCGGACATTGGGCGGGTATTGCGATTTTCAGGCTTTAGAGTTTCTTTTAAGAAAAATTTGGTCAAAAGCAGGTTGAGCACCCCAAAACCTGCCAAAAACCAAAATACGCCGTGCCAATCTGCCACTCTTAAAATCAGCGCACCCAAACTGGGTGCCAAGATCGGCGCAATGCCCATCACCAGCACCATCAAGCTAAAAGCACGTGCCGATTGGACTGGATTAAGGGTGTCTCTGATGGCAGCTCGGGTTACGACTGCGCTCACGCAGGCACCTAATGCTTGCAAGGTTCTTGCAGCAAACAGTACATATTCGTTATTGGTCGTGGCGCAGATGATCGATGCAATGATAAAAATGGTCATGCCCAAGTACATGGGCTTAACCCGTCCAACACGGTCGCTGAACGGTCCATAAAACAGCTGACCGAACACCAATCCCAAAAAATATGCCGGCACAGATTTGGCGATGGTGCTGACACTGACGCCAAAATCTTCTGCCATGCTCGGAAAAGCCGGCAAATACATATCAATTGATAACGGTCCGATGGCAACCATCACGCCTAGCATCATCACCCAAAGTGCGGGAAACTTTGTATCGTGGTTATTTGTTGTTGTCATTTTAATCTATAATTATGTATGAGTTTGTCGTAAAAATCGTTATTGTATCACAGCTGTGTTAATTTTAATTTTTAGAAACTGTCAAAATACCTTGCGCACAGTTTGCGTTTTCGATGATAATAAGCCCTTTATGATCCAATCAAGCTAAGCCATCTCATGACCACCGCCCTGCCGCCCCTTGCCCGCCTTATCTTACAACATCAGCTGATGGCAGAAGACGACTTATCAAAAGCCGCCGCCGACGCCAAGCAGTTGCAGCGCTCATTTGCCCAGCATTTGGTCACAAGCCAGCTTATGGACGCAGCCCAGCTGTCGCGCCTCCAAAGCTTAAGCCAAAATCTGCCCATTTATGAGCTGCCCAATCAGCTTAACCAAGCCATCGAAACTGGCCTGGACCCTGCGCTGTTTATCAAATATCGGATGCTGCCTTTAAGCTATGATGAGCACGCGCTGACTCTAGCCATGAGTGATGTGACCGACAAAGATGCCATCGCTGCTATTCGCTTTCATGCGCGCCGTCAGATCCGACCTGTGCTTGTCGAAGAAGATAAGCTCTCCGCCTTATTAGATGGGCTGTATCTGGGTGCAGGCACGTTTGATGACGCCCAAAAAACAGCGTCAAACCCCCAAGCTCAAGCGGACGACGCCCCCACCGTACGCTTTGTCAATCAGCTGTTCGCCGACGCCATCCGCCTAAAAGCCTCTGACATTCATTTTGAGCCTTATGATGCCAGTTATCGCATCCGCTTTCGCATTGATGGCGTGATGCAAGTGATACATAGTCCGCCCAAATCTTTGGCTGCCAAGATCGCCTCTTATATCAAAGTGATGGCAAATCTTGATATCGCTGAGCGTCGCCGCGCTCAAGACGGGCGCTTGAAGTTTGATACTCAAGACGGGCGCTCGGTGGACTTTCGTGTCAGTACGTTGCCCACTTTATATGGTGAAAAGGTGGTGCTAAGACTGCTTGACTCTGCTCATGCGCTCATTGGGCTAGATGCGCTTGGGATGGATGACACCCAAAAACAGCTATTCATTCATGCGCTATCACGCCCTCAAGGCATGATTTTGGTGACAGGTCCCACAGGCTCAGGCAAGACAGTTACGCTATACACCGCTTTGATGCGTCTCAATCAGCCTGAAATTAATATTTTAAGCTGCGAAGACCCTGTCGAGATTAATTTGCCTGGTGTCAATCAGGTTAATATCAATCCCAAAGTACAGCTGGATTTTGCCGATGCGCTCAGAGCATTTTTGCGTCAAGATCCCGATGTGATTATGGTCGGAGAAATTCGCGATACTGACACCGCCCAAATCGCCACCACCGCTGCCCAAACAGGGCATTTGGTCTTATCAACACTGCACACCAACTCAGCCAGCGATACCATCACACGTATGCACAGCATGGGCGTGCCATCTTTTCATTTGGCAAGTAGCTTAAGCCTGATCATCGCCCAAAGGCTGGCTCGCCGACTGTGCGACGCCTGCAAACAGCCCACCACCTTACCAGATGATGTACTCAGATCGGCAGGATTTAGCGATCAAGACATCGCTAAGCGTCCAACGCTTTATACGCCTGTCGGCTGCCATAAATGCAAGGACGGTCATCAGGGGCGAGTGGGTATCTTTGAAGTGCTGCCCATCACACCGCCCATGGCTGAACTGATTTTGGCACAGGCATCCGCTACCAAAATCGATGCTTGGGCGCGTGCTCAAGGTCATGACAGTCTTAGACAAGCAGGCATCAAAAAAGTCATTGCCGGTCAGATCAGCCTCACTGAGATGCATCGCGTCACTTCTGAATCATGGCAAAGCCCTTCAAGCTCTGTGGATAATCCTGTGGATAAAGTATAATTTTTAATGAAAAAATTAAATAAACCTTTGATTAATCAAGGCATTAAGAATAAGATCATCTCAGATCGCCCTTCTGTGGATAACTTATCCAAATCGCCAAAAATGCTCACATTTGATTACCGTGCCAAGTCTCATGATGGTAAATCGGTCAGCGGTCAAATCAGCGCCCATAACACAAGCCTAGCCAAAGCGCGTCTGCGCAAACAAGGCTTTTATCACATCCATCTGACTGCCAAGCGGACACGGTGGCACTTTGAGCGCCCCATTGCCAATAAGCAGATTTTGCTTAGTCTTCGCACTTTGGCGACGCTGTTAAAATCAGGGGTCGTTTTGACCGATGCGCTAGATATCGCTGCCAACACCACGACGAACCGCCGCCTATCAAACAAACTGATTCAAATTAAGCAGCGCATCGAGCAAGGAGAAAGCTTCGCCCAAGCGATCAGCGCTCATCCAGAATTCGGAAGTCTCACATTGGCGCTCATTGACGCTGGCGAAAAATCTGGTGCGCTTGATATCATGCTTGAGCGAGCCGCCGAACACGCCGAACACCAAGCACTTCGTCAATCTCAGCTCAATCAAGCTCTACGCTATCCTGCCGCCATCGCATTGACCGCGATCATCGTCAGCACCGTGATGCTTTTAAAGGTTGTGCCAAGCTTTGCGGCAAGCTTTGGTAGCATGGGCGATGAGCTGCCAACCGTGACGCTGTGGGTGCTGTCGCTGTCGCAGTGGCTGTCAGCGCATTTTTGGCAACTGCTTTTGGTGCTGACAATGAGCATCGGGCTATTTGTTTATGTTTATAAGACCAGCGCCCGCCTAAGACTTTGGTGTGCCAAAACTGCTTTTGGCTTGCCGATTTTTGGTAAGCTGATCCAAGCGGTTGGTAGCGCGCGTTTTGCACAGACATTGTCCACCACCTTTGGCTCGGGCGTGCCTTTGGCAGAGAGTATTTTATTGGCGGGGCGAGCCTGTGATCATGTGCTGTTTTTAGATGCAAGCGAGAAGATCGCAAAAGCTGTCAAAACTGGCACACCTTTGGGGCAAGCCATGTCAGATGCCAAACTATTTTCACCCATGAGCGTGCAGATGGTGACGGTGGGTGAAGCCTCAGGTCGGCTGTCTGAGATGCTTGATCAGGTTGCCAAGCACCATGACAAAGAAGTCAAGGATAACACCGATGCCTTAATTGGCATGATTGAGCCTGCCATCATCCTTATCATGGGCGTGCTAATCGGCGGGCTTGTGCTGGCGATGTATTTACCAATATTTAATATGAGCATGGGCGTATGATGGCTTTGATATTGGCATCTTTGCCTGACTGGGCGTGGTATGCCCTAGCCGCACTGCTCGGCGCAGGGGTGGGCGGATATCTGACACATTTGATGTATGCCCTGCCCCATCGAATGATGCTTGAGTGGCAGGCAGAGACGACGCAGATGATCGATCCTGTCGTTTCAACAGACGCTCAAGATAAGCTTTTGACAGGCTTTGGGTCGCCTTATCATCAAAAAGTGGCACCTGCTTATTTATATACCATCATGATCCTGCTCAGCGCCTTGCTCAGCGTAGGCACACTGGCTATTCAAGGCATATCCATTACTGGTGCTTTGTCGGTGATTTTTGTGTGGTTTGGTCTTGGGCTATCAAGCATCGACTATCGCGTGCAGCTGCTGCCCGATCGCCTTGTACTGCCGCTTGGCATGATTGGCTTGACGGCAAATGGCTTTGGGGTGTTGACCACGCCTTCGGATGCCATCTTTGGGGCGGTGGGTGGGTTTTTGGTGCTTTGGCTCATCAATGCCTTGTATCGCTTGGTGCGCCGACAAGATGGCATGGGGCTTGGCGATGCCAAACTCTTGGCTGCTTGCGGGGCTTGGCTTGGCGCATGGCAGCTGCCTATGATTGTGTTTATTGCCGCAGCGCTGGGCGTGGTGGCAGGCATCATCACTCAACGACATCAAGGCAAGGCATCTGCTTTTGCTTTTGGACCCTATCTGGTGATAGCAGCGTGGGTGGTTTTGCTCTTTGGTGAATACTTAAAGTCTGCTGGGATCGGATAAGGGCTTTGATCAAATCTTTTTCACTGCTTTAGCCAGATATGCTACACTTTTGGTCGCAGGGCTTTTGTTCATTTATTTCAAATGATAACGACAGTGAATTTAGCATAAATTTAGACATATCATAAGGAGAAAGGATGTTCATATTAGGTTTGACTGGTGGCATTGGCAGTGGCAAAAGCGCTGTCAGCGACTATCTTGGCAAGCAAGGCATCACAGTGGTCGATGCCGATATCATCGCTCATCGTTTGACGGCGGACGGTAGCCCGCTTTTGATTAGCCTAAAAGAGGCGCTCGGGGACTGGGTGCTTGATGGTCAAGGACGATATGATCGCGCGGCAGTGCGGGCGCGGGTATTTAACGACCCACAGACTTTGGATCGGCTAAATGCCATCATACACCCTGCCATTCATCAAGCCATCTTAGATGAGCTTAACGGTTCGCAGTCTGCTTATACGATACTTTCGGTGCCGCTGTTGTTTGAGGGGCGACATAAATCGCCTAATCTTTTGTCGCTTTGTGATCATGTGCTAGTCGTGGATGCCAGTGCTGAGACTCAAAGGCAGCGTGCCGCCAAGCGCGATGGTCATGATCCTGCTCAGATCCAAGCCATCATCGATAAGCAAATCAGCCGAGCACAGCGACTGGCGCTGGCACAAGACATCGGTGCAGATATCTTAGTCAATGATAAAACGCTGGATGACTTACACCAAGCTCTTGATACGCTTCACCAAAACTATCTGGCGATGGCAGCACAGCATGGCTCAAAATGACGTATTCGGCTTTTTTAAGAACGCCTGCTCTTGTGCGGTAGAGGGTCGCCCAAGTATCGCATTTCGATGAGGATATCGCCCAAATTCATCAATGATCACCTTATGCTGACGCTCATAGTCTACTGTTGTCGCATCGGTAAATTGCTCAAACAGCGTCATGGCTTTTTCGTGAATCTGCTTAGACTCTGAATGCATATACGGCATGAGCATAAACCTGCGCTGATCTGGGTTTAAAGACTTAAACTCAGGTAATGCGATCGCTTCTTGCGCCAGTACCAGTGCCATACCATCGGTCTCAAAGGCTTTGGGTGTGTCTCGATGGATATTGCGTGAAAACTGATCAAGCACAATGATCTCAGCCAGCCGACCCAACATCTCACTGCGCCAATCCGCGCATTCGCCCGCTGCCGCCGACTCTAGCACTTCACCAAACTGATCACGAATCTTTTGATCAAATTCAGCAGATTTGGCGAACCACAGCGGCTGAGCGTCTTTTGAAAACCAAAATTCCAATACCGATTGTGCCAAAGGATGCATTATCTTCTCCTTAATAGTACAGTATGGCTGATCTAATAGGCGTTACACTAAAAGCCTATATAAAATAAAAAGATGATCATAACGACCATCTTTTTATGGTGAAGAGTCTTAGCAATGACGATGAAGTCATTAATTGCCATGAATGCGTGCGTTCAGCTCTTCTACAGCCATCACAAATACCGCATCCATTTTCCACGCTTCAGAAATAAAATTGCGCTGCGACTCATTAAAAAATGGCGCTTCATTCAACGGCACATCTTCTGGCAGCTGATTGTCTGCGATAAACTGCTCGATGGCTTCATCGCTACTATCCAAGCCCAGCTGTTCAAACAGCTCATTGATGGTGTGGTGATCGCCGGTATTTAATAACATATTTTCTCCTTGGGTTGATTTTAAGCCGTCTTAAGCGTTTTTAAGCACATATTGTGTCGCTTCGTCGTCATTCATGGCGTGCATAAAGCGAGCGATGTTTGGATATGCTTCCCAAGATTTTTCTAAGTTTCTTGACCAGCGCACCATCACAAATGCCAAGGCATCGGCGACCGTTTTTTTATCTTGAAATACATGCGTGCCATCACCGATGAGCTTATCTAAATGCGTCATCGCACGGTCAATGCGCGCATACGACGCTTCTTTTGCCTTAGCGATGTCAGCGTCGCTTTCGCCTGTGGTATAACGCTGTGGACCAAAATATGGCCAAAATGCAGGGTGCAAATCAGAGCTTAAAAAGCTCATCACTTCATCAAATTCAAATTTATCCAAAGGATCAGCGCCTGCGCCCAAGTCTGCCTGCGGATAAGTATCCACGATATATTGCAAAATCGCGCCTGCTTGCCCAAAAATGCGGCCATCAATATCTACCGCTGGCACTTGCGCCAAAGGATTGATTTTGGTGTATTCATCAGAATGCGGATCGACCTTTTGGACGGTGTAGTCAGCACCCGCCCACTCAAGCGCAATCCAGCAAGCCATCGCACAGGTGCCTGGGGCATAATACAGTTTCATGTTTCTTCCTTTGTGTTGTTGAAATCAGTTTGTCAGTTAGATGGTTTCATTGTAACAAGATTTAACGGTCGGTGGCAGGGTTTATTGTGTATTTTTATCAATAAATGTTGGCAAATGTTACCAAAAAATTAAGCAGTGTTTGGATAAATTTTAATCAGGCATTCGTTGGTCATTTTCGTAAAACAGCACAAAACTCGATCAGATAGTAATTTTGAATAAAAAGTTTTCATTATTTGGCTCAATGTATGCTAAACTCAAAATAACCCGGTCGGTACGGACAAGGATGATAAGATGACACCCAGTTTTGATGAATTACTCAACCCAGATGGTAGCTACAGAGCAGGCGCTCAAGGGCTTGGTGAATGGCTGTCTGCCACCAATAATGACACACTAAACGGGCTCAATGAGCAAGCGGCAAATATTTTTTATCGTAAGGGCGTGACTTTCACGGTCTATAGCGATGCCAATAACATCGAGCGGATGATTCCTTTTGATATCATCCCGCGCATCATCGAGCTGTCTGAATGGCAGACCATTGAGGCAGGCTGTCAGCAGCGTATTCGTGCGCTCAATCATTTTTTGGATGACATTTATCATCACCAACAAATCATCAAAGATGGCATCGTGCCCGCCAAATATGTCTATGCCAGCGGCTGCTATGAGCCTTGGATGATGAATATTTCGCTTGCCAAGCCCATCTACTCTCACGTCAGCGGCATTGACTTGATCCGTGATGAGCAGGGTCAATATCGCGTTTTGGAGGATAATTTGCGCACGCCTTCGGGAGTGTCTTATATGCTTGAAAGCCGCGGCATCTCTGAAAGCCTGATGGGTGAGATTTATCATAGTATGGCGATCCAGCCAATCTCTGACTATCCGCAACGCCTAAAAGCGTGCCTGACCAGCGCCACCGACAAATATGATCCGCAAATCGTTGTGCTGACGCCCGGTCGATTTAATTCCGCCTACTATGAGCATGCTTTTTTGGCGCGTGAGATGAATGTGCCATTGGTGCATGGCTATGATTTGATCGTTGAAGACAATAAAGTCTATATCCAAGGCGTGCGCGGTAAGGTGCAGGTGGATGTGATTTATCGGCGCATTGATGATCCTTTTTTGGATCCCTTGGCGTTTCGCTCAGATTCCATCTTAGGCGTGTCAGGACTGATGAGCGCGTATCGCTCCGGCAATGTTGTGATCACCAATGCCCCCGGTACAGGCGTGGCAGATGATAAAAGCATGTATCCGTTCGTACCTGAGATGATTGAGTATTATTTGAACGAAAAACCCATTTTGCCCAATGTTGAGACTTATCAATGTCGCAATCCTGATGAGCTGGGTTTTGTGCTGGATAATTTGGCTGATCTGGTGGTCAAAGAAACCCAAGGCTCGGGCGGCTATGGCATGCTGATCGGACCTGCCGCCACCAAAAAAGAAATCGATGCCTACCGAAAGCGTCTGCTTGACAATCCAGAAGGCTTCATCGCTCAGCCGACGCTGGCGCTGTCCACTTGTCCTACCGTCACAGAAGACGGCATCGAGCCGCGTCATATTGATTTGCGTCCATTTATTTTATCGCATGGCGATGGCAGCGTCGATATCACACCAGGCGGCTTGACTCGTGTGGCGATGATCAAAGGATCTCTGGTGGTCAACTCCTCCCAAGGCGGCGGCATCAAAGACACTTGGGTGGTGGATACCAAGGCATTGCCAAGCAGACAAAATCGTGCAGATGCGCACCTGACTTTAACGCGCGTCAGCCAAGCCATCTTGGATGAAACCTATCACAAAAAATCACTGATCTTACTGCTATCAACTGCCAGCTGCTTGGTGTGGCTTGGTCGCTATACTGAGCGGCTACGGCATTATGACAACTTGATCAATCGCCTCAAAAATAACGAGCTGACCTTGGCTGAGATTGAGCATATTAACACCCATCTTGGATTTGGGCTGGAGCACACTGGTCATCTACAAGACAGTGCCGAGCAGCTGTATCGCTGCCTACTGGCACACAAAATACCCGAAACTACCCAGGCCATCGACCAAAATGTCCAAGAAGTCACAGGCGTCATCGGCAAAGACAGCGCCGAGCTGTATCAATTCATCAAGCGACTGGCAAACGCCACCAAGTACCGTGCTGCCACCTTGCAGCTGTATGCGTGCAACCAGTCCATGAGACAAGAAGACGCGACCGTTGTGCTGTTTTGGCGGTTGGGTCGCTGTTATGAGATTTTGGAGCGCCATATTTTACTCCAAGAAGATTGGCAAGACGCCTCCAATAACTTCCGCGAGCTGGTGAGTGCGCTGCCTGAAAACACGCGCTGGCGTGAGCTTGAGCGCTTGGCAAATCAGCTTGCCAAATCCCAAAAAGTGGTGAACTTTTGGCAAATGCGGGATGAATTTGCCGCCATTTTAGCACAGGGGGTTTAAGCCATGAGATTACAAATTACCCATCAGACCAATTATTTTTATCATGATTTGGCACAGCGCAGCGTGCAATACATCCGTATGACGCCGCTGTCATTGGCGCACCAAACCATCGAATATTGGCAAGTGATGCTGCCTAAGGTCGCCAAATCGCAAGTAGACGGCTTTGGCAATCAGTGGCTGGTGCTAAGCCGCAGCGAGCCGCACGACAACCTACAAATGCAAGCCTCAGGCGTGGTGAACATCAATCCTGACACCCCTTATTTGGCTGATGACCCAAAAGTGCCGTATTTGCTATATACGGTACCGACACCTTTGACGGCGTGCAGCGCTGCCATGCGTCAGTTTTATGAAAATCATCTGACAGACTATCATCACTCAGATAGCAGCACAAAACGCGCCTTACTAGAGCAGTTTGCAGCGGCGCTACTGAATCATGTGCCCTATTACCAAAATGTCACTCATGTCGGCACCACCGCCCCCGAAGCCTTTGAGCTTGCCCAAGGTGTGTGCCAAGATCATAGCCATATTTTTATCGCCTGCTTGCGTGATTTACAGATTCCTGCACGCTATATTTCAGGCTATCTGTATGAGCCGATGGGACAGCACATGGCAAGTCATGCTTGGGCTGAGGCTTGGATTGATGGGCATTGGTACACTTTTGATGTGTCAAATCAGCATTTCACACCGCAGGCGCATGTCTATGTCGCCATCGGGCGGGATTATTTAGATGCCGCACCCGTGCGAGGTGTGCGCTTGGGCGGCGGCTATGAAAATTTGCACAGCCAAGTGTGGATTCATCAATTAAACGATGAAGCCGCCCAAAGCCAACCTTAGCTACCAAGCGATCTATAAAAATGATTCACAAATACCCTTTGACAGGCGTATAATAGCACTGCCATCAGCGCGGCGGTGCTTGGTTGGCTTAGATTTTTGTATTTGGAAAATTTGTATGACTTATTGTGTTGCCCTGCGTCTAAAGGATGGGATGATTTTTGCCAGTGATACCCGCACGAATGCTGGCATGGATAACATTGCCACTTTTCGTAAAATGTATCAATACAGCATCGAAGGCGAGCGTTTTTTGACCTTACAAACGGCGGGGAATCTGGCGACTTCTCAAGCGGTGTTCTCCAAGCTTCAGCAAAATATCAATCTTGGCATCCCCCAAAACCTGCACAACGCCGCCACTTTGTTTGATGCAGCGCAGATGGTCGGTGAATGCGTCCGCCAAATCACCACTTATTCGCAGACGCTCGCCCAAGATACAGGCGGTTTTACTAGCAGCTTTATTTTGGGTGGTCAAATCAAAGATCAGCCGCCAGAGATTTTTATGATTTATCCTGAAGGCAATTTTATCAAAGCGACGACGGATACGCCGTTTTTTCAGTTAGGCGAAAGCAAATACGGCAAACCCATTTTGGATCGCTCCATTGATTATCATTCCAGCCTGCAAGATGCGCTGCATGCGATTTTGATTTCTTTTGATTCGACCATGCGCTCAAATTTATCGGTGGGTCTGCCGATTGATTTGGTCGTCTATCATAACGACAGCCTAACCATCCCAGTAGGCAAGCGCATCGATGAAAACGATGCGTATTTTGGCTCACTGCGTGATCATTGGGCAGACGGGCTTAGACACATCTTATCACAGATGCCACGCTCGCCCGATGACTATTGGCAGTGAGTCTTGAGCCGCCAGTTAGGCGGCTTTTGTTTTGAACCATTTTCCCAAATCATCCATCAGTGCATAAAAGACGGGAATGACCACCAAGCTTAGCAGCGTTGAGGTCATCAGACCGCCAATCACTGCTACCGCCATCGGACGGCTGAATGTTGAATCCACGCCCCCAAAGCCAATAATCAAAGGCAGCATCCCCGCTCCCATGGCGATGGTCGTCATGATGATGGGCTGAGCACGCTTGCGACAGGCATCGATGAGCGCATCAAAGCGGCTTAAGCCTTGTTCATCTTGGGCGATGATGGCATAATCAACAAGTAAAATGGAGTTTTTGGTGGCAATGCCCATCAACAAAATAAATCCAATCATCGCAGGCATCGACATACTGCTGCCTGTCACGATTAGACCTACAAATGCCCCACCAATGGACAAAGGCAGCGCCATCAAAATGGTCAATGGCTGAAGCACGCGATGAAACAGTAGCATCAGCACCGCAAAAATACAAAACACCCCAACCGCCATCGCAAGCACAAAGCCTGAAAACAGCTCCGCCATGTTTTCTGCTTGCCCTTCATCGATAATACGAACGCCATTAGGCAAGTTCTGCATGATTTGGGTGGATTTGACGCTGTCAATCAGATCTCCTAAAGGCGCATCATTGACAGGCAAGACGGTGATTTTGATAGCGCGCTCTCGATTTAGGCGGCTTACGCTAGCTTCACCTGTGGCAAATTTTAAGCTCGCCACATCTTTGACCTGCACAGGCATCCCAGTTGAGCTTGGCACATACAGATTGGCTAAATTGGTCAAGTTTTGTTTATCGCGATTATTTAGGCGAATCAAGATGGGCACTTGGCGCGTGTCTAGGCTAAGCTTTGGCAAGGCTTGATCATAATCGCCTTGGGTGGCGATGCGCAGCGTATTGGCTAGGTCAGTGGTGGTCACGCCTTTGTCCGCCATCGCCAATTCATTGGGGATCACAGACAGCTCAGGTCTGGGCAAAGAGCGATTATTGATGACGCTTGCCACTGTCGGCAGCGCGCGGATTTGGCTGATGATGGCTTGGGTGGTGGCGTCAAGCTGCGCTTTATCCGCGCCCGTCACCGAAAACACATACCCTGCCTCGCCGCCGCCTGTCGAGATACCGACATTAAAGCGCGCGGACGGCACTGTCAATAATGCTTGATTGATTTGGGATTCGATGTCCACTTTGCTTGCGCGTAAAGTGCGGTCAGAAAGCTTAATATCCAGATTTGCGGTATTGACCGACGCGCCGCGCATACTGCTTGGGTCACCTGTGTTTTGTTCAGCGCCGACCGCCATGAGCACACTTTCTACTCCATCAATGGCTTGGACTTTTTGGGCAGCCAGTTGGCTGATGCGCAGCGTATCATCGATGGTTGCATCTGGGGTCAGCTCAATGGTGACTTGGGTCTGGTTCATCTCATCAGGCGGAATGAACGCCGATGGCAAAAGCCCTGCCAACATGAGCGAACCCACAAAAAATCCCACCGCCATCAGCACCGTCATGGCACGGTGCTTGAGCGTCCATGCTACGACTTTCAGATAATTTGTCATCAGCTTGCCGGCAGGCTTTTCGGTATGTTTAGAAGGTCTCAACATATATGCTGCCATCATCGGTGTAAGCAGACGCGCCACCAATAATGACATAAAAATAGAAATGACCGCCGTCCAACCAAATTGACTAAAAAACTGTCCAACCACCCCACTCATAAACGCCGTCGGCAAAAACACCGCAATCAGCGTAAAGGTCGTCGCCACTACCGCAAGTCCGATCTCATCTGCCGCTTCGATTGCAGCTTGCATGGGCGGCTTACCCATATTTAAATGGCGCACGATGTTCTCGATCTCAACAATCGCATCATCCACCAACACCCCAATCACCAAGGTCAGCGCCAAAAGCGAGATCATGTTCAGACTAAAGCCAAATAAATACATGATAAAAAAGGTCGGAATGATCGATAAAGGCAATGCCGTCGCCGCCACAAAAGTCGCGCGCCAGTCCCTTAAAAACACAAACACCACGATCACCGCCAAGATGCAGCCCTCGATCAGCATGCGCATGGTGGCTTGATAGCTTTCTTCGATGGGCGCGGCATAATCGACGATTTTTTCGATTTTTAGACCACTCATTTGTGCCTGCATCGCCTCTAGGGCATCATCAACCGCTGCCACCACTTCGACCTCACCTGCCCCTTTTGAGCGCGTGATGCTAAATGCGACGACCTGCTCACCATCAAGCTCTGCCAGTGATGCGATGTCTGCATGCGTATCTTCGATGACAGCTAAGCTGTCTAAGCGCACGGCTGTGCCCGTCGGCGTGGTAATTTGTAAGCCATTTAAATCTTGGACTCTTTGACCTGAACCGAGTACGCGTATGGTTTGGGTTTGATTGCCGATTTTTGATTCGCCGCCGGCAGCGTCTTGCCACTTGGCATAGACTTGTCCTGACAGCTGACTGATGGGCATGGATAAACTGGTCATCATATCAAGCTTTGGCTGCACCAAAATCTGCCGCTCAACCCCACCGATGCGGCTGATATTACCCATCCCCGGGATGTTAGACAGCTGCTTGGTGAGCGCATCATCGACAAACCAAGACAGCTCAGCCTCGCTCATCCCATCGACAGACACCGAGTAAGTCGCCACAGGAAATCCCGCCGTCGAGACTTTAGAAATCACCGGCGGATTGGCAGCAGCGGGCAGATCGCCCTGTACTTCACTGACCGCCGATCGCACATCATCAAGCGCCTCGTCGTTGGGTTTTTCAAGCTCAAATTCAGTAAAAATCGTCACCGCGCCCGTTTGTAGCGTGGTGCGGATGTTTTTTACGCCTTCGATGTTCGTGATTTGATTTTCAACTTTTTTGGCGATGTCGCTTTCAAGCTGATCTGGCGTCGCACCAGGTAAAGTAATGGTGGTAATGACGCCCGGCAAATCAATGTCGGGGAATTGCTGAATTTTCATTTGAGAAAATCCATAAATCCCCAAAATCGTCATTAACGTAAAAAATAAAATCGCAACCAGCGGATTTTTGATGGAATAGGCTGAAAAATTCATCACACCACCTTAGCGCACACTATTGGCGCTAGGCGATGCGCCCAAAGCATCAGATGGTGCGCCATTGATGGTAGCAACCGTCACCAAATCGTTATCATTCAAAAAACTGGCACTGGTTGCGACGATCAGCGCATCCGCAGGTAAGCTGACCGCGATTTGATCGTCTTGTTGGGCAATGATCGTGATTTGTTCACGCTGAACCCGATGATACGCTTGCCCATCGCCACCTGTTTCTGGCACGAGCTGCCAAACATAATCATAGCCATCAGATGTCATCAATGCGCTCAATGGCACAGCATTATGTCTTTGGGCATCAAATAAAAACTCGCCAGACTGATACATGCCAGCACTGGCACCGCTGCCACTTGGCAGACGCACATGCACTGTCATATCTCGGCTATCATTGGCGACAGGACTTAGACGCGTGACTTGTCCTATCACCTGCTGACCTGCGATCTCAACGGACGCCGTCTGCCCCACACGGATATTGGCTGCATCGGCAGGTGGCAGCGCAGCTTGCCATTCAAGCGCGCCATCTATGATGATGCTAAACAGTGGAGCGCCTGACACCACCGCACCGACTTGGGCATTTTTGGCGCTGACGATACCGCTGACTGGTGCGGTGATGTTTCCGCGCTGCTGATTGGTGCGAGCGCTGTCGACATTAGCTTTGGCGGCAGCAACATTCGCCTCGGCTTGTCGAAGCGCAGTACGATAAGCATCGACCTCTTGGCGGCTCACCGCATCAATGGCTAATAATGGCTCAGTGCGCGCCAAATCGGCAGCCGCTTTTTCTTGAGCAGCGACTGCTGTGGCAAGATCGGCTTCTGCTGAGCGCACTTGCTGAGCAAAAGTTCGCGTATCTAGCGTGGCGAGCACCTGCCCAGCTTTGACAAAATCACCAACTTCTACAAGCACCTGCTCAATGGCAACACCGCTGATCTGACCGCCAACTTCTGCCGTCTCAACCGCAGCCACGACGCCATTAGCCGCCAAGCGATTTTCGATCATTATCGGCGTAGGATAAACCGCCTCCACTGCCATCACGACAGCGCTTTGGCTTTGGTCAGATGACTTATCCAAAGCCTGCTCTTGGCTTGGTGACAGCATAAATCGCCCAATGAGCGCACCAATGATAATGCCCGCCCCAAAAAGCACAATCCATTGCCAAAGGGGTCGAGCAGTTGGTGACTTGTAATTTTGATTAGCAGTCATAAAAATACCATTTTCATCCATTTAATTAATGCTTATTTGCTCAAATCAAGCCGACCAAGCTTTAGTCATGCGCGCCGATGACCCAGTTTTTTGCGGATACGAGTGAGCATTTGGCGAGACATACCCAAATAAGAGCTCAAATCAGAAACCGAAAGCCTAGCTGCAAGCTTTGGATTTGTTTCAATAAATCTGACATAGCGCGATTGACCATCAGTGATGAGCAGGCTGTCGATACGAGCGATGTTTTGCGCCAAGACTTGGGTCAGGTTTTGGCTGATGTATCGATAAAAAATCGGATAGCGCTGACAGCAGTACTCATAATGCGCCAAATCCGTTGCAATGATGACGCTTGGTTCAATGGTTTGCAGGCTATAACGACACAGACCTTGTTCGATAAAAGCTTGATGTTCACCGACACCATCACCTGCTTGTATAAAATGAACATTAACCACATTACCATGCTGATCTTGATATTCAAGCTTACACAGCCCAAACACAAGCACGCCAATTTGATCTTGCACCCGACCTGCCACCTGCCAGTAGCTTCGCGCAGGCAGCCGCTGTATCTGAAACCCTCTTACCACATCTTTGACTTGCTCATCGCTCAGTTCAGGCATGGTATACGCCCAGTGCTGCATCCATCTGCGGATAATCTCGCTATCGGTTAAGCGATCGCTATCAGCAAATAACGCCAAGCTGTAATCATCAAACATTGACATAGTCTTTGGATTCCGGTAGCCAAGTGTTCATGATTGCCGTAGCTTTTGGCAGTTTATCGGGAGTGGCGATTAATTGGCGTGCAATGTTGCCTGCCGCTTCAAGCAGCGACTCATCTCGCACAATATCCGCCAAATAATAGCCCATGTCCCCCGTTTGGCGCTTGCCCAAAAGCTCGCCTGCGCCTCTTAGTTCTAGATCCTTTTGGGCAATGACGAAGCCATCAGTACTGTCTTTGAGTACATTGAGCCGCTCAATGCCTGTCGGCGATAACGGCAGCTGATATAGCAGCACACAAAAGCTTTTGGCATCGCCGCGCCCAACTCGCCCTCTGAGCTGATGCAGCTGTGACAGCCCCAAGCGTTCGGCATTTTCGATCACCATCAATGATGCATTAGGTACATCCACGCCCACCTCGATCACCGTCGTGGCGATCAGCAGGTCGATGTCACCCGCCTTAAAGGCTTGCATCACCGCCTGTTTGTCAGCAGCTTTCATCTTGCCATGCACAAGCCCCGTGCGGATATCAAGCCGATTGGTCAGATCCTCATAAGTCAGCTCAGCCGACTGCACATCCAAAGCCGACGACTCCTCAACCAGTGGACACACCCAATACGCCTGTTTGCCGGCTCGGCAGTTGTCTTGAATGCGCTCAATCACCTCGTCTCGGCGATCTCGGTTAATTGTCACTGTGGTGATCGGCGTGCGGTTGGGTGGCAGCTCATCGATCACTGAGACATCCATATCACCGTACATACTCATTGCAAGCGTCCTTGGAATGGGTGTTGCGGTCATTGTCAGCTGATGCGGCGTTCCGCCTGACACGCCTTTACTCGTCAAGCGTAGGCGCTGCTCCACCCCAAATCGGTGCTGCTCATCAATGATCACCAATCCCAATTTGGCAAAAACAACCGTATCTGAAAACAGCGCATGGGTGCCGACCACGACTTGCACCTGATTTTCGCTGATGGCATCCAGCGCTGCTGCACGCTCTTTGGCGGTTTGCTTACCTGCCAGCCACCCAACTCCAATCCCGAGCGGCTCAAACCACTTTTGAAAATTGATCAAATGCTGCTCTGCCAAAATCTCTGTCGGTGCCATAACTGCCACCTGCCAGCCACTATCTAAAGCATAGCATGCCGTCATCGCAGCCACCAGAGTCTTGCCAGCGCCGACATCGCCTTGGATGAGTCTGAGCATGGGGCGCGATGTCGCCATATCAGACACCGCCTCGCCGATGACTCGCTTTTGGGCATTTGTCAGCTCAAAAGGCAGGCTTGCCGCCAGTTGCTTGGCAAGTGGGCTGATTTGATCGCATTTAGGCGCTTTGTGCTGATAGACGTTATTGCGCCGAAATAAAAAACTCAGCTGATGCGCCACCAGCTCTTCGATGATAATACGGCGGCAGGCAGGATGAGTGCGGTCTTTGAGTCCTGTCAGTAAGGCAGTTTGGCTAAAAATATCAGCATGGATCGCCGGCAGATGGATCGCTTCTAGCGCCGGCAGCAGATCACCTGTCAGTCCTACGCCTGCCGCCTTCAGCTCCGCATCCGATAGGCAGTGGATGCCATCTTGCTGCACCGCTGCCAGTGCCAGGCGTACCAGCTGCCTAAGCTTATTTTGATTGACGCCTTTGACAGCAGGATAAATGGGCAAAAGCCCAGAGTCAAACTTTTTTGTGCCTGTCAGATGATAGTCAGGATGGGGCATCTGTGTGCCATAGCGACTGACCTTTATCTCACCAAATGCGGTAATCTTCGCCCCCACCGTCATGGTGTTCAATAAACCAGGATAAGTATGAAAAAACCGAAGCGTCATCACCCCTGTGGCATCCTCCAAGGTCACCGACAATCCTGTGCGGTTTTTTTCAACCCAAGTCACGACGCCCGCCACCAAAGCGCTCATGCCATGACTGACATCCTTGATCGAGATAATACGGCTTCGATCCTCATAATCTCGCGGCAGATGCATCAGCATATCAAAGATGCGATGAATCCCAAGCTCAGCCAATCGCCCAGCCAATGCCTGACCCACACCAGACAGTGCGGTCACTGGCAAATGAATGGTCATGACAGACTTGGTCATAAATTTATCCAATAATTATAAAAACTCATCATGATTGTAAAATAATTCCTCCAAAAAAGCAAAAAGCCGACCATTTTAGTCGGCTTTTTACAGATTTATCCTAAACTGGCTTAAAAATCTTCACTCTCTTCTACCAAAATCATCCCGCCTGCCACCGTATGATAGGTCGCCTCATCAATCAAAATAAATGAGCCTGTGGCGGTGTTTTGGGCGTAAGCAGTTGCCATAATCGGCTTTTGTAAACTAATACTCACCTCGCCGATGTCATTCATATTCAGCGTCGATTGATCACTGAAATTTGACAAAGTATGCACATCCCACACATGGTCAATCCCACTAACCTTAGCAAAAACGGTTTGGGTGGTGTGTTTCAATAAATATTTACGAGCAGGATTCAAAGCACGCTCATCAAACCAGCATAATGTGGCGCGCAGACGCTTGGTCGGTAGGGTCTGAGACGCTGCCGAGACGATACTATCACCACGAGAGATGTCGATGTCATCGGTAAGCGTGATGGTGATTTGTTCGCCCACAGAAGCTTGGCTGACTGCGCCATTGGGGCTGATAATCTCTTGGATGCGGCTGATGCGACCTGACGGCTCAATGCGCACCTCATCACCAACCGAGATGCTGCCTGATTCGATACGACCTTGATAACCACGAAAATCATCTTTTTTGTCGCCATCAGCGCGCAGCACATACTGAACTGGCAAATGAAACGCTGCCGCCTCAGTCTGAACCGCCTCACCCACTGGCAACTCTTCTAAGATCTCAAGCAATGCGCCGCCTTGATACCACGGCGTATTTTGGCTTTTGTGGACGATATTATCACCATTTAGGGCAGAAACAGGTACAAATTTGACATCTTGCAAATTCAGCTGTGCCGCCAACTTTTCATAGGCGCGCACGATGGCGTTAAATTTATTTTCATCAAAATTCAATAAATCCATCTTATTGATCGCCACCAAAATATGCGGGCAACGCAAATGCTTCAGGATCGCTGAGTGGCGCTTGGTTTGTGGCAAAAGCTGAACTTCATCTTGCTCAAAATCAATCTGCGATGCATCAATGAGCACCACCGCAGCATGAGCGGTCGACGCACCTGTGACCATATTACGCGTGTACTGCTCGTGCCCTGGAGTATCGGCAATGATGAATTTGCGCTTAGCTGTCGAAAAGTAGCGATACGCCACATCGATGGTGATACCCTGTTCACGCTCCGCCAAAAGCCCATCGGTCAGCACCGAAAAATCAATGACATCGCCTGTGGTTTTGGTTTTATTTAGGTTGGAGATCTGATCGGCAAGCAGCGCCTTACTGTCATAAAGCAGGCGACCGATCAAGGTGCTTTTGCCGTCGTCGACGCTGCCTGCGGTGATAAATCTCAGCGGCTGGGTATTTAGATGACTCATCTGACTATCCTTTATGTTAATCTTTTACTAATTTTTGTTTGGAGACATTGATTGGCGATGATCTTGATATCGCTGACTTCGCCAAAGATCATGTCTCGGCGTTTATTCAATTTATTAAAAATAGCCTTGCTTTTTGCGCGCTTCCATCGCCGCTTCACTGACCTGATCGTCCAGGCGAGTGGCGCTACGCTCTGAGATCTCTACCACAGCAGTCTCTTGGATGATCTCCTCAGGCGTGGCTGCGCTGCTTGCCACAGGGCAGGTGCATGAGATATCACCCACAGTACGAAAACGCACCGAACGAATTTCGCTGACATCGCCATCAGCTTTTGGGGTCAGTGGCGTGACAGGCACCAAAAGCCCACCTTTTTCGACCACTTCACGCTCATGAGCATAATAAATCGAAGGCAGCTCAAGGTTTTCGCGCGCGATATACTGCCAAATGTCAAGCTCCGTCCAGTTTGAGATCGGAAATACGCGCATATTCTCGCCTTGATGGTGCTTGGCATTATACAAAGACCACAGCTCTGGGCGCTGAGCTTTGGGATCCCATTGACCAAACTCATCACGAAATGAGAAAATCCGCTCTTTGGCACGCGCCTTTTCTTCGTCTCGGCGTGCACCGCCCATCAGGGCATCAAATTGGTGCGCCTCGATGGTTTCAAGCAAAGTCACCGCTTGAGCACCGTTTCTTGAGTCGGTTTCTTTGCGCAGTACGACTGTGCCTTTGGCGATCGAGTCTTCGACATGACCGACCACCAAGCGAGCATTGAGCTTTTTGACCTGCTCATCACGAAATTCAATCACTTCAGGATAATTATGTCCTGTATCGATATGCACCAAAGGAAATGGCAGCGCCACATCACGACCTTCGATGGCAAATGCCTTGCGCGCCAGTGCAAGTAGCACCACAGAGTCTTTACCACCTGAAAACAGTAAAGCAGGGTTACGGCACTCAGCGATCACTTCGCGGATGATGTAGATGGATTCTGCTTCAAGCCAATCCAAATGCTCATTTTGTAGGGTAGTTTTTGTCATGATAATTACCTGTCAATCTCAATAAAATTTGTCTAAATCCTAGGCTTGTCTTATAAAATGCTTAAAACCAAACGCACTCGCCCAAAGTCATTTGTGCAGACCACACTCTTTACTGTCTTTATGCTCCCACCACCAGCGCCCTGCGCGGATGTCTTCGCCTTGTTTCACAGGCATGGTGCATGGCTCACAGCCGATAGAAGGATAGCCTTGGCGATACAGCTCATTAAAAGGAATATTTTTGGTCAAAATATATGCCCACACATCCGCCTCCTGCCAATCAAAAATCGGATTGTATTTGGCGATACCGCGTTCTAGATCCGCTTCTGCCAAATTCAGCTCAGTGCGAGTGACTGACTGCTCGCGGCGCTGCCCTGTCAGCCAAGCATCAGCATCGACCAAAGCACGATTTAAAGGCTCAACTTTACGAATAAAGCAGCACGATTTGCGCAGATCGACGCTTTCATAAAAAGCGTTTAAGCCATGATTTGCCACATAGTCCGCCACCGCTTGAGGATCTGGCTCATAAGTTTTGAAATTCAGTGCAGGATAGCGCGCCTTGACGGTATCAATGAGGCTGAGCGTCTCGGCATTGAGCCTGCCTGTCTGCAAAGTAAATACTTCAGTGCTGGGATGGTGATTAGCCAATGCATCGGTGATGACCATATCTTCTACCTGCAAGCTGCTGGCAAACTTGACGGCATGATGCTTGGCGTGGATGTCTGCTAAGCGCGCGTGCAGGGTGTTGATTTTGTCATCAAGACTTTGAATGGTCTCATCACTTGGCGCTGGGATCTGCCAAAGTACAGGTTTGATCATCATGATTTTGGCTCTCAAATTGGCTAAATAGATGGCTAGATGATTTGATCTGCGGATCGGTTCATTTGGATACTGCACAAAGTACCACCACCACCAAAAAATCGAAAATAACTTTTTGTACAAAGTAAATCACTTTTTGGCATTAGTAATCTCATTTGAGCCAATCTTAACCTATCAGCGCCCAAAATAAGGCTTGCAAGCCCCTTTAACTTCGATCATAACCACCGAATGTCTGTACAATTTCTACATAATCCTTACATAAAATAGCATTTGCCAAATACCCTTGCACCAAAGATATGATATAGTTCACAGTTATTTTTTTGTGAGTTTTAGGAGTTGTCATGAGATTGGCTGTCGCAGCTGTACCTGTCTTTGCACTGATACTGACGGCTTGTGGTAGCACCACGCCGCCATCCACCGCCCAAGTGTCAGCCACACCAAAAGCCGATGAGGCGCGCCCTGTCGTGGCTTTGGTGCTTGGTGGGGGTGGCACACGCGGCTTTGCGCATATTGGGGCGATCGAGTCGCTTGAGGCGCATGGCATCCGCCCTGATATGGTGGTCGGCACCAGTGCTGGGGCGTTGGTGGGCGCGGTTTATGCCAGTGGTAAGACGCCCTCTGAGCTGATCGATCTTGCCGATGCTGTCAAAGAAACAGATTTGATCGAAATCACACCCTCTCAGCAAGGCTTGATTGATGGGACACGCCTGCGCCGCTATGTCAATGAGCAGGTGAATCATCGCCCTATCGAAGCCTTTCCTATGCGCTATGCGGCGGTGGCGACACAGATGCACACAAATACGGCAGTGACTTTTAGAACTGGCGAAGCAGGGCTGGCAGTCCAAGCCTCATCCAGCGTCCCAAAATTATTCATCCCACCGCGCATTCCTGAAACAGGTGGCGAAAAATATGTGGACGGCTCACAAGTGGCGTTATTACCCACACGCATCGCCAAAAGTTTGGGCGCTGATGTCATCATCGCTGTCGATGTCATGGGCGAAAGACAAGCACCTGATTCAAACACTCCGCACACGCAAGGCAGTAGTATCAATATCCAACGAAATGAGACAGGCATCAGCGCCAAATGGGGCGATAAGACCATGACTGTGCCAATCGATATCGATAAGCTCAATGACGCTGCCAAAGGCTTGCCTGTCGATATGCCACTGGGCGATCTGCTTGGTGCGGTCATGCAGTCTATCCCTGCCAATACTGACATTTCTTTGCCAAGACAGCTGCCTGCCAACGCCTCTGAATTTTCTCGATGGTTTGGTAATTTGGGCGCCAATTTGACTGCCGAGCCTGAAGATGTCCGCGCCGCCGATGTCTTGATTCGCCCCAAAACGACAGGCGCTGCGGTGTTCGACAGCACCGACCGAACGCGGCTTATCAATGAAGGCAGGCTCGCTACAGACGCGCAAATCACCGCCATCAAACAAGCCATCGAAGATGCTCGCGCGCTTAAACACGCCCAAATACAAACAACTCAATAATAAAATACCGCCAAGTATGAGCATCTTGGCGGTATTTTTTATTAGATTTATTAGAATTGACAAGAGGGTGAGGCGGTCGGGGTATGGGTGTAATTAAACAGCATACCATTAGGAAAGGCGATAGACAAAACCTCATCATCAAAACTTTGTCTTAAAGTCAGGCTTTGCTTAGGTGTAAGACTCACAACTTGCAGATAAGAAAATTTTTCTTTGGTTTTAAGATCTGTCATTGCCATCTTATCGCCTTCGGGCATCAAAGTGTTGATGCTTGAGTCAAGCTGCTGATATCTGCCATGCGGCAAGCAGCGAAAATCAACTTTTTGGGTGATGACCATGCCGTTATCAGATCGGCGAAAGCTCACCATCGATACCATGGGCTGATCTTTGGGCGTCATCAGCCAATAGCCATCATAAATCTCATGAGGCAGCTGATAAGATTTGGACTCTAAAGCAAAACTGCTTTGAATGCCGATTGCCGTCAAGATGACAGCAAAATAAAAAGGTGTTTTCATAACCCATCCTAATACAGTTAAAAACCCAAGCACAAAGTCATGCTTGGGTTTTTGTTGTGGCTGTGTGTCAATTCACACACATCGTCATCTTAATCACGCTTTAGACACGCTCGATGATGGTTGAGATGCCCTGACCCAAGCCGATACACATGGTGGCAAGCCCAAGCTGCGTATCTTGCTGTTCCATGACATTCAAAAGCGTGGTCGTGATACGCGCGCCTGAGCAGCCAAGTGGATGACCCAGTGCGATCGCGCCGCCGTTATGGTTGACGATGTCTTGCTTGTCAAGTAGATCCAAGCCCTTAAGCACTGATAGACCTTGCGCCGCAAATGCTTCGTTAAGCTCAATGGTTTGGATGTCAGATAGGTTTAGACCTGCGCGCTTAAGTGCTTTTTGGGTAGCAGGTACAGGACCATAGCCCATGATCGCTGCGTCACAGCCTGCCACCGCCATGCTGCGAATGCGCGCGCGTGGTTTTAGACCCAAGTCTTTGGCTTTTTGGGCTGACATCACAAGCATTGCAGACGCACCATCTGACAGCGCTGATGATGTGCCTGCTGTCACCGAACCGCTCTTAGGATCGAACACAGGTCGTAGCGCTTGGAATGCTTCTAAATTGGCATCAGGGCGAATCACTTCATCGACAGTGCATAGCTGCAGATTGCCTTCAGCGTCATGACCTTCGACGCCAACAATTTCATTGTCAAAACGACCTGCTTGGGTAGCTGCCCATGCTTTTTTGTGAGAATTTACCCCAAAGACATCTTGCTCTTCGCGAGTAATGCCATTTAGGCGACCTAGCATTTCAGCAGTCAAGCCCATCATATTAGAGGCTTTGGCGTAGTGCTTAGAGGCTTTTGGGTTTGGATCAACGCCATGCATCATCGAAACATGACCCATATGCTCAACACCACCGATGATGAACATATCGCCTTGATTGGTCATGATTTGAGCGGCAGCGGTGTGCAAAGCTTGCATGGATGAACCACACAGACGGTTCACAGTTTGAGCTGCCACAGTTTTTGGCACGCCTGCCAACAAGGCAGCATAGCGACCAATGTTCCAGCCTTGCTCAAGCGTTTGGTTCACACAGCCCCAAATCACATCTTCAAGCTCGCTTGGGTCAATGCCATTACGCTCAATCAACGCCTTGATCAGCTCTGCTGACAGATCATCCGCGCGCACATTGCGAAACATACCATTTTTGGTTTTACCCATCGCCGTGCGCACGCCATCGACGATCACCACATCTTTTGGACTTAGAATTGTCATTGTTTTTCCTTTATAATTTGAGCAATAATTAGTAGAAAGTCTCGCCATTTGCAGCCATGTCACGCAGTTTGGCCGGCGCTTCGTATGCCTTGCCTAGGTGCGCGTACTTGTCGCATAATGCCACATAGTTTTTCACGCCGACTTGGTCGATATATCGGCATGGACCACCACGGAATGGTGGGAAGCCTACGCCCATGATCATCGCCATGTCAGCTTCTGCAGGGCTTGCTACGATATTATCTTCTAAGCAGCGCACCGTTTCATTACAGAACGCGATCATCATGCGGTCGATGATCTCTTGCTCATCAAAAGTCTGATCGCCAGTTTGAACTGAGTTTAGCAGCTCATAAGTGGTGGTATCGGCGGTTTTCTTAGGCTTGCCGCGCTTATCGGTTTCATATTTATAAAAACCTACGCCATTTTTTTGACCCAAACGGTTGTTTTCAAACATCAGCTCCGTTGCGCCTTTATAATCTGGCTTCATGCGGTCAGGGAAGCCTTCTGCCATCACTTTGGCAGCATGCACGCCTGTATCCATACCCACCACGTCCAGCAAATACGCAGGACCCATCGGCCAGCCAAATTTTTCCATGGTCTTATCAACAGTCACAAAGTCTGCGCCGTCTTTGACCAACAAATCAAATGCACCAAAATAAGGGAACAACACACGGTTCACCAAAAAGCCTGGGCAGTCATTGACAACGATAGGGGTTTTACCCATTTTTTGTGCCAACGCAACTGTCGTTGCGATCGCGGCATCACTGGTTTTTTCGCCGCGGATCACCTCAACGAGTGGCATACGATGCACTGGGTTAAAAAAGTGCATGCCCACAAAGTTTTCAGGGCGTTTTAGGGCTTTGGCTAAGCGAGTGATAGAAATGGTTGAGGTATTAGAAGCCAAGATGGCATCTTCTTTTACCAAGCCTTCAACTTCAGATAAGACCGCTTCTTTGACTGCAGGGTTTTCGACCACCGCTTCGATGACAATGTCAGTTTCGCCAAAGTCGCCATAGTTCAAGGTTGGGCGAATGCGACCAAGTGTCTGACCCATTTTAGCTGGCGTTGATTTACCGCGCTCAACTTCTTTAGACAACAGCTTGCTGGCTTCATTCATACCCAAATCCAGCTGCTCGGTCTTGATGTCTTTCATGATGATCGGCAAGCCCTTGCTGGCAGCTTGATAAGCGATACCACCGCCCATGATGCCTGCGCCAAGCACAGCAGCTTGTTCGATGTTTTGTGCATTTTTGCTGTGCTGTTTGGCAAGTTTTTTGACCGCTTGATCATTTAAGAATAAACCTACCAAAGCAGCTGCTTGCGGAGTCACCGCAGCTTTTGCAAAGCCTTTGGCTTCAAGTGCAATCGCTTGATCACGGTTTAGATTGACATGCTTTTCGATCGTCTCAACAGCGATCGCCACCGCAGGGTATTGCTTTGGATTGGCTTTGGCAAAAATCACGCCTTTGGCTGAATTAAACGCCATCGCCTGCTCAAGCTGATTAAGCTTAACTGGTACTTGCTTTTCTTGGCGTTTGGCTTGCCAATCAAAGTCGCCTGCCAAGCATTTTTTGACCAAATCAACCGCCGACGCTTCCAAAGACTCATCAGCGACCACCGCATCCACCAAGCCAAGCTTCAGTGCTTCAGCAGG
Source organism: Moraxella canis (assembly GCF_034424565.1). Taxonomy (NCBI): domain Bacteria; kingdom Pseudomonadati; phylum Pseudomonadota; class Gammaproteobacteria; order Moraxellales; family Moraxellaceae; genus Moraxella; species Moraxella canis. The sequence goes on along the minus strand of NZ_CP139961.1, from coordinate 1,200,126 downwards.
TCGATAAGCCTTACCTGTCGCGATGGCTTCTAGCGCATTGTCAATACCGATCAGGCGCGGCGTACGCACCGAACCACCAAAGCCTGGGAAAATGCCAAGCTTAGTTTCGGGCAAGCCGATTTGGGCAGATGTGCCTGCCACGCGGTATTCACACACCAAAGTCATCTCACAGCCGCCGCCAAGTGCCGCGCCATTGATGGCTGCCACTTTTGGGAAAGGCAAATCCTCAAAACGGTTAAAGATGCGATTAATATCAAGCAGCCAAGTCTCAAGCTCGCTTTCAGGACGATTGAAATATTCGGCAAATTCAGTAATGTCCGCCCCAGCGATGAACACAGATTTGCCCGAAGTGACGATCGCACCTTTGACATCATCGCGACCTTCAAGTGCTGCCACCGCTTCGTCAAATTCTTGGGTGGTCTTTTTGTCAAACTTATTTACGCTTTCCTCTGCGGCATCAAAATGAAATTTGACAATACCTGCTGCTTGGTCGAGAAACTCAACCTGAATGTTTTTTCCTTGATAAATCATGAATACCCCTTATGGTGTTAGTCAATCGCGCTGCCTTGTTTTTGGCAACCGTGCACCTAATATAGCACACCGATCATGCTATTTCATCTGTCATTTGACTGATCAAATATGACCGATGGGTCACCAATTTTTGGGTGATACGCCTTGCAGCGTCAAGCGGTCTTGGCTCTCTAAGTTGGCTCAAATTTAGCGACTGGATAATAATTATTTACAAAAATTCGCTATTTTAATAAGATATGCGTAATAATCCACTTCTTTAATTGATTAAGCATTCTTATGGCACAGCAAACTTATTATGATATTTTGGGCATCTCCCAAAATGCAGGCATCGAAATCATTCATGCCGCTTATCAAGCACTCAATCAAAAATACCAAACCGCGCCCAATGCCACCGAGCAGCTGATACAGATTCGCCAAGCCTATGCGGTGCTGTCTGATCCGATCAAGCGTGCAGAGTATGACTCATGGCTGCGGATGAGTCGCCAATTTGGGCAGAGCACGCCGCCGCCTTTTGGTGCTCACCCTGCCAACACGCCGCCCATTGGCACTGCTGGCTATCGCACACAGTCGTCCAAAGCCAAAGGCTCATCAGCCGCTGCATGGGTGATCGGAATACTGGCGGCGCTGATTGCGGTGGCGGTTTTAGCGTATGTTTTGGTGTCGTCGTCTGGGTTTTTTGGGGATCAAGATGAGCCAGTGACGCCCCTTGAGCAGGCGCCCTCTCAGGCGACCCAAGCGCCTGAGCTACACCCCATTGAGCCGATCGCCCCGCCGACACCTACCGCCACGCCACAGCAGCAAGCCGCGCGCGATCAAGCGCACGCTGCGTATCTGGCGGCAGTCGGTCGCATCAATGCCGTCTGGAAAAGCCTGCCCAAGACCACCCAAGACTCGCTGCGTGACGAGCAGCGCAGCATCAATAACGCACGCGAACAAACCTGTAAAGCCCAAGCTGCGAGCCAATACAGCCATCCGCTAGATATCGAAGCGGCACGCTATCACTGCGAAGTGCCCATGCTTGATGAGCGCACCCAAACCCTGCGCGTCTATGCTGCCAGCATCGCCAGTCAGCCGACCATCGTCCGCGAGCCGATCTATGTCCCAACGCCTGTCTATGTCGATAGCGATGATCCTGTCAGCCACACCACGCCAAGTGAAGCGCGCGCCTTGTATGATGACGCCGTGGCGAATATCAACGCCGTCTGGAACAGCCTGCCTGACGAGATGCGCCAAATACTGCGCGATGAGCAGCGCGCGGTGAATGCCGATCGCGAACGCCGCTGCAAGACTTACGCCCAAAGCGTCTATCAAAGCCGTAGCGACCAGACTGTCGCGCGCTATCTGTGCGAAGTGCCTGAGCTTGACGAGCGCGCTGCTGAACTTAGCCAGTATTATTGAGTTTTAGCCATTAAAAGGAGTTATTATGACCCGTGTCTATCCCATCGCCCTGATGCTGATGACAGCACTCACCGCCTTACCTGCTCAGGCAGCCGACTGGCGCTATATGACCACAAGTTCTGATAATACGACCATCTATGTTGATTATGACAGTCTAAAGCGGCACAGCTTTACAGGGGGTGGACGGTACTACACCGCTTGGATAAAATCGACTTTTCCAAGTGCCCAAAAACTATCTAATGACAAGCTATACCGAGAAATCAAAGCCTTTGAATATTTTGACTGCTCAAACCAAAAGTGGGATCTTGATGCTGAATACCTCTACACCAGCACAGGTCAGCCAGTGGATAGTGGGACTTGGACAATTTCAACCACTTCATCAGCCACTTGGCAGCGTATAGTACCTGATACCGTAGGTGCGGACAAGCTTGATAGCGTCTGCAGTCTGGCGAGACAGAAGTTTGGCAGTATCTAGCATCTAGCATCATCTATCCGCCCAAGGCAGGGCGGGGAGATGAGCGATCTTATTAAGGATTAATTATGTACCCATTTATTCGTTTGGGCGTATCCATCACCAAAAGCACGCTCAGCGCGCTGCGCGGTGAGCGCCTGCCCATCACAGGGACGAGTGTCATCCACTATACGTGTCATATCAATGATATCGATAATTTTCTTGAATTGAATAATGGTCGCGTGCTGACCTTATTTGACTTAGGTCGTACGGATTTTGCGATCCGCACAGGGCTTGGCAAAGAGCTACTTCGCCAAAAATGGGGCTTGGTCGTGGCGGGCAGCAGCGTGCAGTACCGTAAGCGCGTGCGCCTGTTTCAAAAGCTGAGCATCCAAACCCACCTGATCGGTGTCGATGAGCGCTGGTTTTATATTGAGCAAGTCATGACAGTCAAAGGTCAAGCCACCTCCCAAGCCCTACTACGTACTGGCGTCACCAACATCAAAACTGGCAAGACCATCCCCACCGAGCAGGTGCTGGCTGCGGTGGGTTATGCCAATTTTCAGCTGCCGCCGCCTGAGTGGGTGCAAGCTTGGATCGATGCCGACAAAATACGTCAATTCCCCAAAAAACAATCCGCTGAGTGATATCAGCGGATTGGTTGGGTTTTAGGGTTTGGTGATCGGTGCTTCGCCACCTTCGATGACGCCTTTGGTGACGATGACTTCTTTGACATCTGTCATGCTAGGCAGCTCATACATGGTATCCATCAGCACATTTTCGATAATGGAGCGCAGACCACGCGCGCCTGTCTTACGCTCTTGGGCGCGCTTGGCGATGGCGGTGAGTGCTTCAGGCTCAAAAGTCAGCTGAACACCTTCCATCTCAAATAAATACTGATACTGCTTGACCAGCGCATTTTTGGGCTCAGTCAAAATCTGCACCAGCGCCGCTTCATCCAGCTCTTCTAGACTTGCAATCACTGGCAGACGACCGATCAGCTCAGGAATCAGACCAAATTTAATCAAATCTTCGGCTTCAACTTCACGAAACAGCTCAGTGATGCTCGATTCATCCTGGGCTTTGACATCAGCATTAAAGCCGATGCCTGTCTTTTCGGTGCGCTGGCGGATCACTTTATCAAGCCCAGCGAATGCACCGCCCACGATCATCAGGATATTACTGGTATCCACCTGAATCATCTCTTGGCGTGGGTGCTTGCGACCGCCTTGGGGTGGAATATTTGCCACAGTGCCTTCGATGAGCTTGAGCAGGGCTTGCTGTACGCCTTCGCCCGAGACATCGCGCGTGATTGATGGGTTTTCGCTTTTGCGAGAAATTTTATCAATCTCATCAATATAAATGATGCCTTTTTCGGCTTTTTGGACATCATAATCCGAGGCTTGTAGTAGCTTTTGTACGATATTTTCGACATCTTCGCCCACATAGCCTGCTTCGGTCAGCGTAGTGGCATCCGCCATCGCAAATGGCACATCCAGCATCTTGGCAAGCGTCTGCGCCAGCAGTGTCTTACCTGAGCCTGTCGGTCCGATGAGCAAGATATTTGACTTTGACAGCTCAACGCCATCAGCATCAGGCTGATCTGCCGCAACTTTTAGGCGCTTATAGTGGTTATACACTGCCACAGACAGCGCCTTTTTGGCAGCATCTTGCCCGATCACATAGTCATCTAAGTGAGCGCGCAGCTCTTTTGGCTTGGGCAGCGCTTTGTTTTGCCACTCATCTGCTTGATCATGACTCATGCTTGGCTGAGCGCTATCGGCGGTTTTGTCGGTCGTGACAGTTGTGGCTCTGCGTGATTTGGGTTTTTGGGTCAAATCACCCAACAAATCACCGCACACCTCGATACACTCATTGCAAATATTGGCGTCATTGCCAGCGATGAGTTTTTTAACTTCGGTTTTTTTCTTACCACAGAATGAGCAGCTTGGTATCTCTTTGGTTGTCATAATAGCCCCTTATAGAGTTTTTGGACGCTTATCAAGCACCACATCCACCAAGCCGTATTCGCGCGCTTGTTCGGCGCTCATGAAATTATCACGATCGGTATCGCGCTCAAGTTTTTCGATCGGCTGACCGGTGTGTTCTGCCAGCAGGCGGTTTAGTTTGGCTTTGAGTTCAATGATTTCGCGAGCGTGGATCTCGATATCTGACGCCTGACCACGAAACCCACCCAAAGGCTGATGGATCATCACGCGCGAGTTTGCCAGCGCATAGCGTTTGCCTTTTTCGCCCGCTGATAATAAAAACGAGCCCATCGATGCCGCCTGACCCATGCAGATTGTGGAGACATCAGGTTTGATAAAGTTCATCGTATCATAGATCGCCATGCCTGCCGTCACGACGCCGCCTGGTGAGTTGATGTACAGATGAATGTCTTTTTCAGGGTTATCCGCCTCCAAAAACAACAGCTGAGCGACGATCAAATTCGCCATATTATCTTCGACTTGTCCTGTCAAGAAAATCACCCGCTCACGCAAAAGACGCGAGAAAATATCAAACGAGCGCTCACCGCGACCCGACTGCTCAATCACCATCGGTACTAGCGCATTTTGCGGCGCATAAAAAGCATCAGCAAGCTGATCGTAATAAGGATTTTGTTTCATGTTCATCATCATTCCAAGGTTTATTTTTAGAACAAAAACCCCACGCATAAGCCTGGGGCATTTGTAAAATCATCAATCAATCCAACTGGCAAGATTAGATGGCTTGCTGCTGGGCTGCCGCTAATAGCTCTTGATATTTGACTTCTTTGTCGCTTACCTTAGCTTGGCTTAGCAGATAATCAACCACTTGATCTTCTAACACCACAGATTCCACTTGAGCACGCTGTGCTTGATCGTTGGTGTAGTATTCGATCACTTCTTCTGGATCTTCATAGTTTTCGGCAGCTTCTGCGATAAAGGCGGTCACACGCTCTTGATCGACTTCAAGTTTTTGGGCATCGATGATTTGGCTTACCAAAACGCCCAGACGCACCGCGCGCAATGCTTGATCTTCAAACAGCTCATTTGGCAGCATATTTGAATCAAAAGTCGCAGGATTTGCGCCGAATTGCTGCGCAAAGCGATTGAGCATCAGCTGACGCTGACGGTCAATTTCTTGATCTAGCATGGCTTTTGGCACATCAAATTCATTTTTTTCAAGCAGTGCATCAAACGCAGCTTGCTTAACTTGATTGCGACCAGCGTGCTTAACTTCGCGCTCCATGTTTTTGCGGACATCCGCTTTTAGCTTATCTAGCCCGCCTTCGGTCACACCAAACAGCTCAAAAAATTCTTCATTCAATTCAGGCAAAGTCGCTGCTTTGACTTCTTTGACAGTGATCACAAACTGTGCTTCTTTACCCGCCAAATGCTCTGCTTGATAATCTTCTGGGAAAGTGACGGTGATGGTTTTTTCTTCACCGGCTTTCATGCCTTTCATGCCATCTTCAAAGCCTGGGATCATGCGACCTGAACCGATCACCAAAGTGTAGTTCTCTGCGCTGCCGCCTTCGAATTTCTCACCATCAATCGAACCTTCAAAATCAAAAGTCGCTTGATCGCCTTCTTCTAGCTCGCCTTCTTTGGTTTCAAAAGTTTGGCGCTGCTTTTGTAGATTATCAATCATCGCATCTACATCTTCGTCAGAGACGCTAGCAACTTGACGCTCAACTTCGATTTCGCCCAAGCCTTGAACTTCTACTTCTGGGAAAGTCTCAACAGTGGCTTGATACACCAAAAAATCATCTTCAAGCTTCACATCGTCAATGTTTGGCACGCCAACGACGCGGATTTTTTCGTTGCCAAGCGCTTCAAATACGGTATCACGAATGACATCGTTAATCACTTCTTGCTGAATGCCTGCGCCATACTGTGAGCGGATGTGTGATACTGGCACCTTACCTTTACGGAAACCATCAATTTTAGCTGTCTTAGCCACGCTGCGGATGCGGCTTTCAACTTTGCTTTGAATGTTGCCCACTGGTACTTTGACAGTCAGCTGCGTTTCTTTATCAGAAACCACATTCACAGATACTTGTAAATCACTCATAACTCACCTTAATTCGTTTAAAAATAAAAACAGTCGGTCAAAAGACCAAAATCTAGTTGTGAAAATATACTAATATTCCAATTAAAGAATATTTAATTATAACCACATAAATATATTAAAAGCAATACAGTATAGCCAATCATTGTGAAAAATACAACTATTAGCCTTAGTAAAGCCCCAAAATCAAGCCAGCTATTCTGCTCTTAGCTGAGCCAATAACTCTTTGAGAGCCTGCGCTCGGTGGCTGATGGCATTTTTTTCGGCTTTTTGAAGCTCGGCAGATGATTTTTGAAGATTAGGAATATAAAACAAAGGATCATAGCCAAAACCATGCTCGCCCACAGGCTTGTTGAGTATCTCGCCATGCCATTTGCCAATCGCAATGAGTGGCATCGGATCATCGCCATGTCGCACATATGCAAGTACGCACACAAAAAACGCTTGGATGGGCGCATCACCGCGATGCACCTTTAGAGCGTCAAGCAGCTTAGCGTTATTGGCGGCATCATCGCCATGTCGCCCAGCGTAGCGCGCCGAGAGAATTCCAGGGGCATTACCAAGCACAGGCACACAAAGCCCCGAATCATCCGCCACAGCTGGCAGCCCGCTTTCTTTGGCAGCATGGCGTGCTTTGATAATGGCATTTTCGATAAAACTTGCCCCATTTTCAATGGCATCCCCGATACCCAAACTGCCTTGGGTGATGATCTCAACGCCCAAGTCAGCGTCATCAAATAACGCCTGAAATTCTGCCAATTTACCCTGATTATTACTGGCTAATACCCACTGTTTCATCTGATATTCCTAGATTAAGTGATTAAGATGTCATCCAAGCTTATGATTCATTGCTCAATGAGACCACAGCACTGATCGGCAAATGGTCGGATAAATTTGACCAAGGCACGCCGCCATGCACCATCGCATTATGCACTTCAAGCCCACGCACATAAATGCGATCTAGGCTCAGCACAGGCATTTTGGCAGGAAAAGTGGCAGGATACTCTCCATGCGACCGCAAAAACACCTCGCTTAGCCCCAGTGATGATAACGCTTGGCAAGATTTTTTTGACCAATCATTAAAATCCCCTGCCAAAATCAGCGGCACATGATCAGCCAAGGTGGTAATATAGTCACGAATGGCTTGATATTGCTTGAGGCGATCTCGGTGTAGCAGATTCAGATGACAGCACAGCACCACCAAAGGGCGCTCCCACCCTTCAGGATGCACCTCGCAATGTAGCACGCCGCGTTTTTCTAGGCGATTGACGGTGATGTTCAAATTATGCTTAGGATCAAGCGGATGGCGCGATAAGACCGCATTGCCATGATGTCCGTGCTCGTATTCGGCATTTTTGCCATAGCTTGCCGATACGCCCAAAAACTCGCCAAACCACTCATGCTGACCGCCATCAGGAAATTCAGCAAAATTAAGCGCGCGTTTGAGATTTTGCCCTTGGACTTCTTGTAGGCATAAGATATCAGGATCGATTTTTGATAGGGCATCTTTCATGCCCATCAATCGCACCAAACGGTTGGTCGGCGACATGCCTTTATGGATGTTATAACTGGTGATGGTAATGGTTTTCATGCAATTTCATTGACTGACTTTGAGCGATATTGTAGCACGATCATGGCTCATTGGTGAGGATTGATTGATGAAATACGCTTGCAAAACCCAAAACCGTACACATTTATATCTTATATTTTTATCAATAAATTCACACTTTAAGGGAAACTATCATGCCAACCGATCTTCTTTTACGCGACACTGTGCTTGATCCGCGTCTGCACTTGGTGGATTTTGATCAAGCCACGCCTGATAAGCTTGAACAGCTGACCGAGCAAGCTTTGGAGGCTGCTACTAAGCGCCTTGATGAGATTGAGACAATGCAGGCGGTGAGCGATGCGACCAAGGCATTTGAAATTATCCAAGAATTTCATGACTTGGGCGAACAAGTTGAGCGGTATTTTGGCGTATTATCACATCTAAACAGTGTGACAAGTACTGATGAGATCCGACAAGCGCATCATCACATTTTGCCAAAGCTGTCTGCTTTTGGGACGCGCCTTGGACAATCGGTTCAGTTATTTTCGCTGTATCAGCTGGTCGAGCAGAATTTTGATCAGCTGCCCAAAGCGCATCAAAGCATCGCCCAAAAGCGCGCCATCGAAAAAGCCTTACGCAGTTTTCGTCTGTCAGGCGTGGCTCTAGAAGCGGACAAAAAAGCCGAGTTTGCCGATATCCAAAGCAAGCTGTCTTTGGCTTCGGCAAAGTTTGCTGACAATATCATGGATGCGACGCGTCATTTTGTCAGACCGCTACGCGCAGATGAGCTGTCAGGCATCAGCGACAATGGCTTGGCGCTACTAAAATCGGCAGCGCAGACTTACCGCGCCGCCCATCCAGATGCTAAGCTTGAGACGGACTATGTGGCGACACTAGACCTCCCGATGTATCTGGCGGTGATGCAGTTTGCTGATGACCGAGCGCTGCGTGAGGCGCTGTATCATGCTTATAATACGCGCGCCTCCGACCAAAGCCCAGATACCACCGAATTTGACAACGCGCAAATCATGGTGGATATCATCAATCTGCGCACTCAAAAAGCCAAGCTGCTTGGCATGCAAGATTATAGCGAGCTGTCACTTGCCACCAAGATGGCTCATGACAGCGATGAGGTTGAGCAGTTTTTGTTGGCATTAAGCCAAGCTGCCAAGCCGCAAGCTCATGCCGAGTACCAAGAGCTCAAAGAATACGCCCAAAGCTTGGGTCTAGATGAGCTTAAGCCTTGGGATGTGGCTTATGTCAGCGAAAAAATTCGTCAAGCCAAATTCAGTCTGACCACCGATGAGCTTCGCCCTTATTTTCCACTGCCGGTCGTGCTAGAAGGCTTGTTTGAGATTTGCCGCAGATTATTTGGCATTAACCTATCAATCGCCAAGCCAAGCAGCTATTCAGCTTGGCATCCAGATGTGCTGTTTTGTCTGATCCACGATGCAGACAGCGGTGAGCTGTTGGGCGGTCTGTATCTTGATTTGTTTGCCAGAGCTGGCAAGCAAGGCGGTGCATGGCTGGACGATTTTCAAAAGCGCCAAGTCAAAGGCGATGAGATGCGCCTGCCTGTTGGATTTATTGTGGGCAATTTTGCGCCGCCGATGAATGATAAGCCAAGCCTGTTATCTTTTGATGAAGCCAATACTTTGTTTCATGAGTTTGGTCATGCCCTGCATCACCTGCTGACGACGGTGGATGTCGCCGATGTCGCTGGCATCAGCGGTGTGGAGTGGGACGCAGTGGAGCTGCCCAGTCAGTTTATGGAAAACTTTGCCATCACCGATGAGGGTCTGCGCTTAATCAGCCGTCATGTGGATACGGGCGAGCCCTTGCCAAGCGATAAAAAAGAAGCGCTCATCGCCGCCAAAAATTTTCAAACCGGTCTGCAAACGCTGCGCCAAATGGAGTTTGGTCTATTTGATCTTAGACTACACACCGCCAAGATGTTAAATTTTGGACAAATAACTTATCCTGACATCTTATCGGTAGCAGACACAGTGCGCGATGAGGTCGCTGTGGTTATACCGCCTGAATATCAGCGCTTTGCCAATGGCTTTAGCCATATCTTTGCTGGGGGTTATGCGTCGGGGTATTATTCTTATATTTGGGCGGAAGTGCTCTCGGCAGATGCTTTTGGCAAATTTGAAGAAGACGGGGTGTTTAATCCCACCACAGGTCGGGCGTTTCGCGATGAGATTTTGGCACGAGGCAGCGCTCGCGACGCTCAAGATAATTATGTGGCATTCCGCGGCCGTAAGGCTACTCAAGATGCGCTGCTGCGCCATCGCGGTCTGATAAGCCAAGGAAGCTGATCATGCGTTATCAATCCAATCGCCCAAAGCGGCAATTTTTGGCTGGGGTAGCCTGCCCAGCTTGTAAAACAATGGATGTCATCGTCCAAATCCAAGTATTTGAGCCTGACTATGATGAGTACATCGAATGCATCGAGTGTGGGCACCATGAGCGCCGCCCCACGCCTGATGAGACCGCCATCATCCAAGCTCAAAATGCCAAAGCCGATGGTGTGGGCGTGGTGAAGTTTAAATAGTTTTCAACCCTAAAAACATCCCAGCCTTAAAAACTGGGATGTTTAATCAATTTTGGATGTTTAATAAGTTAATAGTCATAGCATAGAAAGGAGGCTGTTATGCTAAGCAAAGTATCAATCATTGGGTTTTTTATCACTGTTAACCATCGCTTGCACTGATACAAGCGCCGCCAAAACCAATAGTGACCCTAACGCAATTTCTGGATCATCAAATATTTCTTATAACAAACAAAATTTCAATTCGCTAGACCCGGAAGATGATCCAAAAATGGTTGGTACAAATGTGCTTGGCTTTAAAATGCAAGATTCAACTTTTGAATCCGTTAAGAAACGTCTTCCAAACTACCAATTTAATGAACATCATCACTCTTATGCTGACGGGTATATCTTAGAAAATGACGGATCTGGTTTTGAATTAGAAGGGTTAAGCCATACACAATTTGGCTTTGATAGCGATCAAAAATTGGTCTATGTATTTATGCAAATTCATGAAGCTGATCATTTAAATCACACAACTTACAATAAAATTGTTTCTTATATTAAGAAGAATAACTACAAAATTATTCGCACAATCGATCCTTTTGTTGGCGATCGAAAAACCGAATTTCAGACACCTAATAATGAAATTATTGTTGTGGAATCGCCGCACATGGGTAATTTTAATGTTTATGTTGAATATTATACAAAGGAATTTGGTAGAATGCGTCAAGAGGCGCAACAACTCGAAAACACTCACCAAAGCCAGACAGAAGCCAAAAATTTCTAAACTAAAAAACCGAGCCACATAGCTCGGTTTTTTATTGATCATAATTACTTACGCTTCTTACGCTGAATCGCATGGATCGCACGACCATCAGCAGACAATGCCGCTTCATGAACCGCTTCAGACACGGTTGGGTGTGCAAATGTCATCAGCTGCAGATCTTCGATACTCGAAACAAATTCCATCGCGATCATGCCTTGGTGGACGATGTCGCCTGCACCAACACAGACTGCGTGCATACCAAGCAAGCGATCAGTCTTGGCATCAGCCACTACCTTGATCAGACCCACGCCTTCGCCCTGCGCTAGCGCACGACCATTGGCTGACAGGCTGAACGAACCAGTTTTCACCTCATAACCTTGCTCGGTGGCTGCCTGCTCAGTCAGACCCACCCATGCAATCTCTGGATGAGTATAGATAACACTGATGATGGTGTCATAATTGACTTGAGCTTTTTCGCCATGAATACGCTCAACAGCCATCATGCCTTCTTCCATGGCTTTATGAGCAAGCATAGGACCACGCACTAAGTCGCCGATGGCATACACGCCGTCTAGATTGGTTTTGCATTGATCATCGACCGCTACCAAGCCACGCTCAGTCAGCTCAATACCACATCCTTCTGCCAACAATTTTTCGCTATAAGCACGGCGACCCACACAAACGATCAACTTATCAAAGGTATCTGTTTGGGTTTCGCCTTTGACATCAGTAGTCACTACCACTTCACCATTGACCACTTCGGCATTGGTCACTTTGGTATCTACACGGATATCTAAGCCTTGTTTTTTAAGCAGTTTGGCTGCTTCTTTTGAGATGTCTTTATCAGCTGCTGCCAAGAACTCTGGCAAGGCTTCATAAACGACAACTTCTGCACCCAATCGACGCCATACCGAACCAAGCTCAAGACCGATCACACCAGCGCCGATCACGCCCAGACGCTTTGGCACTTCGCTGAATTCTAGTGCGCCTGTTGAATCGACGATGTATTCGCCATCAGTCTTGGCAACAGGGATTTCGATAGGCACAGAGCCTGCCGCTAGGATGACATATTTGGCAGTAATGGTGGCTTCATCACCTTCAAGCGGTGTGAATTTGACTTGCTTTTCGGCGCCTTTACCATCAACCAATGTGCCTAAGCCTTGTAGCCAATCCACACCGTTACCCTTCAAAAGACCTGCCACGCCTTGGGTCAGACCTTTGACAATGCTGTCTTTACGCTCAAGCATTTTGGCGATGTCGATATCCACTTCACCTGTAGTAATACCATGATCAGCCAATTCATGCTTAGTAGCTTCGTAGCGATGCGAGCTGTCAAGCAATGCCTTTGATGGGATACAACCAACGTTCAAACAAGTACCGCCAAGCGCAGGCTCACCTTTGTGCACACGCTTTTCGATACAGGCAACGCTAAACCCCAATTGAGCGCCGCGAATTGCTGCTTCATAGCCACCTGGACCACCGCCAATTACAACCAAATCATACGAATTTTTCATCATCTTCTCTTTTTTCTAAATTTCTAAATTTTAAAAACGCGCAAAGAATTGTCAGAGCTCATCCAACAATCCTTTGCAAAAACCATTTATGAAACCTTATAGGTCAAGTAGTAGCATTGCTGGATCTTCGATCAATTCCTTAATTGTCACTAGGAATTGAACCGCTTCTTTACCATCGATCAAGCGGTGGTCATAAGACAGCGCCACATACATCATCGGTAGGATAACCACTTCGCCATCAACTGCCATTGGGCGCTCATTGATTGCGTGCATACCTAAGATAGCTGTTTGTGGTGGGTTAATGATCGGCGTTGAAAGCAATGAGCCGAATACGCCACCATTAGTGATGGTAAATGTGCCGCCTGTCATCTCTTCGATGCTCAGCTTACCTTCGCGAGCTTTGGTCGCATAATCACGGATGCCAGCTTCAACATCTGCCATGCTCATACGGTCCGTATCACGCAGCACTGGAACAACCAAGCCACGATCTGATGATACTGCCACACCCACATCATAATAACCATGATAAATGATGTCGCTGCCATCAATCGATGCGTTCACTGCTGGGAAGCGTTTCAAGGCTTCGGTAGCTGCTTTAACAAATAATGACATGAAGCCAAGTTTTACGCCATGACGTTTTTCAAAACGATCTTTGTACTTAGCACGCAAGTCCATCAAAGGCTTCATATTAACTTCGTTAAACGTTGTTAACATGGCAGTTTCTTGAGTGGCTGACAAAAGACGCTCAGCGATACGCTTACGCAGACGAGTCATTGGCTCGCGTTTTTCGATGCGCTGCCCAACAGCTGTGGCGATAACTTGACCATTATCAGATTTTAAGGTTGGATTGACCATGTCAGACTTGGTCACACGGCCACCACGACCTGAACCTTGCACGTCGGCAGGGTTGACACCTGTTTCTTTAGCAGCTTTGCGAACTGCTGGGCTTTGATCTTTATATTCAGCTTCTGATGCTGATGCTGCTGACTCATCTTTTGGCTGCACTGGTGCTGCTACTGATGCTGGATCGACAGTGGTATTGCCATCAGCATTATCTTCACTTGCCACATGCGCTTCGCCTGCTGGCGCAGCTGCACCTGCCTCAAAAATCGCAACCACTTCCGCCGACAATACGGTATCATCAACATTCTTAACAATGCTGGTAATCACGCCATCATCTGGCGCTACGATTTCAAGAACCACTTTGTCAGTTTCAACTTCAGCCAAAAGTTGGTCACGGCTAACGGCTTCACCTTCAGCAACATGCCATTCAACGATCGTGCCATCTTGGACTGATTCTGGAAATACGGGGGCTTTAATTTCAGCCATAATAAACTCCTTCAAGTTTATAAATCAAAAATGTGTTATTTTAAAATACGAAATGGTATTAGCCAAAACGCGCGCAGCACTTTGGCTAATGAATATTACTTCAAGGCTTCAACTGTCACGCCCAATGCTTCAGCAATTAAAGCTTTTTGTTGTTCGGCGTGCAGTTTTGGTGAGCCTGTCGCAGGTGCAGCGGCGGCAGGACGCGCCGAAGGTGGAATGATTTTTGCCTTCGTCGGTGCAGGTACCACCATGCGGAACAGCTCAGGCGCCAAGTAATACCAAGCACCTTGATTCAGCGGCTCTTCTTGCGCCCACATGATTTCTTCTAGGTTTGGATACTTATCAATCTCAGCCAAAATACGCTCTTCAGGCAGCGGATACAGCTGTTCAATACGAACGATGGCAATGTGCTCTTGACCCAGTTTGCGACGCTGATCAAGCAGATCATAATATACTTTACCACCACAAAGCACCAAGCGAGTGACTTTCTCATTGTTAATTGAGTCAATCTCAGGCAAGACAGTTTCAAATTTGCCTGATGCCAATTCTTCTAAATTAGAAGTCGCAAGCGGATGTCTGAGCAAGCTCTTAGGCGACATCACGATCAATGGCTTACGGATTGGGCGTACGACCTGACGGCGCAGCGCATGGAAGATTTGGGCAGGTGTCGTTGGTGTGATCACTTGCATATTATCTTCAGCACACAGCTGTAAGAAACGCTCTAAACGTGCTGATGAGTGCTCAGGACCTTGACCCTCAAACCCATGTGGCAATAACATCGTCAAACCACAGACACGCTGCCATTTGGTTTCGCCAGATGAAATAAACTGATCGATCACCACCTGCGCACCGTTCACGAAGTCGCCAAACTGCGCTTCCCAAATGATCAGTGCATTCGGTACGGTGGTGGCATAGCCATATTCAAAGGCAAGTACGGCTTCTTCTGATAGCAGTGAGTTATAAGTAGCAAAGCGAGCTTGGTCTTCGGTGATGTGCTGCAAGGGGATATACATGCTGCCATCATTCATGTTATATAGCTCAGAATGACGATGCGAGAATGTACCACGCCCTACGTCCTCACCAGTGATACGCACCAATGAGCCTTCAGCGGCGAGACTGGCATAAGCCAAAGTCTCAGCAGCACCCCAGTTCAGCGGCTCTTCGCCAGTCTGCATCGCCAAACGCTGCTCAACAACTTTCGCCACTTGACGCTGTAGAGTAAATCCTTCAGGGATTTTTGCCATCGCACGACCATAGGATTTGAGCTTTTCGATATCGACACCCGTTTCCCAGTCGTCTTCTAGATCGTGACCCAAATAAGGCTTCCAATCAACGAACAGCTCAGTATTCGGCTCACTGACCAAACCGCCGGCAACAAACTCGCCACGATCAAGTGATTCACGGTAATCATCTTCAAACTGAGCGCCCTGCTCATGGGTGATGATGCCTTCTTGAACCAACTGCTCGACATATTGAGTACGTGTGGTCGGTAGTTTTTTGATAACCGCATACATTAGTGGCTGTGTGGCAGATGGCTCATCAGATTCGTTATGACCATTACGGCGATAGCAGAAAATATCAAGCATGACATCTTTGCCAAATTCACGGCGATAATCAACAGCCAATTGAGAAGCAAATACTACCGCTTCAGGATCGTCGCCATTGACGTGCAAAATTGGCGCATGAACCATCTTGGCGACATCAGTACAATATTCTGTCGAGCGCGCATCTTCAATACGAGAAGTGGTAAAGCCGACTTGGTTATTGATGACAATATGAACCGTGCCACCAGTCTTATAGGCGCGTGTTTGAGACATCTGGAAAGTCTCTTGGTTCACACCTTGACCTGCCAGTGCAGCATCTCCATGCACCACTAGAGGTAGCACAGTGCTGTTATCAATTTCTAAGCCGTATTTTTCAGAACGGCGTGCTTGACGTGCGCGCACCGAACCTTGAAGTACTGGAGAGACGATCTCAAGATGCGACGGGTTAAATGCCAATGCCAAGTGCATCTCACCGCCTGGTGTCATCACGTTTGAAGAAAAGCCGTTGTGATATTTGACGTCCCCTGAGCCATTGACAGGCTGAACCTTGCCATCAAACTCATCAAACAAATCACCTGGGTTTTTGCCCAAAATGTTCACCAATAGGTTCAAGCGTCCGCGGTGCGCCATGCCGATAACGACTTCTTTTGAGCCTTGACCGCCCGCGCGCTGTACGATTTCATGAACCGCAGGAATGAAGCTTTCGCCGCCTTCTAGACCGAATCGCTTAACGCCTGTGTACTTACGCGCTAAGTATTTTTCTAAACCTTCAGCAGCTGTCAGACGCTCTAAGATTTCTAATTTTTTGTCTTTGCTAAATTTGATGTGACCGTGATTTGATTCGATATAATTTTCGATCCAACGCTTTTCAGCCGCTTTAAATACGTGCATGTATTCATAGCCGATACTTTGACAATAGACGCGCTCTAAGATCTCGATGATTTCACGAAGCTTTGCTTCAGATTTACCGATTGCTAGATCATTGGTTGGAAATACGGTGTCTAAATCTGACTCCGAAAGTCCGTGGAATTCCAAAGTCAAATCTTCAACTTCTGGACGTGGATGCAGTCCCAAGGGATCAAGATTCGCCTTACGGTGACCGCGGCGGCGATAGGCAGAAATCAAGGCTTGAACTGCCATTTGTTTCGGGTTGCAATCGCTTGATGGACCTGCTTGGCCCGCAGCTGCCTGATTGCGCGCCAACAATAAAAACTGCTCTTTGATCGCATTGTGCGGCGCATCAGTGTCTTGGCGATAAGTTTCAAAGTACTTTTGCCACTCCTCGCTCACGCTTTGGCTGTCTGCCATATATTGTTCATACAGCGCTTCGACATAGGCTGCACTGTCTGCTGCCAACTCGGTGTTTGAAAAAGCCACCGTATCTTTACTGTTTGTCATTCGTCTTTCGCCATTTTATTAGTAAAAGTTGGGTCTGCCATGTCGTCGATTATTATCGACGGCGACGGCTGTCAATTCGCATCAAAAATTGACGCATACTCCCGTATAGTGTACGCCATTTGGTTAAAGATAACAAGGGCGAGATGCCGCGTTGGGGCATAATTATCTTAGTAAAGATACAAATGAATCTTGCGCTTTTGTGTCAGAAAACAAAACCCTTATTTTTCGTGGTACAAATGTGCTCTATTATAGTTTTTTGGCATAATTTATTATAAAATTTGATATAGTTACCGATCCCTTCTTTACTTAATTTACGCAACGCATCTTGCCAATCATTCACCTGATTTTTTATATCTGTGCTTTGACAGACCAAATATCATTCAGCTGCATCATCTACCGCGCTTACCGCATCGGTGAATACACTGATTTATCAAACAACGGCTCAAGGCGTGCGCCTAAAAGTGGCAATGACATTGATTTGACCACCGTTTATATAATTACTATTTTGGCATATAAAAAGCCGCACCCAATCAGTGATCAGATGCGGCAGTCAGATCAAGCGCTCAATTAGCCTGCTTGATCCAATAGCATATTACGGATATGACCGATTGCCTTAGTTGGGTTTAGACCTTTAGGGCAGACGCTCACACAGTTCATGATACCACGGCAGCGGAATAAGCTAAATGGGTCATCTAAGCGTGCTAGGCGTGCTTGAGTATCGGTATCACGGCTATCAATGATAAAGCGATAGCCGTTCAATAGCGCCGAAGGACCCAAGAATTTTTCAGGGTTCCACCAAAATGATGGGCACGAAGTTGAGCAGCACGCACAAAGAATACACTCATAAAGACCGTTCATTTTTTCGCGCTCTTCAGGAGACTGAAGACGCTCTTTTGGTGGCGCAGGCTGATTGTTGATCAAGTATGGATGTACTTTTTCGTATTGCTCATAAAATTGGTTCATGTCCACAACCAAGTCTTTGATCACAGGCAAGCCTGGCAATGGGCGAATGGTAATTTTGTTTGGCAAAGTGTTCATGTTGATCAAGCACGCCAAGCCATTTTTACCATTAATGTTCATACCATCAGAACCACAGATACCCTCACGGCATGAGCGACGGAAAGTCAGTGTTTCATCTTGGCGCTTTAGGCGAAGTAGCACATCTAGCAACATACGATCAGAATCAAGCAGCTCTACTTCGTATGACTGCATATAAGGGGCTTTATCTTTGTCTGGGTCGTAGCGATAGATCTCTACGATACGGGTGCCTCGACTCATTATTTTTCTCCAGTAATTGTTGGTTGGGTTGGCAACACGCCAACCCGCCTAATTAGGCTAATCTATTAGAAAGTACGAACGCGTGGTACGCAATATTCAACCGTCAGTGGCTGCTTGCGAACTGGCTTATACACCACTTTATTGCCTTCTGAATACCAAAGCGTGTGCTTCATCCATTCGCTGTCGTTACGACCCAGTGGCGCTGGCTCATAATCTGCTGGATGTTCATAATCAACAACCATGTGCGCACCGCGGCACTCGTGACGAAGTGAAGCAGAGATCATTGTCGCTTTTGCCACTTCGTATAAGTTGGCGACTTCTAGCGCTTCGATACGCGCGGTATTAAACACTTGTGATTTATCCGCCAAGTGGATTTGGTTGATTTTTGGCTCAAGTGCCAAAATACGCTCAACACCTTTATCCATGAGCTCTTGGGTACGGAATACACCAGCGTGATCTTGCATGATTTGACGAATTTCATCGCCAATTTCTTGCGCATTGTAGCCTTCGGTTGAGTCTTGTAGTTTATTTAGGCGAGACATGGTAAAGTCTAGCACGCGTGGGTTCAACGGCTTGTAGCTGTGGTCTGCTTGCGCAAAATCATCAATGATATGCTGACCTGCTGCGCGACCAAACACAACCAAGTCAAGCAGCGAGTTTGTGCCCAAACGGTTAGCGCCATGCACAGAGACGCACGCACATTCACCGATAGCATAAAGACCTTTGATGATACGACCTTCGGTATATAAACCTTGCTCATCAACTGGACCTTCTAGATTTGGTACAGTGACTTGACCGTGGATGTTGGTTGGGATACCGCCCATCATATAGTGAATGGTAGGCACAACCGGTACTGGCTCTTTGGTGATGTCTACGTTACCGAAGTTTTTACTGATTTCAAAAACTGACGGCAAGCGCTTCATCAAAGTTGCAGCGCCTAAGTGCGTCATGTCCATGACGATATAGTCGCCATTTGGACCGCAGCCGCGACCTTCTTTGATTTCTTGGTCCATAGAGCGAGACACAAAGTCACGCGGTGCCAAATCTTTAAGCGTCGGGGCGTAGCGCTCCATAAAGGCTTCGCCATGCTTATTACGCAAAATCGCACCTTCACCACGGCAGCCTTCGGTCAATAGAACGCCTGCACCTGCTACGCCAGTTGGGTGGAATTGCCAAAACTCCATGTCCTGCAAAGGAATGCCAGCGCGTACCGCCATGCCCAAGCCATCACCTGTATTGATATAGGCGTTGGTAGATGCTTTGAAGATACGACCTGCACCGCCAGTTGCCAAGACGGTTGTGCGTGCTTGGAATACTGAGATATTGCCTGTTTCTTGTTCTAAAGCGATGACACCGTTGATGTTGCCTTCGTCATCTTTGATCAAGTCAAGCGCAATCCATTCAACAAAAAATTGTGTGCCTTTTTCAAGGTTTTTTTGGTACAGCGTGTGTAGTAGCGCATGACCTGTACGGTCAGCAGCGGCACACGCACGTGGCACGGCTTTTTCGCCGTAGTTTGAGCTGTGACCACCGAACGGACGCTGATAAATTGTACCATCTGCGTTACGGTCAAATGGCATACCCATGTGCTCAAGCTCATAGACGACTTTTGGTGCTTCGCGGCACATGTATTCGATGGCGTCTTGGTCGCCAAGCCAGTCAGAACCTTTTACGGTGTCATAAAAGTGAAAATGCCAGTTATCGTTGCTCATATTACCCAATGACGCACCGATACCACCTTGAGCAGCAACGGTGTGCGAGCGCGTTGGGAATACTTTGGTGATGACAGCGACTTTCATACCGCCATTGACCAATTGCAAAGATGCGCGCATGCCTGAGCCGCCACCGCCAACGATGACTGCGTCAAAGTTTAGCGTTGGGATATTATTAATTGTGTTATCTTGGTTTGTTGCCATGTTAGTTCCTAATTATTTCACTTGGTGTTCATGCTGTGGGTGGCTGATGCCACAAATTTTGGTCAATTACCAAAAAATCATCACACCCCAGAATAGATATACCAAAATAGCGATAATCACCAAAGATTGGATGACCAAACGCAGACCTGATGACTTGACATAGTCAGTCAATACGGTCCACATGCCTACCCAAGCGTGGAATACCAATGATAAAATCGCCACCAAGCTAAATAGCTTCATTGGTAGGCTTAGCATAAAGCCTTGCCATGTTTCAAAATTGACATCATTGAATAGGAAAAAACCTACCACAACAACGCTATAAACCGCCAAAACAACAGCACTGATGCGCTGCAAAATCCAATCACGTGAGCCTGAACCAGTTAAGCCAGTCGCACTTTTAATACTAGAATTATTTCTCATTAGAACATCACCCATACAAACGATGCGACAATCAGCACAGCCGCGATTACAAAGCTAATCACCGCAGCGGTACGCCCAGAGTTGAGCTCTTCATTCATACCAGCGTCAGCAAGTAGATGCTTTACACCCATCACAAAGTGGTATCCGGTCGCTGCGACAAAGATCCACGCCACAAAACGTAGCGCCATATTATCAAATACAGCCGCAAAACCTTCAGCTGACGACAAAGAAGTCTGAAGAATATACAGCATCACCGGCACGAGCACAAAAAGGACGATACCAGAGATACGATGCAAAATAGAAGCCATAGCGATCGGTGACTTTGAGTTCACAGCGATGACTTGGCTTAACGGTAGGTTAATCGGTCGGTTGCTTTTCACAGCGGGCATCCTTATCTAATTTAAGCCGAAAAATGGCAAGGAGTAGCTGGCCGGCTTGTCAGTACCCTTGGGCGGTCAATATCTATCAATCAAGCGCCGCCCAATGAATACTCACGACTCATACAGTGATGAGGTCAGCGAGCACCACAAAAAAAATTGCAAAATTTCATCACGATAGGCACTGATCAAATCTTTTGCGCGCTGCCAAACTGAACAACCGCTCAATTTTTTGATAACTGTCATTGATTATCGTTTAGAAAAATGCACACATAAATAACATAAATTATAAAACGCTTGTTCAATAATTACAAACAAAATCCTAAACTTTGTGTAAAATTTCCGAAATTTCTCCAAAAAATACCCCCACAAATGCGTGAATTAATTGTTACAAACAGTGTCAGGCTTTGAAAACTGCTTGCCAAGCAAGCTGATTGCCCCTAAAATCAAAGTTGAGCCAGTGGGTGGATGTTCACTAAATTTTGCTATTGATGTGAAAAAGGCTTGTAACTTTGTCAAAGTTTTTGTATTATCCAAAAGGCTCACTGTTGAGCGTGTCTGTGCGCAGATGCGAATGTATAACAAAACAAGGATGCCGCACGATTTAGGCTGAAGGCTTAGCCAATTCGTGTGAAATTATTCGTCTGATTGTATGGTGCATCGCTGGCACCCACAAGGAAGTATGGTGACTGTTGTCATGTGCAATACAAGGTTTTCAGACGTTCTTTAACCCCAAATGAGGTCAATTATGTCAAAGAAAGTTACTCTTACCGTTGACGGTACTGAATACGAAATGCCAGTGCTGGAGAGCACTTTGGGTCGTCCAGTATTGGACATCAGCGCCGTTGCCAAAGCAGGTTTATGGACTTATGATCCTGGCTTTATGGCGACTGCGCCAGTAGAATCTGCCATTACTTATATTGATGGTGAAAAAGGCGAGCTTTTGCATCGCGGCTATGCCATTGACGACTTGGCTTCAAATGCTGAATACTTAGAAGTCTGCTATGCTCTACTTTATGGCGAGCTACCAACCGCTGAGCAAAAAGAAGCTTTCTATGAGCGTGTTTCTGATCATATGTCAATTCATGATCAATTGCGCAAATTCTTCGAAGGCTTTCGCCGTGACGCTCACCCAATGGCAATCATGGTTGGCGTGGTGGGTGCGCTGTCAGCATTCTATCACAACCACCTAGATATCTCTGATCCTCAGCACCGTGATAATACTGCTGTTGATTTGATCGCAAAAGTACCTACTCTAGCTGCCATGAGCTACAAATACTCAATCGGCGAACCGTTCATGTACCCACGTAAAGATTTCAGCTGCGCTGAAAACTTCCTATACATGATGTTTGCAACACCAGGCGAGCCAGATTATAAAGTCGATCCTGTGCTAGTCAAAGCGATGGATAAGATCTTCACACTTCACGCTGATCACGAACAAAACGCCTCAACCTCTACTGTACGTCTGGCTGGCTCAACAGGTGCCAACCCATACGCATGTATCGCAGCAGGTATCGTCGCTCTTTGGGGTCCATCACACGGCGGCGCTAACGAAGCTGTTCTTGAGATGCTTGACGAAATCGGCTCTGTTGAGCATGTCGAAGAGTTCATGGAGAAGGTTAAGCGTAAAGAAGTTAAATTGATGGGCTTTGGTCACCGCGTCTATCGTAACTTCGATCCACGTGCCAAGGTCATGAAAGAAACTTGTGATGAAGTTCTAGGCGCTTTGGGCATCAATGATCCTAAACTAGAGCTTGCGATGAAGCTTGAGAAGATCGCTCTAGAAGATCCGTATTTTGTTGAGCGTAAGCTATATCCAAACGTTGACTTCTACTCAGGCATCATCCTAAAAGCAATCGGTATCCCAACGTCAATGTTTACCGTCATCTTTGCTTTGGCGCGTACTGCTGGCTGGATCAGCCACTGGACAGAGATGCACTCAGAGCCATTCAAAATCGGTCGTCCACGTCAGCGCTACACTGGCGAGACGCATCGTGAGTTCGTACCTGTGGACAAACGTAAATAATCCGCTTCATACGGATTTACTATAAAAATTTCCCCAAGTGATCGCTTGGGGAAATTTTTTGTGTTATAGATGTCACCATCCCTAGCACCATACTGACCAAATCGCCAGAGTGTAAATCCTAGCAAGAAAGTGTTACACACAAACACTGGCTCTACCCAAAAGCATGGGTTTATAATAATACGATCAATCACCACCAATGAGCCTGACATGATCATCAACAAATCTCTGCTTGCCATCGCTTTTGTTACTGCCTTGAGTGCTTGTAGTCAGCCCACCACTGGCACCGAGCAAACAGCTGCACTAAGTACACAAAATGCACAAGAGACGCAGCACGCAGCACACGCCCATCACGATACTACCATGCCGATGGCTGCACACACTAGCGAGTACATGCAGTCGATGAACACCATGCACGATGCGATGATGGCAGCTGCCACCAAAGCTCGTGCCGATGTCGCTTTCGTTGAAGGTATGATCCCACATCACCAAGGGGCGATACAGATGGCACAGATCGAGCTAAAATACGGCAAAGATGCCGCCATGCGTAAGCTTGCCCAAGACATCATCGATGCACAACAAACCGAGATTGAATTTATGCAAAATTGGCTGACCACCGCCCAAGATAAAGATGCCATCGATGCCAATAGCGAGCACGCCAAAGCCTATCTTAGCGACATGAGTATACATGATGCGATGATGACAGGGGTACATCACGAAGATGCTGACATCGCCTTTGCCCAAGGGATGATTCCGCATCATCAAGGGGCAGTCGAGATGGCAAAAATCCAGCTCAAATACGGTCAAGATGATCAAATCAAAAACCTTGCCCAAGGCATCATCGACGCCCAAAACCCAGAGATTGCACTGATGAAACAGTGGCTTGGCAGTCGTGGTATCAGCCAATAATCAAACAAAAAACCCATCAAGCAATTACGCTTGGTGGGCTTGGCAAGTCAGATGAGCGAATTATTTGCCCAATCCTGCCTGCTGTAACAGCGCACCAAAGCTGCCCATCGTTTTGGCAGGTTTGGCGGTAGATTTTGGCTTGTCTTGGCGAGCAGGTTTGCGATCTGCTTTGGGCTTATGATTTGCCGATTTGTCTGCTTTATCCGCCTTGGCTGACTGATTAGCTTTGGCAGATTTTTCAGATTTCATGCTAAAGCCGATGCGCCCGCGTGCTTCATCCACTGAGATGACGCGTACTGTGACGATGTCTTGGGGCTTGACTACATCGGCAGGATTGGTCACAAAGCCATCGGACAGCTCAGAGATATGCACCAAGCCATCTTGATGGACGCCCACATCCACAAAGCAGCCGAAAGCGGTGACATTTGTCACGACGCCCTCAAGGGTCATACCTACTTTTAAGTCCTTGATTTCATTAACATCATCACGGAACTTAGCCGTGCGAAACTCTCCACGAGGATCGTGTGCAGGCTTGGCAAGCTCATTCAAAACTGTCGCCAATTGGCTAAAATTATCTGAGCTGTCATTGAGCGCTTTGGTCAATTCTTCGTTACCCAAAACCTCGTCCAAAGACTTGTTATGCTTGGTTAAGATTTCATACACCAATCCATAACTCTCTGGGTGGACGCCAGTGGCATCCAGTGGCTCATCGCCGTCTTTGATGCGCAAAAACCCTGCTGCTTGCTCAAAAGTCTTAACCCCCAAGCGTGGTACATTTTTTAGCTCGTCGCGGTTGGTGAAAGCGCCATGTGCGCGGCGATACTCAACGATTTGTTGGGCGACGTTTTTATTGAGTCCTGAGATGTGCGCCAAGATCGCTGGACTTGCTGTATTGACATCCACCCCTACCGCATTGACGCAGTCTTCGGTGACTTTATCTAGGCTGCTTTCAAGCTCGGTTTGATTGACATCATGTTGATACTGACCGACACCGATCGCCTTTGGCTCAACTTTGACCAATTCTGATAATGGATCTTGTAAACGACGCGCAATCGATACAGCGCCGCGCACCGACACATCCAGATCGGGCAGCTCTTGGGAGGCAATCTCACTGGCTGAGTAAACCGACGCGCCTGCTTCTGATACCACCAGCGCCTTAGCAGGTAGCGAAGCTTCGCGAATGATTGACTTGACCAGCTCCTCGCTTTCGCGGCTGGCGGTGCCGTTGCCGATGGCTACCAACTCAACCTGATGCGCCTGAATCAGCGCCTCAATGCTGGCTTTGGCTTCGTCCAGTTTATGATGCGGCTTGAAAGGATAGACCGTGTCGGTTGCCAACACTTCGCCCATGCCATCAATCACCGCCATCTTGACGCCATGACTATAGCCTGGATCCACCCCCAAAATCACCTTTCGACCCGTTGGGGCTACCATCAGCAGATGCTTAAGATTCTCTGCAAAAACGGCGATGGCATCCGCTTCCGCTGCCAAGCGACGCTCAGTTAAGAGGCGGTGCTCAATCTGTGAACGCCATTTGACCAGCCAAAGTTTTTTGGCGGTATCAGTCAAAAAATCGCCATTGGCAGCATTCGGATCGATCTCAAAATGACGCATGATCATCTCAACAAATGGCTCATCTTCGCCATCAACATGCAGCACCAGCACATTTTGCTGGCGCCCACGCAGCATGGCAAGCAGGCGATGGTTTGACAGCTTGGCAAATGGTTCAGTGTGCTCAAAATAATCTTTAAATTTCTCGCCTGCCTCGCGCTTTTCTTCGCCGATCAGCTCAGAGCGAATGCTTGCAGTGGCATTAAATCCAGTGCGCACCTTATCTAATAAGTCTAGCGCTGTCGCCCATTCATCCAAAATGATCGCCTGAATGCCATTGATTTGTTTATCAAGATCGCCAAAATCAGCCTCAAACGTTTCGCCTTTATCATCGGTGAGCGTCTCAGGTGGCACATAGCCTTCGAGCGCTTCTGCTGGGTTTTGACCTGCCAAAACCGCATGCGCGATCGGCTCAAGCCCTGCCAATTTTGCGCGCGCAGCGACAGAGCGGCGGCGCGGGCGATAGGGCTGATAAATCTCTTCAAGCTCAAGCTTGGTTGAGGCAGCATTCACACGCTCGCCAAGCTCATCAGTCAGGACATTTTGAGCAGCCAATAGCCCTAGGATTTTTTGGCGGCGCGCTGCCAAATCTCGCTCGGCGATGAGCGATTTTTCAAGTCCGCGCAAAATCTCATCATCCAAGCCGCCCGTGTGCTCTTTGCGATAGCGAGCAATAAAAGGCACGCTTGCTCCTTCATCATACAGCTTGGCAAACGCTTCAACCTGCGCACTTTTGATGGCATGAGTTGCAGCCAATTTGGCATAAATGGCTTGATGGTCGATTTGAATATCGGTATCAGTCGTTGAGTTGGTCATATAGATTCTTTCAATGGCGCCGATTGGCAGGAAATGTTTCGCCTATTATACCAACTTTCGCTCAAAACACCAAAGCCTAGCGCTCAAAGTCTGCCAATCATCTTTGAAATATCCTTTAAAAATACTACCAAAAGTTTAAGGCAGTTTTGACTTGCTCTCAAAGAAAATTAACATAAAACTAGTGACATTTTGCTGTGCAATATTGTACACTAAGAGTATCAAGCCGACTTGACAAAGTGGGTATATAACGATAAGGAAAGATGATATGACAGAAACTTTAGACACGATGACGCACCGTATTTTGGTGGTGGATGATGATGCTCGGCTGCGCACACTGTTGCAGCGCTTTTTGGAAGATGATGGCTATGTGGTGCGTGTTGCGCACGATGGCAAGCAGATGGATAAGCTGATCGCGCGCGAGATGTTTTCATTGATCGTTTTGGATTTGATGCTTCCTGATGAAGATGGTATCGCGATCTGTAAGCGTCTGCGTGCAGAAAATTCAGGCATTCCCATCATCATGCTCACTGCCAAAGGCTCCGATGCCGATCGCATTGCGGGGCTTGAAGCAGGCGCAGATGATTATTTGCCAAAGCCTTTTAACCCAAAAGAGCTGCTTGCGCGCATCAAAGCGGTACTGCGTCGCCAAAACAGAGAGCTGCCAGGCGCCCCAAGCCAACAATTGGAAGTGGTTGAGTTTGGACCTTGGACGCTAGATTTATCCACACGCACGCTCAAGCGTGATGGCAATGTCGTTACCTTGACCACTGGTGAGTTCAGCGTTCTAAAAGCATTGGTTCAGCATCCAAGAGAGCCGTTGACGCGTGATAAGCTGATGAATCTTGCGCGTGGTCGTGAGTGGGGTGCGATGGAGCGCTCTATTGATGTTCAGGTGTCGCGCCTGCGTAGATTGATCGAAGACAACCCGTCTCAGGCTCGCTATATCCAGACCGTTTGGGGTGTGGGCTATGTATTTGTGCCAGATGGTGCTGAAGGCTGATCGTAAACCTATGCTATAATGGGGCAGTTTTGTCCCATTTTTATTTTGATAAGTCAAGTCATCATGATACCGATTCGCCAAATCCCAACCACGCTTGTCACAGGCTTTCTTGGTGCTGGCAAAACCACGCTCATCAATGCCCTAATTGCTCACAAATCCCATCAAAAATGGGCATTGCTGATTAATGAATTTGGAAAAATAGGCATAGATGGCGCTCTGGTGACTGGTGATGACATCGCCATCAAGGAAGTCAATGGCGGCTGCATTTGCTGCACAGGTCAGCTACCCTTGCAGGTGGCACTGGTCAGACTCATTAACGAGCATCATCCTGATCGGCTGATCATTGAGCCCACGGGACTTGCGCATCCTGATGAGCTGCTAGATCAGCTGTCAGAACCGCACTGGCAAACGACACTTAGGCTCAATGCGGTCATCTGTGTGCTGAGCGCGACTCAGTGGCAACAAGAAAAATATCGCACTCATGATGGCTACATCGCCCATGTGCGCCACGCTGATATTGTATTTATCAATCGCCATGACGCTCTTTCAGATCATGAGCGACAAGCTTTGAGAGCGTGGATCACAAGCATCAATGAACGGGCCGTCATCATCGATGAAGCGCCTCTAAGCCAAGATACTGCTGGCATGTTATTATCCACACCACACGACGCTCAAAAGGCGACTCAGCGCATCTCTTTAAGAGCACCAAATTCGGCGATGACTCAAACTGCTGACGAAACGATCAAGGGGTTAAATGAGTTACCCTATCGGTATCATGAGCAGATGGCAGGACATCAAGTGGGCGGCTGGCGACTGCCTAGCACGTGGCAATTTGACAGCTATCATCTACAAAAATGGCTGCTATCTCGCCCAAATTATTTGCGTATTAAAGGGGTGGTGCATACTTTAGAAGGCTGGCTTTTGATCAATATCACACCCGAAAGCATCAGCATCACAGATACTACCGCCCGAGATGATAGTAAGATTGAGCTGATATTTGATGCAAAAGACGCCAAAGATGATGACTGGCAGGCTTGGGATGATGAACTGATGAATCTGGTGCAAACTATGGATCACACAGCTCAATAATGACAAAAAAATGCCTTGCACCAGCAAGGCATTTTAAGCATTGACAAAAGTATTAGCCGTAGTGGGCGTATTTTGGATCTGCCGCTGCTGTGAATAGTACGTCGGTGGATGAATTGAGCGCCGTTTCGGCAGAGTCTTGGACGACGCCGATGATGAAGCCGATGGCAACCACTTGCATGGCGACATCATTTGGAATGTTAAATAAATTACACGCCAAAGGAATCAATAAAAGCGATCCGCCCGCCACACCAGAAGCACCGCAAGCCGACAAGCTGCCAACAATCGCCAACAGCACCGCCGCACCAAAGCTGACTTCAATACCCAAAGTGTGCGCCGCCGCCAAAGTCAAGATATTGATGGTGATCGCAGCGCCCGCCATGTTGATCGTCGCACCCAGTGGAATGCTCACAGAATATGTGTCTTCGCTCAGACCCAATTTGCGCGCAAGGTTCATATTCACAGGGATATTCGCTGCCGATGACCGCGTGAAAAATGCCGTCACACCAGACTCACGCAAGCAGGTAAAGACCAAAGGATAAGGGTTTTTGCGAGTCATCGCTGCAACGATGATCGGATTCATCACCAAAGCAATGAACAGCATCGAGCCGACCAGTACCGCCAATAATCGCGCATAGCCCACCAGTGCCTGCACGCCAGTTTCTGCGACAGTCGACGCCACCAAGCCTAAAATACCAAAGGGCGCCAAAGCAATGATCCATTTGACCACACTGGT
This sequence comes from Moraxella canis, assembly GCF_034424565.1. Taxonomy (NCBI): domain Bacteria; kingdom Pseudomonadati; phylum Pseudomonadota; class Gammaproteobacteria; order Moraxellales; family Moraxellaceae; genus Moraxella; species Moraxella canis. The sequence goes on along the minus strand of NZ_CP139961.1, from coordinate 1,170,885 downwards.
CACTGCTGTGCCCAGATCTGACACCACACGCAAAGTGGTCTCCGTCACATGACGAAGGGCAAGACCAATCAGCACCGCCCAAGTCAAGATTCCCATATAATTGGCATTGGCAAGTGATGCCACAGGGTTGGCAACCAAATTCATGAGCAGATTGGTCAAAACTTCACGCAGGCTTTGGGGTGCAGCTTGCTCGACACTTTCGATATTGTTTAAGACCAATTCTGTTGGGAACATAAAACTTGCGCCCACAGCCACTAATGCTGCTGAAAAGGTACCGACCAAATAAAGAAAAATGATCGGCTTGATACGGCTGTCTGCACCGATACGCTGATTCGAGACAGCTGCCAGCACCAGCACAAATACCAGCACTGGTGCAACCGCCTTAAGCGCGCCCACAAAGATTGAGCCTAAAATACCCAAACTTAAGCCAAAAGATGGGGCAACTACCCCAATAATCGTCCCGATCACCAGCGCCAGCACAATCAGCGGCACCAAACCCAGACGCAAATAAGCATCTACAATCGAACGCATAATCACTCCTAAAATGATAAGAATCCGTTCACGGTGATCTGTCTAAGAGCCCAAGGGATGATGGTATAATCCAGACGGCTTAGTTTTGGTTGAGTATCAAAAGGATCACATCTGTCACACCAAATGCATTGATCAACTGTTTGACAGTCAGCAAATCTCATTTAGAAGCATATCATGAACGGTTCAAGCGCAAGCCAAGACTTACAAAACTGATCTACTATACCACTTTTTTATCATAAAGTCAGAATTTGTTGCGGTACTATTACAAATTGATGTGTATTAGATGAATTCTTGCCAAAGCCAATAAGTCAATCGCTTACTTGACCAATAAATCGCTTACAGGTGCATTCTGATAACCTAAAAGGGGTTGTTGATAAGACTGATAGAGCCAAAAGAGATTTAGACTGGCGTAACAACCTTTGGTATTTTGGCGGTTTTGCGGTGTTTATGGCGTGCTGTATGGGTTTTATGTTGTGGTTTGTGCCTAGCTTGGACGACATAGGGGCTAGACAAGCCGAATTAGACCACTTAACCGCCCAAATTGAGAAAGCCCGAAACCTGCAACGCCTACAAACCAGTAATTGCGATAAGCGGTTATGCGTAAAAGTCATTGAAAGTAAATGCAATTACGGCAGTAAGAGCGATAGGTATTATGTGGCGGAGTTGAAGTAAAAAATGCGTTACCTTGTATTTTCAAGGTAACGCATTTTTTGTTAATCGCCAAAACCTTCCAACCATTCCTGCTTGTTGATTTCATATTCAACAGCAGAAAAGCCGTCTGGATAATCCTTAAAGCCTTTTTGTTTTAGGGCATACTGCTTGGCTTTTTCCACTTCTTCCAAGCTAGAAAACACTCCTAACATTTATCGTTATCACAACCAAAGCTATCTACTCTTGTGTGATAAAGAACATAAACTGAATTTTTCATATATATTCTAATTATTTAAATGCTCGGTCGCCATATTTCTTAATTTGATTGTGTTCGGTTCCTGGTCCAGCTTTCCAGTTTCCAGCACCATATTTTGCATCCAAAATACGTTTAGCAAATTGGTTTCCGCTTTTATTTGGATTTTTACAAGGTTTATGTCCAGCTTGTTTTACCCAACTTGGGGCATCTTTAGCCGCTTCTTTCCCAGTTTTGTTGCTAACAAAAGTTTTGTATTCGGTACAAGAAAAAGCATAGCTAGGAGTAACCATTCCCAACAAAGAGAAAGAGAGAAAAATAGGCAATATTAATTTTGGGGCTGTACCAGATTAGCCTAAATCCCACACCATCTTCTCAATACTTTAAGCTGATTAGATGGTGTACCATAGTTAAAACGACACTCACATGCTTTGATAAAAAGATGAAAGTGTTTCTTGTCAATGTCATTGTACTTTCTTAAAACACGCTTGGCTTGCGACCAAAAGTTTTCAATGCCGTTGATGTGATTATGGTCTTTTGCAAATTCTTTGGAATGGTTAATTCTAACATGCTTAAAATCACTGACATCAAGAGCATTGTCACTACGATAGCTATCAGTATGGACAATGCTGTCAGGCTTGATTTTGCTTGTGATGATAGGCATGAGTGTGTTAGTCTTGGTGTCTTTAACCACAACCACAAAGACTTTACCGTTGCGTTTTAAAAGACCGAAAACAGCTGTTTTACCACCAGCTCTGCGACCACGCTTGCCTTTACGAATACCACCAAAATAGCTTTCATCAAGCTTTATTTCGCCATCAAACAATTCTTTAGCCTCAAGATTAAGATGGTATTCCATCACAAGTCTGATTTTATGGTAGAATAAAGCTGCTGAATTTGGGTGTATTTGTAGCAAATCAGCTGCCGAACGAGCAGTCACTTCAAGTACAAAAAAAATTCAAGCAGTCTTTTTTGTACTTTTTTACTGAGTTTACAATAGGTTATCTTCATAAAACTAGTATAACATGAGAGTTATTCTAGTACAGCCCCATTTTTTCAAATAAGGCTATTTGATTACGCCTGTACTAATGCTCATCATTAAAACAATCATCTCTCACTGTTCTATATATGTAGTAAGCCTATTACTTTCTTTTAAAGTCATGAGTAAAGGAATTAATAAAAACAGACTTGCTAAAATAATTATAAAATTAAAATTTTTATAATTTAAAATTAATCCAGCTAATAGCGAGCCTGTTATTAATCCTAATGGCGGAAATACTTCAACAATACCCCGAAATTTTGGATACATTATGCCATAGGGATTAACTGCAATTATATTTGAAGCAACTGAATAACCAAACGCCCAAACAATGCCTGCAATTAACATAGCAACTAATAAAATATTATAATTTACATCCTGATTCCAAATCATATAAGCAGAGATTAAAAAGGCTATGATGCTAATAAATAAACTAGCTTTTAAAACAGATGCTAAATGAAACTTACTCATTAGTATTGGTACTAATATTATAGGCAAATACATTGTCACCATATGCCACTGAACTAGGTTAGATATATTTGATGCTGTCATCTTTCTTGCTGTTGCTTCTAATGGAACAGAAGTCATTACTAAGGTCATAGTCACATAACTACAAAATCCTATCAAACCACCTAAATATAATAATGATTTATATACACCAAGATTTTTCTCTATCTTACTGATTGCTAAGTTTGGATTTACTCTATTGATAGAATATTTTGTTGGTAAAGTCAAACTCAAAATTAATGCTAAGACTCCAAAAATGGCAACTGCAATGTAAGCTTTATAAAATAGTTCAGGACTAGGTGCTATTTGTTTAGCAATCCAAGGTCCTACAATTGCTCCAATAATTCCACTAACTAAGACCAAATTAGTGTTCCAAGGTGATTTAATTTTCGCCATATCTTGTACTAAGAGACGATGATAGTTAGATAGCCCCATAAATATGCCTACTAGCAACAAACTAAAAGAAAAAATATAAAATAAATTATGTTGCACCGAAAATGAGGAGGTAAGTCCTGATATGATACAAAGAAGGGCAGATATAGCATAGGTTTTTCTTAAACCAATGAGGTTAATCAATGACATGCCACAACGAGAACCAACAATCATCCCAATGCCTATCATAGCATAAGAAGCAGTACCTCCAAGGTTGCTATGAGTGAGCAATTGCCCCGACCTCACTGTAATACTAAGGTCCAAACTAGCAACAGAAAAGGATATAGCGTAAAGAATTGCAAATCTTAGCGTGTTCATATTTAGCGAATTAATAATACTCATCTCGTTTCTCAACTTTTGGTCTGTTAGGCAATGTAGAAATCTGAAAAATTATAATTATTAATGTAGCGTTTAACTCCTGTCTGCGAAGCGGCATTAATTTCAGGCTGAATTAACATACAATCATTTCCATCTAGTGTTTTTAACACTGCAATTCCATGATAAGGAAGCAATTTAGAAGCTTTTTTATACTCAGGATAAATTCTTAGACCTAATATATCTTGTTGCTTTTGATGGATTGTTGCTCTAATAGAATTAGGGAAATATTTTTCTTCCCATGAAAGTTGAGACATTGCATATTTCAAGGAACGGTAATCAATAAATGCCCGTTTAGTTCTTCTTAAAACCTCCTTACCAAATGTATTTGAAAAGTCATTATATGTAGAATATTTTTTCAGTAATAATTTTTTATCCCCTTCATATTTGATGTTTGGTGAAAGTGAGGACAAATTAGGAAATTTCTCAGACCAAGTATAGTTAGAGGTGGGTAGTGAATCAGCCAATAGACTTTCTATTGTGACGATATTGTAAGACATCCGTGTCTCCTTTTCATGTTGTCGTTAAAAATATGAATAATTTATCTTTTGTGAGCCAAAGACCGTCCTTTAGCTCGAAACTTCTGGGGTGTTTCATGGTAACAAAGAGAAAAACGCCTTATAAATGCTGAAAGATTTTGATAGCCACATTTTTCGGCAATAATAGTGATAGGCATATCCGTATTAATAATCAAACCTCTAGCCATTTGCATACGAAGCTCAGTAATATAAGCTTTGGGTGTATATCCAAATTGTTTTTTGAAGGCTTTTTTAAAATGACTCTCACTAAGACAAGCAGCCTTTGCAAGCGAATCTAGTGTATGTTCTGCACTAATATCATTTTTTATAATGTTTAAAACATTAATAAGCCGACTATCAATTCTTTTATTAGAACTAATTTTTTTCAAAAACTCCATTAGCAATTTTAACATGTAATCATTCATCACTTGGTCAAAATCTGTTAGTAATTGCCTTTCAACAACCCCAATAAATGCTAAGAGTTTATCATCGAGCGAAAAATGCAACTCATTAACTGGGTCTAATGCAACGAAATCTATATTGTCAGTATTAATTACCAAGAAACGAAAGTCTGTCCTAGCGGTAAATTGGTGATGAACACCTTTTGGGATAATACAGACCTCTCCATAGCTAACAATAATTAATTTGCCATTTATTATCAGGTTGATATTTCCTAGTAATGGGATAAGTATTTGATGATAGTTATGGCTATGCCCAATTAAATTTGTATTATAAGTTCGTATGAACAAATTATCTAAATGGTCTTGATTTATCATTTTCTACTGGTCTTATTTAATATAAATGGCTTAAATTGGTAGATAAAAAGAACGACACAAACCATAATACCACCAAAAATAGTTAACAAATTTAAGTGTTTATGAAAAAAAATACTTTCTAAAACCATTGTCAATAATGGCAATAAAAAAAATAATGTACTGACCTTCTCAGCATTACTATGTCTTAGCATTCGCATTAATAATAAAAATGCCCCTACAGAAACTACTGCTCCCATCCATAATAGTGCTGAAATAAAGTAAAAATTAAAGTTGAAGCTCAATCCTTTCATGACAGTGGTAGCTCCAAATATCATAAAAGCCACAATAGTTTGGAGTAATAAAGTTAAAATTGGATTGCTTGTAATTTTGGACTGAATGATAGTTCCAAAAGTGATAGAGATTAAGGCACAAGCTGCCATCACTATTCCCAATAGATTAATTTGTTCAATTTTATGATATCCTAAGGTAGCAATAGCCAATCCTATAAAACAACCACCGAGCAAAGCAATATCATAATAGTTGACATTATTTGAAGTTGCTAACTTCGTAATAATAGGTTGCATCCCTAGAATTAAAATAATCATCCCTAACGATAAATGAGTATTAATGGATAAAAAATAGAAAACTAGATACAGAACTTGGAGCAGTAGCCCTGAAGCAATGATACGAACAAAATCATTTTTTTAAGTGTAGGTATTACAGCAAGATATTCTTTATTGGATAAAAATATCATGGTAAGCAGAGATAGTGCCAAAGCTGACCTTAAAAAAAGAAAACTCCAAACGTCTGCATACTGTAAACCTAGCTTAGAAAATAGAGCCCCTCCACTCCAAATTATTAAAAACACAAAAGGTACAAATTTATTTACTAGACTTTCTACTCCTAGTTTATTTGAATTAGTTAAACTCATAATTGGTACTCTAACTTAAAGTCAACTGGATAATCAGGGTGTGGATTAGTAGAATCGTAAGGAAAAGATATATGCTTCTGTAAGCAAGGTTTTCTTGTAAAAAAATCAACATATCCCTAGTTGCTCGCTCTGTTGGATTAATTTGAAAAACAGGGCTTAAGCTATGTTTAAATTCGTTATCCTTTATCAAGAGACTATCTAAGAATTTTTTATGCTGCATTGAGTTTACAAGATTTTCATTTTTTGTTTCTTCAAAACAAATGCCACTTTTTTCAAGATTGGAATGTATATTTGTGATAGCACTATTTTCAGTCATGTTATGATGCCCTAACATGATAGTCATTGTGTGGTCAACACCATCAGAATGTACGCCTTCTAAAGCAGGCTCACCTAATAAATCCTCCTGTGTTATAGTTCTTAAATGAAACACCGTGGTAACCCAATTGACCGAACTATAATCAAGGTTTTTACGAGGTAGTATATCGATGTTAGAAATAATAGGGTTTTTTACTTTAAGCATTCCTTGAAAGGCTAAATTTCTTGTTAGTCGTTCTTCTAAGCCAACAAAATATCTGATTTTTCCTGAATCATGACGAATAAAGTCCTCATCTACTGAAAGCACAAATGGTTGAAATGCCGTTCTGTAGATTACTTTGCTTAAATTATTATGAAAAAATCTACCATTTCTGCTTTCTCTAAATTCTAAAGTTGGGTCTGAAGGAAGATTATCACTCATTTCCTTCAAATGATTAATTTCTTCAATACTGATACCCATATCTTGTAGCAACTCAATCATCTGTTCACTTGAAATAAAGAGATAACCATCCTGCTGATATAGTTTTTTAAACTTACAAATATTTTTCAGAAATCGCTCATTGTTCTTCATTTTATTACTCCTCAAAAAATTAAAGAGTAATCAATAAAACAAACGAACTGTAACTAGAAAATATTCAAAAATGTGCTAAAAAGATTTTTTATGCTGAAAAAACTGGATATGGTTTAATTCATTATTTTCGTAAGTGAGATGAATTTAATTGATAAGATTTAGCTTTATCTTTATATTGAAGAATACATGAGTGTTCATGTTAATAGAGAACGACTGTTTATGAGAGGTAAGAATAAAAAAGCGCAGGTGATGCCTGCGCCTTTCTAAGCTGATGATATAAGGTTAGATTAATGGCTCGCCACTGACGATGATGCCATTATTATCAGCATAAATATAATCGCCTTCATGAATGACCACACCGCCAAAGCTGATCGTAAGCCCTGTCTCACCAACGCCTTTTCTGGTTGATTTTTGGGGAATGCTGGCAAGTGCTTGGACACCCAGTGGCATCTTTGACATCTGATCGACATCACGCACACAGCCATAAACGATCACACCTGCCCAGCCATGCTTAACTGCCGATTCAGCAATCATATCACCAAGTAAAGCGCAGCGCATCGATGCACCGCCATCCACGACAAGCACACGCCCCTTGCCTTCGGTGGCGAGCAGCTCCTTGACCCTAGAATTATCCTCAAAACACTTCACCGTCACCACTTGACCGCCAAAGCTGTGATGACCGCCAAAATTACGAAAGCTTTTACCATCAATCGATGGGCTCACCACGCTGATGGCCTGATCGCTATGATCGTCCAATAAATCACAAGTAACAAAATCGGTCGCCATAAACACTCCTTTGCTGAGTTGAGTTGATTAAACTTGATCAAAATTGTGATTGATCACACTATAACTGTGCATAAATTTTTTGTCAAACCAACTTTGACTGGATGGCATAACCTACCGCACTAAGATCCATGCGCTTGGCAATGCCTTTAAACTTACACTTTCGAAAAATCCAGCTCAAAGCTTGATTCAAATGACATTGGCTCATGAGTGATCGGATCGGTGAATGACAGACGCTTGGCAAGCAACTGCAAAGGGTGATCAAAGTCATCTTCCGCGCGATGCACCACACAAGGATAATAGCTGTCATGAGCGATAGGGATGCCCAAATGATTCAGATGCACTCTGAGCTGATGCAGCTTGCCTGTGGTGGGTCGCAGCTCATATTTTGCCCATTTGCCATCGTCACTGACAGCCAAGACATCCATATCGGTGTGCGTGTTTGGCGCACCTTTACCCACCGCCATGGTATAAAAAGGCTCGCCGCGCTCAAGATGTAACTCGATCGCCAAAGGAAATCGGTGCGCCTGCGTCATGGGCGCGATGGCATGATACACCTTAGTGATCTGCTGCGTGGCAAACAGCGACTGATACAGCCGGCGTGCGGCACTGGTCTTGGTAAATAGTATCAGCCCTGCCGTTTCTCGATCCAGACGATGCACAGGCGACAGATCGCCATTGGCTGTTATGCGCTTTAAGCGAGTCAAGAGCGTCTGCTGGACATAGCGTCCTGCCGGCGCCACCGTCAAAAAATGCGGCTTATCCACCACCATCAGATCTTGATTTTCATAAATGATATGATGCTCAAAAGGCACCACCGTCTCATCAGGCAGATGCCGATAATAGCTGATGGTCTCGCCATGCCGATACGGACTATCTATCCTAAGGGCGATGCCTTGGGAGTCGGTGACCAAGCCATCTTCAAATCTGGCTTGCCAAACAGCCAAGCCAACATGCGGAAACTTTGAGTACACATACTCAAAAATGGTCGCAGGCTGAGCGGCACTCTTTGGCAGATATAGCTGGCTTGGTGAGACGCCATCACGCATCATCAGCGCGCGTGTTCGATACAGTATGCCGTATATGGTACCGCTTTTAGGCGATTTTCATTGATTAGCTCACCACATTCGACACAGGTGCCATATTCGCCTTCTTCGATGCGGCGCAGTGCGGCATTGACGTACACTAAACCTTGTTCAGCTTCGATCAACAGCGCTTTACGCATCTCATCACGACTGGCGGCGACGGCTTGGTCATCCCAGTGCTGCTGCATCTGATCTTGGGGGTGAGCGATGTGATCACTGATTTTATCAATGCGCGCTTGGTATTCTGCTTTTAGGGTTAATAAGGCGTCTTTATAAGTGTCGATATTTTGCATAATGCCTCCTGTTTTTTAGAGTTTTGTTTATTTTCATTATTCATGAATTATTCAAAAAAGGCAATAGCGATTTATGCTCTTTATCGTTTTTATTTGAGTGGGTTCAGCATTGCGTGGTAGTGTTTGAATTAAGTCTCGCCAAAGCCAATGAGACCAATTTTTATCGCTGTGGTTTGTACGATATTTCTTACATGGATTGATGACATTTGCCACTATTTTTGTATAGTCAGCTTTGGCATAATACACCCAACAGCACAGGAAATGGGTACAGGTAAGTACCACTGCGACGGATAGCATGGCTGTTACAAGGACGACCATAGGGAAATATGCAATGATTGCACTAAAAAACCACAAGTTTCGGCTTGTGGTTTTTGCTATGTGCGGCTTGATATTCTAAATTTCTAAGGCTAAATTCTAATCTTCAACCGTCGCATAAACTCCCAAACTCTCCACAAAAGCCGTCAAAGCACCACTTTCAAGCTCAGCGGTGATGCGGACATTGGCATCATAATCAACCTGCAAGATCTCGCCACCGGCTTTGGCGATCAGATAGCGAAGCTGCGCTTCGTGCGCAAATGTGGTCTGAAGCTTGATCGACGCTTTGGGTAAGAATGTTTCAAGCGTCATGGCATCTACCGCCATCTGTGCAGCGGTCGCATAAGCGCGCGTCAGCCCACCCGCCCCAAGCTTGATACCCCCAAAATAGCGTACCACGATGATGATGCAGTTGCCGATGCCTTTGTGCTGCAGCACAGCTAAAATCGGTCTGCCCGCCGTTCCATTGGGCTCGCCATCATCATCAAAGCCTGCACTGGTGGTGTTATGCGGATCGCCTAGGATGTAGCCATAGCAGTGGTGGCGCGCATCAGGATAGCGAGCGCGCAACTCCTGCACATATGCCATCGCCGACTCGCGCGTGCTAATCGGATAAGCAAAAGCCAAAAATTCGCTTTTTTTGATTTCATACAGCGCTTCACAAGGGGCGCTTGGGGTTTGATAAGTCACTTGATATTTTCCATGATGAATGGGGTCATTTTCCCACATTTTGGCAATTTGCACAATTTTGTACATCATCAAGCCATCTCACCCAACATCAAAACTACAAATCACCCAAGCAAACTGTGCTAAAATTGGGGCAATTTATAGGAATAATTTCTGAGACTGATTATGCGTTTGGATAAATTTTTGAGTAAAGCCACAGAGCTGTCGCGTAAAGACGCCAAAAAAGTGCTCCATGCCGGCGAGATTACCGTCAATGATGTCATTATCAAAGACTCAAGCCATCACATTGATTTGACAAATGATGAAGTGCTGTGGGCAGGTGAGCCGTTAAGCGTCGCTGATGGCAATCGCTATATTTTATTGTATAAGCCTGATGGGTTTGAGTGCACGCTTAAGCCCAAAGAATATCCGATCGTCACTGATTTGATCGCGGTGCCTGAAGTGGCAGCGCTTCGTATTGCGGGGCGACTTGATGTGGACACCACAGGCGCACTGCTGCTGTCAGATGACGGGGCGTGGCTACACCGCGTTACCAGTCCCAAGCGCCATCAGCCCAAGCGCTATGAGCTGACCCTTGCCGATCCGATGGATGCAGATGCCCAAGCGCACGCCATCAAGCAAGTGGCAAACGGTATCTTATTAGAAGGCGAAACCGAAAAAACTCGTCCTGCTGAGCTGTCGTTCATTGATGAGACGCACGCGGTGCTCATTCTCACCGAAGGCAAATATCATCAAGTCAAGCGCATGATGGCATATTTTGGTAATAAAGTCATCGAACTGCACCGCGCAAGTATTGGCGATATCTGCCTAGATGGGCTTGAGATGGGCGAATGCCGCTTCTTGACAGCTGATGAGATCGCTCAATTTTAAGAATTACTATAAGATTTATGAAACTGATTGTTTGTGTGTTGGCTTTGGTGTTCAGCTTACCCTTAAGCTTAAGCGCATCTGCCAACACGCTTGATACCCATGACGCCATCAGATCAAAGCTTACCCATTTAGGATTGACAACGCCGATCACTGCCATCGAGCCAAGCCCTGCCTTAGGCTTTCATCAGATCACTTTGGCAGATGGCAATCATCTGCTGATCAGCGATGGGCTAGACTATATCATTCAAGGCACGCCAAGTCCCAACCCAAGCCCCCTCACGCCCATTGATCATCATATCCAAAAGCCCCTTGCCATGGGCACACCCATCAGCGACGCGCACCGCACCGCTTTATTAAACAACTTGAGCGCCATGAACGACATGCAGGACGCCGCCTTTTATCATACTGGCATCCAAGGGGTGCTTTGGGGCATCTCAGGCATGGGCGACACCACATTTTTGATCACTGGCGATGGGCGGTATCTGATGGATGGTGCGATGGCGAGCCTCAAAAACGGTCAGTTCATTGAGCACAGCCCCGTCTTTGAAGCAGCGAAAAATCGCCATGTCTTTAGCACACTCAACGATACGCATCTGACCATCTACCCTGCCAAAACTGCACAAAAATCTGTGCTGTATATCGCCAGCGATATCAACTGCCCTTATTGTAAAGTGTTACACGAGCGCATCGATGAGCTGAATATCCATGGCATCACGGTCAAAATCATCGGCTACCCCATCTATGATGAGTCTTTGAAGCCCATGCAGCAAATTTGGTGCGAGCAAAACAATGCCAAGCGTGCCGTCTTATTGTCCGCCGCCATGAAAGGCATGACTTTAAGCGCTCGCTCTGCTTGCCAAAGCAGCCAAAGCACGCTTTTTGCTACTCAAAAGCAGGCGCTGCCACTTGCTATCATGGGTACACCTGCCGTTTTTGATGCTCAAGGCAGGCTGTTTATGGGTGATTTGACCAACCATGAAATTTACGAATTTTTATCGCTTGAGTAATTCATGCTCGGCAGCAGTTATATTAGCTTCGATGATCTAAGTATCAGTCAGGATGTTTCATGTGAAACATCCTGATGCCGTTTTGCGACTGTAGTGGTTGATTTGATGGCAATTGATGGGATTTTGTGCTTTTTTTAATGTTACAGCTTGATAAATCAGCTTGGCAACTCCATATTTAGGCATATTTTTGTATTTTTTATGGATGTTGACATGAGTAAAGATTTTTATAGCATTTTGGGTGTCGATCGCTCCGCCGACGAAAAAGAAATTAAAAAGGCGTTTCGTAAAATTGCGATGAAATATCACCCTGACCGCAACCCCGACAATCCTGAAGCCGAAGAAAAGCTCAAGGAAGCCACCAAGGCATACGAAACGCTGAGCGATGCTGAAAAGCGCGCCACCTATGATCGGATGGGACATGATGCCTATGAGCAAGGCATGGGCGCAGGCGGCTTTGGTGGCGGTGGTTTTAGCGGGGGTGATTTTAATGACATCTTTGGCGACATCTTTGGTCAGGCGTTTGGCGGTGGTGCAGGCTTTGGCGGTTTTGGGGGTGGTAGCTCACGCAGACAGGCTCGTCAAGGCGCCAATTTATTGTACAACATCACCCTAACGCTCAAAGAAGCGGTCAAGGGCTGCAAAAAACAAATCACTTACCAAACCAGCGTCACTTGTGATACCTGCCATGGCAAAGGCGCGGTCAAGGACAGCGACATCGTGACTTGTAGCACCTGTCATGGTCAAGGTCAAGTGCGTATGCAGCAAGGATTCTTTGTGATGCAGCAGACCTGTCCGGACTGTCATGGCACAGGTAAACAGATCAAAAACCCCTGCCCTGACTGCCATGGCGAAGGCAAAAAAATGAAGCAGCAAACGCTTGAAGTGTCTATCCCTGCCGGCGTGGATGATGGCGACCGCGTACGCTTGGCAGGCAAAGGCGAGGCAGGCGACCAAGGGATGCCAAATGGCGATTTGTATGTCGAAGTGCGCGTAAAACCGCACGAAACTTTCACCAGAAATGGTGCAGATCTACATATGGATGTGCCGATTTCGATGGTGTCAGCGGCGCTGGGTGATGAAATCGAAATCCCAACTTTGGATGGCAAGGTGAAAATCAAAATCGCTGAGGGTACGCAGTCGGGCAAGCTGTTGCGCGTACGCGGTAAGGGTGTTACTACCGTTCAAGGGCGGATGCAAGGCGATTTGATTTGCCGTATCATCGTCCAAACCCCAGTGAATTTGACGGGCGAACAAAAAGACCTGCTGCGTCAGCTCCAAGGCACGCTCAGCACCGAAAACAGCAGCGAATCTAAGAAAAAAGGATTTTTTGATAAAATCAAAGACGATGTCAAAGACTTATTTGACTAAATCTTGTTAATTTAGGAAAGCTCCGATCACTCGGGGCTTTTTTGTGCTTTAGATTTGACAGCTTGATTGATAACATTTATGATGCAAAAAATCTTAAAACCAAACTTTTTTGTATAGTGGCTGTGACATTTGGAGCATTTTTTATGGATGGATTATTAAAACTCACCAACTTTGTCAGTAGGACATTTGCCGTTTGGGTGGTGGTTTTTGCGCTGATTGCTGCGCAGTTTCCTGATGTGTTTAAGCAGTTTGTGCCGTGGATTCCGTATCTGCTCGGCATCGTCATGCTAGGCATGGGCTTGACCTTGACTTTCAAGGACTTTGGAGAAGTCACCAAAAATCCCAAAGCGGTCATCATCGGCGTCATCGCTCAATATGTGGTGATGCCTGTGATTGCCTTTTTGTTGGTGCAGGCATTTAGGCTACCGCCTGACTTGGCGATCGGCGTGATCTTGGTCGGCTGCTGCCCGGGTGGCACTTCGTCAAATGTCATGACATTTCTTGCCAAGGGCAATACCGCTTTATCGGTTGCTTGTACGACACTCTCGACACTTTTAGCGCCTGTTTTGACGCCGGCTGTGTTTTATTTATTTGCCAGTCAATGGCTGCAAGTCGATGCAGGCGGTATGTTTGTTTCTGTACTAAAAATGGTGCTTTTGCCAGTTTTTATTGGGCTGATCATCCGCTCGGTATTCAAACAAAAAGTCCAAAGCGTGAACCAAACCATGCCTTTGATCTCTGTCATCGCGATCGTGCTCATCGTCGCGGCGGTCGTAGCGGTGAGTAAAGATCGCATCATTGAGTCTGGTTTGTTTATCTTTTTTGTGGTGGCGCTGCATAATGGATTTGGCTATTTGGTGGGCTATGCTGCCGCCAAACTCTTTAGGCTGCCCATCCATGACAGTAAGGCGATCGCCATTGAAGTGGGCATGCAAAATTCAGGCTTGGGCGCAGCACTGGCTGCCGTACACTTTAAGATGAATCCATTTATTGCGGTGCCGAGCGCGATTTTTAGCTTTTGGCATAATATTTCTGGACCCATCTTGGCGATGATTTTTAGTCGCATGCATGATGATAAAGCCTCCAATTGACTTCCTCCCCGCCCTAAAGTGCGGGGATTCCTACAGCTAGACGGTCAAGCCCGACCGCAAGAATGTTCCGACTGGCATTGATATCTCTATCATGCCGTGTGCCACACTTTGCACAAGTCCATTCTCTGATTCGCAAACCTGCTCTACCTTTCGGACTACTGGACATATCGCCACAGCACGAACAAGTCTGGGTAGTGTATCTTTCTGATACGATTTCCAAGCGACAGCCTGTCTGCTGACATTTGTATTCCAGTTGTCGCTTTAATTCAAACCAACCAGCATCGTAAACCGATTTGGCGAGTTTGCCTTTTTTACTGTTAAATTGAGTGGTTTTAATATCGCCTACCACGATTAGGGCGTTATCCTTGACTAATTGGGTGGTGAATTTATGAATTAAGTCTAACCTTGTATTTTTAATCTTGGCATGGATTGCTTTCACGCGTTGTTTGTTTTTGGCTCTTTGGGCTATCGCTAATTGTTTTGCATATTTGAGCGTTTGCTTAATGGTTAGCTTGTCACCGTTTGAGGTAGTGGCACTGTCTTTTAAACCAAGATCAATACCAACCGAACCTGTGCCACAAGTTTGTTTTGGATAGTTCTTGACGGTGAGACAGGCATACCAACGATTGCGGCTGTCTTGCACAATCTCACAGGTGTTAATTTGATATAGTGATAGGTTGTAGCTGTCCCATAGGTCAATGACTAGCTTTTGTCCTTTGGCTAGGGATAGTTGCAAGGTGGATTTTAAGCCTTTTTTGCCTGTTTGGTGAGTAGCGATGTGCTTAATAGCCGATTGTTTAAACGGTATCCAGCCAAGCGATTTTCGTTTAGACTTTGGGTTGTTGGTTCGCCAGTTAAGTTTTGCCTTCTTAAACTGCTTACGACTTTTTGCATGGGTTTCATTGATGGCTTGAATGGTTTGAGAATGTAAGCCCAGTAATTCACCGCTACCTTTGGTATATTCGTTTAGGTCGTAGGCACTCAAGAATTTGCCAGTTTTTTGTAGGTGTTTGTAACTCAAGTCATTGACATAATTCCACACGAAATTGACCGAACCGCTTAGGCGGTTTAGTTGGTTTGTGTGTTTATCTTTGATGCGTAGCTTGAGTGTTTTCATAGGTTTATTATATCATTTTATTAAGCTAAGAGATTAAAAAGTGAGATTTACCGCCTGATATCCACCGCCTGAAGTCGGTGGATATAAGGCGGTGATGGATAAACTTATTAAAACTCGATAAGCCGCCCCGACACGCTCGGGGCTTTTTGGTGATAAAAATAATACTTTGGTTTGGCATTTGACAGCACCACGCGCAACCTTTACAATCGCTGAATCTGATGATTAATCTGTATAAAGGCTTATCCATGGACAAACATACTCAGCTCATTCACGATCCCCGTCTAGCACCCATACAAATCAACAGCCTGCAGCCACCTGTGTACCGCGCATCAACGATCATCTTTGATAATACTCAGGCGCTGTTTCAAAGACACTGGAGTGATCGCTATGATTATAGCTATGGCACGCATGGCACGCCCACGACTTATCTACTGGCGGATCAGATGGCAAGGCTTGAGGGCGGTAATCATGCGCTTTTAGCGCCCAGCGGTCTTGCTGCCATCGTATTGGTGAACACAGCGCTGCTTGGGCAAGGTGATGAGGTGTGGGTCACTGAAAATATGTACAGCCCCAATCTTGAGCATCTGCGCGAACTTCAAAAACGCTACGGCGTGGTGATCAAAATATACGACCCACTGGATGCCAAAAGCTTTCAGCCCACGCCTGCTTGTAAGCTGATATGGCTTGAGGCGGCGGGGTCTGTGACGCTTGAATTTCCTGACTTACAAGGACTGATCAAGATCGCCAAAGAGCATCATGTCTGCATCGCTTTGGACAGCACTTGGGGCGCGGGGCTGGCTTATTCGCCATTTGATCTTGATGGCGCGTCTGTGGATATTTGTGTTCATGCATTGACCAAATATCCTAGCGGTGGTGGTGATGTCTTGATGGGCAGCATCGTAACCCAAGATAAGGCTCTGCACAAGCAGCTGCTGCGTATGCATGCCGTCTTGGGCTTTAGCGTCTCAGGTGATGACTGCGCGCGTGTTTATCGTAGCCTGCCCACCTTAGCCTTACGCTACGAAACACAAAGCAAAAGCGCCATTGAGCTGATGGCACACCTAAAAGATGAGCCTGCTTTTGCTCAAGTGCTTCATCCTGCCAATCCTGATACTTTGGGTCACCACTTTTGGCAACAAAACTGCCCAACTGGGCTATCGGCAGGCTTGGTGAGCGTGGTTTTTGATGAGCGCTACTCTTGGGCGGATGTTTGCCGTTTTTGTGATGCTCTTAAGATATTTAAATTGGGCTTTAGCTGGGGCAGCGCAACAAGTTTGGTCATGCTGTACGATCTGACTAAGATACGCACTCTGCCAAGCTTGCATCTACAAGGTCGCTATGTGGTGCGGTTTTGTGTTGGACTTGAAGCACCCAAGGATCTGATCGATGACATCAAGGCAGCTTTGGGGAGCTTAAATTATGATGAAAAATCAAAATAACCTTGCTATAATCAATTAATTATCATCCAAACAAGGACATCGTTATGAGTAAGCTTAAAATTGGCATCATGGGAGCATCAGGGCGCATGGGGCGGATGCTCATCGAAGCAGCCATGACCCACCCAAAAACTGAGCTTGGCGGGGCTTATGTGCGCAGCATCTCAAGTTTGATCGGCGTGGATGCTGGTGAGTTTATTGGTGCCGATAAATCAGGCATCGCACTCTCCACATTGGATGCTGCAGGCTTAGGGGCGATGATTGATTTTAGTTTGCCCGAAGCTTTGGATGACGTACTCGATCAGTGCGTTACGCACAAAATTCCGCTCGTGATGGGCGTGACAGGTCTTAGTGATGACCAAGAAGCCAAGCTCAAGGACGCCGCCAAACACATTGCCATCGTCTATGCAGGCAACTACTCAACTGGTGTCAATCTGTCGCTTAATTTGCTTGCCACTACCGCACGCGTACTGGGGCTAGATGCCGATGTCGAGATCATCGAGCACCACCATAAGCACAAAATCGATGCGCCATCAGGCACTGCCTTGATGATGGCGCGCGCTGTCGCCGAAGCACGCGGACAAACGCTGAATAATACTGCCATCTATGGTCGTGAAGGTGCCGCCAAGCGCCAAGCGGGCGATATCGGCATCCATGCTGTGCGCGGCGGCGAAATTGTCGGCGAACACACTGTGGAATTTATCATGGATGGTGAAATCATCGAAATCACCCACAAGGCACAAAGCCGCGCCACATTTGCCACAGGCGCGGTAAGAGCTGCGCTGTGGGCAGCAGATCAGCCTGCGGGTCTGTATGACATGCAAGATGTCTTAGGACTTAAATAGGTATAAAAACCAGATTTAACTAATTTGTAGCTAATAAAAAAGCCAAGAATTGCTTGGCTTTTTGTTTGACCGCTAGCAGCGGCGGCATCAGCGTGAGTGATTAACTTAGCCTATCTGTCAGTCTTCCCTAAGTGCATCAACCAGCAGCGGCCATAGCGTCTGATAAGAGCGTCTAAATATATTCATGTGACCGATCTCATCAAAACCATAGTCGGCAGGATGAAGTTCATGATAGTGTACTTGAGCGTGCGGATATAAGGCAAAAAAATCAGACACATTCTCACGCGTTGCGATCTCATCATCCGTGGCATAAAAGGCATGGATCGGGCAGCTAATCTTGTCATGATAATCATCAAAGATGGTTTTGCCGATAGAGTATTTGATGTATTGACCGGTGTTACAAAACTCGCGCCATTGGCGAGCGACATGTTTGGGTAAGTTTTCGCCCATGCCGATGATTTTGGTCGCGCCATAGCCAAGCGTGCGACTTGACACCCGAAACAGCACCTCAAACATCAAAGGCGCCAAAAGCTTGGTGCGTCCGCTAAGCTTAGGCACATAGCCTGTTGAGCCTGCGACACTGATCAAGCGCGCCACTTTGTGATAATTATGCGCAACGCCCAAAAGCTGTGCGCCGGCACTGTGTCCGATGATCGCGACCTGCTCGGCACCGGTCATATCGGTCAGCTGATCAATCGCCGCAGGCAAGTCATACACGCCCCAATCGTCAATGCTTGCCTGACTGTCCTTAAGCGCACCGTGTAAAGATGCGCCAATGCCCCGAAAATCAAAGCAAAGCACATTATAGCCTTGGGCGCTCAGATGCTCAGCAAAAGCATAATAAAACCCTTGCTTAATGCCTGTGGCAGGGGCGATCAGCACAGGATAGGGTTGGGTTAAGCCCCCTGATCGATTAAAAAACGTGCCACCCAAAGTATAGCCGTCTTTGGCAGTAAATGTGATCTTTTGCATTATTTTTTCCATCCGTCCGCTGATCCATCAATCCATTAATTCACCAAGGTTAATCCATTCAGTCAGTTTATTATGACAAGTTGTTTATTAAAATCTAGGGCGATGATTGACCTGATAAGTCAATGATCCAAATCTCAGCTTGAGAGCCGATTCTAAGCGGCACGCCCCAAAACCCGTAGCCTGATGTCACCACTGCGTGCATATCACCCACTTTATCATAACCATATCCAATGCGATTGATGGCAGCGACGATCAAATTGGCAGGAAAAACCTGCCCTCGGTGCGTATGCCCCGAAAGCTGCAAATCAATCGGCAAACGGCTATTGATCTCAAGCTGACTTGGGCGATGATCGAGCAAAATCACAGGATGGCTGACATCTGCCATCGCCACCAACTCTGCCGTCGTTGCCCTGCTTTTATCGTGATCATCGATGCGTCCGATGATGGTTAGAGGCGTGCTTAGACCCCCTTTTGAGACGGTGATGGTCGTCACTTTATCATCCAGTAGGATCGAGCCTGCTTGCTGTATGGCTTGGATGATGTCATCTTGGGCGTGCGCACGATAAATGTCATGATTCCCCAAAGATGACACCGCCGCTGGGGCGCTGGCCACCACATCAGCAAAATGGCTCTCCATGCCTTCTTGGTGATAATAAATGACATCATCATCCATGATATCGCCAGGCATCAGCAGGACATCGACATGCTCATCTTTGAGCAATTTGGCAAGCTTATCAAGCTGCCGACTGCCCACCATCGCACCCAGGTGCAAATCACTCACCAGCGCAATGCGCACATCAGTTGGCATGGGCTTATCCAAAGTCAAGGAGAGATATTTGACTGTCGGGGTGTAAGCATGATAAACCCCTGACAGTATCAGTCCAATAAACACCAGTGGCGTGATGATTTTTGTGGGGCGATCGGCAGGTTTTTTTAGTGCCTTGAGCAGGCAATACACGCCCAAACCCACCGCCATCGCCATCATCAATACCCATAACACCGCTAAATACCCGATCGTCAGGCGAAAAATCCCAACAAACAATCCCACCAAAAACAGATTGCTGATCACAAAACACGCAATCATCAGACGGCGGCGCGGCTTGGGTGATAAAGACAGCCACCACCCCAAGCCACGCGCGGTAAGATGGGTAAAGATCTGAAGCAAAATTACAATGGTCGTTAAAAATACAATTCGCATCATCATCCCTTATGATAGCCGAAAAACTCAAGTGCTGTACGCGGTATAAATCCCAAATCAAACTGTCTTTTTTGATAATCATAATCAACAAAGCCAATGTGTCCGCCATGGGGCGTATCTAGTAGCACCACATCTTCTGAGACATCCGTCGGCTCTGCTGTCACGCCCAAAAATGGATCGTCTTTGGCGGTGATGATCAAGGTCGGGTGCTGTATGTGGCGCAGATGAGGCAGCGCAGAAGCTTGTCGATAATAGTCATTTTTTGAACGAAAGCCGTGACGCGGCGCGGTGAATACATTATCAAAATCAGCCATGCGCTTGGCAGACTTAAGCGCTGTGATCTCCTCGCTACTCAGCCGATTATCTAACGCTTTTTTGATGATGGGATTGAGCAGATAAGGGGTGTAGATGTGCCGCCCAAGTAAGCGCTCCATAGCAATCGACGCACTCGCCAAATCCACAGGTGCAGACACGACGACAGCACGCTTTGGGATGGCATCCACGCCGTATTCGCCCATGTATTTTGCCAAGGCGTTACCGCCAAGTGACACGCCGATGGCATAAATTGTGGTAAATTTTTGTTGTAACACTTGTAAATAATGCGCCAATTCAGCGGTATCTCCGGCATTATAAAATATCTTGCCTGATACCGCCACCCCGCCACAAGAGCGAAAATGCGCCACCACAAAATGCCATCCTTTGGCATGGATATGACTTGCCAATGTGCGTGCATAGTGGCTTTGGCTTGAGCCTTCCATGCCATGAAACAGCACCACGATGGGCGTGGTGTCCCTGCCATCCGCGCCCTTTTGTTCATCAGCCATCACATAATCAAACGCCACATCGCTTTGAGCGAGCGAATCTTTGATCAGTGTACGCTCATACTCAGGCATATTTTTGGCGACATAGCGCGGTAAGATGGTCTGTAAGTGTGCATTTCTAAGCCAAAGTGGTGGCAAAAAATCAGTTTTTGAAAATTGTACGGTCATAAAACACTCAAATGATATATCAATGATCCATTTATCAAGGACGAAGTTAAAAGTATTGCCTAAATCAAGCATCCCATCAGGCGGCAAAGGATGTTAAGCAACGCTTAGATGCACGATGACATCTCCTACGCCTGTCGCCTGCCGAAGTCCTTGGTTGCTTAGCACGATCTTGGCAGGGTATGTGCCATTGGGCGGGATTGTCAGCGTCAGGTCAATGGGCTCTGGCAGCTCAATGGCAGAGCCCTCTGATGCCTGCTTAGGGCTCAAAAAAATCACATAATTAACATCCAAGCTTTTAACATAAATACTCACAGGCTTGGTCTGGATGCCGACGCGCACCGGCGACCCATGACACTGCACAGTGATGATATCGCCATCACTAAGCCCCGATGGCAGGACTGCCTTAAAGTGCGTGCCCTGCCAATGGATCAATACCTCACCACCGTCATACACCGTATGCAGACCGATGGCGCAGGTTGTGTCATAGCCAATCTTAGCAGGCGCATCAGCAAACCTTTGCCATACGCGCCCAAAGTGCGCTGCTGCTCGCTGCGCCAGTTGACCCATGTGCTTGGTGCGATGCGCATCAAAGATAATGCGGTCAAATTTTTGCTTACCAAAATTCACCAGCGCGGCATTGGCAAGATGCCCAAACTCATGCCTAACTTCAGAAAATCTAGCGCGCTGCTGTGATAGCCACTGCTTTTGGCGAATTCTTGGCAGCTGTCTGTCGTACTGACGGCGCGCTTTGTCATCTTTTAAGACAGCATAGGCGGTGTTTAGCTGACGCACCATATCCTCATCTGAATCCACCTGACGGTCAGGGTGATGACGCGCGATCTGTTGGCGATAAGCACGCTTAATGGCAGCAGTATCGGCATCATCAGCCACGCCAAGTAAGCGATAATAATCCTGACTATGCACCCCTTTCATGATGATCTCACCCTGACAGCTCATCTTCTAGCACTTCAAGCTCAGCCATCGCCGTCAAAAGCTGCTCTTCGATATCGTCGATCTGTGACTTAAGTGTGCTTTGATGAGTTAATTTGTCTAATAATTCCGACTTATAAGCATCTTCGTACAGACGGGTATCAGACAGCTCATTTTCTATGATCACTAATGTATCGCTCAGCTTACCAAGCTGATCTTCAAGCTTGGTGATCTGTTTTCTTAGCGGCGCTGTCTGTTCGCGAATCTGCGCATTTTTTTTGCGGCGCTCTTCTTTACTTAGACCATCATTGACTGGCGTGCTTTGGCTGATATCGGTGCTTGGTGAGGGTGGTTTGTCTTGTTTTTGAGCGACTTGGCGCTCTTTTTTGGCTTGACGCAAATGCTCAGCATAATCCACCATATCCCCCACAAATTCTTCGGCGCGACCATCAGAAACCAGCAGCAGCTCATCGCACACCGACATGATCAAATCTCGATCATGCGACACCAAAATCAAAGCTCCCTCAAAGTCCTGCAGCGCCAGCATGAGCGCATTACGCATCTGTAGATCCAGATGGTTGGTTGGCTCATCAAGCACAAGCACATTGGGTCTTTGCCAAACAAGTAGCGCAAGCATTAATCTTGCGCGCTCACCGCCCGAAAACAAACGGCTTGGGGTGTCAATGCGCTCACCTCGAAAATCAAAGCTGCCCAAAAATGCGCGCAGATCGGCATCAGAGGTCTGACCCGCCAGTCGTCTTAGCATCACCATCGGCGTGGCATCGTCATCTAGGCTGTCCATCTGATGCTGATTAAAATAGCCAAGCTTTAGGGTTTCAGAGGCTTTATGTACACCACTGATGAGCACAAGCTCACCCACCAATGCCTTGATGAGCGTGGATTTGCCTGCGCCGTTTGCCCCCAAGATTCCCAAGCGCGCATTGGGCGTGATTTGTAGATTTACCCGACTGAGCATCGGCACGCCGTCATAGCCGATGACGGCATTATCCAAGCGAATCAGCGGAGATGCCATATGCGACGGTTCATAGAAGCGAAAACTAAACGCGCTGTCTGCCATCACAGGTGACAGCTCTGTCATGCGATCAAGCTGCTTGATGCGGCTTTGGGCTTGTTTGGCTTTGGTGGCTTTGGCGCGAAACCTGCGAATATAATCCTCAAGGTGTGCGCGCATCGCTTGCTGTTTTTCGTAGGCTTGCTGCTCTTGGGCGAGCCTGTCTGCGCGTGTGCGTACAAATTGGCTATAATTGCCTGTGTACATCGTGATGCGCCCCTGCTCAATGTGCAAAATATGCCCGCACACCGTATCCAAAAATGCCTGATCATGACTGATCAACAAAATCAGCCCCTCAAATTTTAATAACCATTCCTCCAACCAAAGAATGGCGTCCAAATCCAAGTGGTTGGTCGGCTCATCAAGCAGCAGCACATCAGCACGATGCATGAGCGTGCGTGCCAAATTTAGCCGCATTCGCCATCCACCGGAGAACATCGCCACTTGCCGATCATGATCAGATTCAGCAAAGCCAAGACCTGCCAAAATCATCGCCGCCTTAGCTCGCGTGCGATAGCCGTCAATCTCCTCAAAGCGCTGATAAATCGGGGCAATCTGCGCCTCACTCAGCTTGGCTTGGTTTTGGATCTGCTCATTGAGCTGCCACCATTCTGCATCACCTTCAAGCACATAGTCTAGTGCGCTCATGGCAGTTGCACTGACTTCCTGTGCCATGTGCGCAATCTGCCAAGACTCAGGCAGGCTGACACTGCCAACATCCGTCCCATGCTCACCCAAAATGGTCGCAAACAGCGTGGACTTGCCTGTGCCATTATTGCCTGTCAGACCAATTTTTTGACCCTTATGCAGCTGCAAAGTCACATCGCTAAATAGCAGCCTGCCGTCTCGGCGCACCGCCACATCTTTAAATTCTATCATCACAATTCATCTTGTAAAATTTCAGTCATTTTAGCATATTTTAGGAATTGCCCTTGTAAAAATTACACAGAATACCTATACTGTTAGTAAGCAAACTCAAGGATTATGGCTTGGATGATATCTTAATTTACCGAGCTTCTTAGCCAACATTCTTGAATGATGATTTTAAAAACTAAGGAAAAAATTATGGCACGTTTAACCGTAAACACCGTTGATTCAGCGCCCGAAAAAGCCAAAGAGCGCATTGAAATGGTTCAAAAAGCCAATGGCTTTGTCCCAAATCTGATCGGCGTCTTGGCAAACTCTCCGCAAGCGCTTGAGATGTATCAAGAAGTCGGCAAAATGAACAGCCGCAACAGCTTGACTGCCGAAGAAATCGAAGTGGTGCAGATCACGGCTGCTGCGCATAATGGCTGTGATTTTTGTGTGGCAGGTCACACCAAAATTGGCACCAAGCTTAAGATGCCTGAGACTGTACTCACTGCTTTGCGTGGTCGCACCGCCATCGATGACAATGAAAAATATCAAGCCCTAGCCCAGTTTACCATGCAGCTGATTGACAATCGTGGCAAGGTTTCTGATGATGAGCTTGCCGCTGTCAAGGCAGCTGGCTATACTGACCAAAATATCTTAGATGTAGTCATGGGCGTGGCACTGGCAACACTATGTAATTACGCCAATAATGTCGCCCAAAATGACATCAACCCAGAGCTGCAAGCATTTGCGCCGTGATTTATGATAATTTCTCAGCGCTGACCGATGGTGATTAGCGGAGACAAAAAGACCCTGGATGACATCCAAGGTCTTTTTGTCTCGGCCAAGCAATAAGAACAATTTAATAACCTGCTGCTAAGCCATCACTTCTTGGGTCAGTTGCCGCAGAAATCACACCGCTTTTACGATTAATATAAATCGCTCCAGCATGACCCATAGTGTCAGTATAATCATCCAAAACTTCTACAGGTTGACCCCGATCAGATAAGGTTTTTATCACATCATCCTTGATGCGACCTTCTAGTTTCAAAGAATTAGATTCTGCACCCCAAGTACGACCATACAGCCAGCGAGGAGCAGCAACCGCATCTTGCACACTCAATCCATAGTCAATAACACGAGTAGCAACTGCAGCTTGTGTTTGTGGTTGACCTTCTCCACCCATTGTACCATAGATTAGCACAGGATTTTTTGATTTATCCAAGATCATGGCAGCGTTCAAAGTGTGAAAAGTGCGTTTATTTGGCTCAAGATGATTAACATGGTTTGGGTCTAACGAAAAGAAGCTTCCACGGTTTTGCAACAGTACGCCTGTATTTTTAGCAACAATACCAGAACCAAAATCATGATAAATACTTTGGATTAATGAGACTGCATTACCATCCTTATCAATCACCCCAAGCCAAACCGTATCACCTTTGGGCTCTAGTGGTGGATTTTTACCAGCGGCACGTGTCATATCTATTCGAGCTGCTTGAGCTTTGCCATGATTGCTAGACAAAAGTTGTGCTGTAGGTATGGATGAAAAATCAGGGTCTGTTAAATAAGTATCACGATCAATAAACGCTTCCTTAGTCGCCTCAACCATCAAATGATAATAATCCGCTGATCCCTCTTCTACCTTTGATAGGTCAAAATTATTCAAGATATTCAAAATTGCCAGAGATGCCATACCCTGCGTGTTTGGTGGCAAATTATAAGCAGTATAACCTCTATAGGGCACAGACAATGGCGTAACCCAGTCAGCACGGTGATTAGCAAAGTCATTCAAGGTTAGGACACCGCCATTAGCTTGCAAATCAGCGACAATGTTTTTGGCAATACTGCCAGTATAAAATGCCGAAGCACCTTCTTTAGAAATGGTACTCAACGTGCGTGCCAAATCAGGCTGACGATGAATATCACCGATTTGATAAGAGCTACCATCTGGCTTTAAATATACACGTCGAAACTCATCAAAACGCTGTAAATTGCGAGCAACTTGATCCGTAGTATCAGTATTGATCTCTTGCCAGCGAGCAACAGATGGTGTTACAACATAGCCATTTTGAGCATAGCCGATCGCCTTATCAAATAACTGACTCCATGCCAATCCCTTATTATTAAAATGGCTTTGGGCAAAAGTATGAGCAGCATCCCAACCAGAAACGATTCCAGGCACAGTATTGGCAGCCAAATACCCTCTGCTAGGGATCTTGTCATAACCTTTAGATTTGTAAAAATCGATAGTTACTCCCTCTCCCGAGCGACCACTCGCATTGAGTGCATGTATCTGTTTGTTTTTAGAATCATAAATCAACCAAAAATTATCGCCGCCAATAGTATTCATTTGAGGATAAACCACGGCCAAAGTGGAAGCTGCCGCAATAGCAGCATCAACTGCATTACCACCCTTTTGTAAAATCTCAAGCCCTGCCTGCGTCGCTAAATGATTTGGCGTGGTGATGGCGGCGTTATTGACCATAGGGTTTTTGCAAGCAGATTCGGTTGCGCAATATTTACCAGTCGGTATCTCTGCCCATGCATAAGAAGCCGATAAACTTGCAGCAACAACACTCACTGCAAATAGTGATGAACTATTTTTCATACATACTCTCCAGTTGACTGAGCGTGTTTAGATTAATCATCAAATCAATCTTGATAATTATTGTTTATTCATAAGAATATATTTATATATCATAAAATTATCTTATGAATAATGCTTATTATAATAAATTATTCGAATTATTCAATATTATTATTAAAAAACATTATATATAATTTTAATAACCATCATAATTATGAAATTATATACGATAAATAAATTTAATAAATTCAATAAATTAAATAATTTATTTCTATTAATAATGAAAAAAAATTACTGACTTGTTAAATTTGTCAATATTTTAAAATGCCAATAGAAATAGAAATAATTATTCGTATTTAGAATAATTATTTCTATTTCTATTGGCATTATTGCGATGATTAGATAATTAAATTTCTAGACACTCGCTTATCACCATTAGAACAAAAAACAGACTACTAAAGAATGCAGTTAATATATCAAGCAATACATCTCTCTATATCATATATCACTTCAAACTCTATATATTCAAAATTAGAATAAGAAATTTGCCACTCATCTGCCTATAATAATCTATTTATTTAAATTTTTAAGCTTTTGCACCATTTGGGCTTTATATGCATTCGTTCGACTTGTGTTTTACCAATACTTTGTCTATTAATCCTGCTACCAACACCATTTTGGCGTGGCAATCACCCGATTTTCTTGATAATATCAGCCAATGCGCCGAACAACTCCTTGATCCCATCGCCATTGATAAGGGTTATTATCCTGTGGCTGAGATGGGTCAATTGGCAAAATTGGGGGCTTTTTCGGCGCATCTGTCAGCACAAGGCAGCCGCTTTGGCGATGCCATCCTTGCAACCGCTAAGATCTCTGAGACTTGCGGCACGACAGGGTTTTTGTCATGGTGTCATCAGGTATGTGCTTTGTATCTTGATCAATCGGATAATCACACCTTAAAATCTGAGATCCTAAACCGCCACGCACTGGGCGAAAGCTTCGGTGGGACAGCTTTGTCCAATCCGATGAAAACTTTTGCCAATATCGAATCGATGATTCTGCGTGCTCAGCGCGTCGATGGCGGCTATGTGGTGTCGGGCACGCTGCCGTGGATCAGTCACATTGCACCCAACCAATATTGCGGCGCGATTGCCAGCGTCGAGCATGGCGGTCGGGTTGAAAAAGACATTTTTTTCTTATTATCGTTTGATGAAGCGCGCAAAGGCAGCTGGCAGCTCAATCCTTGCCCAACATTTAGTGGTATGGAAGGCTCAAGCACTTGGCAAATCGCCTTAAATGACTACTTTGTTCCTGATGACAGCTTGATCGCTGACCCTGCCAAGCCTTTTATTGAGCGTGTGCGCGGGGCATTTGTGCTGATGCAGCTGGGCATCGGTGCCGGCATTATCCAAGGCGCGATCCATGATATCACGGCGGTAGAAGCTCAGCTTGGACATGTCAATCAGTTTTTGGAAGACCAAGCAGGGGCGCTACAAATTAAACTTGATGCTTTGGTTGAGCGGACTTTGACGCTTGCTAAGACACCTTTTGAGACCCACAAAGACTTTTTCTTAGAAGTGCTAGACACTCGTATCCAAGGCGCTGAGCTGTCACTACAAGCCACCCAAGCATCACTTTTACATCAAGGCGCCAAAGGCTATCTGATGAGCGCCAATCCGCAAAGACGCATTCGTGAAGCGCACTTTGTGGCGATCGTCACGCCTGCCATCAAGCATTTGCGCTATCTATCCCATCAATTATTGACCGAGAAATCTCCAAAATGAGCGATACACTTTCACATTCAGCCAAGCCAAATATGGATTCAAATAGCAATCCCACCGATGGGCGAGGACCTTGGAAGCAGTTTTTGTGTCGTGCGTGCGGCTGGATTTATGATGAACAATTGGGCGATCCTGATGGCGGGCTGCCTGCTGGCACGCGTTTTGAGGATATTCCCGAGGACTGGATGTGTCCTTTGTGCGGCGTCACTAAGCGAGACTTTGAGCCATTTGTCAGCCGAGACGAAGTAGCCGCCCCCTTGATCAGTCGCCACGGCGAGACTGGCATCATCGTCATCGGCGGCGGCACGGCAGGCTGGACAGCCATCGAAGCGCTAAGAAAGCTAAATGACACCCTGCCCATCACCTTAATCACAAGCGACTCAGGCGATCGCTATATGAAGCCGCAGCTTTCTATTGCCATCAGCCAAAACAAAACGCCTGATGTGCTCATCACCAAAAAAGCTGCCGATTTGGCACAGGCGCTCAATGTCACTTTGGTTGCCCAAACCTTTGTACTAAGCATCGATACCCATGAGCGCACAGTGCGCACCACGCGCGGTAATTTTGGCTTCCAAAAACTGATCCTTGCCACAGGGGCAGCGCCGATGTTGCCACCAAGCCTGCCTGCTGAGTATGTGTGGCGCGTCAATCACATTGATATGTTTGCCAAACTCCAAGCAAAACTCATCGCCAAACCCAATCAGCGCATCGCCATCGTCGGTGCAGGCATGATCGGCACAGAGATCGCCGAAGACATCGCCAAAGCAGGTCATCAAGTGACACTGATCAATCGAGACAGCCTACCGATGGCAGAGATTTTGCCTGCTATCGGCGGTGAGCGCCTGCGTGATGCGCTCTTGGGGATTGGCATTGACTATATTGGCGATGCTCATATCACAGGCATCAGCCCCCAAGATGATGGCTATGTGATTACTTACAATAATCAAACGCTCTACGCCGATGAGATCATCGCAAGTACAGGTCTTGTATTGGATGATCGTCTTGCCAAAGGTGCAGGCATCGAGCACATTCGCTGCGGTATCGTGGTCAATCCAAAGACACTACAAACCTCTCATCCTGCCATCTATGCCATCGGCGACTGTATCGCCATTGATGATAAGCCGTGCCGATTTGTCGCGCCCTTGCGTGAGCAGGCTGCCGCCATCGCACATCACATCAGTGATATGGCGCACGCAGGCTATCAGCATAAGTCGCCTTTAATACGCCTAAAAACCAAGTCCATCATCGTCTCTGCCACTGGTGAGATTGATCAAGCCAAAGACTGGCAAGTACAAGAAGATACCAACGATCAGCTGATTCTCACCCAAAGCAGCGATGGCATCATCACCGCCAAAATCGAAATGAAAACATCGCCCTAAACCAATCAAACATCAGATCAAGCCATCTGCCGCCCAACCAAAAACGGCGCGGCGCTTGATCTTCTTATGAGTTTATAGTGTATCATGTCAAATATTTTTCACCCCGACGACGCCGACAAGCCGCTCAATTTTGGCTGCCGCTGCGGCAAACATAGCAGCCAAAGCCAGTGTGATGACATGCTGTCTTTGGATGATCGCTTTGAGCGTGTCTCTGATCACAGCCGTATTGAGCATACCCAGACCGATTTTATTGAAGCGGTGGCGATCAAGGCTTTATTTCCCCATGAGCCGACGCGCCGCGCGTTTTTTAAGACCGTCGGTAAAGGCACCGCTTTGGCAGCGATTGCCAGTGTCTTACCCATAGCAGCGCTCCAAGAAGCCGCCGCCATTGACACGCTTAAACCCGAAAAAAAGTCGGTGGATATTGGCTTTTTGCCCATTTTATGCTCAACGCCGCTCATCATGGCAGATCCACTTGGCTACTATGAAGAACAAGGTATCAAAGCCAATTTATTAAAACGGGCAGGCTGGGCGCTGGTACGCGATCAGATGATGAACCGAGAACTGGACGCTGCGCATTTTTTGGCACCGATGCCAATCGCCATCAATCTTGGACTTGGTTCAGCCAAGCAAGATATGAAAGTTGCCGCCATCCAAAACACCAATGGTCAAGCGCTCGTCATGGCACTAAAGCATAAGGACAACCGCGATCCAAGAAACTGGAAAGGCTTCACCTTTGCCATCCCATTTGAGCACAGCATCCATAATTATCTGCTGCGCTACTTTTTGGCAGAGCATGGGCTAGATCCTGATAAAGATGTCAAACTGCGCCTGACCACGCCGCCTGATATGATCGCTAATCTCAAAGCAGGTAATATTGATGGGTTTTTTGGTCCTGAGCCATTCAATCAGCGCGCGGTTTGGGATAAGGCAGGCTATATCCATACGCTGTCACGCGATATTTGGAATGGTCATCCGTGCTGCTCGTTTGGAACATCTCAAAGCTTTATTAATGATCATCCCCAAACTTTTTTGGCGATGTATCGCGCCATCATCAAAGCCAATGTGATGGCAAATGAGCCAAGCATCCGTAAAGACTTATCCAAGCTGCTCTCGCCTGCCAATTATCTCAATCAGCCTGAACTGGTGCTGCGCCAATCCATCATGGGGCGTTTTGCTGATGGGGTGGATAATGTCCAAGATGTGCCTGATCGCATGGGCTTTGATGTGATGCCGTGGTACTCGGTGGCAGCTTGGATGATGACTCAGATGAAGCGATGGGGCTATGTCACGGATGATATCAATTATCAAGACATCGCAAGCCAAGTATTTATGCTCACCGATGCCAAACAACAAATGCAAGCCATGGGCTACACCGTCAAAGCAGATGAACCAAAAATCATCGTCATGGGCAAAGCGTTCGATGCCGCCGATCCTGATGCGTATTTGGATTCATTTGCCATCGGGCACAAATCCACAGCATCTATAGGGGAATGACATGGCGCATAAACCGTTATCCACCAAAGCCAAAGGCTATCTGCTATCATTACTCATCGTCTTGAGCGTGATTGGCATTTGGCACGCCGCCACCTTGCCGAAGCAGATCACCGCACCCACCGATCCTTTGCGCTTAGAGTACAGTATTTTGATGGGTGATATTCCTGAATTTACCGAGCCTGGGGCGGTGGTCGCCACCCAAAAAAGCGAATTTCCAAGCCCAACAGACTTTGGCAAGACCGCATGGGGGCACATCTCCGACCCATTTTATGACAGAGGCTTGAATGATAAAGGCATCGGCATACAGCTTGGCTACTCCATTGGGCGTGTGCTGCTTGGATTTTTCTTAGCGATGGTGGTGGCGATTCCTTTGGGCTATGCCATCGGTATGTCGCCTGTGCTTGGCAGTGCCGCCACACCTTTTGTGCAGATCTTAAAGCCCATCTCGCCACTGGCGTGGATGCCGATTGCGCTTTATACGATTAAAGATTCTAACGCATCGAGCATTTTTGTGATTTTTATTTGTTCGATTTGGCCAATGCTCACCAACACAGCCTTTGGCGTGGCGTCCGTTCGCCGAGAGTGGCGCAATGTCGCCAAGACACTTGAGCTATCGCCCCTAAAGACCGCCACCAAAATCGTCATCCCTGCCGCTGCGCCCACCATCGTCACAGGCATGCGCATCTCCATGGGGATCGCATGGCTTGTGATCGTGGCTGCTGAGATGCTTGTCGGTGGCACGGGGATTGGTTATTTTGTGTGGAATCAGTGGAATAATTTATCGCTTGCCAATGTGATTTTTGCGGTGCTGCTCATTGGTCTTGTGGGTATGATTTTGGATATGTTGTTTGGGATATTACAAAAAAAGGTGAGTTATGTTGAATGATCAAACCACATCGCCGCTGATTGAGGTCAAGGCGCTCACCAAACGCTACGGCGATGGCGAAAATGTCTTTGAAAATGTCAATTTTGACATCCAAAAAAACGAATTCATCTGTCTTATCGGTCATTCAGGCTGCGGTAAGTCCACCATCTTAAATGCTTTGGCAGGGCTTGAGACGGCAAGTTTTGGTGAGATTTTGATGTATGATAAGCCAGTCACCCAACCTTCGCTTGAGCGTGGTGTGGTGTTCCAAAGTCATGCGCTGCTGCCTTGGCTGACTGTCGGTGAGAACATCGGTTTTGCACTCAAAGCCAAAACGCCAAATCTCTCAGCTACCCAAATGAACGATCAAATCGACTTTTATTTGGGCATGGTTGGGCTTGCCAAAGTCAAAGACAAAAAACCAAGCCAATTATCAGGCGGTATGAAGCAGCGCGTGGGCATCGCGCGCGCTTTTGCGACCAAGCCTGAGCTTTTGCTGATGGATGAGCCTTTTGGGGCGCTTGATGCGCTGACTCGCGGTGTCATTCAAGATGAGCTTGTCAATATCGTTGAGGACACCCATCAGACAGTGTTTATGATTACACATGACATTGACGAGGCGATTTTATTGGCTGATCGCATTTTTTTGATGAGTAATGGTCCTCGGGCATTTTTGGCAGAAATTGTTGAAAATACCATTCCCAAGCCGCGCCACCGCGATAACATTCACCACCACCATCAATATTACAAAATTCGCAATCATTTGCTTGATTTTTTGGTGCATCGCAGTAAGGCGCTGCAGCAGTCGCCTGAACGCCCCGAAAGACCCAAAGTGATTAATTTTAATCATGCTGAGTGGGATGGTCTGTAAGTCATCCTTTGGCTTGGTGTGGGCTTGGATCGCTCGGCGACTTTGACAGATATTTATGAATTAAGGTTTATTTTCACCCTCAAAACCTTGTATAATCGACAGTCGGTCTTATTTAAATAGACACCCTCTTTCACTTGATAAGGTTAATTTGACCTCCTCCCCTAGCTAAAGCAAGGGGATTCCCAATATCGCTACTGGGTGTTTCCTAATTCAACGAGATTGGCTTATGCAGACTAACTACACAAGACTGACATTCTCTCCAAAGGCAAGCCCCGCAAGCCCTGCGGTTAATATGTTTTTGGCGGCATTGACATCACGGTCATGGGTAGTCTTGCATTCAGGGCAATCCCAATGGCGAGTATCAAGGCGTAAAAAAGGCAAAGTGTATCCACAATTACAGCAGCGTTTAGAGCTTGGAAAGAATTGGTCAATTTTGACCACAGTCCGCCCAGCCCAATCAGCTTTGTATTCTAATTGTTGGATAAGCTTACCCCAACTTGCATCCACAATATGCTTGGCAAGCCTGGGATTGTTAATCATGTTTTTTACACGCAGCGTTTCAACACAAATCACTTGGTTATCGTTGATTAATTTGCAAGATAACTTGTGCAAGTTATCTAATCGACAATCTAAGATTTTGGCATGAATACGAGCTACTTTCATTCTTGCTTTGGCGCGATTAGCCGAACCGAGTTTTTTGCGACTCAAGGCTTTTTGAGCCTTAGCAAGTTTGGTAGCGTATTTGGCTGTCAGACGAGGATTGTCAATTTTAAGACCACTGTCGGTAACAAACATATGTTTAATGCCAACATCAATACCAACGGCGGTATCAGATTTTGGCAAAATTTGATTATCAAATTCACACAAGCACGACACAAAATATCGTCCTGCACAGTCTTTAGTGATTGTGATGGTACTTGGCTTGCTTGGCAGATGCCTAGACCAACGAACATGAAGCGGTTGTTTGCTTTTGGCAATAAAAAGCTGACCGTCTGTGTATTTAAAAGCACTTTTGGTAAATTCAGCCGATTGCTTGTGAGTTTTCTTTTTGAATGTTGGGTATTTAGCACGACCCTCAAAGAAGTTTTTAAAGGCGGTTTGTTGATGTCTAAGTACTTGCTGGATGGGAACACACGAAACATCATTCAAAAAAGCAAATTGAGGTTGTTTTTTAAGCCAAGTCAATCTGGCATTGGCTTGAATATAGCCAATTTTAGTTTTGCTTTGGTCGTATTCATCAGTACGCCAACGCAAAATCGTGTTATAGACAAACCGCACACAGCCAAAGGTTTGAGCAAGCAGTTTGGCTTGTTCATCAGTTGGGTAAAAGCGAAATTTGTAGGCACGATGTTTCATAGCTCACATTTTATCATTAAAATGTGAAATATCAATTTAACAACACAGCGTTTCCTCCATGCCTTAAAGTGCATGGTTTCCACGCTAGGAGGATTTGATGAATACAGGTCTTACCCTCACGGATAATGCAGCTGCCAAGCTTGCCAAGCTAAAACACGCCGAAGGCAACGATGCCTTGATGCTACGCGTCTATGTGACAGGTGGCGGCTGTTCGGGGTTTAGCTATGGGTTTGATTTTGCCGAAGAGCTTGGCGAAGATGACGCGACTTTTGATAATGGGTCAGAGATTTTGGTCGTGGATGCCTTAAGCTATCAATATTTGGTCGGCTCAACCATCGACTACACCGAAGGCTTGGAAGGTTCGCGCTTTATTGTCAATAATCCAAACGCCACCACCACTTGCGGCTGCGGCTCATCGTTTTCTATTTAGCCGCTTAAGTCCAGTGGCTTTGCCGTCTTTATAGATGGCGCACCTGCCTGCTTGGCACAAATAATTTTGCCAACTTAGGCGCTTGGATTTATAATACCAGTATCATGCGCTCATGCTGAAGATTCAGCAGGGCGCTCCCTGACACCAATCAAGTATCCGCCATGACACCTACTTTTACACTACCTTCTTGGTTTACACCCAATCTTGTTGCAGGGATGCAGCGTGGCATCGAAAAAGAAGGGCTAAGAATGCAGCCTGATGGCTATTCTGCCAAGACTTTTCATCCCGCTAAGCTCGGCTCAAAGCTGACACATCCTTATATCACCACCGACTATTCTGAAAATCTTTTGGAGCTGATCACCGACCCCATGCCATCGATCAAAGAGGCGCTGGACATGCTGCGTGATCTGCATGTTTTGGTGCATCGCAGTTTAGAAAATGATGAGCTGATGTGGCCGCTATCTATGCCGTGCATGACGTCTGATACCGACAGCGACATCCCATTGGCGGACTATGGCTCATCCAATATCGGCAAGCTCAAGACATTGTACCGATCAGGGCTTGGGGTGCGCTATGGACGCAAGATGCAGACCATTGCAGGGCTTCACTACAATTTGTCTGTGGGCGATGATTTGTTTGGGGCGTGGCAGCGTGCCGAAGGTGCAGAGGATTTGAGCGCCTTTAAAAATGATAAATATTTGGCATTGATTCGTAATTTTAAGCGATTGACGCCTTTGGTGCTGTATCTGCTCGGCGCAAGTCCTGCGGTGTGTGGTACTTTTGTGAGTGGACGCGAACATCATTTGATTCCGCTTGGCACCACTTGTAGCTACCATCAGCCAAACGGCACCAGTCTGCGCATGGGCAAGCTTGGCTACACCAACAGCGTCCAAGAAGACTTAGACATTCGCTACAATCATTTGGATGAATACATTCAAGGCTTAAGAAAAGCCATCGGCACACCGTATGCTGATTTTCAGAACATCGGCGTGGATGATGCCGATGGCACACCGATTCAGATTAATAGCCACATTCTGCAAATCGAAAATGAGTACTATAGCCCCATCCGCCCAAAACAGACCACTCAAGGATCCGAAACGCCCACCCAAGCACTTGCTGCGCGCGGCATCGCTTATGTGGAATTTCGTGCCATTGATCTTGATCCTTATTCTGACATCGGCATCACGGTCGCGACGGCGTGCTTTTTGGAAATATTGGCGCTGTATTGCCTGCTGACCGACTCGCCTTATCTGATGCCCGAAGAAGAAAAGCGGCTAAATCAAAACATCGACACTGTGGTCAATCATGGCAGACAAGCTGGCATCACCATCACCACTGATCTTGGCGAACAAAATCTGCATGACTGGATCGTGCATCATCTCACCCAAATGCAAGTCATCGCTGACGCCTTTGATGCGCATCATGGCGGCAATGAATATCGCACCGCCTTGACGATGATGCAAGGCAAGGCGACCAATACAGACTTTACCTTATCCGCCCAAATTATCGCTGACTCGCATCGAGTCGGTGGTACATGGGCACTGGGTAAGCTGCTTGCCCAAAAGCACCACCGCGAACTGCTGTCTCATGCGCTTAGCTGTGCTGATGAAGCAAGATTTGATGAAATAGCACAAAACTCCCTCGTAGAGCAGGCGCGATTGGAAGCGGCAGATACGATGAGTTTTTATGAGTACATTCAAGCCTATCGCTAAACCCCATTACTGATAAGCTTGGCGCGATCATCAGGCATGAGATGCAGATTGTACTGATCTTTTGGATGATTTGCCAAGCTTTAATATGACATTGACCAACAGGACGAGCTTACCATGAATACGCTCAGTTACCGCCTATTGAATTTGATCTTATCGCTGATGATGATGGTCGGCAGCGTCTACGCCATCGGCTATCTACAAAATCATTTGATGCTAGACCCTTGTCCTTTATGCATTTTTCAGCGGATTGGACTTTGGGTGATGGGTCTGTTTGCCCTGCTGGCTGCGATCATCAATCCAAGACAAAAAGCGGTGCGCTTGATACTTTGGCTTGGGAGTATGGCAGGCACGCTTTGGGGGCTTGGCGTGGCGGCGCGCCATACTTGGATTCACTATGTCCCCTCAGCTGAGCCGCCCGCCTGCGGACCAGGGCTTGAGTACTGGGTGCAGACCATGCCCATGTCAGAGGTACTCACGACCGTGCTTAGAGGCAACGGCGATTGCGGGCTGATTGATTGGACCTTTATGGGACTGTCTATTCCTGCACAGGCGCTGATTTTATTCACTGTCATTGCTTTGATTCAATTGGTTATTTTGAATAAAATTTTAAATAATCATCGCTAAATACATAGTTTATATCAAATGTTTGGGCTTTGAGGCATTCACACGGCAGCGCCCGAGGCTTTGGTATAATAAAAATATTGCTACTAAGGGTTATCATGCACATTCATATTCTAGGCATCTGCGGTACTTTTATGGGCTCGCTGGCGCTATTGGCTCGAGATTTGGGTCATACGGTGACTGGCTCTGATACCAACATCTATCCACCGATGAGCACTCAGCTTGCTGAGGCTGGCGTGGAGATTTTGGAGGGTTATAAAGCAGAGCATTTGATGCCTGCGCCTGATTTGGTCGTGGTGGGTAATGCCTGTAAGCGCGGCATGGAGGCGGTGGAGTATATGCTCAATGAGCGCCTGCCTTATACTTCAGGTCCGCAGTTTTTGTATGAAACAATTCTCAAAGATCGTCATGTCTTGGCGGTGGCAGGTACGCACGGCAAGACCACCACAACCACCATGCTGGCTTGGATATTGCAGTTCTCAAAGATTGATACGGGTTTTTTGATCGGTGGTGTGCCACTGGTAACTACCGCCGATGATTGCCTGAAGACAGCTTTTGCGCACAGTGCTCACTTGGGCGAGCGGTATTTTGTGATTGAGGCAGATGAGTATGATTCTGCATTTTTTGATAAACGCTCAAAATTTGTGCACTATCGACCAGTGACAGCGATTTTAAATAATTTAGAATATGACCACGCGGACATCTTTGCAGATCTTGATGCCATCCAAACCCAGTTTCATCATATGATTCGCATGATACCGGCAGACGGTCAGATCATCATGCCAGCAGACACCCCAAGCCTAGAGGAGACGCTGGATAAAGGCGTGTGGACGCCTGTGGTGCGCACCCGCCTAAATGGCGATAATGACGACAATGGCGACGCTGAGTGGCAAGCCAAACTTGGTGCTGAGGACGGCTCATCTTTTGAGGTGCGTCATGGGGATGACTGCGCGTCCGTGACTTGGTCGATGAGTGGGCTGCATAATGTCAATAATGGTCTGGCTGCCATCGCTGCAGCGCACCACATCGGTGTGTCGGTTGAGGCGGCTTGTCATGCGCTGTCACAGTTTGGAGGCATTAAGCGGCGCATGGAGCTGATCGGTGATGTCGATGACATTTTGGTGTTTGATGATTTTGCACACCACCCAACCGCCATCAGTAGCACGCTTGATGGTGCCAAAAAGCGCTATGGTGATCGGCGCATTTGGGCGGTCATCGAACCGCGCTCAAATACAATGAAGCTTGGCAGCCATCGCCCACATTTGGCACCTTCGGCTGCCGTAGCAGATCAGGTCATCTGGTATGAGCCCAAAGGACTGACTTGGGGGCTCAAAGAAGCGATCGGTGATGCGCCAAATCAGCTTGTGCTAGACAGCGTCGATGCCATCTTAAGCCACCTAAAAACGCACGCCAAGGCAGGTGATGCGATCATCATCATGTCTAACGGCGGCTTTGAGGGTATCCACGGACGCCTGGTGGATACTCTTAGCCAGCCTTGATAGCCAAGGCGGACTAATAACCAAGCCCTGCATCAAAAGGCTATCAGATCTTAGTGATAAAACCTGATAGCCTTCGCGCAATATAATCATCAAGACTGATCAAAGATGCGTCCTTCAAACTGCTCAATCAAAGCACGCTCTTCATCAGACCACGGCATCTTCACCATGGCTGTATCTGTGCGTACGATGACCGCCTCACCGCTTGCGACCAAGGCTTGCTGGGCTTGGCTGTACATGACGTATTCTTGGACGACGCTGGTGCTGCCCAAATGCTTGATGCGCACGCCAACCAGCAACGTATCAGGATAGACCACAGGGCGACGGTACTGCATGGACGACCCTGCCAAAATCGTCAATAAATCCTCGCGCGCTGCCATAAAGCCAATCGCACGCATATAAGCGATACGCGCCGATTCAGCATAGCGATAATAAGCCACATTATTGACATGATTAAAGCCATCCATCTCACCCCAAGCGATCGGCTGCACATGGATGACAGGATAGTCGCGCAGTGGCTCGGGTCGGTCATCACCCGTCAATATCGGCTCAAACGCACCTTCAACTTTTAGCATCTTATTTCCTTATCATTTGGTTAATGAATTACTACAAAGTAGCTGCAATGTGTGATCAATACTAGGTCTATCAAGCCTGCGGCGGCTTATAACCTGCTGGCTGTTCATACTCACCATTATCCAAAAACTTCTCGCGCTGCTCATTGAGATATTTTTTGGCTTCTGGGTCAATCATGCTCAGATGCTTTTCATTAATCAGCATGGTCTGCAGCTCAAGCCATTCATTCCATGCTTTGGCAGAAACTGTATTTTGAATTTCTTCACCTTTGGCATTGGGAAAGGGTGGATTGGGGAGCTTTGGCAGGTTTTGTTGGTATTTACGACAAAACACCATGTGGTCAGCAGGATTAAAAGTTTGCATAATGTTCTCACTTATCAAAGGGATATGAAAGATTATAGCAAATAATCAGCGATGATCGCCAAGGATTTTGTGAAGCTTTTGCAAAGATGCTATGATACGCTTTTATGTTTGGAGAATATCATGGGAAATCGCTTATCAAAAATCACCACACGCACCGGTGATGACGGCACGACAGGCATGGCGGATGGCTCAAGACTGCCCAAGACGGATTTACGATTTGATGCGATGGGCGTGGTTGATGGCTTGAATGCGCATCTTGGGCTATTGCAAGCCTATGTCAAGGAGGCTTCTGCTGAGATTGACCGACAGATCAGCGTCATTCAGCACAAATTATTCAATATCGGCGGTGAGATCGCTCTGCCGAATCATGCTGACATGGGCTATATCGCCATCACAGAGGCGGATGTGCAGGCGCTTGAGGCATGGATAGAGGCGCATAATGAGACATTGCCTTTTTTAAAGGAGTTTATCCTACCGGCAGGGTCGGTCGCCACCGCCCAAACACATGTGGCGCGCGCGGTGTGCCGTGATGCCGAAAGAGCCACACTTCGCCTCGCCAAACGCGACGGTAACATCAGCCCAAACACCCTTAAATACCTAAACCGCTTATCGGACTATTTGTTTGTGCTTGCGCGCGTCATCGCTCGCATAGATGGTGGCAGCGAAGTGCTGTGGCAAAAATAATCAAAACTCAGGCACGCTGCTTTCGCGGCTCAAGCCATAGGTACCAAAGCTTGTGCCAGTCAGCGCCTGCGCTGTTTGTCTGCCGATATATAAAGGATAGGACTGCTGATTGGTTTGGCTGATTAATTGGACATAAGGATGGGTAAACGGCTGCTCTTGATAATTTTCAAAGCGCTTAGCCGCCTTATCATAAGAGACGCCATGCCGTTTGGCTTGATGGGCAACGCGCTCATCAAGCGTCATTTTGGGAATGGCGCGATAATAGTGCGCATACCCTTGGATGTCGCTTGGCACAGCGCGAATGCGACTGATATGGATATAATCCGTCAAACGCTCAAGCCACTTGCCTAAGTTCAGCGCCTGCAGCGCCTGCTCAGTCGGTGCAAAAATACGGCATTTATACCCCAAATATGCGATGTTTTTATCAGCGATCGCTCGATACTGTGGAAATGACACGCCATACCCAACCTTGTCTTGCTCGTCTTTTTGCTCAACAAAAGCCAGATGAAGCTGGGTGTAGAGCTTGCTCCACACCGCATAAGGGGAGATGTCCGCCTGAGGAATTAAGGTGATTTCTTGATAAAATTGCATTATTCTTTTCCACTTGCACCAAAGACACCGCCACGAACCAAAACTGCCATGACATAATGCTGATTTTCTACGCTTGGCTTATCATCTTTTAGCACCCAGCCATCAAACAAGGAATAAAAATCTTGCTTTTGCTTAGGCTGACGAAACGCCACACCCATCGTAGTCACTGCACCATATGGCTCAACTGCAATAGGAAATTCAGCTTCTGGGTACCATGTATCAATCGTACGAATGGCATTGCCAATTTTTTGGGAATGGATGCCTGCTTTGTCATTAATACTATACAAAATCTTGCTTTTGGTTTTGCCTGTATCCAAAATCAATTCTTGCGATGGATACACTTCTTGACCAAACCCGACAATCGCTTCTGCTTTGATATTTAAAATAATAAATGCTTGATTGGTTAAACCTTGTTCGATCCAATCGGCTAATGTGCTCAATTCTTTGCTTTGTGTCTCAAAATTATGAATCGAGATACTTTTTGCATCAAAAGTTAAAGTCTGCTCTTGATCTGCCAATTGACATGTGACACTGACCGTAATTTTTTCGGCACCGACACGGTTACGCCACAACCAGCGTGCGTTAGCGATGTTGGTTGCATAGCGGTGCGCCAATTCACTCACTCCATGTTCTTCTAGATACCCTTGTACCACCCCCAAAAGCTTGGCTTGATAAGCTTGGTCATTACAGACATTGGGCTTGCCATCAAACGGTAATACCTTACATGTCCATGACACAACCAAAGTATCATTTTCTTCCAATAAAGAGGCTGAGTCCACTTTTTGTAGATTGGCTTTTTCGATTTCGGCATCCAGCTTGGCAGGATCATTGGTAATGGTGTTTTTCAGGCGGTTGCTGATTGTGCCACGGACAGATTTTTCTTGGATACGCACAGGAACGACCCTGCTTTGTTCGTCTTTGCTATTTTTTTGTGCCATAAAGCCGTCAGAAATATCCAAATTACGCTCAAATGCCAGTACGCTTGCAGTCGTTAATTTACTCATAAGATAACTCCATTTCATTAATTAAGGTTAAAATCATAATGATTCATTTTGTGTCAGCAGATATAGACCTGTTTCGTCATACTGTTGTCGCCAAAAGGCAGTTTCGATGTCGTCTTTTAGGTGATGTGGGTACACCCACTTACCCAAGCCATATACTACTTCGACATACTGACTTGGGTACTCTGGGTTGCGCACATGAGCCATTTTGCCAGCTTCGAATTTTTCACTGATCGCCTGATAACCCATCGGCATGGGCACAATCCAGCCATGCCCTGTCTTGATCGACTGGGTATGCCATTTGGTATTGCCATCCCTATCCATCTCAGGTAAATGATGTAATGTACACACATCAAGCAGCACATCTAGCGGTGTGGCTTTTGGATTTGAGATTTGAGCTTCATCAATCATTTCGCTGAATTCAGAGCTTGCATCCAGTAACACAAACGCAGGCATCAAAAGTGGTACCATCTGATGCATATTTTCAAGAGCAAAATACTGCACAGGATGGGTTTTGGCGATACCCATCACATTACCGCCGGCAATACGCTGCCTAAAGATCGCTTGCGACAAGAACTCGGTTAGCTCTTGACTTAGCTTGTCCGAAATCAAGTCCGACGCTATCACTTCTACAGCAAAACTCATCACCAGATTACACTTGCCTTCTTCCACAATAGACGCTGTACTGCCATCTTTTTTGAGCGGATTGCGGGTTTGATTAAAGGTATAATCACGAAATTTACTTGCTCGATAAGTTTTGGGTGTGCATTCATAACAAGCAACTAACACGCCGCCCAATGCCAAATCAGCAAATCGCTCATCTGCCATCAGGGTGCGTGATAAGGCATGAAATGCCCCTGTGATGCCCGTCACTGAAGGAAAACCGTAAGTCAAAGGACTAGAAATCGCATTGGCATCACAAATCACCACTTTGTGAAAATACACGCATCCCACCACGAATTTATCACTCATAAAAACACCCCTTTACCTGAGCGTTCATAAAATTTTTGCATCTCTTCGATTTCTCGTTGCCATTCACTGTATTCTGCGTCAGCAAACTCAAATTTTAGCTCCTTTAATGCCGTACGCAATGATTGATTAAACCACGACGCAAAATCTTCTAAAATCATCTTCTGCCAGTCATTCTTAGCTTTTTCGCTGGCAAACTCAGCTTCACCGTCCAAATCGCCACGATAAGGATCTAGCCATATTTTTTGAGCAAGTGGCAGAGCATACTCCTTTGACCAACCGGCTGGTTTATTTTGTAATTGATGAGCGATGGCAAAAATAGTATGTAGCATGCGGTCTATGGCATCTTTGCGCTTATCTCGCACAGTGACAATATTTCTGGTATCTTTAACCACTTGAATGACATATTCAAAATCATCTTGGGTAGAATGTCTTAAAGCTTTGCTATCAAAAAAGTTTTCACAAAACTTGGATAAGGCAAATTCGCGACCTTGGCTAATTTTGGGTGGCAGCGATGGCAATAAATAATTACGCCCGCCTTGTCGGCTCATCAGCTGACTGATGTTTTGAGGTTTTGAACCACCCAATTGTACGGTCGCCAAATTCGGTATGCTCACATAAGGTGTGTGCACAGCATTGGGCTTAAAACGATTTTCTAATGCTTTTTTATTTTCTTCAGAATATCTTAATTCGTTAATTTTTAAATAGACCGCATAAGTCAATGCTGATGGGTACAATGGGATGATATTGATGTATTGCAGTTCATCTAAATGATTAACTGTATTATCATTAGTTAACCAAAGCATTTGTTTATTGCGTTCATGGGTCGCTGGATTTTCCATTGTGCTTTGTAAAACGTGTTTAAAGCATGCATGATAATGACCTGCCATCTCTTTATCATCAGACAAAGATGCGATAAATTGCTCATTATCGGCTAAAATCAAA
Source organism: Moraxella canis (assembly GCF_034424565.1). Taxonomy (NCBI): domain Bacteria; kingdom Pseudomonadati; phylum Pseudomonadota; class Gammaproteobacteria; order Moraxellales; family Moraxellaceae; genus Moraxella; species Moraxella canis. The sequence goes on along the minus strand of NZ_CP139961.1, from coordinate 1,127,376 downwards.
TCACGCACTTTTACGCCTTGCCCCACATCAAAATCAAAAAATGATGCCAGCGGCAGAGCTGCTGCGTTGCCATTCGCATCTAATGCAGGATTGGCAAGACTATGTGTACCAACCAAGGTATTAGGTCGTTGTTGTTTTGGGATAAAATTGACATTATCACCTTTGGCATCAGGATGAATGCCTTTGGAAATGTGCGTTCCAAATTTAAGCTGTTTTGCCATCGTACCTGCTGCTAGATCAAGCCAGGCAATTTTCTCAAATTTTTGCTCAATTTCTTGAATCTGCGCTTGAAGCTCGATCGCCGTAGTCGTATCGCCATCTTCTTGAGCTCTGGCAAGCTGTTTTTGCAATTTTTCTGTCTTGATTTCAATTTGCTTTTGCAGAAATCGACTGACTGAGGTTTTGGCAAGGTCGTCTGTTATCATCACGAAAACTTCCTTATGTTTATTTATAATATAAATTAAATCACACTTAAAACATAAAATCAACCGTAATATCTTAATTTAATAAATACCAGATAAAAGGTTAAAATACTCATCTCTACCGTAAAGGTGGCTTAGAAAGTAATATCTTAAAGCAAACTTTTCAACCGCACAGGTTGCTTAATGTGGTTAGGAGCCAAGCCGCTCTGACACCACACCTAAAAATGGGCAAAAATACCATTGAGCCTGATTGCTATCTAGCACCACTTTGCTAAATTGTATTGCCACATAAGACAAACTATGCTCTGGCAAATGTGTATGCAGCCGCTGAATTTCATCGTACACATCTGCCACCAGCCAAGTGCTGATTTGCGCATGGTTATAATCAAACTTCAGGGATTGAATATAGCTATTGTGCTGATTGGCATTTGCCAAACCTTTTTTGTGAATATCTTCCATAGCGTAGACATTCAATTCATCACCTGGCTCATCTGTGGCCTGATGGGGTATCACCACCCACGTATCGTCTTGGTGCGCGCTATGACGAAATGGCGATACTTGCTGCAAATGAGTATGTATCCGATTAGACGCTCCCGCTTCTCGCCAATAAGCATTGACATAATTGGTTTTACTTACCCCAAATAAACGATGCATCAAACCATGCTCCAGCTGCTCCAAGCTTTCAGGCTTATCCTTGATGGTATCTGCCCAAATACGGGAGCAAGCGTCAATGCAAGATAAGCTATTATCACTCATCAATGCGGTCATTTCGTGTTTTGTCAGCTTATATTTTTCGGTTTCAAAGCCAGGCTTGGTAAATATAAGCCCATTGGTATTTTGTAACGCACGAATATTTTTATTCAGTATTAAGATATTGGCATCGGCTGCCTGTTTTTTGGGTCGATGGCGCCATACTCGACCAGCCAACTGGATGATTGATCGCATTGAGCTTGGCTCAACAATCGCCCAATCATAATCATGGTCGCGCCCTACTTCTGCCACAGGTGTCGCTAGCACCATAAAAAGATGCTGTTTGGCATGACTTTTTGCCATTTGTTCACAAATCTCATCATGCGTAAAAAGCAGCTGATCATCTTGTTCACTGCGTTTTAGGATTTTATCCAAGGCATATTCCAAACGGTTTCGCAAAATCAAAAGCTGGCGCGCGTGATAGCATGCCACATGGATGTGCGTATCTTCATCCACTTGCGCCTCTTGTAAATAAAAGGCAATGCGTGTGAGCTGTTTGATATTGGCAATGCGCACCAAGCCAATACTGGCGCTTTTGCCTGTTATTTTATCAAGCGTATGATGTCTATGATGGAGCCGAGTGGCTCCGTCGATGATGTTTTGTGCCAATTTGCTATAAAATTCGGCTTTTTTATCTTGATGATATGCGATAGCCAGCGGCAAAATCTCAGCTTTACGGCGGATGGGCTGCTGCTGCAAAAATTTCACGCGCTTTTTGACAAAGGCTTGGTGCTGCTGCCTAAAGCTGTCTATCTCGCCACATGAAGCGACCACCGTGCCATTTTTTTGTTCATCAAACCATGCGCATACCACTTGGGGCGTGGGTTTGTTTTGGCTTTGATTGAATATTTTGCGCCCCGCCAAATAACTTTCAAACAATCCAGCAATCAAATCAGGGGGCAGCGTCGCCGATGATAGCAGCACCTTTGAACCAAACACGCCTGCCAAATGTACCAGTCGCGCCAATGCAGGCAGATCATTATGATCAAAATCATCAGGCTCATCCAAGATCAAATCACTGCTCAGCAAGCGAAGCATGGGAGCAATGTAGCCACCGCCTCGCTGACACTCGCTTGCTTGCATCAGATGATCGATGGTGCAAGTCACGATCGGCGATAACAGCAGCTTGCTTGCTTTATGATCAGCCAACAAAGTATCCATATTCAGCTTCGCCAATCCAAGGTGAGTAGTATGATAATCGGGCGAATAATCCACAAAACCCTCTACCAGATCATCTGCCGATTCGCTACCCCAAGCTGTCCTTGAGTCATCTTGATGTTTTTGCTGCTCATTGATTTCAAATAATTGTCGGACGCCACCACCGCCCACCAAAATCGCCAATTGCTCATCATCCAGCTGCAAATCCTGACGTAAGCTTAGACCTGTTTGTAAGGTCAATACGCGCAATCCTAATGCAATGGTAAATCTCGCCCCTTTTTTACTATCTGACAATCCATACATAATCCGAGCATTGCAAATTGTCTTACCGCAGCCAGTTGATGCCATATTGACCCCAAAAAATCCGTGTGTATCACTGTCAACTTGCACACTTTTGGCGGTTTTAAAGGCATGATTTTGCCAAATAAATCGGTCAATATTGATATTTTTGCTTAATGGGCGATGCTCTAGTAGGGTCGGCAGCTGCTCACCAATAATCGGCAAATGGCGTGCAAAATGAGCAGTAAATGAAGCCACCCCCACCAAATGCTCATCCAAAAACTGCTTGGGCTGTCTTGTTTTACGGTCAGTATTGGCAAGCAGATCCAGAGTGGATTTTGTGATAGCACGGCGTTGGTCGTTGTCTTTTAAGGATGAATAATTATGGTCACCCACCATTAAGCACAGCCGAGATAAATATAGCAAAATGGCATTATCGATCGGCTTATTTTGAGCGGATAGCTGCTGCAGGCTTAGATCTTGTCTGGCTTTTTTTGACCAGCGTTTTAGACTACTTTGCCAAGCTTTACTGTCAATCACGCATTGGCTAAATTGCCAAAAGTCAGTCAAAGACTTGCCGCCAGTTTCAAGTGTTTTGGGATTTTTTACCCAATAATCATGGGCTTTTAATTCAGCATACACTTTGCTCAAAGACCGCTCAAAATACAGTCGTGATGTTGGGTTATATTGAAATTGATGGCGCTCTTTTTGACCTAAAAACATATCCGTCAAAGGCGGTAAACGGTGGTGACTGACAACAAGCCAAGCCAGCCATTGACCTAATGGCGGTAATCGAGATAAGTCGGCGTATTCTAACTCATTGGCTTTTAGATAAGTGTTTAATGCGCCTATTTTTTGGGCACTCAGCCATTCATCAATGCGCCCAAAGCGCTCTAGCCACTCATGATCGGTTTGGCAATCTTGGGTCAGCCAAAGCAGGATTTTTAGCGATATCCATTCATGGCGATAAGGGTCACCTTGCGTACTGCCTTGTCTTAGCTTATGCTGAAATCCAAGCGTGGATTTGCCCAAATCATGCAATAGCGCCGCCAAAGTCGCCATAATCTGAATAGCGCTGATATATTGCCAGTCATTTTGCCATTCACTGTGTAGAATATTACGGCGTGTCCAATTCACAGGCACCCAGCCCCATTCATTAAACTTATGACGATTACCCACGATCCATAACAGCTCGCTGTGCTTGCGCGTATGGAAGCGATAGCAGCTGACGGCGGTGTTTTTACTTGCCGTGCGCGCTAGTAGCTTTTTGACCATGGCAAGCCCATCTTGGGTGATGACCGTCTGCCATGTGTTATCGCCAATCCGATTGGCAAAGGCATCTAGCACAAGGCGTGTACGCGCCAGCGCCTTTTTTTCACATTGGGAAATAAAGGTGACGATCATTTTATTGCCCTTGTTTAAAAAATTGCGACGCCGATTTGACTTGCTCGAACATAAAATCCAGTGCTTTATGCTCCGTGAATTTTTGTAAGACTTTTTGACGAAATTCTTGTTCGCTAAACTCATCTTTGGCGCAGACAAATGCCCACGGCAGCACGATGGCATCTTTGACCAAATCCGCCACATCAAAGACGAGTGCCCCGCGCCGAGTCTTGCCATGCATCACCGCAAATCCATGCGGAATGCCAAGCACCCACAAAGTACATGCACCAAGCCCGTACGCCAGATAATTACCATGATTCAAAAAGTTATTGGCGTCGTCACCTGCATGAAAATTCCGCTCAAAAGACAATCCGCAATGGGTCGCTGCGTATTTATACAACTGCTTGGTCAGCAGCGCTTCAGCCAGCAAAAGGTCAGTGACGCTGGTGACTTGGTGAATTTTGTGGTCAAACGCCACAAATGCCTGTGCCAGATCACGATCACTGACATCAAACCCAGCCTCTTGCAGCTGTTTGTCTTTTGACCAGATTTTTTGGATGAATGCTAGACGCTTTTGTTGAAACTCTTTGGCGATGATCAGCCGCTTTTGGTCATCAAACCAAAAAGACAGCCAACCTTGGACATAGTCGGTCGGGCGATATTCACTTTGAGGACTTAGCCATTCAATTTCTGCTCCTGAAAATAATGGCGTCGCCCCACCACCACAAAACCCCACCAAAACCCCTGCACTGGCAAGCATTCGCATGGCGGCTTGGGTGATGGATGTCCCTGTGCCAAGCAAGATGACTGTGGTATTGGCGATGGGGATATTATAATAGTGGTTTTCGTATTTGGTTTCGGTGAGATACAGGATGCGCCCATCTTTTTGCATGACTCGGCAATGCTCAAGATAAAATACGTTGGCGCGCTTGGAGTGCAAAATTGCCTTAAGATCCGTGGGTTTGAGCGTATCCATGACGTCAATTTCCTTAATGATGAATTTAATTTAATCACACCCATTATAGCCTGTCAAGCGATGATGCGACCAAATTATAAGCTTATATTATCCATCTGCCATATCAGTTATGCTATACTAAATTTGACATCAGATGATGATGGGTGTAAAAAACCTTTATTTTTTTAACTATTTAAAAACTTAATAAAATCAATAAGTTATAACTAGTCAACTTTTGATTGGATAAAAAGGGTCAATCCATCATAAATGGCTGTTATTTCTTAATTTTTTCGGTTATAATTACTCTTCACGACCGCATAGGTCGCTTAGAAAATGGTTTCTGTGTGCGCTCTGATTGCTCGCTTCTTCACGACCGCATAGGTCGCTTAGAAATTGTATTTATACTTTAGAAACAAGGGAACTATCTTCACGACCGCATAGGTCGCTTAGAAATGTCACTAGCTTTAGGTAGTGACAGGTGCAAACTTCACGACCGCATAGGTCGCTTAGAAATTGTATTTATACATTAGGGATAACTGGCGGATCTTCACGACCGCATAGGTCGCTTAGAAAGTGGCGAGCATTGGGAATATCGCGAGCAACTTCTTCACGACCGCATAGGTCGCTTAGAAATCCAGATAGTCTCCGAATTCGCTGATGTGTAATCTTCACGACCGCATAGGTCGCTTAGAAAATGATCTTCTCAATCTCCTGTTTACCGAATGGCTTCACGACCGCATAGGTCGCTTAGAAAACCATCTTTCGCGCATTGGGGATAGCGTAGTCCTTCACGACCGCATAGGTCGCTTAGAAATTTAGTTTAAAAAAGATCTTTACCTTGTTCTACTTCACGACCGCATAGGTCGCTTAGAAAAACTCTTCGCCTGTCAGTTCATTTAGTGCAGACTTCACGACCGCATAGGTCGCTTAGAAATACCATCATTTTATGGCAAAAATACGCCAAAACTTCACGACCGCATAGGTCGCTTAGAAAACTAAGCGATTTCATCACATAGAAAAATCAAACTTCACGACCGCATAGGTCGCTTAGAAATGAAGTTCCTGCGTCTGCTCTGTCAAGTACTGCTTCACGACCGCATAGGTCGCTTAGAAAATAATGTTCGGTAAAGGCGATTAAGCAGATTTCTTCACGACCGCATAGGTCGCTTAGAAATAATACCCACGCACACCCCCATTTTCATTGCCCTTCACGACCGCATAGGTCGCTTAGAAAAAATCTTGATAAATGCTCAAGCGTAATTTTTGCTTCACGACCGCATAGGTCGCTTAGAAAATCAACCACAATCATAAATTTCTTACGCTTAACTTCACGACCGCATAGGTCGCTTAGAAAATCAACCACAATCATAAATTTCTTACGCTTAACTTCACGACCGCATAGGTCGCTTAGAAATTTGCAATCCCCCAAAAAAAACCGCCAAAGGACTTCACGACCGCATAGGTCGCTTAGAAAAAGAGCGGTTCGGCTAGCTAAATTTTGAAGTGCTTCACGACCGCATAGGTCGCTTAGAAAATTTGATTTAAACTCACCTTCCAAAATGCAAGCTTCACGACCGCATAGGTCGCTTAGAAAATCATTTGTAGCATTAACAACATTACTAACTTCCTTCACGACCGCATAGGTCGCTTAGAAAAGTGGCGGATTTTTTTAGGCGAATTTAAGCGACTTCACGACCGCATAGGTCGCTTAGAAATACGCAAAATGCCAAGTATGTCGAAGCAGAAGCTTCACGACCGCATAGGTCGCTTAGAAAAAAAAATCTTGGAATGCTGTCAAACGCCGAAAACTTCACGACCGCATAGGTCGCTTAGAAAAAAGATCGCCATCACGAAGTCATACACCCATTCTTCACGACCGCATAGGTCGCTTAGAAATCATAGCCCCAAGAACAAGTAAAAATATCGTCCTTCACGACCGCATAGGTCGCTTAGAAAAATGGAATCGTTCTTATTGCGGCGGCTAAGCTCCTTCACGACCGCATAGGTCGCTTAGAAATCGTCTTTTGACCAAGGCATTAACTTGTCTTTCTTCACGACCGCATAGGTCGCTTAGAAATGTGTGTGGCTGTGTGTAAATGTGTGTGTAAACTTCACGACCGCATAGGTCGCTTAGAAAAGTAAATCAAAAACAAAACCTTTGAAAATGTTTCTTCACGACCGCATAGGTCGCTTAGAAAAAGAGAAATTTTTTGAAAGATTTAGTGAGATTCTTCACGACCGCATAGGTCGCTTAGAAATTGTGTATCGCCCGGGTTAACCTTCATTTGCACTTCACGACCGCATAGGTCGCTTAGAAAAAAACGCCATGACTTGCGCCAGTAACAGGCATCTTCACGACCGCATAGGTCGCTTAGAAATGTCTGACGAAAAGTCAAGCCAGAGATGTGCACTTCACGACCGCATAGGTCGCTTAGAAAGTTTACCCTTGCTGTTTTGCCTAAATAAAGACCTTCACGACCGCATAGGTCGCTTAGAAATAACTTGGCAATTTTTTGCCAGAAATGGTAAACTTCACGACCGCATAGGTCGCTTAGAAAAGTGGCGGATTTTTTTAGGCGAATTTAAGCGACTTCACGACCGCATAGGTCGCTTAGAAATACGCAAAATGCCAAGTATGTCGAAGCAGAAGCTTCACGACCGCATAGGTCGCTTAGAAAAAAAAATCTTGGAATGCTGTCAAACGCCGAAAACTTCACGACCGCATAGGTCGCTTAGAAAAAAGATCGCCATCACGAAGTCATACACCCATTCTTCACGACCGCATAGGTCGCTTAGAAATCATAGCCCCAAGAACAAGTAAAAATATCGTCCTTCACGACCGCATAGGTCGCTTAGAAAAATGGAATCGTTCTTATTGCGGCGGCTAAGCTCCTTCACGACCGCATAGGTCGCTTAGAAATCGTCTTTTGACCAAGGCATTAACTTGTCTTTCTTCACGACCGCATAGGTCGCTTAGAAATGTGTGTGGCTGTGTGTAAATGTGTGTGTAAACTTCACGACCGCATAGGTCGCTTAGAAAAGTAAATCAAAAACAAAACCTTTGAAAATGTTTCTTCACGACCGCATAGGTCGCTTAGAAAAAGAGAAATTTTTTGAAAGATTTAGTGAGATTCTTCACGACCGCATAGGTCGCTTAGAAATTGTGTATCGCCCGGGTTAACCTTCATTTGCACTTCACGACCGCATAGGTCGCTTAGAAAAAAACGCCATGACTTGCGCCAGTAACAGGCATCTTCACGACCGCATAGGTCGCTTAGAAATGTCTGACGAAAAGTCAAGCCAGAGATGTGCACTTCACGACCGCATAGGTCGCTTAGAAAGTTTACCCTTGCTGTTTTGCCTAAATAAAGACCTTCACGACCGCATAGGTCGCTTAGAAATAACTTGGCAATTTTTTGCCAGAAATGGTAAACTTCACGACCGCATAGGTCGCTTAGAAAAGTGGCGGATTTTTTTAGGCGAATTTAAGCGACTTCACGACCGCATAGGTCGCTTAGAAATACGCAAAATGCCAAGTATGTCGAAGCAGAAGCTTCACGACCGCATAGGTCGCTTAGAAAAGCATTGGCACACTTACGCACCAAATGACGCGCTTCACGACCGCATAGGTCGCTTAGAAAAATCAAGCATTTGCGACCCCCTAAAAAATAAACTTCACGACCGCATAGGTCGCTTAGAAAATCAGCTCTAGCCATCAAATCAAAGCAAGCAGCTTCACGACCGCATAGGTCGCTTAGAAATGATGATGCCACTCATCAGCTTTTGCAATCATCCTTCACGACCGCATAGGTCGCTTAGAAATCTAATATTTGCGACTACAAATTTTCAATTATCTTCACGACCGCATAGGTCGCTTAGAAAAAATCCCAAGGCATGCACCCGCTGGTCGTCGACTTCACGACCGCATAGGTCGCTTAGAAAATCACGCACCATACGCGCATAATCAAGCTTTTCTTCACGACCGCATAGGTCGCTTAGAAATACAATTATTGATACTCAATCTGAAAAGTCTGCTTCACGACCGCATAGGTCGCTTAGAAATGACGGTGATATTAAGGAGTTTGACTGATGCACTTCACGACCGCATAGGTCGCTTAGAAAATAGGTATTTGACAGCATTGCCAATGTTGAAACTTCACGACCGCATAGGTCGCTTAGAAAGCGCATGGCTTGCCAGATAATGGGCTAGTACTCTTCACGACCGCATAGGTCGCTTAGAAATGAGTAAGTCAAAAAACTACTTAACTAACGCTCTTCACGACCGCATAGGTCGCTTAGAAATACGCCCTCATGGGTGCTATGGTCGGCTCCAGCTTCACGACCGCATAGGTCGCTTAGAAAAATATATCGCAGAGCGAATAGCGTATCGCCTACTTCACGACCGCATAGGTCGCTTAGAAACGATTTGGCAAATCGGCAAAAACGCGCGTCTTTCTTCACGACCGCATAGGTCGCTTAGAAAAGCACCAGCGCCAAAAGAACCAACGCCCAAACCTTCACGACCGCATAGGTCGCTTAGAAATTTAGAGCGTTGGACTGCTTTAACCGAACAATCTTCACGACCGCATAGGTCGCTTAGAAACCAGTTCACAAGCTATCAGCCCCAGTGGTACACTTCACGACCGCATAGGTCGCTTAGAAATTTGGAATTTACTTTACAACCGCTTTGTGATTCTTCACGACCGCATAGGTCGCTTAGAAAACTCACAGAAGTTAGGAAATTGAACATACATACTTCACGACCGCATAGGTCGCTTAGAAATTCAAAAATAGCGAAAATAAGCGTTTTTAGCGCTTCACGACCGCATAGGTCGCTTAGAAATTCAAAAATAGCGAAAATAAGCGTTTTTAGCGCTTCACGACCGCATAGGTCGCTTAGAAATACAGGGTCAGTATAGCCCTTATCCCACCCATCTTCACGACCGCATAGGTCGCTTAGAAAATGCTTATGATTATTATCACCAAGATTTTCTACTTCACGACCGCATAGGTCGCTTAGAAATGGCATTAATCAAAGCTATACGATTCGATCAGCTTCACGACCGCATAGGTCGCTTAGAAACCGCCTGATAACTCAAAGCAATGGCGGTGGGTCTTCACGACCGCATAGGTCGCTTAGAAAATTATCATTCATTGGGTAACCATGACTAGAATCTTCACGACCGCATAGGTCGCTTAGAAATTTTGATGCCATTGGTTGCCCAGCGCCTGCGCCTTCACGACCGCATAGGTCGCTTAGAAATGTCTTGCCCATTGCCACGCGCCTTTTTTCGACTTCACGACCGCATAGGTCGCTTAGAAATAAAACGGGTATGTTTGTTGTTTTTGAGAACACTTCACGACCGCATAGGTCGCTTAGAAATAGGCACACCATTAGAAACGGTGTACGTGTGTCTTCACGACCGCATAGGTCGCTTAGAAATTATAAAATCGCAGAAAATCACCAAAAATCATCTTCACGACCGCATAGGTCGCTTAGAAAAAATCGCCAAAGATGCCTTTGATCAATTAAAACTTCACGACCGCATAGGTCGCTTAGAAATTATAAAATCGCAGAAAATCACCAAAAATCATCTTCACGACCGCATAGGTCGCTTAGAAAAAATCGCCAAAGATGCCTTTGATCAATTAAAACTTCACGACCGCATAGGTCGCTTAGAAACCAAAATCGCACCCACCAAGCAGATGATAAAACTTCACGACCGCATAGGTCGCTTAGAAAATCTGCATTTTTATACGCTGCGTCAAGCTGAACTTCACGACCGCATAGGTCGCTTAGAAAGCGCATGGCTTGCCAGATAATGGGCTAGTACTCTTCACGACCGCATAGGTCGCTTAGAAATGAGTAAGTCAAAAAACTACTTAACTAACGCTCTTCACGACCGCATAGGTCGCTTAGAAATACGCCCTCATGGGTGCTATGGTCGGCTCCAGCTTCACGACCGCATAGGTCGCTTAGAAAAATATATCGCAGAGCGAATAGCGTATCGCCTACTTCACGACCGCATAGGTCGCTTAGAAACGATTTGGCAAATCGGCAAAAACGCGCGTCTTTCTTCACGACCGCATAGGTCGCTTAGAAACCAGATCTAATGCGATCTTAATTTCCTTGACACTTCACGACCGCATAGGTCGCTTAGAAAGCTGAAGTGAGCTTTACGATCCAGCTAAGGGGCTTCACGACCGCATAGGTCGCTTAGAAACCATGCAAACGACACCGTCCATTTGCCATAGGCTTCACGACCGCATAGGTCGCTTAGAAATGACAGACGAGCGGATTATAGCAAAGTGATCACTTCACGACCGCATAGGTCGCTTAGAAAAGTATGTGCGTCAGTGGCTTTTTTTATCTCTTCTTCACGACCGCATAGGTCGCTTAGAAAATCAACGACAACGTCCAAGGAAAGTTTAATCTCTTCACGACCGCATAGGTCGCTTAGAAAACGATTCTTCTGAGATTCTTTCTGCTGCTCGACTTCACGACCGCATAGGTCGCTTAGAAAGTTTACCCTTGTTGTGTTGGTGTTTAGATAAACTTCACGACCGCATAGGTCGCTTAGAAAGTCTTAAAAAAAGGGGAAGTGGAATTGAGGGGCTTCACGACCGCATAGGTCGCTTAGAAAGAAATGATTACCGCAGGCGATACAGAGCAAGACTTCACGACCGCATAGGTCGCTTAGAAATATAAAAATTTACTTATTGCTAATGCCCGCTTCTTCACGACCGCATAGGTCGCTTAGAAACCGTCAATCTTTGCTCCGTCCTTACTGTAAATCTTCACGACCGCATAGGTCGCTTAGAAAAAAAAGCCCTAGAATTGATGGTGTCGAATCCTTCACGACCGCATAGGTCGCTTAGAAAATCCGTCAATTTTTTTCTATCAGATCTATCAACTTCACGACCGCATAGGTCGCTTAGAAAACACAGGTGGCAGCATGAACGATCGCGATTATACTTCACGACCGCATAGGTCGCTTAGAAAATGTTTTGTCTCCTTAAGTTAATCCGTGATTGCTTCACGACCGCATAGGTCGCTTAGAAAACGCAAAGCCTTTATCTGTAAGGCTTTCAGACCTTCACGACCGCATAGGTCGCTTAGAAAACACAGGTGGCAGCATGAACGATCGCGATTATACTTCACGACCGCATAGGTCGCTTAGAAAATGTTTTGTCTCCTTAAGTTAATCCGTGATTGCTTCACGACCGCATAGGTCGCTTAGAAAACGCAAAGCCTTTATCTGTAAGGCTTTCAGACCTTCACGACCGCATAGGTCGCTTAGAAAATTGCGCCCGTGCGTTACTTCTAAAGCCCGAACTTCACGACCGCATAGGTCGCTTAGAAATTTGGCGAGCAGGGCTAAAAGACGGCAATAGTCTTCACGACCGCATAGGTCGCTTAGAAACTGAAGGCATGGTTGGTATTGTGCTGCAAACGCTTCACGACCGCATAGGTCGCTTAGAAAAAGATGAGATGGCGCAGCTTGAGGATGAATATCTTCACGACCGCATAGGTCGCTTAGAAAATTATGTTGGTGATGACGGAGCGATCATACTACTTCACGACCGCATAGGTCGCTTAGAAAATAATGAATTTGACAGTAACGGGGATGTCATCTCTTCACGACCGCATAGGTCGCTTAGAAATTGGCGGTTTGGGTTGCCTAAGCGTTATTGCTCTTCACGACCGCATAGGTCGCTTAGAAATATTTGGGGCGGTTAAAAATCAGTACTCAAGGCTTCACGACCGCATAGGTCGCTTAGAAAATAATCGTCGGTCCATTTCTCGCTGACTGCGACTTCACGACCGCATAGGTCGCTTAGAAAAATGACCCTGATAAACCACGCAACGGCATTTACTTCACGACCGCATAGGTCGCTTAGAAAGTCTTCATCAGCAAATGCCCCTGCGTACAAACCTTCACGACCGCATAGGTCGCTTAGAAAAAGCAAGGCGGTGTGTGGGTATATGCAGAATACTTCACGACCGCATAGGTCGCTTAGAAATTTCTTAAAGTCACCATCATTTTGATAATATTCTTCACGACCGCATAGGTCGCTTAGAAAACCGAGGGTGCGCTAAGCTTGAAAGAGCGTAACTTCACGACCGCATAGGTCGCTTAGAAAATGATTACTTTTAACGCCTTATCTAGCGTCGGCTTCACGACCGCATAGGTCGCTTAGAAAAAAGCCGTGTCATTTGTCGTAGAAAGCGAGCTCTTCACGACCGCATAGGTCGCTTAGAAAAATGACCCTGATAAACCACGCAACGGCATTTACTTCACGACCGCATAGGTCGCTTAGAAATGTGCGTTCATCATAGACCATTGTAGCGGAACCTTCACGACCGCATAGGTCGCTTAGAAAAATCAATACAAAAGCTTCTGTAATGATTGAGTCTTCACGACCGCATAGGTCGCTTAGAAACAATGCTTTGTTTAATCTAAAAAGAAAACCAGCTTCACGACCGCATAGGTCGCTTAGAAATTTGCGTTCCTATAAGGGCGTTACTCTTATAGCTTCACGACCGCATAGGTCGCTTAGAAAATGAGCTTTACGCTATCATTGACCTGCTCGCTCTTCACGACCGCATAGGTCGCTTAGAAAATTCTGCTTGTTTAATGTACCCCTTGCCAAAACTTCACGACCGCATAGGTCGCTTAGAAATTAGCAGGGGGCTGTAATGCTGATATACGTTTCTTCACGACCGCATAGGTCGCTTAGAAAGATCTGGTGACTTCAATGGTTCGGACATGGCCCTTCACGACCGCATAGGTCGCTTAGAAACTTTGCAATCCCCCCCAAAAAAAACCGCCCAACTTCACGACCGCATAGGTCGCTTAGAAACCCCGAAACCCCCCATTCATCTGTCACTAGTTCTTCACGACCGCATAGGTCGCTTAGAAAATTGAGTGTCTCAACAATCATATACAAGGTTTCTTCACGACCGCATAGGTCGCTTAGAAATAGAATGTCACGCACAGGCTGCCAGAGATTGACTTCACGACCGCATAGGTCGCTTAGAAAAAGATGATGAGCGCAGTTTCGCAATTGTGCGTCTTCACGACCGCATAGGTCGCTTAGAAATCTTCAAGCTTTGCTTTGGCTTCTTCAATTTGCTTCACGACCGCATAGGTCGCTTAGAAAAATGTATGCCGTTGAGCGTGGCAAGGGTAACTCTTCACGACCGCATAGGTCGCTTAGAAAAAAGACTGGCACAAGAATTTTGAATACAAAGACTTCACGACCGCATAGGTCGCTTAGAAAGTTTACAGACGCAGATAAAACCGCCCTTTTTTCTTCACGACCGCATAGGTCGCTTAGAAATCCCATATTAAAACGTCGTTTTGATAAATCGACTTCACGACCGCATAGGTCGCTTAGAAAAAAAAATAGCAAAGACCCCCGCCAAGCCTATCTTCACGACCGCATAGGTCGCTTAGAAAATTTTTACGAAGTCTTTGTAAACGAAGTAGGGCTTCACGACCGCATAGGTCGCTTAGAAAATTCTAGGCGCTATGCCGAAGCCTTTGGAGTGCCTTCACGACCGCATAGGTCGCTTAGAAAAGTGGCATTTTCGCACCATGCCCTAAGAAAGACTTCACGACCGCATAGGTCGCTTAGAAAAGAACGCTCAGACAATGCTACAATGATCTATCCTTCACGACCGCATAGGTCGCTTAGAAATCTGACTGTCTGCGCCTTTGATATCGCTTAAATCTTCACGACCGCATAGGTCGCTTAGAAATTGAGTACCAAGCAATAAGAAATGATGATGCGCTTCACGACCGCATAGGTCGCTTAGAAACATCATTGCACCAATGCCACCATCCGCCACCACTTCACGACCGCATAGGTCGCTTAGAAAAATCCGCTTTCACCTATGCCAAACTTCAAATACTTCACGACCGCATAGGTCGCTTAGAAAAGTCTTGGGCGGTTAATGTTTTTTTAGATAAACTTCACGACCGCATAGGTCGCTTAGAAAACGACGGTGTGCTGACGCACTAGCCAACACGGCTTCACGACCGCATAGGTCGCTTAGAAACACTGCCACAATCAACCAAGGGTCAATCATCACTTCACGACCGCATAGGTCGCTTAGAAATTTTGAGTTAAGTGCGTTTAAATGCTTAAATACTTCACGACCGCATAGGTCGCTTAGAAATCGATAACCCCCTGTCACCGCCCAATGGCAGGCTTCACGACCGCATAGGTCGCTTAGAAAACCAACGCTAGGTGCGCTTGAGCTGTTAGTTACTTCACGACCGCATAGGTCGCTTAGAAAACCAACGCTAGGTGCGCTTGAGCTGTTAGTTACTTCACGACCGCATAGGTCGCTTAGAAATCTGGTGCGTGCAATCTGGCCCAACGCTTAGCTTTCACGACCGCATAGGTCGCTTAGAAAATGCCAAATGATCTGACAGACTCTCTCAAGCCCTTCACGACCGCACAGGTCGCTTAGAAAGTTACGAGCACGATAAAACACCTTATCATCCGCTTCACGACCGCATAGGTTACTTAGAAATATTGCAGGCATTATTGGTGATTTTTTTGATAAAAATCTAAAAAAATCTGCCATTTCTCAGTCGGCATATCCTGTTCGCCGTTTTCCCAGCGCCGTACTTGGCGATTGCCGGCCACGCCAACAATGTCGGCGGTTTGCTGCTGCGTCAGCCCCAATTGCGATCTCATGCTTTTTAGACCTTGTGGCGTAAAGCCAAGATTTGCCTGCTGCGACTTGGCTTGTGCGTAGTGTGTCAAAATTGGCATCAGATACTCAAGCTCATCATTATACATTTGCACAAAACGGCGGTTATCCTTTGGATAAAACCAGCCGTCAATACGGCTACTGGACAACTCAAGCTCACTACCTTTAATCAGCGATTTGACTTCCGGAAAGCTTAAATCAAGCGTCTTGACCAGTGTCATTAAGACATCATTCACTGCGGCGCCGTCAGGGTGCTCCAGCAGCATCAATCCGCTCGGCTTTTGGTGCAACAACTCTTCATCAATAAATAGCTGTACATGATTTGGCTTATTTTCAAAAAGTCTGGCTGTCGCACGATATAAAGACCATGCAACATTAGATTTTTCGGTTTGCTTGATGGTATTGCCGTTAATTTTAATGCTGTACATAATGTGTGGCCAAAAATAATTTGGCTTGATTGTAGCACAAAACATCATTTCTTCACACCTCGCCAATTATCCACCTCATTTGCCCACCACTGGAGCAATTCACGGCGTTCATCGAGCTTCACGACCGCATAGGTCGCTTTTATTGCCTTTTAAATACAAAAACTATCATCACCCCAATTACTTAAAAACGGATTATTTTAAGAGATTACCCAAAGCCAATGGGCACTTCAATACCACGCCATCAAAGATATTTAAGCCATTTAACAGTTGATAGGCTTTTTGTAAAACTTGGCTCAAAAATCTTGTTTTTGGTCTTAAAATCCCTAAATTATCAATTAAGATTAAACGGTTTAAAAAGACAGATTTCCAAGAGAAAATTAATGAATTTTGAGCGCATTCAAGACAAATTAGCCATTTTGGCAGATGCTGCCAAGTACGATGTTTCTTGCTCATCAAGCGGTGGCAAACGAAAAAACCAAGGCGGGCTTGGTAACTCATCGGCTTCTGGCATTTGCCACAGCTACACCGAAGATGGCAGATGTGTATCTTTACTAAAAATTTTATTCACCAATCATTGTATCTATGACTGCGCGTATTGCACCTCCAGACGCAGTAATGACACGCCGCGCGCGGCTTTTACGGTCGAAGAAGTCGTTGAGCTGACCATGCAATTTTACCGGCGTAATTATATCGAGGGGCTGTTTTTAAGCTCTGGGATTTTTAAATCTGCCGATCACACGATGGAAAGGCTGATCAAAGTTGCCAAAACTTTACGCGAGGAGCATAAATTTTTTGGCTACATTCACCTAAAAACCATTCCCGGCGCCTCTCCCGAGCTTATGAAAGAAGCGGGTCTTTATGCCGATCGTTTGTCGGTCAATATGGAAATCCCAACCAAATCCGGGCTTGCCTTATTAGCGCCCGAAAAAGACCACGAAACCATCAAAGCGCCGATGCAGACTGTCCAAGAGCAGATCATTGAATTTAAAGACAGTAAAAAACACCACAAACACGCGCCCAGTTATACCCCTGCAGGTCAATCCACGCAGCTGATCATCGGTGCCGCCGGCGAAAATGATCACCAAATCGTGCGCTTATCGAGCCATTTTTATCAAAAATACGACCTAAAGCGTGTGTACTACTCAGGCTATGTGCCGATGCTGTCTGACAGTCGCCTGCCCGACATCTCAACGCCAGTGCCGTTTGTGCGCGAGCATCGACTGTATCAAGCCGATTGGCTGATGCGCTTTTATGGATTTGCACCTGAGGAGATCGTCACCAAAGACAATCCGTTTTTGGATTTAGAATGCGACCCAAAACTGGCTTGGGCAATTCGTCATCGCGAGCATTTTCCAGTCTTTATTCAGACCGCGCCTTATGAGATGATTTTGCGAGTGCCAGGCATCGGCGTTAAGGTCGCCAAAAAAATCATGAAAACACGCAGGCATACCCAAATCACCCTTGACCATCTCAAAAAGCTTGGCGCCATGGTGAACCGCGCGCGTTATTTTGTGGCAACCACCAGTCCAAATCCTTATTTGAATCAATTAGACAGCGCGAATTTTCGCCAAATCGTACTTGACCAAACCACCAGTAAATTCAAGCCAAGCAATCAGCCTGACTTATTTGGCTAAGATTGGTGCTTGATATGATAGATAGCTCAATGGATACTGTGCTGTGTTTTGATGGCAGCTTTGAGGGCTTTTTGAGCGCTGTGTTTGAAGGTTATGCGCTCAAGCTTTTGGGCGCTGATATTGTCAATCAGCACCGATATGTGCCAAGTTTTTTACAGACCGTCATCGACTGCCCGACCGATCCTGCCAAAGCTGTCCGAGTGATGACCAAGCTACAAGCGCTGTGCAGCAAAAAAGAGCTCAATGAGATTCTGTCAGCTTTTTTATCCGAAAACGAACAAGTCTACAGCAGCTTATACCGCTTAATTCAACAAAAAATCAAGCGTCCAAAACAAGCCATGCTGTCAAATCTGGGCGATCCAGATGCGCTACTGGTCTCAAATTTGGTTCAAAAAGTTCGCCGAGAGCGCCATCGTATGTGCGCTTTTGTGCGCTTTGAGCATGGCGATGACAACTTGTATTTTGCCAAGATCATTCCAGATTTTGATGTCCTGCCGCTGATTGCGCAGTTTTTTCGGCGCAGATTCGCCAAGCAAAATTGGCTGATTTTTGATGCGCATCGCCACTATGGCATCTACTTTAACGGCGCAGAAGCCAAGCCGTCTTTGGAGATGATTGTCGATATCGACCAAAAGATGATTCACGCCCCCAAAGTTTTTCATAGTGATATTGAATCCAAATACCAAAAGCTTTGGCAGGTGTATTTTAAACATGTCAGCATCGAGGAGCGTAAGAATATCCGCCATCATGTACAGCAGCTGCCCAAGCGCTATTGGCGCTTTTTGACCGAAAAACAAGGCATTGAGATTCCCTAACTTAGTCTGATCATTGAATATTTTTACGCCCATCCCTTGAAAATTTTATCCTTAACCATTATGAAGATGGGGAATTTATGTTAATTTTTTGGGGTAATTATGACCGAGCAAACCACCGAACAAACCGTCACAGAAGAGGTCGCGTCTGAGGCGACGACAGCCGATCAAGTTGAGGCACTTCAAAGTCAAATCCAAGCGCTAGAAAGTGAAGTCAAAGAAGCCAAGGAAGCGGCTGCCCGCGCAAATGCCGAAAGCTACAACGCCCAACGCCGCATGGAGCAAGAAACCGATAAAGCCAAGAAATTTGCGCTACAAAAGTTTGCCAAAGAACTTTTGGATGTGGTCGATAATCTTGAGCGCGCCATCGATGCCAGCCACAAAGCGGGTGCTGATGACGCCACGCTTGAAGGGCTACAGCTGACCCAAAAATCTTTACTGACCGTGCTAGAAAAAAATGGCGTGACTGTAGTGGGTAACATCGGCGATGCCTTCAACCCTGAGATTCATGAAGCGGTAGGCATTTTCCCAGATGCCGAAAAAGACATCATCGGTCAAATCCTACAAAAAGGCTACACCCTAAACGAGCGCACTTTAAGACCTGCGATGGTACTGGTCGGAGCGTAGCTCGGAGCTTGGGGATTTATTGAATAATTTCAATGGCTTAAAACAAAATAAATTTTTTGAAAAAAGTTCGACTATCCCCTTGAAAAGCCAAAAATAAAACAAATATAACACTCAAGCTTGGTAAGATTTTAAATTAAACTTTAAAGCTGAGCTAAGCACCAACAATTTTCAACATTAAAATAATTTTAAATCTGGAGTAAATTATGGCTAAAGTCATTGGTATTGACCTAGGTACAACCAACTCATGTGTGGCAGTACTTGAAGGCGATAAAGTAAAAGTCATCGAAAACGCAGAAGGCGCGCGTACCACGCCGTCGATTGTGGCATTTAAAGACGGTGAAACTTTGGTGGGTCAAGCTGCTAAGCGTCAAGCGGTCACTAACCCAAAAAATACGCTGTTTGCCATTAAGCGTTTGATCGGTCGTCGTTTTGAAGACAAAGAAGTCCAAAAAGACATCTCGCTAGTACCTTTTAAAATCGTTAAAGCTGACAACGGCGACGCATGGGTAGAAGTGAATGACAAAAAACAAGCGCCACCACAAATCAGCGCCGAAGTGTTGCGTAAAATGAAAAAAACCGCCGAAGACTATCTTGGCGAAACTGTGACCGAAGCGGTTGTCACTGTGCCTGCTTACTTTAACGATGCGCAGCGCCAAGCCACCAAAGATGCTGGTAAAATCGCAGGTCTAGATGTTAAGCGTATCATCAACGAGCCAACCGCAGCTGCACTGGCATACGGTATGGACAAAAAAGGCGGCGATAAGACAGTTGCTGTCTATGACTTGGGCGGCGGTACTTTTGACGTGTCTATCATTGAGATCGCTGACGTTGATGGCGAGCAGCAATTTGAAGTTTTGGCGACCAATGGTGACACTCACTTGGGCGGCGAAGACTTTGACTTGGCATTGATCGATTATTTGGTTGAAGAGTTCAAAAAAGATCAAGACGTTAACCTAAAAGGTGATGCCTTGGCGATGCAGCGCCTAAAAGAAGCTGCCGAAAAGGCCAAAATTGAGCTATCAAGCAGCCAATCTACCGAAGTGAACTTACCTTACATCACCGCTGATGCCACAGGTCCAAAACACTTGGTTGTTACCATCAGCCGCGCCAAGCTTGAAAGCCTGACTGAAGAGATGGTCGCACGCACGATCATTCCTTGCAAAACCGCTTTGGAAGATGCTGGCTTATCAGCAAGCGACATCGATGATGTAATTTTGGTCGGTGGTCAGACGCGTATGCCATTGGTCCAACAAAAGGTTCAAGAGTTCTTTGGCAAAGAGCCGCGTAAAGACGTTAACCCTGATGAAGCCGTTGCGATGGGTGCTGCCATCCAAGGTGCGGTATTGTCTGGCGACAAAAAAGACGTTCTACTGCTTGACGTGACTCCGCTGACTTTGGGTATCGAAACCATGGGCGGCGTGATGACACCGATCATTGAGAAGAACACCATGATTCCAACCAAAAAATCACAAGTGTTCTCAACAGCAGCGGACAATCAGCCAGCGGTATCTATCCAGGTTTATCAAGGTGAGCGTAAAATCGCCAACCAAAACAAACTTTTGGGTAACTTTGATTTGACAGACATTCCACCGGCACCACGCGGTGTGCCACAGATTGAAGTCACCTTTGACATCAACGCTGACGGCATCATGAATATCAGCGCCAAAGACAAAGGCACTGGCAAATCACAATCGATTCAGATCAAAGCAGACTCAGGTCTGTCAGAAGCTGAAATCGAAGAGATGATTCGCACCGCTGAAGCGAATGCTGCTGAAGATGAGAAATTTGCAAATCTTGCAAACGCTCGCAACGAAGCAGATGGTCGTATCCACGCTGTTCAAAAAGCCTTAAAAGAAGCTGGCGACAAAGTGACGGCTGAAGATACCGCTTCTGTAGAAGCTGCTATCAGCGCGCTTGAAGCTGCTGCCAAAGAAGATGATGCCGATGACATCAAGGCAAAACTTGAAGCGCTAGATAACGCATTCTTGCCAATCAGCCAAAAGATCTACGCTGATGCAGGTGCCCAAGGTGCTGAGCCACAGCCAGAACAAGCCAATCCTGCCGATGACGGTGTGGTTGATGCTGAGTTCACCGAAGTCAAAGACAAATAATCGCTGATTGCTTCACCAAAATAGCCCATCATAGATGGGCTATTTTTATTGAACCGGCAACACAAAAGCCCCAAAATCATTACATTCGACTTTGAATAAAGTGTTATACTATGACTTATTTGATTAATTTGCTACTTCATTGCACGGAGAAGCCATGAGCGATATTTTAAATCAATTCATTCCCATCTTTTTTGTGACTTTTGGGATTTTTATTTTATTTTTCTTATTTATGGGTGTTGGTTATCTCATCAAAAAAAAGCCGCTTAAAGGCTCTTGTGGCGGTGTGGCGACCTTGATGGGTGATAAATATTGCCAATTTTGTGGTAATGATCCCAATAAGTGCGAAAGCAACATTGATAAGATTGATGAAACAGCTCGCGAAAAACTCAATAAAATCGCCAAACAAGCTTAAACAGCATCAATAAAACCAGTCAAATGTATGATCATTTGACTGAGTTTATTTGGGTGGTGATTATCTCATCAAATAGGCGGCATCTACCCAAATCCTTGTCTTTGGCGCATCACTTCATACAGCATCATCCCTGTCGCTACGCTCACATTCAGACTTTGGGGACGATCAGCGATCGGCGCCATAGGAATATAGACCAAAGTATCACACAAAGTCTGCGTCAATCTGCGCATACCTTCGCCCTCTGAGCCCATGATGATGGCAACCTTGCCCCCAAAGTCGCACTCAAACGCTGGCTTGGCGGTATCATCAAGCGCCGTCCCAAATACGAACACGCCTGCTTTTTTGAGTTTCTCAAGGGTGCGAGCCAAATTGGTCACACTGATGACGCTGATGACCTCCGAAGCCCCCACCGAAACCTTCGCAACCGTCGGCGTCATCGGTGCAGATTGATGGCGTGGAATGATCACCGCATCTACGCCCATCGCACAAGCGCTACGCAAGCAGGCACCCAAATTATGGGCATCAGTGATCTGATCAAGCACCAAAAACAGCGCCTCGTCTTTGTCCATAAGCTCATCTAGTATCGCCTCATCTGCCATCGGCGTAGGGCGCGCCAAAGCGACAACGCCTTGATGCTGCGGACTGTCACAAAGCTCGGTCAAGCGCTCGCGCTGAGCGCTTTGGATACTGATGCCAAATTGCTCAGCAGACGCTGCGATACGTCGGTGTTCTTCGCTCATTTGACCATCATCGCGCATCTGAATAAATAAGCTTAGCACCTCTTCAGGGCGGCGTTTGAGCAGCATGCTGACAGCGTGGATGCCATAAAAATAAGGATTTTTGGGCTTGGCTGGCTTAGTTTGACGAGGTGGTTGATTTATCTTTTCTTTAGAGTGAGATTTTAAGGTGCGGTGATCTGATTTTTGACCGTGTTTTTTCATGATAGTATCTTTGGGTGGTTACATTGATTATCATACCAGTAAGATCGGTATGGCTTGGTTTGAGTTAAGCTAAAGAATGTTGGTGAATGACTTGGCGAATCTCATCAGGCTCAAGCGTCACAAGCTCATCAACCATCGCGTCAGGCTCATGAGCACGGATGATATTTTTAAGTCGCTCGCCCAATGCCAGATAGCGGTAGCGCCGATGATGCAAAAGCCCCCGCCATGCTTGATACGCCATCTCACTGCTGATAATGACAAAAATATCGGCTGTTTCGTTGATGGTTGTTAAATTTTGTTGAAAATTATCCGCCAAATCTGCGGGGATGAATCGCTCATACCAACGAATAACATCAATCTTAACGCCCCGCGCTTTTAATGTGTCGTTTAATAGCTTACGCCCACCAACACCCCGCCAAATCAAAAGCCTACTGCCCGATGTCAGCGCTTGGATCTCAGCCATAGCCAGCATGCCTTCATTATTAGCAATCTTTGGTAAAATGACAGGTATTCCACGATCAGTCAGCACTTTGGCAGTCGCCGAGCCGACAGCAACGATGGGCGCATCAGGTGGTGTTTGTTGCCAATCACTTCCACCATTTAGATTATCCAAATACTCAAGCGCACGCCGCGCCGACTCAACACTGGTCACCACAAGCGCATCGTAGTGATGATCAAGCCATGCGCGCATCATCGACGCTTCAGCTTGTGTCATGGGCAGCGTCTGGATGTCTAATAGCGGCAGATCAATGACCGTCACATCCGTCATTTGGCGAATGGCTTGTCCGCGGTGCTTAGGTCGGGTATTGATGAGTAACATGGGCATCATGGATTAGTGTGCGTTTTGATAAACTTGTTTTAAGATATCATCCGCGCCTTGGGATAGTAGCTCGTGCGCAATGTCCACCCCAAGCTGTTCGGCAGCTGTTTCATCCATTTGAGTTTCACCGGTCAAGGTGAGTGATTGCTGCGCTTTTAATAAAGTTTTACCATCCACCGAGCCGACGCGCCCGCGCAGGGTCAGTACACCACCTTCAATCACGGCAAACCCTGCGATCGGCACCTGACAGCCGCCTTCAAGCGCGCGGTTCATGGCACGCTCAGCCAGCACACACAGGCGCGTCTTAGGATGGTTCAGTGGGGATAGCAGCGACTTTATTTCTTCATCATCTTGACGGCACTCAATGGCAAGCGCCCCTTGACCCACCGCAGGCAGCGACAGCTCATCATCAAGCTCATGACGAATCCGCTCATGCAAACCCAAGCGCTCAAGACCACTGGTCGCCAAGATGATGGCGTCATATTCTCCTGCATCTAATTTACCTAGCCGAGTGCCAACATTGCCGCGCAGACTTTTGATGTCCAAATCAGGTCTAGCCTGACGCAGCTGACACTCGCGGCGCAAACTGGATGTGCCAAGTACTGCCCCTGTGGGCAAATCATCCAAACACTCAAAACGATTAGACACAAACGCATCTGTCGGCGCATGACGCTCACAATATGCCCCAAGCATCAGCCCTTCGGGCAACACCATCGGCACATCTTTGAGCGAATGCACCGCAATGTCAGCGCGCTTATCATACAAAGCCTGCTCAAGCTCCTTAACAAACAGCCCCTTACCACCAATTTTAGCAAGCGGCGTGTCCAAAATCTTATCGCCTTTGGTGACCATCTCAAGCAGCTCAACTGACAGCGATGGGTATAATTGCTCAAGTTTCGCTTTGATAAAATTTGCCTGCCACAGCGCCAATGGGCTTTGGCGTGTGGCGATGGTTAGGGTACGTGTGGTCATATTTGATCCAAATCTTTGATAAATTTAACCTATTATAAGAAATTTGGCGACCAAATACCAACACCTACCATGGATTTATTGATGATCTTTGTGCTGATTATTATTAATTAGATATTTTTATTAATTATTTTATAAAATTGATACAAAAGCACCATCACGCGCTGCCCAAAATTATGGTATACTTTGGGCACGTTTTTATCATTTGAAAGTCATACAAGGAATCACCATGAGCGAACAAACTTCAAGTATGTGGGGTGGTCGTTTTTCAGAGGCGACGGACAGTTTTGTGGCGGAATTTACCGCATCGGTCAATTTTGATAAGCGCATGGCGCGCCAAGACATCCAAGGCTCAATCGCCCACGCCACCATGTTGGGTGCGTGCGGCATCATCACCCAAGACGAATCCGATCAAATCATTCAAGGTCTTACTCAAATTCAAGCCGAGATCGACAACGGCGAGTTTGAGTGGTCGGTGGTGCTTGAAGATGTTCACATGAATATCGAAAGTCGCTTGACGGCGCTCATCGGTGATGTCGGCAAAAAGCTGCACACTGGTCGCAGCCGCAATGATCAAGTCGCTACAGATATCCGCCTGTGGTTGCGTGATGAGACAGATAATATCTTGGGGCTACTTGCCAAGCTACAAGCTGGGCTGCTTGATTTGGCAGCCAACCACACTCACACCATCATGCCTGGATTTACCCATCTTCAGACGGCTCAGCCTGTCAGCTTTGGGCACCACGTGATGGCATGGTTTGAGATGCTGGTGCGTGATAGCGAGCGTTTCGTGGATACGCGCCGCCGTATTAATCAAATGCCGCTCGGATCTGCTGCACTGGCAGGCACTACCTATCCGATTGATCGCACCATCACCGCGCGTCTGCTTGGCTTTGAGGGCATTTGCCAAAACTCACTGGATGCGGTGTCTGATCGTGATTTTGCCATCGAATTTACTGCCAATGCCTCTATCTTGATGATGCACTTATCGCGCATGAGCGAAGAGCTGATCTTATGGATGAGCGCTCAGTTTGGCTTTGTGCATATTCCTGATCGGTTCTGCACAGGCTCATCGATCATGCCCCAAAAGAAAAATCCCGATGTCCCAGAATTGGTACGCGGTAAGGCAGCGCGCGTGTTTGGGCAGCTCATCACATTGCTGACGCTCATGAAAAATCAGCCGCTTGCCTACAATAAAGACAATCAAGAAGACAAAGAGCCGCTGTTTGACTGCGTGGACACCTTAAGCGGTAGCTTGCTTGCCTTTGCCGATATGCTGCCAAATATCACCCCAAATGCCGATAATATGCGTGCAGCGACCATGAAAGGCTACGCCACAGCAACCGACTTGGCAGATTATTTGGTCAAAAAAGGCTTGCCATTTCGTGATGCGCACGAAGTGGTCGGTAAAGCAGTTGGGCTTGGCGTCTCAAAAGGCGTGGATCTGAGCGAACTTTCGCTAGATGAGCTAAAAAGCTTTAGCCCACTCATCGGCGACGATGTCTTTGAATGTTTGACGCTTGAAGGGTCGTTGAGCGCACGCGACCACATCGGTGGTACCGCGCCCAATCAAGTTTTGGCAGCGATTGAGCGCGGTCGTGAGCGGATCATCCATCCCACCAAAACCGCTTAAGAAAGCCATTTAAACTAAAAATCCCATGCCGTGCAGCATGGGATTTTTAGTTTCAAGATATTATTGCCAAATTCACTCAATTAACGCACTTGAAGGCGCTTGGCATCAATCTCAATGCGGCGGTCATCACGATCAATTTCACCGTGAATGATCACAGTTTTACCCACCAAAGACTGTGGATTATTTTGATAATAATCATCATCAATCTCAACGATGATACTACCTGTGCCGTCTTGAAGCTCAAATTTTTCGTCACCGACATAGCGTGTCAATTTACCTTGTACAGCGACTTTTGTGTCATCACGAAAGGTCTTAGCCTGTGCGATGGTGCTATTTTGGGCAGTAGGCATCACAGCGGGGGCTTTGGTAGCTTGAGTTTGGTTGTTGGCGTGCGCAGTGCAAGCACTTAAAGTAATTGCAGCCACTGCTGCCACAGCGATATGTTGAATTTTCATAAATACTCCAAATAAGATAAAAACGAGATTTGACGCTATTAAACCACAAAAATCTTAAGCAAATTTTAAGCAAAACGGTGGTATTGTAACTGTGTGTTTAAAGTTATCTTAACGATCTTAGACGAGCAGATCAGATCATTCAGCCAAAAACCCGCCGCTTTGGCGCGCCCAAAGCGAGGCATACACGCCGTCTTTGGCGATCAGCTCATCATGACTACCCATCTCAACAATACGCCCTTCGTCCATCACCACCAGTCTATCCATCGAAGCGATGGTCGATAATCGATGGGCGATGGCGATGACGGTTTTGCCTGCCATCATATCATCAAGACTTTGGGTGATGGCGTGTTCAACTTCACTGTCTAGCGCACTGGTTGCTTCATCAAGCAATAAAATCGGCGCATTTTTGAGCATGACGCGGGCGATGGCGATACGCTGGCGCTGACCACCTGACAGCTTGACACCGCGCTCGCCGACCTGGGTATCAAGCCCTGTATTACCCTGCTTGTCTTTTAGGGTCTGGATAAAGTCCCACGCATGCGCTGCTTTGGCGGCAGCGATGATCTCATCATCGGTGGCATCTGGGCGACCATAGGCGATGTTTTCACGCACCGTGCGATGTAGTAGTGATGTATCTTGGGTGACCATGCCGATATTTTGGCGCAAAGATTCTTGGGTGATGGCTTTGATATCTTGATGATCGATGCAAATTTTGCCGCCATCAACATCATAAAATCGCAAAAGCAAATTGACCAGCGTGGACTTGCCTGCGCCTGAGCGACCCACCAATCCGACTTTTTCGCCTGCTTTGATGGATAAGGTAAAATCGTCTAGCAAAGGATGGGTTTGATTGTTTTTGCCATAATTAAAGACTACCTGACTAAAGTCAATCTGACCGTGTTTCACGTGAAACTCTTTGGCATTGGGATCATCCACCACATGATGCGGCGTGGTCAAAGTCTTCATGCCATCTTGGACAGTCCCCAGATGCTCAAACAAACTTGCCGTCTCCCAAAGTACCCAGTGCGTCAAGCCCTGCAAGCGAATCGCAAGCGCTCCCGCAACTGCCACCGCGCCTGCGCCCACCACGCCAGACATCCACAAATACACGCTCATCGCAACCGATCCTGAGACCGTCAAAACCGCGATCACAGAAACCAAAATCTCAAGCAATGAGATGAGACGCATTTGGCTATGAACCTTACCCAAAAAATGCTGCATGGCTTCCTTGGCATAGCCAGACTCTCGGCGTGAATGGCTAAATAGCTTCACCGTGCCGATATTGGCATAAGCATCAGTGATCCGTCCTGTCATCAAAGCGCGCGCGTCCGCCTGAGCTTGACTGGTGCGCTGCAGCCTTGGTAATAAAAACACCAACAAACCAGCCACCGCCAACACCCAAAACACAAACGGCACCATCAGCAGCGGATGAATGCCTGTCAAAACCGCGCCAGCACCCATCAAAAATGTGATGATAAAGACAAACACGCCAATCAGCGTCATCACCACATCACGCACCGCCAGCGCTGTTTGCATCACTTTGGCTGACACACGACCAGAGAATTCATCTTGATAAAACTGCATCGACTGACCCAGCATATGCTGATGAAAAATCCAACGCAGACGCATGGGAACCACGCCTTGTAGGACCTGATGCTGAACGGTCGTCTCAAACAAAAGCACCAAAGGAATGAACGCGCTGATTGCCAGCATGATCAATAAATCTGACTTTTTTTGTGCCCAAAATTCACTGGGAGAATACAAATTGAGCCAATCAACAATTTGCCCAACCCACGCATAGACATATGCCCAATAAATCCCTGAAATCGCCGTCAGCACTGTAAATAATAAAAGCCAACCACGATAGCCATAAGTACAGGCATAAATAAAAGAAGCCAACGAATGGGTATGGGTAGGCAAGCTGATATTAGGAAAAGATTCTAAACGTTTTTCAAAATATGAAAAGAACGACATAAGTGACCAATTTTATGAATAAAGTCATTCATTATAGCAGAATTATAATGGCTTGCCGAATACCCATCCGACAAGCCATCTTGACAATGCGCCAAAGCATGCAGCAGGATCACACCTCGTGATACAGCTTACTGCCTTCTTCTTTATATTTCGCTTTCATTTCCGCCAAGCCTTGTTCTATGTCTAGCCCCTTGGCATAATCACGCACATTTTGGGTGATTTTCATGGAACAAAACTTCGGGCCACACATCGAGCAAAAGTGTGCCGACTTATGGGCTTCTTTTGGCATGGTCTCATCGTGCATGGAGCGAGCGGTGTCTGGGTCAAGTGCCAAATTAAACTGGTCTTCCCAACGAAACTCAAAGCGTGCCTTAGACAGGGCATTATCACGCACCTGAGCGGCAGGGTGCCCTTTGGCAAGGTCGGCTGCGTGGGCGGCGATTTTGTAGGTGATGATGCCGTCTTTGACGTCTTTTTTATTAGGCAGACCCAAATGCTCTTTTGGCGTAACATAGCAAAGCATCGCTGTGCCATACCAGCCAATCATCGCCGCCCCAATCGCACTGGTGATATGGTCATAGCCAGGGGCGATGTCGGTGGTGAGCGGACCAAGCGTATAAAACGGTGCTTCTTGACAGACTTCTAGCTGCAAATCCATGTTTTCTTTAATCATGTGCATCGGCACGTGTCCAGGTCCTTCAATCATCACCTGCACATCATGCTCCCACGCTCTTTGGGTCAGCTCACCAAGTGTGCGTAGCTCGCTAAACTGTGCTTCATCATTGGCATCTTGGATACAGCCAGGTCGCAGTCCGTCGCCTAAGCTAAATGACACATCATACGCTTTCATGATTTGACAAATCTCATCAAAATGCGTGTACAAAAAGTTTTCTTGATGATGTGCCAAGCACCACTGTGCCATGATAGAACCACCACGGCTGACGATGCCTGTCAAGCGACCCGCGGTCAGCGGTACATAGCGAAGTAGCACCCCTGCATGAATGGTAAAATAATCCACGCCCTGCTCGGCTTGCTCAATGAGCGTGTCCTTAAAAATCTCCCACGTCAAATCTTCTGCCACGCCGCCTACTTTTTCAAGGGCTTGATAAATTGGCACGGTGCCAATCGGCACAGGTGAATTACGGATAATCCACTCACGCGTTTCATGGATATTTTTGCCGGTGGACAAATCCATAATGGTATCCGCCCCCCAACGTGTCGCCCACGTCATCTTAGCGACTTCTTCTTCGATGCTAGACCCTAGGGCGGAGTTACCGATGTTGGCGTTGATTTTGACCAAAAAATTACGCCCAATAATCATCGGCTCACATTCAGGGTGATTGATGTTGGCAGGGATAATCGCACGTCCTGCCGCCACCTCAGAACGCACAAATTCAGGGGTAATCTCTGTTAAATTATTCGCCCCAAAATTCTGTCCTTGATGCTGACGCATGTCCACGCCATCACGCTGACGCTGATTTTCACGAATGGCGATGTATTCCATTTCAGGGGTGATGATGCCTTGGCGTGCGTAGTGCATTTGGGTAACGTTTTTGCCAGTTTTGGCACGGCGTGGATTGGTGATGTGTGCAAAGCGAATGGTCTCGGTGCGGATGTCTTTGAGCCTTTCACGCCCAAACTCTGAGGTCAAGCCGTCTAATTGCTCGGTGTCATCACGCTCGCTGATCCAGCCTTGGCGTAGTTTGGGTAAGCCTTGGTTTAGGTCAATCTTGACATCAGGGTCGGTATAAACGCCCGAGGTGTCATAGACCAAAATCGGTTCGTTTTTTTCAAGTCCATCTTGGGCAAGTCCTGTGGGGGTGTCCGTCAGGCTGATTTCACGAAAGGGCACTTGGATATCGGCTCGTGAACCTTGGACATACACTTTGCGTGATGCAGGTAAGATACGGGTTAAATCTTTGGCGTCTTCATCATGTTGGGCGATGATTTGGTCAAGATTCGTGGCAGATTGGCTCATAATGTGTCCTTAAATTGGCTACAAATCAAGCCATTTAAAGACCATGCCAGTAGCGGCTTATCTTTAATTAACTTGATTCCTACGCAGGTATTAACCTTACAGGTTCAACGGTATTTGTTTATAATTCTTATGAATCTCATCATAAAAATAAAACAATCTCAACAGCTGATTGGCTGTACTCCGTCAAGTTATAAAATCAGTATATCATAATTTTGCTTCAGTGAATATTTTAATCAATCAGCGTTTTTGGCTTGTCAGCGATTGCGTCCGCCTGTTATCATATGCAAGCATACATATTTTGCCTACTTAGGAACATCGCATGAAAGTTTTGGTTTTAGGCGGCGGCGTCATCGGCACTACGACGGCGTATTATCTTGCCAAAAAAGGCGTCCAAGTCACTGTCATCGAGCGTCAGCATACCGTTGCTGAAGAGACAAGCTTCGGTAATGCTGGGCAGATCTCGCCAGGCTACTCAACGCCTTGGGCTGCTCCACAAATCCCCATGAAAGCTGTCAAATGGCTGTTTCAAAAGCATGCGCCCTTAGCGATTCGTCCTGATGGGTCAAGCTTTCAGATGGCATGGCTTACCCAGATGCTCAAAAACTGCACCAGCGAGCGCTACGCCATCAATAAAGCGCGCATGATGCGAGTGGCTGAATACAGCCGCGACTGCTTTGGGCAGCTTCGTGAAGACACCGGCATCGGTTATGAGCACCGCACCCAAGGCACGCTTCAGCTGTTTCGCACCCAAGCACAGCTTGACCAAGTCGGCAAAGACATCGAAGTCCTTAAAGAATGTGGTGTGGACTATGAGCTGTTAGACAAAGACAGCCTAAGCCAAGCTGAGCCTGCTTTGGCGCATGCGTCAGCACAGCTGACTGGCGGTCTGAGGCTGCCCCACGACGAAACTGGCGACTGCAATTTATTCACCAAAGCCTTGGCTGACATCTGCAAACAAATGGGTGTGGAATTTCGTTTTAACACCACGATTGACAAAATCACTCACGAACATCAAAAAATCACTGGCGTCATTGCGGATGGCGAGCTGATTACCGCGGACAGCTATGTGCTTGCATTGGGCAGTTATTCACGCGCGATGGCAAAGTCCTTGGGGCTTGATTTACCGGTGTATCCGGTTAAGGGATATTCGCTAACCGTGCCCATCATTGATGAAAGCCGCGCGCCCATTTCTACCGTCATCGATGAAACCTATAAAATTGCCATCACGCGATTTGATCGGCGCATCCGAGTGGGCGGCATGGCGGAGCTTGGCGGTTTTGATCTAAGCCTCCGAAAGCAGCGCCGCGATACACTTGAGATGGTGACCAAAAGCCTGTTTGATGGCGGAGATTTGGCGAATGCAACTTTTTGGACAGGGCTAAGACCCATGACGCCAGATGGCACGCCCATCATCGGTCAGACGCATTTTGACAATCTGTATCTCAATACAGGTCACGGCACGCTGGGCTGGACCATGTCCTGCGGCTCTGGCAGCCTCATCAGTGATATTATTACCCATCAGACGCCTGACATCAGCCTTGAAGGGCTGTCATTGGCGCGTTATCAGTCAGTCTAAATAAGGAAAACTTATGAGCACAATCCAAAAATTTGACAGCAATGACACCTTAAGCGAAGTGGCGGTTCATGGCGGTGTGGTTTATTTGGCAGGTCAAGTACCTGACGATGATAGCCTTGACATCGTTGGGCAGTCACGCCAAGTCTTTGCTAATATCGATAAGGCATTGGCTTTGGCAGGCACTGATAAAAATCATCTGCTATCTGCTCAAGTGTTCATCAAAAATTTGGATGATTTTGAAGGCTTTAATAACGCTTGGAAAGAATGGATGGCAGGCTCAACTCCGCCAGTAAGAGCAACCATCCAAGCCAACTTGGTCAATCCAAACTGGCTCGTTGAGATCATGGTAACAGCCGCCCAATCATAACCCAAAAAAATACCGCAGCCGATGAGCTGCGGTATTTTTTAATTGTGATACAACTGCCTAACCACTTCACCAATCGTTTTGATGCCTTGGTCAAGCGTGTGGTCGTCTTGGGCGATCGACAAGCGGATACACTCTTTGGCGTGTGGATAATCCGCCGTCTGCATACCCACAAAAAAATGCTCGCTTGGGATGATCAGCGTGCCTTGCTCCTTTAAGATCTGATACAGCTTGGTCGTAGAAATCGGCAAACCCTCAAACCATACCCACAGAAAAATCGCACCTTCAGGCTGATGGATATAAACTGGATAATCTGCAAATTCTTCTTGGAGACGGCGGATGGCAAATGCGGATTGTTTTTTATAAAATGGGGAGATAAGCTCATCAGACAGGCGAATAATCTCATCATTTTCAAATAACGGTGTGGCAATCGCCGCCCCAAAGCGCACCGGCGATAGATTCACAATGGCGTTCATGTTACTGACAGCCTTAGCAATCTTTGGATGCGCAATGATAATGCCCGTGCGCACGCCCGGCAGACCAACCTTTGATAGGCTAAAGCATAAGATGGTCTCATCATCCCACTCAAGGCTTGCGCCGGTGTGGATGATATTTGGAAACGGTGCACCATAGGCATTATCAATGATCAAAGGCACGCCATGCTTTTTGGCAAGCTGTTTTAGATGCGCCATCTCACTGTCTGTCAGCACATTGCCTGTAGGATTGGTTGGGCGTGAGCAGCAAATTGCGCCAATTTGATTATTATTTAATTCTTCTAAATTTTCAAGAGCATCAAAATCAACTTTATATTTAAAGAATCCTTCACGACCTTCATGCGTGGTTTTTTCTATGATTGGCGGCAATGACACAAAATGAGATCCCTCAACTTGTACATCTGCATAGCCCACATATTCCGGCGCTAAGGGCAACAAGATGGATTTATGGCTGCCATCACAAAACTGCCCTGCAAATAAATTAAACAGATAAAAGAACGCGTTCTGAGAGCCGTTGGTCAGTACGATGTGATCAGAAGTCAGCCCCCAACCATAGCGACGATTGAAAAATTCAACAAGCACCTTGATAAATTTAGCATCACCTTGCGGCGACGCATAATTACTCACACTTTCTATCGCTGCGCCGCTGGCAGCGATCTGTTGGAGCGCTGCCTCATACGCTGCCGATACCTCTGGGATATTGGCAGGATTACCGCCGCCAAGCATATTGATCGGCGTATCACTGTTTAGCGCACTGCCCAAATCATCCATCAGCTGTAGGATGGGGCTATCTTGAATAAATTTTTCGCCAAATTTTGAAAATTGCATTTCAAACCTTATGATTATTTTAATGTTTCATGTGAAACATTATTCAATGTATTTGACTTTTAAAGGCGGAAAACCATTAAACTCAACCGATGAATAAGAATTGGTATAGGCGCCTGTCGTCAGCCAGTAGAGTTTATCACCGATTTCAAGGTCTTGAGGTAGCTTATAGGCTGCATCTTCATACATGATATCGGTACTGTCGCAAGTTGGCCCTGCCAAAATCACCGTACCTTTTTCGGTGGCGGTTTCCATTTTTGGCGTATAGACGGGATATTTGATCGCCTCACCCAAAGTTTCGATCAAGCCTTGGAATAAGCCCACATCTGTGTAGACCCATCGGGTCAAATCGGTGCGTGATTTACGACTGATCAAGACAACTTCTGAGACCAAAACGCCACTGTCGCCCACCATAGAGCGCCCTGGCTCTAAGATAATTTCGGGCATCTCATCTTCATCAAAGTCTTCGGATAAATAGCGGTGAATCTCTTCGGCATAGACTGAAATTGGGTTGACTTCACTGATGTAATTGGTTGGGAATCCGCCGCCCAAATTGATCATTTGAAGCTTAATCCCTTCTTCATATTTCATCCAGTCAAACATATATTTGACCTTAGCAAGCGCATCATCCCACGCTGCCACATCTTTTTGCTGACTGCCCACATGAAATGAGATGCCATAAGGGACAAGGCCTAGATTTTTTGCTTGCACAAGTAAATCGATCGCCATGTCAGGATGACAGCCAAATTTGCGTGATAGCGGCCATTCGGCGGTGTCAGCACCATGCACCAAAATGCGCACAAATACCTTAGAGCCAGGCGCGTTATTAGCGATATTAATTAGATCTGCTTTAGAATCTGTGGCATATAAAGTAATGCCTTTATTGTAGGCATACTTCACATGATCTGCTTTTTTGATGGTGTTACCATAAGAAATGCGATCAGGTGACACACCACAATCTAGCACACGATCCAACTCATAAATCGATGCACAGTCAAAATTTGAGCCCAGATCAGCCAAATATTTGACCACTTCGGTGGCCGGACTTGCTTTCATGGCATAATGGATTTTTGCCTTAGGAAATAGCGTGACCATCTCTTCGTATTTGGTCTTAATTCGACTCAAATCAACCACCAATAAAGGCGTCTCTTGACCTTCTGCCGCTTGGGTAAATTTTTGCCACTGAGCTTGGCTAAAATATTGATCAATCTTAATCACTAAGGCTTGCTCCTATAAAATTTTTTAAAGCTGTGTTGATGTGTTTATTTAAGCAAATAATAAAACGCATCAAAAAAGCTTGCTTAAGTTTATTATAGCAAGCTTTTGGCGGTCGGGCTATGCTTTTGAGCATCGATCTCATCAGTCATCACGAGTGCGCACTTCTAATAGCTCAATCTCAAAACGCAGCGGTGAGTTGGGCGGAATTTTACCCATCGTACGATCACCATACGCCAACTGCGCAGGCACGATTAATTCTCGCTTACCGCCAACTTGCATGGGCGCCACACTAACGCCTGAGTCATCAAAGCCTAGCACGCCCAAATCCCAACCTTTGATCACGCGACCTGTGCCGATCACGCACTCAAACGGACGACCACGGTGCGCAGAAGCATCAAACACCGTCCCATCCATCAGATAGCCGGTGTATTCAGTGACAATCAAGGCGCCTTTAACGGCAGTTTTGCCTATGCCAACCACAATATCTGTCGCTTTTATCATAAGCTTTCACTTCTTATTCGGTCACTGAAGTATTACTTGCCAAAGTGATGCGAGTGGTGTGTTCGGTTGACACTTTTTCAACTTGTGATAACGCTTCAGCCACTTTTTGGGCGCTTAGGCTGTCTTGTGCCAGTGTACTACTTTCGATGCCTTGAGTGTCTTGGGCGGTTGAGCCACTGACTTTTTCGATGGTGACGCGTGCACGACCTTGAGAAAGTGGTGCAATTTTAGCAAATGCGCCTTTTGACAAATCCAAGGTCACGCCATATTTACTAAAGCCGCCGCGGTCGTTCACTCGACAAACAACTGATTTACCATTGGCGGTATTGGTCACTTTAAGATGCGTACCAAATTTATGGCTGTTGCTGGCACAGGTCATCGCATTTTGGTTAAAACGCTCGCCATTTGCCGTTTTGCGACCATGAAATTTATCACCATAATAAGTGACGGTCGCCGCTTGAGCAGACAAGGCAGACAGCGCCAAAGCAGCTACAAAAATCTTTTTCATCATCTGATCCTTAGGCTTTTAGCCTTTGGTGGATTTATGTTGATTTCAGTGCAGTTTCACCGAAATCTCAAAAATAATGGCGTATCATAGCCAAATCCCATGATAATTACAAGGATTTACATATTCTTTGACAAATTTTTAACAATTGATATTTAATGTTACTAAAGTATTGCTAAGTCTGTCTTGTTTTTGATTGCCTTCAAATAAATAAGCTCAATATCTAAATTGAGCTTATTTATTAGGTGAGTTGCTATCAAGCGATCTAATCAGCGCAGGGGCTGATGTAAATTTAGACGAATGATTTCATTGTCATCCGCCAAATTTGCATTACGCCCTGACGAGCTTGGAAAATTATTATCATTAAGCACTGTAATAGTGCGATCATCTTCAATGATAATATCTTCGATGGTCACAAATGGAAAAGTAAATCTCTGACCCACACCCATATCACCTGCTCGAACAGGACCGTACAAATGATCAGGATTATCAATATTCATCAGATCAACAAGATCGGTGCGATCAACTGCTTGACCTGACTGGCCAAGTGTAATGCGGATCAATTTTTTATAGCCACTCCAATCGTTTTCGGTATCATCTCGCTCAATCACAATCCCTGATCGGTTATCAATCATCTGAAAATCACCAATCGCTGTCGCTCTTTCATCCAGCACAAACCAGTAATGGTTGCCTGTATAAGCTTTTTTCTGAACATCAAATTCAGAGATCAGCAACTGCTTGGTGCTTGCATCAGTTAATGGCTTTTCTAGCATGGGATATAAAAATTTGCCGTCAGCCGACAGCGCCATCCCTTCAAAGCCGCCACTGCGTTGCACGGTAGCAGGTGATGAGTGTTTAGTGTTCAAAGGGTTTTGAGGTGAGCGCAGCTGCTGATTTTTTTGATTCGGATGTGGCAATGCGATCGGCGGATCAATCAACACGCCTTGTTGATCAAAATGCAGCAAAAAGGGTCCAAACTCTTCACCGATCCAATAATTGCCGTCAGAGGTTCGCTGAATAGACTCAGGGTCAAAGTCTGCACCTGTTAAGAGTCTGTCAGCTGAGCTTTCATTGACAATTTCAAAGGGGATGAGCTTGTTAGGGTCGCGAAGCTGAATAAAATCCAATACTTTCACCTCGCCACCACCCCCTTCTTTGGAGCGAAAATCGACATCAAGATGATAAATCCGCAATAAAAAATCTGCCGAATTATCCTTGGCGCCATAACCATTATCTGCCAACACAGTATAGCTGCCATCATGGTTTTTCAGGGCGCCAGAAAACCCCTGAACCGGCTGTGCCTTAAAGGGCGCAACGATGCCATTGGCTGTCTTAGCTGCCCTACCTGAGATTGGACCTGTGGCATAAGTTTCGACATCCAGTTTGGCAAACCCTGTCAAAGTTGCCGCAGGATTTGCCCATGCCATAGATGACAAACCCGCCATCAGCGCTAAGAAAATATGTGTTTTGGCGATATACAGTTTCATTATAACTCCATAAATAGTACTTTTGATGGCATTGTAGTCAGCAATGATGACAATAAGACTTAGTTTTTATGACAATTTAAAGATCAAAAAAATCGCCCAACCAAGGCGGCTGAGCGATTAGGTCTCATCAGATGTACTGATTATTCCCATTCAATCGTCGCAGGTGGCTTGCTTGAGACATCATAAACCACACGAGAAACATCCTTGATCTCATTCATGATACGCGTTGAGATTCTATCCACCAACTCATAAGGCAAATGAGCAAAGCGAGCGGTCATAAAGTCCACGGTCTCAACCGCACGCAGAGCGATCACCCACGCATAGCGTCTGCCATCACCGACGACGCCCACCGATTTGACAGGCTGAAACACCGCAAAGGCTTGTGCGGTCTTATCATACCAGCCTGATTGGCGAAGCTCCTGCATAAAAATATCATCCGCTAAGCGCAAGATATCGGCATACTCTTTTTTGACTTCACCCAAGATACGAACGCCCAAGCCAGGACCAGGGAAAGGATGGCGATAAATCATATGATGCGGGATGCCCAGCGCAACACCCAATTTACGGACTTCATCCTTAAATAAATCACGCAAAGGCTCGACCAGCTCAAACGTCAAATCATCAGGCAGACCGCCCACATTGTGATGTGATTTGATCACATGGGCTTTGCCTTGTTTGCTGGCTGCTGACTCGATGACATCAGGATAAATTGTGCCTTGAGCCAAGAACTTAACACCATCAAGCTTACGCGCCTCTTCTGAGAACACTTCGATAAACTCGCGACCAATAACTTTACGCTTAGCTTCAGGATCAGTCACGCCTGCAAGCGCACTCAAAAAACGCGCCTCGCTGTCAGCGCGAATCACACGAATACCCATATTGTCGGCGAACATTTGCATCACTTGATCGCCTTCGTTTAGGCGCAAAAGCCCATTATCTACGAACACGCACGTCAGCTGATCTCCAATCGCACGATGTAGCAGCGCTGCAACCACAGAGCTGTCCACACCGCCTGATAGGCCAAGCAAGACTTTTTGATCGCCAATTTGATCTTGAAGCTGCTTGATGCGCATCTCGATGATATTTTCAGAATTCCACGCATTACCGCAGCTACAAATGATGTGGACAAAGTTTGAAATCAGCTCCACACCTTTTTGGGTATGTGTGACCTCTGGGTGGAACTGCACGCCATAAAATCCACGGCTTTCGTCAGAAGCAGATGCATAAGGGCAGCTTGGGGTAGATGATGTCACAGTAAAGCCTTCTGGCAAGCTGGCTACTTTATCCCCGTGGCTCATCCAGACTTCGGATTGATTTTTTTCGTCGCTGATTTTGCTAAGCAGCTTATCTTGATGTGTGATATCAATTTTAGCATAGCCAAATTCATGCACATCACCCGCTTCAACCTTACCGCCCAACTGCTCAGACATGGTCTGAAAACCATAGCAAATCCCCAAAACAGGCACGCCAAGCTCAAAGACCGCTTCTGGTGCTCGTGGTGAGCCTGCTTCATGAACGCTTTCAGGACCGCCAGACAAAATGATTCCTTTGGGATTAAATGCACGAATCTCTTCATCAGACATATCAAAAGCGTGCATTTCAGAGTATACGCCTGCTTCGCGGACACGGCGGGCAATGAGTTGGCTGTATTGTGAGCCAAAATCAAGAATAAGAATGCGGTCTTGGGTAATGTTGGTCATTGAGACACCTTACAGATAAGTAGAATAAACGGCATAAAATTTGCGCTATTTTAGCATTTTTTGAGTCTAAAAATAAGTGGCTAATGCGCTTGAGCGCTTAAATTATCATGCATCAAGCCATGTTTTTAGCGCAGTCTAAAAAACCGATGCTTTTTAGGCATCGGTGTTATGATTTAGGCATCAATATCGGCATTGAGTGCATTTTCTTCGATGAAGATGCGGCGCGGCTCAACTTCATCTCCCATCAGGCAGTTGAATAAATGATCAGCTTTGATGGCATCCTCGATGGTGATTTTGAGCATTCGGCGATTTTCAGGATCCATGGTGGTCTCCCAAAGCTGCTCTTTGTTCATCTCACCCAATCCTTTATAGCGCTGCACATCCACACCGCGGCGCGCAGCAAACATCAGCTGCTGCCAAAGATGATCAAAATTTTTGATTGCCAAATCTTTGTCACCACGGCGTAAAAACGCATCTTCTGACAGCACAGTATTCCACTCAGCAGTCAAGCGCAAAAGACGCGCATAGTCAGAAGAACCCAAAAACCCTGTATCCAACAAATACTGATGTGGCAGGCGGTGAATATGAACGGTAACGCGCGGCAACCACTGTCCACTGCTATCATCTTCGCCCAAGACTTGCACCGCTTCAACTTTGGCATCAAGCTTTGGCTCTAGGTCTTTGAGCTGATTTTCAAGCGCCAAAGCCCACTGGCTGACCGCCTGCTTATCACCGATCGCAGACACCTCAAGCTTAGGCAAGAAAGTCAGCGCATCCAGTAGATGAGACGGATATTTTGATTGCAGGCGTGTTTTGATCGCTTGGCTTTGACTGTAATCTTTAAGCAGTTTTTCGAGCGCCACACCCGTCACAGGCGGCGTGTCTTTACTCAAAAACAGCTGATGATCATCAATGGTTGATGATAATAAATAAGCATCCAAAGCTTCGGTATCTTTTAAGTACACTTCCTGCTTACCGCGCTTAACCTTATACAAAGGCGGCTGAGCGATATAAATATAACCGCGCTCAATCAGCTCCGGCATTTGACGGAAAAAGAAAGTCAGCAGCAAAGTGCGAATATGGCTACCATCCACATCGGCGTCGGTCATGATGACGATTTTGTGATAGCGAATTTTATCAGGATTATATTCATCAGGTCCAATGCCTGTGCCCAGTGCGGTGATGAGCGTGCCCACTTCAGCACTTGAAAGCATCTTATCAAATCGCGCTCGCTCGACATTCAAAATCTTACCTTTCAAAGGCAAGATCGCCTGCATTTTGCGATTACGCCCCTGTTTGGCTGAACCGCCCGCAGAGTCACCCTCGACGATGAATAATTCAGACAAAGCAGGGTCTTTTTCTTGGCAATCAGCCAATTTGCCTGGTAAGCCTGCGATGTCTAAAGTACTCTTACGGCGCGTCATCTCTCGGGCTTTACGCGCTGCATCGCGTGCTCTTGCGGCATCGATGATTTTACTTGCAATGGTCTTGGCAGCAGCAGGATTTTCAAGCAAATATTCTGATAAGCGCTCATGCATGGTGGTTTCTACCACAGACTTGACTTCGCTTGATACCAGTTTATCTTTGGTTTGCGAGCTGAATTTTGGATCGGGCACTTTGACCGAAATGATGGCAGTCAAGCCTTCTCTGGCGTCATCCCCTGTGATTTGAACCTTTTCTTTTTTGGTGATATTTTCAGAATCAAGGTAGTGGTTAAGACAGCGTGTCAATGCCGAACGAAAACCAGACAAGTGCGTGCCGCCATCTTTTTGGGGGATATTATTGGTAAAGCACA
The DNA here is from genome assembly GCF_034424565.1 of Moraxella canis. NCBI lineage: Bacteria > Pseudomonadati > Pseudomonadota > Gammaproteobacteria > Moraxellales > Moraxellaceae > Moraxella > Moraxella canis. Next base: position 1,086,441 of record NZ_CP139961.1, on the reverse strand, counting down.
GTACTTTTTCGTTGTAGCTGTCTGACCATTGTAGCGCCACCTCAACACCAATGCCCTCTGCGCCATCTGCGCTGAAATGAAAAATGTCGTTTAAGGTCTGTTTATTACCATTAATATAGCCGACAAATTCAGATAAGCCGCCTTTATGCTCAAACACCTGAGAGGTGCCTGTGCGCTCGTCGGTCAAGACGATACGCACCCCTGAATTTAAAAATGACAGCTCACGCAACCGCTTGGCAAGGATATCATAGTCAAACTGCTGCACACCCTTAAAGATTTCAAAGCTTGGATAAAATCGAACCTGAGTGCCTGTCTGAGTGGACGGCTCAAGCTTAGACAGCGGAGCGTCAGGCACACCGTCAGTATAGCTTTGGGTGTGAGCATGACCATCACGCCAAATGTTTAAGACCAGCTTTTTGGAGAGCGCATTGACCACCGAAACGCCCACACCATGCAAACCACCAGATACTTTGTATGAATTGTCATCAAATTTACCACCTGCATGAAGCACCGTCATAATCACCTCTGCCGCCGATACCCCTTCTTCAGGATGGATATCAACAGGGATGCCTCGGCCATTATCCATCACCGAGACAGATTCGTCATCATGGACGATGATATTAATCTCATCGCAGTGACCAGCCAGCGCCTCATCAATGGCGTTATCCACCACTTCAAACACCATATGGTGTAAACCGGTACCGTCATCGGTGTCGCCGATATACATACCTGGGCGGACACGCACCGCCTCAAGCCCGCGCAAAACTCGGACATTTTTGGCAGTGTATTCAATGTCTTGTGCATCGACCTGTGGATTATTGTTGGTGCTATCGGTCATGAAACTTCCTTAAATGTGGCGGTTAATTTTTAAGAAAATTACCCACGATGATTCATAAAAAAACAGGGCTTATTATAGCATTTTTTTTATAAAAAGTCATTGTCATGCCTAGCTTTTGGCGGGTATTTTGTAGGCCTTATGAGGTGTAACACTCTTGAAATTCGCCTTGTTCCACATGAAACATCTTATAAGATAAATCTTCGGTGGCAGGCTGACTTGACACAGAAGACGCCGTAGAGATCTCAGGCTTAAGCGCTAAGATTTTTTGGTGCGTCTGTGCATTCAGACTGGTGATGATCACTTGACAAGGCAACGACAGCACTGTTTTAAGCAAAATTTCAATGGCATCATCATCAAGCTCAGCATCAAGATCATCAATCAAGACCACTGGCGGATGAGCTGTCTGCACCGATGCTTCCTGAATAGCATGGCACATCAGCTTGAGCTGAGACAGCTTCAGGGCGGTGATGAGCAGCTTTTTTTCACCGCGCGATAAAACATGCGTGGCTTGTTCGCGGATTTTTTGCCCTTGCTCGTTTTGAAAATGGATTTTGACATTAACATCCGCGCGGTGCGCACCGATGCGCGTATAACCTAAGTCGATGTCTTGATTAAGGCGCGCCTTTAGGGTTTGGCTCAGGGGTTCTGAGTGGTCAAAACCTGCCAAATATTGAAGTCTAAGCGACGAGTGATACTCAGGCAAAAGCTGCTTAATCATCTCATCAAAATACCCAACCCATTGATCAAAAACTGCCAAACGATGCTCGTGTAAAGCATGGGCATAAAATCCAAGCTGCTCATCCCAAGCAAAAAGCTCGGGCAGCTTATGATGAATGCCAGGCTGTTTTAATAGGGCATTTCTTTGCTTGAGTAGGCGCTGGTATTGTAGCCACTGATGATAAAACTTAGGCTGAATATGAAAAGCCAGCCAATCAAGCATCTGACGCCGAGAGACGCTGCCTTCATCCAATAAGCTCATGCTGACAGGGTCGATGAGCAAGGTTGGCAGATGAAAGCTTAGCGTACTTTGGGTTGGGACGGTGTGATCATTAAATCTTAAAATGGTGTCTGACTTGCCTGTCTCGTCGAGCTTTTTTTGGATGGCAAGCGTGCATGAGTCTTCAAATGTCGTGCGCGCCCACACAGTGCAAGCGCTTTGATGGTGGCGTATGTATCGCTTGGGCTCATGGTGGCGAAAGCTTTTGCCTCGTGACAACAAAAACACCGCCTCTAACAGCGATGTTTTGCCACTTCCATTAGCCCCCACAATCAAATTACACGCCGCAAGTGTCAAATTCACCTGCTTAAGATTGCGCAGCTCATGTATTTTTAACTGCTTAATCATAGATTACCGACGCATCGGCATGATGACATAGCGATGCAGATCATCGCCCGCTTGATAAATCAGCGCAGGTGAGCTTGGCTGATTGAGCTCAAGGCGAATCTCTCCTTCCAAGACATTGAGCACCGCGCGCAGATACGCCTCATTAAAGGTCAGCTCAATGGCGTGACCGCTATAATTCACCCCAAGCATTTCTTCAGCTTCACCAAGGGTTTTGTTGGTGACGCCTACTTTACAAAAATCTGTGGTGTCAAAATTCATCAAAACGCCTGGCTCATCTTTGGTATTTAGTACCGAGATGCGGCGCAGCACATCAACCGCTTCATCTTTATTAAATGAAACAATTTTATCATTACTGGTAGGAATCACGCGGCGATAGTCAGGAAATTTACCCTCAATCAGGCGTGCAGACAGCTTCACTGCGATCTCATTGCCAGTGTCTTCATCTTTTAGCACCAAGCCGACTTGTAAAAATTCTGTATCAAAACCAAGCTCAACGATATTAGACTCATCAACTGTTTTGGCAAGCTCAATCAGCAAGCGCTCCAATTCAGCCACTGCCTTACCCGGAATGATGACTTGATTGGGCGTATAAGTCTCGCCCAGCAATCGATGCGCCACTGCCAAACGGTGTCCATCTGTCGCAACTGCCGTCAGTGTATTTTCCCCAATATCAAACAGCATGCCCGTCAAATAATAACGCACATCTTGGGTCGCCATCGCAAAGCGCGTATGATGGATCAGGCTACTCAGATCACCTTGGCTGATTTTTATCACACTCAAAGGCGCCGCCGTGCCGATGCTTGGAAAATCATCCGCAGGCAGGCAGCTTAATGTATATCTGCCTGTACCACTGGTGATGATGCAGCGTGTGGTGTTCTCAGGCACATCAATCACCACCGTCTCTTCTGGCAGCGACTTACAAATGCTAAAAAACATCTCAGCTGGCAAGGTCGTGCTGCCTGGCTGGATACAGCCACCTTCAGGCAAAGCAAATCGTGTGGTCAGCTCAAGCTCCAAATCCGACGCTGTCAGTGTCAAAAATCCTTCTTCGAGCACCAATTTGATATTTGCTAAAATTGCAAAACGATGGCGCTTGTCTGCTGCCTTTACCACCAAATTGATGGCTTTGAGTAATAAGTCGCGATTGATTGATAATTTCATAAAAGCTCACTGAATGTGTTGGTTGCCAGGGCGGTGTTTAGACATATTCTAACATCATCTTCAAAGAATGATAATCCTTTTGAATTTTGGCATCTTGGGCGCGCAGCTCTTCGATCTTCTCACAGGCATGCATGACTGTGGTGTGGTCACGACCGCCAAACACCTGCCCAATTTCTGGGAAGCTGTCACGCGTCAATTCGCGAATGAGTGCCATCGCCATCTGTCTGGGTCTGGCGATGTGGCGCGCGCGTTTTTTGCCCATCAAATCCTTTGGGGAGATTTCATAATACTCAGCCACCAAATCACGAATGCTCTCAGCATTCAATGCCCGAGCGCGCGCTTGGACTTGGTCTTTGATGGCGTCTTTGACAAGTGGCAAGCTGACCGGTTCATTACGTAAAATGGTCGCAGACAGCTGCACACGTTTAAGCGCCCCTTCCAAGCCACGCACATCTGGCGGTAGGTTTTGCGCCATATACAGCGCACACTCTTTGGGCAGTAGCAAATTGAGCACTTGCGCTTTTTTTTCCAAAATCTGAACGCGCATCTCCATATCTGGTGGCTCAATCGACAGCTGCAAACAGCTTGATAAGCGAGAAATATAGCGCTCACCAAAACTGGTCATCTGTGAAGGCGGACGATCTGAGGCGAGCACCACTTGCTTTTGGGCGCCGCCGGCTGAAAACGCATCAAAAAGCTTCATCAAAATTTCGGTAACCTTGGGCGCCTTTGAGCCACTGACCATATGCACATCATCAATGATCAGCAAATCCGCTTGGCAAATTTCTTTTTCCATCTGTGCGATGTCATTGGTACGAAACGCTTCCAGCGTGATCTTATAAAAGTGATCTTTGGTAAAATAAAAAAACCGCTTGCCGTATTTTTGATAGCGATGCGCCATGGCGTGCATCAAATGCGTCTTCCCCAGACCTGATGAGCCATAGATAAAGATGGGACCGTAGTTATGTTTACTGTCTTTTTTAGAAAGTTCATTACAAGCGTTATACGCAGAGGCATTGGACTTACCTTTGACAAATACATCAAAAGTAAATCCTGGATCAATGGGCAGCCCTTCAACAATGCCCGGTTTTTTAGTGGCAGCTTTGTTGGTTTTGGTTTTTTTGAGCGCAGCGTCACTTGGCGTCGTGCTCACCACCATCTCGATACGAACCGATCCGATCGCCCCTTTGCCATGCTGACGAGCAAGATCGGTGATTTGGCTTAGATAATTGTCTTTGACATGCCGCACCCACATCATGTTAGGCGCAAGTAGCAAAAGCTCAGTCTCATTCACTTCTGCCTTTAGGGGTGCGATCCATTGACGAAAGTCTTTATCCACCATGGCAAACTGTAAATCAGGCAGGCACAGTTGCCACACACGCTCACCCAAATCATTTGGCGAGACGCTATCTTGCACTGGCAAATCTTCAAACAGACTCATGACTTATCCTAATTTAAAAAACAGCTCAAAGTGATTTTGTACTGCGCATGACCCAAATTGCGCTCAATCGGTGGAGTGAAATAGTATCATAATTTGCTCAAATTACAAGCGTTATTTTTGTGGATAACTTTATGAATAACCTTGTGGATAACCAAAAATACTGACTTTTCCACAATTTACGCACATTTTATAAACATTAATTTCCACAAGATAAGTCAATGAAAAATATAATAATATTGTGGTTATCCACAAAAATTTTTGGTTTATATTATTATTATAATTAGGTTTAAGATTAAATAATAAGGCGCTTTGGATTCTGTGGATAACTTTTAAAACTCGCCTTGAAAAAGCTTATCAAAGTCAATTATTTACCGCTCAAATATTAAACCTTTTGGGTGAAACAAAATTAAGTTTATGGCATAAAAATTTAAATTAGGCTCAATAATGAATTGACAACTCAAAAAATATTTGATAGTATTGTCAAGTTTTTCACTCATTTAAAGTGAAAACATTAACTAGTTAATTGTAATTTGAGTTGTTCATCAGTTTCACTTTTGACAACTTTTGGCACCCTTAGGTGCTGACATCTTTAAAGGTGATTTATGAAACGTACATTTCAACCAAGCGTTTTAAAGCGCAAACGCACTCATGGTTTCCGTGCCCGCATGGCAACCAAAAAAGGCCGTCAAGTTTTGGCACGTCGCCGTGCTAAAGGTCGTCATCGTTTGACTGTGTAATATCCAGTCAAATTAAAAGCACCGATCATACGGTGCTTTTTTATGCCAAAAATATACGATGCCATGGCTTAATTATGTTAAAATCATGCCTATTTTTACAAAACCTGCCATTATGACACCTGTCCTAACTCAAACCCCTATAGATATAGCCGCCTCTTCGCCAACTGCTTACAGCTTTGAAAAACGCCACCGCCTGCTGACACCTGCTGACTTTAAAGCAGTGTTTGACTCACCCATCAAAAAGGTGCATACCCCGCATTTATTGGCATTCATTGCTCAAAATCAAGGCATAGCGTCAAGATTGGGTCTGGCAATCACCAAAAAAAAGCTAAAAAAGGCAGTGGATCGCAATCGACTCAAGCGATTGTGCCGTGAAAACTTTCGCCATCATCACGCTTCTTGGATGGCGATTGATGTGGTTGTTATTGTCAAGGTCAGCTATCCTAGAGAGTTTGACATCGCTACGGAAGTGGCAGAATTATTTAATAAAATTAATAAATTATACTCTGATAAATCGGCTGATTAATTTTTAAATAGTTAGATATGTTAAAAAATATTCTAATACGCTTGATCGAGATTTATCGCCGATGGATCAGTCCGATGATGGCGCCAAGATGTCGTTATTATCCCACCTGTTCGGCTTATAGCCGTCAGGCCATTATCTGGCATGGCGCCGCCAAAGGGCTTGGATTGAGCGTCCGCCGGATCAGCCGCTGTCATCCTTGGGGCGGCAGTGGCATTGATTTTGTTCCGCTGCCTTTGGCTCGCTATCACTATCAGCCAAGCTATTTTTGCTTTTCTTATGTGCTCAAAGATGCTTTGAGTTATCGAGTGCGGCTTAATCATTTGATGAAAATCACTTAGTGCTAGGATTTATTCGCTCAAAACCTAAAAATCACCTTGTTAACCATGATTTATCGGTAACTTAAGCAATATTTTCTAGGATTTTACAGCTATTTTTAGTACAATAAAGGGTTTGAAAATCGATTTAGGCTAATGGCCTGTGTTGTTTATTGCTAATGGATTTGAATTTATGCAAAAAATTCTAAGAATTTTAATCATTGTGGCGATGCTGATCACAGCGTATTTGCTGATATTGGCGTGGCGTGATGACTATGCAGGAAAACCTGCAACCACGCAGCCAGTGGCAGCTCAAACCACTCATTCGGATGTGCCAACAACGCAGGCAACAGGCGACATACCCAGTCTGAGCGCAGGTTCTGTGGCGGATACGACCAGTGCAAACTTGATCAGTGTCAGTACTGATCGATATGAGATTAAGATTAATCCTGTGGGCGGTGATATTGTTTATGCTGCATTAAAGCAGTACAATGCCACCAAAGACAGTGCTGAGCCGTTTGTGTTGCTTGAGACGGATTCTCGCACTTATGTGGCACAGTCTGGATTGATCGGACGAGATGGCATTGATACCGCTGACGGTCGTGCGGTTTATCACAGTCCGCGCAGCAGCTATGTACTTAATCCAAGTGCTGGGTCTTTACAAGTACCGTTGACCTATCAAAAAGATGGCTTGACCATCACCAAGACCTATACATTTAATGCTGGTCATTACCCAATCAATTTAAGCTATAACATCAACAACAACTCTGATCAGCCATGGCAAGGTCAGATGTACGCGCAGCTAAAGCGTGACAGCAGCGAAGACCCTGGGTTGGATGATAAGGGCATGCTGAGCATGGCAACTTACCTGGGCGGTGCCTGGGGTACGCCAAGCGACCCTTATAATAAGCTTAAATTTTCTGATTTTGGCGATAATATCAATATCAGAAGTAAAGATGGCTGGGTTGCGATTGTTCAGCATTATTTTGTCTCCGCTTGGACGCCATCAAACAGCTTTGATGCCGAGTTCTTTGCACGCACGACCGGTAATGATTTTTATATCGGTTATAATAGCCCAGTGATCAATGTGGCATCCGGTAAACAGATTACCTTAAATAGCACGCTATATGCAGGTCCAAAAGTACAGTCTGAGATGGCACCGGTGGCTGAAGGCTTGAATCAAACCGTGGATTATGGACTGCTGTGGCCAATCTCAAAAGTGCTCTTTGCCATTTTGGATAATATCAATAAAGTGATTGGCAACTGGGGCTGGTCGATCATCGTTTTGACCTTGATCATTAAAATTGCACTATTTTGGCTGTCAAATAAAAGCTATGTTTCGATGGCGAAAATGCGCGCCATCGCCCCAAAACTGCAAGCACTTAAAGATAAGCATGGCGATGATCGCATGGCGATGAGCCAAGAGATGATGCAGCTGTACCGTGACGAAAAAGTCAATCCCATGGCGGGCTGTTTGCCAATTTTGATTCAGATGCCAATTTTCCTAGGGCTTTATTGGATGTTGGTTGAGTCAGTGGAGCTGCGCCATGCGCCTTGGATCGGCTGGATTACCGATTTGTCAGCGATGGATCCTTGGTTTATTTTGCCGATTTTTATGGGTGTGACGATGCTTGTGCAGCAAATGCTCAATCCGCAGCCAACCGATCCGATGCAAGCTAAAATGATGAAAATTTTACCCGTAGTTTTTGCAGTGTTTATGCTGTGGTTCCCAGCAGGTCTGGTGCTATACTGGACGGTGAATAACTTATTTAGTATGATTCATCAGCATCTTGTCAATAAGCGCGTGGAGCGCCAAATGCAAGCAAGACAAGCTTAATTTGATCTCTTAAAATCCCACAAATCCTAAATTTGTGGGATTTTTTATGGCTGTCGTCATGCTCTTATGAGGTAATAAATTTATGAGCCAATAACCAGTGCTAGCAATTTTTTGTGCAATGATGATAGAATAAAAGGTTAACTTAGCAAAAGATCTTATCAGTCTATGACAACCAATATCCAACAACTACCCACCATCGCCGCCATCGCCACCCCTATCGGTCAAGGCGGCGTTGGTATCATTCGACTGTCAGGTAAGGATGCTTATCGCATCGGCTGCTTGATTACCGGGCGCTCAACTCTGACGCCCAGAGTAGCGCATTTTGGCGGTTTTTATGGTCAAGAGGGAGTGATTGATGAGGGTGTGGTGATTTATTTTAAGGCGCCGCACTCATTCACTGGAGAGGATGTGGTGGAGCTGCAAGGTCATGGCGGCATGGTGCTACAAAATATGCTGCTAGCTCGAGTGTTTGAGCTTGGCGCGCGTCAAGCCACAGCAGGAGAATTTACGTACCGAGCTTTTGAAAATGATAAAATTGACCTGGTGCAGGCTGAAGCTATTAGTGATGCCATCTCAGCCACTTCAGTTGCTCAAGCAACCAGCGCCATTCGCTCTTTGACTGGTGAATTTTCCCAAAAAATCAATGAGTTATTAGATAAGCTTGTTCATCTTCGTTTGTATGTGGAGGCGTCGATTGATTTTCCTGATGAAGAAGATGTTGATTTTTTGTCAGATGGTGTCATAGAAAGCAAATTAACTGAGATCTTGGCAGGCATAGATCATATTTTGGCGACAGCAAAGCAAGGTCAGCTGCTACGCGATGGTGTGCATGTGGTGCTTGCCGGTAAACCCAATGCGGGTAAATCCAGTCTACTTAACCGCCTATCGGGCACTGAGCGCGCCATTGTCACTGATATCGCTGGTACCACGCGAGATACGCTTGAGGAAACCTTAGTTTTGGGTGGTCTGACGGTACATTTGACAGATACAGCCGGGCTTCGTGAAACCACCGATTATGTCGAAAAAATTGGTATCAAACGAGCATTTGATGCGATCCGTCAAGCGGATGTGCTGATGATGGTGTATGATGTCACAACAGAAACTGATCCGTTGGCATTGGCTGATCAACTGTTTTGCGAAGGTGTGAACGAGGATGTCAGCGATATGATTCGCCAAAAATTGATCTTGGTGGCAAATAAAAGTGACTTATTGGGATCAAAACCGGTTTTGCAGGTTTCATGTGAAACCAAATCAGCGCCAAAGCTTGTTTATGTTTCATGTGAAACAGGTGAAGGACTTGATGAGTTGATTGAAGTTTTAACCCAAAAAGTGGGCTTTCATCCCCCTGAGAACAGTTTAATTGCCCGCACTCGTCATATCGATGCTTTAAATCGCGCCAAAGCGTTCGCCATTGAGGCGCATGAGCAGCTTACCATATACCATGCTGGCGAATTGGTCGCAGAGAGCCTAAGGCAGTCGCAGAAAGCATTGGGTGAGATCACAGGTCAGATGAGCGCAGATGAGCTCTTGGGTAAGATTTTTTCTAGTTTTTGTATTGGGAAGTAGTGCCATCACCAGTAAATTTTAACAATCCTATTGGTGGATATTTTTAAAACACATTAGATTTGATTATTTTTAGTTAATAATAAAAATTCAGGAGTTTTGATGCATTGCCCATTTTGCAATAAAGCAGATACCAAGGTAACCGATTCTCGGTTAGCTGCCGAAGGTGCGCAAGTGCGCCGCCGTCGCCAATGTTCGGCGTGTGGTGAGAGGTTCACAACCTTTGAAATCTGTGAAATCGTGATGCCAAGAATCATCAAAACCAATAGCCGAATCGAACCTTATGACCAATCAAAACTTAGACGCTCAATTTCACTACCGCTCCAAAAGCGCCCCATCAGCGCCGATGAAATCGAAGCTTGTATCAGTCGCATAGAGCATGAGCTTAGAAAAACCGGTGAGCGAGAAGTATCAAGTAAGATCCTAGGTGAGATTGTGATGAATGAATTAAAAACGCTTGATGATGTTGCTTATGTGCGCTTTGCCAGTGTGTATCGTGATTTTCAGGACATTGGTCAGTTTCAGGCTGAGCTTGACAAGATTAATCTGCCAAAACACGGTGAATCTTCATGACTGACAAATCATTTACTCAGCAAGATATTTATTATATGCAGCTTGCCATCGCAGAGGCAAAAAAAGGCATTTATACCACCAGACCCAACCCTGCCGTTGGCTGTGTCTTGGTCAAAGATGGCATGGTGATCGGTCAAGGATACCATCCAAAAGCTGGTCAGCCGCATGCTGAGATTTTCGCCCTAGCTGATGCCAAAGCGCAAGGTTTTGACACCGAAGGTGCGACAGCGTATGTGACACTTGAGCCATGCAGCCATACGGGTCGTACACCGCCTTGTGCTGATGCGCTCATTGCCGCGGATCTTAAGCGGGTTGTCATCGCAAGTTTAGATACCAATCCCAAAGTTGCCGGTAATGGCGTTAAAAAACTTCAAAATGCGGGAATTGAGGTCTTGGTGGGTGTGTGCGATCAGCAAGCCACCAGGTTAAATTTGGGTTTTTTGAAGGCGATGAGGACAGGCTTGCCTTATGTGAGGCTAAAGACTGCAAGTAGTCTGGATGGACGCACAGCGATGGCATCCGGCGAATCTAAATGGATCACAGGATCGGAGGCGCGCGAAGATGTGCAGCGGCTGCGTGCTCGAAGTGCCGCGATCATTACAGGGTCTGGCACCATCATGGCGGATGACCCTGCGATGACAGTGCGAAGCAAGCAGCTTGGCGTGGGTCTAAAGATGATACCCAAGCCCAAGGTGGTCATTGTCGACCGTAGAGGCAGACTGTCAGCATCGGATAATTATCAAGTCCTAAATCAAGAGGATACCTTGATTTGGCGCGATGATTTACTTAGCCTGTTACAAACTTTGGTGTCACAATATGCTTGCTATGATGTATTGATAGAAGCGGGCAGTGAGCTGTCTGGGGCGTTTATCACAGAAGGCTTGGTCGATGAGCTAATCGTATATCAAGCGCCTTGTATTTTGGGTCAAGATGCCCGTCCGATGTTTGCATGTCAGCTCGATCAATTAGCGCAGCAGCATCGATTTGAGCTGCATTCTGTCGATAAAATTGGCAACGACATTCGGCTGATTTATCAAAGTTTAACTTAATTTATTTTAGCGAATTGGTTAATTAAATTTGGTTGTCCACAGCTTATTTTAATGAGTGTTTTATGATTGAGTAATAAGAAAACTGATTTCTTAGGCTTGTGGATAACTATGATTATTAAGGATTTTATATAATCCAAATTATGATTAACTCTTTGATTTTTATAAGTATTAATATTTACTTTGAGAGCAAATATTAGCCTGTGGAAAACTTAGTGACGTGATTGTACTTGTAATTTTTATCACTGTCATCATAAAAAAGTTTTCCACAATTTTATGAGAAATTATTATGTTTACAGGAATTATTGAAACCACAGGTAAGCTCAAATCTATCAATCAAATTGGCGGTGATATTCAGCTCGTGATCCATGCGCCGGAGATGGACTTTAGCGATGTTAATCTTGGTGATTCGATCGCATCAAACGGCATCTGTCTGACGGTGGTGGATATTGGTGATAAGACCTATGCGGTGGACGTATCGCGCGAAACTCTGAGCAAAACGGCTTTAAAAAATTGGCGTACTGGCGATACGATTAATCTTGAAAAAGCCATGCTGCCAACCACACGTTTTGGCGGACATATTGTGGCAGGACATGTGGATGGTGTGGGCGTGATTCGCCACATCTCAAAAGACGCCCGTTCGATTTATATAGAGATTGAAATTCCAAGTGATCTCATGCGCTACACCGCCGACAAAGGATCGATCACTGTTGATGGGATTAGCTTGACAACCAATGCCATTAAGCCCGAACGAAACATCGTGTGCCTTAATATCATCCCGCATACAGCCGAACGTACTAACATTGATCGGCATTGGTCGGTGGGTGGACTTGTGAACATTGAGGTGGATTTGATTTCTCGATATCTTGAAAGATTATTGCTGACCTCTAACCAAGCACAAAAATCTGCTGGTAATATTTCCGAAGAGCTGCTGAATAAGGCGGGATTTTATCTTTAATTATTAAATTTTTATTTATTAGAAAAAATTTATATTATTTAATATAACTGATATTATAATGATTTAAAATTAAAATATTAGTTATAAATAATAAAATTAAATTAATTAATAAATATAAATAAAGGAATTTTATGGAACATCTTACTCAACCAAAACTGCGTGTCATATTTGCAGGGACGCCCGAATTTGCTGCGGTCAGCCTAAGGCGTCTCATTGATCTAAAAGATATCTTAAATATGCAAATCGTCGCAGTTTACACGCAGCCGGATCGTAAGTCTGGACGAGGTCAAAAATTGACCGCTTCAGCGGTTAAGCAAGTGGCGCAGGCCTATGATATACCAGTTGAGCAGCCGGTGAGCTTTAGCCTAAAGTATCAGCCCGAAGATGGGATTAGTGGCGCTGTTTCACGTGAAACTTTGTCTAATTATCAGCCTGATGTGATGATTGTCGCAGCCTACGGGCTGATTTTACCTTTGGGTGTTTTAAAGATACCAAAATTTGGCTGCTTGAATATTCATGGATCGCTGCTGCCCAGATGGCGCGGCGCGGCGCCCATTCAGCGTGCCATCATGGCAGGCGATCCAGAAACTGGCATTACGATTATGCAAATGGCAATAGGTCTGGACACAGGTGACATGCTTTATAAGGTGGCGTGCCCGATTTTGGATACCGATACTGCTCAGACACTTCATGATAAGCTGGCAATCATTGGCGCTGATGCGATAACCACGGTATTACAAAATCTATCGCATTTTCAATCATTGGCGGAAACTCAAGACGACAGCTTGGCAAATTATGCCGAAAAAATTCACAGCCAAGATGGATTGATCAATTGGAATCAAGATGCTTTGACAATCCAGCGTCAAATCCGTGCGCTCAATGCTTATACTTATTATAAGTCAGAGCGTATCAAGGTGTTGGCGACGCTACCCATCAAATCTGATCAAACCACATCGGCGCCAGCTGGCCAGATTGTAAGCGTGGGCAAAAATGCCATTTTGGTAGCCTGTGGCGCTAATGCCAAGGGTGTTCAGCATCTGATTAATATTACAAGTATGCAATGGCCAGGTGGTAAGCCGCTGACAGCCGAACAAATCTGCCAAAGCAATAAAATCTGTGATGGCGACTATTTTGAGATGAATTCTAATGACAAATAATATAAAAAAACTACAAGATCATCAGCTTTCATCTCGAGCAAAAGTGATATTGGTTATTGAAGAAATTTTAAATGGTAAATCACTATCAGAGCTGCTCGATCCTTTACTAGAATCAACAGAGGTGAGCAGCCGAGGATTTGTGCATGAACTGCTGCTAAGCACCTTGCGCCAGTGGTGGGCATTATCTAGAATTTCTGAAAGCTTGATTGAAAATCCTGTGACGGATCAAGGGGTGCAGGCTGCCATAAATATCGGCTTGTACCAACTGATCTATATGAACACCCCAGAATATGCAGCGATTAATGACACGGTCGAGGCATTAAAGCAGCTTGGTAAAGGGCATGGCGCAGGGCTTGTCAATGCCATTCTTCGAAAAACCCAAAAGTCAAAAGCCAAATTCACCAAAAAAGTCAACAAAAATCACAGTTTGCCAAATTGGTTAGCTAAGCAGCTCAAACAAGACTGGGGTGAGTATTATAATGAGTTAGGCAGAGCACTTAGATTTGCTGCGCCTATTTTTTTAAGAGTCAATACTAAGTTTTCAGATGTCGCCTCTTATTCTCAGATTTTAGATGAGCATCATATCCAGCACAGCGTGGTATCGCTTGGATATGATCAGGCAGAAGCCATCAGGCTAGATGGCGGTGTGAAAATCAGTGAATTACCGTATTTTGATGCAGGATGGGTGTCTATCCAGGATGCGCATGCGCAGTTGGCAGGGTTTTTGTTAGCTCCTACTCTACAAGCACAAAGCGACAATTTATCAGTCTTAGATATGTGCTGCGCTCCAGGGGGTAAAACCACGCATCTGCTTGAGATGTTTCACATGAAACATCTGACCGCCGTTGATAGTGAAAGCGCTCGATTAAAAAGAGTCCACGAAAACATCAGCCGCCTTAAGCTTGATACACAAAATATTTCGGTGATCCCTGCTGACGGCACCTCTTGGCGCTCAGATCACTCATTTGATGTGATTTTGCTTGATGCGCCCTGCACCGCTACAGGTGTCTTGCGTCGCCATCCGGATATTGGACTATTAAGGCAGGCACAGGATGTTGAGACTACCGTTCAATTACAAAGAGCCATATTAGATAATCTTTGGTCGCAGCTAAAAGTTGGCGGCGTGCTTTTGTATGTGACGTGCTCGATTTTAAAGACTGAAAACGAGATGCAAATCAGTGATTTTATGGCAGCTCATAATGATGCGCAAGCCATGCCTTTTGACCTTGGCTTGCCACATCAAATCAAGCAGCACATAGGCTATCAATGCTTGCCTTTGGATACCAAAGGCGGCGATGGCTTTTATTATGCTTTGCTAACCAAAACCGCATAATAATGACCGTTTTATAAATGGCGACTAAGATAGGTTGGTAAATAATGACCATAAGGCTTTGGATGATCAATCAGACGTTGGATGTATCAATCCGTATCTTAAATAGCTTATTGCTCGGTGATCATAACACTTAAACAGATCAAATTAAATATTTTAAACATATGGCTAAATTGCCAGTATTTAAATTTGACGGTGTATTGGTGTTGATCATAAAAAAAGTGGCGCGATCATCAGTCCATCGATAGTTCGCCAATCGCTGAAAATTTGTGCTAAAATTAGCTCAATTTATCGTTAAGACATTAAGACAGTTGGAGTTTTTATGCAATATATCAGTACCCGCGGCAAGACTCAGCCGATGCAGTTTAGCGATGTGCTTTTGATGGGGCTTGCGCCTGATGGCGGTCTGATGCTGCCTGAAACTTATCCAAGCATTGATGAAGCCACTTTGGAAAAATGGCGAAAGCTTAGCTATACCGAGCTTGCCTTTGAGATCATGTCGCTGTTTGTGACAGATATCCCTTCAGATGATTTAAAAAATATTATTAATAAAACTTACAATAAAGCAGCATTTGGCAGTGAGGACATTACGCCTGTGACGCGTCTTTATGATCGGTTGGCACTGCTTGAGCTGTCAAATGGTCCGACGCTTGCTTTTAAAGACATTGCCATGCAATTTTTGGGTAATGCGTTTGAGTATGTGCTCAAACAAAAAAACGAGCGCCTAACTATCATCGGCGCTACATCTGGCGATACAGGCAGTGCAGCTGAATATGCGCTGCGCGGTAAAGATAATATCGAAGTTTTCATGATGTCGCCTGAGGGTAAGATGAGTGCTTTTCAGCGGGCGCAGATGTATAGCTTGGATGATGCTAATATTCACAATATCGCCGTGGAGGGGATGTTTGACGACTGTCAAGATATCGTCAAAGCCCTTCAAGAAGATGCAGAATTTAAGGCTAAATATAGCTTAGGCACAGTCAATTCGATCAACTGGGGTCGTATTTTGGCGCAAATTGTCTACTATTTTAAAGGCTATTTTGGTGCAACTACCGATAATAGCCAAAAGATCAGTTTTTGTGTGCCTTCTGGAAACTTTGGCAATATTTGCGCCGGTCATATCGCGCGCGAAATGGGCTTGCCGATCGATCGATTGATCGTCGCAACCAATGAAAATGACGTCTTGAATGAATTTTTTAATACGGGCAAATACACGCCGCGCACTTCAAGCGAAACCTATGTCACGTCTAGCCCATCGATGGATATTTCAAAGGCGTCTAACTTTGAGCGCTTTGTGTTTTTGCTGCTTGATAAGGACAGCGCACAGGTCGCCAAATTATTCGGTGATGTTAAAAGTGGCAAGGGGTTTGATTTGTCGGATAATCTAAACCTGGTGAATGAAAAATTTGGATTTATTGCCGGTAAATCTACGCACCAAGACCGCTTGGCAACGATCAAAAAAGTCTATGATGACACGCACCGATTGATCGACCCGCACACCGCTGATGGGGTAAAAGTGGCGCTTGAAGTACAAAAAGCAGATGAGATGATTTTGGTTGCTGAAACAGCATTGCCTGCCAAGTTCCAAGAAACCATCGTGGAGGCGGTAGGCGAGATGACCTTGCCGCGTCCTGAACACACCCAAGGCTTGGAAGACAAACCTCAGTATGTCACCGTGGTGCCGAACGATGCTCAGGCGGTGGCAGCATTGATTGAGCAACACGTCGCTGCGCGCTGATTGATGAGCTATTCATCACTAACGCCTAAGCAGTCGAAGCTTGCCTTGTGGTATGTGACCAATACTTCGTTGATCTCATATTATAAGCTTGTCAATCATTATGGCGACGCAGCGTCTGCATTGAACCAAAATCAAGCTGCTTGGCAATCGCTTGGCATCCATGCGGCGCATATCAAGCGCTGGCAAGATGCCAAAGATGTGTTGGCTTTTCTTGATAAAGTTCACCAAGATGTGGCTCTTAAGATATACGGCATCAGCTATGTGGGCGATGAAGATTATCCCGATGCACTAAAAAGTATCTACGATCCGCCGCCGGTACTGTTTTATCGTGGTCATTTGGCGCGCCTTAAAGACCGCCAGATTGCCATCGTGGGTAGTCGATCGCCGACTGAAGCCGCCCAAAAAATCACTTTTGATTTGGCGCAGTATCTTGTCCAGTCAGGGTATACCGTCACCAGTGGTCTGGCGCAAGGCGTCGATAAGCAGGCGCATCTGGGCGCGCTGTCTCAATTACCTGCCTTATCAGGTCGTACTGTTGGGGTCATGGGAACGGGCATCGATGTGTGCTATCCACGCAATCACAATGCGCTTTTTGCCCAGATCATCGAAGATGGCGGCTGCTTAGTCAGTGAGCTTTTGCCTGCGACACCAGCCAGCAAACACACTTTTCCCCGCCGTAATCGTCTGGTGGCAGGGCTATCACTTGCCACAGTGGTTACGGAAGCGGCGCTTCAAAGCGGCTCTTTGATCACGGCTCGTCTCTCGGCAGAACAAGGCAAGCAGGTGTTTGCGGTACCAAGCCACATTCACAATCCTAATGCCGAAGGCTGCCTGCATCTGATTCGTGAAGGGGCGACGCTGATATACCATCCTGATCAAATT
This sequence comes from Moraxella canis, assembly GCF_034424565.1. Lineage (NCBI taxonomy): Bacteria > Pseudomonadati > Pseudomonadota > Gammaproteobacteria > Moraxellales > Moraxellaceae > Moraxella > Moraxella canis. The sequence continues at coordinate 1,068,995 of NZ_CP139961.1, read as the reverse complement.
TTAGAAGATCTAAGTCAGCAGGATCAAGAGTTTTTTAATGCTTTACCAAAAAGCTTTAGTCAAGGTATGTCAATATTTAGCGAAGAGTCAAGTCAGTTAAGCACTCGCTCATCTCAAGTCTCTGACACAGATACTTTGACAAACCCAAGCCCACAGGCGGCTATCAATAGTCTGCCGCCCACAGCTCACACTGCCTTTGTGCCAGAGCATTTGGCGGATTTGTATGCTTTGATTGGCGAGCCTTGCGATCTGGATCAGCTTGTTATTAGCAGTCAAAAAGAGACTGGCAGTCTATTAGCAGAACTGATGGAGCTTGAAATATTAGGCTTGATCAAGCAGGTAGGGGGACGCTATGGCAGGGTCTAAACCAATTTTTGTGGCTGATGAGCTGGATTTGGCTGCCAGTTATTTGCAGGCAGGCGGTGTGCTGGCATATCCTAGCGAAAGCGTCTGGGGGCTTGGCTGTGATGCACTCAATGCTGACGCCATTCATCAAGTCATCAATCTTAAGCACCGTGATATTGGTAAGGGTTTGATTGTGTTGACAGATTCTGCCGAACGCTTAAAATCTTTATTGAATGTTTCACATGAAACTTCTTTAATTGATCATATGCAAACATTCTCGGATGAGTTTGCGCGGCAACATTTCCGCGCCTTGACATGGCTTGTGCCCATTGAGCCGTCGGCATTACCCTCAGCGCTGATCGGCGCACATGACACTTTGGCGGTGCGCATCACCACACATCCTTTGTTAAAGGATTTATGCCAAGCCTTGATCTCACCTGCTAACCCTTATGGTTTTTTGGTATCAACCAGTTGTAATCCTGCTGGACAAGCGCCCGCCCAAAATTTGACACAAGCGATGGAATATTTTGGCGATCAAATCGCTTACTTGGATGTGGATGGATTGGGTTTTGATCAGCCAAGCTGTATTAAGGATCTGTTAACAGGCGATATCTTAAGATAGATAAGTCATGAAGGTCAGCCTAAAACAAAAAAGCACCCATAAGGTGCTTTTTCGCTGAACATCCAGGGTTATTTTAGACGGCGTTTTCCGACCAAAATTTCATAAATAAATAATAAGATCATCGCGCCGATCACAGAAAAGATCAAATAACTAAACCCTGATTGGGCGTTCACACCCACAAAGTCGGCGATAAATGCGCCCACATAAGCACCGGCAATGCCTAAGATCATGGTCAGTATCCAGCCCATGCCATCGGCACCAGGCTTAAGCGCTCGCGCCAATAACCCCACAACAAAACCCACAATCAACACCCAAATCATTGAAAACATCGCCATTTCCTTAGCTATAATAATTACTCTGACAACCATTATAGCGATTACTGCCAGCAAAATGGTTTATAATCCTGTAAATGAAGTATAGCGTGTGTGAGTATTCTTGCTTAAGCTTATCAAACAGCCCTCGATATCAAGGGCTGTTTGAGGATTATTTATCTACCGTTTCAACCACATTCAAATCAAATCCTGACAGGGCATTGAATTTGATTGGGCTTGATAACAGGCGCATGTCCTTGACGCCTAGGTGTTTGAGGATCTGCGCGCCAACCCCAATGGTCTGATAAGGCGCGCGGCGAGTTGGTGAAGCTGTAGAGTGTTTATCCTTAAGCGCCTCAAACCCATCACCAAGATTAAGCGCATCATCATGACCGATCCATACCAGCACACCATGCTCTGCGTTGGCGATCTCTGCCAATGCATTTTGGATATTCCAGCGGCTGCCACTGGTGTGAATCCCAAATAAGTCTTTCATGGGCGAAAAGCTATGTACGCGCACTGTGCTGACGCCGCCAGTAGGCTTGCCTTTGACAAATGCCAAATGAACATCATCTGAACCAAACTCACTGAAACGATAGGCGGTAAAGTCTCCATGTTCGGTTTGGACGGCAAAGTGCTCAACTTCGCTGACGGTTTGTTCTGTTGCCATGCGATATTGGATCAAATCAGCGATGGTGCCAATTTTTAAGCCGTGTTCTTTGGCAAATATTTCTAAGTCATCGCGGCGCGCCATTTCGCCATCTGGCTTGATGATCTCAACGATGACCGAAGCGGGCTCAAGCCCTGCCAGACGCGCCAAATCACAGCCTGCTTCGGTGTGACCTGCACGGTGTAGTACGCCCCCTTTTCGAGCCATGATGGGGAAAATATGCCCTGGTTGGACGATGTCGGTTGGCTTGGCATTGGCTGCGACGGCGGCTTGGACAGTACGCGCACGATCAGATGCCGAGATGCCTGTGGTGACGCCTTCAGCAGCTTCGATGGATAAGGTGAAATTGGTGCTGAATTTTGCGCCATTTTTATCGCTCATCAAAGGCAGCTCAAGCTGCTGACAGCGCGCTTCGGTCAAGGTTAGGCACACCAAACCGCGTGCGTGCGTGATCATAAAGTTAATCGCCTCAGGCGTGATGTGATTTGCCGCCATGATCAAATCGCCTTCATTTTCGCGGTCTTCGTCATCCATTAAGATGACCATTTTTCCTGCTTTGATGTCTTCGATGATTTCAGGAATAGTATTTAAAGCCATAATGTTCTCTTGTTGGGATTTGGGTTATCTTAGCATATTTGCCATCAACTATGGGGGCAGATTTGATTTTATAAAGGCACTGGGCTATGAAGATGGGCAGATTTGGCGTTTAAGATTTTAGCCAATTAATAAAGGCAAAACTGGCTTGCTCTTTTTGGTTATCGGCAAAGTCATAAAATCGCATGCCCATCAGTGCATCGGGCAGATACTGCTGCGGGTGATAATGATTGGGATAATCGTGCGGGTAGATGTAGCCTGCGCCATAGCCTTCAGCTTGCATGAGCTTGGTGACACCATTTCTTAGGTGTAGCGGGACGGGAGACTGATCGGTTTCGGCAAGCTTGAGCGCGCGATTGATGGCGTTGTAGCTTGAATTTGACTTTGGGCTAGTTGCCAAATAGATAATCACTTGCCCCAAAATAATGCGCGCCTCAGGCATACCGATGGACTGAACCGAGCGCAGCCCAGCATCCGCTAAGAGCAGTGCATTAGGATTGGCAAGACCGATGTCTTCGCTAGCTAAGATCACAAGCCTTCTTGCCACAAAGGCGGGATCCTCACCTGCCGCCAATATCCGAGCCATCCAGTACACCGCCGCGTCTGCATCCGAGCCGCGCACGGATTTGATCATCGCAGAGATCAAATCGTAGTGACCATCACCAGATTTATCATAGCGCACCAAGGACTGACCTGCCACAGCAGCGACAGAAGCGTTATCGATGATGATCGGCTCAGGCGCTGCTGCCACAAGTTCAAGCAAATTCAGCGCGCGCCTGCCATCGCCTTGAGATAAGTCAATGAGCGCCGTTAGATCATTGATTTGAATGTCTTTGGTTTTTAGCAGGGTGTCTTGTCGTATTGCACGCACGACGAGCGCGCGAATTTCATCATCACTCAAAGGCTCAAGCCGATATACCTGACAGCGTGACAGTAGCGCGTTATTGACGCTAAAAGAAGGATTTTCGGTGGTCGCACCGATAAAAGTGATCTCACCTGTCTCAACTGCTTGTAATAAAGCATCTTGCTGCGCTTTATTAAACCGATGAATCTCATCCACAAAGACGACAGGCGGCTCATGAAATAGCCCATCGTCCGATCTTAGCACTTCTCTGAGCTCTTTGACGCCGCTACTGACCGCTGATAAAGGGCGAAACGGACGACCAACAGCATCAGCCAGTAGCATCGCAAGCGTCGTTTTGCCAATCCCTGCCGATCCATGCAAAATCATAGATGGCAAAAACCCTTGGCGTACGATATTAAAAATCGGTGCGCCTTCACCGAGTAGATGAGTCTGACCGATGACGGCATCAAGGGTGGTTGGGCGCATGCGTTCGGCAAGAGGTGTCATGAGGGTCTCTTTGCTAGGTTGGATTTTGATTGGCTTTGTGCTATTTTAGCACAATCAATCCTGTCTTGACGGTCATTTATGAAGATCAGCTGCCCATGTCGTTATCCTGCCAAGTCTCGTCCCTTAAGCTTGGGCGAGCGGCAAATGGCGCTCAGCGTGTTTGGTGATGCGCTCAAACTGGATGATATTCGCCTAAAGACTGCATGGTGGGTTATCCAAGGCTATGCTGTCTCGCCTAATGGTCATATCTATTTTTATCCCAAAGATTTTTGTGAAGATTTTTCATCTCAAAGTTTGGTGATGCGCGCTTGGCTCATTCATGAACTGGTGCATGTCTGGCAGGTGCAGCAAGGCATCAGGGTGTTTTGGCGTGCGTTATTTAACCGACGCTATCGGTATCAATGGATACAAGGAAAGCCGTTTTTGACATACGGCATCGAGCAGCAGGCGCGCATGGTTGAGGATTTTTATATGCGCCGTGAGCGTGGCAAAGACTGCAGTGAATGGTATGCTTGTGTGCCCTTTTTAAAATCAGACCTAAATGACATGCACAAGCAAACTGATAAACAAGCTTAATTCATCTGATCAAATGGATTAAAAATTCAAGCCATGATCGTGCCCCATACTCACCCCTGAGATGTCTTTGGCAAGTCGCGCGGCGGTATTGTCGGTGAGTCCACAAATAAAATCAAGCACCATCATATAGTCCTCATAAAGCGAGCGCTTGTTTTGGGTGTCAAAGCCGATGAGACTCAGCGCCAAGGCATGCTTGGTTTGGGTTTTTTGATTTTGATGATGTGCATAGACCGCAGGAATTAATAAATCCAAAATGGAGCTTAAGCAACCAAAGGCGGCGATTTCGGTGGCAATTTTACTGTCATGACGAAAGATTTTATTGGCGGCAAGCTGCTTGGCATCTTGCAGGGTTTTTTTGATGGCGTCGTCGCTGACCGCCAACAAATCTTTATCCGTGAACTTGCCCATCATCAGTGCATCATGATGCTGCATAAAAGCATGGCTGACGCTTTCGATGGCTTTACCAATCGTCACGCCGCGCATGGCACCGCAGCGCTGTTCAGGATTGGGGATGTTTTTAAGCTTATCGATGCCGTCGATGTTTTGTACAATTTTATAAAAATCTTCGATATCAATCAGCCCCATCTCCACCGCATCTTCAAGATCAAGCAGCGCATAGCAAATGTCATCAGCTGCCTCCATGAGATATGACAGTGGATGGCGCGCCCAATGATCCTCTCCAAGCTTGGGCAGACCAAGCTGAGTGGCAATTTGGCGAATCAATGGCATCTCACTTTGATAAAAATTAAATTTGCCACCATCAGAGCGAGGATTGCTGCTCTCCCAAGGATATTTGAGCAAGGCACCGACGCTTGCAGCAGTCAGGCGCATACCGCCTTGATTTTGGTACATCTCAAGACGCAGCACGGTGCGCAGGCTGTGGGCGTTACCTTCATAAGTGCAAATATCGCAGCGCTGCTTATCGTCATCCAGTGCGTCCAAATAAATACGGTGCTTTGGGTCATTAAACCACTCTCTGAGTACCGCCTCGCCAGTATGACCAAAAGGAGGATTGCCCAAATCGTGGGCAAGACAAGCCACCTGCACGACTGTGCCGATGTTGCTTGGGCTGTAGCCCTCAGGTAATAAATTGGCGGACTGTAGGGCGGCACCCACCATATTACCAATGCTGCGTCCGACGCTTGCCACCTCAACGCTGTGGGTCAGCCGATTGTGCGTGTGGTCTGAGATGGCAAAAGGGTGGACTTGCGTTTTGCGCCCAAGTCTACGAAACGCACGACTAAACACCACCCTGTCATAATCCACATGAAAGCTGCTGCGAATGCTGTCCATGCCGCCAGTGGTTTTTGGGCGAATCTCGCCATTGATGACACTATAGCGTGTCTTTGATAGCCTATCTTGCCAATCTTGAGCGCTGACGGTGGTCATAATATCCCTTTAATTATTCCTTGACCGCCATGGTGACGGTATACGTTTTACCTTGTTTGATTTTATCAGCATTGCCAAAAACTTCGGTAAAAGAACGCTTCATAAAATCACGCAGCCCATTGATAGTGACCACATAAAACCTGCCACCGCTTGTCATGGCATTGTAAGCATCAAGCAAATACAGATAATGCTGCTCTTTACTGGCTTTGGCGGGCAAATTACTCATGACTAAGCTAAATTGACGCGATTTATCCACATGATAAAAGCCATTAGATAGCATGACTTCAGCGTTAGTTAGACCGTTATTTTTACAATTAAGCTTGGCGTATTCGACGGCGACAAAATCCTTGTCAATCAATAAATGACAACCTTCTGGGCACTCGCGTGCGGCGGCCATGCCAAGCACCCCATAGCCACAGCCAAGATCGATGGAGTGATCTGCTCGCTGAAAATCAATATAATCTAGCAGCATCAGGCTGCCGTCGTCCAATTTTTCGGGACTAAAAATCCCCCAAGTACTGGTAAACCCAAAGGGCTTGCCGAGCACTTCTTGGCGAAACTGAATATCGCTGCGCCACTGTTTGGATTTGGCGAGTAGATCGGGATTGATTTGGTGCATGGTTGACTCATTGTGTGATGGATTGATTGACTTCCTCTCCGCCCTAAAGTGCGGAGATTCCTACTGCTAGACGGTCAAGCCCGACCGCAAGAATGTTCCGACTGGCATTGATATCTCTATCATGCCGTGTGCCACACTTTGCACAAGCCCATTCTCTTATTCGCAAACCTGCTCTACCTTTCGGACTACTGTCGCTGATGGCGCCACAGCACGAACAAGTCTGGGTAGTGTATCTTTCTGATACGATTTCCAAGCGACAGCCTGTCTGCTGACATTTGTATTCCAGTTGCCGCTTTAATTCAAACCAACCTGCATCGTAAACCGATTTGGCGAGTTTGCCTTTTGTATTGTTAAATTGGGTGGTTTTCACATCACCGACCACGATTAGGGCATTGTCTTTGACTAATTGGGTGGTGAATTTATGAATTAAGTCTAACCTTGTATTTTTGATTTTGGCATGAATGGCACGCACACGGTCTTTTTTGCCTGCACGCTGTGCAATAGACAGTTTTTCAGCCCATATTTGAGTTTGCTTAATATGCAGTTTATCCCCGTTTGAGGTGGTCGCACTGTCTTTTAAGCCAAGATCAATACCAACCGAACCTGTGCCACAAGTTTGTTTTGGATAGTTCTTGACAGTGAGACACGCATACCAACGATTACGGCTGTCTTGGACAATTTCGCAAGTGTTGATTTGATAGAGTGATAGGTTGTCGCTATCCCATAGGTCAATGACTAGCTTTTGCCCTTTGGCCAGACTCAGTTGCAGGGTTGATTTTAAGCCTTTTTTGCCTGTTTGGTGAGTAGCGATGTGTTTGATGGCGGATTGTTTAAACGGTATCCAGCCCAATGATTTGTGCTTAGATTTAGAATTGTTGGTTCGCCAGTTAAGTTTTGCTTTTTTGAATTGTTTTCTAGCTTTGGCGTGTATTTCATTGATGGCTTGAATGGTTTGAGAATGTAAGCCTAGTAGCTCACCGCTACCTTTGGTGTAGTCGTTTAAATCATAGGCAGATAAGAATTTGCCTGTGCGCTGTAAATATTTATAACCCAAGTCATTGACGTAGTTCCACACGAAATTGACTAAACCGCTTAGGCGGTTTAGTTGGTCTGTGTGTTTATCTTTGATGCGTAGCTTGAGTGTTTTCATGGGTTTATTATATCATTTTATTAAGCTAAGAGATTAAAAAGTTAGATTCACCACCTGATATCCACCGCCTGAAGTCGGTGGTTTTACGGCGGTGATGGATAAATTGTAGCACATTTTATTTCACAAATACCATCAGCAGATTGGGTGAATGCCTGTCATCAGAGGTGATGACGAAAGGCGATATATCAAATGCCTATCAAAATGGGTAAAAAGTGTAAAGTATCAGGCGTGATGGCGGCACCTTCTCACCCAAACATTGATCACATGGTCATAAAAACAGTCGGCTACCAATAAGGCTTAGCCGACTGCCAAAAATGATCAGACTCAGCACCTAAGCGGTCTCAAAAGCTATCCGCTGGTACCCACACTTCACCGGTCATCAGACGGCGAGCGGAGCGGCTCATGGAGACTTTTTTGGCGAGCCATTTGCCGTCCACATAGTCAGACTGACCGCCCACCGTCAGCGTGCCTGACGGATGTCCAAAGCACACTTCGCTCATGTTCTTACCGCCTGCGGCTTGATTGACCACTGTTCCCACGATGGTCGCCGCCGTGCCAATCGCCACGCTTGCTGTTCCCATCATCGCATGGTGTAGCTGCCCCATGCTCATCGCTCGTGCCAAAAGATTGATTTCACTTGCTTTCACCTGTTTACCGCTAGACGCTGTATAGTCAGCAGCAGGTGCCACCCAAGCGATTTTGGGTGTGTGCTGGCGTGTTTGGGCTTCTTTGATATCGCTAATCAAGCCCATTTGTACTGCCCCATAGGCACGCACTTTTTCTAATTTGGCTAACAGCTCGCTGTCGCCATTGATGTCTTTTTGTAATTCTGTACCGGTAAAGCCCAAATCACGAGCGTGCAAAAAGATGGTGGGAATGCCTGCATTGATCAAGGTAACCTCAAACTCACCCACCTCAGGCACGACTAAGCGGTCGGTCAAATTACCGGTGGGGAACATATCGCCGTCGCTATCCACAGGGTCAATAAATTCAATCTTCACTTCGGCAGCAGGGAAAGTTACGCCGTCTAGCTCAAAATCGCCAGTTTCTTGTACTTGACCATTGGTGATAGGCACATGGGCGATGATGGTCTTGCCGATATTTTGTTGCCAAATACGCACCACGCAGACACCATTGTCAGGGATATGATCAGCATCCACCAAGCCATTGGCGATGGCAAAGGCGCCGACCGCCCCAGTCAGATTGCCACAGTTGCCAGACCAGTCAATCATCGGCTTGTCAATCGCCACCTGCCCAAACAGATAATTGACATCGTGGCCTGCTTGGTCTGACTTGGATAAAATCACCACTTTGGACGTACTCGATGAGCCATTGCCAAGTCCGTCAATCTGCTTGCCGTAGGGGTCAGGACTGCCGACAACACGCAATAAAAAGTTGTCTCGTGCCTGCCCTGCCACTTGGCAACGCTCAGGTAGGTCGGTTAAGTTAAAAAATGTACCTTTAGAAGTACCGCCGCGCATATAGGTGGCTTTGACTGATGTTTGCATGATTACTCCTTTGCTGGTGAAATGAATTATTTTGCCAATTTTAAAATATTTCTGGCACCAAATAATACAATGACAAAGATAATCATGCCAATGATTAAATCAGGATAGCTAGAATGAGTCAATAACGTCAATGCTCCCGCCGCTATCACACCGATATTGATGATAATGTCATTGGATGTAAAAATCATGCTGGCTTTGATATGGATTTCTTTATTTTGATTTTTGCTCAGTAGATATAAGCACAGCCAGTTTGCAATCAATGCCAAAAATGCCGTGCCAATCATCAGTTGATAATTGGGCAGCTGCTCAGCACCGATAAAACGCCTAATCACTTCTATCACCCCAAATAACGCCAATATTATCTGCGTTATCCCCGCCAAAAATGCCACACGTTTTTTATACGCCAGCGTCATACCAATGGCTGATAGCGCCAATATATAGACAAAGCTGTCCGCCAGCATATCTAGACTATCAGCAATCAGCCCCATAGAATTAGCAAAAATACCAACCGAACACTCTATGATAAAAAACACAAAGTTAATCATGAGCACTTGATATAATAATCTTTTTTCTAAGCGCTCATCAGGCTTATTAAACACTATCTTATCAACAATCACTTCGGTGGAAATGATATGACTATCAAAATTAAGTGGTTCAAGTACTTGTAAAATCGTTGTATCTTGATTATCGTGATAGACGGTTAAGCACCGCCCAGCAATATCAAACTGTAATTCATAAATATCAGATACATCTTTTAAACGCATGCGAATGAGTTGCTCTTCGGACGGGCAGTCCATTTTGGCAATGTTAAAAATGGTCTTTTTCATCTATTTAGCACCTTGTTTTGATCGGGTTGGCTCAAATAATCTGTGTTTATATTGCTGCTTGGTAATTTTTGGATGGTTTGAGTAAATTGATTAGGTTAAAATGTACCTTTAGAAGTACCGCCACGCATGTAGGTGGCTTTGACTGATGTTTGCATGATTACTCCTTGTCTTGTAGATTGTCATCTGAATTGGTTTCGTCTAACTCAAGCTCTCTTTGCGCCATCATATCATAGACATGATTATTTTCACGTTTACCCACAGCGATGACATAGACTATCAATACATCATCCACCACTTCATATACCAAGCGATAGCCAACCGCTCTTAATTTGATTTTGTAGCGATTGGTACTGCCTGATAATCGTGCTGATGGCACATGCGGATTTTCTAGGCGTTCAGCCAATTTTTTGGTAAATTGTGCCTTGATGGTGGGTGCTAACTTTCGCCATTCCTTTTTAGCTTGTGGTATAAATTTAAGCTCAAAAGTCATCGCTTAATAACTCATCTAGGGTTACCGAAACAGCTTTGTTCAAGTCCTTTGTTCGTTCATCGCACAAGCGGTTGAGTTTAACATCATCCAATAATTCCATCATTTTTTCAAAAGTTTCACTAGGAACAAGATAAGCTGATGGCGTATTGTGATTTAAAATGACAATCGGCTCTCCCATCGCCTGTTCAATCAATAAACTTGGGTTGCGTTTTAATTCTGAAATACTGGCAGATTGCCCAGCGTACAATGGTTGCATTTAGTTTCCCCTAATAATGGTCTAAATTAAGTGCTAAAATTTAGTTTTATTTTAGCACTTAATTTAGTACAAAGCTACCTAAAGATGGCTTTAAGTACCGCCACGCATATAGGTGGCTTTGACTGATGTTTGCATGGTTTTGTTCCTTGTCTAAAAGATTGTTTATAAAACGCTTGATTTATATTTTATAATGACATACATTTCTTTTATAGTAAAATACATTTTTATTCTACCGTGGAGGGATTTTTATGAAAAGATTTTTTATAGGTGCAGCATTATTATTCAGTAGCTATAATTTAGCTTATGCTAATGATGAATTAGAAGCATTTGCTCAGGAAGTAGCAAAAATTCAAAATATTTCCCCAGAAGTTGCTATGCAAGCTGTTAAACAGACAGATGAAATGGGCGAAATTGTTGCTGATATTCGTGATACGCTAAGGGGGCGTGTAGCAGGTATTTATACTGAGTATAGCCCTAAATTTACGGTTGTGGTTCGTCTAAAAGGTAATGGCAGTCCGCCCAAAAAGGCTTATGATTTAGCACAAAAATACCCAATTCGCTTTGAAACAGGTTCAAAATTTACTGTTGAAGAACTGGTAGAAAGTTATGATAGAAATTTTGAACAAATCAAAGCATTAGTACCAAGTGTGCAAGGGATTGGGGTTGATGAGAAAAATGGTCAAATTGTGATTTCTATTTTGAATAAAGATGACCAAAACAACCAAGCCAAAAATCAGATTAAAAAACTTCTTGGTAAACCTGTTAAATTTGAAGTGCAAGAAAGTGAAACAGTAGATGCTAATTTAAGGGCTGGTAGTAAAATTTTATCGAATAGTTACTGCACATCAGGTTTCATTGTTAAGCATACCAATGGCACGATTGGTATGTCCACATCTGCTCACTGTGAAGGTGTGCATACCTACATAGATACGGCAGGTAATAAGACGAAATTAACCTTAATTCCTAATACTGAACTTAAAAATAGTAGGCAAGATGTAGAGATACATACCAATGCCAATAAAACAGGCTTGGCTGAGTTTTATGGAGAAAACAATAAAATTACCAAAGTAACAGGTAGAATCTCACGAGCAAGCACTACGGCAGGTATGGCGGCTTGTCATCAAGGTGCTAAAACAGGATATAGTTGTGGCATAATAGATCAAACCAACTATAAACCAGCATATGGCGAAGCTTGTGGAAGGCAAGTATGTGATAGCACTTGGGTAACAGTTAAACCAGCTAGTGCCAATACCTTAGCCTGTTTACAAGGTGATAGTGGCGGACCTGTGTTCAATGGGACAAAGGCATTGGGTTTATTAAAAGGCACAAGTGCAAGTGGTGCAAATAAAGGTCAATGCAATTTCTTTATTTATATGACAATGGACTATCTACCAACTGGCTGGAGTGTTCTTTATGCTAAATAAGTACATGTTAGGTATTCTTTTGATGACGCTATTAGGTTGCCAACAGCCTAATATTGAAACTTCAAAAGAACCTATAAATACTAAGCCAAACCACGAGAAAACAGCCACATTATCTACACAACAAATACCTAACGACCAACACAACCCATCTGTTTTTGTTGCTCACTTAGAGAAGTTAGAAGAAGTGGGAGATGCTGCTTTTTATACAGGTATTCTTAATGAAAAAAATGGTTGTCTGTATATTGATGACCGTTTGATTTTTGTTACTGGTGTTTATGTTAAATGGCAAAATGAGCCATTTTGGATTGGAAATAATCACGGTGAAAAATTTAAACTTGGCGACACAGTCAGTGTTGGTGGTTCAGAAGCGAAATACACCAAAGATTTTATTGATGATATTAACAATCCAAATTGCGTAGCAGATAAAGTTTGGCTTACACTGAATATTAATAAGCCTTTTATGTAATAAAATAGCGTTAGTAAAAACTAACGCTATTTTTATTTTATTGACTCAAAAACTCCCCCGCTTAAGAGTGATTGCAATTTTACATCCCATCTCTTTGATGATCGACTAATCCATATTGGCGACAGTATCAATTTGAATGCTTTGCTTTTGTAAGATGAGCTTGGTTGTATCATCTGGTTTTGCATCAAAATATTTTGTCAAAACTTTCTCAAAAATAGGATCTGTGTTCGGTGTTAGCGAAAACAAAGTTAGGCTAGATAGTAGTTTTAATGAATCGGTGTTACCAAAAATATTCAAGGCTGTTCTATTGTCCAGATCTAACAGAATGTGACAGCACTCAATTAGTCTTGATCCAAGAATAGGGTGGTTTAGATAGGCTTGTGCCTCGTCCAAATCCTTGATGGCGTATTGTGATTTAAAATGACAATCGGCTCTCCCATCGCCTGTTCAATCAATAAACTTGGGTTGCGTTTTAATTCTGAAATACTGGCAGATTGCCCAGCGTACAATGGTTGCATTTAGTTTCCCCTAATAATGTTCTAAATTTAGTGCTAAAATTTAGTTTTATTTTAGCACTAAATTTAGAACAAAGCTACCTAAAGATGGCTTTAAGTACCGCCACGCATGTAGGTGGCACGGGTTGGGGTTTGCATTTTAAGCTCCTTTATTAAAATTTACTTTTGGATAGCCAATTTTGGTGCATTTGGTTAATTAAAATTATGCCAAAAATAATAAACACTGCTCCAATAAAAAACTGATAGCTAGGCAATTCACTTAAAAAAATCCAAGCCATAATAACCGCAAAAATAGGCTCCGATAACTCTGTTACTTGCACTTTTGCAGCAGTTAAATAGTTTAATGCTTTGGTTGTACAATAAAATCCCAATATGGTTGGTAAAATTGCTAATGCCAATATATTAGCAACAATAACTGAATTCCAATCAATGGTATGTATATTTAGCATATAAGGAAAAAATAAATATATACTACCAAATAGCATAAATAGTCTTGTTAAATAAATTCCACCATTTAATGAAAACCTCTTTACCAATACAGAAAAAATACCATAACCAGTACCCGCCAAAATAGCATTTAATAACATATTAAAATTACTACCGCCAGACCAAGAAATGGCAAATATACCAATAATTGCCAACAAAGTCCCCAATATTGCAGAAATGGTTAGTTGTTCATTTAACAAAATCTTACCAAAAATCAATGCAGACACCGAAGCGGAAGCCATCAAAACAACAACAACATTAGAAGCAAAACCATATTGATAAGCCGTAGTTTCAAAGAAAAACAAAACAAAAATTCCCAAAAATGCACAAATCGCCACTTTTAATAATATTGAAGTCCAACCAATAGTTTCAAAAGCATTTTCACCAACCACAACACTTTTTTGCTCAGAAAACGGTTTTTTAACTAAAATTAAACTTAATATTAAAAATGCCGATACTGTTTTAAAAAAGGCAATATCTTGTGGATTTAATCCATTTTGCAACAATATTTTACTGAAAATACCAATAGATGCGTTCAGAGCAGCCGCAGATAAAGCCAATAAAATCCCCAACATTATTTTAGACATACTCTTTTCTCAATAACTGTTGCCACATAGACGGGTTTTTATTGTTAGAAATAAAAATTCCACCAAATTGTGCATTTATAGAACGATATTCATCATCTTGCATTAAAATACAATGAGCTTTTTTTAAATTCCAAAACGGAATAGCAGGGAATAAATGATGGATAAGATGATAATTCTCTCCGTGCATTCCTGTAAAAAAAATGTTCTACACAATGACTAAAACGATTTCTAGAAATTTCTATGTTGCTTTTTGCATAAGCAATCACAGGATAGTGTTCTGCCAATTCAATAAACCAAGTTATCATCTGAAAAACAGTCAGATAGGGTAATAACCAATACAAAAAATAAAATTTATAACCAACCAGCTTTGTTCCTAAAATAAAAAACACTAAATGAACAAATAAAATTTTCAACAATTCTTTTTTGTTTGCATTAGACATTAAACGATTTATAACAAGGTACTTGATATTAGAAAATAATTTTAAACATAAAATTGGAGCGAAAAAGAATTTACAAAAAAATTCTTTTTTGCTATGGGTATGAAATACGCCTGAACTTTTATAATAATCATAATCTGGGTCTAAGTCTGTACCTATTTTGGGATGATGATTTTTAACATGAGATTGTGTATAGCTATCCCAACTTTGAAAAATAAGGTAACCAGAGAAATAAGTTCCGATTATTTTTCCAAATTTCTTATTCCGAGTAAGTGCAGAATGAGATGCCTCGTGCAAAATAGTTGCTAATGCTCTTTGCCAACTACCAATAATTAGCAATGCTAATGGTAAAAACCAATATGAATATTCAGCCAATATAATAGCAAAAATAATTAAGGCATAATCCATTAACAACGCAATAGGTGCGTGCCAATTATCGTAAACATAAAGATTTTTAATTTGTTTTAAAATCTCTCTATCAAATTTTTTATGGTTTATCATTCAAATTCCTCTCAATTTCAGTAGACTGACAATAATGTTCTATATTATTATATTAGATATAACAAATGTTTAATTGAAAGCTACAAAATTGTGTCTTTGTTAAGCTTCTAATCCTTCAAAAACTCCCCTGCAAACTGCTGTAACACCCCGCCTGCTTTATAAGTCTTGACTTCGGCGTCGCTATCTAGTCGGCAAGTCACAGGCACTTTGACTGTGTCGCCATTGGCTTTATTAACTACCAAAGTCAGCTCACCGCGTGGGGCAAGCTCACCAATTACATCATAGGTCTCCGTGCCGTCAAGAGATAGCGTGTGGCGAGTCGTACCGTCCTTAAACTGCAAGGGCAACACGCCCATACCAATCAAATTCGTGCGGTGAATCCGCTCAAAGCCTTCTGCCACAATCGCTTCCACACCCGCCAGTCGCACGCCTTTGGCTGCCCAGTCTCGGCTTGACCCTTGTCCGTAGTCCGCCCCTGCGATGATGATGAGCGGCTGTTTGCGGTTCATATAGGTCTCAATCGCCTCCCACATACGCATGACTTCGCCCTCAGGCTCCACACGAGCCAGCGAGCCTTGACGGGTGGTGCCGTCGTCATTTTTGACCATTTCATTAAACAGCTTGGGGTTGGCAAAGGTGGCACGCTGAGCGGTCAAATGGTCGCCGCGGTGCGTGGCATAGCTGTTAAAGTCTTCTTCGGGCAAGCCCATTTTGGCCAGATATTCGCCCGCCGCCGAGCTTGGCAAAATGGCGTTTGACGGCGACAAATGGTCGGTGGTGATGTTATCGGGTAAAATCGCCAAAGGACGCATGCCCTTTAAGGTACGCTCACCAGCGAGCGCCCCTTCCCAGTAGGGCGGACGGCGGATGTAGGTGGACATCGGACGCCAGTCATATAGCGGGCTGTCGGCTTTTTGGCTGCGGTCAAGGTCAAACATCGGGATATACACTTCACGAAATTGCTCAGGTTTGACGTATTTGCCCACGATGTCGTCAATCTCTTCATCTGTTGGGAAAATATCCGCTAGGCGAATCTCTTTGCCGTCCACCACGCCCAGCACGTCTTTTTCGATGTCAAAGCGAATCGTGCCTGCAATGGCATAAGCGACCACCAGTGGCGGACTTGCCAAAAAGGCTTGTTTGGCATACGGATGAATGCGTCCGTCAAAGTTGCGGTTGCCTGATAAGACGGCAGTGGCGTACAAATCACGGTCAATGATTTCTTGCTGAATGTCAGGGTCTAGGGCGCCGCTCATGCCGTTACAGGTGGTACACGCAAAGGCAACGATACCAAAGCCCAATTTTTCAAGTTCAGGTAACAAATCGGCTTCTTTTAAATACAGCTCAGCCACTTTTGAGCCAGGGGCGAAGGACGATTTGACCCAAGGTTTACGAGTTAAGCCAAGCTCGTTGGCTTTTTTGGCAAGTAGGGCGGCAGCGACGACATTGCGTGGGTTTGAAGTGTTGGTACAAGATGTAATCGCTGCGATAATCACCGCTCCGTCAGGCATCAGCCCGTCGGTGCGGTTTTCTACCACGCCTGCGATGCCTTTGGCTTTTAAGTCAGCCGTTGAGACACGAGCGTGTGGGTTACTTGGACCTGCGATGTTACGCGTTACGCTGGATAAATCAAAAGTCAGCACACGCTCATACTCGGCACCCGCTAGGCTGTCCGCCCACAGTCCTGTGTGTTTGGCATATGCTTCAACCAGTTTGACTTGGCTGTCTTCACGCCCTGTCAGTCTAAGATAATCAATGGTTTGC
This sequence comes from Moraxella canis, assembly GCF_034424565.1. NCBI lineage: Bacteria > Pseudomonadati > Pseudomonadota > Gammaproteobacteria > Moraxellales > Moraxellaceae > Moraxella > Moraxella canis. Next base: position 1,052,107 of record NZ_CP139961.1, on the reverse strand, counting down.
TGGTCAATATAAAATAACCCTGCCGTCGCTCCGTATTCAGGCGTCATGTTAGAAATCGTGGCTCTATCGCCGATGGACAAATCGCTCGCCCCTTCACCAAAAAACTCCACATACGCCCCAACGACACGCTCTTTACGCAAAAATTCGGTCAAGGCAAGCACAATGTCCGTGGCGGTAATGCCCGCCCCGCGTTTACCCGTCAAATGCACGCCCACAATCTCAGGCAGTCGCATCATGGACGGTAAGCCCAGCATGACGCACTCAGCTTCTAGTCCACCCACGCCCACCGAGATGACGCCCAGTGCGTCGGTGTGCGGCGTGTGGCTGTCTGTGCCGACACAAGTATCAGGGAACGCCACGCCGTCTTTGACTTGCACCACAGGCGACATTTTTTCAAGGTTGATTTGGTGCATGATGCCGTTGCCAGCAGGGATGACGTCCACATTTTCAAAGGCGGTCTTAGTCCAGTTGATAAAGTGAAAACGGTCTTCGTTACGACGCTCTTCAATGGCACGGTTTTTGGCAAAAGCGTCAGGGTCATAGCCGCCACACTCCACCGCCAAAGAGTGGTCCACGATGAGCTGAGTTTGTACCACAGGATTGACCTTGGATGGGTCGCCCCCTTGCTCGGCGATGGCGTCTCTTAGTCCTGCCAAATCCACCAAAGCGGTCTGCCCCAAAATGTCATGGCACACCACACGGCATGGATACCAAGGAAAATCAGATGTCCGCTCACGGTTAATGAGCTGCTTTAAGGCGGTGGTGAGTTCGTCTTTATCGCTCACTTTACGCACCAACTGCTCAGCTAGGATGCGTGATGTATAAGGCAGCTTGTCATAGGCATCTGGCGTGATGTCATTGATGGCTTGACGAGTGTCAAAATAGTCAAGCTCGGTATTAGGTAAGGGTTTACGGTATTGGCTATTCACTGTCATATTGGCTACTCCGTGGTTAAATTTAGGTTAAGTTTTATCATATTTACCAAGTATCACACAGATTTTATAGGCACGTGTGCGAATATCTGCATTGTCATGATGGCGAAGTTGTTCAAATTTTACTCGGTCTTGTAATAAATTTGTCCTTAGGTGTAAATGATGGGCTTTTTGTGGCTTGTCGTCAGTACAAACACGCATCGCAAAATCTAAAAACAAATCCAATAATTCAGTTTTAATCTCATCATCAAAACTCATCAACGCATACATTAAATAAGGATAAGCAGGCACGCTAGCTGATGACACATCAAGTCCTTGATGACACAGACCACTGTGCAATTGGTGTACAGCGTGCAACGCTCCTATCTTATCATCGCTAAACAACGCCTGTAATTGATTGGGCATATCATCTTTGGCATTGCCATAGGCAGTTTTAAAATAATGCCAATCAAGCGAGTGCATATTGGAAACAAGCCACTGTCGCAAGGTAGCAAAATTTTGGTGTTCGTTAGAGCAGTTTATCATAGGCATCTTTGGTGATGTCATTTTGGCGAACAGCCAATAACAAACCTGCACCCACAGGCACAATACTATGGGAAAATTGGTCATCACTAGCAACCAACTTTATAAAATCTTGCACTTGCTCAGCATGAGAGATGACATTATCCACAATCAATACGCCACCTGCTTGACTTAAACATTTTTTTAGATGACACCAATAATCACAATAAAATTGACGCTCGGCATCTAACAACACCACATCATAACATTGGTGATTATCCTGCAAAAATGCTAAGGCATCTTGGCAAATCAAAGTAACACAGTTGTCCAGCTTGATATGCTCCAAGTGTTTTTTGGCAATCTGCTGACGAGTATCATCAATATCTAATGATGTGATATGACCTTGCGTTCTTAGGGCGGCGTCTGCTAGCCACAAAGTAGAATAACCGCCTGACGTGCCAATTTCCAAAATGTGCTTGGCTTGCTTACTAAGTACAATAAAAGACAAAAGCTCAGCAGACACAGGCTCAATGCTCCGTAAGCGTTGCAAACGGTTGCTTTGGCTTTGGTCGTGAGCATGATACACTTGGTACACTTGCTCAATATATGATTTGCGTTTGGAATTACTTATCATTTGTTTATTAAATGTCTGTCAATGTTTATCTTAACGCTTTATCGCCACCACAAACAGCCTTGGCAATGCCAATAAAATACAGCCATCTGCTTGGCTAGGATAGGCTTGGCTCAGTGCCTGTATGTACTCATCAATAAAGGCTTGCTGTTGGTCATCATCAAGTTTTGCCAAATACGGACGCATTGCCGTACTGCCAAACCACTGGGCAATACTTGCCACACTCGGCAACACATGATAATACGTAGTGCGCCAAATATCCACGCCACAGCCTGCCTGTGTCAAAACACCATAATAATCATCAACGCCCAACATCACAGGACGCACCGCCACATCAGACAGCTTGGCACGCCAGTTGGGTTGCTTAGCAACATCATGCATCAAACGGTGCGATGACTCATTTAAATTATCAGGCATTTGTACCGCCAGCACGCCACCATCTGCCAAATTTGCCACCAGCCTAGGCAACAGTTCGTGTTGGTTGGGCGACCACTGCAAAGACGCATTAGCAAAAATCACATCTTGGGGTGTGTTTGCCTGCCACTGATGAAAATCGGCTTGGATAAAGTTAACTTGTGGCAATCTGGCTTGGGCAGTTTTTATCATGTCTGGCGAGCTGTCCACACCGACGATATGAGCATCTGACCAGTTTTTGTACAAAAGTTCGGTGCTATTGGCAGGACCACAGCCCAAATCCGTGATACAGCGTGCCTGATGATGAGCAATAAAAGCCAGTAGCTCCTTGGCAGGGCGAGTGCGTTCGTCTAAAAACTGCGCGTAGTTTTTGGCGTTCCAGTCGTTCATTGGCTTATCCTTTATTTTTCTGCCCAAATTAACACCCCGCCACCAATGGCAATCAATGCCAAACCAAATAGCTTAATTGGCTCAATTTTTCTTACTTCCAAGCCCAAAAAGCCATAATGAGCTAACAGCGTGGCAAATAGCATTTGCCCCAAAAACACCCACAAAAGCGTACTGGCAGAGCCAATTTTTGGGGCGGCGATAAACATAAACAAAATATAAAAACTACCCAAAAATCCTGTCAAATACTGCCACCACTGGGCATTTTGCATATTTGGTGGTTTAATCCCACCACTTATCACAAAAGACAATAGCAAAGAAGCGATAGTACCACCCAAATATAAATAAAAGGTCGCTTGAATTTGTGAAGCATTACTGCTTTGGCGAAAGCTACTGACCATCGCCAGTTGCAAGGGAATAATCGCTCCACCCAATAGGCTGATTAGAACATAGGGTAAACTGCTTTTCATCGTAACGCCTTGATTTAAACGCTAAGAAAAACTATTATTTCACTTCATAAAACACCCACTGCGACTGTGCCAAAGGGGCATTTTCACATTTTTGCATAGATAACGTCCGCCAGCGGTGCGTCTCATCAAAGGTAGAATCAGAATCCGCCCCTGCCGTCAAGCAAAGCCCAGAGCCGACAAGCTCAATACGCCCATCATCACGATAGCTAAAGTGCTGTAAATATTGGCTCTCCAAAAACGGACTGCGCTCACCGCACGCCCTTGGCATGACCGCCGCCCCTGCCAAGACGCTTTGATTGATCCCTGCGGCGGTGGCGCAGGCATTATAGGCAGGAAAGCGGATTTTGCCATCTGAAAGCCACTCAACGGCTTCATCATGATACAGTCCAGGTTTGCAGTTATGCACTGTCATTGGCATATCAAAACGAACATAATCACCAGAACCCAAAATATCCAAACAATAGCCATCATCACGGTCAAGATTGTCCGCCAAACGCAGCTGCCCCACTTGACCAATCGGCGGTGGTGCAAGCTTGGCGTTGGTTTGGGGCTGTTTGGCACACGCCATCAAAGGCGCAGTCAGCGATAGCACACACGCCATCAGTACAGGATAAGAAAAAGGTTTCATAGATTACTCATCAAACGGATTAAAAGTGCTGATTGTAGCAGGTTTGTTGGCTTTGTACTTTATTGTTTGACCACCATCAACTTAATCATGTTTGGTTTGATGTAATAGCCCCAATGCCGCTATCACCATCAATGTCCCCACCATGTCCCAAAGACCAAGTGATACATCAAAAAACCACCAAGCCAACACTGCTGCAAAAATAGGATTAAGCAAATGAAAAGCAGAAGCCTTTGCTGAGCCAAACCAACGCACCAAATAAAACCACATAAGCATTGCTATAACAGACACTACAATGACCTGATACCATACTGATATGGCAAATACAGGCTCGCTCATGGCAGACATCCACTGACTGGGAGTAGACACCAGCAACAATATCAATCCAGCTAATAAGTTTTGGACACCTGTCAAAGGTAAGACCCTATGGTCATGAGCTTTAAACTGATAAAACAATGTGCCAGCCGCCAATGCCAACATACCCAAGACCGTCCAAATCACCCCAATAGAAAAACTTGCATGTGGCATTCTGGTTGACAACACAACATACACGCCAACAAAGCCAAGCAAAATTGCCACCCATTGCAACCACAACCAACGCCGAGCAATCAGTGATACCACAAACGTAGTAACAAAAGGCATGGTAGAAACCAATAAAACCACCAATTCTGGTGAAACGGTCTGCAAACCTGTATAAGACCACCCAAGATATAACACATAATTAAATAGTGCCAAGATGAGTCCATGTACCCACAAGGTTTTATTACGCCACTGAACCAGTGAACCACGCTCCATGATAAAGCTGATGATAAAAATCAGCACGCCTGCCAATAAAAATCGCAAACTTAATCCATCTAATGGTGGCAGCCGAAGCACCATATATTTACCAGCAATAAATGCTGATGACCATAACAAACTAAACAATACACCAAATGCAAAACGAAACATAGAACTTCCTTTCTAACATTTCATTGCTAAATTTTTATGTTGTTTTTTTAACGCCATTCAATCACTTTGCCACCAATAACCGCTGTTTGGCTATTCACATGATTGGCAAATTTTTGTTTATCCACAATCACACGCTTGTGTTTGCCATGCCCCATCAAGACATCCTGACAATAAACTTCCACTTGCCATGTAACAGAGCGTTTGCCAATATCTATGCATACACAATTCACATCAAGCACCGCTCCTTCGGTGCAAGCAGCATCATGCACCATGTCAATTACTAATCCTAGCGAACCTTCGCCATCATCCAAATGTTTGGCGACATCAAGATGCTCAATGCACACCCATTCCATCAAGCCCACCAAAAATCCTGTGGCAAATACTGAGGGCATGGCAACAAAATGAGCAGATTCAGGATATAAATTAGGTACGCCTTTATTATGTGGTACCGTATAACACATCTGATGACGGTCGTTTAATACAATCATCTTGCAGTCTCCTGTTGTTTACCACTTAACAATAACTTAGCCAAAATAGGCTACCCTGTGTTGAGTAGCCCATTTTTTATTAACGCTCATCCATCGGTACAAATGCCAAATCATCAGGACCTGTGTAGTTGGCAGACGGACGGATGATTTTGCCATCTTGACGCTGTTCTAGCACATGAGCTGACCAGCCTGTGGTGCGAGCGATGACAAATAGCGGCGTAAACATGGCGGTAGGCACACCCATTTTTTGATAGGACACCGCCGAGAACCAGTCAAGATTTGGGAACATCTTTTTCTCATTCCACATCAAGGTCTCCAAGCGTTCAGCGATGTCAAACAGTCGCATATCGCCAGTCTCTGCCGATAGGTCTTTGGCGACTTCTTTGATGACGACATTACGTGGGTCGGACACCGTATAGACAGGATGACCAAAGCCGATGACGATTTCTTTTTTGGCGATACGCTCACGGATGTCAGCTTCGGCATCATCGGCGTTGCGATAGCGTTTTTGGATGTCGTACGCCACTTCATTGGCACCGCCGTGTTTTGGACCTTTGAGCGCCCCGATAGAGCCTGTGATGCACGAATAGATGTCCGAGCCTGTGCCCGCGATGACACGGCTGGTAAAGGTGGAGGCGTTAAACTCATGCTCAGCATATAAGATGAGCGAGATGTGCATGGCTTTGATGTGTGACTCGCTTGGGCGTTTGCCATGGAGCATGTGCAAGAAATGTCCGCCGATGCTGTCCTCGATGCTCTCTACAGTGATGCGTTTGCCGTTGTGGCTGTATTGATACCAATAAAGCAGCATAGAGCCAAGAGATGCAATGAGTTTATCGGCAATGTCTCGGGCTTCTGAGGCAGGCTGGCTTTCACGCTCAGGGAACACGCAGCCCAGCATAGATACGCCCGTACGCATGACGTCCATGGGGTGGGTGTGAGCAGGCAGGCTTTCTAGGACTTCAATCACACGAATCGGCAAGCCACGCAAGGATTTTAGCTTGGCTTTATAAGCGGCAAGCTCAGATTTGTTAGGCAAATGACCATGGATAAGCAAATGGGCAACTTCTTCAAACTCGCAGTGTTTAGCAAGGTCAAGGATGTCATAGCCGCGATAGGACAAGTCATTGCCTGAGCGACCGACGGTACACAAGGCGGTGTTACCAGCTGGCACGCCAGATAAAGCGACGGATTTTTTGGGTTTGAAAGTGGGGGTTTGAGTGTCTGCCATGTTAATCTCCTTATGAATGGCGTTACCGTCAGACGGTGATATGCTGCCAAAGACGATACGTGCTTTGGTGGCGGTTAAATCCTAAGTGTGAATTTTGGGCTATGATCGCCTACAAATTCATATCATCACGCAGTCAGTTGCGCGATCCCTGACTGTCCTATTTTTAGTGCTAATACCAATAAAATACCAAAAATCAGCAGTTTAAATACTGTTGTACTGATGATGGTACGCAGGCGAATACCGCCAAATAAACCAAGCATCGACACCGCGGTTAAGATGATCAGTAGCGCATATTCACCATAACCAAAGGCGCGATATTCACCTTGTAATAAAAATATCTGCACCAGTTTACCCAGTAAGTAGCACAGATTGCTTGCTTTGGCGATGCGGTTTTTATCATCGGTTTGACTGAATAAAAATATCAGTAAAATCGGCGACATGGCATTGGTTGCACCGCCGACGATGCCAGCAATGAGCCCAAAGGCTGCCATGCTAAACCGTCCTGTGGGCACTGTCAGCGCACCTATCTTGCCTGTCATCGACAAAAGCCCATGCCCAGCATAATACAGTGTCACCGCCGCCATCATCACATACAGCCAAGCGACTGGCAAAACCAGCAAAAGCTGAACACCGATGATCCCGCCGATCACGCTCATCATCGCAAGCAGTTGATAATGCTGAGCGTAATATCTCAGCTCATCAATCAGCGAGCCTTGATTATTAGTGCACAGCACCAATAGGCTCATGAGCAGGCTGGGTATCGCAACGATGGCGACTGCTTGCGATAGCGGCATCAAAAATGCCAAAGCGCTGGTCGCAATCATCGGAAATCCCATGCCAGTGATTCCGTGTAAGATGGCTGCGACACCAAAAATCAGCGCTTGAAAACTTTCAGACATCGATTGTGCCTTTTGTAAATAAGTGACATTACCCAAATGGCTAATATAGCTTATTTACTCAGCCTTGACCATAAAAATAAAAACTGTTTTTATGATCAAAGCAACTTAAAATTACCATCAAATCATGGTAAAGATTGGATTACTTTTGACGAAATAGCTCGTCTAACTTTTGTTCAAAAGCATGATAATTTAAGAAATCATAAAGCTCCATGCGCGTCTGCATGGTATCGACGACCGAAGTTTGGACGCCTTCGTCTTTGAGCGTTTGATAGACATTGAGCGCCGCTTTATTCATCGCGCGAAACGCAGACAGTGGATAGAGCACCATGTCCACGCCCACATTAAACAGCTCATCGGTGGTGTATAAATCGGTTTGACCAAATTCGGTCATGTTGGCAAGCACAGGAATATCCAGCACATCGGTAAATTTGCGATACTGATTGATGTCTGTCAAGGCTTCGGCAAAAATCATATCCGCGCCTGCCTCTTGGAATGCCACCGCACGCTCAACCGCCGCATCCAAGCCTTCGACAGCCAAGGCGTCCGTACGCGCCATCACCACAAAGTCAGGATCGACTTTGGCGTCCAAAGCCGCTTTTAGGCGATCGATCATTTCTGCTGTCGAGACGATTTCTTTATTTGGGCGATGACCGCAGCGTTTTTGGGCGATTTGGTCTTCGATATGCACTGCTGCGACGCCTGCTTTTTCCATTTGTTTGATGGTGTTGGCGATATTGAACGCGCCGCCCCAACCTGTATCAATGTCCACCAAAAGCGGCGTATCTACCGCATTGGTGATGCGCGTGGCGTCAGTGAGCACATCATTTAGGCTTGTCATGCCCAAATCAGGCAGACCAAATGAAGCATTGGCGACACCGCCACCCGATAAATAAATGGCTTTATGCCCAACTTGTGTTGCCATCATGGCAGTATAAGCATTGATGGTGCCGACGATTTGCAAGGGCTTGTTGTTGGCTTTTTCGCTAGTGATGGCGTCGCGGAAACGGCGACCGGCAGAAACTTGACTCATATCATTTTCCTTATGCTATTAATCAGTTGTAATCAGATGGCTATGATAAAATGGCTTTTGGTTAACTATACCCCAATTTTTGTTGGCTGTCAGCAAATACAGTACAAATGTTCAGTAAAATTTAAAAGGGTTCCTTCTTATATTATGCAAATTATAAATAATAATTTTAAAATTTCACATAATTAACCCAAAACTTATTTACAAAACACATAATTTTGCCCATTTTCATTTACAAAAACACAACAAATAACCCATTTGCCCTAATTTGGTTCATCTACCAAAGGGGTAGGTACTTGGATGTGATGGCGCTCATACACACTTAGGATGGCACCGTGCAAAGTGGCAAGATTGGGTAAGGGATTATGCGCCAAGGTGTTGATGTACATGGGCGATGTAAACTCATGCACCAAAGGCAGGTAGCTGATTTGGTCGGTGCGGACGGTTTTTAGGCTATCAGGCACAATGGTAAAGCCTTCGCTTGCGGCGACCATGGCGAGTGCCACTTGGATATCACGCACGCGTACATGATTTCTAGGCTGCGTTTGGGTCTGCTCAAACAGCTGTAGCAGCGGATCGGTTTCTGTCAAGCCGGCTTGGGGGTTGGGGGTTTTGTGATACAAAATCAGTGTATCGGTGGTCAGATCTGATAGGGCGATTGGTGCGGTAGCGTTTTTGGCTAAATAATGCCATTTTGGCACAGCCAACACAAACGGCTCATGGCGCAAAAATGTCTGATGAATCAAAGGGTCATGACAAACAAAACGACCAAAGCCCACATCGATCTCACCAGATTTTAAGGCGCTAACCTGCTGCTCAAAGCTCATCTCAATGACTTTGATGTCAAAATCAGGATGCGTGCCATCAATGTCTTGTCTAAGCTGAGAGATCACTTCTGGTAACAGCCCATACAATACAGACACCACCGAGCCGATGATCAGACGGTTTTGGCGACCATCACCAAAGCGGCGCGTCAGTGCCATGGCTTGCTCAAGCTCATGCAGTGGCTGCTTGATATGACGATACAAAAACTCTCCAGCATCAGTCAATGCCATCGGACGATGATGGCGCTCAAATAATTCAACTTGCAAGTTTTCTTCAAGCTGCTGAATCTGACGGCTCAAAGACGGCTGTGATAACCCCAAGACTTTGGCAGATTGGCTGACACTGCCTGTGCCTGCCAAATGCAAAAAATACCCCAATTGCCGAAATTCCATAAGTGCACCTTATTCAGCGTTGATTGATCCTATCAATCATAGCACCATTTGCTGTCATTTACCACCGCACGCACGCCGCTCATCGCATGAGCATTGGCAGCTGTATCTTAAAAATCAAAAACACACTTGACCAAGCACGACCGCTTTGGATGCGCCAGTGACGGCAGGAATATTGCCTGTGCGCCCTAAGATGTTTTGGCGTGCAAGCCAAGCAAATGCCATCCCCTCAACCAATGCCACATCGATGCCAAGGCTGCTGGTTGGCTTGACCGACAAACTGGGCAGATGTGCTTGCAGGCGAGCCATCAGATAGGCATTTTTTGCACCGCCGCCGCACACCAGCACCACGCCTGAATCAACCAAGCGAGCAATCTGCTCGGCGGCACTGACGGCGGTCAGCTCACATAAGGTGGTCTGTACATCGACAGGGCTGTAGCGTAAATTTGGGTGGCTGTGTCCAAGCTGACCGAGCATGGCATCTAGCCATGACAGATGAAAATCCTCGCGACCTGTGCTTTTTGGGGGTGGTTTGGCAAAAAAAGGATGGTCAAGCAGCAGCTCAAGCAGCGGCTCAATCACTTGTCCTTCTGCCGCCCATGTGCCATCTTTATCATAATTAGTGCCTGTGTGCCGTGCAATCCATGCGTCCATGAGCAAATTGGCAACGCCTGTATCAAAGCCTATCGGCGTGCCTTGACCGTCGTAGTCAAGTAAGGTGATGTTTGCGATACCACCCAAGTTGAGCACCGCTTTGATGCTCTGATCATTGCCAAACATCGCCTGATGAAACGCAGGCACAAGCGGCGCACCTTGTCCGCCGACCGCCATGTCGCGGCGGCGAAAATCACTGACCACAGCAATGCCGGTATGCTCAGCCAAGACATTGGGGTCTAAAAGCTGCAGACTGAACGACCACTCTGGGCGGTGGCGCACAGTCTGCCCATGACAGCCGATGGCGCTGACTTGCTCGTCACTGATTTGCGCTTTTTTAAGCAGCTCTAGCACCACTTGCGCAGCAAAGGTGGCATAATACACACTTGCCCAGCCATAGACATCCAGCTCACTTTGAAAGCTAAGCTGATGGGTTTGGATGAATTTGTCTGCACCATTGGGCGTGGTTAACGATAATAAAGCGTGCTGCAGATCCTCAGGAAAGGGCAGGCTATGACTGGCAACCATCTCAACCACACGCCCATCATCGCCCTCAAAAAATTGACACAGTACCGCATCCATGCCATCTAAGCTTGTACCGCTCATCATGCCAATAAAATAAGGCGCTTCATCTATGATCGTCGCGGCGCCCAAGTTTTCGCCAAAAATTTCTTCTAAAAAATCTGCTGATACCGTCATGATTTGCCAACATTTACATCATACAAAAACTTAAGCATAACAAATTTTTAACTTTGGTGATACGAATTTTTGATAAAAGGCGTGATGCAGGATGACTTTTTGGCGATTTTTGCTATAATCAAGGCGATTTTTTGAGTTTATGATTTGAATAAAGGCGATGACCATGAGCGATTTTTTACCCATTGAAGAACAGATGCAGCTGATCATGCGTGGCGTGAATGAAATTTATTCCAAAGAAGATTTGGTAAAAAAACTAGAACAAAACCGCCCATTACGCATCAAGCTTGGCATGGACCCCACCGCCCCAGATTTGCATTTTGGGCATACGGTGGTGCTCAACAAACTGCGTCATTTTCAGGATTTGGGGCATGAAGTGCTGTTTTTGATTGGTGACTATACCGCCCGCATCGGCGACCCGTCTGGCAAAAACGCCACCCGTCCGCCACTCACCGAAGCAGACGTCAAAGCCAACGCCCAAACCTATGCCGAGCAAGTCTTTAAGATTTTGGATAAAGACAAAACCAAAATCGTCTTTAACTCAGAGTGGTTTTCTAAGATGAGTGCAGGCGACATGATACAGCTGGCAAGCCAAGTTACTGTGTCTAGAATGTTAGAGCGTGATGACTTTGCCAAGCGATATGACAGCCAAACGCCGATTGCCATTCATGAGTTTTTGTATCCGCTGGTACAAGGCTACGACAGCATCGCACTAGATGCCGATGTGGAGCTTGGTGGTAATGACCAAACCTTTAACCTGCTGATGGGGCGTACGCTGCAAGGCCGCTATGGCAAAGAGCCGCAAGTATGTATTACCATGCCGATTTTGGAAGGTTTGGACGGCGTACAAAAAATGAGCAAATCGCTGGGCAACTACATTGGCATCAACGACCCCGCTGGCGTGATGTACCAAAAAATCCTATCCATGCCCGACACGCTGATTGCTCGCTACTTTGAGCTACTTAGCTTTAAGCCGATGAGCGAAGTCAACGCCTTGCTTGATGATATGGCAAATGGGCGCAATCCCCAAGAGATTAAGCGCATCTTAGCCCTAGAACTCATTGAGCGTTTCCATGACAAAGACGCTGCCGACAACGCCCATAAGTCAACAGGCAATCGCTTGGCGGATGGTGAGCTGCCTGTGGATTTGCCCGAAGTGAGCTTGTCTTTGAATGGTCAGGATAAATTGTTCATCACCCAAATCTTGAACCAAGCCAGCCTTGCCAAAAATTCTGCTCAGGCCAAAGACATGCTGTCTCGTGGGGCGGTCAAAGTGGACGGACAAGTGGTGGACGCAAGCTTTGCCTTAGAAGCAGGTCAGACGGTGGTGATTCAAGCAGGCAAAAAGGCGTATGCCAGAGTGAGTGTAGGGTAATAAGCTGAGAGAATTGGTGATGATGTTGACGTTAGATTGGTTGATGGTGTCTATCATTATTGTTGCCATTGTATTTATCGGTTTTTTAATTTTTAAATTAATAAATAATGGCAAAGATGATGAGGTTTATGAACAGCTCCGGCAAATGCAACAAGATTTAACGAATGCCAAAGCCCAATTCTTGCAAGAAAAGCTAAAAATGAGTGATGAATTTCACAAACAGCTTGAGCAAAAGATAGTACAAATTACCAACCTTGAACAGCAAATAGTACAGCTAAATCATCAACATCGATTGAATACGGAAAAGGCAATTATAACTGCTCAAAAACGCTCGGCTAATACACAAAGAAACGTAATAAAGGGTCAGATGGCAGAACGCTTTGCACCGTTCATGTCAGGCTTTGAATATTATCCAGCTGACTGCCGTTTTTTAGGCGAGCCGATTGATTATGTGATTTTTCACAATGTGCATGCGTGTGCTGATGACGCAGTTGATTTGTCAGAGGTTGCTATTGTATTTTTAGAAATTAAAACAGGGTCGGCAAAATTAAATAAAAGACAAGAAATTATCAAGCGAGCCATTATGAATGGTCAGATCAAGTTTGAAACACTGAGAATTAACAATGATAATCCAGTGGTATATAAAGACAATCACAATAGCACACCTTCATCCCATTGCTATGATCAAACACAAGATGATTTGAGAGTGGGGCAAAAGTGGACGGAAGAAGAAGATGAGCGATTGGTAGAAGCGTTTGATAAGGGCTTAGAAATTAAGGAATTAGCCCAATTACATGGGCGAAAATATGGTGGTATTAGAAGTCGTTTAAAAAAACTAGGTAAAATAGAGTAAATGAGAGTGTGACATATCATTATGGTTGGGGATAGTGATCTTATGAAAAAACGCGTTTTACCCAACACCCCATGGAGCAACACATCCTATTGGACGCTCAAAGCCAAACCCCTTGCCATGCTGTGTGTGTCGCTCAGCCTGTTTGGGTTTGGCGAAGCCTTGCTGCTCAAATCACAACTGGGCTCATCCCCTTGGACAGTATTTGCTCAGGGACTTGCTGTGCAGACAGGCTTAAATATTGGGATTTTGACCTTTATCATCAGCTTTGGTGTGTTGGCACTGTGGTTACCGCTTAAACAAAGATTTGGCTTGGGGACGATTTTAAATATCTGTATCATCGCCCTAAGTTTGGGGCTGTTTGATGTTTGGCTGTCTGTGGTGGATACTTTGGTGTGGCAAATCCTACTGGCTGTACTGGGCGTGGTCATCGTTGGTATTGCGTCTGCCCTTTATTTGACATCGCACATGGGGGCAGGTCCACGAGATGGCTTGATGGTGGGCTTGACGCAGCTGACAGGTCTGAAAGTAGGCGTGATTCGCACTTTTTTGGAAGGTACAGTGTGCCTGATAGGCTGGCTGCTTGGTGGCGTGGTGGGCTTAGCGACACTGATGTTTGCCTTTGGTGTGGGGTGGGTGGTGCAGGTGTCGCTGGATGTGCTGTTTAAAAAATATGCATCTATCAATCAAGCTCTAAGCAGAGCTTAAACGCCGTAAGCGAAGGTTGTCATAGATCATCGCACCCAAAAACACCAACGCCTGCATCAAAACAATCGTCGCGCCCGTTGCAGAGTCCAGATGATAGCTGATGATCACCCCAAAGACGCTCGTAAAACAAGAGCTGATCATGGCAACCATCAGCATCCTATCAAAGCGCTTGCACAAAATGAACGCCGTCATTCCGGGTGAGATCAGCATGGCGATCACCAAAATCACCCCCACTGCCTGCATGGCGATCACAATGGTTGCCGATAATAAAATCAGCAAACCGTAGTGTAATTTTTGTACAGATAAGCCTGCGACTTGTGCATGGAGACTGTCAAAACAATACAGCAAAAGATCGCGCCGTTTGATGAGTAGAATCATCAAAATCACCGACGAAATCGCCGCCGTTTGATACATCAAAGTGCGACTGATCCCAAGCAGATTACCAAATAAAATATGCGTCAGATGCTGGTTGCTGTCAATTTTGTGAAACATCACCAGCCCCACCGCAAACATGCCTGAAAATACCACGCCCATCAGGGTGTCTTCTTTAAGCCGAGTATGATTTTTTAGGTAGCCTACCGCACTTGCGCAGCACATCCCCGCCACAAACGCCCCAAGCGTCATCGGCACACCCAACCAAAATGCCAAAACCACCCCAGGAAATACCGCATGAGAGATGGCATCTCCCATCAAAGACCAGCCTTTTAGGACGATATAGCAAGATAAAATTGCACAGACCACCGCCACCGCCACCGCAGAGATGAGCGCATGTTGCATAAAGGTGTGGCTAAATGGTTCGGTGAACCACCACAAAACAGAATTTGACATAATTTAGCGAACCGATGAGTTGAATGACTGAGATCGTTTTTGGCTGAATCTGCCGTACTTTGGCGAAAATAAAAAGGCAATGATAAATAATAGTGTCTGCAAACATACAATAATGCCTCCAGTGGCACCATCCAAAAAATAACTCAAATACACCCCAAATCCACTGGTTATAACACCAATTGCGCCAGCGATCAAAATCAGCGCACGAAATTTATCAGTGAGCTGATAAGCGGTCGCCCCAGGTGTGATGACCATAGCAATGACCAAAATTGCACCGACTGTCTGCAAGGCAGAGACCACGCACGCACTTAGCAAGCTAAAAAAGAGCAATTTATAATATTTGGTCGATAAGCCCACTGCCTTGGCTTGAATCTCATCAAAAAAAACCAACAGCAAATCTTTCCAAAAAATCACCAAAAAAATCAAAGTGACGATCATGACAATAGTCACCTGCCACATATCTGTGTCAGCGATGCCCAAGATATTGCCAAAAATAATCTCTTGTACATTGACCGCGGTGGGATTTAGGGAAATGATAAACAGACCTAGCGCAAAAAAAGTGGTAAAAATAAATCCGATGACCGCATCTTCTGGCAGTCTGGTGACGGATTTTATCCATAAAATGGACAGCGCTGCCAAAATACCAGAAAAAAATGCCCCTAAGGCATAAGGCGCACCCAAGGCATAAGCAATGGCGACACCTGGGACCACAGCGTGCGATAAGGCATCGCCGATCAAAGACCACCCCTTGAGCATCAAATACGCCGATAAAAATGCACAGACTCCGCCCACCAACGAGCTTAAAAAAATTGCCTTGAGCATATATTCATACGCAAAAGGCTCAAGCAGTAGGGTAATCATGAGCCCTCCTGATGACCATCATCGCCATGGTCGGTAGGTTTGCTGGATTTGACATTCTTACGGTGATATGAGCTGCGATCTTGATGATGACCGTAAAATACCGCAGGTATCTCATCATCTGCCAAGATGGTCAAGCTGCGCTGATCGTCATCGTCGTGCAGATCTTCACCAGCGAGATGGAGCTGTCTTAGGACGCCACCGAAAACCTTTTCAAGATTGGCTTGGGTGAATGTGCTGTGCGTGTCGCCCATCGCCAAAATGGTACGATTGATCATGATGACTTGGTCACAAAATTCAGGGACTGTACCCAAATTGTGCGTTGAAATCAAAATCAAATGACCTTCATCACGCAGCTCATCCAAAAGCGTCATGATGGCTTTTTCAGTTTTTACATCCACTCCAGTAAATGGCTCATCCAGCAAAAGAATCTTACTTTCTTGTGCCAACGCCCTTGCCAAAAAAACTCGCTTTTTTTGACCGCCTGACAATTCACTGATTTGACGATCGGCAAGATGAGTGATTTGTAGTCGCGACAAAGCGTCATTGACCTTTTGCCGATCAGACGCCTTGGGTCTGCGCAAAAAATTCATATGACCGTACCGCCCCATCACCACCACATCATGAACCGACACAGGAAATTGCCAATCGACTTCTTCACTTTGGGGTACATAGGCGACGAGATTTTGTTTGAGTGCTTGGGTGATGGACAAGTCACACAGCTTCACCTGACCTGACTGGGGCTTGATAAGCCCCATTATTACCTTAAATAAAGTGGATTTACCGCTGCCATTGACACCCACTAAAGCGCAGGTCGTTCCGCCTTGTAGATTCAATGACACATCGGACAAGGCGGTATGTCCATTATTGTATCGGACCGAAACATCTGCGATATGAATGGTGGCTGCACTCATTATTCTTCAAATCCACTGACGATGGTTGACACGGTGGTTTGTAGTAAATCAAGATAAGTCGGAACAGGGCCACTGGCTTCAGATAGCGAATCGACATACAAGACGCCGCCGTATTTGGCACCGGTTTCTTTGGCGACTTGTTTGGCGGGTTTATCTGAAATGGTACTTTCGCTAAACACCACAGGAATGTGATTGGCGCGCACAGTGTCAATCAAAGATTTTACCTGCTGTGGTGAACCTTGCTGCTCAGCATTGATCGGCCACAGATAAGCTTCTTTAAAGCCATAATCTTTTGCCAAATAGCTAAAAGCACCTTCACTGGTGACCAACCAACGCTTATCTTCAGGTACTTCAGAGAGTTTGGCTCGTAGCGGTGCATCCATGGCTTTGATTTTTGCGCTATAGTCTTCAGCATTTTTGGTATAAATGGCTTCATTGGCAGGGTCTTGCTCAATCAGCGCATTTTTGATATTCTCAACATAAATCAGGGCATTATTTGGCGACATCCAAGCATGTGGATTTGGCATGTCTTTATAAGCGCCTTCAGTAATGTTAATCGGCGTGATGCCTTCGGTGACAATGACCGCAGGCACATCGTGAGTATCATGATAAAACTTTTCAAACCAAAGCTCTAGGTTTAGACCATTCCATAAGATCAAATTGGCGTTTTGGGCTTTTACCACATCCTGGGGCGTGGGCTCATATTCGTGAATCTCAGCGCCGGCTTTGGTGATGGATTGGACATCGGCAGCATCACCTGCCACATTTTTTGCGATATCAGCGATGACTGTAAATGTGGTGACCACATTGAGTTTGTCTGATGGATTTGATTCATCCTGTGCTGCGGTGCTGTCTTGGGATTGATTGCCGCATCCGATCAGTGCTAAGCACATTGTTAAGCAAGCGGTAAAACTTTTGAGTGATTTCATAAGGTGACCTTAAATTGATTAACTAAAAAATGATGAACAAATTGAAACGAACAGACCAAAATTTATTTAATATTAATGATAATCATTATCAAAATTAAAGTCAAGCCTAAAAATACAACCCTTTGTCAGTCTCTATAACTTCAGCCTATCCCAAAAATCCCCCATAAAATCAAACCCTTACCAACTTTCTCATCATTTTCCCAAAAAACCGCTTTACAAGCTGTCAAATCCTGCCTATAATACGCACCACTTAAGCAGCACAGCACAGTAAAAAACACTGCTAAATCAACAACTTAGCAAACAGTTGACTGAAGCTTCAACTCTTTAAAATCAATTAATTTTAAATTTTTGAAAAAAGTGCTTGACTTAATAAAATTTCAGCGTATAATACGCAACTCATTGAGCAACTGGACGACAGTGTTCAACACTATTTAAAATCCAAACTAAAGAACAACTTGTGTGGATTTTTGTCAATACAAGATACTTAAAAAGATAATCATTTATTGATACTGTTTACTTATCTTAAGTACGGCAAAAATACTCAAAGTTAATTCATTAACACGATGAGCAGATATTGAAATATATATCATTTGCTAGTAAGTACGATAAATGAGCCAACATTAAAGTCCAATCAAACAGCTTTGTTTGACTGGCAAATCAAGATTAAACTGAAGAGTTTGATCATGGCTCAGATTGAACGCTGGCGGCAGGCTTAACACATGCAAGTCGAACGAGGTTAGAAAGCTTGCTTTTGATACCTAGTGGCGGACGGGTGAGTAATGCTTAGGAATCTGCCTAGTAGTGGGGGATAACTTGGGGAAACTCAAGCTAATACCGCATACGACCTACGGGTGAAAGGGGGCGCAAGCTCTCGCTATTAGATGAGCCTAAGTCGGATTAGCTAGTTGGTGGGGTAAAGGCCTACCAAGGCGACGATCTGTAGCTGGTCTGAGAGGATGATCAGCCACACTGGGACTGAGACACGGCCCAGACTCCTACGGGAGGCAGCAGTGGGGAATATTGGACAATGGGCGAAAGCCTGATCCAGCCATGCCGCGTGTGTGAAGAAGGCCTTTTGGTTGTAAAGCACTTTAAGTGGGGAGGAAAAGTTAATGGTTAATACCCATTAGCCCTGACGTTACCCACAGAATAAGCACCGGCTAACTCTGTGCCAGCAGCCGCGGTAATACAGAGGGTGCAAGCGTTAATCGGAATTACTGGGCGTAAAGCGCGCGTAGGTGGTTACTTAAGTCAGATGTGAAAGCCCCGGGCTTAACCTGGGAACTGCATCTGATACTGGGTAACTAGAGTAGGTGAGAGGGGAGTAGAATTCCAGGTGTAGCGGTGAAATGCGTAGAGATCTGGAGGAATACCGATGGCGAAGGCAGCTCCCTGGCATCATACTGACACTGAGGTGCGAAAGCGTGGGTAGCAAACAGGATTAGATACCCTGGTAGTCCACGCCGTAAACGATGTCTACCAGTCGTTGGGTCTTTTAAAGACTTAGTGACGCAGTTAACGCAATAAGTAGACCGCCTGGGGAGTACGGCCGCAAGGTTAAAACTCAAATGAATTGACGGGGGCCCGCACAAGCGGTGGAGCATGTGGTTTAATTCGATGCAACGCGAAGAACCTTACCTGGTCTTGACATAGTAGGAATCCTGCAGAGATGCGGGAGTGCCTTCGGGAATCTACATACAGGTGCTGCATGGCTGTCGTCAGCTCGTGTCGTGAGATGTTGGGTTAAGTCCCGCAACGAGCGCAACCCTTTTCCTTAGTTACCAGCACCTCGGGTGGGAACTCTAAGGATACTGCCAGTGACAAACTGGAGGAAGGCGGGGACGACGTCAAGTCATCATGGCCCTTACGACCAGGGCTACACACGTGCTACAATGGTAGGTACAAAGGGTTGCTACACAGCGATGTGATGCCAATCTCAAAAAGCCTATCGTAGTCCGGATTGGAGTCTGCAACTCGACTCCATGAAGTCGGAATCGCTAGTAATCGCAGATCAGAATGCTGCGGTGAATACGTTCCCGGGCCTTGTACACACCGCCCGTCACACCATGGGAGTTGATCTCACCAGAAGTGGGTAGCCTAACGCAAGAGGGCGCTCACCACGGTGGGGTCGATGACTGGGGTGAAGTCGTAACAAGGTAGCCGTAGGGGAACCTGCGGCTGGATCACCTCCTTAACGAAGTTATCTGATTGGCAAGAATTCACAACAAGTTGTTCTTTGGTAAGATGTTTAAAACGGGTCTATAGCTCAGTTGGTTAGAGCACCGTGTTGATAACGCGGGGGTCATAAGTTCAAGTCTTATTAGACCCACCATTTTGGGGCCATAGCTCAGTTGGTAGAGCGCCTGCCTTGCACGCAGGAGGTCAGGAGTTCGACTCTCCTTGGCTCCACCACTAAACATCAAAGCATACATAAGCAATTTAAATAAGATTTCTTATTTATGCTTTTATTTTATAAACTGACGAAGTTTATAACATTATTTAACAACATAGTATGAGTCTGGGTTAATTATTATCCAACGTAATAATTAACCAGGGTGATTGTACCCAATACAATCACCCAAAGTAAAGAGAACTGAATCAAGCGTAAACATAGGTAAATCGTTACACATTACCCATAAGACCCCTTGGGGTTGTATGGTCAAGTAATGAAGTGCACATGGTGGATGCCTTGGCAGTCAGAGGCGATGAAAGACGTGATAGCCTGCGATAAGCGTCGGTGAGGTGGCAATATCCTGTGACCCGGCGATTTCTGAATGGGGAAACCCACCTAAGATAACTTAGGTATCATAATTTATTTTATGAGGCGAACCGGGAGAAGTGAAACATCTCAGTACCCCGAGGAAAAGACATCAATAGAGATTCCCCAAGTAGCGGCGAGCGAACGGGGAGGAGCCGATCAATTTTACAGTAGCAAAATGGCGTGGGAAAGCCAACCGTAGTAGGTGATAGTCCTGTATGCGAAACTGTTTAAGCGACATATTAAGTAGGGCGGAACACGAGAAATTCTGTCTGAAGATGGGGGGACCATCCTCCAAGGCTAAATACTCCTGACTGACCGATAGTGAACCAGTACCGTGAGGGAAAGGCGAAAAGAACCCCT
Organism: Moraxella canis; assembly: GCF_034424565.1. Lineage (NCBI taxonomy): Bacteria > Pseudomonadati > Pseudomonadota > Gammaproteobacteria > Moraxellales > Moraxellaceae > Moraxella > Moraxella canis. The sequence continues at coordinate 1,031,407 of NZ_CP139961.1, read as the reverse complement.
GTTAGGGGAGTGAAATAGAACCTGAAACCGTGTGCATACAAGCAGTCGGAGCGGATTTATTCCGTGACGGCGTACCTTTTGTATAATGGGTCAGCGACTTATATTCTGTAGCAAGGTTAACCATCTAGGGGAGCCGTAGGGAAACCGAGTCTTAATAGGGCGCATAGTTGCAGGGTATAGACCCGAAACCGAGTGATCTATCCATGAGCAGGTTGAAAGTGCCGTAACAGGCACCGGAGGACCGAACCCACTGTCGTTGAAAAGCCAGGGGATGACTTGTGGATAGGGGTGAAAGGCTAATCAAACTCGGTGATAGCTGGTTCTCCCCGAAAGCTATTTAGGTAGCGCCTCGGACGAACACCATTGGGGGTAGAGCACTGTTTCGGCTAGGGGGTCATCCCGACTTACCAAACCGATGCAAACTCCGAATACCGATGAGTGATATCCGGGAGACAGACGGCGGGTGCTAACGTCCGTCGTCAAGAGGGAAACAACCCAGACCGCCAGCTAAGGCCCCAAATTCCTAGTTAAGTGGGAAACGATGTGGGAAGGCACAGACAGCTAGGATGTTGGCTTAGAAGCAGCCATCATTTAAAGAAAGCGTAATAGCTCACTAGTCGAGTCGGCCTGCGCGGAAGATGTAACGGGGCTCAAACTAGGAGCCGAAGCTGCGGATTTAATTGTTTCAATTAAGTGGTAGGGGAGCGTTGTGTAAGCCTGTGAAGGTGCACTGTAAGGTGTGCTGGAGGTATCACAAGAGCGAATGCTGACGTGAGTAACGACAAAACGGGTGAAAAGCCCGTTCGCCGGAAGACCAAGGGTTCCAGTCCAACGTTAATCGGGGCTGGGTGAGTCGACCCCTAAGGCGAGGCCGAAAGGCGTAGTCGATGGGAAATCGGTTAATATTCCGATACTTGTTTATGATGCGATGGAGGGACGGAGAAGGTTATGCCAGCCTGGCGATGGTTGTCCAGGTGGAAGGATGTAGTTAGACTGAGTAGGCAAATCCGCTCGGTTATTAATGAGATCTGATAGCAAGCTGATTGATCAGCGAAGTGGCAAATACCATGCTTCCAGGAAAAGCTTCTAAGCATAGTCATAAATGAATCGTACCCGAAACCGACACAGGTGGTCAGGTAGAGAATACCAAGGCGCTTGAGAGAACTCTGCTGAAGGAACTAGGCAAAATGGTACCGTAACTTCGGGAGAAGGTACGCTCCTGTTTGTGAAATCCTCGCGATGTAAGCGAATGGGAGTCGCAGATACCAGGCTGCTGCAACTGTTTATTAAAAACACAGCACTCTGCAAACACGAAAGTGGACGTATAGGGTGTGATGCCTGCCCGGTGCTGGAAGGTTAATTGATGGGGTTAGCGTATGCGAAGCTCTTGATCGAAGCCCCAGTAAACGGCGGCCGTAACTATAACGGTCCTAAGGTAGCGAAATTCCTTGTCGGGTAAGTTCCGACCTGCACGAATGGCATAATGATGGCAGCGCTGTCTCCAGCAGAGACTCAGTGAAATCGAAATCGCAGTGAAGATGCTGTGTACCCGCGGCTAGACGGAAAGACCCCGTGAACCTTTACTACAGCTTTACATTGAACTTTGACCTAACTTGTGTAGGATAGGTGGGAGGCTTTGAAGTGGCGACGCCAGTTGCCATGGAGCCATCCTTGAAATACCACCCTGGTTATGTTGGGGTTCTAACTTGAGATTAACAGATCTAAGGACAATGTATGGTGGGTAGTTTGACTGGGGCGGTCTCCTCCTAAAGAGTAACGGAGGAGTACGAAGGTGCGCTCAGAACGGTCGGAAATCGTTCAAAGAGTATAAAGGCAAAAGCGCGCTTAACTGCGAGACCCACAAGTCGAGCAGGTACGAAAGTAGGTCTTAGTGATCCGGTGGTTCTGTATGGAAGGGCCATCGCTCAACGGATAAAAGGTACTCTGGGGATAACAGGCTGATACCGCCCAAGAGTTCATATCGACGGCGGTGTTTGGCACCTCGATGTCGGCTCATCTCATCCTGGGGCTGAAGCAGGTCCCAAGGGTATGGCTGTTCGCCATTTAAAGAGGTACGCGAGCTGGGTTTAGAACGTCGTGAGACAGTTCGGTCCCTATCTACCGTGGGCGTTGGAAATTTGAGAGGATCTGCTCCTAGTACGAGAGGACCAGAGTGGACGAACCTCTGGTGTTCCGGTTGTTTCGCCAGAAGCATTGCCGGGTAGCTACGTTCGGATGGGATAACCGCTGAAAGCATCTAAGCGGGAAGCCCACCTCAAGATGAGATTTCCCTAAAGAGCCGTTGTAGACGACGACGTTGATAGGTTGGGTGTGGAAGCACAGCGATGTGTGTAGCTAACCAATACTAATTGCTCGTTTGGCTTGACCATACAACACCCAAGTGGTTTTACCCACTGACAGTGTTGTGTGTAAAGTGTAAGATTTTACCTTAGCTTGATTTAAGTCAAACCATCACAAATGATGATCTTGAAACCAAACTATAACAGACTCATACCGCGTTGTTAATCCTTTTACGCTGACGACAATAGCAAGATGGAACCACCTGATCCCTTCCCGAACTCAGAAGTGAAACGTCTTAGCGCCGATGGTAGTGTGGTTCGCCCATGTGAGAGTAGGTCATCGTCAGCACCCTTATTCAATCCCCCTTGCATTGGAAGATGTGAGGGGGTTTTGTTTGGGGGGTGAAAGGAGTGATGAGAGATGCCTAAAATAGTTTTATATATAGCAGTTGTGTTTCTAGTATTGGCGGTGTTGCCACTACCTTATGGCTATTACACCTTATTGCGTTTGATCGCATTTGGTGTTTTTGCTTGGGTAGCCTACATTAGCTTTGAAAGGCATGATAAAATTTTGCCTTGGATTTTTGTAATATTGGCTTTGGTATATAATCCGATCATTAAAGTTTATTTTCCAAAAGAAATTTGGACAGTAATAAATTTATTATCAGCAGCTTTTTAGTATTGAATCAAAGAAAGTTGTTAGAGTAATTCTGTCATCATCCTTATCTTTAAGTTGGCTATACATTTCCATTACTTAATTACCACTATAAACTTACTGAAGCTTACATAAGTTTTTCTTATAATTTTCATTCAAATTTCAGTTATTAATTTGTCCCTAATTTTTTTTTAATTTGAGAATGCTTATGAAAATTCATACGACAGCTGCCAGACGTCCTTCATGGCGTGGTATTTTTGCAGGGCTTTTGATGGGTCTTGTTGTGTCAATGACAATGCTTGCTTTGGGCTTGGTTTTAAGCTCATTTTTATCTTTGGACCTACGCGGTGCAGGTATTGCGGCAGGTATCTATGCTGCTGTTACGGCTTTATTAAGTGCTTTTGTTGCCGGGTTTTTTGCAGTCAAAGCTTCTGCTCCTGAAGCATTATTCGGTGATGGCACTGATATTTTGCCAAGAGATGCGGCTTTAACAGGCATATTAACCGCTGCCGCCATTGTGGTGATTAGCTCTATTTTTGCCATGAATAGCGTAACAGGTATCATGAGAACTGCAGGTAATGCGGTTGGCACGACTGCAAGCGCCATCGGAGGTGCAGCGGGTGCGGTTACATCGACTGCGGCAACCGTGGCGGGTATTGGTACCAGCGCAGCAGGTGCAGCTAATACAGATGGTAATGATATGGCTACTAAGGCACAAGAGCTTTATCAAAAAGCCACAGGCAATATCAGTCGTCAGGATATCGAAGCTTGGGTGGCTAAGAATAATGACACATTTAATCAAGCTCAAATTACTGCAACGGTGAATGTGCTTGAAGATATGCTCAATGAAACCAAAGCAGATCTTGGCGAAATGGACTTTGGCAGTATTGATACTTGGAAAAATATTGATGAATATGCCAAGCAGCGTGCTGATGAAGTACAGACCACATTGACCAGTGATGAGTTGATCCGTCGCCTTCAAGCTGAAGGCTTGAGTGAAGCGCAAGCATTGGAAGTGCGTGAAGAGGCGACCGCGTCTTATCATGAGTATCGTGCCCAAACTGAGCAAGCCATTGCTGATGCTAAGGTCAGTGTAGAACAGACCTTGCAAAGTGCCGAAGATACTGCACGTAAGGCGGCGCTTTACTCAGGTTTGTTTTGGTTAATCAGCACCTTATTGACTTTTGTAGCAAGTGTTACTGGTGCAAAAACTGCTGCAGCCAACTACCGCTTAGCAGCCCCTATGATCTCTCGTGAACGTGATCATCAGTAATGTGATCTGATTCATTAAGCTTAAAATCTGCCACAAAGTTGGCAGATTTTTTATTGACGTAGATTTAAACAAGATTTAAGGATCTGTGAGCTGTATTAAAGTTAACTGCGTCAATGATGTGATATCGTCGGTGGCATGTCGCTTCTTCAGGCGATGATCACCCAGCCTTTGACGGCGTTTGGCAAGCAAAACCAAGATTTTATGCTTATCACTGTCACTTAGACGATACCAATTTTGCCGCTCGCTGCGTTTACGCAGGCAGCCGATACAATATCCCTTTTTATTCATCTGACACACCCCGATGCAGGGATTGTCAATACGAAACAGTTCAGCTTGTAACATGATTGGCGTGGAATTAAGTTATCCCAAAATGAGCATAGCAAATATGGCAAGATTTGATACTATAATGGCATCTTAACACTTGCGTTATTTTGTAATATAAACAGTATTTCATCAATTTGCAATAATTCAAAGATCACCGAAGGAAAATTATGAAGTTAATTTATCTACACGGACTAGATAGCGACAGTAATGCAATAAAGGCGCAAATCACGCAAGCCTATTGCCAAGCCAATCATCCAGATATCGAAGTGGTTCGACCCAATCTTAATCGTGCGCCTGATGAAGTGGTCACGCTCTTACAATCGCTCATCACGGATGCTCAAAATACCGTCCTAATCGGCTCATCACTGGGTGGATATTTTGCCAATTTACTGTCTGATTTGACGGGTGTACCTGCGGTGCTACTCAATCCTAGTATTCGACCCGATATCAGTTTTCGCCGATTCTTGGATCAAAACTTCCATGGACATGCGTTATCTGATGAGACGGTGATTTATACAACAACGGGCGGTTGGCAGATCGCTTATGGCGATTTGGCGTGGTTTGAGCAGCATCGACTTGCTGCCAAAAACCCTGATCTGATCAAAGTGCTGCTTAAGATGGGTGATGAGCTCTTGGATGCGCAGGCGACTTATGATTTTTATGATCAAAAAGGCGTGCAAGTATTGGCGCAAGCAGGCGGCGATCATCGCATCAGTGATTATGAAGCGCAAGTGGCAACAGTCATCGACTGGGTCATCCAGCTGCATCAAGATAACCGATTCATATGAATTGCTCAAACCGATATTGAAAACATTTGTGTATTTAAACTTAGTGGATTAAGATAAAGCATAAGATTTGACTTCTAAAATACAGCATCTTTGATATAAATCATCACAGTGAACAAAATTTAAAGCCATTTCCCAAACTCATAGCTTTGGTGTACAATGGCTTATATTTTTATCTATAAAATTTATGAGTACATATAATTCACAAAAATTAGAAGTCTTAGAAGGTTTGGAGCCTGTTCGCCGTCGCCCAGGCATGTACACCGATACCACACGCCCCAATCATCTTGCCCAAGAGGTGATCGATAACTCGGTGGATGAAGCTTTGGCGGGGTTTGCTCGTCATATCATCGTCACCCTGCATAAGGATGGATCGTTGTCTGTTGAGGATGATGGGCGCGGGATGCCGACCGATATTCACCCTGAATTTAATCAATCAGGCGTTGAGCTGATTTTGACGCGCCTGCATGCTGGCGGTAAATTTAGCACCGAAAACTATCAAGTCTCTGGCGGTCTGCATGGCGTAGGTATCAGTGTGGTCAATGCGCTGTCCACACGCGTTGAAGTGACGGTGTGGCGTGATGGACTGATGCATACGATGGCATTTGAACGCGGCGAGCCTGTGACACCGTTGATTGCTGATAAGTCAGCCAATAAAAAAAAGCGCGGTACCAAAGTGCAATTTTGGGTGGATGGACAGTATTTTGATACGCCAAAATTTTCAATCAAAACCCTTAAGCATAATTTAAAAGCCAAAGCGGTATTAGCAGCAGGCTTACACATTGATTTTATCAGTGAAATTGAGCCAAATGACAGCGAAAGCTGGCAATTCACCGATGGCGTGGTGCAATATCTGACCGAGCAGCTTGAGGGCCTAGCCACTTTGCCCGAAGAGCCATTTTACTTTAGCCAAGAGCCTGCCAAAGGCGAGCGCGGTGGGGCGACTTTTGCGCTGTCGTGGCTTGCTGAGGGCGGCACACCGATTACCGAAAGCTATGTCAATCTCATCCCGACCGCTCAAGGCGGCACGCATGTCAATGGCTTGCGCACGGGTGTGCTTGAGGCACTGCGTGAATTTTGTGACATTCACAATTTGTTACCACGTCAAGTGAAGCTGTCTGGAGAAGATGTTTGGGATGGTGTCAACTACATTTTGTCGCTGAAATTTGTTGAGCCGCAGTTTAGCGGACAGACCAAAGAGCGCCTATCAAGCCGCGAAGCGGCGCCACTGGTTCAGACTTTGGCTAAAGATGCGTTTAGTCTTTGGCTAAATCAGCATCCAGATCATGCCAAAGCCATTGCTGAGCTTGCCATTTCCAAAGCCACCAAACGCCTAGCGACCGCGCAAAAAGTCGCGCGCAAAAAAGTCACGCAAGGACCTGCACTGCCAGGTAAGCTGTGGGATTGCCGCGGTGGGTTAAAAGAAGGCTCAGAGCTATTTTTGGTGGAAGGTCAGTCAGCAGGCGGTTCAGCAAAGCAAGCGCGTGACAATTCATTTCAGGCGATTTTACCTTTGCGCGGTAAAATTTTAAATGCTTGGGAGGTGTCATCGGACACTGTATTGTCCAGCCAAGAAATTCACGACATCGCCATCGCCATCGGCGTCGATCCTGCATCAGATGATCTATCGGAGCTTCGCTATGATAAAATCTGTATTTTGGCGGATGCCGATTCGGACGGTCTGCACATCGCGACGCTGATTTGTGCGCTGTTTGTGAAGCATTTCCCTGCGCTGATCGAGGCAGGTCATCTGTATGTGGCGGTGCCGCCTTTGTATCGCATTGATGCCGGCAAAGAAGTGTATTATGCGCTGGATAATGAAGAGCTTGACCAAGTGCTTGCAAGGCTTGGCAATAAAAAACCGCAAATCACACGCTTCAAAGGGCTGGGCGAGATGAATCCCAGTCAGCTGCGCGAGACGACCATGAATCCTGATACGCGTAAATTGGTTCGCTTGGATTTGGATGATGCCGCAAACACAAACAGTATCATGGATATGCTGCTTGCCAAAAAACGCTCGGCAGACCGAAAGCACTGGCTACAGACCAAAGGAGATTTGGCGGATATCTCAGTATAAGCCCATACCCAAAGCTCTTCGGCGATCAAGGGCGAAGCAGCCGCCAAGCTTGCCCGGTGTTGATGAGTCTGGTTTTGCCATCAGCAGACAGATAGCCGCCTTTGACCGCTTCTAGTACGATGCTTTGGGGTGAGTTGCCGATAAAGACTTCAGCAAATTGACGATCTTCTGAAAGTCGCACATAAACCATCTTACTGTCGGCATTCATAAAGGCAATATGCGCCTCTGTTGATGGCTGCACGCAGTGATGTGTTAAAAGTGACTGACGGTAGCCATCCTTGGCGCATGGTGATGGGCTTTGACCGCTTAGATGTTTGGCGCTTTGACAAGCCATCAAAAAAGTAGCAGCGCACACTACCCCTAAAATCCCAAAAGTGCGTATATTTAGCATCTCTTAAACATCCAAATCATTAAGGCTGCCAATTAATAAAGTTTGATAGCAGCTTTAGACCGGCTCGGTGGCTTTTTTCGGGATGAAATTGAGTGATGAATAAATTATCCTGAATGACGCTTGAGCAAAATTTCTGACCATAAGTGGTATGCGCCAAAATCAGCTGATCATTTGGCACAGGGTCGCAATAGTAGCTGTGCGTGAAATAAAAATACTCATGATTGCAGCCTTGCCATAGCATATGATCGGTATCTGCATCGACACGATTCCAGCCAACATGCGGTATTTTAATCGGCTCATCATGTTGCATCCATGCATCATCAAATCTGCGCACCGTGCCAGGAATGATGCCCAAACAAGGTACATTGCCTTCTTCTGAGACATCAAACATCGCTTGCATGCCCACACAGATCGCCATGACAGGTTTGGTGTTCAAAGCTTCTTTAACGGCGGTATCAATGCCGTGTTCAGCCATGTGTGCCATCGCATCACGCATCGCACCTACGCCTGGCAGTAGTATTTTATCTGCTTTTTGGATATCGTCAGCTCGATCGGTGGTGATGACATCAGCACCTGCCACTTTGAGCGCATTGGCGACCGAATATAGATTACCAACGCCATAATCAAGTAACGCAACTTTCGTCATAACAACCCCTTAGAGCATGTCTTTGGTGGAAGGTAGCTGATCTTTGGCGCGGTCATCATACTCAACCGCCATCCGAAGCGCACGCGCCAAAGCTTTAAAGACACTTTCAATTTGGTGATGGCTGTTTTTGCCTTTGAGATTATCAATGTGTAAGGTGATGAAGGCGTGATTGACCAGCCCATAAAAAAACTCAGAGAACAAATCAACATCCATCGAGCCTATGTGTGAGCGTGTGAATGGCACATCCATATGCAGACCAGGACGACCAGAGATGTCTACCACCACGCGAGATAAGCTTTCGTCAAGCGGCGCATAAAAATGCCCATAACGGCGAATGCCTTTTTTGTCGCCCAAGGCTTGTTTGAGCGCTTGACCGATGGCGATGCCGACATCTTCAACACTGTGATGGTCATCGATGTGGGTATCGCCCACACATTTGACATCCAGATCAATGAGTCCGTGACGCTTGATTTGGTCAAGCATATGGTCAAGAAACGGCACACCTGTATCAAGCACGCCTTGACCACTGCCATCTAGATTGATGCTGACACTGATTTGGGTTTCGGCGGTATTTCTGGTGATGCTGGCGCTGCGAGTCATAATAATCCCTTGAAAATGAAAAGATGCAAACAAATCAACACTCTATTCTTGCACAAAAGCCCATGCTTGCCAATAGGATTGGCTCAAAAAAGCGACTTTTACCGAATTTTAAGATAAATTTTTGCAAAAACTTTGAGGGATTGGGTGGTAGATTATCTTTTTGCCCCCATTTTCAAGTATAATAGTTTGATTAACATAATATTGTAATTACCACTGAGATAAGAAAAATTATGGCACGATTACCAATTTTGGCATATCCTGATCCCCGCCTACGCACTATTGCAGCACCTGTGACGGTCTTTGATGATTCGCTAAAGACCTTGATTGAGGATATGTTTGAGACGATGTATGACGCACATGGCATTGGGCTTGCGGCGACGCAGGTTGATCGCCATGTGCAGCTGATTGTGATGGACTTAGCCAAAGAAGATGAAGCGCCAGCACCTCAGGTATTTATCAACCCTAAAGTGACGCCACTGGTGGAGGAGCTTTTGCCTTATCAAGAAGGCTGTCTGTCAGTGCCTGAGGTCTATGACACCGTTGAGCGACCTCGCCGTGTACGCATTGAGGCACTCGATAAGGACGGTCAGCCGTTTGAGATGGAGGCAGAAGGGCTGTTGGCGGTGTGTATTCAGCATGAGATGGATCACTTGAACGGTAAATTGTTTGTGGATTATTTATCTACACTCAAACAAAGCCGTGCTCGCGATAAAGTCAAAAAAGTACTCAAAGCGCGTGAGAAAACCAATTAAACAGCGCGCTGATGTTCAATGTGCGTTATGGCGGTGTGACGGCTTTGGCGGCTAACATAAGACAATTAAGATTTGCTAACTGGATGATTTATGCTCACTTCTTTGACTTTAGAAAATTTGGCACTCATTGAGCAAAAAGAAATCAGCTTTGATGCGCGGTTTAATGTCATCACAGGTGAGACAGGCGCGGGCAAATCGCTGATCTTGGATGCCTTGTCGCTATGCGCAGGCGAGCGTGCCGATAGCGGCATGGTTCGTCATGGCTGCGAAGAAGCCAGCGTGTTTGGGGAATTTGATGTCGCCAATAACGAACACGTGGCGGCGTGGTTTGAGGAGCATGACAGAAGTCTTGATGATGATATTCTGCTAATTCGCCGAAAAATCAGCGCACAAGGACGCTCAAAGTCTTGGATCAATGGCGTGCCAGCCAGCATCAGTGAGCTTAAAAGCCTCGGTGCAATTTTGGTTAATATTCACTCGCAGCACGCAGGACTTGAGCTGCTCAAGCCGCAATTTGTCGTAGATTGGCTGGATCGCATCGGCGAGCTTGGCGATCTAAAATCAGCAACCAAGACCGCTTTTCATCACTATCAAACCCTAAAAAAACAAGCCGATGACGCACGCAGCCAGTCAGCTCAGCGAGCGGATCGGATGGCGCTTTTGTCAGCCAAGCTTGCCGACATTGAGCCGCTGCTTTTGGTGAATTTTGAGGAGATTGAGGCAGAATACGACGAGCTGTCCAATCTTGAAACTCTCATGCGTGAAGCCTTAGAGGCGGCGGTGCAGCTTGATAATGATGACGATGCCCCATCGGTGCTAAGCCTGCTTGGGCGGGCGATGCGGATTTGTGATAATAATGCTCAAGCCAGCAAAACATTTGGAGAGTGCAGTCAGCTGCTTGCGCTCGCCCAAGAGCAGATCATAGATGCCGCCGCTAAGCTCACTGATTATGCAGAGCGCGAGCTGCCTGATGAGGCGCGCCTTGATGAGCTAAACGGCTTATTAAGCCTTGCGCATCGCTTATCAAGCAAATACCACACGCCCATCACCGAGCTGATCGCTGACGCAGCGGATTGGCAAGATGAGCTGAATATGCTAAGCAGCCTGCCTGATAATGACACCATGGATGCCAAGGTATTAGAGGCTTATCAAGCTTATCTTGCGGCGGCAGATAAGCTTGATCAGGCACGCATCCAAATCGCCCCTGATGTGTGTGAGCGGCTTGAGGCACGGCTTTTGCCTTTGGCGCTGCCAAATGCGCGCTGCGAGTTTGCGTTTAATGAAAAATCTGCTGAACACTACACCGCCCAAGGCAAATACGACATTGCGCTACTATTTAGCGCCAATGTGGGCATGCCTCTTCAGCCCTTGCATAAAGTGGCATCAGGCGGCGAGTTGTCGCGTATGGCGCTGGTCATGCAGGTGATGGCGGCAGGCGACGGCGCAGGCGCGCACCCAACGCTTGTGTTTGATGAGGTGGATGTGGGTATCAGCGGTGGGACAGCCCAAGTGGTTGGTGAGCTTTTGCGCACGTTGGGTAAGCACCAGCAGCTACTTGCCATCACCCACCAAGCCCAAGTCGCTGCTGCTGCACATCGTCACATCTTGGTGCACAAAGAGCACGGCGAACACACCAAAAGCCAGATGCAAGTCATCACCGATGAGGCACAAATTGATGAGTTGGCGCGAATGTCAGGCGGCGTGAATATCACCGAGGCGACGCGCGCTCATGTCAAAAGCCTCTTGGCAGACATTCGTCATGCCGATGAGCTGACCGCCAATATCTCTGCCGATGAGATGGCTCAAAGAGGCAAGGATACATGACAAATCCCCAAAAACTGATCCATCATTTTTTGATCCCAAGTCCGCAGATGACCGATGAAAGATTTATGGATGCTGTCATTTATATCTGTCGCCACACCAAAGAAGGTGCGTGGGGATTTATCATTAATCAGCCCCTGCCAAATAGCGTGGGCGGTCTTTTGACCGAGCTTGAGGTGCCAGTCACCGCAAGCGCCATGCAGGTACCTGCCATGAATGGCGGACCTGTGCGTCCTGAGGCGGGGTTTATTTTGCACACAGGGCAGCCAGTTTATAAATCCTCTTTTGCCATCTCTGAAAATGTCTGCTTGACGACCAGCAAGGATATCTTAGAGCAGCTGTCTTATGATGGCTTGAAGTATTATTTATTATGCATGGGCTATTGTAATTGGGGTAAAGGTCAGCTGGATGCCGAAGTGGCTGCTGGCGATTGGTATGTCTGCCCTGCAGATTTGCCGACTTTGTTTTCGACGCCATTTGAAGACAGGCTTAAGGCTTGTTATGACAAACTTGGCATCGATCTTGATAAGCTTACAACCATGATTGGACACGCCTAATGACAAGCGAAACCTTGACACTTGCCCTAGATTATGGGGTCAAAAAAATGGGCATGGCGCTGGGCAACAGCATCACCTGTGACGCACGCCCGTTTGATATTTTGGCGATGAATAATGGGCAGCCTGATTGGGATAATCTGCTTGGCATCATTGAACATTGGGGCATTGATAAAGTGTTGGTGGGGCTGCCACTAAATATGGATGGCAGCGAGTCGATGCTCACCAAGCGCGCTCATAAGTTTGCGCGGCGATTGGCGCATCGGCTGGGCGAGCGTCGTCAGGCGGTTTCGGTGTTTATTTATGATGAGCGTCTCAGCTCAAAAGAAGCCAAGATGATCGCGCTTGATCACGGCTGGATTGCTTCACCGTCTGAACCGATTGATGACATTGCTGCCTGTTTATTGCTTGACAGCTATTATCATGCGCCTAACCATGCCATCTATGTCAGCGAGCGCAAAGACTCGCATAAGGACTGAGTTTGTCAGGAAACACTATGCAGCACCACGCTTTGATCGCTCATCAATTTGACCAAGCCATTCGCCAAGCGAACCTAAGTGTCCGTTTGGGCTTTGGGGCGATTTTATGCTTTTGTCTTTTTGGGACTTTGGCAAGCTTGCCTGCGCTCAAAGACAGCTCATGGATTTATTATGCGTTTCATTATTTGCCGTACGCACTCATCGCCATCACCATCCCCATCAGCCTGTATCATAGCTTTTTATTGAGGCGTTATCGGGTGATGGACGGCTCAATTTTGGCAGTGATTTTGGCAACTGGGATAGCACTGCTTGGATTTGCTGCGGTGTGGGGATTGAGCGTTGGCGCAGATACGGTGTTTTTTATGGCGCTGTTTTTGGCGATGATCGCTTGGTTTGGGATGCCGTTTTTGTTTCGGGTTAATCTCAAAAAATTCGCCAGTTTTTTGGAAGAAAAATCTTCAAAAGCACCCTAAACAGCCCATTTAAACTGCCCCAATCCAAAGACTGACCATGCAGATCATAGCTTTGCTAACTGTAGCTTTAGGTCAAGCAGTTAAAATTTATCCAAAACCAGAGTAAAAGACGACCATGACCACCATTGATCACACCTTAGACACCAAAGGGCTGATTTGTCCTGAACCTGTCATGATGCTTCATAAGACCATGCGCCAAGCCCTAGGTGGCGAGCACATTGAGATTTTGGCAACCGATCCTGCCACGACGCGTGATATTCCCAACTTTTGTCGTCATTTGGGGCATACGCTGGTCGATCAAGAAACGCTTGATGATGGCAGTTATCGCTACTTGGTTCAAAAAAAGCAAGTATAAAGCTCAGTGATTTTATCAATCCATGGCAAAATCTACCACACCCCGAGCCGATAGCGCGGTGATCTATGATGATGACCCAGAGTATCTGAGCCAATTTCGTGCAGCGATGCTGGCGCGCGGTCTGTCCACAGCCACCAGAAATGCGTACAGTCAAGATGTGCGCTTGTGCATTCGCTTATCAGACACCCCAGTGAGCTTGTGGCAGTCATCAGATGTGCGCGACCACTTGATGCGCCTAAAAGATGCCAATAAATCCGAGCGCTCCATCGCACGCGCTTTGGCAAGCCTGCGCCAGTTTTTTCTATGGCAAATTGAGTCAGGTCATCGAGAGGATAATCCTTGTGAATCCATCAAAACGCCCAAGCTTGGCAAAGCGTTACCCAAAACGCTCTCCGAGCAAGAAGTCACCGCGCTACTAGACGCGCCAGATGTCTCAGGCGTGCGAGGTCTGAGAGATAAAGCCATGCTTGAGGTTTTATATGCTTGCGGTTTGCGTGTCAGTGAGCTGACGAGCTTATCGCTTGAGCAGCTCAATCTGAATGCAGGCTGGCTGTCAGTGACTGGTAAGGGCAACAAAATGCGCCTGATCCCCTTGGGTGAATATGCCTTGTCTGCGCTCAATGACTATTTGGCTGTGCGTGGCAGTCTATTGATTGGCAAAAAAGACTGTCAAGCGGTGTTTTTGACTGAGCAAGGCGGCTACATGACGCGGCATAATTTTTGGCATTTGATCAAAAAATATGCCCTGATGGCGGGCATCAGCACCGCGATCTCACCGCACACGCTGCGCCATGCGTTTGCCACGCATTTGGTGAATCACGGTGCTGATTTGCGCAGCGTTCAGCTGTTATTGGGTCATAGCGACCTGTCCACCACGCAGATTTATACACATGTGGCGACCACAAGGCTACAAAATCTCCATGCCGAACACCATCCCCGAGGCTGATATTGTCACGACGCTGACGCTAGATGCAAAGACATTTATTTCCCATCAAATAAAATACAACTGTAAACTATAAATTCGCTGTAAATCATGCTAAGATAAAACGATCATAACTGAACTTAAGATGGATATGCCATGACACAGCCAGCAAAAACCAAGCCTGCTTATTTTGAAAAACCGGACGAGTCGCGCGTTGTGATTACAGGAATGGGGGCTTTAACCCCGATCGGAAACAGTTTGGATGACATTTGGGATAACCTCACCCAAGGCGTAAGTGGTATCACACGACTTGATGGCTTTGAGGATAAATCGGTCGCGATTGATGAATTTCGGTCTCAGATTGCCGGATTGGTCAAAAACTTTAATGCCAAAGACTACCTAAACCCCAAAGAAGCGCGCCGCTTTGATACGTTTATGCATTATGCGCAAGTGGTATCGGCGATGGCGCTGCATCATGCAGGCTTGATTGATGATATCAAAGGCGACGTCCTACCTGTCAATGTCGATGGTGAGCGCTTTGGGGTGGTGATGGGCTCAGGTATCGGTGGGATTCAGACGATCGAAGCAAGCCGCGACACGCTCAAGGAGCACGGCGCCAAAAAAGTATCGCCATTCATCATCCCTGGGGCGATCGTCAATATGCCAGCCGGGCTCATTGCCATGCGTCATCAATTAAAGGGCGCTAATCTTGCGACGGCGACCGCCTGTACGACATCTACCCATGCCATTGGACTCGGCGCGCGGCTGATCGCTTATGGCGACTGTGATGCGGTATTGGTCGGCGGCAGTGAAAAAGCCTCAACACCGCTTGGGTTGTCAGGCTTTGGGGCGATGCATGCACTTTCAACGCGTAATGATGAGCCGACGCGCGCCAGCCGACCCTTTGATAAAGACCGCGATGGCTTTGTGCTTGGCGATGGGGCAGGCGCGCTGGTGCTTGAAAGTTTGGCGCACGCCAAAGCACGCGGTGCTACCATTTTGGCAGAGTTGGTCGGATTTGGGATGAGTGATGATGCCAATCACATCACCAGCCCATCGACAGGCGGAGAGGGGGCGGCTCGTGCGATGGCAGCTGCGTTGGCTGATGCAGGCGTCAGCGCCGATCAGGTCGGTTATATTAATGCACATGGCACCAGCACACCCCAAGGTGATATTGCTGAAAGCCAAGCGATCGAGCGGCTATTTGGTCAAGATATTTTGGTGAGCTCAACCAAATCCATGACAGGGCATCTGCTTGGGGCTGCAGGGGCGATTGAAGCAATTTTTACCATCCTTGCACTCCAAAATCAGATTTTGCCGCCGACCATTAATTTGGATCACCAAGATGAAGCGTGCCGGCTGGATTACATCCCCCATACTGCGCGCCGTGTTGATGGGGTGGAATTTGCTTTATCAAACAGCTTTGGCTTTGGTGGGACTAACGGCTCGCTGTTATTCCGCCGATGGCAAGAATGATACTTGCTTTTGTAGTCACCTCAAGCAGATGCGCTTGGGGTTTTTTGTATTTAAGATAAAATCGTGGATGCAATGGTAAATGCGTGTCAATTTCACTATAATGGCACAATTACTCATTGACCTATTATCAATTCATTTGGATCACTCATGTCGAATCATGCCACGACACCGACGCCCAAGATGAGCACGACTGCCAAAACCTCATTATTGCTATTGATTGTTGGGCTGATTTTTGCGGCGGCGAACATGCGCTCGCCTTTGGTGATGATCGGCTCAATCGCGCCCATGCTGTCTGATGATTTTGGGTTGTCAGCGGCGCAGATTGGTTACCTTGGCGCGATGCCGATGCCGTTATTTGCGTTTGGCTCATTGATGGCGG
This sequence comes from Moraxella canis, assembly GCF_034424565.1. Taxonomy (NCBI): domain Bacteria; kingdom Pseudomonadati; phylum Pseudomonadota; class Gammaproteobacteria; order Moraxellales; family Moraxellaceae; genus Moraxella; species Moraxella canis. The sequence goes on along the minus strand of NZ_CP139961.1, from coordinate 1,015,145 downwards.
CGGTACTGGCTAGAAAATTTGGGCTTGAGCGGATGATGATTGGCATGACGCTTTTGTTGGCGTTAGGGGTCGCGATGCGAAACTGGTTTGGGGTGATGGAGCTGTATGTTGGCACGCTGATTTTGTCATTTGCCATTGGGATGCTAAACGCGCTGACTGCCCCATTTATCAAGCAGTACGCCCCTGATAATATTTCGCTTGCCACAGGGGTGTTTAGTTTGAGTATGTCCACCTTGGCAGGCTTTGGTGCTTGGGTGGTGGTGCCGCTTGCCAATGATCTGGGTTGGCGGCTTGCGATGAGTGGCTGGGCGATCTTTGGTGTGGTCGCAGCGCTGGTGTGGTGGCAAATATATCGCCAAAGCCAGCCAAGTCTGCCCATGGCAGCGCCTGATTTGCCTGTGGCTGATACGCCCATCCGTCCACCCATCTTGATCAACCCTTGGCAAAAAAAAGCCGCTTGGCAGATGGCGGTGCTGCTTGGGCTTCAGTCGTTTTTATTTTATACCTTGGCAAGCTTTTTACCGTCCATTGGCATGGGCTTTGGGGCGACGCTGGATGAAGCAACGCGCTTGGCACTGGTGTTTCAGCTGATGGCGCCACCTGCCATCATACTGCTGACTTGGCTGATGCGCCGTGGTGCGTCTGCGCGAGCGTTTGCGTTGGCAGGCTGTCTGATGAATGCTGCTGGTGCTTTTGGGCTTTTGCTGATGCCTAGCTTGATGATGCTTTGGTCGGCACTGATGGGTTTTGGCTGTGCGCTGATTTTTACCTTAAGTCTGATGATGTTTTCTTTACGCACCTCAAGCACCGAAACCGCGCGCGATTTATCAAGCATGGTGCAAGCGGTGGGTTATAGTATCGCTTTGTTTGGTCCTTTGGTGATTGGCAAATTATATGAACATCAAGGCGATTGGCAGCTGCCCTTGACGGTGATGGCAGCGCTTATGCTGATCAATATCCCATTTGGGGTGTGGGCAGCCAGCGAAACCAAGATCGATCAGTGAGTCATTTGGCAAAACTTTGCAAAAAGTTAACAGCTGTTTTATAATCAAATAAACTGTGGTGATATTTTTAAGTAATCGACATTAAATATCAGCATCTTGGCTAAGCAAAAGCTTGGGATGACCATTCAATGACGCCACATGCCAATTCTTTAAAAGTGCTCAATGATTGCTTGCAGAATTTGAGCGGTGCAGTGCGTTATGATTCGATGAAAAGGGGTGAATATGGGATTGCAGCCATGGCATTGGGCGGTGATCGGAATGCTATTGATGATGGGCGAGATGTTTGTGCCAAGCTTCACCATGCTTTGGTTTGGGGTGGCAGCCATCATCACAGCCTTGATCGCTTGGTTGATGCCGATGGGCCTGTTGAGCCAAGTGGTCATTTGGCTAAGCTTGTCTATTGTGGCGTGCGTTTTGTGGTTTAAGCTCATACAGCCGCGGATTAAGATGCGAACCAAGGCAGGGCTAGGCGGCTCAGTGATCATCGGTGAGATCGGCATGATCATCTCGCCTGTGATGACAAATGGCGTGGGCGTGGTCAGATTTTCTGTGCCCAAAGTAGGCGCTGCCGAATGGGCGTGCCGCACGCTTGACGGTCATCCCATCGAAGTCGGCACGCGTGTGATCGTCACTGCCGTGATGGGTAATGAGCTGATTGTCATACCAAAATAACGCCAAATTTATTTTTACATAATAACAGGGGAAGCTATGGAATTTACAATCATTGTTTTGGCGCTCATCGCCTTGGTGGTATTCACCATCTATAAAGGCGTAAAAATGGTGTCGCAAGGCGAAAAGTGGATCATTCAGCGCTTGGGTAAATATCACCAAACGCTTGAACCAGGTCTGAATTTTATCATTCCTTATGTGGATAATGTGGCTTACAAAGTCACCACCAAAGACATCGTGCTTGATATTCCAAGCCAAGAAGTCATCACGCGTGATAACGTGGTTATCATCGCCAATGCGGTAGCATACATTAACATCGTGCAGCCTGAGCACGCGGTCTACGGCATCGAAAACTATGAGCATGGCATCCGTAACTTGGTACAAACCTCGCTGCGCTCCATCATCGGTGAGATGGATTTGGATGCAGCGCTATCAAGCCGAGATCAAATCAAAGCGCAGCTCAAGCATGCCATCAGTGATGACATCTCTGACTGGGGAATCACCCTAAAAACGGTAGAAATCCAAGACATCAAGCCATCAGCGACCATGCAGCTGGCTATGGAAGAACAAGCCGCCGCCGAGCGCCAGCGCCGCGCCACCGTCACCCGCGCTGATGGTCAAAAACAAGCCGCTATCTTAGAAGCAGATGGTCGCCTAGAAGCCTCTCGCCGTGATGCTGAAGCTCAAGTGGTACTTGCACGCGGCTCTGAAGAGTCGATCCGCCTGATCTCACAAGCGATGGATGGCAAAGACATGCCTGTGGTGTACCTACTGGGCGAGCAGTACATCAAAGCCATGAATGAGATGGCAAAATCCAATAACGCCAAAATGGTGGTGCTGCCTGCTGACATTCTAAATACAGTCAAAGGCTTGGTAGGTGATAAATTTAAAGTCTAAGACAAGCTTGATCAAATCATAAAAATAGCCACTAGAATCTGAGTGGCTATTTTGATGGCTAAGATGGATCAATGGTCGGCAGCGATTGCACCTTGACTGTGTAGATAGTCGATGATTTCTTTGATTTTTTGAGTTAGAAGATCGGCATCACCGCGCGCCTCGACATTCAGACGGATCAAAGGCTCGGTATTGCTTGAGCGCAAATTAAACCGCCAATCCCCAAAATCCAGGCTCAGCCCATCTAAGGTGTTTTTTTGGGGGCTGTGGTCAGCGTATTTTTGCTCCAAGCCTTGGCTGATGGCAGCAGCATCAGTTTCACCCAGTCTAAAATTAAGCTCACCTGAACTTGGAAAATCTTGAATATAATCATCCACCAGCTCTGCCAAAGACTTGCCCGTCACCGACAATAGCTCAATCAGCAGCAGCCAGGGAATCATGCCGCTGTCACAATAAAAAAAGTCTTTAAAATAATGGTGCGCTGACATCTCGCCGCCATAAATCGCCTGCGTCTCGCGCATCACTTGCTTGATGAACGAATGCCCTGATTTACTTAGGGCAGGCACGCCTTGCATCTTTTCGATGACATTTTGGGTATTATAAATTACACGCGGATCATAGACGATGGTCTGCCCGGGATGTTTTTGTAAAAATGCAGCCGCCAGCATCCCGACCACATAACTGCCATCAATAAAGCGTCCATTGGCATCAAATAAAAAACAGCGGTCAAAATCGCCATCAAATGCCACGCCAAAATCCGCGCCCGTGCTTAGCACCGCGTCACGGGTGGCGGCTTGATTGGCGATGATCATGGGGTTTGGAATGCCATTTGGAAAGCTGCCATCAGGCTGATGATGCACTTTGATCAGCTCAATGGGTGAGCTTGCCAAGCGCTCCTCAAGAGCATCGACCACAGGACCTGCCGAGCCATTGCCGCTATTGACCACGATTTTTTTGGGGATGAACTTGGTGATATCCACAAAGCTCATCAGCTTATCGACATAAGCGGTTTTATCGGGGTTTTGGGTGATGCTGCCTTTTTGGCTTTCAATAAAATCGCCGCTTTCAGCCAATGCACGTACTTCGATCAGTCCCGTATCGGCGCTGATGGGGCGCGAGTTTTCACGCACCATTTTTAAGCCATTATAATTGATGGGGTTGTGGCTTGCGGTCACCTCGATGCCACCGATGGCTTGATAATGACTGGTCGCAAAATACACCTCTTCGGTGCCTGTCATCCCAAGGTCAATGACATCCACGCCTGCATCGGTGATACCTTCGATGGCGGCGATTTTGAGCGCATGGCTTGAAGGTCTGATGTCTGAGCCGATGACGATGGCGGGGCGCTCGGTGGTGTTTTGGGATTTTAGGATTTGGGCAAAGGCGCGAGCGATGCGATAGCTGATATGCTCATCAAGCGTCACATCCAGCTCACCGCGCACATCATACGCCTTAAAACATGAAATGGTGATGGGAGAAAATGTTGTCACAATCGGTGTCCTTAAATCAGATAATATACTCAGTTTAATTGTATCATGGTTTTTAAGAAATGATAATCTGCGCTTATTCGACAAATCACAAAATGGCATAAAGACTTGGTTAAATGGCATAATAATTTGCGTACTCGTTCATACCAAAAACCTTAAAAATTTGTTATAGTGAAAGACATCAAAACTACATCGAAATCGGAGAGTGGGTATGAAAATTGCAAAAAACATCACACAGCTGATCGGCGGTACGCCTTTGGTTGAGCTGACGCAGTTGACGCAGGGGTTGGGCGCTCGCGTGGTGGCGAAGCTTGAGTATTTTAATCCTGCAAGCTCGGTCAAGGATCGCATTGCCCTTGCGATGATTGACGATGCCGAAAAGTCAGGGCTTTTGACCAAAGACACCACCATCGTCGAGGCGACCAGTGGGAACACAGGTATTGGACTTGCGATGGTGGCAGCAGCGCGTGGCTACCGTTTGGTGATCACGATGCCTGAGAGCATGAGCCTTGAGCGCCGTGCGCTGCTTCGTGCTTATGGTGCCGAGCTTGTACTGACGCCAGCTGCTGAAGGGATGGGCGGCGCCATCGCCAAAGCCAATGAGCTTGCTGCCCAAGATGGCTACTTTATGCCGCGTCAATTTGACAATTTGGCCAACCCACAAGTACACCGTGATACCACTGCCGAAGAGATTTGGGCGGACACAGACGGTCAGGTGGATATTTTTGTGTCAGGCGTGGGCACGGGCGGCACAGTCACAGGCGTCGGTGAAGCGCTCAAAGCCAAAAAAGAAGACATTCAAGTTGTCGCGGTCGAGCCACTGGCATCACCTGTCTTATCAGGCGGCGAAAAAGGTCCGCACCCGATTCAAGGCATCGGCGCAGGATTTATCCCATCTGTGCTTAATACCGACATCTATGATGAAGTCATCAAAGTGGCGAATGAAGATGCTTTTGGTGTGGCGCGCGATATGGCAGCCAAAGAAGGCTTGCTTGTTGGCATCTCATCAGGCGCGGCAGTGTCGGCGGCGCTTGAATTGGCAGCACGCGAAGAAAACGCAGGCAAGCTTATCGTCGTTATCATCCCTTCATCCGGTGAGCGCTACTTGTCAACAGCGTTATTTGCTGATTTGGCGCAATGATCATCTTTTTAAATTGACCAAACTCTCCTTGTTGTTATAATAACAAGGAGAGTTTTTTTGGAGGGCTTATGACGCCAACCGCCAATTTTGATGATTTACTTGCCCTGATGGCAAAACTTCGCAGCGATTGCCCTTGGGATGCCAAGCAAACCAACGCATCGTTACAAAAATATGCCATCGAAGAGGTGTATGAGCTCATCGAAGCCATTCAGACCGACGATGGCTCGGCATTTGCCACAGAGCAGCTCAAAGGTGAGTTGGGCGATGTGCTATTGCAGGTGGTTTTTCATGCGCACCTGTATCAAGAGGCGGGGCGTTTTGATATGTCAGAAGTGATCTTGGCGCTCCAAGATAAGCTGATCCGCCGCCATCCGCATGTTTTTGATCAAGAAAACTTAAAAACCGATGCTGATGTCAAACGGCGATGGGATGAGATCAAAGCCCAAGAAAAAGCCCATTTGGCGGCTTTGGGTCAGCCCACACGGCTTTTGTCCGATGTCAAGGCAGGCAGCGCGCTCATGCAATCTCAGCACCTGCAAGACAAAGCGGCAAGCGTTGGTTTTGATTGGGCAAATTTACAAGGCGTGCTTGATAAGCTCAAAGAAGAGCTTGATGAACTTGATGAGCTTTTGCCGACAGGCGAGTTTAATTATAAATCAGATAAGCTTAATAAAGAACAAAAACAAAAACTGTCTGATGAGCTTGGGGATGTGTTGTTTGTTTTGACCAATTTGGCGCGCCATTTGGACATTGATAGCGAGATGGCGCTACAAGGCGCTGCAGGGAAATTTCGCCGCCGCTTTGCATTTGTTGAGCAGTCGCTGATGGATCAAGGCAGATCGTTTGAGGACAGTGATCTGGCAGAAATGGATCGCTATTGGGAGATGGCAAAGGCAAATGAAACTTAACGCTTGGTCGCCCATCGCTTTATTGCTTGGCGGTCTTTTGTGTGTAGGCTTGGGATATGCCAACGAAGCCAAACAGTGCTATGCTGATGCCCAAAGCGCCTACCAAGCGCTGATGAGCACCCAAAAACCCAAACCCTTAAATATCAATACCGCAAGCCAAGCTGACTTTGTAAGCTTAGTAGGTGTGGGGCATAAGACCGCCCAAGCCATTGTGGACTATCGAAGTGAGCACGGCAAATTTGGCTCTGTTGAAGATCTGATGAATGTCAAAGGCGTTGGACCTGCCATTTTAAATAAGAACCGTCACCGCTTAAGCGTGGCAAATTAATCTTGAGCGATCACTGCTCATTAATCAAGCATTCATAGATTTTTTAACCGAAATTATCAAAAATATCCAAAACTGTACTGATAACCTTCAAGCTTTGGTGAAAATCTTGGTTTTTTATTCGCTTTTTTGTTAGATAAGCGTTAAAATAAAGGGTTTAATTATGATGAGTTTTGGGCAATGTCCCAGTAATCAAGGAGCAGGCATGGGCAAAGCGCCTAAAAAGCCAAAACAGACCAAAAAAAGCACCTGTACCACACATTCAGCCAAGTCGCTGCGATTACAAAAAGGCAGTTTGCCGCGCAGTATTGTAGAGGTCATCGGCACACTACAAAAAGCAGGATTTGATGCTTATATCGTCGGCGGCGGTGTCAGAGACAGCTTGCTTGGTTTGGCGCCTAAGGATTTTGATGCGGTGACCGATGCCAGACCGCATGAGATCAAAGCGATCTTTGGGGGTCGCTGCCGCATCATTGGTCGGCGCTTTCAGTTGGCACATGTGTATTCAGGTCGTGAGATGATTGAGGTGGCGACTTTTCGTGCGCCGCCTAAGGATGATACACACACCACCGAAGATGGCATGATCACCCGCGATAATGTCTGGGGTGATATTGAGCAAGATTTTGCACGCCGAGATTTTAGTATTAATGCGCTGTACTATCAGCCGATCAAAGCCGAGGTGCTTGATTTTTGTGGTGCGCTCAAAGACATCAAAAGTCGTACGCTTCGCTTGCTTGGTGATGCTCGAGTGCGCATCGAAGAAGACCCTGTGCGCCTTTTGCGTGCCTTGCGCTTTAAGGCGAAGCTTGACTTTGAGTTTGATGACTCGTTGGCTGAACAATTCAATCAAGAAAATTGGGCGCTGCTTGAGCAGGTTTCGGCGCATCGCTTGTATGACGAAACCCAAAAAATGTTCAGTGGCGGGTATTTGACGCCGCTGTTGCCGCTACTTTTTGACTATGGCGCGATGCCAAGTTTGATGAATTATGCACCCAATGAGCCGACGCCTTTGATGATGGCGGTCGCCCAAAATACCGATCGGCGTATCGCAGCAGACAAAAGCGTCAATCCAGCGTTTTTTTATGCGGCGATGCTTTGGGAAAATTATCTGTATCAATTGGCAAAATATAAAAAGCGTGGCTTGCCGTTTCATGAAGCGCAGATTAAGGCGGCCGAAAAAACCATCGACGCCCAGCGTATCAAAACCGCAATTCCTAAGTTTGCCGAACAATTCATCGCAGATATTTGGCTGCTTCAGCCTAAGCTTGTCAATCCAAGGGTGCGTGACATCGCCAATTTGGAGCGGTTACCAAAATTCCGCGCTGCATTTGACTTTTTGGTGCTCAGAGAAGGTCATGATGCCCATCCACTGTCTGAGCCGACCCAAAATATGGGTGCTTGGTGGCAGGCGTACCAAGATGCCAGCGCCGTTGATAAAGCGATTATGGTTGAGGAATTTGGTACGCAAGCAGGCACGCCAAAACGCCGACGCCGTGATCGTCATGCCAAAAAAGATGCCAAAGCTCGTGAGCTTGAGCAGCTCAAAGAGCTTTCTTTGCGTAGCGAAGATGAGGTGGTCAAAACGCGTCCTGAGCCCTTGTTTGTGGTGGCAGGGGCAGAAGATTTAACCAAAAAACCCAAAGCACTACCCAAATTGCCAAAGCCTATCGTACCGACGCCCGTCTTTGAGCCGGTGAATTTTACTGAGGCAGATTTTGAAAAACTGCTTGCCAATGATGAGCCTTATATCCCAGCGGCGCGCCACCGTAAGCGTAAGCCATCATCGACTTTGTCCATCAAAGAGCGTGAGCAGGGTGTGAGTGAAGATCAGGTAGCCCCTCAAGCACCAAAGCCTGCACGGCGCCGTACACGCCAGACTAAGGCGGCTGTTACTCAGAATACGCCCGCCGATCATGCTGATAAATCAGCTTCAAAAACGCATGCAGGCAGCCAGACCAAGCCGAAGCGGACACGCAGCCGCAAATCCAATGCCAAACCAAAGGCGGATAGCATATGATCAGCTGCTATATTGGACTTGGGGCTAATATCAGCAATGCACTGGGCACGCCCATTGAGCATATTGAGCGGGCGGTAGCAGCTTTCAAAGCTTCATCGGCATTTTATGAAGTGCGCATCTCGTCGCTGTATCGCTCAGCGGCTTTTGGTGTGACGGATCAGCCGGATTTTTATAATGCGGTGCTGTCAGCCAAAACCACACTGTCGCCCGTTGCTTTACTTGATTTTTGTCAGTCTTTGGAAAACGATGCCGGTCGCATCCGCAAGCGGCACTGGGGTGAGCGATCTTTGGATGTGGATGTGCTGCTGTATGGCGATGAAATGATCAATACCGATCGGCTGACCGTCCCGCATCCAGGCTTGTTTGAGCGAAACTTTGTGCTTGTGCCGCTATTGGAGCTTGAAGATGTTCATATCCAAGGGACACCAATCAGCCAAAGCCCTGTTGCGCATGACATGACAGGGCTTGAATTGTTGGATCAGTGGGCATGACAACGCCAAGCGATCGGATTTAAGTTTGCCGTTATGGGTAGAAAAATTGCTTAGCGCACCCATAAAGATTGGGCTTACCAACTTTTCATCGCTCGTATCAGCCGCTGACGATTTGGCGACATACCACAGGTCTTATGAAGCGGTCAAAAGCCGCTTATAAATTTATTAACAAGCGTCATGTGATCATCAATGACGCACAATCACAGTGAAAACAGATGACTTATTTAGCCGACAAGCCAAAAGCACCCATTACTTTGTCCACTTTGAATAAATACAAGGCAACAGGTGAAAAATTCAGCTGCTTGACTTGCTATGATGCCAGCTTTGCTGCTTCGATGCAGGCGGCAGGGGTGGATAGTATTTTGGTGGGCGACAGCCTAGGTATGGTTGTTCAAGGTCAAGCCTCGACATTGCCGGTGACGGTGGCAGATATGGTATATCACACCGCGAATGTTGCGCGCGCTAACACGCATGCGCTGATCATGACGGATTTGCCATTTATGAGCTATGCCACTTTGGATGATGCCATCGCCAGCAGCCGCGCGGTCATGCAAGCTGGCGCTCATATGGTGAAAATTGAAGGTGGTCGCAATCTGACTCAGATTGTCTCAACACTTGCAGATAATGGCGTCCCCACTTGTGTGCATTTGGGCTTGACGCCTCAATCGGTGAATGTGTTTGGTGGCTATAAAGTTCAGGGTAAAACCGACGAAGCTGCCAATCGGCTGATCGAAGATTGCCATGCTGTGACTGCGGCAGGGGCGGCGGTACTTTTGCTTGAATGTGTGCCAGCTGAGCTTGCCAAAACCATCACCCAAAGCGTCGATGTGCCTGTCATCGGTATCGGCGCAGGCGTGGATACTGATGGTCAAGTGCTGGTCATGCATGACATGCTTGGCGTCTATACGCGTAAGCCTGCCAAATTTGTCAAAGATTTTTTGACAGACCCTAAAAACGCCAGCCGAAGCATTCAAGGGGCATTTGAATTATACCACGAAGAAGTCAAGCAAAAAGCATTTCCAACACCTGCACACAGTTTTTTATAACGAGTTTGTCGGCATTAAGACTGCTATTTCATTCACCAACTAAATAACCAAAGCCTTTTAGTGACATATTTGCATCAATCATACCAAGGTTTGCCATGAAAATTTTTCATAACATCTTACAATTGCGCACGGCGCTTGATGAATATCGCAAAAACGATCAAAAAATTGCCTTGGTGCCCACCATGGGCAACCTGCACGATGGGCACTTATCGCTTGTTAATATTGCTAAGCAGCACGCCGACATTGTGGTTGTGAGTATTTTTGTCAATCCGACCCAATTTGGGGTAGGCGAGGACTTCGACAGTTACCCACGTACGCTTGAGGCGGATGTGGATAAATTATCAGGCGCTGCCGATTTGGTGTTTGCGCCGAGTGTCGAGGAGATGTATCCTGCTTATCCACCCAATGTGCAGGTGCTCTCAGGCGAGATCACCAAGATGCTGTGCGGTCAGTCACGCCCCACACACTTTGACGGTGTGGGCTTGGTGGTGAGTAAGCTGTTTAATATCGTCAAGCCGCAGATTGCTGTGTTTGGTAAAAAAGACTATCAGCAGCTTGCCATCATCAGACAGCTGAATGATGAGCTAAACTTTGGCGTAGAAATTATCGGTGCACCAATTGTGCGAGCGCAAGATGGTTTGGCGTTGTCATCACGCAATCAGTACCTAACCGATAGCGAGCGTGCCACGGCGCCTGTGCTACAGCAGACGCTACAAGCTGTTGCTAAGACGCTTCAGACCGCTGATTTGATGGATTATGATGCGCTGATTGATGTTGCCAAATCGAAGCTTACCCAAGCTGGTTTTGTGGTGGACTATTTAGAAATCTATAATCAAAAACTACAAAAAGTCAGCTGCGGTGATCAGGCGTTGGTTTTATTGGCGGCGGCGTGGCTTGGTAAAGCGCGGCTTTTGGATAATTTGGAAGTCGTTTTAGACAACCCAGTTTCGGTCTGAACACTCAGTTTGGCGGATAGGTGATCTCATGCAACCACAGACACCCAGCTGTATTATCATCGTCTCAGGGCGTTCAGGGTCGGGTAAGACTTCGATCCTAAATGTGCTTGAAGATTTTGGGTACTATGTCATTGATAATCTGCCGTTATCACTGCTTGCCGATGCGGTAGATTGTCTGACCGCAGAAAACAGCGTCGCTAAGATTGCGCTTGGCGTCGATGCACGTGTACCAGGAGCGGATTTATCTGACTTTCCTGATGTGTATGAACGCTTGGTACAGACATACGGCGAGCAGGTCGTCAAAGTGCTGTATGCCATCGCCTCAGAGGAGGTGCTCGTGGCGCGCTTTGGGGCGACGCGCCGCGTCCATCCGTTGATCACGATGGGCGTGGTGGGTAATTTGCCCAAAGCCATTCATAGCGAAATTGCGCTGCTTGAACCCATCGCAAGGCTTGCTGATGTCAAGCTAGACACCAGTTTGCTCAATACGCATGAGCTCAAAGAGCGAGTGCGTGATTATTTGGGCTTAGAGGTGGAGCTGACCATCACTTTATTGTCATTTGGCTTTAAATACGGCACCCCCAAAGATTCTGATTATGTGTTTGATGTGCGTATTTTGCCCAATCCGCATTGGCACCCCAATCTTCGTGAGCAGTCGGGCGAAGATAAGGAAGTTCGGGCGTTTTTTGCTAAGCATCCAGAAGTGGACGAGATGGCAACGGACATTGCCAATTTTTTACAAAAATGGCTACCTCATTTCATCCACAATAACCGCCACAGCGTCACCATCGCCATCGGCTGTACAGGCGGTAAGCATCGCTCAGTTTATATCGTCAGAGCGGTAGAATCAAAGCTCAAAAACAGTTTACCAAAATCGCTCAAAGTCACTGCCAAGCATCGTGAAAGACGATTTTGGACTGATGATAGCGTTTAATAATTAAGAGAATATCATGATTGATTGGTCAAAAATGGACATGCGAGTTTCTCGTACCGAAATCAAAAAATCCCACGAGCGCTTGCAGGCTTTGGCGGTGCCACTTGCCAATTTATCCAAAAAGCAACAAAAATCTTTGCCAGTCAGCGAGTATTTTTTGGATGAGCTGTCTCAGTTGGCGAGTATCAGCTCAGGCGGCGCCAAAAATCGTCAAATCAAGCGCGTGGGCAAATTGATCGTCGAAGAAGATCGCCATGCGCTGACGCAGGCTTTGTTTGAATGTCAATTTACGCCCGAACAAATTGCCAAAATTGAAACGTGGTACGCCCGCCTAAAGCTGTCTGATGAAAGTACTATTAAGCAGTTTGTGAAGCAATTTAACGCCAGTGAATTTAACAGCATCTATCAGCTGCTGCTTTGGATTGAATATGCCAAGCACTTACAAGACGATGAGCTTTTGGCTGAAAGCTTGGCAGATTTTGAAAGTTATGTCAAAGAAGTGGCGATTTTATCAACGTGATATATTCAGTATCACTTTGATCATAAATTAAGATTAATTAAAAAGTTAGCCATGTTCTTTATTTAATTTGGCTGTGAATACGCCGAATATCTTAAATATAGATTGTTCGAATGGCGTTTAACTTATCGTGCTGACATCTCCACTAATGCCCTAATCAGGGCGTTCTTGTTTTTCGATATACTGTCTAATGGTATCAATAGTAGCACCACCAGTCGTTAGCAAACAATACGCCCTAGTCCAAAGTACAGGTTTCCAGTAAAAGTAAGCCAAATGCTTTGCAAATTCCTTTCTCATGAGTCGGCTAGTCACTGTTTTTAGATTATTGATAAATTTACTTGGCATGATATTGGGGTGCATATCAAGCAGTAAATGCACATGGTCGACTTCTCCGTTGAATTCTATTAGCTCAACTTCCCATTTTTGACAAAGGTCGGTTACGATTTCTTTTAGCCTATCAAGCATGACTGCCGTAAAACATTTTTTGCGGTATTTTGTAACTAACACTAAATGATAGGTAAGTTTATAAACGCAGTGATAGTGTGATTTTAGCCTGTTGCTCATCATTGACACCAAATAAAAATAATGATAAATTATACCCATATTTCAATCCGCTAACAAGCCATGCTCAAAGCCTACAAATACAGAATTTACCCAAACAGTAAACAGGCCTTAGCGTTTGAACAACACTTTGGTTGTGTGCGTTTTGTATATAATTGGGCGTTGGCATTGCAAAAACGCTACTATGCCATGTTTGGCAAGTCGTTATCTCGTACCCAAATCCAAAGTCAGTTAGTCAAGAAAAAGAAAACAGGCAAGTTTGCATGGCTAAACGAAGTTAATAGCCAATCCCTACTTAATGCCTTGCTCAATGTCTATACCGCCTTTACCAATTTTTTCAAAGGTCGTGCCAAGTTTCCACGGTTCAAATCTAAAAAAATACTAGGGCGTAGCTACCAATGCCCTCAACACTGTACCGTAAACTTTGAACAAGGGATTATCAATCTACCCAAAATCAAAGGCATTAAAACCGTATTTAGCCGTGAATTTGTTGGCAATATCAAAACGGTTACGATTAGCAAAACCGCTACAGGCAAATACTATGCAAGCATATTGGTTGAAACTGCTGATATATTGCCAACACCAACAACAATAGAACCTGACCTTACTGTGGGTATTGATTTAGGTATCAGTCACTTACTCAATCTATCAGACGGTAGCAAATTTGATCATCCAAAGCATTTAGCCAAAGCCAGTCAAAGACTTGCGATACAACAAAGAATCTTTGCTCGCAAACAAAAACAAAGTAAAAACTATCAAAAACAAAAATTAGCCGTTGCTCGTATTCATGAAAAAGTACGTCACGGACGCCTAGACATACACCACAAAATCACGCATAGCCTTATCTGTGAAAACCAAGCAACAAGCTATGCACTTGAAGATTTAGCGGTGAAAAACATGGTGAAAAACCGAAAACTTGCCAAAGCGATTGCAGACGTGAGTTGGGGGCAATTTGTTACCCTACTCACTTACAAGGCAAATTGGTATGGCAAAAACATTCTAAAAGTAAATCGGTTCTTTGCCAGTAGTAAAATTTGCTCGCATTGTCATCACAAATTGGATAGTCTACCGCTATCTGTTAGAAATTGGACGTGTCCTAGCTGTCAAACACACCATGACCGTGATACCAATGCTGCAAACAATATACGCAAGCAAGCGTTAGCTGATGTAGCAGGACTTGCTACTGTGTAAAGAGTTCCTCCATGCCGATACTATTCAGCGATAGTGGTATGGCGAAAGATAGCAACTTAGGTTGTTATGGGTCGCAAAGATTCCCCCGCTATAGCCGCTAGGTTTGGTGGTGGGGGTATGTCAAATGGCGCCAATAACGGTGATTGTCACTGGAGTTTGCCTTTATGTCATTTTATATTCCACCCATTCGTGCACGAGATACCCAAGAGCCGCATCGCGTCTCAACCACTCTAGAGCTCTTGTTTGACTTGGTGTATGTCATTGCGGTCTCAGCTGCTGCCAGTGGTTTTTATGAGCGGCTGCGTGTGATGGAGTTTTCTGGGTTTTTGACGTTTACCTTGGCATTTTTTATCTTATGGAATGCTTGGACCAGTTTTACGTGGTTTGGTTCGGGGTATGATCCAGATGATGTGCCTTATCGCATTTCTGTCATGCTTCAGATGTTTGGGTCATTATTGATCGCGGTGAATATTCATCAGTTTTTTGATCAGGGGCTTATGTGGATTGGTGTGACAGGTTATGCCATCATGCGCTTGGCGGCGTGTTCTCAGTGGTGGCGCGTGTATCGTGATCTGCCTGATCACAGGCAAGTGGCGCGGCGCAGTATTATTGGGTTATTTACTTTGCAAAGCATGTGGATTATCTGGCTGTTTTTGCCAGATTATTTGCAAACGCCGTCATTGTTTGTTTTTATTTTTTTAGAATTATTCATGCCCATTTGGGCGCGTTCAGAGCAGCTGTATAATTGGCATCCGGGTCATATTGCCGAGCGTTATGGGTTGATGACGATTATTGTGCTTGGCGAAGGGGTGATTGGTGTCAGCGAGATCATCCGTTTTTATGTGGTGCATTCATCTTATAATGCCGCCTCAATTTTGATCTCAGCGTCAGGCTTGACTGCGTTGTTATTTGCGATGTGGTGGCTGTATTTTAAAATTCCTTTTGCGCACATACTGAGTACCCATCGCCATCGCGAGGATTTGCCGGTGTTTGGTTATGGGCACTTTTTTGTCTTTGCTGCCATCGCGGGGCTAAGCGGCGCCTTGAAATTGGTCAAAGATACTCATATGATAGCGCCCGCTCAAGTCACCGAGTCGTATGTCATGGCAACGATCTTGCCGCAGCTGGCAGTATTTTTATTGGCTTTGTCTTTGCTGCGGGCTTTTATGTGTAAGCATTCTGGGTCAAATTTACTGGCTTTTTGTGCGGCATTGGTGATTATTATCATCAGTTATATCGCGGTGAATGCAAGTTTATCTTTGACTTATGGCATTTGGCTGAGCGTGTTGGCGCCTGTGATTATGATTGTCATATTTAGCTTTGATAATAATCAATGGTATAAAAAACACCCTGAATTCAAGCAGCCTAGAACTTGATTTAGGATCAGTCTATCTAAGCCAATCGGCATCAGATCATCAAATGAGGTTGATTGGTATGAGCCGAAAGTTATGATAAGTCTAAAAGTAATAAAGCCACATGAAATTTGGGTTCATGTGGCTTTATTGCTCATCCATTAGCAAAAGGCTTACGCCTTATTTCCATGCAATCTTCCTAAATACAGCAGGTCATCCATGTGGCTCATCCATTTGCCCATTCCTTCGCTGTGTGGATAGTATCTCAAATTTGGCATCAGCTGACCAGTGGCAAAAAGCGGCAATCTGTGTAGGAGAATGCTTACAAGGCTTCATGAATAATTCTGGTAATTTATGATCCGATCAGCTAAGATGATCAAAAGTCACCAAGGAGCATCTATGGCACGAGTACGCCTAACCTCGCCTGAACCAGTGTTATTTAATACACCGCTGAAAGTACAAGTGGGCGATTTGAATTATGGCAATCATTTGGCAAACGATGCCGTACTTAGACTGGTGCACGAAGTCAGACTGCGCTGGTTGGCTTCGGGCGGTTTTTCGGAGATGGATGCAGGCGGGGCTGGGCTGATTATGGCAGATGCCATGGTGCAGTATGTTTCGCAAGCGTTTTATGGCGATGAGCTGATGTGTCAGATTAGCATCGGTGAGATTGGTCGTTCAGGTTTTGAAATTTATACCAAAATTCTCCATCAAAATGGCGCTGTGATTGCGATAATAAAGAATGGCATGGTCTGCTTTGATTATTCTGCACAAAAGGTGGTGAATATCCCTGAGGCGCTGCTGAATTTTATCCATAAAAAATCGGCATCTTCTTGATGCCGATTTTAAGAGTTTTAAGCAGCTTGCGCGTTTTTAGACAGTTTTAAATTCAAAGCAAACATCGCTAAAACCAATACTAGCCCAACCACATCGGTGAGCATTTCAGGCACGATTAAGCAAAACGCACCTATCGCCATCACAAGGCGCTGCCATGCGTTCATTTGTATCCTAAAGTAGCCTTCCACAGCAGCTGACAGCGCGATCACGCCAATGATCGAGGTGGCAGAGACCATCGCGATGGTATGCCAAGCAGGGCGCAAAAACTCTTTGGTGGTCACCATGGCGTCAGCAACATCAATCATGAGCATATTTGGGTTATAAACAAACATAAATGGCACAATAAAACCCGCCAAGGCAAGTTTTAGCGACTGCCAGCCTGTCTTCATCGGATCGCCACCTGAAATGCCCGCGCCAGCAAAGGCTGCTAATGCCACCGGCGGTGTGATATTGGCAAATATCCCAAAATAAAAGACAAACATATGCGCCACCAAAATTGGCACATCAAAGCTTGCCAAAGCAGGCGCTGCCATCGTTGCGGTAATGATATAGGCAGGAATGGAAGGCAAACCCATGCCTAAAATCATCGATGCGATCATGGTCAGTAGTAAGGTTAAAAATAGTGAACCTGCACCCAAAGTAACGATGGATGAAGTAACCACAGAGCCAAAACTGGTTAAATTAACCACACCAATGACCACACCAATCGCCGCACACGCCGCCATCACTGACAAGGACTGCTTGGCACCATCTTCAAGCGCTTCTAAGATGTCTTTAAAACCCATGCGTGTCGCTGGTCTTAGCCAGCTGATGACTATCGTAAACGCGATGGTATAGGCAGCAGCATAGCCCACAGGGATGTTATTTGCTAATAATGCAATCAAAGCGACAATCGGCAAGAGCATATGACCACGCTGCTTGAGCACTTCTTTGACGCGTGGCAAATCGGCTTTTGGTATGCCTTTTAGATCGCGGCGACCTGCACGAAAATGAACTTGCATGATTACCCCAAGATAATACAGCAAAGCAGGTAATACCGCAGCCAACGCAATGGTACTGTATTTAACACCTGTCGTCTCTGCCATAATAAATGCCGAAGCACCCATGATTGGCGGTAAAATTTGACCACCAACCGAAGCACTGGCTTCCACTGCGCCTGCAAATTCTTTTTGATAGCCGATGCGCTTCATCAAGGGAATTGTAAAGGCGCCTGTGCCCACGACATTGGCAACCGCTGAGCCATTGATTGATCCCATAAAGCCGCTTGAGATGACAGCCACTTTGGCAGGACCGCCTTGTTTGTGACCTGCTAACGCTAATGCCAAATCATTAAAAAGCTGACCCATGCCTGAGCGTCCCAAGAAAGCGCCAAATAGGATGAATAAAAAGATAAATGTCACAGAAGCGCCGATCGCTGACGAATAAAGACCTTCTGTTTTTAGGTATAATTGCCCAAAAATATCGCCCAAATCATAAGGACGTGTCAGCAGCCTGTCAGGTATAAAATCCATGTGGCTAACAAAAGGATAGACCAAAAAAATCAACGCAAAAATCGGTAAAATCCATCCTGTGATACGCCGAGCACTCTCCAAAACCACAATAACGGTAATGATAGAAAAAATCACATCTGTTTGATTGGCGATGCCGCCGCGTGTACTGGTGATGGCGCTAAATTCAAATATTAAATAGCCTGCCGTCACAAATGACAACAAAACCCAAATCCAGTCATACCAGGCGACAGAACGACGGCTGCTGCTTTTGCTGGCAGGATAAATCAAAAATATCAGTGCAGCACCAACAGCAACGTGAATCGATCGCTGCAGCAGCTCTGCCATGGGATTAAAAGTGATATAAACATGGAATAAAGAGTAAGCAATGGCAATGGCTGCAATCAGCCATTTTACTGTTTTGTTGGTGGGGTGTCTGGTGATAGATTCTCGGTCAAATTTTTCGAGTACAGCTTGCGCATTGGCATCAGCTGGAATGTTTTGTGTGTGCGTGTCGGTCATGACAGCTCTCCTTAATCAACCAAAACCATTTGGGATGTTCTTCACTGGATATTTGAATCTCGGTATAGTCCGCAACGCGTTCATAGATGGGTAATGAGCCGTGTTGACCCAGAATTGTCCCTTGCATATTCCGCGAAACAACCCAATGGATTTTGAGCAACAGCACATCGCTTGAAAGCCCAATGTAGCCTTCAGGCGCTGGAATGACAGCACCGACTGATGGCGTGCCAGCCCCAAAAGTTTGTATAAAAGTCTTGGTCAGACGAAGCTGTGTGCCATCCATGTGATAATACTCTTGCCAATATTGTTTTTCGACAGAGTGTCGCCATTTGAGCGTAAAATCAGGCTCAGACCACTGGCAATCAATATCACCGCCTTGAATTCTGATGGCTTGCTCGCTTTTATTAAGGTAGATGATCAGTAATGTTGCCAACACCAACAAAATCAGCCATATCCAAGGCGTGCTAACTGAGTTTAGCTTAAGCAATGCAACTTCCTGCTAAGACACATACGCAAAATGGTCGATAACATAACCGACCATTTTGCGACCTAAGAACGGATTATTTGCCTGCAACTTCATCATAGTATTTTTTGGCACCTGGGTGCAGATCAACGATCAGACCTTGCTGAGCGTTTTCAATGGTAATACCATTGGCAGCTTGGTGAGCAGTTTGCAATGTGGATAAATTGTCAAAAAATGACTTGGTCAAGTTATACACGTCATTCTCACTCAAATCACTGCGCACCACCAAAGTATTCATCACTGCAGCAGTCGAGACATCGGCATCATTGCCATAAGTACCCGCAGGAATGGTTTGCTCAACGAAAATGTTATTTTTGGCAGCAGCTTGAGCGACTTTATCAGCAGGAATGGCAACCAACTGTAAGTCAAATCCTTGTTGTAGCTCCATGAGTGACGAGTTTGGTAAACCACTGGTAAAGAACGCGGCATCCAGTTTACCCGTTTTTAGACCATCCGCCGCTTCAGCATAGCCCAAAAAGTCAGGTGTAAAATCATTATAAGTGATGCCCAGTGACTCAAGTAGGGCGCGCGCAGATGACTCAACACCTGACCCTTGGGCGCCAACAGCAACGCGCTTACCACGCAGATCATCAATGGTACTGATGCCTTTTTTGCTAGAGGTGGCGATCTGAACGTAGTTGGGATATAGTGTCGCCATAGTTTGGACATTGTCTACTTTTTGCTGAAAGCTGCCCACGCCATTGACAGCGTCGCTAAGAGCATCATTCATCACAAAGGCCATTTCAAGTTTCTTTTGATTTAAAAGATTTAAGTTCTCAACGGATGCGCCTGTTGTTTGAGTTTTTGAGTTGACGCCAAATTGCTGTGCATAGATTTCGGACAATGAGGTGCCAATGATGTTATAAGGACCTGAGGCGCCGCCTGTACCGATTGTGGCAAATTTGGTTTCAAGCGCATTGGCAGCTGTAGATGTTTGAGCGGTATCGCTATTTGCAGCAGGCGCATTGGCAGTTTGGTTATTATTCCCACAGGCGGCAAGTGTCAATGCAGCTAAGGTGGCGATGGCGGCTTTTGATGTCAATTTCATAATCACTCCTTGTTAGATAAAATATGAACTGTTTATCAAGAAAGTTAGATGCAAGTTTTTTTGAATCTAAACTCAGTTTTAGCTCCATATTAATTTATAATATCAGAAAAAGATGGCTTTTGACTATACTTTTGTATATTTTGGGGTGAGCTTAATAAAGAAATACGATGGCGTGGCAAGCCATCAATCCAAATCCTTTGCCTTCGCCATAAAAAATCGGCATCTTCGTGATGCCGATTTTAAGAGCGTTAAGGGTATTGCACGCTGCTTACTTTTTTTCTTCGCGAACTTTATTCACTAAAAAATCCACCACTTGCGGCACTTTGGCGCTTTCGCCTGATACCACATATTTACCATGCACAACCACCGCAGGCACGCCAGACAGACCATAGCGCGTCGCTCCTGCCTTGGCACGCTCAATTTTGGTGGTCACTGCAAATGAGTTATACAAGCTGTCAAACTTTGCTTTATCCACGCCTTGAGACGCATACCAGTTACCAAGCTCTTGTTGTGAGCTGATGATGTTGCGCTTGCCGTCTTTATGAACAGCATCAAACAGTGCCAAATGGGTTTGCTCTTGGGCGCCCAGCTGCTGAGCGGCATAAAAACCACGCGCGCCCACTTCCCACATTGGATTCATTGCCGCAGGTGTTTGGAAAAATGCCACATCACTGGCACGAGTTTTTGCCCATTTTTGCATGTGCGGCTCAAGATTATAGCAATGCGGGCAACCATACCAAAAAAATTCACGCACCACAATGACATCGCCTGCGATATTTTCAGGATTTGGCAAGACTTTATAATCTTGACCTTCCACAAAATTTGCATGAGCAAATGTCGCCAGACCCACTGCAGCCGTCAGTAATGTTGTTTTTAGTGCAAATTTCATAAAATTTCCTTGTTGCAATACACTTACAATAAAAAAGCAAAGACCACTTAGTAGATATTGGGGTCAAAAATCAGATGAGCTATAGTTTATCGCATTTTTAGCCCAATGTGGCAACTGTTTTCTTAAGGCTTCGTTGCAGATTGTGTAAATTTTTGTATGCATCAGGCGAAATTGAGTAAAATTTTATCCAAATTCTCTCAAGTTTTTCTTGGAGTTTGCACTCATTTCAAGATGTCTAAGGGGTTTATATTAAAGGTTTTTGGCTTGCATTGATGAATCATTCCAAAAAGTAGTCAAAGACAGTTAAAGATGATAAAATAAAAATATTTAGCAATAATTAGGACAATACCATGCAAAGTAATGATCACGCCGCCATCGATAGCACGCCGCATCCTGCTAGTAACGCTGATTTTGATGAAATCGGTAAATTCACCAAGCTGGCAGATGAGTGGTGGGATCGTATGGGGGCGTTCAAAGCGCTGCATGACATTAATCCGCTGCGTCTTAATTGGATCGAAGACCGCGTCAGCGAGCATTTTGGCTCATCTTTGGTGGATAAGTCGGTCGTAGATATCGGCTGCGGCGGGGGGATTTTGGCGCATTCGATGGCGGTACGCGGCGCCAAGGTCTTGGGCATTGATTTGGGTGATGAAAATCTAAAAGCAGCCAGCATCCATGCTGATAAAACGGGCATGGCACAGACGCTGCATTTTCGCTGTATTCCAGCTGAAGCGCTGGCGAGTGAAGGCGGTGAGTATGATGTGGTCACCTGCATGGAGATGCTTGAGCATGTGCCTGATCCTAGTGCGATTGTACAAGCGTGCTTTGATTTATTAAAGCCGGGCGGTGTGTGCGTGATGAGCACCATTAACCGCAATCCTAAGTCATATTTATTTGCGATCGTTGGTGCTGAATATGTGCTAAATTTGGTGGATAAAGGCACGCATGATTGGCATAAGTTCATCACGCCAGCTGAATTAGATCAGATGGCGGTCAGAGCCGGTTTTCAGCGATTTGATTTGACGGGTCTACATTATAATCCGATGACGCAGCATTATTGGCTGTCCAATAAAAATGTCGATGTCAATTATATGATGGCATTCACCAAACCAAGTGCGCAAACAGACGCACCAAAAAGTGCCTAAGGACGCGTTATGACACAGCCCATCCAAGCGGTGCTCTTTGATTTGGACGGTACATTGATTGATACCGCGCCTGATTTTGTTCGTATCATTCAGCAGATGTGCGCTGATGATGGGCAATCTGCCCCCAGTGAAGCGGCGATACGCGAGCAGGTGTCAGCAGGTGCCCGCGCCATGGTCAAGCTGATTTTTGCTGAGCAATTTGACCAGGTCAGCGATGACGATCCACAGCTATTAAGCCATCGCCAGGCATTTTTGGATCGTTATGAGGCGGATATTTGTGTCGATAGCCGAGTGTTTGAAGGGCTTGATGTGCTTTTGTCTGAGCTTGAGCGTCAAGGGCTGCCGTGGGGCATTGTCACCAATAAGCCGCGCTATTTGGCAGAAACTTTGTTGGACAAGTTAAATTTATCTGAGCGCTGCCAAGTGTTGGTTTGTCCAGATGATGTCGCCAACACCAAGCCCGACCCTGAGCCTTTGTATTTGGCGTGTGAAAAGCTTGGTGTTGAGCCATCCGCGTGTATCTATGTCGGCGACCACCATCGGGATATCGTGGCAGGGCGCGCCGCCAATATGCAAACAGTCATCGCAAAGTTTGGCTATTTGTCGGCGGAGAACTTGGCAAGTATGGATACTTGGGGCGCCGATGCCATCGCCGAGACGCCCAAAGAGTTGATAGATTGGGTGCTAACAAAGCTATCATCTTAAATATAGACATTAAATTATTAACCAAATCACAGATTGGATGATTCATGACAACCACGCTTTCACATGACGAGATACGTAAGTTTGACTATTCTAAAGACAGCCTAAAAGATAAAATCATCTTAGTCACTGGTGCCGGAGATGGGATTGGTAAGGTGGCGGCACTGACTTATGCCAAATGTGGCGCGACGGTGCTTTTGCTTGGTAGAACGCAGTCAAAGCTTGAGGCGGTGTATGATGAGATCGAAGAGCTAGGACTACCGACGCCTGCGATTTTGCCCATGGATCTTGAAAAAGCAAGCTTTGCACAGATGCAGGAGCTAGCAGGGCTGATCGAAAAAGAATTTGGTCATATTGATGGTGTGTTACATAACGCCGCCATCTTGGGGGCATTGACGCCGCTTGAGATGTACGATCCGATCACCTTTGAGCAAGTGATGAAGGTCAATACAACTGCAGTGTTTATGCTCACCCAGAGCCTGATTCCACTACTGCGAGCAGCCCAAAGCGGCTCTGTGGTATTTACAAGTAGTAGCGTTGGCGCTAAGCCAAGAGCATTTTGGGGGGCGTATGCGCTCTCAAAACAAGCCGTTGAAGGCATGGTGAGTATTTTTACCCAAGAAACCCAAAACATGACAGCGCTTCGGTTTAATTGTATTAATCCTGGTGCGACACGCACCAATATGCGTGCGCACGCTTTTCCTGGCGAAGACCCTTATACGCTCAAAACGCCCGAAGACATTATGCCTGCGTATGTGTATTTGATGACAGATGAAGCTTCTGGCGTCAAAGGTCAAGTGATTGACTGTCAGCCAAAATAAGCCGCTTTGAGTTGATACAGCGTTGTGGCTGCAGTGACTTAGCCTAAATTTCAGGCAAGCTGTCATACTAATTTTATAAACTAACCACAAAGCCCATTAAGCCTTGGTTTTGGGCGGCTGTTATCTGACTTTTAAAATTCACCAAATAGGTGCTATCGTGAGCTTATTTCAAAACTTCTTGATCATTTTGGCGCTGATTTTGACATCGAGTTTTTTCTCGATTTCTGAAATCGCCTTGGCAGGCTCAAGAAAAATCAAACTCAAATTATTGGCAGAGTCAGGCGATGATCGCGCTGATAAAGTACTAGCCTTGCAAGAAAACTCGGCTGACTTTTTTGCCACTTCTCAAATCGGACTTAATGCCGTTGCCATCTTGGGCGGTTCGGTGGGCGAAAGCGCGCTACGCCCTTATTTTGCCGAGTGGCTTGGCTTGGTGTATCAAGGACCTTGGCTTGACAGCATTGCCTTTTTTTCTTCATTCATCTTGATCACGCTGTTGTTTATTTTATATGCCGATTTGATCCCTAAGCGCATCGCGATGATCAATCCTGAACGCGTGGCTTTGGTGGTCATCAATCCGATGATTTGGACGATCCGTGCGGTCAAGCCGCTTGCGTGGATCATCAATACCATCGCTGATCTGACTTTTCGTCTGTTTAAGGTCAATACCGCGCGCGATGACAGCATCACTTTTGATGACATCTCTGCCATCGTCGATGCCGGTGCCGAAGCGGGCGTTTTGATGGAGCAAGAGCAGCATTTTATTGAAAATGTGTTTGAGCTTGAAGAGCGTACAGTGCCATCGTCGATGACGGCGCGTGAAGATGTGGTGTATTTCACTCTCAGCGAAAGCGAAGAAAGCATCCGCCAAAAAATCGCCGATTATCCGTATTCTAAATTTTTGGTGTGTAATGAGCACATCGATCAAGTCATTGGCTATGTCGATACCAAAGATATCTTGGTGCGCATATTAAGTGAGCAGCCGATTTTTCAGCTTAATGAATCCACCATCCGCAATGTGCTCATCATTCCAGATACGCTGACTTTGTCTGAGCTTTTGGATAAGTTTCGTGCAAGTAACGAAAAAATGGCGGTAGTGATTAATGAATATGCGTTGGTGGTCGGCGTCATCACGCTGTCAGATATCATGATGACAGTGATGGGCGACTGGGCAGCGGCAGAGCCTGAAGACTTACAAATCATTCGCCGTGATGAAAACTCTTGGCTGATCGATGGCATCACGCCCATCGATGATGTCAAGCATGCGCTTGATATTGATGAGTTTCCTGATTGGGATCATTATGAGACTTTGGCAGGTTTTATTATGTATCGCCTGCGTAAGATTCCACGCCCTGCAGATTGGGTGGAGCATGAAGGCTTTAAATTTGAAGTGGTGGATATCGATCATTATAAAATCGATCAGCTCTTGGTCACGCGCCTAGAACAACAGACCGAGGGGTCTGAAGAAAGCTAAAAGGCGCTTTGAATCAGCTGTTTGCCGTTAGAACATAAAAATTAAAAATAAGGAACTGATATGGCATCAAATGCACGATTTGGTTTGCCCATTTGGTCAATGCTGTTGCCATTGGTGGCTTGGGGATTGTTTTTTGTTGGGATTAAGTCAAATATATGGCTGCAGATTTTGGGCGGCATATTCTTAATTGGCAGCGTGTTATCGGCAGTTTATCATGCTGAAGTGGTGGCGCATAAGGTTGGTGAGCCTTTTGGTACCATCATTTTGGCATTGGCGATTACCATCATCGAAGTGGCGCTGATCATCTCACTGATGGTCGCAGGCGGTGATAATGCGCCTTATTTGGCGCGCGATACGGTCTTTGCGGCGATCATGCTGATCTTAAATGGCATTCTTGGGGTGTCTTTGATGATTGGCGGGCTTAAGCACCGAGAGCAGTTTTTTGGTCAAAAATCAGCCAGTACCGCACTCATCACCTTGGTGTCGATTTTGGTGATGACGCTGATTATGCCAAATTTCACCACATCCACCGCCCAAGGCACCTACTCAGCAGCGCAGCTGATCTTTGTGGCGCTGGCGTCTTTGGTGCTTTATAGCTCTTTTATCATGGTGCAAACTGTGCGACACCGTGATTATTTTTTGGCAGCAGATGATGACTTGGATCATCATGCCGAGCCGCCGAGTGCTCAAGTGACCGCAGCAAGCTTTGTGTTTTTGTTGATCTGTTTGGGCATCGTTGTGATGCTTGCCAAAAGCCTAAGCCCTAGCATCGAAGCTGCGGTGGTGGCGATGGGCGCACCAGCAGCACTGGTGGGTGTGATTATCGCTGCGGTGGTGCTGTTGCCAGAAGGCTTGGCGGCTTTGAATGCCGCGCGCCGCAACCGTTTTCAGACCAGCCTAAACCTAGCGCTGGGATCAGCCTTAGCAAGCATTGGTCTGACCATTCCTGCGGTGACGATCGTGTGTCTGATGTATGACATTCCGCTGGTGCTAGGCTTGGATGGCAAATCCATGGTGCTGCTTGGTTTGTCCACTTTTATTGTCATGCTGTCGCTCAATCAAGGGCGCACCAATATCTTGTATGGTATCGTGCTGTTGGTCAATTTGGCAGCGTATATCTTTACCATCATCGTGCCTTGATCGTTCGTGCTTAAGCTTAGTAATCTTTGTACAAAAAAATAATACTCAGCGCTGATTTGTCTTGCATTCTAAAAATTATAATTTATAATAACTGCTAATATGTTCATTACTATTTATAATTAAAGGAATTGCCGTGAGCACGACATTACGACAGCTAAGAGCCTTTGTGCTTGTCGCTGAACAAAATAGCTTCACTAAGGCAGCAGAGACGCTTTGCTTGACTCAGTCGGCACTGTCTGGGCTGATTAAGGAGCTTGAGCAGAATTTGGGCGTCAAGCTGTTCGACCGCACGACGCGCAAATTACACCTGTCTGATGCTGGTGTTCGGCTGCTGCCGCAGGCTCGGCGCGTGCTCAATGAGATGTCGGTCTTAAACGAAAAAGTCAGTAATCTGAAGTCGCTGCACCAAGGGCATGTGCGCCTAGCGGTCTCACAGCAGCTGTCCGCCAGTGCGATGCCAAAGTTTGTGGCGAAGTTTTGTGATATTCATCCTAATATCCAAGTGACGCTCACCGACTGCTCGGTCGATGATGTGGTGGGTCATATTGAAAACTTAGAAGCCGATTTGGGCGTTGCGCCTGAGCGTGCGTATTCTGATGATTTAGAAGCGGTTGTGTTATTTTCTTCGCCATTTTATTTGGTGCTGCCCGCCACTCACCCATTTGCCAAAAAAGACGTTTTGCGCTGGACGGATTTATTAAATGAACGCTTGATCACGCTCAATGGTCCTTTTATCAAAAGCCTACAAAATGAGCTGCCAACCCAAATTTCAAGCCGTATTTTTAATCCTGATTTTGAAGTTAATTTTTTATCGACAGCGCTGGGCATGACGCGTATGGGACTTGGTGTGACCTTGTGTCTGTTATACGCTGCTGAGTGGGTCGAACAAAATGGCTTGGTGATGCGACCGATCGCCGATCCTGTCGTTGAACGAAAATTTTTATTATACACCCATAAAAACCGCTCTTTGTCACCTGCGGCATTGGCATTTAAGGAGTTTTTGGAGCAAAATGCGCACGAGTTTTTGGTCAGCCACTCAAAAGCAGCTGGCATCTGATCAGATGCCAGCACTTGATTGGCGACCTTAAACGGTCTTAAAGGGTTTAAAAAACTTTTGCCAAATTTTCATCCAAAATATATTGGATTTGCGTTATACTAACTGTGTTTTGATCAACTTGAGAATGAAAAGGATAAGCCCATGTTTGAACATGTGACCCCCTATGCAGGCGACCCGATTTTGGGTTTGATGGATAAATATGCCCAAGACCCACGCGCTGACATCAAAGTCAATCTTGGCGTAGGCGTGTACTATACCGAAGATGGCAAATTGCCTGTGCTTGAGTGCGTGAAGACCGCCGAATCTCAAATCGTCAATCCGCCGCGTCCCCGTGGATACCTGCCGATGGATGGTCTGCCTGGTTATCGTCAGGCGTGCCAAGACTTGTTATTTGGTAAAAACCACCCAGCAGTTGTCGAAGGTCGTGTGGCGACCATCGCAACCTTGGGCGGTTCTGGCGCGCTCAAAGTTGGCGCTGACTTTATCCACGAGTGGTTCCCTGATGCCAAGTGCTATGTGTCGGATCCAACTTGGGCAAACCACATCGGTATCTTTGAAGGTGCGGGCATCGAAGTGGCAAAATATCCTTACTATGATCCTGCCACGATCGGCGTAAAATTTGATGAGCTGTGCGAGTTTTTCAAGACTTTGAATGAAAATGATGTGGTGCTCCTTCACCCATGCTGCCACAACCCAACTGGCGTGGATTTGACTCGTTCTCAGTGGGATGTGTTATTACAAATTGTCAAAGATCAAAAGCTGATCCCATTCATGGACATTGCTTATCAAGGCTTTGGCGATGATATGGATGATGATGCGTACGCCATCCGCCGTGCGGTAGAGATGGGCTTGACAGTGTTTGTGTCGAATTCATTCTCAAAAAATTTATCTTTGTATGGTGAGCGTGTCGGCGGTCTGTCTGTGGTCTCACCAACCAAACAAGAAGCCGATGTGGTGCTGGGTCAATTAAAATTCACCGTTCGCCGCATCTACTCAAGCCCACCTGCGCATGGTAATTATGTCGTGGATACCGTCATGAATGATGATGCGCTATTTAGACTGTGGGTGGGTGAGGTGTATGAGATGCGTGATCGCATCCGCGAAATGCGCGAAAAGCTTCAGGCTGCCTTGAGCGCTAAGCTGCCAGAGCGTGATTTTAGCTACTTTACCAAACAGCGCGGTATGTTCAGCTTCACTGGTCTGACCAAAGAACAAGTGATTCGTCTGCGTGAAGAATTTGCGGTCTATATGGTTGAAAATGGTCGCATGTGCGTGGCAGGTCTGAATAATGCCAATGTAGAGTACGTCGCCAATGCCATGGCAGAAGTGCTGAGATAAGTTGTATTATCCAAAAAACACCAAATCATGAAGGTTTGGTGTTTTTTTTAATTTAGTTTATGAATGGATAATAAACTGTTCCACGTGAAACGATCAAACAGAATATTAAGATAAAACGCCGCCCATCGGCAGCGTTTTACATGTTTGCAAATCTTCTTAGGCTTGGCTGCGCAGATACTGAGTCAGCAGGGCGACAGGGCGACCTGAAGCACTGGCGGTGCTGCCACTTTTCCAAGCGGTACCGGCAATATCAAGGTGCGCCCATGCCTGACCTTCTTTGATGAATCTTTTTAAGAAACAGGCTGCGGTCACAGAGCCTGCTTCACGCCCCCCGATATTTTGAACATCGGCGACTTTTGAATTCAGCTGCTCATTATACGTCTCATCCAAAGGCATGTGCCACACCAAATCTCCGGTGTATTCGCTGGCTGCTTCTAAAGCAAATAAAGTGTCTTCATCATTACTATACATGCCTGAGCGGACACTACCAAGTGCAATCACACAAGCACCTGTCAATGTGGCAGTGTCAATGATGACGCGCGCATCATAGTGCTCTTGGACATAGCACAGTGCATCACACAGCACCAAACGCCCTTCGGCATCAGTATTTAAGATCTCAACAGTCGTACCATTCATGGCGGTTACGACATCACCAGGGCGAGAAGCGCGTGCCGATGGCATATTTTCGGCGCAAGCAAGCACCGCCACCAAATCAATCTCAAGTCCAGCTTCGGCAACTGCACGAACCGTCCCTAAAATGGATGCTGCACCGCCCATATCAAATTTCATCTCTTCCATGCCAGCAGCAGGTTTCAAAGAGATGCCACCACTGTCAAAGGTCAAGCCCTTGCCAACCAAAGCAAATGGGCGCTCAAGCTTGGATTTCTTGGTGTTTTTGCTGGATTTGCCATAATACTCGATGACGGCGAGTTTGCCTTCTGCATCTGAGCCTTGTGATACGGCGAGAAAACATCCCATACCAAGCTTTTGCATGTCTTTTTCGCCAAGTACGCTGACTGAGATGGTGTCTTCGTAATCTTTGGCGAGCTGCTTTGCTTTTTGGGCAAGTTCGCTTGGATTCAGCAAATTTGGCGCTTCATTGGCGACATCGCGCGCGGTAGTCATACCAGCCGCTGTTGCCTTGGCGAAAGTTAAGGCATTGTCGTAGTCGTCTTGAGCGTCTTTATTGCTGATGATGATCACTTCTTCGAGCAAGTCGGCATCTTTTGGCTTGGCTTTATGATGCTCAAAACGATATCCTGCGCCAATCAAAGCGGTAACAAATTGGGTAAAGTGAATTTGGCAAATGGTATCGCCCCATAAAATTGCAGCGGCTGGGGTATTTTTGATGGCTGTATAGGCAGCTTGAGCAGCTTTGGCGATATTGTCAGCCAATTTATCCAATTTACCAATACCAACCACGGTGACCACAGGAAAATCCTTATCATGGATGGCATAATCAGTCACGCTATCGCCCATGCCGCCCTTGAAGTGACTGTGTTTGATCAAATCAGCGGCGCGCGATAGATATTCTGCATCGCCCAAATTACCCAAAATTTGACCTTGGTCATCAGCAAATACCACGATGGTGGGTAGGGATTTATTTTTTGTGGCTTTTTTGAGCGACAGTGCGTCTTTGACACTGATATGAAATGTGTGTGCTGGCATATCTTTTCCTTATTATATTGAGTGAATGAGTGAAGCTAATTGTCAGGTGATCCAAGCACCATATCAGCTCCCAAACTTAGTGTAGCATAAATGAAGGCACGAAAAAATCAAATTTGCTTCATCTGATCAAATTGTGATCAAATTCAAGCGGTCACCCAATCTTAGCTGCTGCAAAACTTGGCAACAAAATAAACTGAGCAAACCGCTTAAAACCGCCATGAATTTTTGCTATTATAAGCTATTTGCCACTTAATTTTTGGAAATCAAGCTTTGTGATTTTACGTCGCTATATCACCACACAAGTCGCTTCAACCACTGCCTTGGTTTTGGGTTTTTTGGTGGTCATGCTGCTTGGTGGTCGTCTGATTCGCTATTTTGGGATGGCGGCAGAAGGTGGGCTCAATGTCGGCGTACTGTTTCGTCTGATTGGCTATAATTTGCCTTATTTTCTTGAGCTGATTTTGCCATTGTCTTTTTTTATTGGTTTGATGTTGGTGTTCGGTAGACTGTATGCAGATCATGAGATGGCGGTCATGAATGCCAGTGGCATCAGCCGAGGGCGAATGGCGCGCCTACTCATTCCGCTGGTGGCGGTGCTGATGTGTGTTGAGGGTTGGGTTTCTATGGTGGCTAAGCCTTGGGGCATGGAGCGCGCTACCAATATTTGGCAAGAGCAGTCGGTGGCTCAGGTTTTTGATTTGCTTCGCCCCCAAGAGTTCATCAGTAGCGGTGATTATCACCTGTATGTGGGCGAGATGGGCGCCAATCGTGATTTTTTAAAAGATGTCATCATCATTCAGATGAATCCTGCCCAAACAAATAGCGCTAAGCCAAGCCAGACTGCTCAAAGAGATTCCATCATTTTTGCCAAATCTGCCACACATGTTGAGAATGCCAATGGGCAAATTCAGCTAGACTTGCAACAAGGTCGACGCTATGAAGTGGATCCGACCAGTCGCCAGTACAGTCAAATTGGCTTTGAGCGCTATCGCATTACCTTATCGGCAGAGCGCCCCGAAGGTACCAATCACATGCGCATCGAAGGCGTGAGTACCGCTGAGCTTTTGTCAATCATTCAAGGTCGCTCTAAGCGTGATAATCCGCAAGAAGCATACGCCGAGCTTGGTTATCGTCTGAGCATGCCTTGGCTGATCTTATTGGCGATCTTATTGGCGACTCCTTTATCTTATGTGCGACCGCGTCAAGGCAGATGGTACAAATTGGTGCCAGCGATTTTGATTTATGTTGCAGGCGTGCTTGTGGTGATTTCTTTAAAAGATACCATCATCAAAGGCAAATTCCCACCAGTGATCTATGCCGCTGCTCTGCTGATGATGATGGCGGTGGCGATCTATCTGAATTATCATGGGCGAGTGATGGCGCGTCTTCGTCTTGAGCGTCAAGGTGGAGATGTGGCATGAAATCGTGGATTTTACCAAAATATGTCATCCGCTCGGCGCTGCTTGCTATGACGGGCGCCGTGGTGGGCTTATGGCTTTTACAGATGATATTTGCCTATTTGGCTGAGCTTGATAATATCAGTGAGACCTATACGCTGACTGATGCGCTGCTGTTCATTTTGTATCGCTCACCTTATTTTTTGGTGCAATTTATCCCCACTGGTGCGCTCTTAGGTGCAGTCATTGGGCTTGGGCTGCTTGCCAATCACAGCGAACTGATCGTGATGCGAGCTGCAGGCATGAGTATCTATCGCATCATCAGCTGGGCGATGCTGCCTGCGGTCATTTTTGTTGTGATCTCACTGGGCGTGAATCAATTTGTGCTGCCTGTCGCCAATCAGCACGCTGCCGCCATCCGAGCAGATACCATTTATGATAAGCTTATCACCATTAATGGCTATTGGTCGGTGAATAATGATGGTGGTAATCAAGATGTGGTGTATATCAGCTATGCCGATAATGAAGGCAGGCTTGGGGAGGTTAAGCGTTATCAGCTCAAAGACGGTCAGCTGATCGCTGCACTCAAAGCACAGACAGGCATCTATGAGGGGCAGCCAAAAGGCGCTGCATCGCGCACAGATGACGCGCATTATACTTGGCAATTATCAGGCATTCATGAAGTCACCATTGATGCCGAGCGAGTACGGCAGCAGCATACCGACAGTCGGCAGCTGACCTTGCCGATTGCACCGACTGATGTGCATTTATTGACCAAAGAGCCTGAAGATCTATCGCTCAGCGATTTGTATGCGCACAAGCAGCTCATGACCCACCAAGGCACGCGCTCACTGCGTCATGAATTGGCATTTTGGCAAAAGCTGCTTTCGCCTTTTGCGGTGCTGTCGCTGGTGTTGGTGGCGTCATCCTTTGTCTTTGGTTCGCTGCGCTCCCAAGGCTTGGGGCTGCGCGTGGTCTTGGCACTTTTGACGGGGCTTTTGTTCAGTTATTTGACCGATTTGGCGGGCTTTGTGGCTTTGGCGACAGGTCTATCGCCACTGTTGATGGCGCTGGTGCCGATTGTGCTATCGGCTGTGGCGGGCATCTATCTACTGAATCGTAAATCAAGCTAAGCTGCTCACTATCAATTAAAGATCTTTAAAAAGCCATTATCAGCACAAAAGCTTAACCAAATCTTGAAAACAGCCAAGCTTTAGCCTAAGCGGTGGCGCTTGGCGGTGGTCATGCAGGTCTGATAACGCTTATCAACGCGCGTGGCAAACCAGTTGGTATCAAAGTCTTGGCTCAGCTTAGGTCCTGAAATCACAACCTTAGGCATGATGGCATAAGCAGGCGCGCGCCCAAATTTATCGGTAAACATCTCACCGACCGCACGATAAGTCGCCGTCTGTTCAAAGGCGCTTGTTTTTTCTTTTTTAAAGTCAGCGCGGATTTGGCGAGCGCTCACAGGCTTGGCAGCATTGGCAAGCAAGCGAATGGCGGCCGCTTCTGTATCAGAAGTTTTGCTCAGTGGGCTGCCATCTTTATACAGCAGTAAATCTCCATCAATCGCTAAGGTATCGCCGCTCAAAGTGGCGATTCGCTGCTGAAAGGCGGCATTTCGGCTTGAATATACCCCTGAATTATAATCAGCAAAGCGATACAAAGGCTTATCATACTCCGCGCGATACATCATCAGCCGATGTATGCCATAGTATAAGCCGCCGTAGCGTGTGTACAGATCGGCGCGCAGATCACGATCGCTCATACTCGCACGGCGATGCGCTCGCGCATAGTCGATGTGCACTTGCATAGAGCCCAAAGTGGTCACAGGATTGATGCGCTCATCAATGCCTTGACCTGACAGCCTGGTGATGTTGGTCAAGGGCGAGACTTTATAAGTTTTGGCAAAATAATCAAAAATCTCTCGGTAAAGCTCATCGAGCTGCTTTTCGGTTTTGACGGCTTTGATTTGTTTGATGAAATTATTTTCAGGTGTCGGGCGCGTCTCAAGCATGGTGCGAAAAACGCTCGCCATATTTTTGCCAAGCTTGTCCTCTAGCTTATCATCAATCGCTTTTAGGGCGGCATTGCCTAGATTAGGCACGCTTGGGTCGGCATGAAAATTGGATTCTTGGTCGATCACAGCGATGGCGGTGCAGATGTTTTGGGTGGTCTTGGGTAAAGACAGTTCATCAAAAATATCGCTGATATCAGCTGCCCACAGCTTAGCGTTTTTGACGCGTTTGGGGATCAGCTTGGTAATTTGGGCGTCACTGAGCGTCGGCTTGTCTTGGGTGATGGTCTGCTTGACCGCATCACAGCCTGACAAAATCACAGCGCACAACAAAATACTGGCAGGATACATTTTACGCATCTGATCTACATTCCAAACGATTTACTCAAGAAACGATAAAGACGGTGGGGCGAATGATGCTCAAAAAGCCAACATCGCTAAAGGCAGCTTATAGTAATTCTACAGCTGATTTTCGTCAAGCGCTGACACAAAAATACAGTAACCCAATAATATAAAAAACATACCATCAGGCTTTATATCCTTAATTGACCTCAGCAATCTGGGGTGAATTTGGGGATATTTGGCGTACTGCTCGCCTCTACAAGGTCTAACCGTAATTGGTCATTCCAAGCTTCTTGTGTGATTAAGTGCTTTTTAATGATATTCAATGAGCCATTGACATCCGCATTGACTTTTTTACCACTGGCGGTTTTAAATAGTCCACGATGGACACGACAACCTGCATAATTGTCATGTTTTTGGATGGCTTCATTGTCAAAGAATGAGCATTTACTGGTGTAGCTTTCTTCTTGATATATCACCTCAACGCCAACATTATGAGCTTTATACATCACCTGCTTAATAAAATTGGTGAATGGGATTGCTACAAAGTTCTGATTGTTCCGCTTACCGATGTTAATGTCTTGTTTCCACCCAATATTCTTACCAATCACTAAGGTATCAATATTGTTGGCAACTAAATAATTCACAACATGGCGACTTGATTTGTGCAGATAATCAGCGATTTTGTTTTTACGGACGAGTCCTAATTGTTGTTTTCTTGCTTTACTGGTCTTTTGTCCAGTATCAAGCTTAGAATCCTCCACAGCTTTATGCTTATTATAAAACTGGTTGATAGACTTAAGCGGACGACCATTGACAATCATAGGTGTTGCGACATTGCTTGTCAATGTGGCAAGGTTATTTAACCCGACATCCAAACCAGCAATACGACCAGCTTTATCTTTTGGTTTTGGAATTTCATGCTCATACCCAATCTCAACAGTAATATGATTGCCTTTTGGTACTAGGCGCACAAAAGCGACCTGCTTTTTAATAAGCTTGGTTTTGATGTAAAAATCCAACCCTGATAACTTGATAAACCCTGGTTTTTTAAAAGACAATGCGCCTTTTTCATAATGCACAACTTGACGACCTTTGGTTTTATCAAGATATTTTGGGAGTTTGGCATTAATCTTTGGATGTTGTTGTTTGGTTTTTAGCAGACCAAAGAATGAGCGGTAGGCTTGGTCAACCAACTGTTGGGTATGTTTAGCCACTTTTGCAGGCAAAGCGATATAATCAGCTTGCCTGTCATGGGTAAATTGTTTGTTGACCTTGGCATATTCCAAGAAGCTCTCATCAGCAAAGAACTGTTGTCTGACCGCATATAAGGTGGCGTTATACAGATTCTTGCTTAAAAAGGTGACTTCGTCCAATACTGAGAACTTGGGATGTGTGTGCTTAATGATATGCCTTTCAATTTGATACTCTTTTTTGATGCGTGGTTTTGTTGGTCCTACAAGCTCTTGCATAGGACCGACAAAGTCAGATTTAGGTCTTTTTGCTAAGAAATATTTAATTTTGGGAACCTTAGGCTGTTTTACTTGCTTGTCAGATTTACTCATCTTGGATGCTATCTTTGATGGTTTTTCTTAAACCATACATCTTACCACTGAAAGAATGAATGATGGATATGATATCTTCAGCCAATTCTTCCGATAGGCTTTTATCCATAATCTCATCAGACACAATGATGATTTGAGTTTGGTGATGCTCACAGATGGCTTGCAAATAATTGAAACCAAAGCGGGTCAGACGGTCTTTATCATTGATAAAAATTCTGTCAACTTGGTCATCTTGCACCAGTTTAATTAGGCTGAGTAGACCAGGTCTGCTATCATTTAAACCTGAACCGAGATCAGTGATGGTTTTTAAATTCTTGGGATTTTTACTGATAGCAAAGCTTTGGATGTTCTCTATTTGTCTTTGGAGGTCACCGCGTGTCTTTTGTTTATGTGTCGATACTCGAGCGTAGATAACATCCATACGCTCATCTTGATCTACTAAGTAACCAATCGCACGCAAATACTCAATTAAGCTTTGCTTGGGGATGTAGCGTCGTCCCGTCTTAGACCAAACAACATCCAAGCGACCGTCCTGAGTCATATTCTGGACGGTACGCAAAGATACGCCAAGAAGTTGGCAAACTTCTTTAGGCTTGTAAAGCTCTTTATTGAGTTGGTTGACGCTAATCATGGGGTATATAATGTATAAAACATTGTGTTTATGTAATGTTTTATACATTATTTGATTTCTGTTGTCAACACCATCGCGCAAGAAGTTTGCGCCAATTTTGATAAAAACGACTTTGGCGCATACGTTCAAGTAATGCTTAAGGCAGTTTAGCTATTAGTAAAGATGCTTGGATCATCATGCAGACGCATCAAGCCTTCTTGTTGTGTTGAGGCGATGAGTTTACCGTCTTGCCAAAATTGACCGTGATTGAGTCCTTTGGCGTGACTGGTGGTGTCGCTCCACATGTCATACAGTAGATATTCGGTGATATCAAACGGGCGATGAAAGTGCATGGAGTGATCAATACTTGCCATCTGTAAACCGCGCGTCATAAAGCTTAAACCGTGGCTCATCAGACCCGTCCCTGCCAAATAATAATCAGACACAAACGCAAGCAGAGCTTGATGAATGGCCACTGGCTGCTCGCCGATGTCATTAACGCGCACCCAACTGGCTTGGCGTGGACGCTGAGGCTCAGGCGCCACTGGATCTCTGGGCATAATGGGGCGAATCTCAACATGACGCGGACGCATATAGCGTGCTCTGAGCGGCTCTGGGATCTTGTGCAGATATTGAGTTTTGAGTTCTTGTTCGGTTTTGACACTGGTTGGTGGCGGATATTCGGGCATGGACTCTTGATAATCCAGACCGCCTTCCATCGGTGAGAATGAAGCAATCATCGAAAAAATCACCTGCTCACTGGTGGTGTCTTTGCCATCTTTGTCGGTGGTTGGCACATATTGCACCGCGATGACTTCGCGGGCTGATAGGCTGCGACCATCACGCAGGCGGCGTACCTGATAGACGATTGGTAGGCGAATATCACCGCCGCGCAAAAAATATCCATGCAGGCTATGACAAGGCTTGTCAATGGTCAATGTATTGGCAGCAGCCATCAGGGCTTGGGCGAGCACTTGCCCCCCAAAAACCCTAGGTCCGACATAGTCATAGCTAGGTCCTTCATAGACATTGTCGGCAATTTCTTTGAGTTTTAGTGTATCTAATAAATCTGCGATGTCGGCATGCGCCGCTTCAGGCGGCAAGGCATAACGGTCAAGAGAGTATTTCATAATCCGCTCAAAACATAGTCGTAAAGCGATGCTAAGACACAAATAGCTTGGCTAATCACATGGTAAATCATCCAAGTCATCAAGCTAAGCCCAAAAGGCTGCATCGCCTTTGATGTCAATTTCTAAATGCTGAAATTATACCACTTTTTTATCAATTTTTTAGGCAAAAAACCCAAACAATGATAGAATAAAAATTCACTTCTTTGTATTGATGGATTTATGCGAAAACTTGTAAATTTGCTCAAGAAAGCCAGCAGCCAACCCGACCAAAGCCCAACAGCTCACCCACAAAAAGACAGCGCCGCCCGTATGCCAAGCCCATATCGCCGAGCTTCAGCCAAAGGATTGTCGCTGGCAGTCAAGCCGACCTTGATCGGTGAAGTGCCAACGCTTGATGATGGCGTGCCTACCTTTTATGTGATCCGCGCTTATTCACGCTCAAACAGTTTGTTGGTTGGGATGCAGACAGATGCGCTTGGCTTGCCTTCGGCGCTTGCAGAAGTCGATACCAAAGACATCCACGAAACCTCAGCGATGATTTTTTTAAAGGATCGCCGCACAGAGTCTGCCAATGGACATGTGCCGCGCCTTGAAAGGCTGATTCAAGCATGCCTTGAAAATCCTGAGCTAAAAATCAATCTTGTGCCTGTCACGATCTTATGGGGACGCGCGCCGGACAAAGAAGAGTCGTTATTTCGCTTGCTGATGGCAGATGAATGGGAGTCGCCTTCTAAAGCCAAGCAGCTATTTAATATCGGTGTGATGGGGCGAGATACCTTTGTGCGTTTTTCAGAGCCTAAGGATCTACAAGTCTTGATCAATGAAGCTAAAGATGAGTCACCAGATCGCATCACGCCAACCATCGCCGCGCGCCTTCAGGGCTATTTAGACAAGCAGCGCACCAGTATCGTCGGACCTGATTTGTCCGATAAGCGTAATGTGGCAGGCGCGATCTTATCATCGCCTGAAGTGATGCGCGCCATCGAAAAACAAGCAGCAGAAACTGGCAAGCCCATCGCCGCCGTCAAAGCCGAAGCCCAAGGCTATCTGAGCGAGATTGCAAGCAATTATTCGCATTCGGTGGTGCGCTTTTTTGATCATTTTTTGACTTGGCTGTGGACGCGGCTGTATGACGGCGTTGAGGTACGCCACTTTGAGCGCGTGCGTGCGCTTGCGCCGGATTATCAGATTGTTTATGTGCCGTGCCATCGCAGCCATGTGGATTATCTGCTGCTGTCTTATGTGATTTATAAGCGAGGGTTACGCATTCCGCATGTGGCAGCCGGTGAGAATTTAAACATTCCAGTGCTTGGCGATCTATTAAGAAGCGGTGGGGCGTTTTTTATGCGCCGTAGCTTCAAGGGCAATGCGCTTTATAGTACCGTCTTTAAAGAATATGTACACAGCCTCATGCAGCGTCAGGCTCCGATCGAGTATTTCATCGAAGGGGGGCGCTCACGCACAGGTCGCCTGCTACCGCCTAAGCTTGGTATGCTTGCGATGACAGTGAACAGCTATTTGCGTGAGCCTGCCAAGCCGGTCGTGTTCATCCCAACTTATATCAGTTATGAGCGCATTATGGAAGGCGCCACATATGTCGGTGAACTCAAAGGCAAACCCAAAGAAAGCGAAAATTTATTAGGTCTACTAAAAACCGCACGTAAGATTGAGCGGATCTTTGGGACGGTGCATTTGGCGTTTGGTGATCCTTTGTATTTGACCGATTTCATGGCGAAATTTAATGTCAATCCTACCGACGCCAGTGATGACAATGTCAAAAACACGCACGCCATGGTACAAAACCTAGGCGTCAAGGTGATGCAAAACATCAATAAAGCCGCCGTGGTCAATCCTGTTTCGCTGCTTGCGCTTGCGCTCCTATCAACGCCAAACGCCGCGCTAGATGAAGCGCAGTGCCTTGAGCAGATCCGCCTGTATCAGCACATCGCCCAAGCGCTGCCATATGACGCGGACACCCATGTGACCGATATGACGCCAAGGCAGATTTTGGACTATGGCGTGCAGCTTAAGCTCATCGAGCGCACGCCGCACATCTTGGGCGACATGATCCGTGTGGCGGATAAGCAAGCGCCGCTTTTGTCTTATTTTAGAAATAATATTTTGCATGTGTTTATCATTGCAAGCTTTTTGGCGGCGCTTGTCCAAAGAAATGGGCGAATTCATCGTGATAGACTTGATGGGATTACCGAGCTTTTGTATCCATTTTTACAAAGCGAGCTGTTCTTAAAAATGGCGCTTAGAAATATCGCCGATCATGTGCATCAGGTACTCAATCTGCTGATCGAACAAGGTGTGATTGTGGACTTGGGGCAAGGTGTGGTCGGTAGTCCTGAGGGCAACTCTCAAGCCTATCAAAAGCTCATCGTGCTAGCAAGCCCCGCACAGCAAAGTCTTGAGCGTTATTTTATGGCGCTGACACTGCTGTCTAAGCAAGGCTCAGAGCGCCTGACGACCGAGCAAGTGGTCAATCTGTGCTATGTCGTCGGTCAGCGGGTGTCGGTGCTACACGCTGACGACTTGCCAGATATGTTTGATAAGGCGTTATTCACAAGTTTTATTGATACTTTGGTGCGCGTCGGTTATGTCAGTATCGATACAGACACGAGCCTATTATCCTTTGATGAGCGCATTGATCGCATTGCAGAGTTTGCAAAATTTGTGCTGCAGCCAGATGTGATGCAGGTGCTGACGCATACCGCAAGCCTTTCTGCTGATGAGCTTAGCCTAGCTATGGCAAGCATGGAGAAAAAAAGGAAGTTTGGGCGGGGGTAGGGTTTTAGTTAATATTAATCTAAGATACACAACTATTAACAATCTGGTAGTAAAATAATTTTTTGTAACTTTTTAGTCATTTTAATGTAGTATCATTTCCACAAATATGTCATAATTGTTTTTGACTTAATCCAATGAGTAAAGTGGGGATTTAAATGGATAATGAATTCAAGGCCTTAATTGTCTTTGGCACACGTCCAGAGGCTATTAAGATGGCGCCTTTGGTAGAGGGTTTTAAAAAAAGCGGCTTGGATTTTCGAGTCTGTGTCACCGCTCAGCATCGCCAAATGCTTGACCAAGTATTAGAGCTGTTTGAGATCAAACCTGATTATGATTTGGATATCATGAGCGGCGGTCAGACGCTTTCTACGGTCACTACGGCTATTTTGGAAAAAATGCAGCCAGTAATTGATGAGTATAAACCGACTACAATTTTTGTGCATGGAGATACCGCCACTACTTTAGCAACATCCCTTGTTGCTTATTATAACCAAATTGACATCGCCCATGTAGAAGCAGGTCTGCGTACAGGTAATATCTACTCACCTTGGCCAGAAGAAGGCAATCGAAAGCTGACAGGTGCTATCGCCAAATACCACTTTGCCCCCACGCAAAGCACCAAAGAGAATCTATTGCACGAAAATGTCGCTTCTGAGAATATCTATGTAACTGGCAACACTGTTGTTGATGCATTATTCTTGGCACTAGAGAAAATTGAAAGCAATCAGCAATTACTTTCTGAATATCAGAATAAATTTGCGTTTTTAAAAGATTCAAAGATCGTTTTAATCACAGGTCATCGCCGTGAAAACTTTGGTCGTGGTTTTGAAAATATCTGTTCTGCCATTTCTGAACTTGCGGATAAGCATTCTGATGTACAGTTTGTCTATCCTGTCCATCTAAATCCTAATGTTCGTGAGCCAGTTAACCGCCTACTGTCTAATAAACCCAATATCCATTTAATAGAGCCATTGGATTATTTTTCATTTGTTTACTTAATGAAAAGATCATATTTAATTTTGACAGATTCGGGCGGCATCCAAGAAGAGGCTCCCTCGCTTGGAAAGCCTGTCTTGGTTATGAGAGACACCACCGAACGACCAGAAGCAGTGCTGGCAAATACTGTCCGCTTGGTGGGTACCAATCAAGAGGTCATTTTTGCTCAGGCTGATTTGTTGCTGACGAATGAGGCTGCTTATCAGCGTATGTCCACTGCTCATAATCCCTATGGCGATGGCACAGCAGTACAACAAATTTTATCAGTATTTAAATAACAAGAAAGGTTTTATATGAATCATTTTAATACAGTTTCCGTGATTGGTTTGGGTTATATTGGCTTGCCGACAGCAGCAGCATTCGCTTTGCACGGGGCC
This sequence comes from Moraxella canis, assembly GCF_034424565.1. NCBI lineage: Bacteria > Pseudomonadati > Pseudomonadota > Gammaproteobacteria > Moraxellales > Moraxellaceae > Moraxella > Moraxella canis. The sequence continues at coordinate 973,774 of NZ_CP139961.1, read as the reverse complement.
AAAGTTATCGGCGTTGATGTTAATGAATATGCTGTTAATACAATTAATGAAGGCAAAATCCATATCGTGGAACCTGAGCTGGATGTGGCAGTACAGAAATGCGTGGCTAATGGCTCCTTAAGGGCGAGCTTAACGGCTGAAGTGGCTGATGCTTTTCTTATTGCGGTGCCAACGCCGTTTAAAGGTCAGGATTATGAGCCTGATTTAAGTTATATTAAGTCAGCAAGTCAGGCCATCGCTCCTGTGTTAAAACAAGGTGATTTGGTCATTTTGGAATCCACCTCTCCTGTGGGTGCGACAGAACAGATGGCCGAGTGGCTTGCAGAAGCTCGCCCTGATCTGACCTTTCCGCAACACGCAGGTGAAGACTCTGATATTCGTATCGCCCACTGTCCTGAGCGTGTGTTACCAGGGCATGTGATGAGAGAGTTGGTTGAAAACGATCGCATCATTGGTGGTATGACTGCCAGATGCTCAGAGCAAGCGGTAAAACTGTACAAAACCTTTGTTCAAGGCGACTGTATCGTTACCAATGCTCGCACTGCCGAGATGTGTAAGCTTACCGAAAACTCTTTTCGAGATGTCAATATTGCCTTTGCCAATGAGCTTTCTATTATTTGTGATCGTTTAGATATTAATGTTTGGGAGCTGATTGCTTTGGCGAACCGTCATCCACGTGTCAATATATTACAACCTGGGTGTGGTGTCGGCGGGCATTGTATTGCTGTTGATCCTTGGTTTATCGTCAATAAGACGCCTGAGCTGGCTAGATTGATTCATACTGCACGTTTAGTTAATGATGGTAAGCCAGAGTGGGTAATTGGTAAAGTCAATGAAGCGGTCATCAATGCGCTACAAAACACAGGCAAGGGTATCAATGATATCAAAATCGCCTGTTTAGGTTTAGCATTTAAGCCAGATATTGACGATCTGCGAGAAAGCCCTGCCCTGAAAATCACCGAGCAACTGGCAGAAAAATACCCCAACCAGATTTTAGCAGTTGAGCCGAATGTGAACGAGTTGCCAAACAATTTAAGCGATTTAGGAATTGCACATATTGGCTTAGAAGAAGCTTTGGTGCAAGCCGATATTTATGTGGTGCTTGTGGACCATAAAGAATTTAAAGAGATTGGTAGGGTAACTGATAAGGTTGTGGTGGATACGAAGGGTATTTGGTAAATCACCTTAGTTTTCGAAGTTGCTATATTTTGTGCTTGAGAATATTGGTTTGAATTATATAAAAATTTGAATTTGGAATAGTGATATGAATATATTAATTTTTGGCAGCTGTGTAACAAGAGATGCATTCACCTTTGATAAGGTGGATGCATTTAAACTCGTTCGTTATTTTGCACGCAGCTCCCTGGCAACCGCATTTGATTCTACTAAAGTAGAAGATAGTTATACGGAACAATTAAAATCACCGTTTCAACGAAAAATTGTTCATGCCGATTTTTGCAAAGAATTCACCGATGAGTTTGTCGGCAGACAATATAACTATTTGATTTTAGATTTTATAGACGATAGATATGATTTATTTAAATTTGACGATGGCGGCAAAGTTTTATTGACTGCCGAATTAAAGCAAACAGACTTTCTGAAAAGAAATCACAACAAAGGCCGAGTTGTTTCCGGTTGGTCGGAAGAGTGGTTTCAAGAATGGCAAAGAGGCTGTTTGGAGTTTATCAAAAAAGCTCAGAAATACGACTTATTACCAAAAATCCTACTTAACAAAGTGTATTGGACACCCCAACTCACTCATGGAGAGGTATTTTATGACGAAGCGAAAGTGATACAAGCCAATGAATTTCTCGAGCGACAATATCGCTTTATTGAGCAGTTTTTAGATAAAAACAATACCTTGAATTATACCCCTGATGTACTTTATGCCAATAAAGAACATATGTGGGGACTAAGCCCGTTTCATTATATAGACGAGTTTTATCTGCTTATGCTGGCTCAGCTTAAAGATGGCACATTGCGTGCAGAAATTCGCAAAGGATGTGTTTCAGCTTCAAGTAGAGCAGAATTTGTGCCGAACACAGGAATTACTAAGCCTCTTTCCAATATAGAACAAGGCTTTTCAAATGACCTTAATGACATTAAAGAGCAATTATCTGAGATTTGTAAAAACTTTGGTCAACAGTTACAACTAACCAAACAATTGCAGGATAGAAGTACAAAATATGAGCAAACCATTGATGAGCTGACTAAAAATTTGGCAAAATTGAAAGCGGAGCTTGACGCAGCAAACCAAAAAACCCAAAAAACCAAACAACAAGTGGAAAATACACTTTCGTTTAAATTGGGTTACACTTTAATCCATGCAACAAAGTCGATAGAGAATTTTCTAGGCTTACCTAGCGACTTGTATAGATTAGCAAAATTTGCTAAGGATAAAAAAGTTGGAGGGTTTGGGGTACCAAATAAAGCTAAAATTACAAATTTTCAAAAAATAGACAGTAAATTTAAACAACAATATAATTTTAAATTTATTTCTATTCTCGATGAAATATCTCACCTATCATTTGATAGCGAGTTTAAATTATTTCAACTTAATAAAGCTAATTTTGAAGCGCAAATTCAAGGCTCAACGTCTCTTGGGTTATTTATAGAGAGCTGCTGGAAAGGCAATTTTGGCGCTTGGGAATACGCATTTACATCACCAAATTTAAAACATCAAAATGCACAAAATTTATTAAAAGCACTTGATATAGCAAGAGGTCGTAATTTTCCAATTATCTTTTGGAATAAAGAAGACCCAATGCATTATGAGAAGTTTTTACCAATCGCATCAAAATGCGATATCATTTTTACAACTGATAGTAATAAAATTAAAGATTATCAGCGCGATATACCGAATGCTAAAGTAGAATCTTTGCTGTTTGCTGCAAATATTAATATTTGTAATCCAGCCAATCGCTTTCGACATGATCCTGAAACTATCTGTTTTGCTGGATCTTACTATGGTGTGGGACATGATGACCGTAAAAAACAAATGGATGCCTTGTTGCCTACAATTATTAAATTTAAAGGTGCTATTTACGATAGGATGTCAGAGGTAGGTAGTGAGCGTTATGCATACCCTTATCAATACCGTTCTTATATCAGACCAGCTGTGCCTTTTAAGGAAATTGTTGATATTTACAAACAATTTAAAATTTTTTTGAATGTAAATACCATCACTGATTCTCCAACAATGATGTCCCGTCGTGTTTATGAATTGCTGGCATGTGGCACCCCAGTGATTTCCACACCATCTATGGCTATCGATGAGCAGTTCAAAGGCATTGTCCAAGTTGCCAAAAATGCCAAAGAAGCTAATAAAATTGCCAAAAGATTGCTGGAAAATGAATGGGAATGGCTGAAGATCTCACATCTTGGCTATCGTGAAGTTATGCTTAATCATACTTACGAGCACCGTGCTGTTCAAATTGCTAATGCATTAGGAAAAAATATTGAGCCCCTAGAGCCTCTAGTCAGTATAGTCATGGCGTCAAATCGTCCTCAGTTTATAGAAAGGATCGTTCTAAACCTTAGCCAGCAGGTGTATCCCAATATTGAAGTGATTGTAATTGCTCAGAAATATACTGATGAGCAATTAGCTGAATTGGAACGTAAACTGAATAATAGCGGAAAAACATTTAAATCCATTCAGATAGTGCGTAACGACTCGGAAGATACATTGGGCAAACGGCTCAATCAGGGAATTTTGCTTTCGAAAGGTGAGTATGTCGCTAAGTTTGATGATGATGATTTCTACTTCCCTAATTACCTACAAGATATGCTCATACCTTTTAAATTTGGCGACTATGGTATTGTGGGTAAAAAAGAAATCTTTATTTATCTAGAGGGTCAAAACAAAACCTTTGTCCGTTACAAAGGACAACGCCATTTGGAAACCGATTTTCTAACAGGTGCAACCCTAGTATTTTCAAGAAAAGCTTTAGCACAGCTTTCTTTCGGTGATTTAAATCGGGGAGAGGACACAAATATTCTTGAGCAAGCCAAAAAATTAAAAATTAAAACATATGTTGCAGACCCGTTTAACTTTGTTGTTTATCGCTCCAAAGAGCTGTCTAACCATACTTGGCAGGTAGAAGATAAATTTTTCACTGATAAGGGTGTATTTATAGGAGAAGGTTTGGCTGAGGATATAGTTAAACTATAGTAACATATATATTCCATGAAATATACATAAATTTATTATTTTATTACCGTATGACTTAATTAATATGACACAATCAAACCCTTACGAGCCATCTATACATAATTTTCTTTATATTCAACGACCTATTATCAAAGAAAATACTGTGTTTTTTGAATGGAACCTTGATTATGATGACCAAAAATCGGTAAACAATATATATATTGATTATTGCAATTTGGATATTTCATTGGTTCCATTGCAAGTCCACTATAATACAATTATCGGATTACTTTTAAACAAGTTAAGAAGCTCTGCTATTCCCACTATCGTAGTAACCCAAGATACCATACTAGAAGATATTGCTAAATTTTGGGTGTCTTACCATAACCTGAAAAATGTTTATTTTTCCAATACTGAAAATGCTTTTTTAAGCAAATATCATATTTCTTCTTCGGAAGGTTCTGTCGGCATCTTATATGGCGGAGGGAAAGATTCTTATTGTGCTCTTGATATTTTGAGTAAAAATACCAAAATCAAACAAGTCAATTTAATCTCATTCGTTATCCCTGATACACATGTAAATATTCAGCGGTTGGAAGAACGCAGGGATAATTTGATTCTTAGCCCCATATCCAATCAATACAATATTAATGTTTTTAAAATAAAAACCAATGCTCGTGCTGTTATTAAAGGCTACCATTTAGAATTGTATTTTGCACCTCTTGGCGTATTGGCTTGGTTAAATTTATTTGAATACATTACGTTTAGTTATGAATACTGTCATTACTTTGTTCCTTTGAGCAAAGGTATGGGATTTGGTTTTGAACGCTCTCAGGTAGCCCACATTCAGAATATCAGCAACTTCTATTCATACCTGTTTTCACACCAGCCAGTAATCATCTTTAATGCCAACCAGCATCTATCCGAGCTTTCCGGTTTTGGCTATTTGTCAAAAAATAATGCCGATTTTTATAAAACGCTCGTAATGTGCGAGTCTACTGTTGATATCAACCAAAAATGGTGCTGCTCCTGTACCAAATGTGCAGAATTTGTTTTATTTTCGGAGTTTTATAATTTAGGACAATCCGATATTGATATAAATTGGTTTTTCAGTGAATCTTCATGGATAAACAAAGTCATTAACGAATTAAAACAATCGGAGAAAAAAGGTCCTTTCTTCAAAGGATTAACTTCTACACTTCATTTTGATTCATTCAAATTTGTGATTACCAAATTGAAAGACAGAGGCCTTACTTTCCAAAACCGCAAAGCACAAAACAACTTTGATTTATTGGTTGAGCATTATTACGATAGTAGTATTCGCTCTGAAGATTGCTTTTATACCGACATATTAAATCAGGTTTATCCACCAAGTCTAAAGCAAGAAACATTTGCCCTGCTTAAGGCTGTATTGCCTGATTCGTTGGCTCCCAACAAAAAATCTTCAGGAATAGGCACACTTAGCTTTAACGCTGATTTACAGCCGGAAATTTACCAAGGCAACGTTAAAATTTCATCGGCTGATTTTTATACCGTATTAACGAATAAAAACCGGTTTCCCAAGCTCAATAGCGACCCGTTGAATGCTTATATACAAAATTATAAAGTTAAAACTTTAGGCACTTTAGCTAAAGCCAATTTATCCGTTGACGTTCATTCTTCTTACTGCGATGTGTGGATTGATAAAAACCCTCCAATGAAAGACGAAGGTTATGAAATATCATTAACAATACCGGTAGCCAAATCATTTAATCACTGTAGATTCAGAATAGAAATACCCCATCTAAGTGCCGAATTGGATAGCAGGTTTTCTTTTTCTGTAACTGTAAACGGTAAAACCAAGCCGGTTTCTTTGGCTGAACATAGAAATGTAATTTGCCAATTTGCGATAGAGAATGCCGGCAAAACAAACGGCTTTATTTCTATTCAGTTTTCAGTACTGGCAGTGCGGAATTTAGAGCCGTGGAGATGGGGTGCTGCGAGTAGGATAATATTGAGTGATATAAAGTTATATGAAACCCAAATATTTTTAGATTATGAACATGATAAATTTATTTGTAACTTAAACTCATAAATTAATGAAAATATATTTAATTAGTGATGGATTAACTCAAAAATCCTTATCACTAGAACAAACTGAAATCAGCTTTAATTGGTTTTATCTTAGCCATCTCAAACAATCGTTTTTATTGGTTGAATCCGCTTGGCTCGGCTATAAAAATCGGTGGAAATACAAAATAGCATCATATCCTGATTATCCTGAGCGTACCAATGAAAAATTGGTACGCTTGGTTGAAAAGGCTAAAAAAAGAGGAATTCCCACTGTCTTTTGGAATAAAGAAGATGGTGTGCATTTTGATCGATTTATTGATTCGGCTCGGCATTTTGATCATATCTTTACGGTAGATGCTAACTGTGTAGAGCGATACCGAGCAGTGGTACCAGCGAGTACGACAGTTGATGTAGCGATGTTCCCAGTGCAGCCTAGGATTCACAACTATCAAGGAGTGAATTTTAAACACATGGAGGCGAATTTTGTGGGTAGTTATAACCTACATGCTGTCCGCCGTGAACGTCAAGCCATGCTATTTGCAGCGGCACATGAAGCAGGGTTACCAGTCAATGTCTTTGATAGGCATTCTGACAGTCATATCAGCAATTACAGGTATCCTGAACATGAATATGGGTTACGGATACACCCTGCTGTTAGCTATTCAGAGACGGCAAATGTTTATCGAGATTACCTGGTGTCGTTAAACGTCAATACCGTAGAGGATTCACCGACCATGTTTTCTCGTCGTGTGGTTGAGGTATTAGCCTGTGGCGGTATATTGGTCTCTACACCCAGCGTGTCGATGGAGCAGATCTTTAAAGAATATTGCCACATTGTCTATAGCCAAGAGGAGGCGGTCGAACTTTTCGCTCGCCTAAAACATGGCCCTACAAAGCAAGATTTGGAAATGGCAAGAGCAGGTTCTGATTTTGTGCTAAATCACTTTACATGGAAGCAGTTTTTGCAAAAAATCCAAGATACCATTGAGGCAAACAGAGGTTGAATGCAGAAAATCACAGTTGTAGGAATGGGTTATGTTGGACTGTCCAATGCCTTGGTGCTGTCACAATGTCACAGAGTGATTGCATTTGATATTAATAAAGAAAAAATCAATCAGCTTAAGACAGGTCAACTGCCTATTACTAGCCCTCAGATGGTAGATTTTTTAGGCACTCAATCATTATGCCTGGATGCCACTTCTGATAAACAATATGCTTATCAGTATGCAGATGTTATCATAATCGCCACACCTACGGATTATGACTCTTTAACCAATTTTTTTAACACTGATAGTGTTGAGTCGGTGATCAAAGATGTCATCTACATTAATCCTAGAGCTTTGATTGTTATCAAATCCACTGTTCCCGTGGGCTTCACCAAAAAAATTAGAGCTAAATATGGTGTAGATAATATCATTTTTTCTCCCGAGTTTTTGCGCGAAGACAAGGCGTTGTATGATAACTTGTATCCAAGTCGTATCATTGTAGGTGAGCAATCTGAGCGTGCAGGTATGATTGCAAACATGCTACTTGACTGCACTGTACATAAAGATGCCAAGATATTATTGACAGACAGTACCGAAGCTGAAGCGATTAAGCTGTTTTCAAATACTTATTTGGCATTGCGCGTCGCCTATTTTAATGAGTTGGATACTTTTGCCAGCACTCATGAATTAAATGCCGCGCAGATAATTCGCGGCGTTAGCTTGGATCCTCGTATTGGTGACTACTATAACAACCCATCATTTGGCTATGGTGGATATTGTCTACCCAAAGACACTCGGCAACTCTTGGCGAATTATCAAGACATACCACAAAATCTCATAGGGGCGGTGGTCTCTGCCAATAGCACGCGCAAATTATTTATTGCTCGTGAGATTTTAAAAAGACAGCCAAAAATAGTTGGTATCTATCGGTTGACTATGAAGGCTGGCTCGGATAATTTTCGCGATGCTGCCATTTTAGACATTATAAACCATCTTATTGAGAAAAAAGTTGAGATATGGATTTATGAGCCATCATTGTCAAATATTGACAATGATGACGTAAGACTGGTTGAAAATTTGGCAGTGTTTAAATCAAACACCGATCTGATCGTCGCCAACCGTATGGCAGATGAGCTGAAGGATGTGAAAGCAAAGGTCTATACACGTGATATATTTGGCGAAGGCTAAGGCTAAAGTTATCTAATCCGTCGTTTTATTGAGGGAATATCTGGCGAATATGCTACAATGAGTAAATTTCTTTCGTCGTATAGGCTATGACCACCACGCACCAATTTGTAAAAACTTCTAAGTCGATCTCATATTTTTTACCAAATCAGTTTTGGCAAGCGTATCAGCTTGGGCTGTATGAAAAGGTGCGCCAACAAAAATTTTATTTACCAATAAGGCAAATAAAAACCATTCGTCAGTTGGCAGCGCTTAAGCGCTTTGCTGTCAGTGAGCCGCGCTTTATGATCGATCAGCTCCTCGATCAGCATCAAAATGATAAATGGTTTAAGATTATCATCAAAGAGCTATCACCAGTTTATCCTAAGATTATTTTTGACTATTTGCAAAACCATTTTGATCAACTGCCAAGATGGTCTTGGCTTAGCCAAATTTATTTTGCCCTATCGCTTGAGTATGGCCAAATACGACAGGAGTTAATGACGGAGTTGGATAGCGATGAGCGCTTGCTGTTTTTGAGTAATCTTACTATTGATCGTCAGCAAAAGCGGACATTGTTTAATGAATATCTACAGCGCTTTGACTTATTGCCTTTGATAGATGGTGATGGCTTTGGTTTGGATGCGTTTGAGTTTTTACCGACAGACAGCATCAGCAGTCCGCATCAAGTGACAATTTTGGTCACTGCATTTAATGCTGCTAAGACCATCACATCTTGCCTAAAAAGCCTGCTTAACCAGTCTTGGCAAAACATACAGGTGATCGTCATTGATGATCATAGTAGTGATGATACGGTCAGTCAGATTAACTCTATTGAAGATGAGCGAATGATGCTGATTAGACTGCCAAAAAATGTCGGCACTTTTGCTGCCAAAAGTATCGGAGCGATGTATGCCACGGGCGAGTTTATGACTTGTCAGGATTCGGACGACATCGCACATCCTGACAAGATCAAACAACAAGTAGAGCCTTTGATCGACGATGCTGATTTGGTGGTGAGTAATTCTTACTGGCTGCGCATTGATGATCAGGCAAATTATTACGCTCGGCAATATTATCCTTTGTTGCGTCAAAATCCAGCATCGCCACTGTTTCGCCGCCAACAAGTACAAGAAGAAATCGGGCTTTGGCACGCAGTGCGTACTGGTGCAGACAGTGAGTTTTTTGAGCGGTTAAAATTAGCTTATGGCGAGAGGTTTATTTCTATCAAAAAACCACTGACCTTTGCTACCCATTCCCATGGCTCACTGATGAATTCGGAGGATTACGGCATCCATAATAAGGCATCAGCACTCGATCGCTTGGATTATTGGGAAGCTTGGCGTCTGTGGCACATTGACCGTATCAAACAAGGTCAGCTGCCTAATATGCCTGGTCTAGAACGGCAGATGCAAGAGCAATTATTTGATGTTCCCAATAAGCTGATGGTGAGTACTGACGACATTCGCTATAATTTAAATGATTTACAAGAGAGTAAACTATGAACACCCCCACCCACGCCATCATCCCCACCGCAGGCTTTGGGACGCGTATGCTGCCCTTGTCTAAGGCGGTGCCCAAAGAGCTTTTACCCTTAGGGGATAAGCCTGCCATTCATTATGTGGTTACAGAAGCGGTGCGTGCTGGTATCAAAAACATCGTGCTGGTCAACCACGCCCAAAAGTCCGCCATTGAAAACTACTTTGACATCAATGCTGAGCTTGACAGTCAGCTACGCCAAAAAGGCAAAGACGGTTTGGCAGACAGCCTAAACTTTTTGCCTGATGATGTGCGTGTGGTGAGTGTACGCCAAGGCAGACCATTAGGGCTGGGTCATGCGGTGCTACAAGGGCGTGCGGTGGTGGGCGACAATCCCTTTGCCGTGCTGCTGCCTGATGTCGTGTTAGACCCATTTACCACGGATTTTGGGGTGGATAATTTGGCGTATATGATGACTCAATTTGCCCAAACGGGTCGCAGTCAGATTTTGGTTGACCCTGTGGCGGACAGTGATGTGCATAAGTACGGCATCGCACGGCTCAGTGATAAATTAAGCATCCAAAAATCGGGCACCAATCAATCATTTGACGTGCTGGGTTTTGTAGAAAAACCCAGCCTGGATGTTGCACCGTCCAATTTGGCGGTGGTGGGGCGGTATGTGTTTAGTCCTGAGATTTTTGAGTATTTGACAAAAACTAAGCCGAGCGTGGGCGGTGAGATTCAGCTGACCGATGCCATTGACGCACTCATCAGCCAGCAGGGCATGGATGTGGTTACGATGAAAGGTCCAAGCTTTGATGCTGGTGATATGACGACCTATATACAGGCATTTGCTTATTTTGCCAGTCAAATGGGTCAGTCGTTTTAATTTTTTTTAAACCAATAAAATAAGGACGGCTGATGACGACTTGGCATGATTTACAGGCGCTGGCACGCACACCGATCGATTTGCAGCAGCGATTCGCTGACGATGAGACACGCGGTCAAAGGCTATCTGCTTTTGCTTGCGATATTTATATGGATTTTAGTAAGCAGGCGATCGATGATGAGGTTTTGGCAAAGCTCATTCAGCTTGCCGATACATTTGATTTATCCCAAAAAATCAGCGATCTTATCACTGGTGAAAAGGTCAATGACACCGAGCAAAGGGCAGCGCTTCATACCGCGCTTCGACTACCCAAAGGTGAAGCGCTTATCGTCGATGGCGTCGATGTAGGGCATCAGGTGCATGACAGCCTAGATAAATGCGAGATACTGGTCAATCGCATTCGCAGTGGTGTGTGGCGCGGCTATTCGGGCAAGGCGATACGCGATGTGGTCAATATCGGTGTGGGCGGTTCGGATTTGGGTCCTTTGATGGCAGCCACCGCGTTGTCTGAGTGGGCGGATACGGATATTTGCGTTCACTTTGTGTCTAATATGGACGGTACGCAGTTAGATAGCCTATTAAAAGTGCTCAATCCGCAGACGACTTTATTTATCATCTCGTCTAAGTCTTTTGGGACGATTGACACTTTATCCAATGCCAAAACTGCCCTAAGCTGGCTTTTGGCTGCCCATGATCATAAGCCGACGATTTTACGCCGTCATTTTATCGGCATCTCCACGCGACCTGATAAGATGAGCGATTGGGGCATCCATTCGGATAATCAGCTGCTTTTGTGGGACTGGGTTGGCGGCAGATTTAGTATGTGGTCAGTGATTGGGCTTGCGATCGCAGTGCGTATCGGCATGGCGAATTTTCGGGCGCTACTGGCAGGCGCGCATGAGATGGATCGGCATTTTGCCAAGGCGGATTTTTCAAAAAATTTACCAGTGCTCATGGGGCTGATTGGGGTGTGGAATGCCACTTTTTTAGGTATTAATGCACATACCGTACTGCCTTATGATGGCAGGCTTGAGTATTTTCCCAACTATTTGACGCAGCTTGAGATGGAGTCTAACGGCAAATCGGTCAAACGATGCGGCGAGTCGGTGGACTATGGCACTTGCCCGATTTTGTGGGGCGATATCGGCTCAAATGCACAGCACGCATTTTATCAGCTTTTGCATCAGGGCACGCAGCGGGTGTCTTGTGATTTTATCACGCCGATTCGCCGCTATAACGATGCACAAGTGGCAAATGCTTACTTGGCTGATCAGCACAAATTATCTTTGGCAAACTGTCTGGCGCAGTCGCAAGTGCTTGCTTTTGGCAATGCTGCTCTGCCCTCTAGCATGATAAATAGTACCGATGATTTTGCTAAATTTAAAGAATATCGGGGCAATCAGCCCTCAACCACGCTGTTATTAAGCGATCTAAACCCCAAGACTTTGGGTGCTTTGATTGCCTTATATGAGCATAAAGTCTATGTGATGAGCGTGCTTTGGCAAATCAATCCCTTTGATCAATGGGGTGTTGAAGTCGGTAAGGTCATGGCAAACCGTGTCTATGACGAGCTATCAAGCGTGCATGATGCAGATCAATTTGACAGCTCTACCAATACGCTTTTGTCTGTCATTAAGCGTATCCGAGGATAATTTATGAAACACATCTATGTGATCGGTCATCAGCATGAAGCCATCAATGCTTGCTTGTGGTTAGCAAGTTTGGATTATGAAGTTTGTCTGTTTGCAGATGAGCAAGATATCCAAGCAACGCTTGAGCATTATCAATTTGACCATCAAATGTCAGCGCTGTGGCAACTGTACCTTGCCCAACATAAAATCATCATTAGCGATAGTCAAATACAGGCATTTTTAGCATCTGCACAAGCCAAGCTTTTGTGGCTGTTTTTGGATGATGTCGATGAGGATCTGATTGATCAAGTCGTCCATGCAGTGCACAGTCCGCACAGTCAAGTGATCTTAAGCGGTGTGCGCTCAATTGGCGATGTCGGGGCACTGGCACAGCGGATGAAGTCATCTTGGGTGTATTATTTGCCCATCAGCTTTATGAAAGATGGGGCAAATTTTAATGCGTTTTATCATTCAGATTTGGTGATGATTGGCGAAAAAACCAAGGACAGTGTGGCGCATTGTGAGGTGTTATTAAGACTCAAGCAGCACGCCAAGGACTGCCAAATCGCTGATATCGTCACAATAGAATTTGCCCGAAGTGCCATGATGGCGATGCTCGCAACTCGGCTGTCCTTTATGAATGAAATGGCAAGACTGGCTGATAAGCAAGGGGTAAATATCAAGTCAGTTGAGCGGATCATCGCCCAAGATAGCCGTATCGGTCCTGCGTATCTGTCGGCAGGGTGGGGTTTTGGCGGTAAAACATTACCGCACGAGCTTGAGCTTTTGATGGATAAGTTTAAACAAAACCGTGTCGATACCTCGCTCATCAGCGCTGTCAATCACATTAATGACGACCAAAAAGAGTTGATTTTTCGCAAGTTTTGGCGATATTTTAATGGCTTTATTGAGCAAAAGTCAGTGATGATTTGGGGTACTGGCTATCGCAATGGCGCCTCTCGTATGACCCATTCTGCCATTCATCCTCTACTGAAGCTTTTGTGGTCTTATGGGATTCATACTCGTGTTTTTACGCGTAACACTGCCTTTGAGATGCAGTCAATTTATGGCGGGCATCCGCTGTTGACTTTGATCCATGATCCATATCAGGATTTATCAAAGGTGGATGCGCTGTTTATTGTCAACTGGTCTTTGCTGACTCAGCCAGACATTCATACGCTTAATCAGGTGAATATTCCAATTTTTGATGCCAAAAATATTTTGGATGATGACAGTGTTTTGGTGCTCACAGCGCCCTACTATGGCATTGGACGAGAAAAACGAGACTAATTTATCACAGAGGGGGGATACTATGCAAAATCACACAGTTAAAAAAATATTAGTCACCGGCGGGGCGGGTTATATCGGCTCGCACACGCTGATTGAACTGGTTAAATCAGGCTTTGAGCCGGTGGTGTATGACAATTTATCCAATTCAAGCCCTGTGGCGATTGAGCGGGTGGAGCAGATTGTCGGTCAAGCTATCGCCTTTATTCAGGGTGATGTGCTGGACAAAGACCACCTAAGCCGAGTCTTTTCTGAGCATGAGTTTTTTGGGGTGATACATTTTGCTGGCTTGAAGGCGGTGGGCGAAAGCGTGGCAAAGCCTTTAAAATACTACCAAAATAACGTGGCAGGCACGCTCAATCTTTTGGAAGTGATGACGGCATTTGGGGTCAAAAACTTCATCTTTTCATCGTCCGCCACCGTGTATGGCACGCCTGAGATGTTGCCGATTGTGGAGACTGCCAGACGCTCTTGCACCAACCCTTATGGGCAGTCCAAGCTTATGGTGGAGTATGTTTTAGAAGACTTGGCAAAGTCAGAAAATGTGCCGTCATGGAACATTGTCAGTTTGCGTTATTTTAACCCCATTGGGGCGGATGTGTCAGGCATGATTGGCGAAGACCCAAGCGACATTCCGAATAATTTGATGCCTTATATCTCACAAGTGGCGGTGGGTAAGCTTGAAACATTGTCGGTCTTTGGCGATGACTATGACACGCCAGACGGCACGGGGGTGCGCGATTATATTCATGTGGTGGATTTGGCAAAAGGTCATGTCAAGGCACTAGAATATATCGCCAAGCAAGCGTCGGCTTTTGGCTTTGAGCCGATCAATTTGGGCACAGGGCATGGCACCAGTGTGCTGGAGTTGGTTCGCGCCTTTGTCAGCACCACCGGTCAACAGGTGCCTTATGTGATTGCCCCAAGACGAGCTGGGGACATTGCGATGTGTTATGCCAGTGCCGATAAAGCCAAAGCTGTGCTTAATTGGGCGGCTGAGCTGGACATTGAGCGTATGTGCGTGGATACCTGGCGATGGCAGTCAAGCAATCCTGAGGGGTATCGCAACTCCTAACCAATAAGCCGCCATATGGATGGTTTATTGGTATTGATAAACTTGCTCAATTCGTTTGTCTGTTTTGGGGTGGGTGGACAATAATGACCAGTGTCCTTGCCCATCGCCTTGCTCTTGTTTCATTTTTTCAAAAAAATCAGCAAGATGTATCGCAGAGACATTCAGGCGTTTTAGTTCATTAATGGCGAATCTGTCGGCTTGCAGTTCTGCTTTTTGTGAATAGTCGACGACAGTCAGTAGGGCAGGCAAGGTCAGCAGCATGTCAGACGTATCGCCTGTGATGACTACGATGAGCACACTTATCCCGAGGCTGTTGATGGCTTGTTCTAGGCTGTGGCGATGCACCAAATGCCCTTGTTCATGAGCCAGTACGGCTAGAATTTGGTTGTCATCGTCCGTCAGGTGAATGAGCTCATCGGTGATGATGATGGTGTTGTTGGGTATGGCAAGGGCATTTGCACCGACATCGCCACCGCCTCGCACGATGATTTTGGCTTTTGGGTTGCCATCTAGCTTATCATACAAAGCGACAATGTCATCTTGGCGAGATTTGGGTAAGGTGCTGGGCGTGGTCATGTCCATCACATAGCTTTCGGCTTGGTCGCCCACCGCCATCATGATATCTGCAGGCAGTCTTTGAGCGATGTGGTGTGCCGCTAGGGGAATGGCAAATTTAAACATGCCAAATACCAACACACACATGATGACCACGCTTGTGCCAATCCACACCCATTGGCTCTCCATGTGAGCGATTTTGGCAAACAAAGACTGCTTTTCAAGCGTCAGCCATTCAGGCACACCATGGATGAATTCTATTCTAGACCCATCTTTCATCATCAACGCATGGGGCGAACCGCCTACCGCAGGCAGGTATTCGCCATCGTCGCTAAAATAACGCAGCTCATGACCGCCGTAGCTTATGATGAAGCCGTCTGTCTTGCCTTGATAAGACAGGGGCATGATGTCAGCTGTGTGAGCGGTGCTGATTTTGCCATCAAAATAGCGAACTTTTGTCGGTGTTGCCATCATTGTGATTACCATGAAATGTCAAAATCAAACACATCGCCAATTTCTTCTCCAAGCGGTGAGACATTGTCTGGGCTAGGCGTGGTCATCTGTGTAAAGTCGTCATAAGCAATCAAGCGAAGCGTGTGGGTTTTATAACGGTGAATGCGTACCGCTGCCCAAGGGTGAAGCAGCCCAAGGCTAAATATGATGGCGATGTAGTTGGTCAGTTGGATGAGTGCAAATTTTAAAGGGCTAAAATCTATCAGCTCAAATTCGTTATCCCCCAAGGTCAGATGACGCCAAATCGCCTGATGGATATAGCCTTGCATGAGTGGCACTATCAGCAGCATACAAAGATAGAACACCCCAATCATCACTAAAAAAGCAGAGCCCATGACCACATCGTTGTCTTGACCGACTGTGCCTGCCCCCGCAAAAAACACCCCACCCACGATGGCAATGACAAGTAGCAACAATATCGGCAGCAGCGTCGCTTTATAAAAATCCCAAATGCTGGCATGAAACCCAAAATTTAATTGCCCAAAATAGGTGTTGTCAAATTGATAGCGTTTAAACAGCCACCATACCAAAGGTGCAAGCAGACCGCCACTGATGGGAATGAGTATGACGCTAGCAATTAAAATCAGATACGCCGAGCCTAGCGAGCCTTCAAAGGCAAAGCGAACATTGTTGTACTGGCTGTTTCTTGCCCGAAATCGCATGGTAGAACGCACAATCCAGGGTATCACCATAAAGATAATCAAAGAGCCCATCGCTGCGATTTCAGGCGAAAACTGCCCAAACACAGCAATCACCAAATAAATGCCAAGGGCGATGAGACGCCCAACCAAGATACGCTTGGGATTTGCAGTAAAATCAAATACTTGCCCATCAATCTGTGTATGACCATAAAAATAACGAAGCCTGCGTACTTTTGCCCAAGGGGAATAAAACCCAAGCGTGATGATGGTCAGCACCAAATTGACAATCCAAATTTTAAAATACCCCATGCCCGTACCATGAAAATAAAAATCATGCACGTCAGGTGCTTGCTGATAAGAATGATGGCGATTAAGTGGTGGGGGCGTGGTGTGAGTCATAATACAAATAATTTTTAAAATGATAATATTTCGCCATTGTATCAAAAATGTAGTAAAAATAAAATATTCTTTATCTTGGTAAGGGTTCTATTGTCAAATGGCTGATCACTGCGGCTTGGAAGATTTGGGATGATTGATCTAGATCATCTTGATAAAGTATATTTAAAAGTTGAATTTGTCGTCTTTTGATGATTGAAAATATCAATGATATATTAAAAATTTTGTTAGTTATATAAAAAAGCCAACCTTGCTAAAGGTGATCTCTTTAGCAAGGAAGCTTGATTAAAAATAAGATGATTTAGCACCAAAGCTCAAGTGTAGGCGAGTAATTAGGTATCATACTCAATCGACGCTTGAGCTGGTTTGATTATTCAACTGTCACGGATTTGGCAAGGTTTCTTGGCTTGTCAACATCAGTGCCGCGCACAAGCGCCACATGATAAGACAGTAGCTGCACAGCGATCGTATGCACAATCGGCGATAAAATGCCGATGTGACGTGGTGTGCGAATCACATGGATGCCTTCGCTTGCGGTGTAATCGCTGTCCAAATCTGACAATACAAACAGCTCGCCGCCGCGCGCGCTTACTTCCTGCATGTTGGCTTTGACTTTATCAAGCATTCCATCATTAGGCGAGATCACGACCACGGGCATATTTTCATCGACCAAAGCCAGCGGTCCGTGCTTAAGCTCCCCAGCAGGATAAGCTTCAGCGTGGATATAAGTCAGCTCTTTTAATTTGAGTGCCCCTTCGAGAGCGATCGGATAATGGATGCCACGACCCAAAAACAGCGCACTGGGTTTATTGGCAAAGCTTTGTGCCCATGACGCAAGCTGCGGCTCTAGATTAAGCGCATGCTGGATACTGCCTGGCAGTAGACGCAAATCCTCGGCGTAGTTTTGCGCTTGTGATTCATCGACATGACCGCGCATGATGCCCAAGGTTACCGCAAGACCAAATAACACCACCAACTGCGTGGTAAATGCCTTGGTCGATGCCACACCGATCTCAGCACCGGCACGAGTGAAGATGGCAAGCGTGCTTGCGCGCGGCAGGGCAGATTCCATCACATTGCAGATCGATAAGCTGTAGCGATGACCTTGCGCCATGGCGTATTTAAGTGCTTCCATGGTATCCAGCGTCTCGCCTGACTGACTGATGGTGATAATCAGCTCATTGGGATCTGCGATCACATCACGGTAGCGGTACTCACTTGCGATCTCGACATCACAGCGAATCTTGGCGATGCTCTCAAGCCAATATTTGCTGGTCAATGCAGCATAATATGATGTGCCGCATGCCAAAATTTTGATGCTTTGGATTTTGGCAAAAATTTCAGGCGCGTCTTCACCGAAGTTATCGGCAATGAATCCGCCTTCTAAGAAAATCTCAGCGGTATCAGAAACTGCGCGTGGCTGCTCGTTGATTTCTTTTTGCATGAAGTGGCTGTATGGACCAAGCTCAAGCGACGCCAAAGACATCTCTGAAGTCTTGATGACGCGGTCGGCTTCATTGCCGTCTTTGTCAAGCAGCTTTTGGATGCCATCGGCTTGGAGTAGGGCGATGTCACCATCTTCTAGATACGTTACGCGGCGTGTAAAGGCAATGACTGCTGAGACATCAGATGCAATGAATACTTCATCATCACCGAATGCCACTAATAACGGACAGCCCATGCGTGCAATCACCATCTGATCTGGCGCATCATTGGCGATCACGGCAATGGCATAAGCGCCATGAAAGCGTGTGCATGCTGTTTGCACCGCTCGATACAGATCGCCGCCATTGGTGGTGTATTCTTGATGGATACTATGAGCGATCACTTCGGTATCGGTTTGGGATTCAAACTCATAGCCTAAACCCTCAAGGCGACTACGCTCTGCCTCAAAATTTTCGATGATGCCATTATGCACCACTGAGATCAGCCCTGCAGAGATATGCGGATGCGCATTGGGCTTGGTCACACCGCCATGTGTCGCCCAGCGCGTGTGACCGATGCCAGTCAGACCATAAATTTCTTTTTTCTTGGCGGCTTCTTCCATGAGCGCCACCCGCCCCACACGGCGTACGCGGCGAATGCCTTCATCGGTCTGCACAGCGATGCCTGATGAGTCATAGCCGCGATACTCTAGGCGTTTTAGCCCGTCTGTCAAAAAATCTACCACATTGTGATGCGTACGAATGGCACCAACGATACCGCACATAAGCTGTTCCTTAGTATCAAATTAAAAAATTAGCAATCAATGACACTGCCATGCCCCAAATCGTTAAGCAAAACAGTAGATGAAAATTGTCATCAATCCGATAAATTATAGCACATCAGATAGGGTCAAGATGTTGTTTTTTGATAAACAAACTGGCGGATATTTTGAATCAAGGTTTGGGTGATGTGGCAATTGCAAATGATCAATTGATCCCCATATTAGCCTAAATACACCAAAAACGGACATAATATGACAGCCCAAACTTTGCACGACTACCGCCAACGGTTTTTTATTGATGACTCGGTGGTGCGTGGCGATGTGGTGAAGCTCACCGACGCTTATCAGACGGTCATCGCCCAAAAAGAGTATCCTACTGCCATCAAAGCGCTGCTTGGCGAGATGCTTGTTTCGGCAAGCTTATTGATCAGCACGCTAAAGATAGACGGCAAATTATCCATTCAGCTACAAAGCTCTGATCCGAACGCTCGCCTTAGTTGGGCGATGGCGGAGTGTGATCACACTGGCGCTGTGCGAGGCTTAGCTGGCTTTGATGCCACAGGTGATCATGATGCAGTGTGGCAGCGCCTAACAACCAGTGATGAAGCCTTCGGTGAGCTTGGCAAAGGCGTGCTGTTCATCAGCATCCATCCTGAAAAAGGAGAGGCGTATCAAGGCATTGTTGAGCGAGTCAGTGACAATTTGGGGGAGTGTTTGGCGCATTACCAAAAGCAGTCTGCCCAAATCCCAACCATTATTAAGCTTGCCACTAATGATACGACCGCAGGCGGTGTTTTGGTGCAGCTGCTGCCCCAAAGCGATGCTGACAAAGAGGCTGACCCTGATTTATGGGATCGCTTAACGGCGCTCACCGATACGCTAAAGGCGGATGAGATCACCGATTTGGATGCCAACGAAATTTTGTATCGGTTATATCATGAAGAAGAAGTGGTGTTGCCAAGTCTTGCGCCGCTGCATTTTTCGTGTACTTGCTCAAGCGAAAAAAGCGAAGGCGCCATCTTGCAGCTGGGCTATGACGAAGCCAAGCAGGCGGTGACGGCACATGGCGGAGCGCTGACACTGGACTGCGGTTTTTGTGGTAGGACGTATCGATTTGATGATCAAGCGGTGGATCGCTTATTTGCAGATGCTCAAGCCTAAGTGCTCAACTTTCAAAGATTCCAAACCGACACCCACAAATTGCTTGGGTGTCGGTTTATAAAATAAAGCTATAAATCACAATCACCGTGATGATCCCTGCCATCACGCCTGCCAAAATATCATCCAGCATGATACCAAAGCCGCCAGACACTTGCTTATCTGCCCAAGAAATCGGAAAAGGCTTGATGACATCGAACAGGCGAAACAATACAAACCCAAGCCCAAACAGCCAAGCCATCAGTGAGGTATCACCATATAAACCCTTTAATAAGTCCATGTGATGCAGCACAAACAAAGTCGGCAAAAGCGTCAGCCACATGCCCACCCACTCATCCCACACAATGTGCGGGTCGTCATGCACATTCATCAGCTTAGAAGTTGTCTCACAAATATAATGCCCAAGCAGCAGGCCCAATGCGGTAGTCAGTACCAGCGCCCAAGCCCCAACTGCCAGCAGTAGCAGGGCGACCACTAAACCACCAACAGTGCCCCATGTGCCAGGCGCACGCTGCGGCAGTCCAGAACCAAGCCCAATGCCAAGCCAGTAGATCAATTTTTCTTGGCTGTTTGCGCTTGGCGGGCAGGGCGGGCAGGGATTGGCTTGATGGATATTGGGCTTTTGCTGTGTCATGAGTGTGGTTATTTAATGAGTTGATATGAGTGATTGACTGCTAATTAATGGCTAAAAATGCTGCCAACCTTTGATGGGGATTTCGACCGGCTCATGATGGTGCATCAAGGTTAGACCTTGAGCGTCAATAATCTTACCAATCGGATAAATCGCCAAGTCAGGAAAATCTCTTTGAAATGCCATAAAACGATCAGGCGATAAGGTAAAGCACAGCTGATAATCATCGCCACCATTTAATATATGCTGCCATTTTGACTGATTGGGCAACTCATGTAAGAGCGCATCAGTGGGAATTTTATCCAAATCCAGCCTTGCACCCACGCCGCTGGCACTCAGAATGTGCCCAAGATCTTGCCCAAGCCCATCTGAGATATCTATCATCGCCGAGGCATAGCCACGCAGCGCCTGCCCAAGAAGCACCTGCGGTGTCGGATAGTCAAGCGCTGATCGCAACGGCGTATCATTACCTTTTAAAATGTCTGACAAAGCAAAACTTGCCAAGCCGATCTTACCGCTCACGCAGATGAGATCGCCGGATTTTGCCCCTTGTCTTTTGATCGCCTGACCTTGGGGGATAAATCCAAGCGCCGTCACCGTCACCGCCAGAACATCACTGCCAGTGGTGTCACCGCCAATCAGCTCCACCCCAAATGGCTGACACGCTGCTTTGATGCCTTGAGCAAAATCGTGACAAAATGCATCATTGGCAAGATGATCTGGCAAAGAGACGCCCATCAAAATCGCATAAGGCGTTGCCCCCATTGCTGCAAGATCGGATAAATTGACCGCTACCGATTTATAGCCAATGGCGTGGGGCGAGGTCGTGTGCGGAAAATGCCTGCCTGCCACCAAAGTATCCAAACAGCTGACCAATTCACTACCTTCGGGGAGTTGGCTGATGGCACAATCATCACCAATGCCTAAGATGGTATTGGCGTGGGACGGTGTAGCGCTGCCAAAATGACGATAGATTAAGGAAAATTCAGACATTTTGAGCTATTGATCGTCTGTAGGCACTGAGCCTTTGGCTTTGGTGGCATTGACTTCTAAGCTGCGCGCTTGTTTGGCGTATTTATCCAACACCGCATTAATCAGCTTATGGGCATCGGTTGCGCCAAAATGCGTGTTTAGCTGCATCGCTTCATCAAGGACGACTTTATAAGGAATGTGTAGGCTGTATTTAAGCTCATAAGCGCCGATCAATAAGATCGCTTGTTCGACAGTGTCCAGCGATCCAAAACCACGGTCAAGATGGCTTGAGATATCAGCAATCAATTCATCCACAAGCTCAGGAATGCGGCGCATCATTTCATGATAATAGCCCAAATGCACCGTGTGCATGGCATTGTCAGCGCGAGTGCGTGCGACGATGGCGTGCGGCTCATTACCGCCGGCAAGCGCACGATCGATTTTGTTTAGGCGATAGTCTGTCGTGAGCCACTCATACAGACCTTGAAGGACAAATCTGCGTGCCTTACGCACAGCAGTGTGAGAGGTTTTGTAGCCTTGTTCGGCAAGAAGAATGTCATGATCAGTCATAATGTTCCTAGCTTTAGAGTGCTTTGGCAAAGATAGTCATATCATAAAATAAAACTTGCCAAAGTCCAAGATGAATTGATTGTTAAATAGTATTGGAAAAATCCAAAAGCACACCGCATAAGTGTGCTTCAGTGGTCAGCTAAATGGTGAATGCCATAAACGCTCAATCAGTCATGGCGTTTGAGATCATAGTGCTTTTAGCACAGAGACCATCTCAAGCGCAGTCATCGCCGCTTCATAGCCTTTATTGCCTGCTTTTGTGCCGGCGCGCTCAATGGTTTGCTCGATGTTTTCGGTGGTTAAGATGCCATTAATCACAGGGATATTGTGATGTAGCGCCACATGACTTAAGCCTTTAGCAGACTCACTGGCGACGATGTCAAAATGCGGCGTCGCACCGCGGATGATGGCACCGAGCACTACGATGGCGTCATATTTTTCAGACAGTGCCAGACGCTTGGCGACCAATGGCAGCTCAAAGGCGCCAGGCACACGCACCACATCAATGTTCTCGCCGGCGACGCCATGGCGCACCAAAGCGTCTAGCGCGCCTTCAACCAAGCTTTCAACCAAAAAGCCATTAAAGCGACCAACAGCGATGCCGATGCGTACTTTTTTATTACTGTCTAGCGCGCCTTCGATATGGGTGATGGCGGCTTTTTGTGCGGTATAAGTTGTCATAAGATGCCCTTAAATAAACGGTGTATTTTGCTTGTTATTCCGCCTATTTTACCACAATTTACCCAAAAATTTGCCCAGTTTATAAAATACTTCGCGATCACCACGCAGTCAGCTCAAATCGGACGGATGGGAATGCCTTGGGCTGCCATATATGCTTTGGCTTGTTGAATGGTATAATCGCCAAAGTGAAAAATGCTCGCTGCGAGCACTGCATCGGCTTTGCCTTTTAGGACGCCGTCGGCTAAGTGCTGTAAATTACCCACGCCGCCTGAGGCGATGACAGGGATATTGACCAAATCACTGATGGTGCGTGTCAATAACAAATCATAGCCTTGGCGCGTGCCATCGCCGTCCATGCTTGTCACCAACAGCTCGCCTGCACCGCGCTCGGTCATCTGCACCGCCCACTCGATGGCGTCGATGCCTGTGGCTTTGCGTCCGCCGTGCGTAAAAATCTCAAAACCAATACTGCCATCAGCTTTGGTAACGCGTTTGGCGTCGATCGACACCACGATGCACTGACTGCCAAACCGTGCGGCGGCATCATTGACCAAGTCAGGATTGGTGATGGCGGCAGAATTGATCCCAACCTTATCGGCGCCTGCATTGAGTAGATTGCGGATGTCTTCGATCTTACGCACCCCACCGCCGACCGTCAGCGGAATAAAAATTGAGCGAGCGATTTTTTCGACCATATCATAGGTGGTGTCTCTGCCATCTGAGGTCGCTGTGATGTCCAAAAAAGTAATCTCATCGGCGCCTTGGTCATTGTAGCGCTTGGAGACTTCAACAGGGTCGCCTGCGTCTTTGATGTCCACAAAATTCACGCCTTTGACGACGCGACCATTTTCGACATCTAGGCAGGGGATGAGGCGTTTGGCTAACATGAGTATCCTTTACTGTAAGCTAAGCAAGATGCCAAGCATTATAGCAAGTTTTGCCAAATTTTGTACATGATTTGGGCGCACCAAGCTTGCCAAAGATCGAAAAATGCCGTCATCATTCTTTAATAAATTGAGAAAAATTTTATCGCAACTGCCTTAAAATCCATTACAATACAGTTTTTATTTTGCGTTAGGATTGCTCATGTCTGTCTATACTCACTTATCCGATGATGAATTTTTTGCTTTTTGTGGTCTGTTTGGGGTCAAGTTTCGCCGCGCCATTCCGATTGTTCAAGGCATCAAAAACTCAAATTGGTTCATCCAAACCGACAGTGATGAAGGCGATGAGTTTAGCTATGTGTTCACCCTGTACGAAGAGCGCGTCCCTGATGATATCATCAAGATGGCGACCATCATGCACACACTCAAGGACAGATTGCCCATCGCAGCGCCGCTCATCAAGATGACCGCCAAGGGCAATCACATCGGCGAAGACTGTGTAATGCGCTATGAAAATAAAGCCATCTTAATCGTCCCAAAGCTGTCAGGCAGCCATCCTGCGCTGACAGATGCCGCCATGTGTCATGAGATGGGCAAGGCTTTAGCCACTTTGCACGACACCTTGACAAGCTTACAGCCGAGCGAAGACTACGGCGTGCCGCTGTATGACTGGGCGCGTGTCAAGGCGCGCGAGACGGCATTTATGCCGACCGATGAAGCCAAGCTCATGCATGACATTTGGGAAGCGCACGCAAATCTGCCCCAAGCGTTGCCCAAAGGCTTATGCCATTTGGATTTATTTGCTGATAATACGCTGTGGGATTTTTCAGGGGATGCTGCCAAATTGACAGGGCTTTTGGACTTTACCGAAGTCTCCACCGAGTATTATTTGATGGACATCGCCATCACGATCAATGATTTTTGTACCACATGGGGCACCGCTAATGATGGCGAGAGCGTGAATTTTGATACCCAAAAAATGACCGCCTTTATCGAAGGCTATCAAAGCGTGCGTGCTTTGACCTCAGCAGAAAAAGACGCCTTGCCTGTCATGTTGGCTTATAGTGCGACGATCTTTTGGCTTTTGCGTCTCAATGTCATTCACTATAACCGAGAGCAAGGGCGCACAGGCGATGACATCATGGTCAAAAATCCTGATCTGATGAAGCGCTTGGCGGCGTATCACTGGGGCAGGGTGGCTTGATGATAAGTAGGCAAGGATGGCGGCAGTGGTGATGGATAACTAAAAAATGTTTGCACCCATTATTAACAGTCTGATACCACTCAGCTTGTGCATTGCAACAGGCTATCTGATGAATGCGCGCAAGTTTTTGAGCCTAAAAACTTGGCAGCAGCTGGATAAGCTGAATTATTATGTGCTCTTTCCTGCGCTGCTGTTTTTAAATCTTGCAACTGCGCAGATGGATTTGGCTCAATTTTCGTTAGCAATCACAGTGGTGCTCTCGGTGCTGCTTGGGGTGAGCGCTGCTATTTTTATTGCTTATGTGGTGTTTAAAATTCACAGCGATCATATTGGCGTCTATATTCAAAGTGCCATTCGTTTTAATACTTATGTGGGTTTGGCGCTGGTGGCATCACTGTTTGATGAGCTTGGGATGGTGCTATTTTCGCTCATCATTGCGCTGTTTATTCCGCTGATTAATGTCATCTCGGTGATTTCGCTCACGCTCAAACAAGGCTTTGATATGCGTGTGCTTATCATGAATTTGCTCAAAAATCCATTGATCGTCGCTTGTATATTGGCGATGGCTTTTAATGTCTCGCCGCTCAATTTGGCGGTGGGGATTGAGCAGTTTTTGCGTCAATTGGCATCGGCAAGCTTGCCTTTGGGGCTTTTGTGCATTGGGGCGGCGCTTCAGTTTAGATTAAATGCAGGTGAATTTAGCGTCATTGTGGCAAATAGCCTGATTCGCTTGATGGGTGTGCCGCTGCTTGCGTATGGGCTTTGTACTTTGGTGGGGCTTGATGGGATTGATCGGCAAATTATCACCCTGTTTTTTGCGCTGCCCACCGCACCGACGGCGTATTCACTGACCCAAGCTTTGGGCGGTAATCACTTGCTCATGGCGAACATCATCAGTATGCAGACGCTGCTTGCGATGCTAAGCTTGCCTGTGATTTTGTGGCTTGTGCTATAATGCCGACTTATTTTATCATCGATTTATGAAGAGATTCTCATGTGTCAACTGCTTGGAATGAACTGTAATACGCCCACCGACATTGGCTTTAGCTTTGCAGGATTTAGAAAGCGCAGCGGACTGACCGACCATCACGAAGATGGCTTTGGGATTGCGTTTTTTGAGCGGACGGCGTCAGGCGATATTGGACTTCGTCAGTTTCATGATGATAAGCCAAGCCATCTGTCACCTGTGGCAGATTTGGTGAATCAGTATCCGATTCGAGCGATGAATGTGATTGCTCATATCCGTAAGGCGACCACAGGCGGTCATGGGCTTGCTAATATTCATCCGTTTGTGCGCGAAGTTTGGGGCGAGCAGTGGGCATTTGCGCATAATGGACAGATGACCGACAGCTTTATTCGCCGCACCCAAAGGCTTATGAATAATGGCAATGCAGAGCACTATGCGCCTGTCGGCACCACAGACAGCGAGCTTGCTTTTTGTTATCTGCTCAATCGCCTTAAGGCAACTTTTAAAACCCGTCCAACTGATGAGATGTTGTTTGCGTTTTTGACGGCGCAGTGCCGATATTTGGCGGCAAATGGGCTGTTTAACTGCCTGATTTCTAATGGCAATTGGCAATTGGCGTATGCAGGCAGCTTGCTATTTTATTTGACACGCAAAGCGCCATTTGGCGAAGCTAAGCTGTCAGATGGTGAGATGACGGTGAATTTTAGCGATGTGACCACCGATAAGGACAAAGTGACGATCTTGGTGACCATTCCTTTGACTGATAATGAAAAATGGCAGCAGATGGCGGTGGATGAGTGTCTGGTTTTTCAAGATGGTGAAGTGGTTTTCAAAGATACCCCAAGCAAAAAAACTTATCTAAGCATTGAAGAAGGTGTGGCGCTCGCGCGCAGTGTGGGAGCCAGCGTGTGAAAGACGCTCAAGACATTGCTCAAGCTGATTTGGGTTTTTGGCAAAGTTTTCAACACATCAACCAAACAGCGCCCCATCTTGCGCCTTATCGCAAGATCCATGCAGCATTTGCCACGAGTTATCAAGGCGGTCATCTGTCGGCATGGCTCAACGAGTATTTTTCTTCAAACGGCATTGTGCCATATTTGCATGGCACAAATACGCCGCTTCAATTCACCGCTCAAGACGATCTGCCACACGGCACGGCATACGAAGCATATATCCATCAGACCGCCAAAATCCCCACGCGTGATAATCTGCATGACTGGTTTGGGGCGTGTGTATGGTCGGTATTTGCCAAGTCAAAGGCGCTACTCAATGCCAAGCACATCGCCTATGATGACGATCAAAACAGTGGCAATGGTCGTAGCCGTGTGCGCGATACCATCACCGTTTTTGATGAAAATGGTGCCATCGTGGCGGTGAGCCAAGATGCCATCGGCGCGCAGATTGGTAGTGCTTTGGCGGCATTTGATTGGCAAAACTGCTTGGTCAAAACGCGCCAATATTGGGATCATCTGGCATCGAAAGATACGCATGCCAAAGTGTTCATCTTTGGGCATGCGCTGCTTGAACAACTGATATCGCCTTATAAATCTTTATGCGCTCACACGCTCATCTTACATGTGCCTCAGGCGTTTTTTGGGCTGTCGCAGCTTGAGCAGTTAAAGCATATTGACGAGATGCTTTGTGAACAACTCAATGACTTTTTGGTGGCAGGTGTGACCCCAAGGCAGCTGCACCCTTTACCCATCTTAGGTGTGCCGCATTTTTGGGATAATGCCGATCCAGGTTTTTATCAAGACGCCTTTGTTTTTCGTACAGGGCGCAAAAACTCTAAGCGCTGACGAGCATCTGGTTCATAAGTTAGGTAATGTGAGCACCGATCACCAAGTGCTGCCCACGCGCATCAGCGCTCGCACAAAGTCAGTTGATGGCGGCGCCAGATAAATCAGCGCCAAGATGGTCATATACAAGCACGCATAACCCACAGGTTTTTTCATTTCAAAAAATTTAAAGGCAGTGCCTGCGGATTTTTTGAGCTTTAAGCCATAAATATTGACGCTATAAATTTCATCTAAGATCAAATGAATCAGCGCGCCAATGAACAACACAGCGCCAAACAGCCAGCTGACAAATGCCGTTAATTTGAGCCCATAAAACGCCCCACAAACTACCATGAGCGCAAAGATAGCCATATAAGGCACCGAATGCACCATGCCACGATGCACCGTCAAGCGGCTAAATGTCTCAAACAGCCCAAGTCGCAACAGCAAAAATGCACCTGCCCACAAAATCAAAGAATCAATCAACAGCTTGTCGGCGTGATAGCGATTGGCATATAAAATGGTGATCAGCGTTGAGATGACCAATGAGGCGATCAAAAAGCCTTGAGAGGCAGGCTTTGAGTGATCAAGATCAATGTCAGGCAGCAGGCTACCTAATGTCCCAACAGCCAGACAAAGCACGGCGGTCGTCAAGCCATATAATTCAAAATAAAAACCAGCCGCCGCGATGATGGCGCTGCCAACAACCCCAGCGGTGAGATGTGTGTGAAAATTTGCCATAGTTTAATATAAACTGTGCTTTAAGCAAAATTATAAAGCAAAAATAGATCAACAAAAAAGCCAGTCATGCGATCAGACTGGCTATTTGCTTCTTTTTCAAGAAAGATATTGGCATCCCATAGGGGATTCGAACCCCTGTTACCGCCGTGAAAGGGCGGTGTCCTAGGCCTCTAGACGAATGGGACGCAAAGGGTTTTGCTTTTGCAAAATAGAATGTAAGAAAATGCCTAGGTGCTTACATTCTTGTATTAACACTTTCTGATGTTCTTGACGTCAGAATTTGGTGGAGCTAAGCGGAGTCGAACCGCTGACCCCTTGCATGCCATGCAAGTGCTCTACCAACTGAGCTATAGCCCCGTGCTAATGAGAGCGTATTATACAGAATAAATTTTAGCCGTCAAGCATTTTTTTTGAAAAATTTTCAAAAAATATCGCCGCCTGTGCTGCGACATAAAATCGGTCAAATCATTGCTACGGCACAGGCTTAAGCGTTTAGGCTAAAAAATCTGGCAAAGATTGATTTTTCTCTTCTAGTTTTTTGAGCTTTTTCTTGCCAAGTCCGCCGAGCACCTCACACGCATGACGCAGACGCGCCAAAGTCATATCCGCACCGATAATGTACATGGAATTCATGACGGGTGTGCTTGAAGTTGAGCCTGCGATCGCCACAAAGAACGGCTGCATAAAGTCTTTTAATTTGATGTCAAAATGCGCCGCCAAGCCTTTTAGGGTTTGATAAATGTTCTCTTCGCTCCAAACAGGCAGGCTTTCTAGTTGCCAAGTTGCCAAATATAAAATTTCCAACAGCTGCTCATGATCTAGGCTTTTATGCGCAAAATCTTCGGCTGTGATGGCGGGCAGATTTTGGAAATAAAACCCTGCCCAATTGACCGCATCGGATAGCAGATTAATGCGTGGCTGAATGGCACGAACGATGGCGGTGAGCTTGTCATCATCGCTTGCCCAGGTCAAAATCTTTGCCTTGAGATCATCAACGCTCATAGCGCGCAGATATTCGCCGTTTAGCCAATACAGCTTTTCGATATCAAATACCGGCCCACCTAGCGATACGCGCTGAATGTCAAAGCTTTCAATCATCTCATCTAAGGTGAATTTTTCTTGCTCATTTGGCAAGCTATAACCCATGCGACCCAGATAATTCATCAATGCTTCTGGCAGTACGCCAGCATCGCGGTAGTAGGTGATTGAGGTTGGGTTTTTGCGCTTGGACAGCTTAGATTTATCAGGGTTTCTCAGTAGTGGCATGTGGCACAGTGTCGGCATCTGCCAACCAAAATATTCATACAATAGCTGATGCTTGGGCGCCGAAGGCAGCCACTCTTCGCCGCGCAGCACATGAGTGATCTCCATCAGATGATCATCAACCACATTGGCAAGATGATAAGTTGGCAAGCCATCCGTTTTTAGGAGTACTTGCATGTCCACCTGCTCCCAAGGGATGATGACTTCACCGCGCAGCATATCATGGATAACGCACACACCTTCAGAAGGGACGCGCATACGAATCACATACGGTTTGCCTTGGGCGACCAATGCATCTGACTCTTCTCGGGATAACTTGGCATAGCGTCCGTCATATTTGACCGGCAAGCCTGCCGCCATCTGCGCTTCTCGCATGGCGTCAAGCTCTTCGGGTGTACAAAAGCAGCGAAACGCATGACCATCATCTAGAAGCTTTTCGGCATATTTTTTATAAATATCGGAGCGCTCAGACTGACGATAGGGCGCGTGTGGACCGCCCACATCTGGACCTTCTGCCCAAGATAGCCCAACCCACTTTAGCGCATCCAAAATCATTTTTTCAGATTGTTCGGTGGAGCGAGCTTGGTCGGTATCTTCAATGCGTAGGATAAACTCTCCGCCCATGGATTTGGCAAAGGCTAAATTAAATAAGGCGATATAAGCGGTGCCCACATGAGGAAAGCCAGTTGGGCTTGGTGCGATTCGGGTGCGTACAGGTCGTGTCATAATTTTCTCTAAAGGTGTCAATGGGGGTGATAAATGATTTATGCTATGATAACAAATCGCCACAATTTTTGGTAGACGGTGGTGTCAAGCTTCATGGAATTGTCAAAAATATCGTCAAATCGGCGAGATATGCAACAAAAGCACACAAAAAACCTTGACAAACTTCCCAAAAGCCTTTGATTTACTGCTAAAATAGTAAGGTTATGTTCCCATCTGATGATATTTTGTTCGGTGACCAGATATCATGAGCAAATATTCTGATACAGTCATCATTTTTGCTAAATAACCACAGTGAGCGCCATGTCAAACACCCCTTCCACTTCTGCTGAATTTAGCCATACGACAGTTTTGTTACATGAAACGGTTGCGATGGTGCTTGGCGTCAAACGGTTGGAGGATTTGACTGCAAAAGTTTCAGGCGTGTATGTGGACGCAACGTTTGGGCGCGGTGGGCACAGTCGGCTTTTGCTTGAATATTTGGCACCTGAAGCTACCTTAGTGGTCTTTGATAAAGACCCGCAGGCGATCGCTGCCGCTGAAGCTTTGGCAGCTCAAGATGCGCGCGTCAAAGTCGTGCATGACAGCTTTGCTAATTTAACAAACAATCTGCAGGCGCTCGGTATCGATCAGGTCGATGGTCTGATGGCGGATTTGGGCGTCTCAAGCCCGCAGCTGGACGATGGCGCGCGCGGATTTAGCTTCATGCGGGATGGCGCGGTGGATATGCGCATGGATACCACGCGAGGTGAGCCGGTATCTGAGTGGCTACAGCGTGTCTCGGCAGATGAGCTGGCTGATGTGTTATATCAATATGGCGAGGAGCGACATTCACGAAAAATCGCTCGGGCGATCAAAGCGATGGAAAGTTATACGTCCACGCTACAATTGGCAGAAGTCATCAAACAGGCGCACCCTGCATGGCAAAAAGGCAAACATCCTGCCACCCAAAGTTTTCAAGCGATGCGCATTTTTATTAATAATGAGCTTGGGGATGTGGAAGCGTTTTTGGCGCAAAGCATCGGTGTGCTAAAATCAGGCGGCATGCTTGCGGTGATCAGTTTTCATTCGCTTGAAGATCGTTTGATTAAGCAGTTTTTGCAGCGCCACAGCCGTGGGCAGTATGAAGAAGACGCACATCTGCCGATCATCCCCAAGCGTCCAAAATATTTTGGTAAGCCAAAGCGCGTCGGACCCAGCGATCAGGAAGTCAAAGCTAACCCAAGAGCTCGCAGCGCTTGGCTGCGTGGCGCTGAGCGTAGTGATGTCGCTTTGGCACAAGACAAAGCACAAGACGAAGATTGATACATTTTATTTTGACAGGCGGCGATTTTCATGAGCAACACTCCTTTGATGACAACACTCAACTCAAGCATGACTTGGGTTTTGCGTTTGGTGTTGGCGGTTTTGGTTGTGATGATTTTTGCAACCGCTTTGGGTATCGTCACCCAGACCCAAGAGCGACATGAAACCTACATTGAATTACAAAAACGCAGTCGTGAATTAAACGAGCTAAAAATTGAAGAGCAAAGGCTGATGATTGAGCAGCAGACCTTCAGTGCCACGCCGCAAGTCGCTCAGCGCGCCGTCAGTGAGCTTGGGATGTTTTTTCCGACCAATGAAAGCCGCCGCGTCATCACACCAGGCACTAAGCCTGACTCTGAGCCAAGCCAAGATAGCGAGTAAAGCATGACCAAACAAAGAAAAAACCCAAAAACTGGCTCAGCGACGGTGACAGCTCCTTTACGCCGTCCAAAGACTTCTGCCAAGACTTTTGGGATTTTGACCAAAAAACGCATCAAAAAATCTGGCGCTAATTTGGCTGGCGGCAAGCAGGATGCTTGGCGATATTTGATCATTTGGGGGCTGATGCTGTGCATCTTTGTGGCGATTTTTGCGCGCGCATTTTATTTGCAGATCATCAATCCGCAGTTTTTTATTGATAAAGGCGATGAGCTGATCACAGGTAAACGCACCGAGCCTGCCTATCGCGGCGTGATCACAGATCGCGAGGGTGCGCCTTTGGCTGCCAACGCCCCACTGTATACGGTCTTTTTTGATCCTTATGCCTATGCTGAGGAATACTATCGCTTAGACAATGAGATCAAAACCACCAAAAGCGACGCCGTCAAACAAAAAGCGCTTGAAAAGCTCAAAGAAATGGACTTGGTCAGACTGGCAGCAGCGGCAAATTATCCGCTTGAAAAACTCGAAGCAGCCGTCGGCATCGATCATACACTTGATACGTCTAACAGCCAAAAAGTCAAAGACGCTTTACCAAAAGGCGCAAGCTCACGCCGCTTGGTGCTGTTAAACCGTGTCTCACCCGAAGTCGCCAAGTCTGTCACGGATTTGGGACTGTTCGCCATCGGTCGTGAGCAGTATTTTCAGCGCTATTATTTACAAGCCGAGCCGAACGCACAGCTTTTGGGCTATATGGCTCAGTCAAGTGATAAATCTCAAGGCGGCTATATTGGGCGCGCAGGCATCGAGGCCAAATATAATGAGCGCTTGGCAGGTAAAGATGGCGTGGTGCGGATTTTGCGCGGTACTGGCAGGCAGCCAATTCAAGAGATTGAGCAAATCGAACCGCTCATCGAAGGCGAAAACATTCGCCTAACGATTGACTCGCGCTTACAATATGTGCTTTATAAAGAGCTTGAGCAGGTTGGGCGCTTGCAGTCGGCGCGTTCAAGCTCAGGCATGGTGGTGGATGTCAAGACAGGCGAAGTGCTGGCGATGGGATCATGGCCATCGTTTAATTCTAATAATCTGTCCGAACGCGATGGTGCTAACGAAAGAAACCGTCCTGTGCTTGATGTGTTTGAGCCAGGCTCGGTGATGAAGCCGTTCACGGTGGCAGCCGCGCTTGAATCGGGCAAATACACCACCAATTCTGTCATCGATACCAGTCCAGGCAGCGTGTCGGTGGGTGGATATACGATCCGCGACGGTGGTAATTATGGCGCCATCACGCTAGATAAGCTGATCCAAAAATCCAGTAACGTCGCCTCAACAAAAATTGCGTTAAATCTACCGACTGACGCCATCGCTAATACACAGCTTAAATTTGGCTTTGGTAGTAAGACGGCACTGGATTTCCCTGCTGAGGCATCAGGACGCGTTGGGATTCCAAAAGAGCGCGAGCTGTCACGCCGTGCGACACTCAGCTATGGCTATGGTCAGCAAGTCACATTGGCGCAGCTGACCCAAGCATATGCAGCGCTTGGCAATCGGGGGCTGATGCAGCCATTAAAACTTGTCAAAGATCAAGAAGTGCCTGAGCCCACCCAGGTCATTAGCTCAGGTCATGCTGAATCCATCGTGCGTATGATGGAGCTGGTGACAGGGCCGGGCGGCACAGGTCAGGCTGCTGCCATCAATGGCTACCGCGTCGCGGGCAAAACGGGTACCAGCCGCCGCACCAATCCCCAAGGTGGCTATTATACCGATCAGCATCGCACGATCTTTGTGGGCTTGGCGCCTGCGTCAGATCCGCGCTTTGCGGTGGCGATCTTGGTTGAAGATCCGCGCCGCCAGTCTTATGCCGGCCAAGTGTCGGCACCGGTATTCCACCAAGTGATGAAAGAGGCGCTGCGCTTATATAATGTGCCTTATGATAAGCCGTTACGGGTTTCGGCGCCCTAGTTTGACCGACCCATTTAGCTGATTGAGGATATGTGATGACGCCAATAAGTTTTCGTGAAGTGATCCAAAAAGCGGTTACTACTCCCCATACCGTGACGGCGGCACTGGGTTTGCCGGCGCTTGAGTCGTTATTTGCGCCGATTTTGGAGTACCAATTTGACCAATTTTGTTTGGACAGTCGTAAGATTGGTGCAGATGATGGGTTTATACTTTTAAAAAGTAGCAGCCAAGATGCTCAAGCAGCCTTAAGCAACGCCAATCGTTATCTGTTGTCGGTCAAAGACAGCGCCGCATTTGTTATCAGTGAGCTTGATTTGGGTGTCCTGGATTTGGAGGGCGTTCAAATACCTGTCATCAGTGTGCCAAATATTCGCACCTGTTTGGGTGACCTGATCGCCGCACGCCTTCAGCTGCATCATGCGGTAGCATTGCCAAAAGTCATCGCGGTGACAGGCACCAACGGCAAAACCACGGTCAGTCAGCTGATCGCACAGCTTTGCCAAGCATCCGGGATTGACTCTGCTGTCATGGGGACAGCAGGTAATGGGCGGTTGGGGCAGTTGGTGCAGTCCGCTAATACCACAGGCGATGTGTTATTGGTGCATCACTTTATCCATCAAATGGCGCAAGAAGGCGTGCAGATGGTTGCGCTTGAGGCAAGCTCACATGGGCTTGATCAGTATCGCTTACAAGGCGTGCCAATCATTGGCGCCATCTATACCAATTTATCCCGAGATCATTTGGATTATCATCCTGATATGGCATCGTATCGCGAAGCCAAAGCCAAGCTGTTTGATCAATCATTATTCCCGACGCTGCGATTTGGGGTGGTGAATTTGGATGATGAGACTGCTTTATTCGATTATGATGCTGTGGATTTTCAGCTGATTGGGTATAGCCAACAAAAGCCGAGTGCTGATTTTTATGCCAAGGCGGTACGACCGAGCCTTGAGGGTGTTGAGATTGAGGTGCAAACGCCCCAAGGTCAGATGAGCGTCATGAGCCCTTTGCTTGGGCTGTTTAATGTGGATAATTTGCTTGCCAGTATGGCAGCATTTGCCGCTTTAAATCCTGAAAAGCTCGCCGATTTACCAACTTTGATCACCAAGCTACAAGGCGCAAGAGGGCGTATGCAGCGTGCGCCATCTCAGACAGGCTCTTTTATTGTTGATTATGCGCACACGCCCGATGCGCTCAAGCAAGTCTTATCAAGCCTGCGCCGCCACTGCACAGGTCGGCTGATTGCGGTCTTTGGGTGCGGCGGTGATCGCGATCGAGGCAAGCGTCCGCAGATGACCCAAGCAGGTTTGGCGTATGCAGACCAAGTGATTTTGACCGCCGATAATCCGCGTTCTGAATCGCCATCTGCCATCTTAGCAGATATGCAAAAAGGGCTATCATGTGAGGATCATTACAAGATCATCATCGAGCCTGATCGAAAAAGCGCCATCGAATTGGCAGTCAAAACCGCAGGCGAGACTGACATCGTGGTGATCGCAGGTAAGGGGCATGAAACTTATCAAGAAATCCAAGGCGTGCGCCACGATTTCGACGATTTGGCAGTATTGGGCGAGTTTTTACAAAAATATCAAAAATAACAGTCATTAAAAAGGCAAGAACATGACAAATCCAAGTGCGTATCTGTGGCGCCAAGACACCCTAAAACAAGCCACGCAAGGACAATGGCACCATGCTGATGGCGCCAAGATTTGCGCCAGTCGTATCGTGACTGACACACGCCAAATCCAAGCCGGTGATGTGTTTTTGGCGATCAAAGGTGAGCGATTTGATGCGCATGATTTTATCCAAAGTGCGCATCAGCAAGGGGCGTCTGCGGCGATTGTTGAGCGCATTGTTGACTGTGATATGCCGCAGCTGTTGGTGGCAGATACCAAGCTTGCTTTGGGGGATTTGGGCAGATTTCGTCGAGAGGCGCACCCTGATTTGACGGTAGTTGCCTTGACCGGCTCTAGTGGTAAGACGACGACTAAAGAGATGATTGGGTCTATTTTGGGTCAGATTGCGCCCACGCTCATGACGCGCGGTAATTTAAATAACGATCTTGGCGTGCCGATGATGCTGCTTGAGCTGACCGATGAACATCGGTTTGCGGTATTGGAGCTTGGGGCAAATCATCTGGGTGAGATTGCCTATACTGCGTCGATGGTGCGTCCTGATGTGGCGCTGATATTGAACATCGGTACCGCACATCTGGGCGAATTTGGCGGTCGGGCTAATATTGCGCGTGCCAAATCGGAGATTTATTCAGCGCTGACAAATCAAGGCGTGGCAATTTTACCGTTTTCAGATGAATTTTATCCAGAGCTGTTAAACGAAGCGTCTCAATTTACAGAGCTGCAGTTGTCATTTGGTGAGCGCACTGTGCCCATTGAGCAAGCAGGACTTGAGCTAGCGGATCAAACGATGCTTGAAGCCGAGGGTGTCAGCTCTGTGCTCATGATGGGGGATTTATTTGCTGATGATATCGAAACTTTTGCCACTCATAGCACATTTAGCCTAAATACCAATATTGACATTGACCAAATCGACAGCTTGCCTGTGCATCTACCATTTATTGGCGAGCATAATGTGGCTAATGCTTTGGCGGCGGCTGCGGCGACTTTTGCTCTGGGTGTACCACTTGAGCAAATTGTCACAGGGCTTGAGCGTGCGACACCGCCAAAGGGTCGCTTGACGCGTCTGTCCGTGGATGGGCACAGCGTTATTGATGACACTTATAATGCCAATCCCACATCGATGCTTGTTGCAGCAAAAGTGCTCGAAGCTGAATTGGGCACCAAGATACTGGTGCTCGGCGATATTTTTGAACTGGGCGACGCGGCAGATGATGAGCATGCCAAACTGGGGCATCAGCTGGCTTTACTTGAGATTGATCATGTATTGACTTTGGGTAATCACATGGCGCACACCACCGCAGCCATCAATGAACAAAAGCCGATTGCCAAGCATTATACAGATAAGCCAAGTCTTTTGAATGATTTGCGTCAGCTATTATCAGGTGGTTCTGTCACCATGTTATTCAAAGGGTCTCGCGGTATGGCAATGGAGAGCCTGATCGCTGATTTGACCGCTTCTAACCATTGAAACTTAAGGATACTTCATGTTGTATTGGCTATTGCAGCAAACAGACATTGCCATTGGTTCATTGACCTTGCGTGCACTGCTTGCGGTGATCACATCACTGCTCATTGTCATTATTGGCGGTAAGCCTGTGATCAATTATCTGCGTACCTTAAAATACGGTCAAGCCGTGCGTGATGATGGACCAAAAACCCATCTTGCCAAACAAGGCACGCCTACGATGGGCGGTGTGCTGATCTTGGCGGCAATTGGTATCTCAACGCTGGCATGGGCAGATTTGAGTAATCCTTATGTTTGGATTTTGATGGTGGTGATGGTCATTTTTGGTGCCGTCGGCTGGACAGATGATTGGCTAAAAATCAAGCACAAAAACCCCCAAGGACTGATTGCGCGCAAAAAATATTTTTGGCTGTCGGTCGGTTCGCTGTTTGCTGGCTGTTCGATGTATTATATCGCCACACAGCAAGATGCTGCCACCATGATCGCCATGCAAGACATGCTGATCCCACTGTTTAAAGACATTGTCATTCCATTTTCGGCGATTCCACTGGGTTTGGGATTTATCATTGCGACTTATTTTGTCTTAGCAGGCTCATCCAATGCGGTGAATCTGACCGATGGCTTAGATGGATTGGTGATTTTGCCTGTGGTTTTGGTGGCGGCAGGCTTGGGCGTTTTTGCTTATATTTCTGGCTCGCCAAATTTCGCCGACTACATGCACGTGCCTTATATTGCTTATAATGCTGAAGTTACCATCGTCTGTGCTGCGATGATTGGTGCAGGCTTGGGCTTTCTTTGGTATAACGCGGCACCGGCAGA
The DNA here is from genome assembly GCF_034424565.1 of Moraxella canis. Lineage (NCBI taxonomy): Bacteria > Pseudomonadati > Pseudomonadota > Gammaproteobacteria > Moraxellales > Moraxellaceae > Moraxella > Moraxella canis. The sequence goes on along the minus strand of NZ_CP139961.1, from coordinate 935,609 downwards.
TGTTTTTATGGGCGATGTGGGTGCGCTGAGTCTTGGGGGTATGCTTGGTACCATTGCTGTGATGACTCGCCAAGAGCTGGCATTTGCGATCATGGGCGGTATCTTTGTCGCTGAAGCGGTATCGGTAATTTTGCAGGTGGGCTCTTATCGTTTACGCAAAAAACGCATCTTTTTGATGGCGCCTTTACATCATCATTTTGAAGAACTTGGACTCAAAGAAACCAAAGTGGTGGCGCGCTTTTATATTGTGTGCATCATTTTGGTGGTGCTTGGACTGATGACCCTAAAACTACGCTGATTTGCCATCAATCACCGATGAACTGTGCCCCTTTTGAGTCGGTGTATTAGGTGATTTTGGTGGTATTGAGTTTATAAAATTTTAAAAATTCTTAGGGAAATTGATTAAGTTGGGCTATAATAGTAGGTTCGTTTGGGTATATTTGCTCATCGACTGTCTTATTTAAAGTGTTATAAGGATAACAACTATGAATGTACAAAGATGCGTCATCGGCAATTGGAAATTAAACCCAGCAACCAAGTCAGAAGCGCATGAACTGGCGCAGGGCTTGAGCGGCATAGCCTGTGATGCGGTCATGGTAGGCTGTGCACCGAGTTTTGCTCATCTATCGACCGTCTCAGGGGTGCTGGCGGGCACGCCGATCTGGGTGGGTGCTCAAGATATTTGCGCGCATACCCAAAGCATAGGGGCTTATACTGGTGATGTGTCTGCTGAGCAGCTGACTGATCTGGGCGCAGGCTTTGTCATCATTGGGCATTCTGAGCGCCGCAGCTATTATCGTGAAGACAATGCCTTATTGGCTGAAAAAATGAAGCAAGCCTTTGGTGCGGATTTGAGCGTTGTGTTTTGTATTGGTGAAACCAAAGAGCAATACCAAGCCAATCAGACCTTATCGGTACTTGATGATCAATTATCAGTATTGCAAGCCATTCATGCGCCGCGCGGTAAGCTGATCATTGCTTATGAACCAGTTTGGGCGATTGGCACAGGTCTTACGCCGACTGTCCAAGAAGTCATCACAACCCACAGGCACATCAAGTCAGTCTTAGCATCGTATCATCTTGAGGGCGTGAGTGTGCTTTATGGCGGGTCTGTGAATGAGCAAAATGCTGCTGAATTTGCTCAAGCTGAAGGTGTTGATGGAGCATTGGTCGGCGGTGCTTCTTTGAAAGTGGATACTTTTACACAGATCATTGCTGCATTTGAGTCAGCCTCATAGTTTGTTTTACTTCTTGCATACCACACGATTGAGAAATTTATGCTTACAGTTCTTTTAGCCATTCATATTATTGTTGCCATTGTCATGGTGGGTTTTATCTTGATTCAACATGGTAAAGGTGCCGATGCAGGTGCATCTTTTGGCTCAGGTGCAGCAGGCACAGTCTTTGGCGCAGCAGGGTCGGCGAACTTTTTGACACGCACAACCGCAGTGCTTGCGACGATTTTTTTTATTACCAGTCTGGCACTGGCTCACTTTGCCCAAAAACAAGCCGAAGATCAGCTGCGCTTAGATGTGCCAGCCGTGGTGAGCGAAGCACCGCCCACCCCTGCTAATTAAGCAATGATTTTGCTTGCACTTGGCAGGTTTTTTGGGTAGAATACACCAACATTTTGCGATCGTGGTGGAATTGGTAGACACGCTATCTTGAGGGGGTAGTGCTTCACGGCGTGAGGGTTCAAGTCCCTCCGATCGCACCAAATTTTAAATCTCCAGCTGAAGTCTTTGGAGATTTTTTATTTTTATCAATAGCCAAAACTACCGATAAACATAACTGATTCATAGTGTTGCTCGGCAACCAGATTACTCAGATAAAAATTTTCAAAAAACGCTTGACATTACCCAGATAATCTATATAATAAGCATTCTAAATTGATGCGGGGTGGAGCAGTCTGGTAGCTCGTCGGGCTCATAACCCGAAGGTCGTTGGTTCAAATCCAGCCCCCGCTACCACTTTTTAAAATCCTAAGCGTTGCCTGATGGTAATCTTAGGTAGCTTAATTCTTTAGATTAAGCTGTCGGCTGGTATTATGATTGCCCACCAACCTTGTGTTATGTGGGCTTTTTTGTATTTAAAACAAATTCATCACCGAAATAACGCTTCTTGCTCATTATGGGTTATACTATGTTATGACGGCGCTTTATTGGACTGTTGTGATGAGTGACCGCCGTTTTGTAAACATCATTTTAGGAATTATCATTCAATCATGAAACCATCAAGCAAAATTGCTGAGCTGACCGAATTGATTGCCCCTGCGGTAGCTGCCTGCGGTGTCGATTTATGGGGTATTGAGTTTATGCCTCAAGGTCGCAAATCATTACTGCGTATTTATATTGAATCACTGCCTGAAAATCGAGCGGCAGGCGAGCATGTGACCATCGAGGATTGTTCAGCGGTCAATCATCAGGTTTCTGGTGTGCTCGATGTTCACGATCCGATCGCTGGCGAATATGTCCTAGAAGTATCAAGCCCAGGTTTTGACCGTCCTTTATTTACGCGTGAGCAGGTGGCAGAGTATGTTGGCGAGACGATCAATTTGCGTCTGATCCACGCCATTGGCAGCGGCGATACGAAGCGCCGTAAAGTGGTGGGTCGCTTGATGAATGTGGGTGAAGATACTATGACAGTTGTCACCGAAGATAAGCTTGAATTTGACATTGCTTTTGATAGCGTGGATAAAGCGCATTTGGTGTACGAAGACTGATGTATTTGGTCTAATGCCTGCCGATGAGATTGCATGACTGAGCGATGCAATCATTGCATAAAAATTAATCAATATCAATTAACCCAAAGGATCTACAGATGAGTCGTGAAATTTTGACTGTGGTTGAGACCGTCAGTAACGAAAAAGGGCTAAATCCTGAAGATATTTTTGAGGCGATTGAGCAAGCGCTTGTCGTCTCAACCAAGAAAAAAGTCTATACCGAGCAGCCTGAAGTTGCCATCCGCGTACACATTGATCGTAAAACGGGCGACTATGACACGTTTCGTTATTGGACAGTGGTTGCTGATGAAGATCATGAGATGCCGGCGTGTCAGCTTGCGATCAGCGATTTGGACGAAAATGAATGGCAAATTGGCGATATCAAAGAAGAGCAGATCGAATCGATTGAATTTGGTCGTATCGCCGCCACGCAAGCCAAGCAGGTGATCATCCAAAAAATTCGTGAAGCCGAAAGAGCTTTGGTGGCTGATGCGTTTGAGTCGCGTATTGGCGAGCTGGTGACTGGTGAAGTCAAAAAACAAAGCCGTGATGCTTACATTGTGGATTTGGGTGAAGGCGGCGAAGGTTATTTGGCAAAAGATCAGACATTGCCACGTGAGACATTGCGTGTCAAAAGCCGAGTTTCTGCCATCTTATATCAAGTCAATCGCGATGGTCGTAGTCCTCAGCTGATGCTTTCACGCACTAATAATGAGATGCTGATTGCCTTGATGAACAAAGAAGTTCCAGAAATCAGCGAGCAGATCATTGAGATTCGTGATGTGGCTCGCTTGCCTGGTCTGCGCGCTAAAATCTCAGTAAAAACCAATGACCACCGTATCGATCCTGTGGGTGCGTGTATTGGTATGCGTGGTACACGTATTCAAGCAGTACAGCAAGAGCTAGATGGTGAGCGCATTGATGTCATCGTCTGGAATGAAGATCCGGCGCAATATATCATCAGTGCGCTTGAGCCTGCTGATGTGAGCGGTCTTGTGCTTGATGAAGATGCCAAAACAGCTGAAGTGATTTTTGCGACCAATGATCAATTAGCACGTGCTATTGGTTCTCAAGGTCAAAATGTTCGCTTGGCTTCTGAACTGACTGGCTATAAGCTGAACATGATTTTGGAATCTGAATACAGCGAGCGCCAAGCTTCTGAAAACCAAGCAGTGATTGACCTGTTTTATGAGCGCTTGGAGCTTGATCGCGATTTGGCGGAAGTGTTGGCGGAAGTGGGTTTTGCTGACATCGAAACCGTGGCATACGCACCAGTAGAAGAGTTCTATGACATTGATGGCTTGGATGATGAAACCATCGCCGCCATCCAAGAGCGTGCCAAAGAAGTGATCATCAGTGATGAGATTGCCAAACAGCAAAATATCAAAGAACCAAGCGCAGAGCTTTTGGCTTTAGAAGACATGACGCCAGCGATTGCTTATAAATTGGCTGAGCGCGATATCATTACGCTGGATGATTTGGCAGAGCAAGCCATTTTTGATATCGAAGATATCGAGGGCTTGGATAGCCAAAGCGCTGGTAAATTCATTATGGCAGCGCGCCAATCATGGTTCGAGTAATCATGGGCGCAGCAGTCGTAGGCGCACAGCAATGAGCGTGCAGCCATTAAAATAATTTTGCCAAGCCTAAAGGTTTGGCAGACAATACACAAAGTGGGCAATGTTTGGCAGCGATGCCAAGCCCACTTGCCAAACCAAAACAACTAGGTGATATGAATGGCAAAAACAGTTAAACAACTTGCACAAATTTCAAACACAACAACCGAAACCATCCTAAAACAGCTTGCCGATGCCGGTCTACCAAGTCGCAATGAAGACGATCTTGTCACCGATACCGAGCAAGATAAATTAGTGGCTTTTTTAAAGCAAAGCCACGGCGAGCAACCAAAATCTCGCATCAGCCTAAAATCTAAAACCACTTCAACTGCTCAAGTCACAGGAACGTCAGGCAAGGCAAAAACGGTCAATGTCGTGCGCACTAAAAAAGTGGTCTACGAAAAACCAGATCCTGCTAAGATTGAAGCAGAAATCGCCGCTCAAGCTAAGGCTGCCGAAGAAGCACGCCTAAAAGCCGCCGAAGAAAAACAAGCCGCCGAGCGTAGCAAGCAAGAAGCCGCCGAGCGTCAAGCAGCAACTTTGGCTGCGATGCGTGCAAGCAGTGAGCCTGCAAAAAATAGTGAAGCTAACGCCACAGTCGTCGTCAAAAAGGTGAAAAAGCCAGAAGGGGTCAAGCCTGCTGACAAAGTAGAAAAAACTGAGAAGAAAAAGACCGTCAAGCCAGTTAAGCAAGAATCTGCCGCTGATAAAAAAGCGCGCGAAGCACGTGAGGCTGAAGAAGAGCGTTTGCGTCAAATGGAGGCAGAAACGCGCCGTAAGGCTGCTGAAGAAGCCCAAAAACGCACGCTAGAGCAGATGAAACAAATGGCATCTCGCTATAGCGAGACTGATGATGGTACTACTGCCGCCATTGTTCGCACCAAAGATGATGCGCCGCTGGCTGATGGCTTGGTGGGCGCCGCTCTTGAAGAATCATTTGAAAAAGAGCGCCGCGAAATCAAGCGAGGCGCGGCAGGTACTGCTGGCAGAGGCGCCAAAAAAGGTCGCAAAGGTCAGCAAGAAGAGCGTGAAATCAAAACTCGCTCAAAAGGTTTGAAATCGTCTCAAGCCAATAAGCATAAGTTTGAGATGCCTGTTGAAAAAATTGTCCATAATGTCGAGGTAGGCGAGAGTATCGTTTTATCTGATTTGGCTCAAAAAATGGCAGTCAAAGTGCGTGAAGTCATCAAATCATTGATGAAAATGGGCGAGATGGTACGTGAGTCTGACACCATCGATCAGATGACCGCCGCACTGGTGATTGAGGAGTTTGGACATAATTTCATTCCAGTCAGCGACACGCAGCTTGAAGATGACTTACAAGTGGCGGTTGATGAAAAGTCAGGCAATGTTCAGACGCGCCCACCAGTTGTGACCATTATGGGTCACGTTGACCATGGTAAGACGTCGCTATTGGATAAAATTCGTGCCACCAAGGTTGCCAGCGGTGAAGCGGGCGGCATTACGCAGCATATCGGTGCGTATCATGTCACTACAGACCGCGGCGTCATTACTTTCTTGGATACGCCAGGTCACGCCGCCTTTACTGCCATGCGTTCGCGCGGTGCACAGGCGACAGATATCGTGGTGCTTGTCGTTGCGGCAGATGATGGCATGATGCCACAAACTGAAGAAGCCATCGACCATGCGCGTGCGGCAGGTACACCCCTGATTGTTGCGATTAACAAGATGGATAAAGACACCGCCGACCCTGACCGTGTGATCAATGAGCTATCAGTCAAAGAAGTGATCCCAGAAGAGTGGGGCGGCGATACACCTATGGTCAAAGTCTCTGCCAAATCAGGTATGGGCATTGATGAGCTCTTAGAAGTCATCAGCATCCAAGCTGAGCTGATGGAGCTTGAAGCGCCCGTTGATGGTGCGGCTCAAGGTGTGGTCATCGAGTCACGCTTGGATAAAGGGCGTGGTGCTGTGGCAAGCTTGTTGGTCAAGCGCGGTACGCTCAATCAAGGCGACCTTGTTTTGGCAGGCGAATACTACGGTAAAGTTCGCGCCATGACTGATGAAAATGGTCAGCGCATCAAGACCGCTGGTCCTTCGATTCCTGTTGAGATTTTGGGTCTGCCAGAAGCGCCTGCAGCGGGCAGCGAGTTTTTGGTGGTATCTGATGAGAAAAAAGCGCGTGAAGTTGCTGATTTTCGTGCTGCGCGTGAGCGTGAGCGTGTGCTTGAGCGCCAAAACAAAATGCGCCTAGATACCTTGTTTGAGAGCATGGGCAGTGCAGAGGCAGCGACTTTAAATATTATCCTAAAAACGGACGTCCGCGGCTCTTTAGAGGCGCTGTTAAATGCCCTAGATGAGTTATCGACAGATGAAGTCAAAGTGCGTGTCATCAGCTCAGGTGTCGGCGCGATCACCGAATCTGATGTGATCTTGGCAGAATCAAGTGAAGCGGTGCTGCTTGGTTTCAACGTCCGCGCTGATACTGCAGGTAAGCGTAAGGCTGATGAAGCTGGCTTAGACATTCGCTACTACAGCGTTATCTATGGACTCATTGATGATGTCAAGGCGGCGATGAGCGGTATGCTTGCGCCAGAGCATCGTGAACAGATCTTGGGTATTGCTGAGGTGCGCGATGTGTTCCGCTCAAGTAAGTTTGGTGCGGCGGCAGGCTGTATGGTTCAAGAAGGCACAATTTATCGCAACAAGCCAATCCGTGTCTTGCGTGACGATAAAGTTATCTTCACTGGCCATCTTCAATCCTTGCGCCGCTATAAAGACGATGTCAATGAAGTCAAAGCAGGCATGGAGTGTGGTCTTGCGGTCAAAGGCTACGAAGTTGCTGTCGGCGATAAGATTGAAGTCTTTGAAATCCATGAAGTTAAGCGTGAGCTATAATAATCACTGGTCAGCCAACACAACCTTAGCAGGGTCGGCTGATCAGCGGATCGTTCATTAATGCTTAAGCAATAAAAAAGATTGGTAGAAATGGCCAATCTTTTTTATTTTAGAGTTATGATTTGGGGTTTAATTAAATTTACTCATTGACCAAAGAAACTGTCAGCCATACAGATTGATCGCCTTCATCAAATAAAACAGATTGATCGCCTTCATCAGATAAAAGCTCGCTAATTAGTGATTGGCTTGATCAGTGGTATTGATGCTTTGCTTAAGCATGTCTTCACCTTCTTGAACATCAAGCACTTCTTTTTGAAGTTCCACACTAAAGATTTGCTCTCGACTGATGGTTTGGGTATCCAGGCGAATTTCTTCAATCGCATGAGCGGTTTTGGTGACTGTCGCCGTCTCACAAGATAGCATGATCTCTATCGGTGTTTGGGGTGTCAAAGTGTGCACTTGACCATTGATGGTGATTTGGACGTGCTCGCCTTTTGTGTGATCGATGATACTCACCAGATCATCTGCCGTCATCTCATCAAGTTTGGGCGGTGGATCATCTTGCTGATAGGTGATGACAAGATGCTCTTCGGTCAGTGTGATGGGAATGTCGACGGTACGCGTTTTAACTTGCTTGGATAAAACGACTTTCCCTGTATTCACTCGCTCTTTATGCACCTGTGCGCGCTCTTCTAAGAGCTCGAGCATTTGATCATTGTTTTGTGGATTCACGGATTGCCTCCTTGGAGTTATCGATTTTAGACCTTTTATTTTATGATGGCTTAATTAAGCATTTAAAAAAGTCAGAGTGAATACTCTGACTTTTTGGTTTTGACTGCTGGGTTAATAAGTCAAAGCGTGATCATCACAGTCCGCGAGCGCGGCGTACTTCATCAGCAGTGATACCTTCATAATTGACCACATTGCCATCTCTATCAACCACATTACCCAAGTCATCCACATTAAGCTCTTCGCGCTGAATGGTCTCCAAGATGGTCTCAGTGCGAGTCTCGGCAGTCTTGCCCAAAGTCACTTCTTCGGTGACATAAGTTTGTTTGCTCACATTCGCACGCTCTGCTTCTAACTCAACGCTGATGGTGTCTGCGCCTGTATCATTGATACGGCGGTCGGTCGGACGATCTACAGCCGTGCGCTCAATATGTGCGTGCTCTTCTTCTAAGTCCACTTCCACACGGCGCTCTTCGGTCACGACATGTTTGCCAAGGCTTACAATACCTGCCACAATGCGATCTTTATTAACTGTCAAGCGCTCTTCTAAAAGCTCAAGGGTATTTGGTGCATTATAGTGGCTTTCATCTAGGTCAAGACGGCTTTCTGCTGGCAAGGTGTCAGCGGTATAAAAAGCGCGATCTTTGTTGTACTGCTCATCATAAGAGTAGCTGTAATCACGGTCGTATGGCTCCATGGCTTCGACTTGCTCTTTGGTGAGACTGTCAAAATACACTTCATCACCCACGATGCGCGATAAGCCAGCTGGTACAAGCACTTCTTTTGAGAAGAACCAACCCCCTGCATTTACGACCAAATAGCGAATTTTGCCAGTATCGACTTCAACCAAGGCGTCTTCGACATTGCCGAGTTTTTCTTGATTGATGCCATAAGCGGTCTTGCCGATTGGATTGTAATAATCTTGACCCAAAACATCACGATTGGTCGTTTCAATGTCGTATAATCTTACTAATTTACTCATAATATTTTCCTTCCCTTAATTTACTCTTGTTTTGACATCAGTGTGATTCTTAAGTGATGTCTTGATCAGATGCAGCCGACTTCATGACTGACCGCATGTTGGCTTTGGATCGCTAGCTTAACAAGATTCATTTTAAGTTTGCATAGCACCTTAGCCATGAATTTAGTATGCAGAAATTTCGGCAGTTATACTAAGCGTTTTTTGTCAAGAATGATTGTAGTTCGATAAAACATTTCCCAACCAAGGTAAATCAATGTAAGTTTGAGTAAGTTTCATAATTGCTTAGACAATTATGTTGTGATGATGTTAATGACAGCCGAGTGCAGTCAAGATTCTGAATCAAAAGCTCATACAAGCCAATATGAATCATTGGTTTCATGGACGAAATAAGCTATACTAACGCCATTTACAGTAGGTTGGGAAACTGTCAGATCGACTGTTTGATAAAAGTCATTATTAAGAAAAATTAAGAGTATATTTATGAACCAAAGATTACAACGTCTTGCCGATCAGATTCAGCGCACTGTGGCGACTTTGATTCGTGATGAGATCAATGATCCGCGTTTGACGGGTTTTGTGACCATCTCAAGCGTGAAAGTCAGTCCAGATCTGGGCTATGCAGATATTTATGTGACGATTTTGGAGCCAAGTCAAGACGGTGGCATGAACCGTGAAGCGCACCAAGAAAGCCTAAAAGTACTTAATAGCGCAGCGGGTTTTTTGCGTACTGAGCTTGCACGCACCATGAAAACACGCACCACACCGCGTTTAAGATTTCATTATGACGAAGTCACCGCGTATGGCAATCATATGATGAATTTGGTAGGGCAAGCCATGCAAAAAACCCAAGAAAGTGAAAAAAACTATCTTGATGATGGCGATGAATGATGGGTCAGCCCAGTCAAAAGACGGTGGTTTCAGGCATTTTATTGCTGGATAAACCCGCTGATATCAGCTCACATAGCGCTTTGGCAAAAGCTAAGTATCTGTATAAATCCGATCTTCACGATTCCAAAAAGGCAGGTCATACAGGCACGCTAGATCCGATGGCGACTGGGCTTTTACCGATTTGTTTTGGTGATGCCACCAAGTTTGCGCAATACGGCTTGGACGCTGACAAAGGTTATACTGCGCTCATTCGGTTGGGCGCCAAGACGGATACAGGTGATCGTCAGGGATTGACCATCAAGACTGCTGCGATCTTAAGCTTTGATCAGTCAAGGCTTGATGAGATCGCCAACACCTTAACAGGTGAGCAAATGCAAGTACCGCCCATGTATTCTGCCCTAAAAAAAGACGGCAAAAAACTATATGAATACGCCCGTGAAGGCATAGATGTAGAGCGCGCCGCCAGACCCATTGTCATACGCCAACTGACGCTCACAAAACTAGATGATGAAACGGTCGAATTGTCGGTGATTTGCTCAAAAGGCACTTATGTGCGGGTGTTGGGCGAGAGCATCGCAGAGCAGTTGGGCACACTTGGATACCTGATTAGCCTAAGACGCACCGCCACAGGTGGTTTTGATGTGACTGCTGCGGTGAGCCTTGATCGCCTAAGCGAGCTATCTTTGTCCGAAAAAATCGATCGGCTACTGCCTGTGGATGCTTTGATGGCGCATGTGCCGATTTTAAGCGTTGATGATTGTGAGGCCGAGCGGCTAAAATTAGGGCAGAGGCTTAATGTCAAAGACCGTATTGACAGCTTGCCTCAGTTTATTGATACGCTGCTTGTGCGACTGTATGCAGAGCAAACGTTTATTGGACTGGCAGAAGTGTCCACAAGCGGACGACTGCAGCCCAAAAAATTGGTGGCATGATTGATGAAGTTTTAAACTTACTGAAGCCCTTAAACCAAACCCGCCGGCACTCCACACTGACGGGTTTTTTGTGAAAAATAATAAAAATCGGTAAAACAGCTGACAGTTGTCCAAAAAACTGTTATAATTTGCCATTAAACGCCAAAAAGGCATAGGTAAGCTTTAGCAATGCAATGCTTGCCTGAATATCTCTGCATTGCTTATTGAGGAATCCGTTATGTTGACTAACAAAGATCGTGAAGAAATCATCGCAAAATATCAGCGCGGTGAGAACGACACTGGTAGCCCAGAAGTTCAAGTTGCTTTATTGACTGCACGTATCAATGATTTGCAAGATCATTTCAAAGCACACAAAGCTGACCATCACAGCCGCCGTGGCTTGATCCGCATGGTTAACCAACGCCGTAAATTGCTAGACTACCTAAAAGGTAAAGACTTGAATCGTTACACTGATTTGATCGGTTCATTGGGTCTGCGTCGTTAATTCGCTTTTAGCGTTGGGTTGATTAACCTGTGTACGATACCGAAAACGGCGTGCTTTTGCGTGCCGTTTTTTATTCATTGTTTCATGATTTGAATCATCAAGCGCATTCGGCATGAATTTAGAACTCTAAGGCATGACATGACACGATGTTATGCCTTAGGGCTTTAGATTATGCCAATCAATGCCTATCATATAAAAGGATATATTTATGTTTAATACCATTCGTCAAGAATTTCAATACGGCAACCAACAAGTTGTCCTAGAAACCGGTCGTATCGCTCGCCAAGCCAATAGCGTACTTGTGCATATGGGTGGCGTGTCTGTTTTGGTGGCAGTGGTGGTACGCCCCGAAGCCGTTGCCGGTCAAAACTTTTTCCCTTTGACAGTGAATTATCAAGAAAAAATGTACGCTTCTGGTAAGATTCCAGGTGGCTATGGCAAGCGCGAAGGTCGTGCATCAGAGTTTGAGACACTGACTTCTCGCTTGATTGATCGCCCGATCCGCCCCCTATTCCCAGAAGGGTATTATAATGAAATCCAAGTGACTGCCACGGTCATTTCATCGGATAAATCTCAAGATGCTGACATTGCTGCGATGATCGGTGCGTCAGCAGCATTGGCGATCTCACCTGCGCCATTTAATGGTCCTATCGGCGCTGCTCGCGTTGGTTTTATTAATGGTGAGTATGTCCTAAACCCAACCTTGGCAGAGATGAAGCAAAGCGACTTGGATTTGGTGGTTGCAGGCACGCAGTCTGCGGTGTTGATGGTTGAGTCAGAAGCGCGTGAGCTATCCGAAGATCAAATGCTTGGCGCGGTGCTTTATGGACATGGTCAGCAGCAAGTGGTGATTGATAATATCAATGCCTTCGCCCAAGCGGTAGGCAATGCCAAGCAAGAATTTGTTGCGCCTGCCATTGATGAAGCGCTCAATGAGGCTTTGAAAGCTCAGTTTACTGATAAGGTCAGTGAGGCTTATACCATCACTGTCAAACAAGATCGCTATACTCGTTTGGATGAGATCAAAAATGAAGCCCTAGAAGCGCTGGTAGGTGAGCCTGAGAGCGAAAATTATGAAGAAAAAGCAGCAAGCGTTAAAGAATTGTTTGAAGAGCTAAAATATCGTACCGTGCGTGATAATATTCTATCAGGTAAGCCGCGTATCGATGGTCGTGACTTGGAGACAGTGCGCGCGCTAGATATTCAAGTGGGCGTGTTGCCTTATACGCATGGCTCGGCATTGTTTACCCGCGGCGAAACCCAAGCTTTGGTTGTGACCACTTTGGGTACGACACGTGATGTGAATTTGGTAGATACCTTGGCAGGCACCAAGCAAGATCACTTTATGCTGCATTATAATTTCCCGCATTATTCCGTCGGCGAAACAGGTCGTGAAGGTGCGCCAAAACGCCGCGAAATCGGTCATGGTCGTTTGGCACGCCGCGGTGTCCAAGCCATGCTGCCAGCTGCCGAGCGCTTCCCATATACCATTCGTGTGGTCTCTGAAATCACCGAATCGAATGGCTCATCATCAATGGCATCTGTCTGTGGTGCATCATTGTCATTGATGGATGCAGGCGTGCCTCTAAAAGCGCCAGTGGCAGGCATCGCGATGGGCTTGGTCAAAGAAGGCGAGCGCTTTGCTGTGTTATCGGACATCTTGGGTGATGAAGATCATTTGGGCGATATGGACTTTAAAGTGGCTGGTACCACCGAAGGCATCACCGCACTTCAAATGGACATCAAAATCGAAGGCATCACTGCCGACATCATGGAGCAAGCCCTTAAACAAGCGCATGCAGGACGCATTCATATCCTAAATGCCATGAATGAAGTGATTGCCTCAAGCCGCACTGAGATCAATGCGCATGCGCCTAATTATGCAACGGTCAATATCAACCCTGAAAAGATCCGTGATGTGATCGGTAAAGGCGGTGCAACCATCCGTCAGCTAACCGAAGATACTGGCGCGACCATCGATATCGATGATAATGGCACAGTGCGCATCTTTGGTATGGATAAAGCCTCAACACGCGCCGCTATCGCACAAATCGAAGCGATCACTGCCGAAGTTGAAGTGGGTGCAGTGTATGAAGGTACAGTTGCGCGCATCGTTGATTTTGGTGCTTTTGTGACCATCTTGCCAGGCACAGACGGCTTGGTGCACATCAGTCAGATCTCTGATGAGCGCGTCGAAAATGTTGGTGATTATCTCAAAGAAGGTCAATCTGTCAAAGTTCAGGTTCAAGACATTGACAACCGTGGTCGTATCAAATTGACCATGAAAGGCGTTGAATAAACAGCCTTAGTGTCACATCACCTTAAAAACCGCTCCATTGAGAGCGGTTTTTTTTTGATTTTAATCACAGATAGGGACATTGCCAAGCAAGATTTGAATGGCTTTAGCCACCGCGATGATAAGGATGGTTATTAATAATACTCATCGCACGGTACAGCTGCTCCATGACGATCACGCGCACTAAAGGATGCGGCAAGGTCAGCTCAGATAGCGACCATTTAAAATCTGCCGCTTGCAATATCTCAGATGAGACGCCATCAGCACCACCAATCACCAAAGCGATATCCACGCCTTCTTGCATGGCGACATCAAGCTTATCACTCAGGCGCTCGGTGGAGAGCATTTTGCCTTTCACCTCAAGCAGCCATAAAAGCTCTTTTGGGTGCTTGGCGTTTAAAATGGTCATCGCTTCGGCAGATTTATATTTTTCAATCTCGGCAGGCGATGGATTTTTGCTGCGCTTAGCAGGTGGCAGCTCCACCATCTCAACGCTCATCATTGGCTGAATGCGCTTAAAATATTCCTCAAATCCCGTCTGTACCCACTGGGGCATCTTATGCCCAACGCTTAAAATTCGTAATTTCATAAGAGTCTCATGCTGATTTGGTGTCATTTTACCCAAAATCTGCCAAAAATTCACCGTAAAATCACATAACTTATGGCGAAAATCTCAAAACTTTGTTATGCTAGAATTATTTTATTTAGGCATACAGGCATTTGAAACTATGATGGCAAACACTCACTCTTTAGCGCACGACCCACGCCATGACGACTCAGAGTTTGAGTATGCAGGATTTTGGATAAGATTTGCGGCATATGTTGTCGATAGCCTTATTTGTATGGTGGTACTGGTGCCTTATTGGTTTTACACCTATGGGCAAATGATGGATATGCCCGTTGATCAGATACAGCCTTATACCGCTTGGGATCTGATCGTGTCATTGGTGATGCTTGCAATCTTTATTTGGTTTTGGGTCAAAAAAGGCGCAACGCCAGGCAAAATGCTTTTTGGGCTGCAGATTCGTGATGCCAAAACAGGACAATTCATCACCGTGCCAAAAGCGCTACTGCGTTATTTGATTGGCTATACCATTTCAGGACTTGTTTTTGGCTTGGGCTATATTTGGATTGCTTTTGATAAAAATAAGCAAGGCTGGCATGATAAAATCGCCAACACTGTTGTGGTCAAGCGCATCCGCTGATGGATGAGGTGCTGTCCAAAACTGCCAAGCGTAGGCAAGGCGATGCTTTTGAAAAACTGGCTGCAGCACTCATTTCAAAAGCAGGATTAAAAATCGTTCAGACGAATTTTAATGTCCCTGGTATTGGTGAGATTGATATCATTGCTAGGGCGACTCTGCAATCGAATGTGTCGCATTCTAAAAGTGCTGCGCCAAAGTTCTGTACGGTGTTTGTTGAGGTGCGTAGCCGAACAAGTTCTGTGTATGGCACAGCGCTTGAGAGTATCACTCCAAAAAAGCAGGCAAAACTCTACCGAACCGCTGAGCAGTTTTTGAGGGATCATCCTGAGTATGCCGACGATGAGTATCGTTTTGATGTGATTGTGTTTGATTTGATGGATGATTTGGTTTGTCATGAATGGCTAACCGATGCCTTTTGATGAACCATAAAATTCAAGAAAAGTTGATTGACCGCGGGGCAAATCCGCAGCGATAGGAAAGGATGTTATGAAAAAATTACTGATCGTTTTGATGGCTACGGCAGCGCTTGGTTTGACAGCGTGCGCCACTCACAGTACCCAAAGTGTCGGCGCTGATGCGATGGGTCGCACCATTCCTGAGCGTATCAGTGACAGCAGTATCGAGCTTACCGCACGCCGCAATCTTGCTACCATCCCAGGGGTTAGCCCAAATGCAGTGCGCATTGATATTGCCAGTTTTCGCCGAGAAGTTTTATTGACTGGTGAAGTGCCAAGCGAGCAAATCAAGATTGAAGTTGGGCGCACGATTGACTCAATGAGAGACGTGGAAAAAGTCTTTAATTATTTGACTGTCGTTGAGACCCCAAAAAGCCAAAGCCATACCCTGCAAGAAAATTACTTACGCTCGAAAATCAATGCTCGACTTTTGACCAATCGAGACATTAAGTCTTCACAATACAGAGTCATCGTACGCGATCGCACCGCCTATGTCATGGGCTATTTGACCCCTGATCAGCAAGGCTATATTTTAGAAGCCATCCAGGCGACACCTGGCATGGAGGCTGCAGTGACCTTGACGACTTTGGTCAGTGCTCAGGAGCTTGAAAATTATGCCAATGAGGTCGCCGCAGAGGCATATGTCAGCGATGATGGCTATGGTGGCGTGGTGACCGAGCCTGATGTGGTGGAGGGTGGCTATACCTTGCAAGAAATTTATACACCCAACGCCAGTAATGCCGCGCCTGTCAATACAGCACCTGTGTTTGAAATTCCCCAATAGGTTTTGTATCACATCCAGTGGTCATTTGGCGACATATCTGGCAGCGTGTGATGATAAATTTTGCCAGACTTTGATATAATAACAGCAATTATTTAGGCGGCATTGACCGCTCTTTGACAACGAGAAAATCTATGAATGCACAAGCTTTAATTGAGCTACTTCGCCCACATTTTACCGATGCCCACATTGATGCGGTGAATGAAGGTAATAAATTTGAATTACTGATCGTTGATGATGCCTTTGAAGGTAAGCGTTTGGTGGCGCGTCAGCAGATGATTTATGCACTTGTTAATGAACATATCCAAAGTGGCGCTATGCACGCTTTGACGATTCATGCGCTTACGCCTGCAGAATACGCCGCCAAAAAAGCTTAAGCTAAGGGATCAGTTATGGATAAATTTAAAATCACAGGTGCAAGCCGTATCGCTGGCGAGGTGACCATTTCAGGTTCAAAAAATGCCGCGCTGCCACTGCTGGCAGCAATGCTACTGCCTAATGGTGAGACGGTGCTTCATAATGTGCCGACGCTCAAAGATACAGCCACTTTGATTGAGCTGATCGCAGGCACTGGCGTTAAAATTCGCAAAGAAGGCAGCACGGTCACAGCAGATGCCAGTGTCGTGACAGATTATTACGCGCCCTATGAGCTGGTGCGTACGATGCGCGCATCGATTTTGGTCTTAGGTCCGCTGCTTGCGCGTTTTGGTGAGGCGGAAGTCAGCCTACCAGGTGGCTGCTCGATCGGCTCGCGACCTGTGGATCAGCATCTTAAGGCACTAGAAGCCTTGGGTGCGACCATCGAAGTTGAAAATGGCTATGTCAAAGCCAAAGCGCCCGCAGGTGGTCGCCTGATCGGCTGTGATTTTAGCTTTGATATGGTGACGGTTGGCGGCACCGAAAACATCATCATGGCAGCAGCGCTCGCTCGCGGTACCACGCGCTTAGAAAACTGTGCCACCGAGCCTGAAGTGGTAGATCTGGCAAATATGTTGGTTGCCATGGGGGCTAAAATCAGTGGTATCGGCACAACGACGATGATCATTGAGGGGGTTGAGAGCTTATATGGGTGTGAGTACAGCGTGATCGCAGATCGTATCGAGACAGGCTCTTATTTGGCAGGTGCGCTCATGAGCCGCGGCGATGTGTTGGCGCTCAATACATCGGCAGAGTTTTTACATCCTGTGCTCAAAAAATTTGAAGCTATGGGAGCGACGATCACCACAGGGGATGACTGGATTCGTGCAGTGATGACCACGCGTCCAAAAGCGGTCGACATCCGCACTCAAGTACACCCAGGGTTTCCAACCGATATGCAAGCACAGCTGATGGCGGTGTGCTGCTTGGCAGAAGGTACAAGCACGATTATTGAAAATATCTTTGAAAATCGCTTCATGCACGTGCCAGAGCTTCAGCGCATGGGGGCAAATATTCGCGTCGATGGTCATACTGCCATCGTTGAAGGTGTCGAAAAGTTCATGCCAGCCCCTGTGATGGCAACCGATTTACGAGCATCTATGTCACTTGTAATGGCGGCAGCGTGTGCTGAAGGTGAGAGTATCATTGACCGTATTTATCATATCGATCGTGGTTATGATGATGTGGAAAATAAACTGCGTGGGTTGGGCGTGAATATTGAGCGTATCAAAGTCTAAAGTTATAAAGACTTTGACGCCATTTTCACCAAATCACACCCAATCTTTTACTATTTAAACGGTGGCACCGGCAATTGATGACAACCATGACAGAAAATTTTTCAGGCTTAACCATTGCCCTGTCAAAAGGGCGAATTTTGGATGAAACTTTGCCTTTATTTGCTAAGGCAGGCATTGTACCGCTCGAAGACATTAATAAGTCTCGAAAGCTTATTTTTCCTACCACGCATCCTAATGTTCGTTTACTGATTTTGCGAGCTTCTGATGTGCCAACCTATGTAGAGCATGGTGCGGCGGACATCGGCGTCGCGGGCAAAGATGTCTTGATGGAATACGATGCGCAGATTTATGAGCTGCTTGACTTAGACATCGCCAAATGCCGTCTAATGACCGCAGGTGTCAAAGGCGCGGTGCTACCCAATCGCCGCTTGCGTATCGCCACCAAATATGCCAATGTAGCCCGCAGCTATTTTGCGTCTCGTGGTGAGCAGGTGGACATCATCAAGCTGTACGGCTCGATGGAGCTTGCGCCTTTGGTGGGATTGGGTGATTTGATTGTGGATGTGGTGGATACGGGTAATACCTTGCGCGCCAATGGTTTGGAGCCTTTGGAGACCATTTGTCAAGTGTCATCGCGCTTGATTGCGAATCCTGTCAGCCATAAGCGCAAATTGGTGCAGATTGAGCCAATTTTACAGATTTTGGAAAAAGCAGTCCTGGAACAAGGCGCTTAAAGATCATGGAGCACCTATTTGTTTATGGGACGCTCGCGCCTGGCAAATCTAATCATCATATCATGACGCCGATTTTGGGTACTTGGCAGCAGGCAGCGGTCAAGGGGGTGATGGATGAGATGGGTTTTGGTCTGACAGGCGGCTATCCTGCTTTGGTGATTGATGATACCGCTGAGTTGGTGCAAGGATGGCTATTGAGTTCTGATGAGCTGGATGTGCACTGGGAACGTCTAGATGCTTTCGAAGGTGAAGCATATCAGCGTGATCAGGTAACTGTAGTGACTCAATCGGGTCGGTCTGTCATGGCTTATGCTTATACCTTGCATGACGCATTGCGTGGTAAGATTTAGCGATGTTTAGTTAGAAAATGACTAAAAATAGGTATTCAAGCTTAAGGCTTAGGTAAAATGCATCTTTAATAAAGCCATATGATTAGTTTGTGATTTAACCTGGTCTGGATTGGATCCAAGTTTTGCTTATTTCATCAATTGACCAAGCTTTGGACGTGATAAATTTATATTGATTTTATATGTATTAAATGAGTAGCCATGCCAAATATAAAAATTTTAAACAGCCAAGATGATAGCTTTGACAGCCAGTTAAAAGACTTACTTGCCTTTGAAACGGTAACCGACAGCACACTGATTGCCACGGTCAATAACATCATCGCTAAGGTGCGAGAAAGCGGTGATGAAGCGGTGCTAAGCTATACCCAACAGTTTGATAAGCACCCCGCTGTCAGCATGGATGAGCTGTTTGTCAGCGCTGATGAACTAAAAGCGGCATTTGATGGCTTAACCGATGATGTCAAGCACGCCTTAGAATACGCCGCCAAGCGGATTTTTGCTTTTCATGAATACCAAAAAGAAGACGGCTTTCGTTTTACCGACCATTTGGGTAATATTTTGGGACAAAAAGTCACGCCCCTTGACCGGGTGGGCATTTATGTGCCGGGGGGCTTGGCAAGCTATCCGTCCAGCGTGCTTATGAACGCCATACCTGCCAAAGTCGCTGGCGTTGGGCATATCACCATGGTCGTGCCCGCCCCAAGTGGTGAACTTAATCCCTTGGTACTCGCGGCGGCTCATCTGGCAGGCGTGGATAGTGTGATTACCATTGGCGGAGCTCAGGCGGTGGCAGCACTAGCTTATGGCACTGATAGCATAGCTGCGGTGGATAAAATCACAGGGCCTGGCAACAAATACGTCGCTGCCGCCAAGCGTGCGGTATTTGGGCAAGTGGGCATTGACATGATTGCAGGACCATCAGAAGTGCTGGTCTATGCCGAAGGTGAGCCTGATGATAATGCTGAGTGGCTGGCGATGGATTTGTTGTCGCAAGCTGAGCACGACACAGTGGCACAGGCGATTTTTGTGACCACGTGCCCCAAGCAGTTACAAGCGGTCAAAGATGCCATTGATGATGCCTTGGCGGTTTTGCCAAAAGCCGATATCGCCAAACAGGCGCTTGCCAGTCGCGGGGCATTGATTTTGGTCAAAGACCGAGCCGAAGGCATTGATGTCATTAATCAAGTTGCCCCTGAGCATTTGGAGCTGTCATTGGATAACCCCGAAGAAGTAGCGCACTATGTACGCCATGCCGGAGCGATTTTCTTAGGAAGACATACGCCAGAAGCCATTGGCGACTATTGTGCAGGCTCTAACCATGTCTTGCCGACATCAGGCACGGCACGATTTAGCTCGCCGCTTGGGGTTTATGATTTTACCAAAAAAACATCGCTCATCTATTGTACGCCAGATGGTGCCAAACCTTTGGCAAAAACGGCGGACATTTTGGCGGTGCAAGAAAACTTAGATGCTCACGCCCTGTCAGCGCGCTATCGCCATGATGGGTGAGATTTATTAATCATTGACATAATCAAAGTTTTAAAGCTGATTAAATCACAACTTTTAAAATCTAAGGGAAGCTTCGTATAATCATGAGTATTGACAATCGTTTGTGGAGCGCTAAGGCAAAAAGTCTTAGCCCTTATGTGCCTGGCGAGCAGCCCAAGCATGATAATTTGGTCAAGCTAAATACTAACGAAAATCCCTATCCGCCAAGCCCAAAGGCGGTGATGGCGATGCAGGCAGTACTCAGTGATGAGGCGCGTATGCTTCGCTTATATCCAGAGCCTGAGTCGGATGAGCTTTGTCAGGCTTTGGCAGGGTATTATGGGCTAAAGCCAGAGGAAGTGTTTGTTGGTAATGGGTCGGATGAAGTGTTGGCGTTGGTATTTGCGTGCTTTTTTACCAAAGAGCGTCCGCTGCTCATGCCAGACATCAGTTATAGCTTTTATCCTGTGTATGCCGATACCTTCGGCGTGACAACCCACAGCATCCCACTCAAGGACGACTTTAGCATTGATGTAGAAGACTATCATAAGCCTTGTGATGGGGTGATATTGGCAAATCCAAATGCACCGACAGGGCGCCTGTTATCCATCGAAGATATCAAAAAGCTCATCGCCATGCACCCTGATGCGGTGGTGGTGATCGATGAAGCATATATTGATTATGCCGATGATGTCAAAGAAGCCTCTGCGATACGCTTGATTCGCCAGTTTGATAATTTGGTGGTTACCCAAACCTTTTCAAAATCTCGTGCCTTGGCTGGCTTGCGCGTGGGTATGGCTTTTGCCGATCCAAATTTGATCGCGGCTTTGACGGCGATGAAAAATAGCTTTAATTCTTATCCGCTTGACCGCATCGCCCAAGCAGGCGCCAAAGCCAGTGTCGAAGATGTGACCTATTTTGAAGATCAGCGCACCAAGGTGATCAAACTTCGTCAGGCACTCACCCAAGACTTGCAGGCGCTTGGCTTTACAGTGCTGCCTTCAGCGGCGAATTTTGTCTTTGCCACCTTAGCTGCTCATGACGCAGCAGACATCAGCGATCGTCTGCGTCAAGAAGGCGTGATTGTGCGTCATTTTAAGCAGCCGCGCATCAAAGACTATCTGCGCATCAGTGTGGGCACACAAGCTCAAAACGAGCGACTGATCGAAGTACTGACACAGATTTTGTCAGTTGATAATTAATTACTGACCTGCTTGATCGGCTTGCCCATAAAGGCTTGCCAAGATTTTAAAATTTTAAAGCAGCTTAAGATTACTTAAGCAAATATTAGCCGTTTGCGTGCTTAGCACCAAATTAGCCAAAAGGAAGTCACCATGACCGTCATTAAGCAAGATGATTTTATTCAAAGTATTGCCGATGCTTTTCAGTACATCAGCTACTACCATCCTACAGATTATATCGAGGCGTTGGTTGAGGCCTTGGAGCGTGAAGAAAACCCCGCTGCCAAGGATGCCATGACCCAAATTTTGGTCAATAGTCGTATGTGTGCCGAAGGGCATCGTCCGATTTGTCAGGATACAGGCATCGCGACGGTATTTTTGAAAGTTGGCATGAATGTGACTTGGGATGCCACCATGAGCGTCGCCGATATGGTTAATGAAGGCGTGCGCCGTGCTTATAATCATGCGGATAACACGCTACGCGCTTCGGTGCTGGCAGACCCAGCAGGCAAGCGACAAAACACCAAAGACAATACGCCAGCGGTCATCCATATGGAGATTGTGGCGGGTGATAAAGTGGAAGTGACTTGTGCTGCCAAAGGTGGCGGCTCTGAAAACAAGTCAAAGCTTGCCATGCTAAACCCATCGGACAGCATCGTGGATTGGGTGCTTAAAACCATCCCGACCATGGGCGCAGGCTGGTGCCCACCTGGGATTTTGGGTATTGGTATTGGTGGCACGCCAGAAAAAGCAGCGCTGCTTGCCAAAGAGTCTTTGATGAGTCACATCGACATTCACGAGCTCAAACAAAAAGCCGACTCTGGTGCTGAGCTGTCAACCACCGAAGCATTGCGCTTGGAGCTTTATGAAAAAGTCAATGCTTTGGGCATCGGCGCGCAAGGTTTGGGTGGATTGACAACGGTGCTGGATGTTAAGATTCTTGATTGCCCAACACATGCCGCCTCAAAACCTGTGGCAATGATTCCAAACTGCGCCGCCACACGCCATGTAGAATTTGAGCTTGATGGCTCAGGTCCAGTTGAGCTGGTGCCGCCAAGTTTGGATGTGTATCCAGATGTGACTTACAATCCTGAAAATGGCAAGCGAATCAATGTCGATACATTGACCAAAGAAGAGGTGGCAACTTGGCAAACAGGCGATGTTCTGCTTCTGAGTGGCAAAATCTACACAGGTCGCGACGCTGCGCATAAGCGCATGACTGATATGCTTAATAATGGTGAAACGCTGCCAGTCGATTTCACCAATAAGATCATTTACTATGTTGGTCCGGTCGATCCTGTGGGTGATGAGGTGGTGGGTCCGGCAGGTCCTACGACAGCGACACGCATGGATAAATTTACCCGTCAAATGCTAGAGCAAACTGGACTGCTTGGTATGATTGGTAAGTCAGAGCGTGGCGAGGCGGCTTGTCAAGCGATTGCTGATAATAATGCCGTTTATCTGATGGCAGTGGGCGGCTCGGCGTATTTGGTTTCTAAAGCCATCAAAAATGCAAAAGTAGTGGCGTTTCCTGAGCTTGGCATGGAAGCGATCTATGAATTTGAGGTCAAAGACATGCCAGTGACAGTCGCCGTAGATAGCAGCGGCAGCTCAGTGCACGCTACCGCGCCTAAGATTTGGCAAGCCAAAATCGGTAAGATTCCTGTGGTGGAAGCTTAATTTTTTAAGCTGATTTTACTGTATTGCCCTAGGTGTCTCCTGGGGCAATTTTTTATATCTAAAATTATACATAAGCCAAAGATAAAACCGCTCAAATCAAGCGAATGATTTGAGCGGCATACCAAAGTCAAATTATTTAACCAAATTATTCCACCGAAGCACTGAGCTTCATGTCGATATTACCTTCAACCGCTTTGGAATAAGGGCAGACGGTATGAGTTTTTTCAACCAGTGATAATAGCTCATCTTCGGTAATGTCACCACTAGTTGCGACCACATGGATGGCGCCGGTTAAAAAGAAGTTGGAATCGCCTTCTTTATTTAGCTCAATGGTGACTTGAGTTTTACTGTCAAATGTTTTACCGGCAGATTTTTTGACCAAGCCCAATGCGCCATCAAAACAGGCGGCATAGCCCATGGCAAAAAACTGCTCAGGGTTGTTACCGTCTTTATTGCTACCCGGTTGAACCATATTATAGCTGTTATCGTCGTCTGATAAAGTCGCTGTACCTGTTCTAGCGCCGACAACACTTGCCGTAGTTTCATAAATTTTGCTCATTTGGCTCTCCTAACTCATTGTCCTTGGGTAAATTGGCATGACTCAAAAATCATGCTTTGTGTTTTGATTGTAGCAAAATTCTCTGCCAAGCCAAGTAAAAAAATGTACTGTTTTACTTACTGTTTTATGTTAAGCCAAAAAAAAGAGAACTCCGTAGAGCTCTCTTTCATCTGAAATCAGATAATTTGCTTCAGCGATCAGCTGTATCAAATTATTTAGATTGTTCAGTCGCTTCAGTAGCAGCTTCTTGAGCAGCTTCAGCGTTAGCTTGAGCTTGGTCAGCAGCAGCTTGAGCTTGAGCAGCTTCAGCAGCAGTAGCGTCGCTGGTCATAGCGTCAGTCGCTTCAGCAGAAGCTTCGTTAGCAGCTTCAGTTGCGTCTGCAGCAGCTTCAGCAGCAGCGTTAGCAGCGTCTGCAGTAGCTTCACCAGTAGTTGTAGCAGCTTCGTTAGCAGCTTGTTGTGCGTCTACAGCAGCTTCAGCAGCAGTATTAGCAGAATCTTGAGCTTGGTCAGCTGGCTTTGAGCAAGCAGTTAGAGCTAGAGCAGCGATCAATGCAGATGCGATTAGTTTGGTTTGCATAATAAACTCCAATGGGTCGGTATTTGACAGAAAAATACCTACGGAATATCAATTAAACATTTTTAATTTAAAAATGCCAATCTTCTATCCATAGGTTGATACACATTTGTATCAGTATACAACAATTTAGCAAAGATAAAAATAGAATTTTGTTAAACTATATATGAAATATGTAACAAAATATACTTATAACTTTGCTTATGCCACTCAAGCAAGCGGCAATAATATTGCATCAGGCTTCGGTGTTAAAAATATCTTAGCATACATTTTTTAATATTACAATTCAATGACACAAAATATTTTTAGGTTTACGCTGTGATGCGTGCCCAAAGCCTAGTGCTTGGTACATCTGTGCCTTTGGATTCAGCTTTGAGCCTTTTTAACCATTTGTTCAAAAAACTCTTCATTGGTTTTGGAGTCTTTTAGGCGCTCAAGCAAAAACTCTGTGGCTTGTGAGTCCTCCATTGGCTGCATCAATTTACGAAGGATCCAAACGCGGCGCAAAGTTTCTTCATCAAGCAAGCGCTCTTCTCGGCGAGTGCTGGATTTTTTGATATTAATGGCAGGGAAGATTCGGCGCTCAGCCAGCTCGCGCTCCAAGGTGATTTCTTGGTTGCCTGTACCTTTAAATTCTTCAAAAATGACGCTGTCCATTTTTGAGCCTGTATCAATCAATGCGGTTGAGATGATGGTTAGGCTGCCACCTTCTTCCACATTTCTGGCAGCACCAAAAAAGCGCTTAGGGCGCTCAAGTGCATGAGCGTCCACACCGCCTGTCAGCACCTTACCACTTGAGGGAATAACAGTATTATAAGCGCGTGCTAAGCGTGTGATAGAATCAAGTAAAATGACCACATCTTGCTTATGTTCTACTAAGCGTTTGGCTTTTTCGATAACCATCTCGGCAACTTGAATGTGTCGCTGCGGCGGCTCATCGAAGGTAGAGGCAACCACTTCTCCGCGCACGGTGCGCTGCATTTCGGTCACTTCTTCTGGGCGCTCATCAATCAATAAAACAATCAGATGGCACTCAGGATGATTCTTGGTGATGGCTTGCGCGATGGTCTGTAATAGCACCGTTTTACCTGCTTTGGGCGGCGCTACGATGATAGAGCGCTGACCTTTACCAATCGGTGCGATCAAGTCAATGATACGCCCAGTTAAGTCTTCGGTCGTGCCGTTGCCTGTCTCAAGCACCAGCTGCTTGGTAGGAAACAGCGGCGTCAAGTTTTCAAAAATCAGCTTGTGGCGACTACGATCAGGCGTATCAAAGTTAATTTCACTCACCTTTAACAGAGCAAAATATCTTTCTGAGTCCTTAGGTGGGCGGATCTGCCCTGCGATGGAGTCGCCAGTTTGCAAATTAAATCTGCGGATTTGGCTTGGGCTGACATAGATGTCGTCTGGCCCTGCCAAGTATGAACCTTCGCTTGAGCGCAAAAAACCAAATCCATCAGGCAAAATTTCAAGCACGCCATCGCCGTAAATTGCTTCGCCATTTCTGGCATGTGTCTTTAAAATGGCGAAAATGATGTCTTGTTTGCGACTGCGAGCCATATTGTCCAGACCCATGGATTCAGCGATCGCAAGTAACTCGCCAACGGATTTTCTTTTTAGTTCGGTTAAGTTCATAGATAGGTAAGATGTGTGAATGATCAGCCTAAAAAAGCAGAATGATAGATTTGCATGAGGTAGAAAAAGAAAAATGCAATCTGAGAAGGTGATTGCAGGTGCGCTCATATTAAGCGCAAATCAAGCGTTTGTCAAGAGTTGAGCGGCAAACTTAGGTCAAATTCTCAAAAATTTTATCCAAAAATAAACCTGATTTGAAAATGATCAAATCAGGTTTTAAGATGAATCGGTCTATTACAAATGCTTGTCAAGCAAAGCGGCAAACTCAGATTTTGGACGACCGCCCACCACAGTGTCAACACGCTCACCATTTTTAAAGACAAATAACGTTGGGATGCTGCGAATGCCAAAACGCGCTGCAGATTGAGGGTTGGCGTCGACATCAACTTTGACGATCTTGACACGACCGGCATAATCTTCGGCAAGTTCTTCCAGTACAGGTGCGATGGCTTTACATGGACCGCACCACGCCGCCCAAAAATCAACCAAAACTAATTCATCAGAACCTAAAACATCAGCATCAAAGCTGGCATCAGTGGCATTAATAATTGACATAATATACTTCCTTTTTTACAGTGGATAAATGGCGATTGCCTATGAAGCATTATGTGGTTTATTGCAAAAAAATTCAAGATGTCAGCTTGGGTGCTAAGTCATGATATAATAATAGCCTTTCTGCCCCAAGCCCTGAGTGGGCGATTGAATTTATCAAACTTACTGATTGAGCAAATAAAAGATGACCCTAACTGATGCTGATATTCTTCGCATGAATGCGCTAGAGCTTGCGCAAGATGACTTATTTTTTCACGAATTTGCCAAATCAATCACGATTTATGAAGATGAGGACATTTGGGTGCTAGATAAGCCAGCTGGGCTTTTGAGTGTCGATGGACGCGTGCTAAAGGTCAGTTTGCAGTCGCGACTTTTACGCGTTAATCCCAACATTAAGCTCATTCATCGACTGGATATGGATACCTCAGGGCTCATTATTTTTGCTAAATCCAGTGAGGCTCAAACGCACATCAGTAAGCAGTTCATTGACCGCATTCCCCAAAAAGAATATCAAGCCGTTGTGTTTGGAACATTGATGACAGACGATAAAAAGGGTGTCATTGATGTGCCTGTGCGCTATGAGCCAACAACCAAGCCGCGTCATATTGTCGATATGGATTGGAATAAGCGGGCGCTGACCCATTATGAAGTGTTACATCATGAGCTGCGCTGTGATGAGAGCGGCAGGGCGCATCCTGTGACTCGAGTGGCGCTCAAGCCCATCACAGGGCGTAGTCATCAGCTTAGGGTGCATATGGTATATCTGGGTCATGTGATGATCGGTGATCCCATTTATGCTGAAGATGTGGCGCTTACACTGTCAAATCGCTTAAATCTACACGCTCACAAGCTTCGCTTAAAACACCCAACGCATGGCATTTGGATGGATTGGACCAGTCCAGTGCCATTTTAAGGCTGTGTATTTTAATTGGATGATGACCCAAAGATCATTATAGCCTGATCAGATCAAACCCGAGACGACCGCGCATTGATACAGGCGCTTGGCGCGTGAGCCTGTACCACAAAATACCATCACAGGTTTTGGCGCATCTTTAATCAGATCAGCGAACGCTTGGGCTTGGGCGAGATGGATGTCATCAATATCAATCGGCAGGGTGTGATAGCTAAGTCCAGCGATTTCGGCACTTTGAGCAATGTCAGACCCTTTGGGCTGCCCATCAATTTCATCATCAAAACGCAGATTAATCAAACTTTTAAAGCCTAATTTGGCAAGTCCATGACATTGCTTAGGATGGATTTGTTTGTAAAGGGTGATTTGACTGTGCATGGGTGAATCCTTGATATTTGTTTTGGATTTATGATACCCAATGCCAAGATGACTTGCAATTGTGATTTGGCATAAGCTTATGACAGTATTTAGCGATTACAGCTGTCATTGTTTCAAAATGGAATAAGGTAGGGCTGGTTCAAAGGTCTGTGCTGGGCTTGGTCAGGCTTTGAACTGCTTGATTGGCACTTAAAAAAATACGCCCTGACAGATCTTCAACCATCGGACTTGTCTTTAGAATATCCATCACAGGACCCTTGACTTCAGCCAAATGTAGGCGCTGACCACGCTCAATGCAGCTTTGATTGAAGGTGATAAGCATCTCTTGGGCAGATAAATCGACGTGATTGACCGCAGTCATCATCAGGACAATGTCATGAATGCTGGGGTCGTCAGACAGCTGGGTTAAATTGGCAAGAACGGACTGAGCATTACCAAAATACAAGCTTTCATCAATGCGCAAAAGCAGCAGTCCATCAAACGTGGTTGCTTCGTGCCGCTCAATATTACGAAAATGTTCGCTGTCACCGACGCGCCCCACAATGGCGATGTGTACTTGATGTGTGCGATAAATCATCGCGGCAAAACTTGCCAAAAGTCCGACAACCAAACCGCTATTTAAACCAAAAATAATCGAGGTAAAGAAGGTGATACCAAAACAAATGGCATCGAATTTATCCAGCTGCCACGCGCTGATAAAGGTTTTGGTATCAACCATCGAGATGACAGAGCTGATGATCACTGCTGCCAAAATGGCATAGGGCAGACCTGCCAAATAGCGCCCCAAAAAAAGCAAGATCATTAGCACGCCCAAGGCGCAAATGATGGACGCTAACGGTGTTTTGGCGCCCACAGACAGGTTTAGGCTGGTGCGCGAGATACCGCCTGCGACCGCAAAACCACCAAAGGCACCGCTGGTGATGTTCGCCAAACCCAAGCCCCCAAGCTCTTTGTTGGCATCGTACGGCTCACCGCGTATCCGTGCCTGCTGTGCTGAGATCGTACTTGACGAAATAAAAGCGATCAGCGCGATCAAGAGCGCCGAGGGTAATAAATCTAATAAAGTGGTTACAGAAAAATTGGGAAAAGCGATTTTGGGTAAACCTGTGGGCAAAGGTTGTAGCAATCTGATCTGCATTTGCTCAAATCCCATGCGATGACTGAGCCAAATGGAGAGGGCGACAATTAAAATGACAAAAAAGCGATTGCCAAAGCCGCGCCACTGAGTCGGCAGCCAGCCCCAAATCATCGCCTCACCATAACGACTGATGATCAATAAAAGGGTGACGCTAACCCCAAGTAAAGCTGTCGGCAGATGGATGGGTTGAGTGCTGGTATAAACACTTAAAAACAGGTCAATCAAGCTGTCAGCATTTAAAGGGACACCGATGATGTGCTTGATTTGACTAAAAATAATTAATACTGCTGCCCCGCTGATAAACCCTGAGGCGACGCCACGACTGACAAACTGCATAATCCAGCCCAGACGAATCAGCCCAGCGATCAATAAAATCCCGCCTACCATAAAGGCAAGAATGATGGCAAGTGAGTTGTATTGTAAGCTGCCAGCGGCATAGCCAGTCAGTGCTGATGCGGTCATGATGGCGGTAATGGCCACTGGACCGATAGATGAGACGCTACTGGCGCCTATCCATGCGTAGACAATCACAGGCGCGATGGCGGCATATAGCCCCATAATGGGCGGTAGACCTGCCAAGGCGGCATAGCCCAGGCTTTGAGGGATAACCAATACCGCCATCATAAGCCCAGCAGGGATGTCTGATAGAGCCGTGCGCGGATGCTGAATGAGCTGCAAAACCCAATGAGGCAGTAGATTTTGCACTCTCATCAGTTATTCTCCGTAGATTTTCACACCTTGGGCAAATGCACATTGTTTTTGGCGAGCGGCAAGAATCATGGCATCATGCTCACCATATAAGCGAGAGAGTGTCTCTTTTTTGGCGGCGCGCTGTCTGCTATTGGTGCCCACGCCCCAGCTGATGCTTGGATAGATGCCGTGGCGGCTGCCTGTCACACCGATCCCAATGCCAGAGGCGGATAAACCAATTTGCTCATTTTGAGCTCTTTCGACCAAAGTGGTGACGCGGCGCACTTCTGACTGCAGCTGAGTGCAGTCATAGCTGTGATACATATTGGGATTGACATACTGCGGCGTGATATTGCCAGTAGTGGCACAGCCTGCCAGCGCGACAGCAGAGGCTGCGGTGATCATGAATTTTTTCATCATAAAATCCCTATTAAAATCAATTTTTAGCCTTAACTTAATCATAGATCATAACGCCAAGGCAGATTATCAGCGACGAGAAGCGCACAAAGGGCTGTCAGGTGCTTGCTCAAGCTTCGCCCATTCATCAGGCGTATAGGCATGGATGGCAAGGGCGTGAACCGTGCCACCGCCACTCATCAAAAAAGGCTGAGCCAAGGCATAGACTGCCTGATGGCGAGCAGCCAAGCGCTGCCCCTCAAACGCTTCACTGACAATCAAAAGCTTAAAGTGGCTTTCTTTGCCCTCAAAATAGCCGGCATGCATGTGACTTTCGTTCTGCAATGACAGTGTGCTAGGGCTAAGCGCTTGTAGTGCTGCACTCAGCGCCGCTGCTGTTGGGTTATTCATCATATCACTTAACTAGTTTAATTTGATCAATTAGCGTCTGGGTGCTGCCTGATACAGTGGCATCACCGTTGGCACCAAGGCTTTTAGATTGCTAATGCGATTGGCAGAGCTTGGGTGTGTGCTCAAAAACTGCGGCACGCTGCCACCACCAGCTGACTGCATTTTTTGCCACAAAGTGACCGCAGCATTTGGATCGTAGCCTGCGCGTGCCATCAGCTCAATGCCAATTTTATCAGCTTCTGCTTCTTGGGTGCGCGAGTGCGGTAAGTCCAGTCCCAGCTGACCTGCTAAGCCTACCAGCTGTGCTTGACCGCTTGATAGCCCAAGCGCGCTCACTGCGATACCCAGAACGCCTTGGGTGGCGACGCCTCGGCTGGCTTTTTCGCGAGAATGCTCACGCAACGCATGCGCCATCTCATGCCCCATGATGGCAGCGATTTCGGCATCAGTCAGCTTTAGCCGCTCAATGATGCCAGTATAAAAGACAATCTTACCGCCTGGCATGACATAGGCATTGATTTGATTATCGGTGATGGCATGCACTTTCCAATCCCAGCTGGTCGCATCTGGACGCAGCGCTGTCGTCTGTGGAATCAGATGATTGGCAATGCGGCGAAGGCGCTGAACTTGCGCATAATTATTATCAAGCTTACCTTTGGCGCGCGCTTCATTGATGGTTTGTAGATAGGCTCGATTGGACAGCTGCATGATCTCTTCACTTGAAACCAATAATAGCTGTTTTCTGTCGGCGCCCACCACGCCTGCGCTGGTGGTGCTAGAGCAGCCAGCAATCGGTGCGACAGTGGCTGCAGCCAAAGTCACTGCCAAAACATTTTTTTTGATGAAACTTTGCATACTCATCCCTCGTAGAATGCCTGTGATGTCTTAAAATCGTAACGCTTGTAGTGATTATAAACCAAAGCCTTTTATAAGCCTAGCGATCTAAACAAAAAATTCACAAATTATCATTATTCATAGAATCACTATTTCAGTCGCTATTTTTTAAAAGCCAGTTTATTTAAAGCTCGCCTGACTTGCCTGCCAAAAGCCTTGTCATCAAATTGTCATATAATTTTCATATAACCGTCATCTGTCAGTCATTAAATCGTCATGCACGATTTTTACAATACGCATAACTTATGTGATAAATCTCCTTAGCTTTTAACATCCATATCCTTAATAGAGTTTACCCAACGGAGTTATGATGAAAACGAACATCAAATTGATCAGCCTATCTGTCGCTGCTGTTATCGCGCTAACTGCTTGTAGCAAAAAAGACGAACAAGCTGCAGCGGCTCAGCCAGAACCAGCTGCAACGACAGCAGCTCCAGCTGACGCTGCCCCAGCCGCTATGGAACAAGTTGCTATCAACATCACAGGCGCAGGCGCATCTTTCCCACAACCAATCTATGCCAAATGGTCAGCTGATTTCAAAGAAGCTACCAGCGGTCAAGTGAACTATCAATCAATCGGTTCCTCAGGTGGTATCAAGCAAATCATCGCTAAAACTGTTGATTTCGGTGCTTCAGATGCGCCATTGACTGTGGATGAGCTAAACGCTGAAAACCTAATCCAGTTCCCAACAGTGATCGGCGGTGTTGTGCCTGTGGTGAATATCGAAGGTATCGAAGCTGGCGCGCTTAAGCTAGATGGCGAAACTTTGGCAAATATCTACTTGGGTAAAGTGACGAAGTGGAACGACCCTGCGATTGTTGCACTTAACCCAGATTTGACACTGCCAGATGCTGACATCACCACAGTATTCCGTTCAGACGGTTCAGGCACGACCTTTAACTTCACTGACTACCTAAATAAAGTTTCAACCGACTGGGCAAGCTCAGTGGGCGTAGACAAAGCCATCAAATGGCCAACCGCTTCTTCAGGCGCTGCTGGTAAAGGTAACGAAGGCGTAGCAAGCTATGTTAGCCGCATCAAAAACTCAATCGGCTATGTAGAATACGCTTACGCCAAGCAAAATGGCATGTCTCATGTGGCACTTAAAAACGCCGCTGGCGAATTTGTTCAGCCATCAGCTGACAGCTTCGCTGCTGCAGGTGACATCGATTGGTCAGCAGCACCTGGCTTTAACCAAGTGCTAACCAACTCAGAAACTGCAGGCGCATGGCCAATCGCTGCTGCAACTTTCATCATCGTACACAAAAACCCAGAAAATCCTGAGCAAGTTGCTGGTGTTCTAAGATTCTTTGACTGGGCATACACCAATGGTGACCAAGCAGCGCTAGATCTTGACTATGTACCATTCAGCGACAAAGCGGTTGAGCTGTTCAAGGCAAGCTGGAGCGAAGTGAAAGACTCAAGCGGCAATGCAGTTTATGCACAATAAGCTGCCCTATAAGCTGCGATGACTTCTTGAAATGTGGCTTGTCAGAATTGGCAAGCCCATTATTTCTTAAAATACAGCCAATTTAGCAAAATCAGGGGAATTCCCAAATGACCACCCAAAATTCAGCACTCGCCGCCAGACTCAGTCGCCAAAAGCGACTTGATGGCGCTTTTGTTTGGACAACCAAACTGTCTGCGCTGCTTGTACTTTTGACTTTAGGCGGTATCATGCTGTCACTAGTCTTTGGTGCAATGCCGAGTATTCGCGAATTTGGTTTAAATTTTTATACCAGCAGTAACTGGGATCCAGTCGCTGGTCAGTTCGGTGCATTGGCACCAATTTATGGCACAATCGTCACCTCCATTATCGCGGTCGTGATTGCCGTGCCAGTCAGTTTTGGTATTGCTGTCTTTTTGACAGAACTTTGCCCAAACTTCCTAAAAAAGCCATTGGGTATCGCCATTGAGCTGCTTGCTGGTATTCCATCGATTATCTATGGTATGTGGGGTCTGTTTGTCTTTGCGCCTTGGTTCGGTGATACCGTGCAGCCATGGCTGATCAATCATTTGGCAGGACTGCCGATCATCGGTCAGATGTTTGTTGGTGCGCCTATTGGTATCGGTCTTTTCACGGCAGGTTTGGTACTTGCCATTATGATCATTCCATTCATCGCTGCGACCATGCGCGATGTGTTTTTGGTGGTGCCTGATTTGCTAAAAGAGTCGGCGTATGGCATGGGTGCGACTACTTGGGAAGTTGTTACTAAAGTTGTGCTGCCTTATACCAAAGCGGGTGTGGTCGGCGGTCTGATTTTGGGCTTGGGCCGTGCGCTTGGTGAGACCATGGCGGTGACTTTCTTGATTGGTAACACCTTTAATATCAATACAAGCCTATTTACTTCTGGGGTATCGATCACCTCAGCCTTGGCTAACGAATTTGCTGAAGCCTCAAGCGAGATGCATTTATCGTCGCTGCTACACTTAGGTTTGATTCTGTTTGTGATTAGTTTCATTGTATTATCAGCCTCTAAGCTTATGCTGATGAAGATCGACAAGCGAGCTGGAAAATAAGGATAATACCATGATTAATGAAAAAGCAAATTTTGCCAATCGCATCCATATGCCAAAGTATCATCGCCGCCGTGCGGTGAGCCGCTTTGCGATGGGATTGACCGCTGTTGCGATGACTTTTGGTCTGTTTTGGTTGGCTTGGATTTTGGTGACGTTATTTGCCCAAGGTATCCAAGGCTTGATGTCTATGCCAGTGTTTAGTATGGATACACCACCGCCGATGGCCGAAGGTGGTCTGCGTAACGCCATTGTCGGTTCGATCATGATTTCTTTTGCTGGTCTTGCGGTGGGTACGCCGATTGGGATTTTGACAGGCGTGTACTTAGCAGAATTTGACCAAGGCGGCTGGCTTGGTCGTGCCACGCGCTTTATGAATGACATTTTGCTGTCAGCACCTTCTATCGTGATTGGTTTGTTCGTATTTGCTTTGATGGTTCAAGGTCGCGGATTCTCAGGCTGGGCAGGCGTTGTTGCTTTGGCGGTGATTGTGATTCCTGTGGTGGTGCGCACCACAGAAAGCATGCTGCTACTTGTGCCCAATAACCTGCGCGAAGCAGGCTATGCACTAGGCGCGCCAAAATATAAATTGGTCAGCCACATTACCCTAAAATCCGCCAAAGCAGGTGTGATTACAGGCGTGCTGCTTGCTTTTGCTCGTATTGCTGGCGAAACTGCGCCGTTACTATTTACCGCGCTAAATAACCAATACTTTAGCACAGATATGTCTCAAGCGATGGCAAACTTACCAAATACCATCTATCAGTTTGCGATGAGTCCGTATGACAACTGGCATGCTTTGGCATGGGCAGCGGCGCTACTGATCACTTTTGCGGTATTACTGTTAAACATCATCGCTCGTGCTTTATCGTCCAAAGCGCATTAAGAGTCAATTGATCTTAGCCAACATAGCCAAAGTGTTTGAACACTTGCCAAATATAAGGAAAACTCAACATGAATACACTTAACCAAAGTCTGAACCCAACCATGAACACAGCGTTTACTGATAGCAACACCGATGATAAAACTCTAAGCCAAACTGCCGCCAAAGTACAAGTGCGTAATCTTGACTTTTATTATGGTGATTATAAGGCGCTTAAAAATATCAATTTAGATATTTTGGATAAAAAAGTTACCGCTTTTATCGGTCCGTCAGGCTGTGGTAAATCAACGCTTTTGCGCACGCTAAACCGTATGTATGACCTGTACTCAGGCATGCGTGCGACAGGTGAGATTATCTTGGATAACCAAAACATCTTAGACAGCCGCGTCGATGTTAACTTGCTACGCGCGCGCGTTGGCATGGTCTTTCAAAAGCCAACCCCATTTGCCATGTCAATTTATGACAATGTGGCGTTTGGTGTGAAGTTATATGAAAATTTATCTAAATCTGAGCTTGATGATCGCGTTGAATGGGCGCTTCAAAAATCTGCCCTATGGAATGAAGTCAAAGACAAGCTAAAAAAATCAGGTCTATCTTTATCAGGTGGTCAGCAGCAGCGTCTATGTATCGCGCGCAGTGTGGCGACGCGCCCTGAAGTGTTGCTACTAGATGAGCCAACATCAGCCCTAGACCCTATCTCAACAGGTGCGATCGAAGAGCTGATCCATGATCTAAAACAAGATTATACCATCGCGATCGTAACGCATAACATGCAGCAAGCGGTTCGCTGCTCTGACTTCACCGCTTATATGTATTTGGGCGATATGATTGAGATGGGCGAAACCAGCCAAATCTTCAACAATCCGCAAAATCAAGCAACGGCAGATTATATCGCTGGTCGTCACGGCTGATTGATCAAGCAAGAGTCTCTGTCTTGGGCCCAAGCTTTGGTGGGGCGATCAAAGGTGTCGTATTTTGATCGGTCAAAGGGCTTTGGCGGACAGCCCAAGGCGTGCTTAGCACTCCTTGGGTTTTATTTTGGTCGATGTCTTCTTACTTTTATGAATTAATTAAAGTTTGTTAAACGAATTAAGCCATGTTTTGTGGCTGTTATCGGACAATATTTATGTTACAATTTAACTCAGCCCTTACCCAAAAGCCTTATTCAACCTACCCAAAAGCCGTTTTAGGGAGTTCGCCATCAATGAGTGCAAAAATCTTGGTTGTTGAAGATGAGCCTGCCATCAATGAGCTGATTGCGGGGACTTTGGATTTGTCGGATTTTGATGTGGTTCAAGCCTATGACACCCAAGGCGCTTATGTGGCTGTGGTCGACGAA
The DNA here is from genome assembly GCF_034424565.1 of Moraxella canis. Taxonomy (NCBI): domain Bacteria; kingdom Pseudomonadati; phylum Pseudomonadota; class Gammaproteobacteria; order Moraxellales; family Moraxellaceae; genus Moraxella; species Moraxella canis. The sequence continues at coordinate 899,696 of NZ_CP139961.1, read as the reverse complement.
AAGCCTGATTTGATCTTATTGGATTGGATGATGCCACATGGAGAGTCTGGGATTGATTTTGCGCGCAGACTCAAGAAAAACCCAACCACTGCTGATATCCCCATCATCATGCTCACCGCCAAAGGTGAAGAAGATAATAAAGTGTATGGGCTCGATGCGGGTGCGGATGATTATATCACCAAGCCTTTTAGTACTCGAGAACTGATCAGCCGAGTCAAGGCAGTGCTTCGCCGCACAGGCATCGGCATGGGCAAAGAGCTGATGCAGGCGGGTAATTTATCCATCAACACAGCCAGCCAAAGAGTCATGGCAGGCGATGCTGAGATCACCATGAGTAGTACCGAATATCGTCTGCTTTGCTTTTTTGTGATGCACTCAGAGCGTGCCTATACACGCGCTCAGATTCTAGATGCGGTGTGGGGCGGTAATGTTTATATTGATGAGCGTACGGTGGATGTGCACATTCGTCGTCTGCGTAAGCTGCTGGCACCTTATGGGGCAGATACGCTGATTCAAACAGTGCGCGGTACAGGCTATCGGTTCTCGGATAAATAATCATGAAACACTCTGCTGCCGATTTTGGTTTATTGGTAGAGAATTTGCCTGATGGTATCGTGGTCATGGATATGAGCCGCTTGGCGATTGAGTACATCAATCCTGCCGCCAAGCGCTTGCTTGGTATCGCCTCTGATGAGACGCAAGGTCATGCCTTGCCAAGCACAGTGTTTGCAAATAGCACGTTTGAGCAGCTTTATGACATCTATAAAGATCCAAGTTTGCCCCACTCGTTTTGCCAAAATCACCCGACGATTACAGGCAATGTCCTAAACCTGCGCTTGGTGCGACTGACGGATGATCGCTGCGCTGTCATGGTCAAAGATCATACGCGCATGCAGCAGCTTGAGCAGATGCGGACAGATTTTGTGGGTAATGTGTCGCATGAGCTGCGTACGCCTTTGACAGTGATTTTGGGTTATCTTGAGAATTTTACACTGACTGATGATGTTAAGCCTGCGTGGGCGCGTGGGCTCAAACTTATGCGTGAGCAGGCTATCCGTATGAATGACTTAATCAATGATCTGCTCATGCTGTCGCGTCTTGAAAGTGATGAAACCAAGCCGATGGCTGAAGTCAATATGCCGCGCCTGCTGATGCAAGTATTTGATCAAGCATCTGCCAGTAACCAAGCGGGGCATTTGATTGATATTCATCTGGATACCGATAAAAATATTTTGGGGATTGAGGCTTATTTGTACAGTGCGATTATTAATTTGGTTTTAAATGCCATTAAATACACGCCATCAGGTGGGGCAATTGATATCATCTATGAAGAAGATGGCGGTGATGTTCATCTGTCGGTGACCGATAATGGCATTGGGATTAGTAGTGAGCATCTTGGGCGGCTGACTGAGCGATTTTATCGGGTGGACAGTGGGCGTAGCCGTGCGACAGGCGGGACGGGACTTGGACTTGCCATCGTGAAGCATGTGCTAAATAAGCACAATGCCCGCCTAGAAATCAGCTCAGAAGAAGGCGTTGGCTCTACCTTTCATATCATTTTTCCCAAAAGTCAAACCATCTCTACACAGACCTTACAAACACAAGCGATATAACAGATGCCCCTATCAGATACCGAAAAATTAGCCGCTATCGATATCGGCTCAAACAGTATCCACCTAGCCATCGCTGAGCGCCATGGCGATCAGCTTAGACGCATCGCTTCGATGAGCGAAAAAGTACAGTTGGCAATGGGGCTTGATGAGCACAATCACTTATCATCAGCTGTGATCGATCGCGGCATTGAGTGCTTGGCGCGATTTGCAGGGCGTTTGGGTGATGTGAATAACTCTCGGCTGCGTATCGTGGCGACCAATACACTAAGGCGCGCTGCCAATAGCCAAGAGTTTATCGCGCGCGCTAATGATATTTTGCCTGTGCAGATTGAGATCATCTCAGGACGCGAAGAGGCGCGGCTGATCTATCTAGGCGTGTCGCACACCTGCCCAAGTCATAAGCAAAGATTTGTGGTTGATATTGGTGGTGGCTCAACAGAGCTGATTATCGGTAAAAATCTCACCTCCATACTCACCGAAAGTACGCAGGTGGGCGTGGCAGGGTTTACGCAGCAGTTTTTTGGAGATGGTAGCATCAGTGCGTTGTCATTTGAAAAGGCGATTTATGCCGCCCAAAAAGAAATCATCAAGCATGGCAACCGCTATAAAAAAACTGGCTTTGATGAGGCAGTGGGATCATCAGGCACCATTAAGACCATCCAACAAGCGATCGCAGGGTTTGGGCTGGGTAATGAGATCACTTTGGCAGGCGTCGAGCAATTAAAATCGTCTTTGATTTCTTGTGGTCATATCGATGCCATCGATATGGTGGGTGTCAAGTCGCACCGAAAAGCCATTTTCCCTGCAGGCGTGGCGATCTTGCTTGCGATCATGCGTGTGTTTGGGATTCGTCTGCTTAGGTACTGTGATGGCGCGCTCAGAGAAGGCGTGATGTATGACATGTTATCACGCATGGATTTTCATGATGTGCGTGATGATTCGGTGGCGATGCTGATTGATCGATTTGGTGTCGATAAAAAACAAGCCAAACGCGTCGCCAAGACCGCAGGCGCGCTTTTTAATCAGGTGCATGAGCCTTTGGCTTTGGCGCTAGAAGGTGAGCAGATGCTCAGGCGTGCAGCTTTGTTGCACGAAGTGGGGCTTGCCATCGGGCATAGCAGCTATCATAAACACTCAAGCTATCTGCTCAGACATGCAGATATGGCAGGGTTTTCGCGTACCGATCAAGAAAAGCTGTCTTGGCTGGTTCGTTATCATCGCCGCGCCATCAATGGGGATGACTGCGAGCGCATCATCAAAAATGGCGGCGTGGGCTTGGCTTATTTGGCGCTTTTATTGCGCTTGTCGGTTGTCGCCAATCATGGGCGCTTTGAGATGTCTAAGCATCAGCTAAAACTTGCCATTGACGATAATCACTGGCATGTGACCGTAAAAATCGATCGCCCCGAACATCAGGCGTGTGTCATTGATATTCAAGATGAAGCACATTGGTTCGCCAAATGGGGCGTGCGTTTGACTGTGTCAAGCAACTGATAGATAAGTTTGGTGAAATTGTAATGTAAATCAGTGAGTTGCCATCAGATTTCATCATTTTGCCAAATTATTGCAAAAATTTTGTAAAAATGGCTTGACGGCATATATTTTTGGTGTATAATACGCAGCCATACAGCAAATGCTGATCAGCGGGAATAGCTCAGTTGGTAGAGCACAACCTTGCCAAGGTTGGGGTCGCGAGTTCGAATCTCGTTTCCCGCTCCAAATTTTAAAAAGCCCAAATCGAAAGATTTGGGCTTTTTTGTTGTTCAAAATCAAGGGGTTGGCAGCTATTATATCTTGTAGATTGGTTCGGGGATTATTAGCCTGCCATGCTAGCCGTTTGTTTTATTAGTGGAAATAAAAACCACCTTATGCCAAAGCAAATACCTATTGAATACGGCTGATTTGGATTGCGCTCAGCCACTTTTTGAGTCTTGATTTGTGATTTGTGCCGTGAGATCATTGCTAGACTAAAGTATGATAATCTGCGATAGGCTATCCGATCATTCTGCCACTACACACCTGATAAATATAGGTTTTTATGACGACAGTGATTCTGAAACCTTAACCACAATGATCTTTCTATTTCGATCAAGTGTGCTAATGATGGATTTGTATTCAGGTGCGAAGACCTATTTAAAGACATCATTGATCAACTTATTCAGGAAAATATCTTGACCAAAGACAACAAACTTATGATCACTCAAGATGATCAGGGTATAGACTTAGAAGATAGAATCGTAAAATTAAAAACAACGTTAGAGTATCTGATTGATCACTATTAATTAAAATTAGTCAAATCAAGTGAGGGCTGTTAGATAAATTGATATGTTGTATCAATGAAATATCAAACTGGTAAATGCATCATTTGCCCCCATATATTGATCAGATGCCCAAAACTGTCAAACAAGATTTTGGCTGAACGATCATAAAAAGAAGGTAAAATGATGACTGATTTATCCATTTTAGATTTATCCCCATTTCGTCAGGGCGAAAGCTTCGTTCAGGCGGTGGATAATACCGTAGCACTGGCTCAGCATGCCGAAAAATTAGGACTGAGCCGTTTTTGGATCGCTGAGCACCATAATACGCCGTATTTGGCGAGCTCTGCGACCAGTTTGCTCATTCAGCGTGTGCTAGATAGGACGGCGCATATTCGCGTCGGCTCAGGCGGCGTCATGCTGCCCAATCACTCGCCCTTTGTGGTGGCAGAGTATTATGGGACATTGGCGAGCTTATATCCTGATCGGGTGGATTTGGGGCTTGGGCGCGCGCCGGGTACAGATCCTGCGACTGCGCGCGCCATCCGCCGTAATCATGATGATTTTGCGATGAGTTTTCCAAATGATATCAAGGAGCTGCAATTTTATTTTGGTGACGAGACGGATAATGACAAAGTGCGCGCCTATCCTGCCAAAGGCCTAAAAGTACCGCTTTATATCTTGGGCTCGAGTACCGAAAGCGCGTATTTGGCGGCTCAAATGGGCTTGCCATATGCCTTTGCGTCGCACTTTGCACCACGCTTTTTGGCGCAGGCGGTGCAGATTTATCGTGAGTATTTTCAGCCATCGGCGGTACTTGATGCGCCTAAGGTGATCGTGGGGGTGAATGCGTTTGTTGCAGATACTGATGCCGAAGCGAAGTTGTTAGCCAGTACTAGTTTACAGTTTTTCTTAAATGTGGTGACAGGTCAGCGCAGTGGCATGAAGCCGCCCGTGACAGACATCGACGCGCACATTCCGCCGCACATTGTACAGATGGCTGATAGCATGATGTCATGCCGCTTGCTTGGTTCGCCTAAGACGGTGGCAGATCAGCTTGAGCAATTACAAAGCCAAGTTCAAGCCGATGAGCTGATGGCAGTCAGCTATATTTATGATGTCCAAAAACAGCACGATTCTTATGAGATGTTGGCTGATGTGGTCAAAAATTTTAAGTAGTGATCTGAAATCATTTTATAATATCGTAAATTAAAAATATGAAACATCAGCAAAACAAGTAGCCAAAAAATCAGCGCCTTCATCTTAAATGAAAGCGCTGATTTTTATAATGACTTAGCCAGCCTGCTTGGTGCCAAAAATCTTATCGCCAGCATCGCCAAGACCTGGGATGATGTAGCCGTCTTCGTTGAGATGGCTGTCTAAGGCGGCGGTATAGATTTTGACATCGGGGTGTGCTTCATTGACCAAGCGCACGCCTTCAGGTGCTGCGACCAGCACCAATGCTTTGATGTTGGTGCAGCCATGTTTTTTGAGCATATCAATGGTGGCGACCATGCTACCACCTGTTGCTAGCATTGGATCTAAGATCAAGGCAGGGCGACGGTCAATGTCATTGACAAATTTTTCAAAAAACGGCACAGGCTCTAGCGTCGTCTCATCGCGCTGAAGTCCGACCATGGAGATTTTGGCGGTAGGTAATAGATCAAGGACACCATCAAGCATCCCCAAGCCTGCGCGTAAGATGGGTACCACAGTGACTGTTTTACCTTTGATTTGCTCGCCAGTGATTTCACCGCACCAGCCTTGCATGCTAAAACTTTCGATCTCAAAATCTCGACTGGCTTCGTACGCCATCAGTCGCCCAAGCTCATTGGTCAGCGTGCGAAACTTATAAGTGCTGGTTTCTTTTTCGCGCATGAGTGACAGCTTGTGGCGGACAAGGGGATGGTCAATGACATGGACATTTAAAGGAGCGGTCATAATAGTGCCTTAATTAAGAAGATTTGCCACGATCTCATGATTTGAATGTGTGGCGATGCTGATAATGATACCAATTTTTTGGCAGAATTGCACTGGCTTTTGACTTGCCAATTTGAGTAAAGGCTACCCACAAAACCCTTAATCCACTTGCCGAAATCTTTGGCGATAGCGCGCTTTGGCTATTTATTAAGTCGCAGATCGCCTGTTTTAATCCAGCCTTTTTTGTAGCATAGCTTGGCAAATATCCAAGTCAAAATCGCAGGCAAAATGACATGAAAGCTGATGATAAGCATCCAAGTCATGGGACTGATACCCATGGCATCAAGCGTGCCAATCTGACCGACAAAGCCTGAGGTGCCCATGCCTGCCCCTGAAGGGATATTGGTCATGCCAAACACCGCCGTCGCAAAGGGGGCAAGCACGGCGCCTGATAGGGTGGGCGGTAGCCAGATTTTGGGATTTTTTAGGATGTTAGGGACCTGAATCATACTGGTGCCAAGCCCACATGCCAGCGCGCCACCGATGCCATTATCACGATAGCTCATCACCGCAAAGCCGATCATCTGCGCTGCGCAGCCGACCGTTGCAGCCCCTGCTGCCAAACCGCCAAGCCCAAGGCTGATGGCGATCGCCGCACTTGAGATGGGTAAAGTCAAAATCAGACCCATCGCAACCGCCACCACAATGCTCATCACAATCGGTGATAACTCTACCGCCCACATGATAAATTGCCCAAGGCTCACCATCAGCCGATCGATGGCAGGGCTGATAAATCCTGCCACTGCCATGCCGACGATGAGCGTCGTGGCAGGCGTGACGATGATATCCAAAGGCGTCATGCGATGGACAAATTTTCCAAACTCTGCCCCAATCAGCGCTGCCACGAATGCCCCAACAGGACCACCCATCGCCGCACCTGCAAAGCCTGTGGTGATCGAGGTGAACAGCACCAGCGGCGGCGCCTTGAGCGCATAAGCCACACCAGCGCCAATGGCTGCGCCCATTAGGCTTTGTGCTTGCGTGCCGATCTCGACCAGCCAAGGCAATCCAAGCCAAGTGCCCAAATTTTTGATAATCAATCCCAAAATCAGCGACGAAAACAAACCAAGCGCCATAAAGTTCAGGGCGTCGATGCTATAGCGCTGCCAAGAGATGGTAATATTTTGGCGCTCAAGATGTGCTTTGAAAGAAAAGTCGGTCATAAGATGATCTTAAGTTGATAAAAATTGACGCCCAAAGATTACTTTGTGGCGCTGAAATGATGAGCCAATCAAAGCCATTATTATAATTCAAAATTTATTCAAAAGTGATTAATTTTGACTGAAAACGGCGTAGCGATTCATTGATCTTGGATTGAATTTTCAAAAATCTATAACCGCTGATCACCACCGAAATACTCAAAAACATATAAAAATTTCTGCTAAAATAGGGCACTTAAGCCCAATGCATACCAACCAAAGTAGAATTATGAATACCCAAACTTCTTTTTTTGATGACGCATCCAAAGGCAGTTCTGCCAAAGCTGATGATAAGATCATCGCTCAGATGCGCGCCTTGATCGAGGTGCTAAAGCGCCATAATCATGCGTATTATGTGATGGATGCGCCGACGATTTCTGATGGCGAATATGATGGTCTGCGCCGCGAGCTGATGACACTTGAGGAGCAGTATCCCGATCTGATACAGCCTGACAGCCCGATCAATACAGTTGGTGGTGAGCCGCTACCATTTTTTACCCAAGTGGCGCATGAGGTGCCGATGCTATCACTGGGCAATGTGTTCAATGCTGATGATATGTCAGGATTTTTGCGCCGTGCCAATGAGCGATTGGGCGTGGTCATTGATGAGTATGAAATGGAGCTAAAGCTTGATGGATTGGCGGTATCGCTAAAGTATCAATGCGGTCAATTCATCCAAGCGGTCACGCGCGGCGACGGGCAGGTGGGCGAGGACATCACGCATAATGTCAGAACAATCCGTAATTTGCCATTGACTTTGGCAGGATGTGAGCAAATCAAGCGGCTTGAGATCCGCGGTGAGGTGCTGATGCCAAAAGCAGGTTTTGAAAAATTAAATCGGGAAAGCACCGCACGCGGCGAAAAAACCTTTGCCAATCCGCGCAATGCCGCCGCAGGCTCGCTCAGGCAGTTAAACGCTGCCATCGCCGCCGCGCGTCCGTTAGCGTTTTTTGGGTATTCGGTGAATGATGGATTACCAGATGGCATCACCACGCAGTCAGGCGCGATGCAGTGGCTTGGTCAGCTTGGATTTGAGACCGCGCCTTTTGAGGTCGCCAAAAGTCTTGATGAGATTCAAGCATTTTATGCCCACATTATCAAAACGCGCAGCCAGTTACCTTTTGAAATTGATGGCTTGGTCATTAAGGTGAATGATTTGGGTTTGCAGGCGCGATTGGGATTTTTAAGCCGTGAACCGCGCTGGGCGACTGCGTATAAATTCCCTGCCGAAACTGTGCCTACCAGGCTGATGGGTGTTGAGTGGCAAGTGGGGCGGACAGGGACTTTGACACCTGTTGGTAAGCTTGAGCCGGTGAATGTGGGCGGCGTTACGGTCAGTAATGTCACGCTGCATAATTTTGGTGAGATTGAGCGTCTTGGGGTGATGATCGGCGATATGGTCAATGTCCACCGAGCAGGTGATGTCATACCCAAGGTCTCCGGGGTCATCACTGAGCTGCGTCCTAGCGATGCTGGTTTGATCACTTTGCCAAGCACTTGCCCGGTTTGTCAATCGCCTGTCGCCTTGCCAGACGGTGAGGCGCTGGCAAGATGTACTGGCGGACTGTACTGCGCCGCCCAGCAGCAAGAGGCGCTGATTCATTTTGTTGCTCGCCGTGCGATGGATATTGATGGCTTGGGCGGTCAGTGGCTGATTAAGTTTTTTGAAATGGGGCTGGTTCGGACGGTGGCGGATATTTATAAGCTCCATGAGCAGGCTGAGCATTTGATGACGCTAGAAGGCTTGGGTGATAAATCAGTCACCAAAATGCTGGCTGCTATCGAAACATCCAAACAAACGACCTTGCCACGTTTTATTTTTGCCTTGGGGATCCGCGGTGTTGGTGAAAGCACAGCGCTGTCATTGGCGCAGCAGTTTGGCGATTTGCAGCCAATCATTGATGCGGATTTAGAAGCGCTGCAAGCTGTCCCTGATATCGGTGAAGTAACCGCCCAATCAATTTACGATTTTTTTCGCGCGCCGCATAATATTGAAGTGGTGCAGGCGCTGATTGAGGCGGGTGTTCATTGGCAGGCGATGGATACGCCCGACGCATCGTCGCTGCCATTGGCTGGCGAGACTTGGGTGGTGACTGGTACTTTGGCAAGTATGGGGCGCGATGAAGCCAAAGATAAACTCATTGCTTTGGGTGCTAAAGTTGCCGGCAGCGTGTCGGCGAAGACCACACGGCTACTTGCTGGTGAAAAAGCCGGCAGCAAACTTGAAAAAGCTCAAAAGCTTGGTGTTGCAGTCGTTTTAGAAGATGAATTTTTAGCACTACTGACTTCATACGATCAGGCATAGCAGCGATGAGTCGGATAAATAATCCACAAACCCTGCCCATGCTTGGGCTATTGATCGGGTGTATCTTATTTGGCATGGGCAGCTTGATTGTGGTGCATGTCGATGTTGGCGCTTATGCCATGGCATTTTGGCGATTGGCGGTGTCGTCTATCGTATTTGTGCTGCTCGCGCTCTTGTTTCGCCAAAAGTTCCCCCGATCAAAACCTGCCTTGGTATATGCACTGCTTGCAGGCGCCGCGCTTGGTCTTGATTTGGCGCTATGGCATGAGAGCATCCATGCGGTAGGTCCTGGCATTTCTACCCTGTTAAATAGCTTGCAAATTTTCTTTTTGGCGTTTATTGGCTTTTGTTTTTTTGGCGAGCGTCAAAATCGGATGCAGCTTGTTAGTCTTATGCTTGCGGTGATGGGTGTAGCGCTGATTGCCAGTCCTGAGTTTAGGCATAATGGGCAGGCAGGCTTGGGCTTTGTGACAGGGATCGTCTCTGGTGCCTGCCTTGCGATTTCTTTGACTTGGGTTCGTCAAGTGCATTATCATGCGCCGACGCCACTGTTTAGCTTGATGGCTTTGGTGGGTGCAGGGGGTGCGATGGCGGTGCTGCCTTTGATGCTTTGGCTGGATCAAGGTCAGATCCTGCCCAAGACACCCCATGAGCTTGGCTGGATCTTGGTCTATGGCACAGTCATGCAGTGCTTGGCTTTTGGTGCGATTGCGTTTAGTATTCCGCGTCTGAGCTTGGCGGTGACGGGACTGTTATTATTATCTGAACCTGTAGCGGCACTGATGCTGGATTATTTTTGGTTAAATAAATCCATCACCGCCATACAGTGGCTAGGCGCGGCACTCACCATGGCTGCCATTTATTTAGGCTCGGTCAAAGCCAAAGCCAAGCACTGATTTGGTAAAACTCAAACCCTTTTTGATTCGCTGATTTATTGAGCGTTTTGAGTCGATACAATCTCAATGGGCAGCTCCAAGCCTTCAGCAAATTTATCAGAGATAATATAGCTATGCTGTTCATTGACGACATCAGGCGTCACTTGAATGATCAGCGCAGGATCGCTGCCATCACGAAAGCGATGAGCGATATACTGATTGCCAAGCTGATCGACGATTTTACCAAGCGCTTCTGGGCTTGCCATGGATAGCAGCATAGAATATTGCGCTTGTTCAGCACTGATATTGTAGACATTGGCATAATTAACGACAGGCTCACTGTCGATCAAAAATGGATAATCAAAGGCAGTTTTATCCACTTTGGCGGTCTTGGTATCAATGTGCGACCAGTCAATTTTTGTTTTGCCATCTTCGGTGATGATGGGCTGAATTGACGACGCCAAAGGCTCATGATCTGCCCCAAGCTCATCTAGTAGCGCTTGAAAATCATGGGGATTGTCTAAATTTTCATGATCATCGGTGGTTTTGGCAGCCTTAGCGTCATCATGGATGAGTTTTAAATTATCTTCAGTGCTGCGGTCATGGCAGCCGATGAGTGCAACCGCCAAAAGCGGTATGATAAACTTAAACACAGGCATATCAATCATCCAAATAAATTTTTGTACTAGATTTTACCGAATTCATCACAAATTGGCTATTAAAATTAGCGACATTATTATCACCAGACAGATTTTGGCGCGTAAAGCGATGATAATCTTGCATGTCTTTATTCACAACCGTCAGCACAAAGTCATAATCCCCTGAAATTTCATAGCAGCTGAGCACTTGCGGATGTGTTGCCATCAGTCTTTCAAATCGGTGCTGCATTGGCGTGTTTGAATGGGTCATTTTGATCAGTACAAGCACGATCAGCGGTCTGTGGACTTTGGCAGGATTGACGATGGCGACGGTGCGTTCGATCGCTTTGACATCGCTTAATTGACTGATGCGCCGCTGCGCTGTGGCGGTGGAGATTTGCAGTTTTTCAGCGATCGTTTTTAGGGGTAAGGTGGCATCGTCTTGCAGTATGTTTAAAATTTTTTTGTCAATATGATCAAGTTTATGCATTATTATAAATTCCAAAAATATGAGAAATTTTATCACAATCCATAGAATTTTGAAAAATATACTCATGATAGCAGCGATTATTTGAACATTGTATCATCCTTTTTTCTTACAATACGCCTATTATTTTAATCAATTTACCATCAATAATTAGGATGCGACGGTCTTTATGATGACAGCGGTCTTGAGATACACAGGCAGGATTTTTCAAATGAGCCATCTGTTGACTGGCAATCAGCTGATGATTGGGGTGATCCTTGCGGCATTGTCCAATGTGCTTTTTGGTGTGCTGTACGCCTATGGCAAATGGATGGCGCCTTTGACGGGGACGCAGGTATTTTTTTGGCGCATGGTGATGATGTGGCTGTGCATGGCGGCATTTTTGGTGATGACGGGCAAGATGGCTCAGGTTAAGGCTGATTTGCAGGCGATCCATAGCGCCAAATCTTGGGTGTATTTGCTGCTACCCACGCCCATCTTGGCAAGTCAGCTGTGGCTGTTTATGTGGGCGCCGGTGAATGGACAGAGTATTCAGGTGTCGATGGGGTATTTTTTATTTCCGCTGACGATGGTCGTGGCAGGGTTTTTGGTGTTTCGTGAAAGACTGACCAAGCTGCAGACACTTGCCGTGGCGCTGGCGGCGGCTGGTGTGAGCGTAGAGATTTGGCGCACCAGCGGCATCAGCTGGGCGACGCTTTGGGTGTGTGGCACGTATCCGATTTATTATGTGATGCGGCGATTGCTTGGGGTGCGTGCCTTGACAGGTTTGTTTGTTGATTTATCGATCATTGCGCCGATTTGCTTAGTGGGCATCTTGATGAGCGATGCGGCGATGGTCACAAGCAGCGGCACGCTGCTGATCAAGGCATTGGGGCTTGGGGCGATCAGCGTGCTTGCAATGGCGACTAATATCGAAGCCAGCCGCCTTTTGCCTGTCAGTTTATTTGGGATGCTAAGTTATCTTGAGCCGGTTTTATTATTCATACTGTCGATTACGATTTTGGGCGGCGTGTTTAGCTTGGGTATGTTGGCAAGTTATGGACTGATTTGGGCGGCGGTGGTGTGCTTGATTATCCAAGGGCTGTTTGCGAATCGCCAAAAAGATGAGCAGCGCAGTTAGTCTTGATGACGCAGCCACTAAAAACGATGCCAAATTAGCATCGTTTTTTGATTTTTACAGTTGATTTTTAAAGCCGCGCTGTTTATCACGCGCAAAATCACGCTCTTTGAGTGTTGCGCGCTTGTCGTGCAGCTTTTTGCCTTTGGCAAGGGCGATTTCGCATTTGACGCGCCCATTTTTCCAATAACAAGACAGCGCCACCACCGCATAGCCTTTTTGATTCACCATGCCATAGAGCTTGTCAATCTCGCGGCGATTTAGCAAAAGCTTACGTGTGCGAATGTTATCAGGATTGACGTGTGTTGAGCTGGTCAAAAGTGGCTGAATGTGCGCACCAAATAAAAACGCTTCACCATTTTTAAAGATCACATAGCTTTCGGTGATTGACATTTTGCCTGCGCGAATGGATTTGACTTCCCAGCCTTCAAGCACTAAGCCTGCTTCATAAGTTTCTTCAATAAAATATTCATGCCGCGCCTTTTTATTAGCGCAGATCTGATTGCTTGGTTTTTTTGCCATAATGTGTCCTTATTATTCTTAAAATTACTCAAAATAAGTCGTATTTGACCTTTATTATAGCAAAATTCGCCAAGTTATTCATATAAGTGTCATCTTGCTGGGCGAATTTAACATGGCGGAGCGCTTTGGTGGCGTAGCGGTTGCGTCATCCCCAAAAAATTTGTTAATATGAAGTAGGTATTCATACTTTAAGCTTTAAAAGGAAACAATGATGCTAAACAGTCAACCCACTTTAGAAACCTTAATGAACCACCGCTCGATTCGAAAGTACACAGGCGAGCCGATTTCTGAGGAAATGTTCACCGCGATACTTGAGGCAGGACGTGCGGTATCGACGTCAAGTTTTCTTCAGGCAGCAAGCATCATCCGCGTGGTGGATAAGTCTAAGCGCACTCAGCTAAGACAAATTTCTTGTAATATGAGCCAAGAAGAGTATGAGCAGGCACTTGCTGATGGTAAGCGTTTGGGTCATGCTTATGTAGAAGATTGTGCTGAGTATTTGGTGTTTTGTATGGACAGTCATCGCCATAATCAGCTTGCTGATGTGCAGACTGACTGGACAGAAGTGATGGTCATTGGGGCGATTGATGCCGCTTTGATGGCACAAAATGTGCTGGCGGCTGCAGAAAGCTTAGGGCTTGGCGGCGTCTATATCGGCAGCCTACGCAATGACATTCGCCGTGCAGGCGAGATTTTGGGCTTGCCAAAACATGTGGTGCCTTTGTTTGGGCTGTGCTTGGGTCACCCAGATATGTCTTCTAAGATCAATCAATCGCAGCGCCCGCGCTTGCCACTGGATGTACTGGTGTCTACAGATACTTACCAAGTGCCAGATGAGCGCGCGCTGGCAGAGTATAATGATGTGGTGCGTGAATATTATCAAGGACGCGGATTGGATTTGGACTGGAGCGCCCAAATTGCCTCGACTTTTGGCAGCGAAGTGCGCCCATTCATGCTTGAATACCTACAAGACCAAGGCTTTGCGAAGCGTTAATTGATCAAATTGAGCATTTAAACTCATAATTCATTGATGATTAGTCAATAAAGGCAGGCAAGTCCTGCCTTTATATTTTCATATTTAAAAGTCAATAAAAATTTGCTACCATAGGCAGTTTGTTTTGTAATCAAAAGGCGTATCGCCATGACAGCTACCCCTAGAAAAGTTCTTTATCCTGGCACATTTGATCCGATGACCAACGGTCACATTGATTTGGTGAATCGTGCGCTCAAGTTATTTGACGAAGTGATCATTGCTGTGGCATTTGCGCATCACAAAAAGCCGCTCTTTGATTTTGATGAGCGTGTGGCATTGGTAAAACAGTATTTTGCGGATAATCCTAAAGTGTCAGTGGTGGGTTTTGAGGGATTATTGGTTGAATTCGCCAAAGAGCAGGGGGCAAGTGCGGTACTGCGTGGGCTGCGCGCGGTGAGTGATTTTGAATATGAATTTGGACTTGCTAATATGAATCGCAGTTTGGATGATAATTTTGAAGCAGTGTTTTTGACCCCGTCTCAAGAGTATTCATTCGTATCATCAACCTTGGTGCGCGAAGTCGCTAAGCTTGGTGGCGATGTCAGTAAATTTGTCCCTGAATCGGTGTTGGCGGCATTTGACAAAAAGTTTCATCAATCATAGGCGCTGTTATGGCATTAAAAATTACCGAAGAGTGCATTAACTGCGATGTCTGCGAGCCAGTTTGCCCTAATGAAGCCATCTATGCAGGCGAGGATATTTATGTGATCAATCCAGCCTTATGCACTGAATGTGTCGGGCATTATGATACACCTCAGTGCGTGGATATTTGTCCTGTGGACTGCATTCCCAAAGATCCAAAATTTCCAGAGACCGAAGACGAGCTGATGGCAAAATATCAAAAACTTACCGCTGGTTGATAAACTATGTTATAATTATAAGTTGGCAGACTAGGCAATCGCCGGCACGACAGTGCGGGAGGAAAGTCCGGGCTACATAGGGCGATGTGCTAGCTAACGGCTAGGAGGCGAAAGCCTACGACCAGTGCAACAGAGAATAGACCGCCTATGATATAGGTAAGGGTGAAACGGTGGGGTAAGAGCCCACCGCATGACTGGCAACAGTTCATGGCAAGGTAAACTCCACATGTAGCAAGACCAAATAGGAACTCAATGGGTTGCCCACTCAGAGTTCGGGTAGGTTGCTTGAGCGTATTGGCGACGATACGCCTAGATGAATGATTGTCCACGACAGAACCCGGCTTATCGGTCTGCCTTCTGATGTTTATGGCTTTATTTATATCGTCCAAAGGAACTGCTCTACTGCTGCTCATCAATATTAAAATTTTTGAAAATTTTTTAATTTTACCGTTGACAAGCCAAAACTTTATGCTATAATTTGCGTCCTGTAACGGCGATGTAGCTCAGCTGGTTAGAGCGCACGACTCATAATCGTGAGGTCAAGAGTTCAAGTCTCTTCATCGCCACCACATATTATAAAAATTTAAAATAAATGCTTGACAGAAGATTTTAATTCATTATAATATGACTTCTACTCTGATGAATGAGTAGCAAAATTTACGAACTCTAACTAATTCGTAAAAAACCAAACAAAAAGCTTGACTTCAAAACATCCCATGTTATAATGGTCAGCTCAGGTTAATCAGACGATGATTAACACACTATTTAAAATCCAAACTAAAGAACAACTTGTGTGGATTTTTGTCAATACAAGATACTTAAAAAGATAATCATTTATTGATACTGTTTACTTATCTTAAGTCAGGCAAAAATACTCAAAGTTAATTCATTAACACGATGAGCAGATATTGAAATATATATCATTTGCTAGTAAGTACGATAAATGAGCCAACATTAAAGTCCAATCAAACAGCTTTGTTTGACTGGCAAATCAAGATTAAACTGAAGAGTTTGATCATGGCTCAGATTGAACGCTGGCGGCAGGCTTAACACATGCAAGTCGAACGAGGTTAGAAAGCTTGCTTTTGATACCTAGTGGCGGACGGGTGAGTAATGCTTAGGAATCTGCCTAGTAGTGGGGGATAACTTGGGGAAACTCAAGCTAATACCGCATACGACCTACGGGTGAAAGGGGGCGCAAGCTCTCGCTATTAGATGAGCCTAAGTCGGATTAGCTAGTTGGTGGGGTAAAGGCCTACCAAGGCGACGATCTGTAGCTGGTCTGAGAGGATGATCAGCCACACTGGGACTGAGACACGGCCCAGACTCCTACGGGAGGCAGCAGTGGGGAATATTGGACAATGGGCGAAAGCCTGATCCAGCCATGCCGCGTGTGTGAAGAAGGCCTTTTGGTTGTAAAGCACTTTAAGTGGGGAGGAAAAGTTAATGGTTAATACCCATTAGCCCTGACGTTACCCACAGAATAAGCACCGGCTAACTCTGTGCCAGCAGCCGCGGTAATACAGAGGGTGCAAGCGTTAATCGGAATTACTGGGCGTAAAGCGCGCGTAGGTGGTTACTTAAGTCAGATGTGAAAGCCCCGGGCTTAACCTGGGAACTGCATCTGATACTGGGTAACTAGAGTAGGTGAGAGGGGAGTAGAATTCCAGGTGTAGCGGTGAAATGCGTAGAGATCTGGAGGAATACCGATGGCGAAGGCAGCTCCCTGGCATCATACTGACACTGAGGTGCGAAAGCGTGGGTAGCAAACAGGATTAGATACCCTGGTAGTCCACGCCGTAAACGATGTCTACCAGTCGTTGGGTCTTTTAAAGACTTAGTGACGCAGTTAACGCAATAAGTAGACCGCCTGGGGAGTACGGCCGCAAGGTTAAAACTCAAATGAATTGACGGGGGCCCGCACAAGCGGTGGAGCATGTGGTTTAATTCGATGCAACGCGAAGAACCTTACCTGGTCTTGACATAGTAGGAATCCTGCAGAGATGCGGGAGTGCCTTCGGGAATCTACATACAGGTGCTGCATGGCTGTCGTCAGCTCGTGTCGTGAGATGTTGGGTTAAGTCCCGCAACGAGCGCAACCCTTTTCCTTAGTTACCAGCACCTCGGGTGGGAACTCTAAGGATACTGCCAGTGACAAACTGGAGGAAGGCGGGGACGACGTCAAGTCATCATGGCCCTTACGACCAGGGCTACACACGTGCTACAATGGTAGGTACAAAGGGTTGCTACACAGCGATGTGATGCCAATCTCAAAAAGCCTATCGTAGTCCGGATTGGAGTCTGCAACTCGACTCCATGAAGTCGGAATCGCTAGTAATCGCAGATCAGAATGCTGCGGTGAATACGTTCCCGGGCCTTGTACACACCGCCCGTCACACCATGGGAGTTGATCTCACCAGAAGTGGGTAGCCTAACGCAAGAGGGCGCTCACCACGGTGGGGTCGATGACTGGGGTGAAGTCGTAACAAGGTAGCCGTAGGGGAACCTGCGGCTGGATCACCTCCTTAACGAAGTTATCTGATTGGCAAGAATTCACAACAAGTTGTTCTTTGGTAAGATGTTTAAAACGGGTCTATAGCTCAGTTGGTTAGAGCACCGTGTTGATAACGCGGGGGTCATAAGTTCAAGTCTTATTAGACCCACCATTTTGGGGCCATAGCTCAGTTGGTAGAGCGCCTGCCTTGCACGCAGGAGGTCAGGAGTTCGACTCTCCTTGGCTCCACCACTAAACATCAAAGCATACATAAGCAATTTAAATAAGATTTCTTATTTATGCTTTTATTTTATAAACTGACGAAGTTTATAACATTATTTAACAACATAGTATGAGTCTGGGTTAATTATTATCCAACGTAATAATTAACCAGGGTGATTGTACCCAATACAATCACCCAAAGTAAAGAGAACTGAATCAAGCGTAAACATAGGTAAATCGTTACACATTACCCATAAGACCCCTTGGGGTTGTATGGTCAAGTAATGAAGTGCACATGGTGGATGCCTTGGCAGTCAGAGGCGATGAAAGACGTGATAGCCTGCGATAAGCGTCGGTGAGGTGGCAATATCCTGTGACCCGGCGATTTCTGAATGGGGAAACCCACCTAAGATAACTTAGGTATCATAATTTATTTTATGAGGCGAACCGGGAGAAGTGAAACATCTCAGTACCCCGAGGAAAAGACATCAATAGAGATTCCCCAAGTAGCGGCGAGCGAACGGGGAGGAGCCGATCAATTTTACAGTAGCAAAATGGCGTGGGAAAGCCAACCGTAGTAGGTGATAGTCCTGTATGCGAAACTGTTTAAGCGACATATTAAGTAGGGCGGAACACGAGAAATTCTGTCTGAAGATGGGGGGACCATCCTCCAAGGCTAAATACTCCTGACTGACCGATAGTGAACCAGTACCGTGAGGGAAAGGCGAAAAGAACCCCTGTTAGGGGAGTGAAATAGAACCTGAAACCGTGTGCATACAAGCAGTCGGAGCGGATTTATTCCGTGACGGCGTACCTTTTGTATAATGGGTCAGCGACTTATATTCTGTAGCAAGGTTAACCATCTAGGGGAGCCGTAGGGAAACCGAGTCTTAATAGGGCGCATAGTTGCAGGGTATAGACCCGAAACCGAGTGATCTATCCATGAGCAGGTTGAAAGTGCCGTAACAGGCACCGGAGGACCGAACCCACTGTCGTTGAAAAGCCAGGGGATGACTTGTGGATAGGGGTGAAAGGCTAATCAAACTCGGTGATAGCTGGTTCTCCCCGAAAGCTATTTAGGTAGCGCCTCGGACGAACACCATTGGGGGTAGAGCACTGTTTCGGCTAGGGGGTCATCCCGACTTACCAAACCGATGCAAACTCCGAATACCGATGAGTGATATCCGGGAGACAGACGGCGGGTGCTAACGTCCGTCGTCAAGAGGGAAACAACCCAGACCGCCAGCTAAGGCCCCAAATTCCTAGTTAAGTGGGAAACGATGTGGGAAGGCACAGACAGCTAGGATGTTGGCTTAGAAGCAGCCATCATTTAAAGAAAGCGTAATAGCTCACTAGTCGAGTCGGCCTGCGCGGAAGATGTAACGGGGCTCAAACTAGGAGCCGAAGCTGCGGATTTAATTGTTTCAATTAAGTGGTAGGGGAGCGTTGTGTAAGCCTGTGAAGGTGCACTGTAAGGTGTGCTGGAGGTATCACAAGAGCGAATGCTGACGTGAGTAACGACAAAACGGGTGAAAAGCCCGTTCGCCGGAAGACCAAGGGTTCCAGTCCAACGTTAATCGGGGCTGGGTGAGTCGACCCCTAAGGCGAGGCCGAAAGGCGTAGTCGATGGGAAATCGGTTAATATTCCGATACTTGTTTATGATGCGATGGAGGGACGGAGAAGGTTATGCCAGCCTGGCGATGGTTGTCCAGGTGGAAGGATGTAGTTAGACTGAGTAGGCAAATCCGCTCGGTTATTAATGAGATCTGATAGCAAGCTGATTGATCAGCGAAGTGGCAAATACCATGCTTCCAGGAAAAGCTTCTAAGCATAGTCATAAATGAATCGTACCCGAAACCGACACAGGTGGTCAGGTAGAGAATACCAAGGCGCTTGAGAGAACTCTGCTGAAGGAACTAGGCAAAATGGTACCGTAACTTCGGGAGAAGGTACGCTCCTGTTTGTGAAATCCTCGCGATGTAAGCGAATGGGAGTCGCAGATACCAGGCTGCTGCAACTGTTTATTAAAAACACAGCACTCTGCAAACACGAAAGTGGACGTATAGGGTGTGATGCCTGCCCGGTGCTGGAAGGTTAATTGATGGGGTTAGCGTATGCGAAGCTCTTGATCGAAGCCCCAGTAAACGGCGGCCGTAACTATAACGGTCCTAAGGTAGCGAAATTCCTTGTCGGGTAAGTTCCGACCTGCACGAATGGCATAATGATGGCAGCGCTGTCTCCAGCAGAGACTCAGTGAAATCGAAATCGCAGTGAAGATGCTGTGTACCCGCGGCTAGACGGAAAGACCCCGTGAACCTTTACTACAGCTTTACATTGAACTTTGACCTAACTTGTGTAGGATAGGTGGGAGGCTTTGAAGTGGCGACGCCAGTTGCCATGGAGCCATCCTTGAAATACCACCCTGGTTATGTTGGGGTTCTAACTTGAGATTAACAGATCTAAGGACAATGTATGGTGGGTAGTTTGACTGGGGCGGTCTCCTCCTAAAGAGTAACGGAGGAGTACGAAGGTGCGCTCAGAACGGTCGGAAATCGTTCAAAGAGTATAAAGGCAAAAGCGCGCTTAACTGCGAGACCCACAAGTCGAGCAGGTACGAAAGTAGGTCTTAGTGATCCGGTGGTTCTGTATGGAAGGGCCATCGCTCAACGGATAAAAGGTACTCTGGGGATAACAGGCTGATACCGCCCAAGAGTTCATATCGACGGCGGTGTTTGGCACCTCGATGTCGGCTCATCTCATCCTGGGGCTGAAGCAGGTCCCAAGGGTATGGCTGTTCGCCATTTAAAGAGGTACGCGAGCTGGGTTTAGAACGTCGTGAGACAGTTCGGTCCCTATCTACCGTGGGCGTTGGAAATTTGAGAGGATCTGCTCCTAGTACGAGAGGACCAGAGTGGACGAACCTCTGGTGTTCCGGTTGTTTCGCCAGAAGCATTGCCGGGTAGCTACGTTCGGATGGGATAACCGCTGAAAGCATCTAAGCGGGAAGCCCACCTCAAGATGAGATTTCCCTAAAGAGCCGTTGTAGACGACGACGTTGATAGGTTGGGTGTGGAAGCACAGCGATGTGTGTAGCTAACCAATACTAATTGCTCGTTTGGCTTGACCATACAACACCCAAGTGGTTTTACCCACTGACAGTGTTGTGTGTAAAGTGTAAGATTTTACCTTAGCTTGATTTAAGTCAAACCATCACAAATGATGATCTTGAAACCAAACTATAACAGACTCATACCGCGTTGTTAATCCTTTTACGCTGACGACAATAGCAAGATGGAACCACCTGATCCCTTCCCGAACTCAGAAGTGAAACGTCTTAGCGCCGATGGTAGTGTGGTTCGCCCATGTGAGAGTAGGTCATCGTCAGCACCCTTATTCAATCCCCCTTGCATTGGAAGATGTGAGGGGGTTTTGTTTGGGGGGGATTTAAAGTTGTTTTTACCTTGAATCGAAGTGTGGTACAATAGTTCAATTTTCAAATTGTTATAAAATCGATCATTCATGTCAGTACAGTTACCGCCTTATCGACCTATTAAAAAACGTAGCGGCATCGCAGTGATGACTGCTGCTATACATGCGTTATTAATGCGTGAGCTGCAAACACGTTTTGGGGGCTATCGTTTGGGGTATCTGTGGGCGCCATTGGAGGTTTTGGCGCAAGTAATGATATTCCTGATTATTTTTGGCGCAATTATGGAGCGGGTACTCCCAGGAATAGACTATAAGCTTTTTTTAGTTGCTGGCATTATTCCTTTTTTTATGATGCAGCGTATTGCACTAAGATCTCTTGGGGCAGTTGAAGCTAATCAAGGCCTGTTAATGTATCGCGCTGTACGTCACATAGATATTATTCTTGCCCGCTCATTTTTAGAACTTGTCATCTACTTTTTTACTTTTATTATTCTTCTGCTAGGTCTAACTTTTTTTGGAGTGACTTTTAGTCTTGCTCATCTGCACATAGTGTTGATTGGTTGGGTTGGCATGTTCTTTTTTAGCTTGGGGCTGGCGCTGATTTTAATGATCATTGGGCATTATGGTGGTGAAATTAGTAAGATTATCAGTATTTTATTTACCATGCTTTATTTTGCATCAGGCGTTATCTATTCGGTGCACATGATTCCAGAGCCCTACATGAGTTATTTGATGTATAATCCTTTTATACATAATTTGGAAATGATGCGCCATGCGTTGTCGCCTACATACCCGATATATCATGTTAGCTTTGGATATTTTGCTGCATGGACGATCTGTGTGATGTTTTTGGGGTTGCTGCTATATAAAGCCTTTGAGCGTGATTTGATTCGCACTAAATAATTACTCGCTATGATACAAGTTAAAAATATTACCAAATCCTTTATGACAAAACAGGGTCGCCATTACTTGTTTAAGGATCTTAACTTTACTATCGAAGATAAGCAGTCGGTGGGTTTACTTGGGCGTAATGGCGCGGGCAAATCAACTTTATTGCGGATTATCTGTGGGCTTGATGAGCCTGACAGTGGTGAAGTCATCACTAACTCAACGATCTCATGGCCGGTGGGTGTGGGCGGTGGTTTTCAAGGCAGTTTGACAGGTCGGCAAAATGTTCGTTTTGTTTGCCGATTATACTCAAGTGGCGATTATATCGATGAAAAGATCCGCTTTGTTGAAGAATTTGCCGATATTGGAAAATATTTTGACATGCCTGTTAAAAGCTATTCTTCGGGCATGCGCTCTAGACTGACTTTTGGCTTGTCTTTGGCGTTTGATTTTGACTATTATATGCTGGATGAGGTTAGTGCAGTAGGTGATGCCGCGTTTCGCAAACGCAGCGAGGAAGTGCTGCAAGCTCGCCGTGAGCAATCTGGTTTTTTGGTGGTGTCACATAATTTGGGTGATATTGAGCGGAACTGCGATTTGGCGATTGTGCTGATGGATCAAACCGCACATGTATTTGAAAATGTAAAAGAAGCGATCGAGGTATATAACAAGCATGTCCATCAAGCTAAGAAATAAACGCATCAATCAATGGTTGTTTGTCATTGTAGTGATTGCGCCTTGGATTGCGATCATTTGCTATTTGCTATTATTTGCTGCACCGCGTTATGTCAGCACTTCAAGTGTTGTGGTGAAGCAAGTAAGCGAGCAAGGGGTTTCGGCAACGGGCATTTCAGCTTTATTAGGTGTTAATAATACAAATCGTGATGATGCGGTCTATCTGACAGAATATATCTTATCTACCGATCTGATCAAACGGCTTGATGAGCGCTTTGATTTTCGTAATAACTACTATGTCAACGGCCGCGACTTTGTCAGTGAGATTGATCAAGAAGCCTCTCAAGAAGAGCTCGTTAAATATTATAAAAAACGTGTTTCGGTGTCTTTAGATGACGTAAGCTCAGTACTTACCGTATCAACCGAAGGGTTCACGCCTGAATTTGCTCTTGAGTTGAACCAAGCGATCTTAAATGAGTCAGAGATTTTTGTTAATGATATTTCCAAAAAAGTCGCCAGCGAGCAGCTTGCTTTTGTGACGACTCAGGTGGCGGATGCGGAAAATCGCTTGAATGAAGCTAAGCAAACACTGCTTGATTACCAAAATACGAATGAAATCTTTGACCCTCAAACCAATGCTCAAATCGTCAATCAGGTCATCGCAACTTTGCAAGGTCAGTTAAGTAGCTTGCGCACAGAAGAGCGTCAGCTGCTAAGCTATCTGAATCCTGAGGCGCCGCAAGTGGTAAGCTTGCGCAGCCAAATTGCGTCAGTAGAAAAACAAATTCGTGAAGAGCAAGCCAAATTAACATCGCCGCGTAATAGTCGATTGAACACACAGACGGCGCAATTTGAATCCATCAAAGCGGATGTTGAATTTGCAAATGAGCTTTATAAACTGGCTTTAACATCGCTTGAAAGCGCGCGTATCGAAGCAATCCGTAAGATGAAAAACTTGGTTGTCATCTCATCGCCGCATGCTGCCGAAGATGCTCGATATCCTCGTTATGCTTATGTTATTGGTACGTCGTTAGCGCTTTTACTGATTTTATATGGTTTTATAGTATTGATTTTGGCAATTATTCGTGACCATTCAAAATAGGATGAGATTATGTTAAAAAAAACCTTAGTTCTTTCAATGGTTGCGACGCTATCTGTTGGCGCAGCATCAGCCAATAGCCCGTCTAATAACAATGGTCGTTTGGCGGTACTGGCCGCCACTGGGCAAGTGCCTGCCGAGGCAACAGCAGCAGAAGCGGTCGCTGCTGCCAGTCTTGGTAGTAGTGCGGTGATCAACAATTCTAGTGCATATCAAGAAATTGTAGATGCCAATATCAATCAGCCTAAGATATTTGGCGCGCAACTGTTTCGAGGGGCATTTTCGACAACCTCGGGATCCACTTTTAATGACAGTTATGTGATCAACCCTGGCGATAATGTGCAGGTGAGAATGTGGGGCGCATATCAATATGCAGCAACGATGACGGTCGATCCGCAGGGAAATATTTTCTTGCCGAATGTGGGTCCTGTACGCGTGGCAGGTATTCAAAACGGTCAATTGCAATCAGTTGTACAAACGGCAATCTCTAGAATTTATCGCTCAAACGTCGGTGTCTACGCCTCTCTTGAGCAAGCGCAGCCTGTCAAAGTTTTTGTCACAGGTTTTGTGAATCAGCCGGGATATTATGGTGGCCTTGCGGCGGATTCGGTGCTGAGTTATCTTGATCGAGCAGGCGGCGTCGATCCTGAACGCGGCAGTTATATTGATATTCAAATTCGCCGTAATGGTCAAGTGGTGCAGCAAGTGAATCTGTATGATTTTTTGATCGCGGGTCGTTTGCAGCCTTTTGCTTTTCGAGATGGTGATGTCATTACCGTTGCACCACAAAAGCGGACATTTAGCATCTCAGGTCGTGTACAAAATGAGTACATTTTTGAATACAATGTGAACAATCTTACCGTCGCTGATGTATTGTCTGTGGCAAATCCACTGGCTGATGCAACAAACATCAGCATCACTCGAGCAGCAGGTCGTGCACAGACGGCAGAATATTATCCGCTGTCTGAAGCTGATCGGGTGCCTGTGAATCACGGCGATACTTTGGTGGTAACTTCAGATCGTTATGCCGGTACAATCGCTGTACAGGTAACAGGAGCGCACCGAGGGAATGGCGCAGTCATTTTGCCTCATGGCGCTCGCCTAAAAGACGTCATCGCGCAGCTAGAGCCATCAAGTTTGGCAAATGTACAAAATTTATCCATCTACCGCAAATCGGTTGCCGAGCAGCAAAAGCAGGCGATCAATCAAGCGTTGAATCGCTTGGAGGAAATGACTTTAGCGACGCAATCGGTGACTCGAGAAGAGGCTCAGCTACGTGCTGAAGATGCGAAACTTGTGGAGCAGTTCATTGCTAAGGCGCGGCGTATTGAGCCCACAGGGCGAGTTGTTGTTGTGCCAAACTCGTGGCAAGATATCATTCTTCAGCAAGGGGATGTTATTCACATTCCTGAGCAAACCTCCATCATCACAGTCAATGGTCAAGTACGCGCCCAAGGTGCTTTGACCTATGATCCAAGCCTGACCGTTGCGGATTATATCGCTAAATCAGGCGGAATGGATGATAGCGCCGATCCGAAAAATATTTTGGTCATGCAACAAAATGGCGAAACCAAAGTGGTGAATTTGGCATACCGCGTTCAGGAAGGTGATGAGATCATGGTCTTGCCGAAAGTGAAGACCCGTCGTGTGGAAATCGCCCGCGGCATCTCGCAGATTTTCTATCAAATTGCTGTGGCAGCAGGCGTAATCGCCGCCTTATAAGACTGGAAGTTAGGTGTCAGATGCGCGCACGGCCCCAAGTGTTTTTTACTTCTCAGGCGATTATTAACAATAATCGCCTGCTTTCGGCTGCTTTGGATGCGCCTATCCAAGTTTTGGGATGGCGGCATTACTTAAATAAACACCAAGCCTTTGATCACCAAGCAATATTAGCTTGGGGGCTAAGACCATCTGCTCAAAAAGCAGAGCGTTTGGCAAAACGTCTGAACTTAGCTCTTTGGCGAGCTGAAGATGGGTTTTTGCGTTCGCTAGATGGCGGTACAAAGAGTCGATATGCTGCCAGTTTTGTTTTGGATGATTTGGGCATTTATTTTGATCTAACTCGTCCCAATCGCTTGCAAAGCTTGATTTATCAAACTGTTCAAGATTGGAATGAAGTTAAACAAGCTCAAGCTGATGTGCTGATTGATAAGCTGATTAACCATAAATTGTCCAAATATAATGCCTCTAGTACCGCACCAAACCTGTCTTTGCTTGCTAAAAATAACAAACCCCATGTGATCATTGTTGATCAAGTGGTGGGTGATGCGTCGGTCACAGGGGCGGGTGCTGACGCCCAAAGTTTTTTTGCGATGTATGATGCGGCGCGCCGTATATATCCAGAGGCTAATATTTGGATTAAGGCACATCCTGCCGGCCAAGGATATTTTGGTACACAACACCGTGACGCCTTGGTAATTGGCGAATCTTGCAATCCCATTGCGCTGCTTGAACAGGCGGAGGCAGTCTTCACTGTCAGTAGCCACATGGGTTTTGAGGCGCTAATGCTTGGCAAAACTGTCCACTGTTTTGGCGTCAATTGGTATTCAGGGTTTGGTCTGACGATAGATGATTTTATCAAAGACTCTAAGCTTTATCGTCAAGTACAAGCCCAATATCTTGACCATCCATGCCCAAATGTCGCACAGCTGTTTTATGCCAGTTATATTGAATACAGTTACTATGCCGATCCTGCTACTGGCAGGCGCTCGGATATTGAGACGGTCATGGACTATTTGATCACCAATCGATATTGGCAAGATCGGCTGGCAGGTGATTTACTTGCTTATGATTTTAGCCGCTGGAAAGTGTCATTTGTCAAGGGTTTTGTTAAATTTCCGCAGACCGACTTGGTATTCAAATCAAAAACCAAAATGCGATTATTTTATACCGATCGTTATAATGCTTGGCGTGCCCAGCAAGATGACAAAAAATCTCTTAGAGCATTGCCCGATCATCAGTGCTACTTGGTTTGGGGCTTGGCTGCCAAACAATCCCTTGCTCAAAAAATTTTAGATTACCAAGATCGTGCTTGCGCCGATATTTTGTGTATGGAAGATGGATTTATTCGATCTAATGGACTTGGCGCAACATTGATCGAGCCACTATCAGTTGTCATTGATGATTTGGGTATCTACTTTGATACTACTTGCCCATCTCGCCTTGAAACCATTTTAAAAACTATTCATTTGGATGACAAACAGAGGCAGCGAGCGCAAAGACTGCATCAATTGTTACTTAGCCATCAAGTCAGCAAATATAATGTTGGCAATAAAAATCACACCTTGCTTGAGCGTATTGATGAGCTTAAAGCAACTAAGCCTCAGGCTAAAGTTCACTTGGTGGTTGGTCAAGTAGAAGATGATGCCTCGGTACAAAACTGTGCAAGCCTAATCAAAAAAAATGGAGAACTTCTTAACAAAGTTCGGCAACAATTGCCCCAAGACATCATTATTTATAAGCCTCATCCAGATGTCGAGGCAGGGCTTAGACACGGAAAACTTGATGATAAAACACAGCAGCTGGCTGATGTAATCGCTCATGATGCTGCCATGCCGATGTGTCTAGAGCATTGCGATGTCGTGCACACGATCAGCTCTTTGACAGGATTTGAGGCATTATTGCGCGGCTTGGATGTGGTGTGCTATGGTATGCCATTTTATGCAGGATTTGGGCTGACCCAAGATGTAATCGAGCCTGATAACACTCTAAAACAAGCAGCACTGGCTCGGCGGTCGCGTAATCAGCCGCTGACTTTAGAGGCATTGATATACGGCGTTTTGATTGATTACCCAATTTATCATTTGCCAAATCAATATGGACTTGCGCAGTGCGAGCAGGTGATTGAATATATTTATCAGCACTCAGCAAATGCCAAGCCGCCCTCTGTGATTCATCGTGTGAAGCGCATGGCTAAAACTCGGCTGATGCAGCTGCGCAAGTTTACGATTCGATAAAACATCTTACAAAAAATCATGTTAAAATAGCGAATTCTTTTAAATCCTCGCCTTTAACTTGCTGTACTGAGTCTTTATGTCTGCATCCATGAAACGACTGTTAAAACATCGTAATATCTTACTTTTACAAGGTAAGATGGGTACGTTTTTTTGTCGTTTTGCCAGTTTTTTGATGGATGGGGGGCGCACAGTCCACAAAATCAATTTCAATGCCGGTGATGCGTTTTTTTATTGCTACAAAGATATGATGACCAATTATCGGGGGCAGCTGCATGAGTTTGATGACTTTCTCAAGGCAGTAATTGCTCAGCATGACATTGATGCGGTGGTGTGCTTTAATGATTGTCGCCCTTATCATATGATCGCCAAAGATGTGTGTGCGTTATTGGGCGTGTCATTTTTTGTTTTTGAAGAAGGTTATTTGCGCCCTGATTATATCACGCTAGAAGAGCATGGTATTAACGGCTATTCTCGTCTGAATCCTGCCATGATAGACAGTTTTGATAAAGCCAATGACCGTCCGAAATATACTGCTAATCGTTTTTGGCGACTGTGCGTGGCAAGCATTGTCTATTATCTTGTGGTTTTTTTGGGTGGTAAAAAGTATCCTTACTATTCTCATTATCGGGGCTTATCCATATCTCAGGAGATGATCTCGTGGATGCGAGCGCCGATCCGTAAAGCCATGCGTTATCTGCCAGACAGGCTTTTGCAACAGCGTCTTATCAAGCATTCAAGTCAGCAGTATTTTTTGGTGAGCTTGCAAGTTCATAACGATTCACAAATCACGCATCATAGTGATTATCAGGATGTGACTGAATTTATCGAAATTGTGCTTAAATCATTCGCAGTGCACGCCCCTAAACATACACAGATTTTATTTAAACATCATCCACTCGATCGTGGACATCGAGACTATAAAGCGTTTATTCAAGCGCTGTCCGATCTTTACCAAATCCAAGGCCGTGCGCACTACGGCTGTGACATGCACCTGCCCAGCTTGATTCGTCATAGTATTGGCATGATCACTGTTAATAGTACCACCGGTCTTCAGTCTATCTACCACAAAAAACCTACCAAGGTGATGGGTCGGGCGTTGTATGATATTGATGGTTTGACCGATCAAAAACCATTGGATGAATTTTGGACAGATCCAGTTGCCCCTGATCATGAATTTTATCTAAAATTTCGTGAATACCTGATTGAGCAAACGCAGCTCAATGGCTCGTTTTATGGCGCCTCTCCTTGGGCACTACCTTATATTCATCCCCAAGAAGTGGGCGTACCTCCTGAAAAAGACAGCTGATCTGTTTAGCGTATTTTGAGCGCTTAAATTTGTCTCTGCCTATCAGTGAAAGGCGCTCAAAACAACCGCATCAGCCCAATAAATCCATACTCCTTTTTCGTAAAATATCTGCTTACCGAATAAGCTCTTAAAAGGGTGCGTAATCTTGAATCCTGGTGATCTTAAGCTGCCGATTTCCCATAAAAACTGTGAAATTGATGGCGAAACACTGTCAGATAAGGTAAAATATTCTGTTATCTTATTTTTATTTTCTTTTGATAAGCGCTTTATATGACTGCAAAAAAACCAACCGATATCTCTCATATTCGTAATTTTTCTATCATTGCTCATATTGATCATGGTAAGAGCACTTTGGCTGACCGCTTTATTCAAGTTTGCGGTGGTCTGTCAGATCGTGAGATGCAAGCCCAGGTGCTAGATAGCATGGATATCGAGCGCGAACGTGGAATTACGATCAAAGCGCAGTCGGTGACTTTGTATTACAATCATCCTAACGGCGAAACGTATCAACTTAATTTTATTGATACGCCTGGTCACGTAGATTTTAGTTATGAAGTCTCTCGATCATTGGCAGCTTGCGAAGGGGCGCTGCTTGTGGTCGATGCTGCTCAAGGAGTTGAAGCTCAAAGTGTGGCCAACTGCTACACCGCCGTGGAGCAAGGGCTGGAAGTATTGCCAGTTTTAAATAAGATCGATCTGCCCCAGGTTGAGCCTGAGCGCGTCATTGAAGAGATCGAGGATATCATCGGTATTGAGGCTGTCGAAGCACCAAGAGTATCTGCTAAGACGGGCGTAGGCATCGAGGAATTGTTAACAACTTTGTGCAATACCATCCCTGCGCCGACAGGAGATCGCGAGGCGCCGCTTCAGGCTTTGATCATTGATTCTTGGTTTGATAATTATTTGGGTGTAGTATCACTAGTGCGCGTCCGCGAAGGTCAGGTCGCCAAAGGGGATAAAATCTTCATTAAATCGACTGGTGAGACACACATTGTCACCTCAGTTGGGGTTTTTACCCCAAAATCCCTAGAAACAGATGTGCTGTACGCAGGCGAAGTGGGTTTTGTGATTGCAGGGATTAAGGACATCCAAGGCGCTCCTGTGGGTGATACCATTACGCACGCCAAAACGCCAGATGTAGAAAATATTCCAGGGTTTCAAAAAGTCACACCTCAAGTCTATGCAGGGATGTTTCCGATTGATTCCAGTGATTTTGAAAAATTCCGTGAAGCCCTGCAAAAGCTTCAAATTAATGATGCGGCGCTATTTTTTGAGCCTGATACTTCTGAGGCACTGGGATTTGGTTTTCGCTGTGGATTTTTGGGCATGTTGCACATGGAGATCATCCAAGAGCGACTTGAGCGCGAATATGATCTTGACCTAATTACCACAGCGCCTTCGGTGATTTACGAAATTGTCAAGAAAAATGGCGATATCATTTATGTGGATAACCCATCCAAACTGCCTGACACAGGAGTGATTGCTGAGTTTCGTGAGCCGATTGCTCGCTGCCATATTTTGGTGCCTCAAGAGTATTTGGGTAATGTGATCACTTTGGCGATTGAGCGTCGAGGCGTCCAAGTCGATATGAAGTTCATGGCGCGTCAAGTGCAGGTGATCTTTGATATTCCGATGGGCGAAGTTGTCATGGACTTTTTTGACAAGCTAAAATCTGCCAGTCGCGGATTTGCGTCGCTGGATTATGGCTTTGAGCGCTATGAAGCTGATAAATTGGTGCGTGTTGATGTGCTGATTAATGGTGAGAAAGTCGATGCGCTAGCGATGATTTGCCATCAAGAACACGCCCGCCGCCGCGGCAATCAGTTGGTCGAAAAAATGAAAGAGCTGATTCCTCGTCAAATGTTTGATGTGGCGATTCAGGCAGCGATCGGCAGCCAAATCATTGCCAGAAGTACGGTTAAAGCCATGCGTAAGGATGTTTTGGCGAAATGCTATGGCGGTGATGTCAGCCGTAAGAAAAAATTGCTTGAAAAACAAAAAGCAGGTAAAAAACGCATGAAGCAGGTCGGCAGTGTCGAAATTCCACAAGAAGCATTCTTGGCTGTTTTGAAAGTTGACAGTTAAGTATTTGATCGTGTATCGCTGCATAAAGCTTGGCACAGTTGCCGTAGGAGAATTTGGTGAATTTTGACATTAATTTAATTATCGTACCGATAACTTTGGCGTTTTTGGTGATTTGGCTGGTGGATAAGCTTGCCCTAAAACAACATCTTGCCGTCAAGCAGCATGCTAAAGCAGTCAAATTTGCCGAAACTCAATTTTCAATGCAGAAGCAAAGGCTCGAGTCGGCTTTGGCAAGTCACGGCATGCGTGCCGATGCCCAAAGTTATACGCCTGACGCTCACGCCCCAAGCGATGTGCAAGCAGCTTATCAGGATTTTCACGCAAGCCGTGTGAAGCTTGCCACCTTACAAGGCAATCCTGCCAGCGAAACAAAAGTGGTGCGCTGGGCTTATGAGTTTTTGCCTGTTTTATTGGCGATTGTGATTGTGCGTGCATTTATTGTTGAGCCGTTTAATATCCCATCATCTTCTATGGTGCCGACATTATATACCGGAGATTTTATTGCGGTGAATAAATCGGCGTATGGACTGCGCTTGCCAATAACACACACCAAGATTTTGGATACTGGCAGCCCTGAGCGTGGCGATGTCGCTGTTTTTCGTTATCCTGTGAATGATAATATTTATTTTATCAAACGCGTGATCGGCTTGCCTGGCGATGTCGTGAGTTTTGATCGTGGGATGTTGTCGATTAATGGTGAAAAAGTAGGAAGTGCAGCTGTAAATTATCAAATACCAAGTGCGTTATTGGATAAAATGCTGCCTAATATGATTCATGGTCAACTGCTCAGCGATGTAGACCGAGCAAATTGGGGACGTCAAGAAGAGCGTTTGGCGCGTTATCAAACTGAAAATTTGGGTAGTCATACTTATACGGTCAGATATCTGGCTGATATGAATTCGTCAGCACAGGCACCATTTTTAATGGCGCATTCTAAAGAATTGGCTGCTTCTGGCGGCGAGCGTTGGTCGATTGAGGTGCCCAAAGGGCAGTACTTTGTGATGGGTGATAATCGCGATCGTAGCGATGATGGGCGTTTTTGGGGCTTTGTGCCAGAATCTAATCTGTCGGGCAAGGCAACTTATATTTGGATGCATAAAGAGCCAGGGTTTAACTTGCCAAGTTTTGAGCGTAATGGTGCCATTGATTAAATTATCCGGAATTAACTGTGAATAACAAAACCTCAAAAATCACCAAAGCACCAAAATCAGCCGCTAAGACGCCTGATCAGCTGCCATACTTTACCGACTTTGAGCAAGGATTGCCCGTGCTTTGCGCTAAGCTTGGATATCAGTTTGTAGATAGCTCGCTGCCACGCCGTGCCTTGACCCACCGCTCATATGATCCCAAACAAAGCTATGAGCGACTGGAGTTTTTGGGGGATGCGCTTTTGAGTTTGATTATTGCAAAAGCATTATTTACACAGTATCCTGAGCATGACGAAGGCAAACTTACGCGGATGCGGGCGACTTTGGTGCGCCAAGAAACGCTCGTTCAAATCGCTGATCGCCTTGAGCTGTCGCGGCACTTGATTTTGGGCGTTGGTGAGCGTAAAGGCGGCGGTCGCCACCGGGCATCAATTTTGGCGGATGCAGTCGAGGCACTCATTGCTGCTGTGTATTTGGATAATTTAAAAAGCGATGGTGAAGATGTCGTCAATCGCATGGTGATGGATTGGTATAAAGATCTGATTACAGAAGTGGGTCAAGAGCAGGTGCTCAAAGATGCCAAATCCCGCCTACAAGAGCTACTTCAGGGCAATCGCTTACCATTACCAACCTATGAACTTATCCAGACCTTAGGCAGTGCACCCAATCAAGTCTTTGTGGTGCAATGTCGCTGCGCCGTGGCAGGCATAAGTCCGATCACAGAAACGGGCGCCAGCCGCCGCATTGCTGAACAAAAATGCGCTGAAAGAATGATTAATCAATTAAATAAATTATCACTTAACAATTAAATTTGCTTTAAGCAGGTTGATTGAAAAGTAACTATAAGGAAAAATATGCCTGACGATACTAAAACTCACAACAATGAAGACACCATCTCGGCGTTTTTTGAAGGTCAATCAACGCCGAAAAATGAGTCTTTTAAGGCAGGTTTTGTCGCGATTGTTGGGCGTCCCAATGTCGGCAAATCGACGCTCATGAACCATCTGCTTGGACAAAAGCTGTCCATTACTTCTAGAAAGCCGCAGACAACCCGTCATCGCATTCATGGCATTTTAACCGATGAAAACATGCAGATTGTGTTTGTTGACACCCCGGGCATTCACGGCAAAGAAGTGCGCGCCATCAATGAGCGGATGAATAAAGCGGCAATCTCTGCGCTGTCAGATGTGGATGTGGTGCTGTTCGTGGTCGATGGGCTTCAATGGCGAGAAGATGATCTTTTGACGCTTGAGAAATTGTCATCGACCAATTTGCCCGTTATTTTGGTAATTAATAAGGCAGACACGATCAAAGATAAAGCCCAGCTACTGCCCGTGATCGAAAGCTTCAGTGAAAGTTTTGACTTTGCAGATATTATCCCTGTTTCTGCACTCCGCCGCCATAATCTTGATCGCTTGCAGTCTGTCATTGGTGAATATCTGCCGGTCAGACCTGCAATTTTTGATGCTGAGCAAATCACTGACCGTTCGGAGCGTTTTTTGGCATCGGAGATCATCCGTGAAAAAATCATGCGTGCTTCAGGTGATGAAGTGCCTTATGATTTGACCGTGCAGATTGATACTTTTAAGGATGAGCCTGCGCACCGTGATCCAGAAACAGGCAAATGGCGTAAGGCGGTCACATTCATTGATGCCACAATTTTTGTAGAAAGAGCGGGTCAAAAGTCGATCGTCATTGGAGATAAAGGCGCTCGCATCAAACAGGTGGGTATTGACGCTCGTAAAGATATGGAAGTACTGTTTGATCGCAAGATCATGCTCACACTGTGGGTAAAAGTGAAGCGTGGCTGGAGTGATGATGAGCGTGCGCTGAACAGTTTGGGCTATTAAGCCAAACATTTTGAGACAAGGATATGCGTGCCACTGCGCTTAATGGTTATTTGCTTCATCAGCGCCCCTATCAAGAAAAGCGAGCGATTTATCAGTTTTTTTCGCATGAGCAGGGGGTGGTGCATGGTGTTGGCGCGCGTGGTATGCCTTTATTTGCGCCGATTTGGTTGATGTCAAGTGGTGCAAAATCATTAAAAAGTTTCAGTCAAATCAGCTTGGGATTTTCAGGTGAATTTGCACAGCAGCTAAAAACGCAGTCAAGTGAAGACACTTGGAATCAGGCAAGTTACGGCTTGACCACGGGGCGAGTGCAGTATGCGCTTTTATATATGAATGAAGTGCTTTATAAGCTGCTTGCTATCGAAAGTCCTTGCCCTGAGCTGTGGCAAGTGTATCATGCCAATACTGCCAAACTTCACGCGCTTGATCGGCTGACACTATCACCGGCAGATGAGATGCAAGCCATGAAGCTTTACTTACGAAGCTTTGAAAGGGCGCTATTTTCAGAGCTTGGGGTGGGGATGGATTTTTATGTTGATGGGCATGGGACACCGATTAATGCTGATGCCATTTATTACTATATCCCTCAAATGGGCTTTGTTTTGGATCACATTGCACTGACTCAAACCGATCGCCAGATTAAGATCGGTGGTGCTCATTATACAGGTGCCCAGATTTTACAGATGGGTGCTGCGATAGATGATCCAGAACTTGCTTTGCGTTTTTTGAATCAATTTAGCCAAATCCAAAAGGAGCTTTTGGATGATTTGTTGGGCTATCAGCCCTTGCACAGCCGTACCTTGTGGCAGCAAAGCATCCAATATTTGCAATAGCGATTAAATTTATTAAGGAATATGATGAACGAACCGTTATTAGGCGTTAATATTGACCACATTGCAACATTAAGAAATGCGCGCGGCGTGGATTATCCTTGTCCTATTGAAGGAGCGCTCATTTGTGAACAGGCGGGCGCATCGGGGATTACATTACACCTGCGCGAAGATCGTCGGCATATCCGCGATGCCGATGTGTATGAAATGGCTCAGCGGCTCAAGACTCGCATGAATCTTGAGATGGCGGTGACAGATGAGATGCTTGGTATCGCACTTAAAGTGCGTCCGGCGTGGGTGTGCCTTGTTCCTGAAAAACGCCAAGAGCTCACCACCGAAGGCGGGCTTGATGTTGTCAATTTACCAAATTTTCAAGCATTCATACACAGCCTTCAGCAGGCAGGCATTCGGGTGTCTTTATTCATAGATCCAGATTTACACCAAATTGATGCTGCAATTGCTTTGGGTGCTGATGCCATCGAGCTGCATACTGGCACTTATGCCCATGCCACTTTAAAAAATGATCAAGCCAAGATTGACCATGAGCTTAAGCGGATCAAACAAGCAGCTGCCTACGCGCAAGCAAATTCTGCGCTATTGGTTAATGCCGGTCATGGCTTGACGCGTGATAATGTTGCAGCCATTGCTCAAATTGACGGCATCCATGAGCTAAATATTGGTCATGCATTGATTGCCGATGCCGTGTTTATGGGTCTTGAGAGCGCAGTGAAGGCGATGAAGGCAGCCTTTACGGAAGGTAAAATGATAAATGATTAACGCTTTAGAAAGAAAATCGTAAACAATGATGATGGTTGTGTAATATTATGTATTTTTATTCAAAAAAAGGTTGTAAATAAATTCATTTGCCATTAAGCTAAGCCTACAAGCCACAGTAAATACCTATTAGCAGCGTGACTCATTGGTCGCCTAGAATCTGAATAATTTTGTAACAGATTATTGGCAGGTGTTGGATAGCTATGCTAAAATAGGTGCGGTAATCTTGAAAAACCAACCATTCCTTGGAGGAATTTATGAAATTTAACAAAATCGCTCTTGCGGTAATCGCTGCAGCTGCAGCGCCTGTTGCTGCTCAAGCTGGCGTAACTGTTAGCCCATTGCTACTTGGCTATCACTACACTGACGAAGCTCATGATGACCAGCGCGAAATCCTTCGCACTGGTAAACAGCTAAATACTGGTAACAATACTAATAACCCACAAAATGGTGGTGTTGCATTAGACAGCGATCTATGGACTGGTGCGGCGATCGGTATTGAATTGACTCCATCAACTCAGTTCCAAGTTGAGTATGGTGTGTCTAACCGTGATGCACAGTCTTCAGACAAGTCTGCACATCGTTTTGATGCAGAGCAAGAAACCATCAGCGGTAACTTTTTGATCGGTACCGAGCAGTTCAGTGGTTATAATCCAGCTAATAAGTTCAAACCATATGTCTTGATCGGTGCTGGTCAATCTAAGATCAAAGTAGAAGCAACTGAAGCATATGTTGCTGAGGCAGCTAACGGTCAAGATATTAAAGCAGGTCAGCTTGTTCGCGCAGGTCAAGAAGTGTCTGAGTCTAAAGACACTATCGGTAACTTAGGTCTTGGCGCTCGTTACTTAGTAAATGATGCCCTTGCATTCCGTGGTGAGGCTCGTGCTATCCATAACTTTGACAACAAATGGTGGGAAGGTCTAGCTTTGGCTGGTCTAGAAGTTACTCTAGGTGGTCGTTTGGCACCTGCAGTACCAGTAGCTCCAGTGGCTGAGCCAGTGGCTCCAGTGGTCGATACTGTGGTTATTGAAGATACTATCGTTGACTCAGACCAAGACGGTGTACCTGATCATCTAGACGCATGCCCAGGCACTCCAATGAACACTGTAGTTGATGCACGTGGCTGTCCAGTTCAAGTTAACCTGGTAGAAGAGTTACGTCAAGAGCTTCGCGTATTCTTCGATTACGATAAATCAGCGAT
Organism: Moraxella canis; assembly: GCF_034424565.1. Lineage (NCBI taxonomy): Bacteria > Pseudomonadati > Pseudomonadota > Gammaproteobacteria > Moraxellales > Moraxellaceae > Moraxella > Moraxella canis. The sequence continues at coordinate 862,851 of NZ_CP139961.1, read as the reverse complement.
CAAGCCACAATATCGTGAAGAAGTTGCTAAAGTCGCTGCTCAAATGCGCGAGTTCCCGAATGCAACAGCAACCATTGAAGGTCACGCTTCACGTGACTCAGCACGCTCAAATGCACGTTATAACCAACGTCTATCTGAAGCTCGTGCAAATGCTGTGAAGTCAATGCTATCTAACGAGTTTGGTATCGCTCCAAATCGTCTGAATGCTGTAGGTTATGGCTTCGATCGTCCGATCGCTCCAAACACCACTGCTGAAGGCAAAGCGATGAACCGCCGTGTAGAAGCTGTGATCACTGGTAGCAAAACTACTACTGTAGATCAAACTAAAGATATGGTTGTTCAACCATAATTTAGAGAGTTGCTTGTAGTATGTAAGCAGCACAACAAAAAGCCACCCATTACAGGTGGCTTTTTGTATTTGTTGTTTAAATCTTTTTTAATTATACAATCTGAACTTATGTTATAATAAACAGTTTTCTTGGCTTTAAAAATTGGGTTATTGTGCCCAACAATTGGCTTTTCATTACATCGGGCAAATCGCACGATCATAATTTATATGAGTATATATGGCAAACGACATTAAGCACTTGCGTAATATCGCAATTATCGCTCACGTTGACCACGGTAAAACTACCTTAGTTGATAAACTTCTACAACAATCAGGGGCGCTGGGTGAGCGCTCTGGTGAAATTGAACGCGTCATGGATTCAAATGCCCTTGAGTCTGAACGAGGGATCACTATCCTAGCAAAAAATACCGCCATCCGATGGACAGATAAGCGCACTAATACCGAGTATCGTATCAACATCGTCGATACCCCAGGGCACGCCGATTTTGGTGGTGAGGTTGAGCGCGTCATGTCGATGGTTGACTGCGTACTATTATTAGTGGATTCTCAAGAAGGTCCCATGCCACAAACGCGATTTGTGACCCAAAAAGCATTTGCTCGTGGGCTTAAGCCGATTGTTATCATTAATAAAATTGATAAACCAGCGGCTCGTGCAGATTGGGTTATTGATCAAGTATTTGATTTGTTTGACAGCCTTGAGGCAACTGATGAGCAACTGGATTTTCCCATTGTCTACGCATCAGGCATCAATGGTATCGCAGGACTTGAACCGGATAATCTTGCCGAAGACATGACACCATTGTTTGAGACGATCGTGGACATTGTTGAGCCGCCTAAAGTTGATGTTGAGGGACCATTTCAAATGCAGATCTCAAGCCTTGACTACAATAGCTTTGTTGGGGTGATTGGGGTTGGTCGTATCCAAAGAGGGTCTGTCAAAACAAATACTCCGGTTGCAATCATCGATAAAGATGGTAACAAGCGAAATGGCCGCATTTTAAAGATCATGGGCTATCATGGCCTTGAGCGTGTTGATGTTGAATCTGCTCAAGCAGGAGATATTGTCTGTATTACAGGTATCGATGCTTTGAACATCTCTGATACGATCTGCGATCCTCAGCATGTTGAAGCCCTACCGGCACTGTCTGTTGATGAGCCGACGGTCTCAATGACTTTTCAGGTCAATGATTCACCTTTTGCCGGCAAAGAAGGCAAGTTCGTGACTTCGCGTAATATCCGTGAGCGCCTTGATCGTGAATTGATTCATAATGTTGCGCTGCGCGTCGAAGATACGGACAGTCCAGAAAAATTTAAAGTTTCAGGTCGTGGTGAGCTGCATTTGTCAGTATTGATTGAAAATATGCGCCGCGAAGGCTTTGAGCTTGGCGTTTCTCGCCCGCAAGTGATCATGAAAGAAATTGATGGTGTCATGTGCGAGCCATTCGAAAATGTCACTTTTGATGTTGAGGAGCAGCATCAAGGTGCGGTCATGCAGGAGATGGGCAACCGTAAGGGCGAGCTGACCAATATGGAAGTTGATGGTAAAGGCCGTATTCGCATCGAAGCCACCGTTCCTTCTCGCGGCTTGATCGGTTTTCGTTCAGCCTTTTTGACTATGACGTCAGGCACAGGTATCATGACTTCTAGCTTTAGCCACTATGGTCCTGCCAAAGAAGGTACAGTGGCTAAGCGCCAAAATGGTGTTCTGGTATCGATGGTCACAGGCACTTGCTTGGCTTATGCGTTATTTAGCTTACAAGAGCGCGGCCGTTTATTTGCCAAGCCGCAGCTTGAAGTTTACGAAGGCATGATCATTGGCATCAATTCACGCTCAGATGATATGGTAGTAAACCCAACCAAAGCCAAGCAGCTGACCAATATTCGAGCTTCAGGCTCTGACGATGCGATCATTTTGACGCCGGCGCTGGATTATACGCTTGAGCAGGCGCTTGAGTTCATCGAAGATGATGAATTGGTTGAAGTGACGCCCAAATCGATTCGCATTCGTAAACGTTATTTGACTGAAAATGAGCGTAAGCGCTTTAGTCGTAAAAAAGATTGATAGCCTTGGCAGCGGTGTTGAAGTTCAGCGCCGTTGTGGATGACTTTATTGTCTACTGTGTGCATGCGATTTTAGAACGGATGTATGGGTTTGGATGGTCGGATGCGCTTATTTTAATTGATATTTGAGTATATATCATGAGTTTAGTTCAAGAATTTAAAGAATTTGCCTTAAAAGGCAATGTGATGGATTTGGCGGTCGGTGTAATCATCGGTGCGGCTTTTGGTAAGATCACCACATCGTTGGTTGAAGATGTGATCATGCCGATCATTGCATTCATCATGGGCGGTGAGTTCGACTTTAAAAATATGTTCATCTTGTTGGGTGATGCGCCAGCTGGCGTGCCGATGACTTATGAAGCGCTTAAAGAAGCGGGCGCACCGATGCTGGCTTATGGCAGCTTTATTACAGTTGTTATCAACTTCATCATTTTGGCATTTATCATCTTTATGATGGTCAAGGCGATGAACAAATTACGCCGTAAGGCAGAAGAGCCAGCAGCGCCAGAAGAGCCAGCAGAGGAGATTCTACTGCTGCGTGAGATCAGTGCAAAACTTGGCGAAAAAAGATAAGCTTTTTGCCATTATAAATGCCGCTAAACTTAGCGGCATTTATTTTTGGTTAAGCGGCATGGACCAAATATTCAGTGGTCATCATTTGGTCTTTTTAGTAGGGCGAGACCAACCTGTGATGGTGGCTTGTTTCGCTCTGGCTAAGGTCAAAGCATTTTCTTGGGCATCTTTGGTGATGACCGATCCTGCGCCGATCGTTGCATCACTGCCGATCGTCACAGGAGCGACTAAGCTTGAATTACTGCCAATGAAAGCGCGGTCACCAATTGTCGTGGTAAACTTATTGACGCCATCATAATTACATGTAATCACACCAGCGCCAACGTTCACATCCTGTCCGATGACACTGTCGCCAGCATAACTGAGATGATTAATCTTACTGCCTACACCGACGGTCGTTTTCTTAGTTTCGACAAAATTACCAATTTTGACATCATCTGCCAGTACGGTTTTTGGTCTTAGATGGGCAAATGGTCCAATAGCCACATGCTGACCAATTAGACTGTCATCAATGACGCAGTGGGCTTTGATGTGCGTTTGGTTACCAATGCGACTGTTGGTAATGACATTGCCTGCATCAATCCGCACGCCTTCGCCCAAATGAACGTCGCCTACAAATACGGTATTAATATCAATAAAAACATCTTGATCGCAGGTCAATGTGCCACGAATATCGACTCGACTTGGGTCGGCGAACTGTACGCCAGCCAATTGTAGCTGATAAACTTGGTGTGATTGAAAGGCTCGCTCAAGATTGGCAAGCTGAATGCGATCATTAACGCCCTCAATCTCAAAGGCAAACTCAGGCTCAATGGTCGCAATCTCAATGCCATCATTAACAGCCAATTTGACAATATCTGTCAAATAATATTCGCCTTGGGCATTGTCATTAGTGAGCATGGGTAGGTACTTGTGTAGCAGTGCATTGTCCACACAATAGATACCGCTGTTAATTTCTGTGATTAGCTTTTGTTGGGCATCGGCGTCTTTTTCTTCGACGATGGCAACGACCTTGCCCTGATCTCGGACAATCCGCCCCAAACCAAACGGATGCTCAACATTCAAAGTTAGCATCGAGATGCCGCTGGTATTGGCTTGAACAAGGTTTTGTAAGGTTTCGGCTTGAGTTAGGGGTACATCGCCGTATAAGATAAGGCTCTTGCCTTCTTTTGGCAGATGGGGCAGTGCCATCTTGACCGCGTGACCTGTGCCTAGCTGCTGCGTTTGTTCAGCAAAGGTGATCGGATAGGCAGACAGTGACTCTTTGACCATCTCACCGCCAAAGCCATAAATCAAAATCGTGCCATCTGCTTGAATTTGTGTGCAGGTATCTAAAACATGCTGAACCAAAGCCTTGCCTGCCAAGGTTTGCAAAACTTTGGGTCGGCTAGATTTCATGCGGGTGCCTTTTCCGGCAGCCAAAATAATGGTATGTAATGTCATAAGTCTTCCTAAATCGGTGGATTTGGATTCACCACAGGCGGAATATAGCGTTTATGGCGATTAACATGGCGCTCAAATTGGCGGAACATAAATAAAAATACCCAACTGATGACCAAATAAATCACACCAGCGGCAAAAAACATCTCCAAATTAAGATAAGTGACGGCAATGATGTCTCGAGCCTTATGCGTCAGTTCAACCACTGTAATGGACGCTGCCAAAGCACTCCCCTTGAGCATGAATATCACTTCATTGCTATAGGCAGGTATCATGATACCAAAGGCACGCGGCAGAGTGACGCGGCGCAATTTTTGCAGTCTCGACATGCCAATGGCATCGGCAGCTTCCAGCTCTCCGGCAGGCACGGCCATGACTGCACCGCGAACGATTTCCCCGATATAGGCTGAAGTGTTTAAGGTAAAGGCGATGATGGCGCACCAGTAGGCTTGGCTAAAAACAGGCTCCCAAAGAAAAGACTCTTTTAGGGCGCTAAATTGCCCCAAGCCATAGTAAATTAAGAAAATCTGAACCAGTAAAGGCGTGCCGCGAAAGAAAAAAATGTAAGCTGCCGGAATAGCGCGAAGCCACAATACTGGAGAAAGTCGCCACAGACCAAGAATGACACCAAACACAAGACCCAAAGCGCAAGACAGCACCACAAGCTCAATGGTGGTGACCGATGCAGCGAGCAAATCTGGAAAATATTTAATAATTGCTTGCCAATTCCAGTTCATGATCGACCCCCTGAGTGTTTGTGAAGTAGCTTAGCATACCGTGCAGCAGGGTTGGCGCGAGATTCACACCACATGGTAAAAAGCGTAATCACTGACGTCAAAGCCAAATAGATGAAAGCAGCAGCCAAATAGAAGGTAAAAGGTTTTTGGGTGGATTGCGCGGCACGCTGTGAAAAATACATCAAGTCTTGTAAACCAATTAACGAAACCAAGGCGGTGTCTTTAAGAAGTACCAAAGTTAAGTTACCAAGACCAGGCAATGCCACCATCCACATCTGGGGCAGGATAATGCGCATCAAAGTCTGTACTGGCGTCATGCCGATGCTTTGAGCGGACTCCCATTGCCCTTTGGGGATGTCCTGAATCGCCATGCGAAAAACTTCGGTCGCATAAGCACCAAACATGATGGATAGGGCGGCAACCCCTGCCCAAAATTGACTCACATCAATGCGCCCTGTGTAGCCCATTTGTCTTGCGATGGCGGCCAAAATGACACTACCGCCAAAGAAGATGAAAAACACCATCAAAAGCTCAGGAATACCGCGGACAATCGTCGTATAAGCATTGGCAATTTTTTGTAATATCCAAACGCCAGAAAGTTTGGCAAGCGCACCAAGCAAACCAAATAACAGACCAAACACCAAACTGGCAAGCCCAAGTTTTATGGTCAAAATTGTACCTTGCAATAAAATGGGGCCGTAGCCTTGTAAGTCAAACACGCCAGTACCTTAAATTAAAAAATACCATCAGTTGATCGCTGAGATTGATTGGTTTTGGGTAAACCGCTCAGCCAATCATCAAAGGAAGGATGGTTTAGCAAAAATCAAATTGCCATACAAAAAGCAACTTTCGGCGATGGGTTTTACCGCCGAAAGCGCAGAGTTTTTATGACTTCTTAGAAGCCTTATTCAATGTTGTTTGGCATACCTGCTTCGCCAAAATGCTCAATGACAATTTGTTTGTAGGTGCCATCAGCCTTGATTGCGGCTAAAGCTTCATTGAACTTTTGTAATAATGCGGTGTTACCTTTATCGACAGCGATTGAGATTTTGTCGTCGATATCGATATCCTCACCTTTGATCTCAAAATTTTGACCCAAATCTGAGCTAAGCCAAGTCAGTGCTGGCAGCTTATCAGAAATCATCGCATCAGCACGCTCATTACCCAAGTCAATAAAAGCATTGTCCAGCGTATCATACAGTTGCGGCTTGCTGTCTGGATAGGCTTGAGTCAACCACTGACTTGAGATGGTTGAACGCTGAGCGACGATCTTGGCGGCATTGATGGCGTCCGCACTGGTTGGATCAAAATCTGAGCCTTTTTTTGCCAAAAATACCAAAGAGTTGATATAGTAAGGCTCACTAAAATCCACTTGCTCGCTGCGCTCAGGGGTCACTGACATTGCCGCAACGATGGCATCAAACTTACCTGTTTTTAGAGATGGTATGATGCCGTCCCAATCTTGAGCGATGATCTCACATTTGGTTTGCATTTTTTCGCATAAAGCATTAGCAATATCCACATCAAAACCGCCCAAACTACCGTCTGGATTGGTGTAGTTAAACGGTGCATAAGCGCCTTCGGTGGCAATACGCAGGGTGTCACCACTGCCCGCTGCGCTTTGTTCATTTTGACCGCTACAAGCTGAGATACTAAATGCGCCAACAATGGCTACCATCAGTCCAAATGTTTTAAATTTCACAATCTACTCCTTGATTTGGTGTTACTAAAATTCTCGATGGTGCCGCTTTGAATTACCTCAAAGCGACAGCGCCATTAGCCAAACTTATTGACCTACCGCTTGGCTGTCAAAGTATTTGGCAACAATTTCATCATATTTGCCGTTGGTTTTTAGGCTGGCAAGCGCAGCGTCAAAGTCTGCTTTTAAAGGATTACCTTTACGCACAGCGATCCCAACTTTATCGCCGATGTCAATGGGCGCGCCTTTGATTTCAAATTCAGAACCAGCATCAGTGGTCAGCCAGTCAGCAGCAGGCACGACATCAGACAGCATGAATTCAGCACGACCAGCAGTCAAATCAAGATAGGCATTGTCTTGTTTATCATAAGTTTTGATGATGGCGTCTGGATAATTTTTTTGAAGATATTCAGCCGAAACGGTTGCTTGCTGTGTTGCAACAGTTTTACCTGCGATGTCATCGATGGTAGCGGCATTGCCTTTTTTGCCAATCAGCACAAGCGTATTATCAAAATAAGGCTCGCTAAAGTCCACTGCATTTAGGCGCTCTTCGGTGATCGACATGCCTGCCATGATGGCGTCAGATTTATTGGCATTTAAACTTGGAATCAGGCTGTCCCAGTCTTGGCTGACGATTTGACAGTCGGCTTGCATCTGCTCGCACAGCGCATTTGCCAAATCAATCTCAAAGCCCACCAGTTGACCTTGATTGTCCAGATAGCTAAATGGCTTAAAGCTAGATTCGGTCGCGATGATGAGCTCTCTTTGGGCGGTTGAGCTGTTGGGATTGGCGGCAGTTTCGGTATTAGCCGCAGGCTGGTCGTTGCTACATGCGGCAAGTAAAGAAACACAAAGTGTGGCTGCGGTAAATTTTAACAGTGTTTTCATAATAACCCCTTAATACGCTTAATATGCAAGAATGGATAATCAGCGCACCCAAAGGCAGATGCGCCAAACCTAAAAATCAGCTTATTGAAAGTGCGCTTTTTCAATTTCTGCCAATTTACCGCTTTCTTTGATTTTGGCTAAAGCTGCATCAAATTCAGCTTTTAGGCTATCGCCTTTGCGTACGGCGATACCCAAGTGATCGTTATTGTCAATCTCTTCGCCGATTAAGCCAAACTCACCATTACCTTCTTGCTTAAGCCAGTCGGCAGCCGAGACTTTTTCAGCCATGACCGCATGATTGCGTCCTGCTTTCATATCCAAATAAGAGTTGGTGTAGGTGTCATGTAGCTGAACACGGTTGCCGTCTTTGCCATCATATTTTTCGGTGATGTAGGCAGCGCCAGTGGTACCACGCTGACTGGCAAGGGTTTTGTTGGTGATGTCATTTGGATCAAAACTGCCGTCATCTTTGGCAAGCCAAACGATGGTATTAGAAAAGTAAGAATCCGAAAAATCCACCTGCGCCTGACGCTCAGGAGTGATAGACATGCCTGCGATGATGGCGTCATATTTGCCTGCCAATAAGCTTGGGATCAAGCCGTCCCAATCTTGAGCGATGATTTGACAGTCAGCATTCATCTCGGCACACAAGGCATTCATCACATCCACATCAAAACCGACAATCTTGCCACTGGCATCGGTATCATTAAAGGGAGGATAGGCAGCTTCAGTTGCGATAACAATGCTTTTTTGGGCTTGTTCGGCAGGCGCCGCTGTTTGGGTGTTGGCTTCTTCTTTGGTGCAACCAACCAAAGCAACACAGGCAACAGCTGCCAAAGTGGCAAATGGTTTCATCATGATAAATTCCTTGGGTTAATAAAAATTTGGCAAAAATAAAATTAGCGGTGCGATGCCATAAATTCGCGTACGCGCGCTGATTTTGGGTGGTCAAACACTTCTTCAGGCGTGCCAATTTCTTCAATGCGACCTTGATGTAAAAACACCACTTTGCTTGAGACTTCACGAGCAAAGCGCATCTCATGCGTGACGATGAGCATGGTACGACCTTCGGCAGCCAACTCACGCATCACCGACAGCACTTCATTGACCAGCTCAGGATCCAGTGCAGAGGTTGGCTCATCAAACAGCAGCACTTGTGGATGCATCGCAAGCGAACGAGCGATCGCCACGCGCTGACGCTGACCGCCTGACAAGTTGTCAGGATAGGCATCCTTTTTATCCAAAAGCCCGACCTTAGTCAAAAGGCGCTCGGCGTCTTTGATGGCATCGGCTTTTGAGATGCCAAGCACTTGGGTGGGACCTTCGATGATATTTTGTAAAATGGTTTTGTGCGGCCACAAATTGAAGTTTTGGAACACAAAGCCGATTTTTGAGCGAAATTTTTCAAGCTGTTTATTGTCGGCAGCGACCAATTCGCCTTTGTGCGATTTCAGTTTTAGTTCTTCTTGACCGACGATGATTTTGCCAGACGTTGGCTTTTCAAGCAGATTGATGCAGCGTAGTAAAGTGGACTTGCCAGAGCCTGATGAGCCCAAAATACTGATCACATCGCCATCGTGCGCAGTCAAAGACACACCTTTTAACACCTCAAGTGAGCCATAGCTTTTATGAATGTCTTGTAAATCCAGGGCAATGGGGCGTGAATCGGTCATGAAAAATCCTAAAACAGGTGAAAATCAGCACAAAAGGCCAGCAAATATCTATACAATTTCATCAAAACAAAATTTAGCACTATAATTTTACCCCAAAAAGCCATAAAGACAAAATATTTTTCGCAATTTTTTCTGTATTTATTGAGATTTGCAATCATTCGGGGTGGTATTTTGATAATTTTATGCTTACAATTGATGGTTGTCACTGTTATTAGGGAAAGTTATGACTGCTCAATCGTTTGATGTTGCTGCTTATATGCAATCGGTCGGCACCAAAGCTAAGCAGGCGTCTGCTGTGTTGGCGGCGGCTGATACCAAAACAAAAAATCACGCACTGACCGCCATCAAATCAGTGCTACTCACTCAAAAAGATCACGTGCTGGCTGCGAATGCCATCGATGTCCAAAATGGAAAAAATAATGGGCTTGATGCTGCCTTATTGGATAGGCTGATCTTAAACGATGCGCGTTTTGAGGGCATGATCGCTTCTTTGGATGATGTGATCACGCTGCCTGATCCGATTGGGGAGATCAGCGATTTGACCTACCGCCCATCGGGTATTCAGCTGGGTAAGATGCGTGTGCCGCTTGGTGTGATTGGCATGATTTATGAATCTCGTCCTAATGTCACGCTTGAGGCGGCAAGTCTTGCCATCAAATCAGGCAATGCCATCATCCTGCGCGGCGGATCAGAAGCTTATCACTCAAATCAAGCGATCGCCTCGTGTATTCATGAAGGCTTGGCAAAGGTCAATCTGCCTACTGACATTGTGCAGGTGCTCACCACCACAGACCGCGCGGCAGTCGATAGCCTGATTACCATGAAACAGACGGTCGATGTCATCATCCCGCGCGGCGGCAAAGGTCTGATTGAGCGGATCAGCCGTGGTGCGACAGTGCCTGTGATTAAGCACCTAGATGGTAATTGCCACACGTTCATTGATCAAGATGCTGACCTAAAAATGGCGATCGAGGTATCCGTGAACGCCAAGACATCTCGGTATGCGCCTTGTAATGTCATGGAGACGCTGCTGGTGCATGAAAAAATCGCCGATCAAGCGCTGCCCAAGATTTTGTCTGCCATGCACGCTGTCAATGACGCCATGGAATTTCGAGTGTGCGAGCGATCGCTTGCGCTGTTAAAAGATGCCCAGCTTAATTTGGTTCAAGCCACACAAGAAGATTGGTACACCGAATATCTGGCGCCGATATTGGCAGTGAAAGTGGTTGATGATTTATCGGCGGCGATTGCTCACATCAATCACTACGGCAGCCACCATACGGATGTGATCATCACCGAAAATTACCGCGCTGCCAATACATTTATCCGCCAAGTCGATTCCTCCAGTGTCATGGTCAATGCCTCAAGCCGCTTTGCAGATGGCTTTGAGTACGGTTTGGGTGCAGAAATTGGCATTTCTACCGATAAAATCCATGCGCGTGGTCCAGTGGGCTTACACGGCTTGACGAGCGAAAAATGGGTGGTCTTTGGGCATGGGGAAATACGCCCTTAAGATATTTGATATTCATTTTAATCAATAAGGAAATGACATGAGTAGTATCAACGATAAAAACAGCACTTACCAAAATGGCGTGGCAGTGCGCAAGCAAGTGATGGGCGAGGCGCACGTTGAGCGTTCGATGGGGCAGGTGACGCCTTTTAATGAGTCTTTGCAAGATTGGATCAATGAGCACGCGTGGGGCTCGACTTGGCAACGCGGCGGCATTGATAAAAAAACACGTTCTTTGGTGACGATGGCGTTTTTGATTGCTCAAAAAAGCCCAACCGAGCTCAAAGGTCACATTCGCGGAGCGGTGAATAATGGCGCAAGCCTTGAAGAAATCCAAGAAGTGCTGCTACACAGCTTGCCTTATTGTGGCGCGCCTGCCACCCAAGAGGCTTATCGTGCGGCAAATGAAATCTTGACCGAGATGGGTCTGTTGCCTAAGCCCTAAATGATCGATGGGCTTGTCCGCTCATCTTAAGGATGGCTGAAGAGTAAGCCTATTGTGTGTCGATCAGCCGCCTAAGCTTGTCAAATAAGGCGTGGCTTTATTTGACAAGCTGCAAATGTTTGGCTAATTGAATCAAATTCGCTATAATAGACAGTTATGTCAAATATAAGACGCCCATCGCCTGCCGACGAGTCATCATGAGTAATCTATTTCAAAATCCGACCATTACCCGTCTCATGGGTAAACTGCCAACCATCAAGCAACTGATTTTTAGTATCTTTGGTATTGTATTGTTGGTATTTTTATTTTTATCGCTCTTGTCTTATGATCCAGCGGATTCGGCATGGTCGCATGTTGGCAGTCATTCGACCATTAATAATGTCGGTGGACCGCTTGGTGCGTGGGTGGCGGACATTTTGCATACCTTATTTGGTTTTGGGGCGTGGGTGGCTGTGCTTGTGCTGGCGTATGAGTTGGTGCGGCTGTGGTGGACGCATGTTAAGCTATTTTGGGTACTAAGATTATTTGCTTATGGGCTGTTGGTATTGTTTGTCAGTGCCTTGCTTGCTTATATCGGCGAGATTACGGATGCTTTACTTGCTACGCGGATGGGTGGGGCGATAGGATTTGAGCTTCAAAAAAGTCTTGCTGCCATCTTTGGTGAGACGGTGACAGCTCTACTTTTGGTTGGTATGATTGTCATCATATCTTTGCTAAGCTTTGAGATTCGTTGGCGCCATCTGATGGGTCTGGCGTTTCAGTGGATTGGCGGCGATAAACATACCTCTATAGCAGAATCAGAGCCTAAGCCAAAGCATGCAGACGGCGCCATGTTGGATGAGGAGACAAGCCCTGCAGCGCCAGCCGTGGTGAGCACGCCGCATAATCATGACGGCGCCCTTGAGAGCTTTTTGCGCCATTCTGGACTGCGCGATGAGCTGATCGCTGAGCGTGAGAATGAAGCCCATAAACAAGCTGCCGAAGCACAGGCAGAAAAAATGCGCCAAGAAACTGCACAAGCAGCCAAAACTGACCCAATGGCATACAATCATCAGTCGGATGATACCAAGGTTTTGGATGAGCCAAGTCAGCCGTCCGATCAGGCACAGAAGAGCCCATCGACAGTGGAGCGCTTTAAAACGATTCAAAAAGTCGCCCCGGCTGCTGATGAAGATCGGAGCGAAAAACTAGAAGCGATCAAGGACGCCACACCTAAGCCCAATATCTTGGAAGATGAGCAGCCTTCCCAAGAGCAGACTGATCAAGCGCCCAAATCAAAACAACCACCAGCGCCTGTGCAGTCGCGCGCGATGGATACATTAAGCTATCGTTTGAGCTTGACGCCGATTCCTGAGCTGGATTTATTGGACAAGCCCAATTTATCCAACAAGCCCAAGGTTAGTGAGGATGAACTTCAGCAAGCCTCAGAGCTTTTGGAGATTAAGCTTCAAGAATTTAATATTCAAGCCCAAGTGATTTCGGCGATGGTGGGTCCTGTGGTGACACGCTTTGAGGTTGAGCTTGCGCCAGGGGTCAAGGCAAGCCGAGTCACGCGCGTATCTCAAGATTTGGCACGCTCGATGTCCAAAGCATCTTTGCGTGTGGTTGAGGTGATTCCAGGCAAGCCCTATATTGGTATCGAGGTGCCTAATCAAAAGCGTGAGATGGTGCATCTGATTGAGCTATTGGACACTGAAGATTATAAAAGCCCAAACAATCAAATCGCCATTGCCGTCGGTAAAGATATCAGCGGTAAGCCTGTGATTGCTGATTTAGCCAAAGCACCTCACATGCTTGTGGCAGGCACGACAGGATCGGGTAAATCGGTGTTGGTGAACTCATTTTTATTGTCAATGCTGCTCAAATATACGCCCGATGAGCTGAAGCTTGTACTCATTGACCCAAAACAGCTTGAGCTTGCCAACTATGGCGACATTCCGCATCTATTAACCCCTGTCATCACCGACATGAAAGATGCCGTGGCGGCGCTGACGTGGTGCGTCAATGAAATGGAGCGGCGCTATCAGCTGATGAGTAAGCTAAGAGTGCGTAAAATCAGCGAGTTTAATAAAAAAGTAGAAGCCGCCGAAGCTGAGGGCGAACCGATTTATGATCCTTTATGGAATATTAATCACAGTGTCAGCCAAGATAAGCCGCCCAAGCTCAAGCCACTGCCAACGATTGTGATTGTGGCGGATGAATTTGCTGATATGATCATGCAGCTTGGCAAAACTGCCGAAGAGCCAATCGTTCGTCTAGCTCAAAAAGCGCGTGCCGCTGGCATTCATCTGCTGCTTGCCACACAGCGCCCAACGGTAAATGTGGTGACAGGCTTGATCAAGGCGAATATTCCGTCTCGTGTCGCGCTGCGCGTCAGCTCCAAAGTCGATAGCCGCACCATCATCGAAGAAGGCGGCGCCGAAGATATGCTGGGCCATGGCGATATGATGTTCATTGGACCGGGTAAAAATCATCCTGAGCGTGTTCATGGCGCTTATGTGGATGATGATGAGGTCAATCGAGTCTGTGATGCTTGGCGTGAGCGTGGTAAGCCTGACTATATTGACCTATCTGACAGCTATTCATTTGAGGGCGAAGGCAGTGGCGATATGGGCAGCGGCATCGATGGCGATGAGCTGTACGAAGCGGCGGCAGCTTTTGTGGTGGAGACTAGAAAGCCATCCATCTCGTCAGTGCAGCGCAAGTTTAGCATCGGATACAATCGCGCAGCGCGTCTGCTTGACCAGATGGAAGAGCGTGGATTGGTCTCATCGATGGATAACAGCGGTAAGCGTCAGCTGCTTTTGTAGGATGGTGTGATGTCATTATCAAGCGGAAGTATCGCTGTTATTGTTGTGCTTGTCGTTGCTGGTTTTTTGGTGGGTAATTTTATGGCGGCGCGACCCAATGCCAATGAAGTGCGAGTGGCTGATTTTCGGCTGATGGCACGTAGTCTTGGTATTTTTCCTAAGCTCATTGCTTGCCCAGCTTGGCTCAAAGATCGGTATGATGCGCTCAAACCTGCCAAAAAAGATGTGTATGCCAGAGCTGGCAGCATCCCTTTGATTGCCCAGTACACTGTGATCATAGAAGATCTTAGGCTGCCAATGGCTCAATATCATGTCGTGGCAGATCGTTGGCAGCTGATAACTCAGCAGTTTTATACACCAAAGATGCTAACGCAGGTGCGCCGCCTTGATGAGCAGCCCATACATCTGCCCGATCACATCAAGACCCAAGTTTTGGGATTGTCGGTCAAGGCAAATCACATCTCGCTGTACTGGCTAGATGATAAATATCAGCACAGCCACAAAGCCTATAAGCTCGATAAGGCAAAAGCCCAAGCCGACCTAAATGACATCAAAACCCAGCTGACAGCTTGGGCGAAATTAATTGATGGCGATATGGCGTCTTGATAATCGTGATCGGTCATTTGATAAAACTTTGAGCAAATTTTTATAAAATGATTGACAAAACCACATTTGCACCCTATAAATGCAAATTGATACAGAATCATCCAAAGGAATGTGGGGTGATTTTTCAGACATTTATCACATTTAAATAAAGGCATAATCATGGCAACTTCTAAAAAAACGACCACCAAAGCTGAGGCGGCATCGACCAAAGCCAATGCTAAGGGCAAATCCTTAGTGATTGTGGAGTCGCCTGCAAAAGCCAAAACCATTAATAAATATTTGGGCAAGGATTATGTGGTGCGCTCAAGTATCGGTCATGTGCGCGATCTGCCTGTCAGTGGCAGCACATCTAAAGCCAATAAGACCGAGGATGCAGGACTGTCTCGTGAAGAAAAAGCCCAAAAGGCGCTCGTTCGCCGCATGGGCGTCGATCCTGAGCATGATTGGGCGGCTGTTTATGAAGTCCTGCCCAATAAAACCAAAGTCATCCGCGAACTCAAAGCGCTTGCCAAAGACGCTGATAAAATTTATCTCGCCACCGACTTGGATAGAGAAGGTGAGGCGATCGCATGGCATTTAAAAGAAGTCATCGGTGGCAGTGATGATAAATACAGCCGCGTGGTATTTAACGAAATTACCAAGTCCGCCATCCAAACCGCCTTTGAGCATCCTGATCAACTAAATATCGATCGTGTCAATGCGCAGCAGGCACGCCGCTTTTTGGATCGTGTGGTGGGCTTTATGGTGTCGCCGCTACTGTGGGCAAAGATCGCGCGCGGATTATCAGCAGGGCGCGTACAAAGCGTGGCGACGCGCTTAGTGGTGGAGCGTGAGCGTGAGATCCGCGCCTTTGTGCCCGTTGAATATTGGAAAATTCATACCAATAACACCGCAGCAGGCGAGACGCTGAACCTTGAAGCGGTTAAGCGCGGCGGTAAAATGCTCAAGCTTGGCAATAAAGATCAAGCGAACGAAGTGGTCTTGGCTTTAGATTCATCAGATTTTATGGTTTCGGCGATCGAAGAAAAGCCCACTCAATCACGGGCATCCGCGCCATTCATCACCTCAACGCTTCAGCAAGCTGCCAGTACGCGTCTTGGCTTTAGTGTCAAAAAGACGATGATCTTAGCGCAGCGTCTATATGAAGCAGGGCATATCACTTATATGCGTACCGACTCGACCTTTTTGAGTCAAGATGCCCTGAATTCTGTGCGTGATTATATCACTGAGAATTTTGGTGGCGCTTATTTGCCCCAAAAGCCTAATTTTTATGGCAATAAACAAAATGCCCAAGAAGCGCACGAAGCGATTCGCCCCTCAAATGTTTCGGTCAAGTCAGCTCAGCTAATCGCCATGGAGCGTGATGCTCAGCGACTGTATGAACTGATTTGGCGACAGTTTGTGGCGTGTCAGATGACGCCTGCTCGCTATCAGTCGGTGAATCTGATCGTCACCGCCGGTGATGTGGAATTAAAAGCCAAAGGGCGCACATTGGTGTTTGATGGTTATACACGCGTGCAGCCTCCTGCTAAGACTGACGATGTCTTATTGCCTGCTGTCAAAGTGGGTGAAAAGCTGCCACTGATTGAGATTTTACCGACGCAGCATTTTACCAGTCCACCTGCTCGCTACAGCGAAGCAAGCTTGGTCAAGGAGCTTGAAAGCCGTGGCATTGGCAGACCGTCCACCTATGCGTCAATCATCTCAACCATCCAAGAGCGCGGCTATGTGCGACTTGAAAATAAACGCCTATATGCCGAAAAAATGGGCGACATTGTCACAGAAAGGTTGGTGGAGAGCTTTCCTGATCTGATGGATTATGCGTTCACCGCAGGGCTAGAAGATAAGCTTGATGAAGTGGCGGTCGGTGATGAAGATTGGAAAGCGGTATTGGATCAATTTTATCATGACTTTAAGCAAAAGCTTGATAGCGCCAAAGCTTCTGATGGGATGCGCCCAAATGATCCGACCAATGTGCCTGATATTCATTGTGATTTGTGCAGCCGTCCTATGCAGGTGCGCACTGGCTCAACGGGAGTATTTTTGGGCTGTACTGGCTATAATCTACCGCCCAAAGAGCGCTGTAAGGGCACCAAAAATCTGATGCCTGTATCGGCATTTGAGTTTGATGCCGATGATGATTCAGCCGAAGTCAATGCACTTATGGAGAAAAAACGCTGCCCAAAATGTAATACCGCGATGGATGGCTATATTGTCGATGGCGGACTTAAGCTGCATATCTGTGGTAATAATCCTGATTGCGATGGCTATGTGCTTGAAAAAGGCGTGTTTGAAGTGGGCGGTGCGACCAGTGATGCGCCGACCATTGATTGTGATAAGTGTGACGGTCAAATGGAGCTGAAAACGGGGCGATTTGGGGCATATTTTGCATGCAGAAAGTGTGATAATACCCGTAAAGTGCTCAAAAATGGTCAAGCTGCGCCGCCGCGTATGACGCCGATTGATATGCCTAATCTGCGCTCACAAAAATTTGATGATCATTATGTGCTGCGCGAAGGGGCGGCGGGGCTGTTTTTGGCAGCATCCAAATTCCCCAAAGTGCGTGAAACTCGTCCGCCTAAGCTTAGCGAGCTGCGCGAGATCAAAGATCAGCTTGAGCCTAAATTCCATTATTTGTTCGATGCGCCAGATGTAGATGAAGCAGGTAATCCGACGATCTTGCGATGGAGCCGCAAAAATTCAGAGCAGTATATCGGCTCAGAAAAAGACGGCAAGGCGACACGTTTTGCACTCGTTTGGCGTCAAGGCGCTTGGGTGGAAGAATGACCTTAAATAAAAGCTGTAGGAAATATCGCACAAATATTGACGATTTTGGCGTATTTTCATCATCACAGTTTTATTGCATAATACACCCATAGCAAAGGAAAACCCTGATGGAGCAGGGCAAGGATGAAGTGCTATTCATGGAAGGTTGGTAAGGATACGGATTTTACGGTGGTAAAATCATGGAAAATGGCAAGCTGTATCGGTGACGGTACAGCTTGTTATTTTTGTGCTGATTAAAATTAAAAAAATGTGCGACTGATTAAGCCGCACAATGTGTCTTTCAACCAATCGCTTTAATGCGCTTGATCCCAATTCTCACCAATGCCGACTTCAACCACAAGCGGCACAGCAAAATCAACTTCCCAGCCCAGCTGCTTGGCGGTGTCGGTCAAGGCATTTTGCATCGCTGTTTTGATCAGCTTGCCGATATCATCCGCCTTGTCAGCATCAACTTCAAAAACTAGCTCATCATGCACTTGCAGCAGCAGTTTGGCGTGCGCTTTTGGTAGTACTTCATCCACAGCAATCATTGCAAGCTTGATAATCTCAGCTGCTGAGCCTTGCAGCGGGGCATTAATCGCTGCGCGCTCGGCAGCATCTTTGACCATGCGATTGCTGCTTTGGATGTCAGGCGAATACAGCTTACGTGCCAAAATCGTCTGTACATAGCCCAGCTGTTTTGCCATGGCTTTGGTATTTTCCATATAGCCTGCGATGGCAGGGTAGCGCGCAAAATAGCGCTTGATATACTCTTGGGCAACCGGTCTATCAACGCCAAGCTGTTTAGCAAGCCCAAAAGCGCTCATGCCATACAATAGCCCAAAATTCACCGCCTTGGCAGCACGCCGCTCGCTTGGCATAACTTCGCTGATGTCTTTGCCCATAATTTCGGCTGCGGTCGCGGTGTGAATGTCCAAATTATGATTAAAAGCACGGATCAAGCTTTCATCGCCACTAAAATGCGCCATCAGTCGAAGCTCGATTTGTGAATAATCCGCTGCCAAAATCACGCGACCTGGCGGTGCAACGAACGCCTCACGAATCAGTCGCCCTGTGTCTGTCCGAATGGGAATGTTCTGTAGATTTGGATCTGATGATGACAGGCGACCTGTGCTGGTGAGCGCTTGGTGATAGCTGGTGTGCACACGCCCTTGACTGTCTGCGGCTTTTGCCAGTGCGTCGGTATAGGTGCTTTTGAGCTTCGATAAGCTGCGATGCTCAAGCACCACATCAATCAGCGGATGATCAATTTTTGATAAGACGGCTTCTGATGTGGAATATTGCCCTGTTTTGGTTTTTTTGCCACCTGCGATGCCTAATTTTTCAAATAAAATCTCGCCAAGCTGTTTTGGACTTGCCAAATTAAACTGCTCGCCTGCGATGCGCTCGGCTTCGATTTCAAGCGCCATGATTTTTTTGTCAAATTCGCCTGATAGTTGCCCCAAAAAATCTGTGGCAATCAAAATCCCGTCATGCTCCATTTGCGTCAGAATCTGCGCGGTGGGGATTTCAAGCTGATGTAGTAGCTTAGCGGCAGCGTCATCACGGCTTAGATAGTCGCTAAAGACACTGAACAATCGGAAGGTGACATCCGCATCTTCGCACGCATAGCGACTTGCCACGTCTAAGGCGACTTTATCAAAGCTAAGCTGCTTGGCGCCTTTGCCTGCGACTTGTTCAAAAGTGGTCGTCTGAATGCCCAAATAATGCTCCGCCAAAGCATCCATGCCATGCCGTGTCGCGGCGGCGTTGATGACATAACTGGCAAGCATGGTATCCATTGCCCAGTGGTTTAGGGTGATGCCGTATTTTTTGAAGATATGCGCATCATATTTTACATGTTGTCCGATTTTACCGATGTTTGGATTTTCTAAAATGGGCTTAAGAGCTGATAACACTTCATCAATCGGCAGCTGATCATCGATCAATACATCAAAATCTTCTGTATGCCCCACAGGAATATAATAACCTTCATAATTGGCAGTACTCACCGAGATGCCCACCAGCTTTGCTTGTTGCCAATCAATGTTAGTGGTCTCGGTGTCGATGGCAAAATACGGCACTGATGCTAACTTGTTTACAAGCTGATCAAAGGCAGCTTTCGTTGTGATGCTATGGTAGGACAATTCACCTGCGGGCAGTGTTGACACGCCGCTTGGTGTATCGGCACTGCTAGCATCAGATGATGACTCTTGGGTCGGCGGAAGGTTTTTGTCTGCTTGATTATTGGACTGAGTCAGCAGCTTGGCAGTGTCGGCGATTTCTTTTTTAAATTCTAATTCTTGAAAAAGTGTATATAACGCAGGCGCGCGCTTTTGCTCGGCAGCTTGGCTGTGATCAAGTGCGATGTCATCAAAACCGATGGCAAGCTCAAGATTGGTGACGATGGTGGCTAGTACGCGATTAAGCGGGATATCGTCTTGATTGTCAGCGATGCTTCTACCGACAGCGCCTTTGATGTGCTCAAGATTGGCTAAGATGCCATCGATGTCGTGATATTCATTGAGCAGTTTGGCGGCGGTTTTTTGACCGACCTTGGGGATGCCAGAGATGCCATCGGACGCATCGCCCATCAGGGTCAGATAATCGGCGATCTGCTCACTGGTGACACCAAATTTCTCAACCACGCCAGCTTTATCGGTCAGCTTGCCAGTAAAGCTGTCTTCAAGTATCACACAGTCATTGACCAGCTGCGCCATGTCTTTATCGCCTGTCGAGATGACCACAGGATACCCATTTTGGCAGGCTTGGCGAGCGAGTGTGCCGATGATGTCATCTGCTTCAAAGCCATCGATCTTGATAAGTGGAATGCCCAGTTTCTCGATCATGTCATGGATATAAGGAATCTGCACGCGCAAATCGTCATCCATCGGCGGACGATGCGCCTTATAAGCTTCAGACAAATCGTGGCGAAAAGTGGGCGCCTTGGTATCAAATGCAACCGCCATATAGGTAGGATTGTATTTTTTGATGAGTTTATTAATCGCATTTAGGACGCCGCGAATGGCATTGGTCGGCAGTCCTTGGGAGTTTGATAGGGGCGGCAGACCATGAAAGCAGCGAAACAGATAATAAGAGCCATCCACCAAAATCACAGGCGGTCTTGAGCGGTCAATGTGATCGGTCGGTAGCTTGGCAAGGTTTGGGATGTCAGCGATGTTTGGATAAATGAGATTTGTCATGGTCGTATTTGAATGAGAATTTAAACTATTATAACCAAAAAACCATCGCTTGGGGCATCAGATGTCAAAAAGCCCACCGCTTGGGTGGGCTTTGACTTAGGGTTATTTATACTCGGTGCATTTGATGTCGTCATCGCGGCAAAACATTTCATGATGAGCGGCGGTGCATTTTTTCTTGGCAGCCAAGCGTGCTTTACCGCGGCTTTCATGTTCAGCGGTAAAAGTGTCTGTGAAAGCCTTGATTTTACACACATGGACGCTGTTTTTTTCTGTGTCTTTCTTGTTGGTCGTGTCGGTTTTGTCGTGGATAATGACAGGCACGCCTACTGGCACAGGGATAATGACGGCGCCATTGGGCTCATCCATCGGCGCCACGCATGCAGACAGACCCAAAGTGGCGGCGATGATAAGGGCAAATTTATTCATAACATAACCTTAAGTTTCAATGAAACATGATAAAAAAGTTGCGGTATTATATAAGCCAATTACAACATAAGTTTTTGTAATATGTGTCAAATTGTAACAAAATCAACTTAAGATTCTTAAATTTATTTTTATACACGATTAGAATATATGAACTATTCTCCCATCGTTGGCATCATTATTATCATGTTCAAGTAAGCCAAAATCTGCTAAAATACCCCTTTTTATTTTGATAGACTGATTATGACCGATTTTCACGACCACATCAATTCTCGCCGCACGTTCGCCATTATCTCTCACCCTGACGCCGGTAAAACCACCATGACCGAAAAGCTGCTACTGTGGGGGCAGGCTATCCAAGTGGCGGGTGAAGTGCGTGGGCGTAAAGCCGACCGCCACGCCACGTCCGACTGGATGAGCATGGAGCAAGAGCGTGGGATTTCTATCACCACATCGGTCATGCAGTTTCCTTATAAAGACCACATGGTAAATCTGCTAGACACCCCAGGGCACGCCGACTTTTCAGAAGATACTTATCGCACGCTGACCGCCGTGGACAGTGCCTTGATGGTGATTGACGGTGCAAAGGGCGTCGAAGAGCGGACGATTAAGCTCATGGACGTGTGCCGAATGCGTGATACGCCGATTATCAGCTTTGTCAATAAGCTTGACCGTGAGATTCAAAACCCGCTGGCACTGCTTGATGAGATTGAAAGCGTCCTAAAAATCAAATGTGTGCCCTTTGCTTATCCCATTGGTATGGGACAGGATTTTGTGGGGGTGTATAGTTTTGTGGACGGCAAAACCTATTTTTATAAAAAAGGCTTTGGCTCACAAATCACTGACATTGAAAGCCGTGACGGCTATGACCATGATGATATCAAAGAGCGACTGGGGCAAATCCTTTGGGATGAATTTTTAGAAAATGTGGAACTTGCCGAAATGGCATTTGGCGATTGGGATGTGGATGAGTTTTTGGCAGGTCGCCAAACGCCTGTGCTATTTGGCACAGCACTGGGCAACTTTGGCGTAAACATGATACTAGATGTGCTCACCCAATACGCCCCAGCCCCCAAAGACCATGCAGCGGTAGAGCGTACTGTCAAGGCAGATGAACCAAATTTTACAGGGTTTGTCTTTAAAATCCAAGCCAACATGGACCCCAAGCACCGCGACCGTGTGGCGTTTTTGCGAGTGTGCTCGGGCAGATACGAGCGGGGCATGAAGATGAATCATGTCAGACTTGGTAAAGAGGTGCGAGTATCGGACGCACTGATGTTTTTGGCGGGCGACCGTGAGACGCTGGACGAAGCCTATGCTGGCGACATTATTGGCTTGCACAATCACGGCACGATACAGATTGGCGACAGCTTCACCAGTGGCGAGACCTTGAATTTCACTGGCATTCCACACTTTGCCCCTGAGCTGTTTCGCCGTGTGGTCTTAAAAGACCCGATGAAATCCAAACAGCTACAAAAAGGCTTGCAGCAGCTCTCCGAAGAAGGGGCAACGCAGGTGTTTATGCCCCAAATTAATAATGATTTGATTTTGGGCGCGGTGGGCGTGCTGCAATTTGAAGTGGTGGCACATCGCCTATTAGAAGAATATAAAGTGCAATGCACCTTTGAGCCGATTAGTATCGCCACGGTGCGGTGGGTGCATTGTGATGACAAAGTGGCGTTTGAAAAATTCAAGAAAAAAGCCCACGACCAGCTGTCCATTGACGGCGGTGGCTATCTGACTTATCTGGCGCCAAGCCGTGTGAACTTGCAGCTCATGCAAGAGCGATATCCAGAAGTGGAGTTTAGAAGTACAAGGGAGCATTGATTTTTAAAAATAAATCCGCCCAAAGGCGGTTTTATTTTTTTATTTGAATGCTTTGCTACAATTGCCTATTTGTATCATTTTTAGCTTTGTAATGTCCTGCATTGCTTCATCACTTGGTACAATTTTTAATTTTGCACCACCTGAAAAGACACCCATTTTAATAGATTGCTTAACAAAATAATTTTGATTGGCATTTGTGTATAAATCCAAGTGATTATTACCAAATTCAGATTCAGTTGAGATTCGATGATTTTTATTACCAGTAATTTCTGTATAAAAGAAAGTATTGGGTGCGGTTTCTCCCAAGCATTCACCATCAACCCAAACATCTTTTTTAAGAGCCTGTCCAATCATTGAATCTCTATAGACATAAAGACCTGCATTGCCATTAGTCGGACTTTGAAAGCTTTTTGCTTTTTCTACTATTGCTCCAGTATAAGTTGGAACAGTTGCACAACCTACCATCAAAACAGGTAATAATACTAATGCAAAAATATTTTTTAGCATAATAGCCTCTTATTCGCCAACATAACGACCGCTTGGGGTTAATTTACAGTTACCTGAAACATAAGATCCATCTGGACATAAATTCATATTCCTTGAACTTCTGCCACCAATATAACCGCCATTTGGAGTTAAATTGCATCGATTTCCAGAAACATAAGAACCATCTGGACACATAGTCATTCTGTTATCACCATTGCCACTACCAACATAAGTGCCATTTGGTGTTAATTACATCTTGTCCCCGACACATAAGAACCATCTGGGCACATGGTACTGGCTGAAGCAGTTGAGCAAGTGATTGCGGAAGTTACCGAGAACAGTATTGCGGATAAAGATTTTTTCATTACAAAACTCCTTGAAAGTTTAAAAAACAAATGGAATTTGTTTAATATATAATAACAAATATAACTTGCAGATCAACCAACTAATCCGACACAAATTATCACAAATCCGTTATCAAAACCCACAAAAAGGTACTTTTATGGCAATTTCTGACAACTTGCAAAAATTAAGAAAACTTAATGATTTAAGCCAAGAACAAATGGCGGAAATGCTGAATATGTCAAAAAACGGCTATGGCAAATTAGAACGTGGTGAGAGCAAAATTACGGTAGATCATTTACAAAATATCGCCAATGTGTTTAATATTGATATTGCAGATTTATTAAAAGAAGAGCGTGATTTTTCACTGCTTATTGGAGATAATCACGGTAATTACGCCAATAAATACTATGATAACGCCCAAGAAGTTGAAAAATTACAACTTATCATCAACCACCAAAAACAACTGCTTGAACAAAAAGACAAAGAAATTGAGCTGCTAAGACGATTGCTTGACGCCTAAAGTGTTTTTGTTTTTTTGACTGCCTAATTAACATCTTATCAATTCGCACTCTTCTAGCTTGTGATACAATATCCCAAATTGTATCCATCGAAGAATATCATGCCCAAAACTCCCCACACTGACACAGGCTCATTTGCTGGCTCATTATGGATGGTGGCAGGCGCTGTCTGCTTTAGTATCATGGGGCTGCTTGTCAAGATGACAGGTGCACGCTTTGGGATGCACGAGTACGAGCTGGTGTTTTGGCGCGTTGTGTTTGCGGCGGCTGTTTTGGGTGCCCAAGCCGTGCTGATGAAGCGGCAATTTGCGACACGCTACCCACAGGCGCATTTTTGGCGCTCATTGGCAGGCACGATCAGCTTATTTATGTTCTTTTTTGGTCTGGTGCATCTGCCACTGGCGACTGCCATCACATTTAGCCATACATCAGCGATATTTTTGGCGATTTTTTCAGTGATACTCTTAAGACAAATGCCCAGCCGCCTGACTTGGTTTGCGCTGCTACTTGGGCTTTTTGGTATCATGCTGATTTTGCGTCCCAGTATTCTTGGGCATGGGCTGATACCGACTTTGGTCGGGCTTACCAGTGGTGCGATCGCAGGCTATGCGTATTTACAGGTGCGTGAGCTGTCACTTTTGGGTGAGCCGTCATGGCGCATCGTGTTTTATTTTTCTTTGCTTGCAACGATCATCTCAGCGATCGCCAGTACCATCGTAGGCTGGACGCCCATACAACCTCAGATGCTGCCTTATTTATTTGGTATCGGTCTGTCAGCGATGGGTGGTCAGCTGGCGATGACGCACGCTTATAAGGTCGGACGCAAATTCATGGTATCGGCGCTCGGCTATTTGGTTGTCGTGCTATCCACACTGTATGGCGTGGTGTTTTTTGATGAGATTTTGCCGATGATGGCGATTATTGGCATTGTGCTTGTGATTGTCAGTGGTATTTTGGCAGGTAAAAAATAACCCCTTAAGATTAAGCGCATCAATCCCAAGTCGCTTAAGCCTTTTGTTTATTGGTAACTGTGTTAAACTATCTGCCACATTCCTCAATTCTCAATGTTATGCTTATCTGTCCAATTTGTCATCTGCCGCTAAATCTTACAAATAAAACCTACCAATGTGCCAATCAGCACAGTTTTGATGTCGCCAAAGAAGGCTACGTCAATCTGCATGTCGTCCAACATAAAAAAAGTAAAAATCCTGGCGATACGCCCGAAGCAGTACAGGCAAGGCGAGCGTTTTTATCGGCAGGATATTATCAGCCGCTCAAAGATGCGATCTCACAGATGGCAAAAAAGCTCAATCCAAATACTGTCCTTGATATCGGCTGCGGTGAAGGATATTACACCCAAGGTCTGATCAAAGAGGCAGGTCAGGTCATTGGGCTGGATATTGCCAAATCTGCCATCCAAACTGCTGCCAAAGCCGACAAAGCCCATCGCATCACTTGGGTGGTGGGTACAGGTGCTGTGCTGCCTGTGGCGGATGGATCGATAGATGCGTGCACCAGTGTTTTTAGCCCACTGCCCAAAGATGAGATGCTGCGAGTGCTCCGTGATGGTGGCTATCTGATGGTGGCGTCAGCAGCGCCTAATCATCTGTATGCCATGCGAGAGGCGCTTTTTGGGAAGGTGATCGTGCATGAGCCTGCCAAATCCATCCAAAAGCTTGCGCCTGAGTTTGAGCTCATCGATCAAGCACACATCATCGCGCCGATGCAGCTTGATAATACCGCACTCAAACAGCTAATCGCCATGACACCTTATGCCTATAAGGCAAAAGCTGATCGCCGTGCCATGCTTGAAAGCTTGGAGCATTTTTCGGTGCAGGGCGAATTTTGCCTTTTTGTCTTTCAAAAGGTGAAATGATCCTTGTTGGTAATGAGCACCGCCTAAGTGCAATACGGGAAAGTTAAGCGGTGCCAAATGGGACTATTCGCTGTCTTTTTGAAGCTTTGCCATCTGCGATACTTTGCCAAAGCCTTTTGGCAAGGCGCTACCACGGCTGGCACGGCGAGCGATATAATTGGCTACATCGCTGGGCTTGAGTGTCAAAGTCCGCTTGCCTGCGGTGATGACCAAGCTGTCAGAGTCAGACAGAGCAGTGATGGCAGTGATAGCTTCACCTTGTTTTAGATTGGCAAGTTTATTGCCTTTGCCTTTGGCGAGAGTGGGCAGCTCATCACGCCCAAACACCAGTAAATTACCATTAGACAGACTGACTGCCACCAAGGTATCATTATCTGTCATCGGCACAATGGGCAGCAGCGCCCCTTCGCCAAGATTGATACTGGCTTTACCTGCTTTTTGGGCAGTGTCCAAATTACTTAACTGATTGATAAATCCATAGCCTGCACTGCTTGCCATCAAAATATTTTGATCATGACTAAAGTGTAGCTGATCTATCTTTGCACCTGCAGGCAAGTTTAATAAACTGGTGATTGGGTCGCCTTGGGTACGCGCCGAAGGCAGATGCACGCTATCAAGCCCATAACTGCGACCAGTATTATCAATCAAAATAAGCCGATCAGTGGATTTGCCAAGCGCGTGTGTTAGATAGCTGTCGCCTGCACGGTAATTCATCTCGGCAGGGTCTGTGTGATGACCTTTGGCAGCACGAATCCATCCTGCTTGAGACAAGATGGCGGTGATCGGCTCACTGGCAATCAAGTCCACCGCTTTTAGACTGCTTGCTTCTTCACGCTCAACCACAGGCGAGCGGCGAGCATCGCCATGCTCTTTGGCATCCGCTGTCAGCTCGTCGATGAGTAGCTTGGTGAGCGCATCGGGGTTATTCAGCTGCTCACTGATCAGCGCACGCTCGGCGTCTAGGCGATCACGCTCAGCGTTGAGCTCGATCTCTTCGAGTTTGGCAAGCTGACGCAATCTGATGTCTAAAATTGCATCAGCTTGAATTTGGGTCAGTCCAAAACGCGTCATCAGCTCAAGCCTTGGATCATCTTCTTCACGAATGATGCGAATCACTTCATCGATATTTAAATACGCAATTAATAAGCCTGCCAAGATATGTAGCCGCTGATCAATTTTATCCAAGCGGTGCTCTAGGCGGCGAGTCACCACGCTTCTACGCACCGACAGCCATTCGGTTAGGATGGTTTTTAGGTTTTTGACTTCAGGCTTACCGTTGACGCCGATCATGTTCATATTGACTCGATAGCTCGTCTCAAGATCGGTATTGGCAAACAGATGACTCATGATTGTATCAATGTCAAGCTTGCCTTTTTTAAGCTCAATCACGATACGGCAGGGGTTATTATTGTCCGACTCATCGCGGATCTCGGTGACCCACGGCAGTTTTTTGTCGGTCATCAGTTTGGCGATTTGTTCGACGATTTTATTGCCTGAGACTTGATAAGGCAGAGCATTGACAATGATCCAGTTTTTTTGTTTTGGATCAATTTGGTAAGTGGCACGCATTTTATAGCTGCCTTTACCAGTTTCGTATAAGGCGATCAGCTCATCTTTGGGTGTGATGATCTCAGCTGTGGTCGGCAGATCAGGGGCAGGCAAGGTCTGTGCAAGCTGCTTGATGGATAAGTCAGGATTTTTTAGTAAACGCACGCAGGCTTTGACCACTTCGTTCAAATTATGCGGCGGAATATCTGTCGCCATACCGACCGCAATGCCTGTCGTGCCATTTAATAAGATGTTGGGCAGGCGTGCAGGCAGGGTGACAGGTTCTGACAGTGAGCCATCAAAATTATCCTGCCAATCCACTGTGCCCTGCTCAAGCTCGCTTAATAGCGTGTTGGCGTAATGGCTCATCTTAGCTTCGGTATAGCGCATCGCTGCAAACGACTTGGGGTCATCAGGCGAGCCCCAGTTGCCTTGACCGCTGATCAGCGGATAGCGATAGCTAAAAGGCTGCGCCATCAGTACCATGGCTTCATAGCAAGCACTGTCGCCGTGCGGATGATACTTGCCCAAAACATCACCAACCGTTCGCGCACTTTTTTTGGGCTTGGCGGTATGCTTGAGCCCAAGCTCGCTCATGGCATAGACGATGCGCCGCTGCACGGGTTTGAGCCCATCGGCGATGTGCGGCAGGGCGCGATCCATGATCACATACATGGCATAGTTTAGGTAGGCATATTCGGTAAAATCACTCACCGAACGAGTGTCAATCTGTGTTGTCATAACATACTTTGGTCAAAATTTATCGGCTATGATAGCAAGATTGACAATAAAAAAGCAATGACAGCTCAGGATCATTGCTTTGAATGGGTGTCAATCAGACGGGAGTGGCGGATAAGGCGCTTTGCATTCGCTTGGCAAGCTGTACATCGCGGCTTTGGACAGCGCGCTGATCTGCGGCACCGATACGCACAGAAAGTGCGGTGTAGTCATTTTGCCAAACTGGATAATGCTCAAGTATCTCAGCATAAAATGCCACACGCACCATAAAGCTGATGGCGTCGGCAAAGCTTTCAAAATGAAAGGTTTTTACCAGGCTATGACCATCAAGTGACCATCCTGGCAAGCCCTCGAGCTGAAGGGCGACTTGATCTGAGGTAAGACTGCTCATAATAACTCCAAAAATAAGCACAGATAATGACTTAAGTTTAACACAGATGTAGCAATATGTATCATAATATTTACTGATGAGTGAGAAGCCTTTTATAATAGTCATCAACAATGAGTTACTGGCTTAAAAACCATCTATTTTTTTTTATGCTTAAATCTTAAGGGAATTAGGATGATAAGAATAAACACCCTATTAAAATGAATAGGGTTGATGTGGGGTTTTGTGCTAATGCATCAATCTGTCATTCATAAGCCAGGCTCTAACTGCTGATCTGATGGCTTATGATTTAAGAAATTAAGATATGAAAATGGAGTCGATTGATTTGTTTTAGTTAAGAGACTGATTTTAATTTAATTATTGCTCATTAGCATGGCTTGAAACAATTCATAACAAAAAGGACTTAAAAAAGTATATTTTTTTAACTTTTGGTACTAGATTTACCCAACTTAATATACTACAATATGCCCAAGGCAAAATTCAACCAAAAAAAATTAAAATTTTAATTAAAATGCTCCAAAATAATGGTTGACTTGTTTATAAAAAAGAATATTTTATACACTTCTTATAAATGACATTCATTTTGCCGATACAGGCTTAGATCTTGTTATCCTCTACTAAGCCAATTTCAAAACCCTTCATATGCCCGATATTTACTTTTAATTTAACTATTGGAAATTTACTATAAAAAAAATTCTTTGTGCTGTTACAGCATCTGTTTTGGCGACCACCGCATTTGCCCAAACTTCTGGTCATGGTGCAGGTCAGCTTAATGTTTATGGTAAAGTCACTCAAAATACTTGTCAATTAGCGCCAAATTCTGCTAATGTTCAAGTTGAATTGGGTAGTACTCCAGTTGACCAATTGGCAAAAGCAGGCAGTGTTTCTGCCCGTCCAGCCAAGCCTTTTGCGATCGAATTGATTAACTGTCCAGCAAGTTATGTGGTGGTTGATGGCGAGCAGGCTGGTACCAAGCTGACTCAAGCAGCGGTTAAATTTGCCACTTCTCCTAATGTTACCGAAGATGGCTACTTGAAGAATGTGTCAGCCAGTGCTGCTAAGGCTGAAAATGTTCAAGTGCGTTTATTGAACGCTGATGCAGGTGATGAGGTCATTAATTTAAGAACCAATGCTAATGCACCAAGCAAAAATTTAGCCGATGCCAACGGTAATATTACTTTTAATCTAAAAGCTCAGTTGGGTTCTAAAGAAGGTAATGCCACCCCAGGTCATTTCCAATCAAGCGTACCATTTGAGATTGTTTATAAATAATAGCAGTATTTTCATCCGTTGATGATGTGATGAATTTGACCAAAACCATCTGATTTCGGATGGTTTTGTTGTCTTTGTGCTAAGTACGAGGAAGATAAAGTGTCAAAATTTTTATTAGGATTGGGTGTTTTTTGTTTAAGTATGGCGGCTCAGGCCAGTATTGTCATTCAAGGTACGCGAGTGGTTTATCCAGGCGATGCCAAAAGCATTGATGTCGGAATCACAAACCCTGATCAATCTCCTGCGCTGATACAGTCCTGGATTGAGCAAGGCGATCAAAGCAATCAAACCAAGATTCCTTTTATTATTACACCGCCGCTAACCCGTATCGAAGCCAATACCGAGCAGAGCTTGCGTGTACGCTACACGGGTGAGGCTCTGCCAAGCAATCAAGAAAGTTTATTTTATTTAAACATTTTAGATGTGCCGCCCAAGCCTAAAAATGCTCAAGAAGAACAGAGCTATCTGCAAGTTACGATATTGAGCCGATTGAAGTTTTTTTATCGTCCAAAAGGTCTGCCGTATTCAATCGATGAGGCATACGATAAAGTGACGTGGCAGCTACAAGGGCAGTCCCTGGCACTGTATAATCCCACGCCTTATTACATTACTTATGCGGCTCTTGCAATTAAAGATGCTAACCAAACAGTTGTCCAATCGATCTCAGAGATCGATATGATTGCGCCGTTTTCCACTCAGACGATTGAACTACAACAGCACGCGCCAAATGCTACTAGCGTACAGTGGTATATTATCAATGACTATGGGGCGACTCAGCATGGCACCTCAAAGCTTCAATAATTTTGGCTAAAATATGATGAAATCACTGTTTCAAATAAGTATGGTGGCAAGCTTAATCATACTGCCATCTGCGGTATTGGCGGACGGTGAGTTTGAGTTTGATGACGCATTTCTGTATCAAACAGGGCAACATATCAGCACTGAGCAGTTTCGTTTCGGAAATCCCATTGCCGCAGGTCAATATGTCGCTGATGTCTATGTTAATGGTGCTTATCGTGATCAGCTGACACTTCGCTTTGTCGATGGTGGCAGCGAGCCCATTCGTGGATTGTGTTGGTCGCAAGAGCTCATGGAAGCGCTTGAGCTAAAAGCTGAAGCCGTGGTTCTACAACCAACTGCCAACTGTATATCAGCGCTGGATGCCACGCCAGAGCTTGGTTATCGTTTTGATATCACCACGCATAGACTTAGTGTCGATGTGCCACAAATCTATATAAATGCGCGACCAAAAGGCTATATCCCTCGCTCAAGCTGGCGAGAAGGCGTGCCTGCTGCGTTTTTAAAATATAGCCTCCATGGATACCAACAAAAAGATGACGGCAAAAGATCTGATCATCATTTTGCCAGTTTAAATACTGGGGGCAGCTTTGGGCGGTGGTCTTTAAATCAGCTGGGTTTAGCAAGCTTTGGGGCAAATGATCGTTATCAGCATCAGCAGCTGTATGTACAGCGTGATATGGATGATATTGATGGCAGGCTCAAGATCGGTGATTTTTATACCCAAAGTCCATTGATTGATAACATCTCACTCCGAGGCGTATCACTGCTGTCTGAACCTAGGATGCTACCATATATTCAAAATGGTTACGCCCCTCTTATCCGAGGTCATGCAAGCAGTCCTGCCGTGATAAAAATTTATCAAAATGATTATATTATCCACGAGTTGTCAGTCGCGGCAGGACCGTTTGAAATCAGTGATCTACCTGCACTGTCCTCCACATCAGATACGCTCAGAGTGGTCATCTTGGAGGCAGACGGTGTCGCACGTGAGATGCTTGTACCATTTGCAAGGACAGCACAAATGCTTCGACCTGGACATATGCGCTATCATCTGTCGGCAGGTGCTTATCGCCAAAATCAGCATACTGATGACAACCTGCTGGTACATGGATCGGTACAGTACGGCATGAATAATCATCTCACTGCACAGGCAGGTACGATCTTTCATCCAGACTATCAGTCAGTCACTGTGGGCGGGGTGACGGGCTTGGCATGGGGAGCGCTGTCTTTTGATATGAATGCTGTCCAAGCTGAGGGCTGGGATAGTGCCAGCAAGCTGCATTTGGGTTATCAGCATTATTTAAAATCTTCAAAAACTTATATTGACGCCGATGCTTATCATTATGTTTCTAAGGCTTATCCAAGTTTGGGCGATGTCATCAATACCAATCAGCCAGCCCCACAAAACAAACATCTAAAGCGGCAATATCGGCTAAATGTCAGCCAAGATCTGTCTAAAGGGCTTGGCAGTGTGTATGCCTCAGGCACACTCAATCGCTATGATGACAAAAACGAAAGCAGTTATCAACTTGGTTATAGCAATGCTTATAAAAATATCCAGTATCGTCTTGGTGTCGGCAAAAGCTACAATCTGAATACTGATCGCTATGAAAATTCATGGTTTGCACATCTAACGATGCCATTTGATGAATATCTAAAAAATCCATCCACGATCAGCGCACAGCATAATCATCGCCAAGGCAGCGATTATTCACAAGTTTCATGGAGTAGCGTCTTTGGCGATGCCGATCAACATCACTACTCGGTCGGAGTGGGTAAGCAAGATCATGAGGATGCGAGCGTCTATGCCAGTATTTCTGCAGGACTGCCAACAGCGCGCGTAGGGTTATCGGCATCCCATCAAGGTGATAGCAGTCAGTTTAGTTATTCGGCATCAGGCGCGGTGGTGGCTCATGAGCACGGCGTCACTTTGGCTAATAACTTGGGCGAAACCTTTGCGATCATACGCGCCAAAGGGGCGAAAGGTACACCGATTACCGGTGGTAATGGTAACAAAATCGATCGCTTTGGTCATGGTATTGTGCCGACTTTGTCGCCTTATCAAATCAACCGTATCGGCATTGATGTCAATCATCTGCCGGATGATGTTGAGATCGAAGCCACAGCCAAGACGCTGATTCCAAGAGCTTATACAGCGCATTTGGTAGAGTTTGCGACAAAGTCTGGTCAATTGGTGCTGTTTGATGTGAATAATTTGGATCTGCCCCCACTTGGCAGTGTCTATGATCAAGCCGGCAATCTGATCGGTCAAGTCGTTCAAGATGGCAGGGTATTGGCGCGCGTTACAGACAGTCAAGGACAAGTGCGCGTGTCTTGGCAGTCGGGCGAATGCTTGATTGATTATGACATTGAAGATGAGTCAAGTGAGCTTGTCATCTATCCTACCCAATGCCAAAATTAAGGAAAATACCATGAAACCAAGCATGACATATGGCGTAATATTGGTGGGTATATTGACCAATGCAGCATTTGCCAATCACCAAGATATGCCAAATATTTTACCAGATGCCCATGCGACTTCGGCTGATCAAGTAAATCAGACGCTGGCGTCTGATAATCAGGCTGTGGGGGCGGTCTTGGCGGTGTCATCTCAGACCCAAGATTGTCAAGTGTCTGTAGCGACAATCACCTGCACAGAAGAGCTGGTGCTCCAAAAGCCTGCTAATCAGCCTGAGCATTTTTGGATAAAAGCTGCCGACATGCCACCCGCTGGCAATGTCCGCACTGATATTTTTATCAATGATATTTGGGTGCCGACCATCGCTCATGAGTGGCAGCAGCGGTCAGCTTATTCAGCCACCGATATGCTTAGGCTAAAGATCGTTTATACAGTTGATGCGCCAAAAGCCGGCGATTATCGCATACCTTCTTGGAAGGTGTTTGATTATGTCTTGGGCTTACCTGACAGTCAGCACTCAATTGGGGTGAAGATGGGATTTTCAAAAGCGACTCAGCCAGTCATATGTGCACTTGATAAGCAAAGTCAAAGCGTGATACTTGAGAATGTCGCAAGCAATCAGCTTCGCCACCAAGGAAGCAAGGTCAAGGCAGGCAGTTTTGTGGTGGGTTTAACCTGTAATAGCGATAGCCCTCAGATTGCCATGGCGATGACCGATGTCACACAGCCAAGCAACACCAGTGATTTACTGAGCATAGCCACAGGACGGGCATCAGCCAAAGGCTTGGCTTTACAGCTAAAGCGATCTGATGATCAAAATGTAAGCTTTACACCTCAGGCAGCCAGTTTTGAGATGCCAGCGGCCAATCAGTGGTATCTGCAAGCCAAAAACAGCACCCCAAATCAGCAGTTTGATGTGTATTATGTGAACACTCAAGGTCAGGTGACGGCAGGCAAAGTAGAAGCCAAGGCCACAGTGACTGTCGCATTTCGATAGTCATTAACGCATAAAAAACCCAAAGCTTAGGATCAATCTAGGCTTTGGGTTTTTATGGATTAAATCACACTGTCAAATAAGCGGTAGTTTTGATTTGGTCAGTTTGATTTTTGGTGCTTATTCATGTAATTAGCCACAAAACTACAGCTTGGAATGATTTGCTTGCCTTCAGCTTCGGCATATTCAACAGCGTGCTTGACAAGGGCTGTGCCAACACCACGACCTCCAAGCTGCGGCGGTACAAGCGTGTAGTGATAGTTAAGCGTATTATCATCAATGATGGCATAGCTTAGATAGGCAGTATGACCATCAATGGTAGTCTCAAAACGCTGAGTATCGGGGTTGTGGGTGATAGTGGGGTTTGTCGTCATTGCTAATCCTTAGACTGTTATTTAACCTGTTGTCTTACCATGCTAGCATAAAATCAATATAATTAAAATCATCTTTTAATTCATCAGGCAAAACTATCATCTTTGATCAAATCAATGCCGATGTAAATCCCTTGCCCCACCTGCTAAAGCGTGCGATAATAGACGGTTATATATCTTAATTTGTATAGTTTACCAAATCGTTAATTTTAATTGTTAATCAAAGGCTTAGTATGGCTCAATACATTTACACCATGAACAAGGTGTCAAAAATTGTTCCCCCAAAGCGTGAAATCCTAAAAGACATCAGCTTGTCATTTTTTCCAGGTGCCAAAATCGGTGTCTTGGGTCTAAACGGGGCGGGTAAGTCTACCTTGCTACGCATCATGGCAGGCGTGGACACCGAGTTTAATGGCGAAGCCCGAGCAGCAACAGGGATTAAGATTGGCTATCTGCCTCAAGAACCCCAACTTGACCCCGCCAAAGACGTGCGTGGCAACGTTGAAGACGGTGTGCGTGAAGCCCTAGATGCCCTTGACCGTTTAAATCAAATCTATGCCGAATATGCCGAGCCTGACGCGGATTTTGATAAATTGGCTGCCGAACAAGGCAAAATGGAAGACATCATCCAAGCGTGGGACGCCCATAACCTAAATACCCAGCTAGAAAAAGCCGCCGATGCCCTGCGTTTGCCGCCGTGGGATGCTGATGTGTCTAAGCTGTCAGGCGGTGAAAAACGCCGTGTTGCTTTGTGCCGTCTGCTGCTATCTAAGCCTGATATGCTCTTGCTTGACGAGCCGACCAACCATTTGGACGCAGAATCGGTGGCGTGGCTTGAACGCTTCTTAAAAGATTATTCTGGCACGATTGTGGCGATTACGCACGACCGCTATTTTCTTGATAATGTCGCTGAGTGGATTTTGGAGCTTGACCGTGGCTATGGCTACCCATACCAAGGCAACTACACCGAGTGGCTAGAACAAAAAAATAAACGCCTAGAACAAGAACAAAAACAAGAAGAAGCCTTCGCCAAAGCCCTAAAACAAGAGCTAGAATGGGTGCGTAAAAACCAAAAAGGTCAGCAAGCCAAATCCAAATCTCGCCTAGAACGCTTTGAAGAGATGAACTCACGCGAGTTTCAGCAGCGTAACGAAACGGCGGAGATTTATATTCCGCCAGGACCACGCCTTGGCAATAAAGTCATCGAAGTCAATAACATCTCCAAATCTTTTGACGGACGCTTATTGTATGAAAATTTGTCATTTAGCGTACCGCCAATGGCAATCGTCGGTATTGTTGGTCCAAACGGTGCTGGCAAAACCACGCTGTTTAATATGATTACTGGCAAAGACACGCCTGACACAGGCTCAGTGGAAGTGGGTGAGAGCGTGAAAGTGGCTTATGTTGGTC
The DNA here is from genome assembly GCF_034424565.1 of Moraxella canis. Taxonomy (NCBI): domain Bacteria; kingdom Pseudomonadati; phylum Pseudomonadota; class Gammaproteobacteria; order Moraxellales; family Moraxellaceae; genus Moraxella; species Moraxella canis. The sequence continues at coordinate 826,675 of NZ_CP139961.1, read as the reverse complement.
AGGTCAGAGATGAGCTGGACGACAAAAAAACCGTGTGGGAAGAAGTCTCAGACGGCTTGGATATGATTACGGTGGGTGAGTACACCACGCCAAGCCGTGCTTATATTGGGCGCTTTAATTTTAAAGGTCAAGACCAACAAAAACTCGTGGGCAACTTATCAGGTGGTGAGCGTAACCGCTTGCAACTTGCCAAGACCTTAAAACAGGGGGCGAACGTTATCTTGCTGGATGAGCCGTCCAACGACCTAGATGTCGAGACCTTGCGTGCCTTAGAAGATGCGGTGCAGGTGTTCCCTGGCACAGTCATGGTGGTGTCGCATGACCGCTGGTTCTTGGACCGTATTTGTACGCACATTTTGTCGTTTGAAAATGAAGAACCTGAATTCTTTGACGGCAATTACAGCGAATACGAAAAATGGCGTAAAGAACGACTAGGTGCAGACGCCACACCCAAGCGGATGAAATATAAGAAGATTGGCGGGTAAATCGTCCAAGCCTCATCTTGATTACTGATCAAGATGGGGTATTTTTATTAAGGATTATCAAGTGATTATAAAAGATTATACCATGGGTACAGTATTTACCAATCAAGACTTGATGGATACTTTTAAGGTATCCAATTCAGGGGGGTATGCGCCGCAGTAAAGCGGCTAATACACTGATTTTGGTGAATAAGACAGATTCTATTTATAAAAATTATTGGCAAGACGACATTTTTTATTATACCGGCATGGGATTAACAGGTGATCAAAATCTCAATAATGCACAAAATAAAACTTTGTTAGAGTCAAATCATAATGGCATCACCATTTTATTGTTCAATCATCTTAAACCCAATCATTATGTTTATGCCGGTCAAGTGTATTTGGCGGCCAAGCCCTTTTACCAAGAGCAAAAAGATAAGGATAACAAAAGCAGAAAAGTGGTGATTTTCCCTTTAAAATTAAAGCAGCCGCCAGCATAGCCCTTAAAATTGGCATGGATCAACACGCCTTAGGCTGCTGTCTATGTAATAATCATCGCTTGGATAGGTGAGTTATTGTAGTTCATCACTGATTTTGCTGTCTGATTATCACCCGACAAATATCCTTTTGGGATGATGAGTTTTGGTTCATTAAGTGGGTGGTTTGTTTGACTTTTTATAAGATAAAGCCTAGCATATCGCGCCAAAAAAAACGACATCATTTGATGCCGTTTTTTATGATTTAAGGTTTAAAAATGCGACTCGTCATCTTGAGAATTGGGTAAGATGACTTTGTTGTCGGCTTCATTTTCTGCTTTATCTTGAATGCGCTTAAGTAGGCGAGCCGCCGCTTCACGACCACCCAAGCCAAACGCAAGCGCAAATGCTACCGCCACCGCGCCAAGCGTCAAGCCAAAGGCAAGATTGACAATGCTATCAGCAATGCCCATCGCGCGCAGACCCATCGCCAAAACCAAGCCCATGATTAGCACGCGCACGATGTTCGCCAAAAGCCGCGAGCCTTGTTCTGAGCGCTCAACGATGCCCGCGATGAGATTGGCAAGCCAAAACCCGATGACCAAAATCACGGCACCAAGTATGATTTGACCACCAAAGGTGATGAACATCGCTACCAAAGTACGAATTTGCTCAAATCCTAAAATATCCGCTGCCGCAGTCACAGCAAACAACATGGCAAAAAACATGATGGTGCAGCTGATGACATCAGACAGCTTTTGATTGCCCAAAATGCTTTGTAGTCCCACGCGGCTAGGCAGCGCATCCAATTGAATGCTTGCAAGTAACCCTTTGATAATGTTCGTGATCAAGCGAACCGCATAATAGGTGATGATCAAAACGGCAGCCGCCGTAAAGATATTTGGCAGCGCTTCCATGATTTTATTAAGCATATTGGTGGCAGGGCGCGAGATGGCTTCGATCTTTAGCGCATCCAGTGCCGCGATCGTAAAGGGCACAATCACCAATAAAAACGCCAATGAGCCTGCGATGCTTGGCAAATTATTTTGTTCGCTCACGCCGGCTTTTGTCGCCAAAGCTTGGATATTAAAGCCTTGTATAAGATTGGTGACGATGCTGCGGACGACGCGCGCCACAATCAATCCCACAAAGAACACCAAGCCTGCCATCAAGAAATTTGGAATAAAATCAAAGATCTTATCGACCATATTGGTCAATGGTGTGAACAGGCCAGTGAGCCCAAGCTGACCGAGTACCATGGTCAGCACAATGAGTAAAATAAACCAATAAACCACATCAGCGATGGTGCTGCTCATTGGCTTGACGCCGGCTTCGTGAGACAGTTTTTCATCCAAATTGGTTTTATTAAGCGCCATTTTGGCAGAGTTTTTTGCGATGGTTGCAACGCCCCAACCGATCACCCCGACGGCAATGGCGGCAAGCAGATTGGGTAAAAATAGCAGTACTTGATTGATCATATTGGCAAAAGGCACCGAGATCGAGTTTAGGTTCACTTGATTGAGCGCCCCTGAAATCCCAATGATAAAAACAAACCAAAACACAAGCTTAGATAAGATCTGATCTACCTGATAATGTGTTCCTGTTGAGCGCTGAATGCGCCCATTGATATTAAATTTATTCAAAGCTTTTCGAGTGGCGGCAGCTAACACCAAAGCAGCCACCCAACCAAGTAAAAAAATCAAGATGGCGCCGATGATTGAGCCTGCAGGACCCTGCAGTCCCTGATTAAAAATCATCATTCTATGAAAATCCATGTCATACCCCTAAATAACATCCCGCCTAACCTTTGGCTATAAAAGCTTGCACCTACCAAAGGCTGGCTTGATCCATGATTAGCAAACATGGCGAATGCCAGATGATTGCCGATAACTGAGTAAGATTGTAACACCAAACCCAAGCATTAAGCAGCTTTGGTAAATGTATTTTGATAATCTTAACAAGAATAATACAAGCTTTTTATGAAAGATTATTTAAAGCATAGTAAATTAGCCTAATTTTTGATATGATTAGCCAACCTTTTTAGTGACAAATTGTGAAATAGAGACAGTTTATGAAAAAACATGCGTTAGTTGCTGCTGTAGCCGCCACCTTGGTTTTGGCAGGTTGTAATAAAGATTCGTCAGCGGCTGAGCCTAAAGCGGGCGAAAAATCAACCGTCGTTACCGATAAAAGCACCGAAATTGAGCAAGTCAGTTATGTGTTTGGTTATGACGCAGGCAAATCTTTAAAAAGAATTGAAGAGCAGCTTGATATTGATGTCTATATGAAAGCCTTTAAAGATGGCTATGCTGGTGCCGAAAGTGCGTTGACCGAAGCGCAAATCCAGACACTGGGTCAAGCTTATGAAAAGCGTAAGACTGAAGAAGCGATGAAAAAGCAAGAAGAAGCAGCGGCAACCAATAAGGCCGAAGGTGATAAATTCTTAGCCGAAAATGCCAAAAAAGCAGGTGTACAAACCACCGCTTCTGGCCTTCAATATAAGGTGATCACCGAAGGCACAGGCAAATCGCCGACTGCCACCGATGGCGTTTATGCTGCTTATGAAGGCAAGCTGACTGATGGGACGGTATTTGATTCATCAGAAGGCGAAGCGGTACCATTTATGCTAAACCAAGTCATCAAAGGCTGGACAGAAGGGCTTCAGCTGATGAAAGAAGGTGGCAAATATGAGCTGTATGTGCCCAGTGATTTGGCTTATGGCGAAAATGGCGCAGTGAATGCTGGCATCGGTCCAAACAGTGTCCTGATTTTTACCATTGACCTAAAAAAAGTCGCTGACCAAAAAACCATCGAAGCTGAACAGCGTGCGATGATGGAAGCTCAAATGCGTGCCCTTGAGCAAGCACAAGCTCAGCAATAATTGCTGACACGCCAAAAACCACCCCATTGGGTGGTTTTTTATTGCTAAATTCTCACTAAATCATTGCAACCGAAAAATAAATTCGCTATAGTGAGCAAAATCATTGACAGTCTGTCAATTAACATGGATACATCATGCTCGGCACAGCAAACTTATTGACGTATTTTTTGGCGGTGGTCGTGGTGATCATTTTGCCGGGTCCGAACAGTTTGTACTGCCTATCAGTGTCGGCATCGCATGGTCGGGCAGCAGGCTTGCGCGCATTGGTAGGCGTTTTGCTTGGTGATAGCATTCTGATCGTTGCCACCGTATTTGGTGCAGGCGCACTATTAAAGGCGCATCCGCAAGTATTTGAGATACTAAAGCTGATCGGTGGGACTTATTTGGCTTATATTGGGCTTAGGCTATGGATGGGCGCTTATCATACTTTCAAAAATCGCCAAGCCATTCTTGAGGCGACCGTTTCCATCAAGCCGCCCAAGCAACAAAATTATTTTTATCGATCCTTGAGCTTGAGCCTAACCAATCCCAAAGCGATTTTATTTTTTCTGTCGTTTTTTGTGCAGTTTGTTGATCCAAGTTATGACAAGCCGTTGTTGAGTTTTTTGGTTTTGGCAGTGATTTTACAACTGGTCAGCTTGAGTTATCTGATGCTGTTGGTTTATACCGGCAAAGCTTTGGCTGAAAAATTTTCAAAACGCCCTGTCTTTAGTAGCTTTGCGATGTTTGGTGCTGCGATGTTATTTATCGGCTTTGGGGTGAATATGTGGACAAGTCAGTTATAACCTTGCCAATCAATTGGCAGCTAATGGTGAGAATGTAGAGGTTTTGATGCGATTTAAACATGTTATGATTTACGCGCTGATGATGAGCGCGGCGCCGATCGCCTTGGCAAATGAGTCAAATACTCAAGCCAATGACACTCCGCTGCAGACCGAAGCGGAGGAACAGACTCCTGATCAAGACCAGACAGGGTGGGTTGATGAAAATCATCAGAACTTCAAAGACTGGCTTCAAGACAGTGCGGATAATATCGATGGTTGGTTTGGTGAAAAAAGATCAAAACAATCTGCCAGAGCCAGTTTACGCGTGATGGTAGATACGACCTGGAATGAGTATGATGGCACCAAAATTAAGCCGCGTGTGCGAGGTCGAATCAAGCTGCCAACCCTTGAGGATCGTTTTAGCGTGGTTTTTGGTGATGATTCATTGGATTATGAAGCGCATGATGGTGCGCTCAATGATGATCGTACGGTTGCGCCAAACGCCAATGATCGCCGATACGATCGCCGCGAAACACGAGAGAGCAACTCCTCTTTGGCGCTGCGGTGGTCAAATTTTCGCCGTGATAATAAGATCGATGCTGATGTTGACTTAGGTGTTAGATCGAACGATGTCTATATCCGCGCCAAAGCCGAAAAAAAGTGGCAGCTTGATCATGACATTGAGATGCGTTTTGAGCAGATGTATCGCTACGGCACCCACACTGAACATACCGCCGTCTCAACGCTTGAGTTTACTCAGCCGCAGTCGGAGCGTAGAGATTTGGTCAGTCGCAGTCAGCTGCATTATACCCATAAGGGCGACGAAAATTTATATTGGCACAGCAGTTTGTTTCAGCGCCATTTTATACCTGTCAAACATGGCACAGCTGAGCTGAACTATGGCTTATATGTGGGCGGAGACATCGAAGATAAAAAAGCACACCTGAACACTTATGGACCATATGCCGGCTATCGTCAGCCCGTATGGCGCCCTTGGCTGTTCTTACAAAGTGATGTCAGCTATTATAATAACAAACGTGAAGATCGAGACCATCACGTGTCAGTATTTGGGCGAGTCGAAGTCATTTTTTGATCAAATCTTTGACTGATGGCTTTTGTGATCACCTGAGCCCAAAGATCGTAGGTGATGGCACTGGGATGAAAGCCATCAATGGCAAACAGCTTATCAATGCTGTGCTCATCTAGAGAAAACTCGCCCAGTAAATACATCGCTTTGCCTGTTTGATCGGCTTGGCTGGTGTCAGCAAGCAGCTGATCAAGGCGCACCGCTTGGGCTTGGATGAAGTGATTTAGCGGTCTTGGTAAAGCAGGCATCAGATGCATGGGCGGCAAACTCAAAAAGATGATTTGCTTGGCGCTAAATTTTCTTACCAAGATCTGAATCATGGCTTGGATATTGTCTTGCCAGTGGGTATCGGAAGTTTGCTTTAGCACATCATTGACGCCCATGCTGATCACGACTGTCTCTACAGGGCGGGCGCTCAAGGCATAAAGTCTTGCCAAAATTTGATGGCTGGTATGCCCAGAAGTGGCGTGCAGATGATAATCGATGCGCCCAAATCTACCACCCTGTAAATGCTTGGCAAGATGAAAGATTAGACGCCCCAATGCGGCTTGAGATTGAGTTGCGACACCCACACCTGCCCCTGCCGAATCCCCGATGACCATCAGGCGTATCGTCGCTAGGTCTTGTCTGCTATCATCGATCACAAAGCTGCCAGTTCTATCACCGCTTGGCTCATCTAAGCTGATGACCGATTTTTTGACTGTGCGTGCTTGATGCAAATATAGGGGAATGAGTAACCAGTCGCGTTTACGAAATTTCATATCAAATCGCCAAATTTTTGCCAAATTCTAAGCGCTCATCTGATCGCTGCGTCAGAGTCTTAATAATTTGCAAATGATGCCATAATGATCTTCAAACATGGTTTGGGCGTCCAGCTGTGATAGCGGCAGCCAAAAAGCAGAATCGGCATCATCACCGCCTTGGACATTAGGCAGCTTCTCTTGGGGTGGCAACTCAAAATAATACGCCATGGTCACCGTCCGAGCGCGCTGGCTGCGTCCAGGTGCATCAAATAAGTGGCTTGCTTTTAGGCTGTTTTTGAGTAATTTGCTATCCAGCTGTGTTTCTTCTTGGACCTCGCGAATGCAGGCGTGATAAAAATCTTCATCGCCATCCACAAAGCCGCCAGGCAGTGCATAGAGCCCACGCCCATAGTCACCCCCTCGCTTGACCAATAAAATATGACCAGATTGCACGATCACGGCATCGCTTGTGATGAGACTTGGGGGATAGGGCGCCTCTTGCCAAGCGGCTTGATATGCTTGAATGTGCTGATATTCGCGCTTAAGATAATGATAGCTATCTGTGCGCTCAAACGCATCTAAAAACTCGCCACTGGCAGTAGTCAGCCTCTCAAACGCGGTGGACTTTTTATCCAAATCATCACCAAAATATGCTTTTCTGATCGGCGTGGCGGATAGCCCTTGAAAATTATCTACCTCAAAGCTGTCATACTGGGGAAAAAGATGCAGATAATACGAGCTTTCGTCTTTGGTGTGCCCGATGATGCCGATGCGTTTTTGGGCGCTGTCGCCTGTCATGCTCGTTATGGCGCGCTGCACACCGATCAGCCATTTATTATCATTATAAGTGGCGTCGTTAATGGGGATACAGTGTATGCGCTCACGCTCAAGTTCGCCAAAACTATTTAAAATCATGGTGCGCCGCTCATCGGCAGTGAACGGATTTTTTGGGGTGCGTGGTGCGTTCGCCGAGCCAATCAAAACAATCACCCGATCTGCATGCGCCAGTGCCTGCATCACGACATGATGATGACCTTGGTGAAATGGCTGAAACCGCCCAATAAAAACCAAATAATCAAACTGCCGTGATGAGTGCATATTTTTATCCAAAATTTAAAAAAGTTGGGTTGATAAAGTTAGTCTATGTTACCATATAGGATAAAGATTTGCATGATTTGTTGCTTAGGGTTCAAGAGTGCCATCGCTTGATGGGCTTGATTTGGGCTTAAGCCATGTTATTTTGACAGGATAATTAAAAAGAGAATTGCCATGAGCGAAGCTTTAACCAGTAATATTAAGATCACAGAGTCTGCCCAAGATTACCTTGCTGAGCTGCTTGCTAAGCAAGCGGTTGAGGGGATTGGCGTGCGTATTTTTGTGGAACATGCAGGTACGCCGCGTGCCGAGTGCTGCATGAGCTACTGTCAGCCTGATGAAGTTGATGAGGCAGATTTGCACATTGACTATGCCAAATTTACCGCACACATTGATGCTGATAGCATTCCTTATCTGCATGACGCGGTGATTGATTATAATAAAGATCGCTTTGGTGGTCAGCTGACTTTCCGCGCGCCCAACTCAAAAGTGCCACAAGTCGGCGAAAATGCCAGTATCGAAGAGCGCATTAATTATGTGCTGCAATCAGAAATCAACCCAAGTCTTGCAGGTCACGGCGGTTCGGTAGAGCTTTTGGAAGTCATCGAAGATGAAGCGGGTCTGACGGCTGTGCTGAAGTTCGGCGGCGGCTGTCAAGGCTGTTCGGCGGTGGATGTCACCTTGCGTCAAGGGGTGGAGGTACAGCTAAAGCAGCAAATTCCTGAGCTGACCCAAGTGGTGGATGACACCGACCACAGCGTCTCGGACAATGCATATTATAAATAATTTGAATAAAACCCCCTTTGATGATCGTCAAAGGGGGTTTGTCTTATATGACAGAATCTTTAATGGCTTGATAGTCTTTAACCAAGAGGCGTGGACCAAACTGACTGACAATTGCAGACGCCACCGCAGCAGCTAAGCGGCCGCAGCTTGGCAAGTCCAAACCTTGTGATAAGCCGTATAAAAAAGCACCGGCATAGTTATCACCTGCACCATTGGTGTCGATGACTTGGCTGACAGCGACACTCTCAATGCTGTGCTCAATGATGCCATTATCGCCGCGGCAGGCTATGGTCGTAGGCTTATCGGAATTGGTGATGACCACCAAGTCGCTATATTTAAGCAGTGCATTGACAGGGTCAGCATCGCCATCTGCCTCGGCAAATAGTGCTGCTTCATCAGCATTACAGAACACGGCATCCACGCCTCGGCTTAGCATGGCAGTCAGCCCATCTTTGGCAAATTTAACGACGGCAGGATCAGCAAAGCTCACCGCAATCTTAGCGCCAGCAGCGCGCGCCTGTTTGTGCATCTCGCCAAGTGCTTCGCTGATAGAAGGCGACATGGCTAGATAGCCTTCTAAGTACAGCCACTTTGCACCCATCAGCGTCTGAAAATTAATATTAGTAGCGTCAATCTCGCTGCTTGCCCCCAAGTGAGTCTGCATCGTGCGCTCTCCGTCTGGTGTCACCAGTACGGCGCAGGAGCCCGTCGTACCATTGACTTGTACGGCATAATCAGCATCTGTATCGACGCCAGAGTCTGCCAAATCTCCCAAATAAAAATCCCCCATATCATCACCCCCGACTCGGCAGTGATAATAAGCACGACCACCCAAAGCTGCAAATGCCACCATGCTATTGGCTGCCGAACCGCCGCCAGCTTGTTTGGCAGGTTTTAGATTTTGTTCATCCAGCTTGGCAAACAGCGCATTTTGGGTATCGGTATCTGCCAGTGTCATATTACCGCGGGTCAAACCTGTGGCATCTAAAGCATCATCAGATAGGGTAAACTCAGTATCAACCAAGGCATTGCCGATGGCAACTACATCATACATGGCGCATTCTCTTTGAATTGTGGGGTGGATGGCTGATTGATGCCATCAGCTTAGCATTAATCAGTGATTTAATACAAATTAAAATAAGCCATCTGATCGTCACAATCAAACGACTTATTTATGAGATATCAGGATCAGTCGGCGGCTAATTGAACGACCAATAGATCGCTTTCAACATCAGGCAAGATGCTATCAGCAGTCGCGCCAGCAATCCACGCTGACAGACCTGTTCGCTTATGGCGACCAATCACCACTAAGTCCACCGCATGCGCTCGGCAATAATCAACAATGCCTTTACGCCCTGAGATGGCGGTCTTGATATTGACATGGTGCGCCTGCAAGTGGTTGCGCGCAAGCACTTCTGCTAGGCGTACACGAGCTTTTTGGCAGCGTTCATCGTCGATTTGTTCGTGCAAGGCTGACGCAGGGATCAGCTCATACCCAAAGCCAAGCATGGTCTCTTCGACGATGTGTAAGACCGAAAGCTGAGCTTGTGGTTCTGACTCCAAAATCCATTTGGCTTTTTGAGCGACCAGGTCGGTGTCGTCTTTTAGGTCGGTCACGAGTAATACATGCTGATACATCACTTTCTCCTTAGTTTGCCAAGCCGTTGGGTTAGTTTTAGTATATCAAAAGCTTGGTGATAAATCATCTTGGATTTGCTAAATTTTACCTTACATGATCAGGCTTTTGTCATTGTCATCGCTATGGAGTTTGCCAATCTGTTCGCCATTATCTGAGATGGTCAGCAGATACACATCGCAGTTATTTGGGCGGACAGCCAGCTCATACGCAGCAAAGGCGCGCTTATCATGGACTTTTTGACCATCGGCATGAAGCAGCTGCCAAACGAGCATCCCAATCCACATGCCATGGGTAAAGACCACATAATCGCCATCATCCATTTGGGCAAAAGCTTGTCTTGCGGTCTTGACGCGCGTCACGAATTCATCAAAAGAGTCTGTCTGATCGCTGTCACGATGGGCGTTATCGGTTGCCCAAAATTCATCTGCCATTACGCGAATTTCGGCTAAGCACTTTCGCTCAATCCTTTGAAAATTCAGCATATTAAATTCTTGGAGCGCATCAATAAGCTGACTTTCACGCCCAAGCTTGGTCAAATAAGGCTTGGCGGTCTGTGCGGTACGAATATATGGCGACACAAACACCGCTTGTGGATTGGGCAGCATTTTTATGAGCTTTGCGCTGAGTGTTTCGGCTTGTTTGATGCCCAGTTCGGTCAGATTGATGAGATGATTTTGGTTGATGATAATGCCTGCGTTGGATTCGCTTTGGGCATGACGGATAAGAAAAAATCGTTTCATAGAAAGCTAATATGAGCGCTAAAAGTGGCTGTATAAAAATCGCTAAAACAGGTGTCTTTGATGGATCAAAGCGCATAAGAAATCATAATTATGTTAAAATAACACACTTTTTTCGATAAATATATGACTTAATAAACAGTTTAACCAAAATTTTGGACAATTTCATGACGACACTTCATTCAAGTTTTGAGCTGATCGACAAGCGCAGCATTGAGGCGCTTGACATCACCGTTTTGACTTCGCGCCACCGTGCCACTGGTGCCATCCATTACCATTTGGCGTGCGATCATAGCGAAAATGCTCTGATGATCGGCTTTGCGACGCAGCCGATGACATCGCGCGGCGAGGCGCACATCCTAGAGCATGTGGTGCTGTGTGGCTCCGAAAAATACCCCGTGCGCGACCCATTTTTTAGTATGATTAAGCGGTCTTTGAATACCTTTATGAATGCGATGACGGCGAGCGATTGGACGGTTTATCCCTTTGCCAGTCAAAATAAAAAAGACTTTTTTAATTTATTGTCGGTGTATTTGGATGCGGTGTTTTTTCCCAATATTCATCCGCTTGACTTTGCCCAAGAGGGTATTCGCGTTGAGATCAATCAAGACAATCAGCCTGAATACCACGGCATTGTATTTAATGAAATGAAAGGGGCGATGAGTGGCGAGATCGATCAGCTGTATTATGCCTTAGCGCCGCATCTGTTTCCGACGACGACTTATCACTATAATTCGGGCGGCGATCCTGCCAAGATCCCTGATCTGACGCATGAAGATTTGGTGGCGTTTCATCAGGCGCATTATCACCCAAGCAATGCCATCATCATGAGCTTTGGCGATATCGCAGTCGATGACATCCAAGCTAGGATTCATGACGAGGCTTTGTCACGCTTTGATGACATCCAACGACCAGCAAAAGGTAGAAAATTTTCATCTGTGCTTGAAAAGTCTTTGGATGCGCCAATCCAAGTGAATGACACTTACAGCTCAGACAGCGCCGATCAGCAGATGACCCATCATGTACTGGCATGGCTTTTGCCAACGATCACCGATCCGCGCCTGCGCCTGTCGCTGCGCTTAGTGGAGGGGGTGCTGGCTGAACACAGCGGCTCGCCTTTGCGTGCGTATTTAGAAAGCCATCCACTTGCGACCGCACCAAGTCCGCTGCTTGGGCTTGATGACAGTCATTATCAGATGGCGTTTTATGCTGGCGTGCGTGGTTCGGAGCCTGAACATGCCGAAGAATTAGAACAGGGGATTTTGGCGTTATTAAACCAAATTGCCGATCATCCAATTTCCCAAGAAGTCATTGAAACCATTTTACATCAAATTGAAATTGATCAGCGTCATATCGGCGGCGATAGCATGCCGTATGGGCTTACCTTGATGCTTGAGGCGTTTAGTACTGCGATTCATGGCGGAGATCCATTGGATGTGTGGCAGATTGATGAGCACTTAGCATGGCTCAAACAAAAAGCCCAAGAGCCAAATTGGGTACAAAATTTGATTCGTGAATATTTGATTGATAATCCGCACCGCGTCCGCTTGACGCTGTCGCCCGATACCCAAAAAGCGGCGCGCCTGATTGCTGATGAGCACGCTGCTTTGGCAGCCTTGGATGCGACGCTCAACGATGATGATAAACAAGCGCTAATCAAACAGGCTCTGGCATTGAAAGCTCGCCAAGCGGCACCTGATGATATCAGCGTATTGCCAAAAGTGGGGCTTGAAGATGTGCCAAGCCAAGTGGCATTCACTCAAGGCATTAAGACCACGCTGACGGCAGACGATCAAGAATACCCTGTGCATCTGTATCATGCGGGCACCAATGGACTGTATTATTATCAAGTGATCACACCGCTAACCGATGAGGTGACAGATCAGGTGATGAATAATCCATTGTTGCCACTGTACTTGACGCTTTTGTCGGAAGTGGGTACCAAAAAATATGACGCGCGGACTTTTCAAGCGGTACAAGCGTCGCATTCCTCTGGCGTGACAGCGCGCATCAGTCAGCGCACAGATTTGGCAGATCCTCAGAGACTGAGCAGTTATTTTGTGGTTGCCACGCGCGCATTGAACCGTAAACTTGAAGCCGTTGAGCTGGTCAGCGAGGTGCTCAATGACTCAATTTTTAGTGAAACAGACCGTATTCGTGAGATTTTACAGCAAAAGCAAAGCAGCTGGCAGGCTCGGCTGGCTGGAGCGGGGCATGCCTATGCCATGCAGACAGCCTCTCGTCAGATGAGTTGTCAGGCGCGTACCGAATATGCCTACTCTGGCTTGCCTGCATTAGCAGCGCTCAAATCATTTTTGGCATCCGCGCAGTCTCATGAGGCGCTTTGGGACAGTCTATGCCATCGACTCAGTGAGCTGCACCAAGCCTTGATAGGCTTACCAAAGCAGGTGCTACTTGTATGTGAAGAGCAGGCAAGTCAAAAGCTATTAAATGAAATCTCAAAGCACATTAATGCGCCAAAAGCCGATACATCAGATGAGTGGTCGCATGAGCCGCTTGTATTTGATACATTAAATGCTGTGCGTGAAGATGATGCACCAAAAACCGCTTGGCTGATCTCAACCAATGTCTATCATAATGCCGCAGCTTATCAGGCGACCACTTCAGGGCATGAAGATACGCCAGCTTTGATGGTACTTGCGCCATTTTTGCGTCATGGGTATTTGCATAGCGCCATCAGAGAAAAGGGTGGTGCATATGGCGGCGGCGCCAGTTTTGATAGCAATGCTGCGGCGTTTCGTTTTTATAGCTACCGCGATCCACACTGTGCCGAGACTTTTGCACATTTTGACAAAAGCATTGATTGGCTTTTGGAAAATGAGCATGAGACCGAGCAGCTACACGAAGCGATTTTGGGGATTATCTCAGGTATGGATAAGCCAGGCTCACCTGCAGGCGAAGCGGTTAAGTCATGCTTTAGCGAGCTGCATCACCGTGATCAAGCGTGGCAGCAGCAGCTACGCGCCAATATCTTGTCGGTCACCATCGACGATCTAAAGCGTGTGGCGAGAAAATATCTCAAAGATCAGCCATGCTACAAAGCATCGCTTGCGCCGATGGAATCTGAGTCTGTACTGAACGAGATGGGTTTTGAGATCAAAAAATTGGGCTAGTATTGAGCTAAGTTCGAGAATGCCTACATGCACCAAGCCTAAGTTTGGATTTGATAAACTTGGGCTTGGTGCATCCTAAGTGTGATTACCACCGCATGCCAATACTTTCGGCGCAGGCATAAGCGCTCGCCCATGCCCAAGCAAAATTGTAACCACCCAGCCAGCCTGTCACATCAAGCACCTCGCCAATGAAATACAAATTTGGCTGCAAGCGTGATTCCATCGTCTTACCTGACACCTCACGCGTATCAACGCCGCCCAAAGTCACTTCTGCCACACGATAGCCCTCGGTACCGCTTGGCTTGAGTGTCCAAGCGTTCAGCTGTGCGCCAATGTGACGGATGATGTCATCTTTTAGATTGGCAAGCTCAGTGTCTTGATATGCCTGCCACAAAAGCGCCTCAAGTGCCGTGATGAGCTTTTTAGGCAGTAGGGGCGTCAGCGCAGTGCGTATCAGCTGCTTTGGGTGGGCGCGCTTGGCATCCAAAAGATACTGGATCATATCTTGGTGTGGCAAAAGATCGATGGTGATGTGCTCACCTAATTGCCAGTAGTTTGACAGCTGTAGCATGGCAGGACCTGACAAACCGCGATGCGTAAATAACATCGGCAGTGCAAATGATGCCTTGTCATTATAAGCAACCACATCTAGGCTTAGTCCTGCCAATGACTTGATCATCTCACCTGTTTTATCGGTAAAAGTAAAAGGCACCAATCCTGCACGAGTTGGGATGATTTGATGCCCAAATTGGGTCGCTACTTGATAACCAAAGCCACTGGCTCCAAGTGTCGGAATAGATAAGCCGCCAGTGGCGATCACCAATGAGCTTGCTTGTATGGTGATCGCCAAATCATTGCGCTTGTGTTTGGTGCTAACCATAAACCCTGCGTCGTTGGCACAAATACGCTCAACTGCCGTATCTAGCCGAATCTGCACGCCAGCAGTGCGGCATTCATTAAGCAGCATCGCCAAGATATCTTTGGCGCTATGCTTACAAAACAGCTGACCATACTCGCGCTCTTGATAAGCCACCTGATGGCGATCGACCAATGCGATGAAATCTTCTGGCTGATATTTTGATAAGGCAGATTTGACAAAATGCGGATTTTGGCTGATGAAATGACGCGGCTCAACTTGGCGATTGATAAAATTGCATCGCCCGCCGCCAGACATGAGAATTTTTTTGCCAGCTTTATTGGCATGATCAATCACGAGCACCGATTTGCCATACGCGGCTGCGTTAAAGGCGCAAAACAGCCCCGAAGCCCCCGCGCCGATGATAAGGGTATCTACACTTATGCTCACAAAAACTCACCGATGGATAAATAAAATAAAAGGCGACTTATGGTAGCATTTTTGGCAACCAAAAGCACGATTTGAAATCACCGAAATTCAGTAAAATCCATGGCAAATCGCCCAAAAATTCGGTATCATAATACAAATTTATCAAAAACCAAGCTGCATGAGTTCAAATCCACAATCTGAGCAAGTCAAAAAACCCTCAGTATTTAATTTACCTAATAATCTGACCATCGCGCGCATTGTGATGATTCCTTTGTTTGTGGCGATCGCCTATTGGCCGCCAGCGCTTGGCATTGGTATGCCTGCGATTCCTGATAATGCCATCGCGCGCCTAGGGATGATGGATTATAGCGATAGTATGCTTAGGCATTTGATCTTGACGCTGCTGTTTGTTTTGGCGGCGGTGACAGACTGGCTGGATGGTTATTTGGCTCGGCGTATGAATATCACATCGGCATTTGGGCGGTTCTTGGATCCTGTGGCAGACAAGCTGATGGTCGCCGCTGCGCTGATCGTCCTTGTGCAGTGGCATCCAAATATCGTGATGGCAACGAGCGCGATTGTGATTATTTCGCGCGAGATTGCGGTATCGGCGCTGCGTGAGTGGATGGCTGAGCTTGGTGCGCGCACGAGTGTCGCGGTATCCTATGTTGGCAAACTCAAAACCACATTTCAGATGATTGCCATCACTGTGTTTTTGCTCAATTGGCAATCGCTTGAGATGATCGGCTATGTGCTGATGGTCATCGCGGTGATTTTGACGCTTTGGTCAATGATCATTTATCTAAGAGCAGCTTGGCCCTACCTTAAGCAGCCATAAAAAGCCGTCCTAAAAACGGCTTTTTTATCCACCACCGCCGTAAAACCACCGACTTCAGGCGGTGGATATCAGGCGGTAAATCTCACTTTTTAATCTCTTAGCTTAATAAAATGATATAATAAACCCATGAAAACACTCAAGCTACGCATCAAAGATAAACACACAGACCAACTAAACCGCCTAAGCGGTTCGGTCAATTTCGTGTGGAATTATGTCAATGACTTGGGTTATAACTATTTACAGCGCACAGGCAAATTCTTATCTGCCTATGATTTAAACGACTACACCAAAGGCAGTGGTGAGCTACTAGGCTTACATTCTCAAACCATTCAAGCCATCAATGAAACCCATGCTAAAAGTCGTAAGCAGTTTAAGAAGGCAAAACTTAATTGGCGAACCAATCGCCCAACAGCAAAACGCAAATCACTGGGCTGGATACCCTTTAAGAAATCAGCCATCAAACACATCGCTACTCACCAAACAGGCAAAAAAGGCTTAAAATCAACCCTGCAACTGAGTCTGGCCAAAGGGCAAAAGCTAGTCATTGACCTATGGGATAGCTACAACCTATCACTATATCAAATCAACACTTGCGAAATTGTCCAAGACAGCCGTCACCGCTGGTATGCGTGTCTCACTGTCAAAGAATACCCAAAAACCGAGTGCGGAACAGGTAGTGTAGGTATTGACTTAGGACTTAAAGACAGTGCGACCACCTCAAACGGTGACAAGCTAACCATTAAGCAAACGCTCAAATATGCAAAACAATTAGCGATAGCCCAACGCTCAAACAACAAAAAACGTATCAAGGCTATCCATGCCAAAATCAAAAATACACGGCAAGACCTCATCCACAAATTCACCACCCAATTAGTCAAGGATAACGCCCTAATCGTGGTAGGCGATATTAAAACCACTCAATTTAACAGTAAAAAAGGCAAACTCGCCAAATCGGTTTACGATGCTGGTTGGTTTGAATTAAAGCGACAACTGGAATACAAATGTCAGCAGACAGGCTGTCGCTTGGAAATCGTATCAGAAAGATACACTACCCAGACTTGTTCGTGCTGTGGCGCCATCAGCGACAGTAGTCCGAAAGGTAGGACAGGTCTTGGAATAAGAGAATGGACTTGTGCAAAGTGTGGCGCACGGCATGATAGAGATATCAATGCCAGTAAAAACATTCTTGCGGTCGGGCTTGACCGTCTAGCTGTAGGAATCCCCGAACGATAGGGCGGGGAGGAAGTCAAGTACCAGCTGAATTATGAGCGGCCCAATGCGCTGGTGCGGCGCCAAAGATCATGCATCACCCATGCAGGTCCAATCAATAAAAACTGCAAATCTTCAAAAAATGATGGCTTGGCACCTTCAATTTTATGACCAATGAATTGACCAATCCAGGCTACCACAAACACGCCCACCCAAAACCAAAGCCCCAATCCCAAGCCAAGCAGCGCCATCGTCACACCAACACAAATCGCCATAAATCCTGCCATTAGCATAAATAAACCTGCCGACAAGCGCCAATAAAACCACAATACGCCCAAGGCAACCAAAGCAAATAAATAAGGGTGGATCAGAAAAATGAGTGCGACAATGCACAGAAAAATGATCGGCACGCACAGCCAATGAATGCGTTTATTGGTGGGATTTTGGTGACTGATGGCATATTCATCGAGCCAGACATTGAGCGGTTTTTGGCTTGAAAATAGCGACATAACAACTCCTTTTGTTAGCCTATTTATTTTGATCACTATAGCCAAATTTTAAGGTGATTGCAAGCGGGATAACTGCTCAGAGCGGTGCCAGCCATACAGCCCTACAAAGGCATTGATTTGATAGATCACCGTTTGAATGGCAAAAATGGTATTACCTGTCATCAAATTAACAATGAGCCAAACGGCATTCACCAAAATCCACAGCCACCAATTAAACGAGTAGCGTAAAATCATCGCCGTTTGTGCGGTAATGGATAGCACAAACGCCACCACATTAATCCAAAAAAAGTCGATCATGCCAAGAAAACGGCTGCCATCATTCTCAATGACGCCGTAGCCAAGTTCGCTAAGCTTGGTATTGATGAGCGGAAATAGCATAAGTCCTAAGGCAATAAATCCAAGCGTCATGAGCCAAACATATTTGTTGGCTGATTTTGGGATCATATCGCCATCGGCATCGGTATGGCTTGACCAATATTTGACGCCATAGACATGCGTAAAAAAATTAAATAACGGCGCAAGCATCAAACCAACCGCGCCAGACGTCCCTTGAACCACCACCTCGCCTGCCGTTGCGACCATGCCAAGCCCATTGCCAGCGATGTTTTTACGAAAGCTTAGGCTCACCACACAAACTAATCCGACCACTGAGATGGCAAAATAAAACCAGTCTAAACGCGTTTGATCAGTAGTTGTCCAAAAGCCGATGAACAGTGCAATCAGTCCGCTGACAAACCAAAGTAGCACCCAGCCTGTCGTCCAATCTTTTTCACCAAAACCTGTGATGTTGTCAAGTATTTCAATTTTCATCAGTTGCCTTCCCTGAAATGCGCCCATCATCTGATAAATTGCCCAAAATATGGCGGTCTATCCATGCGACCGCCTGAAGATAGCGCGCATGATAGTCGGCATCATCAATCGTATGATGACTGATGCCATGACGCGCCAAAATATTTAAAAGCTGCTCAGCAAAGGCACTGCGCTTGGCATCATCTCCCAGTCGGCGCATGCCATCAGCGACCCAAGCGACATTATTATCCAAATAAATCGTAAAATCCATGCGCTGACTTTCGATCAGCGACGCCAACAGTGGATGCGTCCGACCTTCATAGGTCTCACAAAACGCCTGCGTCGTCGCAAAATCGGTATCTATCAAGGTGATGGGTGCAGTCGCAGCATGGATGGCGGTATCAATGGCTTTGGCATGGTTGATGGCAATGGGCGCATAGTCGCTGTATTGTAGCGCAAGCTCGCTGCCACCAAGGTGACTGTGAGTGTATAATCGCCCCATTTCAAGCGCCACGCTTGCGCCATAGTGATTGGCAAGCTTATGCACTAAAGTGGTTTTGCCTGAGCTTTCGCCGCCGACAATGCACACGGTTTGGGTATAAAAATATCGGCAAGCAGGTGCCAAGCGATGGAAGTAAGCCAAAGGCTGTTCAAAGATGGCTATGGCATCATCACAAGTTTTGGGCAAGTGGTGTAAAAATGGCGGTGCTTGATCAGAATGGTTTTTGATGCCAAGCTTGGCTGACTTATAAGAGATATCAAGTGCTTGACAGATGTCCAAAAATGCTTGCTCATCCAAATGATCGTCAAATCGATAATCAAAAGATATTTTGGGTAACCCAAGGCTATCAAAAGTATGAACTTGAACAAATCCAAATGGCTGGCACGCCACTTGAACCCAGCGCACCACATCGGCAAGCGTTGGCGCGCGTCCACTGGGGAGCGGTGAGCGGTTAGGCGAGTGCACGATGATATGCAGTGTGTTAGACAGTCCTGTAGCATGATTTATATCAGCCAGCATCCCAAGGGTGAGCGGTGCAAAACCCCCAATTAAAACGGTATGACTTGGCTGCATTGTCTGACATCCTTGTGAATAATTTTTATAAATTGACAAATTTAAAGATTAAAGTTAAAAAAATATTTCAAATAAAATACTTGAGCGCTCTTAGTGTTATCTTATCAATGTCATCTGCTGATTACGATAACGCTGTGTAAAGTTTTTATGGTACTTGGTAACCAAACCCAAAAATCGCTTGAAATCACTGGTAAAAATGACCATTAATTCACTAAGCCAAGGCTGCGTTGATCAGATCGCAGCCACAGACGATTAGGAGAATGTATGTCAAAATTAGTCAAATTACACCGCTCAAACAATCACCGCATGATCGCAGGGGTGATGGGCGGTATCGCTGAATATCTGGGATGGTCGCCTAATATGGTGCGCATCGCCTTTGTGATCATCTCAAGCTTATCGGCTGCCGTGCCAGGGATTTTGATTTATCTGGTGCTCTGGCTGATCATGCCAAATGCAACGCCAGCATCGTATGCAAATCATACTGATTATTCAGGGCAGCAGGGCATCAAGCGGCTGTAAGCTGATTTGATAATAAAAGCGATAAAATAAAAATCAAATGTTCATACAAACCAAGATAATAAATAAAGATAACACATCCAATAATCACTAAAATCAGCTGCCCCCACCACTAGCAGTGCCGATCCTTGGGTCGGCGCTGCCTTCAAACTGAGCCAAATGCAAAAATCAATAGAAAAAAAGCCCAGTGTCTAGTAAAATGGTTGTATTTTTATGATGACTTTGGGCAAAATTATGACTTTTCAGCAAATCATTTTAACACTTCAAAATTATTGGGCATCTCGTGGATGCGTTGTTTTGCAGCCTTATGATATGGAAATGGGTGCAGGCACCTTCCATACCGCAACTTTTTTGCGTGCTTTGACGCCTGAAAAATGGAACGCCGCTTATGTGCAGCCAAGCCGCCGTCCTACCGATGGGCGCTATGGCGATAACCCAAACCGCCTTCAGCACTATTATCAATTTCAAGTCGTCTTAAAGCCAAACCCTGCCAATATCCAAGAGCTGTATCTTGGATCGCTTGAAGCGCTTGGCATTGATACGCTGACGCATGATGTGCGTTTTGTGGAAGATAATTGGGAGTCGCCAACTTTGGGCGCGTGGGGGCTTGGTTGGGAAGTGTGGCTAAACGGCATGGAAGTGACCCAGTTTACCTATTTTCAGCAAGTGGGCGGCATCGAGTGTTTTCCAGTGACAGGCGAGATCACTTATGGGCTTGAGCGCTTGGCGATGTATATTCAAGGCGTCGATAGTGTCTATGACTTGGTGTGGGCGGATGGCGAGTTTGGGCGCGTCACTTATGGCGATGTCTTCCACCAAAACGAAGTGGAGCAGTCCACCTATAACTTTGAATATGCCAATGTCGATAAACTCTTCGAGCTGTTTGATTTTTATGAAAGTGAAGCTGACCGTTTGGTGCTCGTCAATTTGCCTTTACCCGCTTATGAAATGGTGCTAAAAGCCAGTCATACCTTTAACTTGCTCGATGCGCGCGGCGCCATTTCGGTTACCGAGCGTCAGCGCTACATTTTGCGTGTACGGACTTTGGCGCGCAAAGTGGCGGTCAGCTATACCCAAGCGCGCGCCAAATTGGGCTTTCCTTTGGCGGATGACGCGCATAAGGCAGAAGCTTTACAAAAATGGCTGCCAAAAGATGAGTAGCGATGTAAGATCGTATGATAAAAAGTGAACTTTCGTTCACTTTTTCTATTTTGATTAGACAATTTTTCATTAGTTATTTTAAAGAAACATTTGTTTACTAAAATACTGAATATCTCGTTTTGGAATGTCTTTATTTTGTTATATAGATTGCTTATACTAAAAGAGCAACCTAAGTCGATGAGCGAATCATTATGGGAAAATTAATCCAAGATATCCTAATCGTGATGGACTCATCTGCTCGGAAGCATTTACAAATAAAAGCTGAGTTTCATCGGCGATCAAGCTTATATATTTATTAAGGAAGGTAAACAATGACTGTATCTCAATTTTTCATGCCAAGTACCAATTTGATCGGGCCGGGCGCCTTAGATGAAGGGGTGGATCAAATCGTTCGACTTGGATTTAAAAATGCCTTGATTGTTACCGATGCTGATCTGGCAAAAATGGGCATGGCGCAGACATTGGTGGATAAATTAAAACATCAAGGCATCGAAGCGGCTGTCTTTGATGGCGCGCAGCCAAACCCAACCGTTTCAAATGTCAATGATGGTCTTGAGATGCTAAAACAGCATTCAAGCGACTTTGTGATTTCTTTGGGCGGTGGTTCGCCGCATGACTGCGCCAAAGCGATTGCCTTGGTCGCGACCAATGGCGGCAAAATTGAAGATTATGAAGGGCTTGACCAGTCTGCCAAACCGACGCTGCCTTTGGTGTCGATCAATACAACAGCAGGCACTGCCTCTGAGATGACCCGCTTTACGATCATTACAGATGAAACTCGCCATGTGAAGATGGCGATTGTGGATAAGCATGTAACGCCTATGCTTTCTATCAACGACTCTGAACTGATGGAAGGTATGCCTGCATCACTGACTGCAGCCACTGGTATGGATGCTTTGACGCACGCGGTGGAAGCGTATGTATCAACAGCGGCGACACCTTTGACAGATGCCTGCGCCAAGCAAGCCATTGAGCTGATCGCTGAATATCTGCCACAAGCCGTCAAAGAGCCAACCAACAAAAACGCACGCGAAAAGATGGCTTATGCTCAGTTCTTGGCAGGGATGGCATTTAATAATGCATCTCTTGGTTATGTGCACGCGATGGCGCATCAGCTTGGCGGGTTTTATGACTTGCCACACGGCGTTTGTAATGCGCTACTGCTGCCACATGTCGAAGAATTTAACTTAAAAGCTGCCAAAGATCGCCTAGAGCATGTCGGCAAATTACTTGGCGATAATAACTCTGACCTGCAAGGCAAAGATGTCATCTCGGCGATCAAGACATTGGCGGATATCGTTGGTATTCCTAAGTCGCTTGAAGAGCTTGGCGTCAAACGCGAAGATTTTGGTGTCCTAGCTGACAATGCGCTTAAAGATGTGTGTGGTCTGACCAACCCTGTACAAGCCAATAAAGATGAAATCATCGGCATTTTTGAAGCAGCTTACACCAAGCGCTGATATGTGCTGAGTGATTTTTGATAACATCTTAAGGTTCATTCAGGCTCAAGCCGTCCAGATTTTTTGGGCGGCTTGATTTTTTAGTCCTAAAAATGTGTTAAAATGAGTGCAAAATTTTGACCGATTTGGTAATTGATTATTTTAAAGTTTGCCACCTTGTGGGGCAAAAAAGGCTGATTTATGACCACGATTTTATTTGAACTTGGCACCGAAGAGCTGCCACCAAAAAACCTAAAAACACTGCGCGACGCCCTAAAACATAGCGTCCAAACTTTGCTGAATGATCAAAACATCAGCTTTGATGATATTCGTGCCTTTGCTGCGCCGCGCCGCTTGGCACTGATCATTACAGGCGTTGGCGAATTTCAGCCTGACCGCATCGAAACCAAAAAAGGTCCAAGCGTCAAGGCGGCGTTTGATGAATCGGGTCAGTTGACGCGTGCAGGTCAAGGTTTTTTGCAGGGTTTGAATGCCACTGGGCTAAATCTTAGCGCCGAAGATCTAGGGCGCATCGCTGATAAAAAAGGCGAATACATTGCCTATGATTTGACCATCAAAGGCGAAAAAATCACCGATCTGATGCCAACCATCTTACAAAAATCGCTTGATGATTTGCCGATTGCTAAGCGTATGCGCTCAGGTAATGATCGCCATGAGTTCGTTCGCCCAGTGCAGTGGGTGGTGCTGATGTCTGATGCTGCCGTGATTGAGGCTACCATTCAAGGTCATAAGACGGGCAACCAAAGCCATGGTCATCGCTATCACTCACCTGATTTTTTTGTCATTGATCATGCCGATCATTATGAAAATTTACTAAAAAGCCATCACGTGATTGCTGATTTTGATCAGCGTCAAGCCGATATTTTGGCGCAAGTCAAAACATTGGCTGATGAGGTCAATGGTACAGCGATCATCCCTCAAGAGCTATTGGATGAAGTCACAGCTTTGGTGGACTTGCCAGTTGCGCTAAGAGCAAGCTTTGAGGAGCGTTTTTTGGCTGTGCCTCAGGAGGCGCTCATCAGCACCATGCAGGCGGATCAGAAGTATTTTTGCTTGACTGATCAAGCAGGCAAGCTGATGCCGCATTTTATTTTTATCAGCAATATCAACTCTAAAGACCCTGCCGAGGTGATCGCAGGTAATGAAAAAGTCGTGCGTCCACGCCTTTCGGATGCTGAGTTCTTTTTCTTACAAGATCAAAAGCAGCCGCTGTTTGAGCTCAGCGATCACCTAAAAACTCAAGTGTTCCAAGATAAACTGGGTACCTTGTGGGAAAAGTCTGAGCGTGTGGCAAATTTAGCTGCTTTCATCGCGAATCAAATGGATGCTGATACCGATGCAGCGCACCGAGCTGGGCTGTTATCCAAATGCGATTTGGCGAGTACGCTGGTGGGCGAATTCCCAGAACTACAAGGTGTTGCGGGCACTTATTATGCACGCCTAAATCAGGAGCCTGATGCGGTGGCAGATGCCATCGAAGAGCAGTATCTGCCAAAATTCAGCGGTGATCAGCTGCCCACAACTGATGTGGGTACAGCGCTTGCGTTGGCGGATCGTTTGGATACCTTGGTGGGGATTTTTGGGATTGGTGAAATTCCAAGCGGTTCAAAAGATCCCTTCAGCTTGCGTCGTGCGTCCATTGGTATTTTGCGTATTTTAATTGAAAAGCGCCTGCATCTAAGCTTGCCTGATTTGGTTAAAAAAGCCTTAACGGGCTATGGTGATAAGCTTGAAAATGTCGATGAGACCTTGACAGAAGTCATGGAATTTATCAACGCGCGCTATCGGGCAATGTACAGTGAGCAAGGCGTCGCGGTGGATACGATTCAGGCGGTACAAGCAGTGCAAACGGATGTGCCGATGGACTTTGATGAGCGTATCCAAGCGGTGACGGCGTTTCGAGCACTGCCACAAGCAGGCATCTTGGCAGAAAATAATAAACGCGTGGCAAACATCCTTGCTAAAGCTGATACAGTGCAAGGCGCTGTAGATCCTCAAAATCTGATCGAACCAGCCGAGCAGGCACTGTATGACGCGATCGAATCCGCCAAAGCCAGTGTTCAGCCTTTGAATGATGATGGCGATTATCAAGGGGTTTTGACGACGCTTGTGAGCTTATCGGAGCCTTTGACGCAGTTCTTTGATCATGTCATGGTTAACGCTGATGACGAAACTCTAAAACATAATCGTTTGGCGTTACTAGGTCAAGTGCGTGGACTGTTTCTGAGCGTGGCGGATATTGGACTGCTTCAACAATAAAAAACCAATGACAAAAGCTGAATTATTGAGTATAATAATCAGCCTTGGTGACGTGGCTGAGTGGTCGAAAGCGCACGCCTGGAAAGTGTGTATACGTTAATAGCGTATCGAGGGTTCGAATCCCTCCGTCACCGCCAAATTATAAAAACTTCCATATCGGTCGTTGCTGATATGGAAGTTTTTTATGAATTCTTGATCGTCTTCACTAGATTTATTAAAAGTTATCTTTATATATTTCAATTATTTGGGTGAATTAGTCAAATCAATACAAGGCATTTGCATCGAAGCGCCTGAAATCCCCAAGCATGGCGTCATCACCAAATCTTGAAGTGATTCTAAAAACTCATCTCTTGGCATCAAATCTGCCCCAAGGCGCATCAAATGCGGATTTTCAAGTTGACAATCTATGAGCTTTATGCCGCATTTATGCGCCCAATGCATCAACGCCCAAAAGGCAATTTTTGAAGCATCGGTACGCCTGTGAAACATACTTTCTCCACAAAAGATCGACCCAAAGCTCACCCCGTATAAGCCCCCAATCAGCTCGCTGTCATGTGGCATACCTTCCCAAACTTCTATACTTGCTGCCGCACCGATTTTAAATAACTGTCGATACGCTAAAACCATATTATCATGGATCCAAGTCTTAGAAGTGTCGCGGCGCGGCGCACGACAAGCACTCATAACAGCATCAAAATCGGCATTGGTGGTGATGATCCAAGGCTGCTTCTTGGCGGTGTGTATCAGTGATTTGCTGGGATAAAAATCACTCGGCACAATCACGCAGCGCACCTCTGGCGACCACCAGCAGATAGGATCTTCTTCATCAAACCAAGGAAAGGCGCCAGAGCGATAAGCATGTAATAGCGTCGGTACCGTCAGATCGCCCCCTGCACCCAAAAAACCATCGGTATATGCCCCGCCCGCAGCCGGACTAAAATCATATGGGCAGGTATCAGCCAGTTTGTGGAGGCTGCTAAGCTTGTCTTTTGGTAATAAGCTCATGATTATCTAAGTATGATCACATCGAGAACGGCTATATATTTTAGCAAAATTTTTTGGAAGTAATCTGTATTTTGACTATTAGACAGCTTTCAGTTAGCTGATTTTAAAATTTATGTGAGATAAAATAACAAAATAAAGGGCAATAGAAAAATAATATAAAAATTTAATATTTTTTGTTGCAATTCTGAAAGATTACAGATATATTACAACAATCTTTGAAATCTCGGTCTATACAACTCTTATAGAACCATTTCAAAGATATTTTATTGAACTAAAGTTAAGGATTGCTTGTCAATGAAGTTTTACTACCCTTATTTTGGACTGCTGGCTCTTGGCAGTTCTTTTTTGATACCTCAAGCGCATGCTGCTTGGCTGGACAATAATTTACGTGATGGTCTGCAATTTAGTATTGGCGCGACCATTAGTCCAACTTTGACTCAAAGATCAAGTAAATTTACATATCTGTATGGTGATCCTAGTATTTATGGCCGCAATGGCAGCTTGGAGCAAGTACTTAAAGATCAAGACAGACGTGAAACAGACGAGCGTATGCGCTTAGATGGTCAAGAAAGTGTTATGGCCTATATTTCGGCGCAGCAGATGCTAACGCGAGACATCCGCATTTTTGGATCTGTTGGTCTGTGGGCAACCCCAAATACAGCGTCACGCCGTGGCTATTCCTTTGGTGCGACCATCAATCACAATAAAATCGGCTCCTTGGGCATCAATACAAGTAGTGCTTTTTCTACAAGCCGTATCGCCACTTCTCGCACCTATACAGCCTTGGATACGGCTGGCTCTGCGGTATCAGCAAGTTATACAGCCATTCCAAACTTAACCGTATCAGCTTATCACGCATTCCCAGAATCAGGCGACACCAGATCAGAATATGATGTCGGCTTGCATTCAGGTTACGGTGTGGCTGCTTCCTACAATTTTGATTTTGCGCCAAGACATCAGCTAACTATTGGTGCAGGTCATACTAAAGGTGAGCGTCATGTAGAGGTGATCGGTGATCGTGCTACTGATCCTTGGGGGCGTGTGACTAGTACTGCTAAGGAAAAAGAGGCAACTGCGCTAGGCTTTAGCTATCAATTAAATGATTGGAAGCTATCGGTAGATGGTGGTAAAGCAGAAGAATATTTTAATGGGCATTTTTATAATCGCACCAAAACGGATAACTATGGCGTGCGCATTGATTATGAAGTGACGCCTCGCATATCCACCTATGCTTCTTATGGTAAGAGAAAATCCAAAAAAACACCTACTGAAGGTAATCAATTAAGTTACGAAAATCTCATTAATAATAATTTGGGTGTCAATGAGTCATTGGTATTTGATCAGGTTAAGCAAGATCGCTATACCTTAGGTGCTGAATATGACTTATATCATAATATTACGCTGCAAGGCTCAGTTTCTGGTACTAAAACTAAAAACTATGTCACCGAAGGCGCTTTTAGTAAGCGAGAAACATTGAACTATCAAGCTGGCGTTAGCTTTAACTTCTGATTGGATATTTATTAAATTAAGGATTATTGTATGAAATTAAGAGTATTAACATCGACCGTGATCATGGTATTGGGTGCAAGTACATTACAGTCGCACGCAGTTTATAATTTGTATAAAAAAGACGGTCTAAGCTTGGATGTTAATGGTGAGATTAATGTTCATTTTAAGAATGACCGAAAACAATACACCTATCAGTACGACCAACCTGGCACTATCGGGGCGCCTCAATACGACTACAGCTTAGGTCAGTGGATATCACCACAGATTTTGGTCGGTGCCTATGAAGAGCGCACTGACCGCCGCACGCGTTTGGGGCATGATGATGGCGCTTCTTGGCTTGATATCCGTGGTTCTCAAAAACTACCTCAAGACTGGCGTGTGACAGGCACAGTGGGCTTTGGATATGCAGACAGCGGCACAGGGATGTACCTAAATAGTGCTAATTTGGCGTTTGATAAGCTTAATACAGGGTCAATTTCTTTGGGTCGTCAGTACCTGCATTCAGGTTATGTGACGCGTACAGGTACATTTACAACTTTAGAGACATTTGCGGCAGCATCGATACGTGCAGACTACACCGCCATTCCAAATTTGCACCTAAGCGCTTATTACAACACGCCATCAAGTCCAGATGTGCGTAATAATAGCAGCCGAGAAGTTGAGGGTTTTGGTGCGTCTTTGAGCTATCGCTTACCGATGAGTCAAGAGCAAAATCTACGTTTTGCAGCAGGCTATTCAGATTCTCGTGCCAATCCAAATCTATCGACTCGTAGTGGTAACCAAGTGGCGATAGATTCAAAAGGCTATGCTGGCTCTGTCGAATATCGACATGGTCAGGTTTTGGCTGCTTTGGATTTGGGCGGTAAAAAAGAAGATTTGAATGGCACCGTCACCGATTCAGCAAAAACTGACTTTTTTGGTGTTAAAGTTGGATATCAATTCACGCCAAGATTTAGCCTAACGGCAGGGCATGGTAAAAAAGACATCACCAGGGATAATAAACAGGGCGTGCAAGTGGTTGCTAATGCAGCACGTGATGCCACGAATGTCGCTTATGCTTATGAGTCATTTTTATTCCCCAAAACCGAAGAAAAGCGTAGCTATGTTCGAGCGGATTATTATTTGCGCGAAAATGTTCGCCTATATGGACGCGTTGACAATATTGAGTTACAGCATCAGTTAGATGGCAAGGATTATGCAAAATTAGAAGACACTGCCTATCGTGCGGGTGTGTCATTTACCTTCTAATTTGTCGCCGTTTGGTCGTTATTAGCAAGCTAGCCAAACCTGATTAAGTATGAGCTAGCTTGTTTGACTTTACTCTAGGATGAGTATGGAGAAACTTATGAAATTAAAAAAACTCGTCTTGTTGATTGCCTTGGCTTCGGGTGTATATTCAGCACATGCTATGGCTCAAGACACCAACGCCACTGCAGCAACCAATCAATTAATCTACCCAACAACCCGTGTGCATCAGCAGCAGCAAGACCATTTTTTATATGGTGAATATGGTCGCCCAAGTAATTATGTCAGCGCAAGCGGCGGTGTTTTAGACACTTCAGAGCGTCCGCGCCCTGATGATGGCGTGGACCACTACTTTGATGAAACGGTGGTGGACAAATACCGCTGGCTTGAAGAAATAGATGTCATCAGCCCTGAATACGCCAAAGAAACCAGCGCCGATCGAGATCGTAACTATATTGGGACAAGACTGGAAAATGAAGTACCTGATGATCAGTTTGATAATCGCACGCTTAAGGCTTTACAAACCGTTGGTGAGAAAACATCCAGCGAAGTTAATGACTGGGTTAATGCTCAAAATGCTGTAACCCAAGCGTATCTGAATAGCATTCCATATTATGACCAAATTCGTCAGAATATCGATGGATTGATGGATTTTGAACATCAAATTCGAAAAAGTAAATTTGATCAGTTGGGCGAGCTTTATTTGTATCGCGGCGTAGATGGCTATACACGCTTACGCTATACAGACTTGTCCGGCAATCAGCGCATTATCTTTGATGAAAAAACGCTGTCTGAAGATGGACGAGTGGTCATTGCTGATGGGGATATGCATCCAAGCAAAGACGGGACTTATGTTGCCTTAATTATGCGTGAGGGCGATACTGATACTGATAAATATTATATTCAGGTCTTGGATAGTAGAACCGGTGACATGGTGGGTCAGCGTATCAATCACATCAATGCCTCTTCGATGTCAATTTTTTGGGCTGATGATACCAAGTTTTATTATGCGACTACAAATGGTGGCTGGCCTGAAGTACATCTACGCGATGTCACACAGCCCCGCTTTAATGACAAGATTGAAGTTGCTCGCAGTCATCTAACCAGCTGGATTGGCGATATTTGGTTGGAAGGTGATGATAATCGCTATATGGTGATTGAGCATACGACACCAGTAGATAATTTTTATATTAAGGATTTGCAAACTGGTCGCTATTATCGTATACACAATCAAAAGCACTACAATAAAAAATACCATAAAGCCGATTCATTTACTGCTGGATTTTTAGCGCGCTATGTGCATTTTGACCCAAAAACTTTGGATGTGATGTTTATATCTGAAGAGAATAATCCAAAGGGTGAAATTTTAAAAATTAATTTAAAAACACCAAATCGTCGCGAAGTAGTGGTGAATGCACCGAGTAACTATGATGAAATTTTAAGCGCAGTTTGGCACGATGAAGGCGATGGCTATTTTTTAATTAAATATTCAAAAGATGGTACACATCGCCTGGTATTGACGGACGCTCGCGGTAATTTCTTAGAAGATATCAGTCCATCGGATGCTGGCAATGCTGATGACTTGCGTTCGGTTGTCGCAGGTAAAGATACCAGTCATGGTGATAAGGAAGCGCTAGATTCTCTTGAGGTTCAGGATAATTATGTGTCATTCCGCTATTTTAGTACGATTACACCGCGTACGATTTATAAATACAGTCCAACTAAGCGTGAGTTCATTGACATTCGTCGTAGGGATTTACATCCTTTTGTCAGTGAAAATTACGAAACCAAGAACATTACATATACATCCAAAGATGGTACCAAAATCCCAATGGTAATCAGCCATAAAAAAGGATTGGTGCTAGATGGTAAAAACCCAACCGTGTTATATGGTTACGGTGGTTTTGGCGTACCTTCTGATAATGCGTTTCGCTTTGATCGAGCTGTTTGGCTTGAACACGGCGGTGTCTGGGCGACAGCACATCTGCGTGGCGGTAGTGAGCTTGGCGAAGAGTGGCATCAAGCTGGTAAACGTTTGAATAAAATGAACGTTTTTGATGACTTTGAGGCAGCGGCTGATTATTTGATTGATAAAAACTATACGTCTTCAGACTATTTGGCAATTTCAGGTGCATCGAACGGTGGCTTATTGGTGGGTGCGGCAATGACGCTCAATCCAAATAAGTATCGTGTGGCGCTGCCTGAAGTGGGCGTGTTAGATATGCTGCGACATGCAGATAACTACCATACGCAGTATTGGGTAGCTGAATACGGCACGCCTTTTGATAGCCGAGCCATGTATGATATGCTAAGAGGTTATTCGCCTTATCACAATGTCAAAGCAGGCGTATGTTATCCATCAACGATCGTCATGACCTCTAAGCGAGATGATCGAGTGACGCCATCGCATTCTTATAAGTTTGCTGCGGCGCTACAAGAGCATCAAGCTTGTGATAATCCAACCTTATTACACGCCGCAGAGATTCATGGACATGGCGCACGTATATGGGTAGATCGTAAGGATAATTACCAAATCGTTACCGCTTTTCGTTTGCACGAAATGGGCATCACGAACATACCAACTAACATTTACCGACCAACTCCAGAGGAGCTTAAGGGTGAAAAGTGGTTGGCTGAGGAGGCTCAAGAATCCGCTGAAACTTTAAGAAAGCAGCAGCAATATCGTCAAAATCTAGAAAATCAATAACCATCAAAAAGTCCGCAGTAAGATCGACTGCGGACTTTTTAAATTTAAAATCTCTAAATAAAAGAGATGCTCAATATCACTGAGCAGCTCTTTTATTTGACCAAAGTTAAGATTATTGGTGACGAGTTACTTCACATTACGCTCATAAACAGGCAGTTTTTTGCAAATTTGGGCGACTTTTTCACGCGTTGCTGCCAAGACTGCTTCATCGCCGCGTGCGTCTAAGACATCACAAATCCAACCTGCCAATTCGCGAGACTCCGCCTCACCAAAGCCACGTGTAGTAATCGCAGGTGTACCGATACGGATGCCCGAGGTAACAAATGGTGATTTTGGATCGTTTGGTACAGCGTTTTTATTGACGGTAATGTGTGCATCACCCAGCCATTTATCCGCTTCTTTTCCTGTAATCTCTTGCTTGATTAGGCTGATGAGCATCAGATGGTTTTCGGTACCGCCAGAGACGATCTCGTAGCCGCGATCTTGAATGACTGCAGCCATCGCTTTGGCATTGGCGACCACTTGTTTTTGATAGGCTTTGTAGTCATCGCTCATCGCTTCTTTGAAGCACACAGCTTTTGCGGCGATGGCGTGCATGAGCGGACCGCCTTGGTTGCCTGGGAAGACGGCGGATGCCAATTTTTTCTCAATTTCTTCATTGGCTTTTGCCAAGATCAAGCCAGAGCGTGGACCGCGTAATGTTTTATGAGTTGTGGTGGTGGTGACATCAGCGATTTGTACTGGATTTGGATAAACGCCAGCAGCGACCAAGCCAGCAACGTGCGCCATATCCACCATCAGATATGCGCCCACTTCATCAGCGATATCACGGAATTTTTGCCAATCGATGACTTGGCTATATGCCGAAAAGCCGGCAATGATCATTTTGGGCTTATGCTCGCGTGCTAGACGGGCAACTTCTTCATAATCAATCAATCCTGTTTCGGTGTCTAGTCCATATTGAACCGCGTTGTAGTTGCGTCCAGAAAAGTTCACCGAAGCGCCATGGGTTAGGTGACCGCCGTGAGCCAGACTCATGCCAAGTACGGTATCATTTGGCTGAAGCAGTGCCAAGAATACGGCGCTGTTAGCATTTGATCCTGAATGCGGCTGCACATTGGCGTAATCTGCACCAAACAGCTCTTTGGCGCGATCGATAGCGATTTGTTCAATCACATCAACATGCTCACAGCCGCCATAATAGCGCTTGCCTGGATAGCCTTCAGCGTATTTATTGGTCAATGATGAGCCTTGCGCTTCCATCACCGCAGGCGAGCAGTAGTTTTCAGAGGCGATCAGTTCGATGTGATCTTCTTGGCGCTGAGTCTCTGCGTCAATCTGTGCTGCCAAATCTGGATCGTATTGATGTAGTGAAATTTCTTTAAACATAAATTTTCCTTGTTTGATAGGAGAACAAAAAGCCAAGATTAGTTTAGCATATTTACCCAATCTTCACTAGGGCAAAGCTTGCTTTTTCGCCGATAAAACCAAAGCCAAACTGTGTCATTTTAATCACACCAGCCACGCCATCATTGATCCAAAGAGGCTTCAAAAGCTGCCAAAAACAGCTCATCAATCAAAATTTTGCGCCCATCGATGTCATAAACCGTTTGCCGACCAATTTGATTATCGCACCGATAAAAATGACGCTCAATTGGCAGCTGCCGCCGCTTTTTGAACAACACATAACCAATGGGTGTCGTGCCCAGTGCTTTTAGGCGCGCTAATGAACCTGTCAATGATGCCAAAGGAAAAATACTCTTGGCAAGCACCCAAGCATCTGACCCATCGCCGTATAGCTTGACGCTGCGCACCCAAGCCACTTGGAGGCGATTTGGGGGCAGTCCAAGCTGTGATTTTTGGGCAAAGGTGAGTGGCTGATAGCCTTGATGGAGAATTTCAACTTTCAAGGGCTTACCTGACTGCGCTTCTAATAACGCAGTCAACGACCCTTGCGCGAGTACAAAACTGGCAAGTCTTGGGGAGTGGTGGTCAAATATCTCATCCATTGGCACGAAGTCATCATCTATTGGCGGTACAGGTGTATAATTTTAGCACAAAAACCGCTGATAAAGATAAATTTGGCGACGATGATTGGATCTATTATAAAGAATATCTTATCATATTGATTAAACAAATTATGATAGACAACTTAAAAAATCTGAGACAAATCAACCTTTAGTGACAGTATGATATTATTTATTTGAAAATTTAATGACAATTTCATAGTCATTTATTTTAAAAATGGTGAACATTGGGCAGGGCTATTGGATTAATTGTGTAAATTTGGGTATTCTGTATGTAACGGTTGGGATGATCGGTAACTTTAGTAGACCCTAAAATCACCCACTCAGCCATGAGGCACTAAGGTGCAATCTTGTTATAAGATATTTATTGAGTTGTCAAATCAAAAGGAGTTAGCAATGACTTATCAATCAGCGCTAGAACATGTTCGTAATGTAAAAGAAAAATTGGGCGGTACTTGGGATGCGATTCGCGCAGAAGATGCGGCTCGTATGATTGTACAAAATCGTTTTAAAACTGGTCTAGACATCGCCAAATATACTGCTGCGATCATGCGTAAAGATATGGCAGAGTACGATGCTGACAACAGCAAATACACTCAGTCACTAGGCTGCTGGCATGGTTTCATTGCTCAACAAAAAATGATCGCCAACAAAAAATACTTTGGCACCACCAACAAGCGCTATATCTACCTATCAGGCTGGATGGTTGCAGCACTTCGTTCAGAATTTGGTCCACTACCTGACCAATCTATGCACGAAAAAACCGCTGTGCCTAAGCTGATTGAAGAGATCTACACTTTCCTTCGTCAAGCAGACGCAAAAGAGCTAAACGATCTGTTCCGCGCGATGCAAAAAGCAGAAGCAGCAGGCGACGATGCCAAAGTCAAAGAAATCGAAGCACAAATCGACAACTTTGAAACTCACGTTGTGCCTATCATCGCTGACATCGACGCAGGTTTTGGTAACGAAGAAGCCACTTACTTGCTAACTAAGCAAATGATCGAAGCAGGCGCGTGTGCCATCCAAATCGAAAACCAAGTATCAGACGCTAAGCAGTGTGGTCACCAAGCTGGTAAAGTGACTGTACCACACGAAGATTTCTTGGCGAAAATCAACGCTGTTCGCTATGCATTCCTAGAGCTAGGCGTAGATGATGGTGTGATCGTAGCGCGTACTGACTCTGAAGGTGCTGACCTAACTCAAAAAATCCCAGTATCTCGCGAGCCAGGCGATCTAGCATCTAAGTACATCAGCTACCTAGAAACTACTGAAATTGATATCTCTGAAGCGCAAGAAGACGAAATCTTGATCAAGCGTGATGGTAAGCTACACCGCCCAACTCGTCTGCCATCAGGTCTATATCAGTTCCGCGAAGGCACTCAACATGACCGCGTTGTTCTTGACTGCGTCACTTCACTACAAAATGGCGCAGACATGATCTGGATCGAAACCCCAACGCCAGACGTTCAAGGTATCGCAAGCTTTGTCAATGACATCAAAAAGCAAGTACCAGACGCTAAATTGGTTTACAACAACTCGCCATCATTTAACTGGACAATCAACTTCCGTCAACAAGCGTACGATCGCTGGGCTGCTGAAGGTCGTGATTTGTCAGGCTATGACCGCGCCAAATTGATGGATGCACAGTATGATGATTCTGAATTGGCTCGTGATGCTGATGAAAAAATCCGTACTTTCCAAGCGGACGCTGCGCGCGAAGCAGGTGTTTTCCACCACCTAATCACGCTACCAACTTACCACACAGCAGCACTATCAACGCATGAGCTTGCTAAAGGCTACTTCGGTGATGAAGGTATGCTGGCGTATGTGGCTGGCGTACAGCGTAAAGAAATCCGCGGCGGTATTGCTTGCGTTAAGCACCAAGCGATGGCAGGTTCGGATATCGGTGACGACCACAAAGAAATCTTCTCTGGTGAGAATGCACTAAAAGCAGGTGATGCAAGCAAAAACACCATGAACCAATTCGGTGGCTAATTCCACGATGGTTCACTCATGATGTTTTGACATCTGCAAAGGCGGTGTTCTGATTGGAGAACCCAGTTAAAGCATCGCCTTTTTGATTTTAATTTAGAATATTTTAAGGATAAAAATATGGCTACCACTCGTATTCAAAAGGGCAGTTTGGCAGTTGATGAAATTCTTTTTAACTTTATTGAAAAAGAAGCTCTGCCTTTATCAGGTCTTTCAAGTGATGAATTTTGGTCAGGATTTGA
This sequence comes from Moraxella canis, assembly GCF_034424565.1. Lineage (NCBI taxonomy): Bacteria > Pseudomonadati > Pseudomonadota > Gammaproteobacteria > Moraxellales > Moraxellaceae > Moraxella > Moraxella canis. Next base: position 791,041 of record NZ_CP139961.1, on the reverse strand, counting down.
ATCTATCATCAAAGATTTGACCCCAAAAAACAAAGCACTGCTTAAGCGCCGTGACGAGCTACAAGCGAAGATCGATGATTGGCACGCGAACAATACTTATGAGCTTGAAAGCTATAAACAATTCTTAACCGAAATCGGTTATCTTGAGCCTGAAGTGGCAGATTTCACCATCACCACCGAAAATGTCGATGATGAGATCGCAACGATCGCCGGTGCACAGCTGGTGGTGCCTTTGCGTAACGCGCGCTACTGCCTAAACGCTGCCAATGCGCGCTGGGGCTCATTGTATGATGCCTTATATGGCTTTGATGTGATTGCTGAAACGGATGGGGCTGAAAAGGGCAAAGGATACAATCCAGTGCGCGGCGAGAAGGTCATCGCATTTGCCAAGCAGTTTTTGGACAACACTTTCCCATTGGCAGAAGGATCTCATGCCGACGCGACAGCTTATGCGATTATCGATGGTCAATTGGTTGTCAAATCGGGCGATGGCGAGACGACTTTGGCTAAAGCTGAGCAGCTGGCAGGCTTTAATGGCGAGTCGTCAGCACCAAATCAAATTGTCCTAAAAAACAACGGCTTACATGTTATCATTGAAGTCGATGCAGCAAGCCCTATCGGTCAAACCGACAAAGCTGGCGTCAAAGATGTGATCTTGGAAGCAGCGGTCACCACCATTCAAGACCTTGAAGATTCTGTTGCTGCTGTCGATGCGGCAGAAAAAGTTGAGGGCTATCGCAACTGGCTGGGTCTGATGAAAGGTGATTTGACCGAAGTCATGGAAAAAAATGGCAAAACCATCACTCGTCGTCTGAATGAAGACCGCACTTATACTGATCTTGATGGCAATACCCAAACTCTGCATGGTCGCTCGGTGATGCTGCTTCGTAATGTGGGACATTTGATGACCAACCCTGCCATTTTGGTTGATGGCGAAGAAGTGTTCGAAGGTATCATGGATGGCGTCATCACGCCGCTGCTGACGATTGTAGATTTAAAGGGCGAAAATACACTCAGAAATTCTCGCACAGGCTCAATGTATATCGTAAAACCAAAAATGCACGGCTCTGAAGAAGTGGCATTTGCTGTTGAGTTATTTGAGCGCAGTGAGCAGCTGCTTGGCTTGCCTGCCAAGAGCTTGAAAGTGGGCATTATGGATGAAGAGCGCCGTACTTCTGCCAACCTAAAAAACTGCATCGAAAAAGCCAAAGATCGCACCATTTTCATCAATACTGGATTTATGGACCGTACGGGTGATGAGATTCACACGGCTATGAAAGCAGGACCATTTGTCCGTAAGGGTGAGATCAAAGGTCAAACTTGGTTTAATGCGTATGAAGAGCGTAACGTTGCCATCGGTCTTCAATCAGGTCTTAAGGGCCGTGCTCAAATCGGTAAAGGCATGTGGCCAAAGCCTGACGAGTTGGCTGATATGTATAAGTCTAAGATTGAGCATCCAAAAGCAGGCGCAAGCTGTGCTTGGGTACCATCGCCATCAGGCGCGACCATCCATGCGATCCACTATCATCAGTGCAGCGTGGCTGAGCGTCAAGAAGCCTTAGCACAGCAAGCTGCCCCAAGCTTGGATGATTTGCTGACCATTCCTTTGGCAACCGATACCAACTGGAGTGACGAAGAAAAGACTCGCGAACTTGAAAATAACTGCCAAGGCATCTTGGGCTATGTGGTTCGCTGGGTTGATTTGGGTGTGGGCTGCTCAAAAGTGCCGGACATCAACGACGTGGGTCTGATGGAAGACCGTGCGACCTTGCGTATCTCAAGCCAGCATGTTACTAACTGGCTTGAGCATGGCGTGGTGACCGAAGAGCAAGTCTGGGAAGTCTTAAAGCGCATGGCGAAAGTTGTCGATGAACAAAACGCAGGCGACCCCGCCTATCGCCCAATGGCTGCCGACTTTGATAACAGCATCGCATTCCAAGCGGCTGCCGACTTGATCTTCAAGGGCGCACAGCAGCCTTCAGGCTACACCGAGCCGCTACTTCATGCCGCTCGCCTAAAGCTCAAAGGCTATACTGGTGATTGATGGCTAATCCATTAATCTGATCAAAAACCGCTTTTTACGACTGGGTAAAAAGCGGTTTTGTATTTGTATGGCGTTAAATAGTTACACTCTTAATACAACTTAAGATCATCTGTAAATCGCTAAACAAATGGTAACTTGAAATTATGGATGTCCTTTTCTACAATGAATTAAGCGAATTAATTGACAAGTACACTAGGGGAAGTGATGAATTTTAATCAAAAATTGTTTAAAACCGAAGCATACATTGATGGTCAATGGCTGCCGGCAGATAATAAAAGCGCCATTGAGGTGACGAACCCAGCAACGGGTGAGGTCATCGGCACTGTCCCAAATATGGGCGCCAAAGAAGCGACAAAGGCGATAGAAGCTGCCGAGCGAGCACTGCCGACTTGGCAAGCCAAAAGTGCACAGGAGCGTGCTGACATCATGCGTCGCTGGTTTGATTTGATGATGGAGCATCAAGATGATCTTGCGCTGATTATGACGGCTGAGCAAGGTAAGCCCTTGAAGGAGTCAAGTGGTGAAGTTGCTTATGGCGCGTCTTATATTGAGTGGTTTGCTGAAGAAGGTAAGCGCGTTTATGGTGATACCATTCCTGCCAAATCAGGTTCTGAGCGTGTGCTTGTCATCAAGCAGCCAGTTGGGGTATGTACCGCCATTACGCCATGGAATTTTCCGAATGCCATGATTGCCAGAAAAGTAGCGCCTGCTTTGGCGGCAGGGTGTACTTTTGTGATTCGTCCTGCTTCTTTGACGCCATTTTCGGCGTTGGCGATGGCAGCGCTCGCTGAGGAGGCAGGTATTCCTGCGGGCGTTTTTAATGTGATTACAGGCAAGGCTTCGGATATTGGTGAAGTGCTCACACAGCATGACAGCGTGCGTAAATTTAGCTTCACAGGCTCAACGCCAGTGGGTCGTCAGCTGCTCTCACAGTGCGCCGACACCATCAAAAAAGTGTCTATGGAGCTTGGAGGCAATGCACCTTTTATCGTCTTTGATGATGCTGATCTTGATGCTGCCGTCGAAGGCGCGATCGCGGCTAAGTATCGTAATGCAGGACAAACTTGTGTCTGCGCCAACCGCATCTATGCTCAAGCGGGGATTTATGAGGCATTTGTGGAGAAATTGATCGATAAGACCGCTGAGCTAAAAGTTGGCGATGGCAACAAATCAGGGGTGGATATCGGACCTTTGATCAATCAAGATGCCATCGATAACAGCCTAGAGCTGCTTGAAGATGCCAAAGACAAAGGCGGCGAAATCGTCGGCGGCGGTAAGCTTGAAGATCAAGGTGAACTGTTCTTCAAACCTGCAGTGATCAAATATGCCAATGATCAGATGCGCGTCGCTCAAGAAGAGATTTTTGCGCCGATTGCGCCAGTGTTTCGTTTTGAGGATGAAGAAGAAGTCATCCGCCGTGCCAACGATACCGAATTTGGCTTAGCGTCTTATTTTTATAGTCAAAATCTTAACCGAGTCATCCGCGTCTCTGAGCGCTTGGCGTTCGGTATGGTGGGCGTGAACACTGGACTGGTATCTAATGCAGCCGCTCCTTTTGGTGGTGTTAAGCAGTCAGGGCTTGGGCGTGAAGGCTCAAAATACGGCATTGAAGATTATTTAGAAATCAAATACGTTGCCATCGGTGGTGTTCAGTGATCGCTCAATGCGTTTAGCTATCTGAGTTTGGCACTCGCTTTACATCAGATGGGGCGTTATCCGATTAACAACAATTGATCTTTGGGTCAATTGTTGTTAATTTTTCACATTGGTTTGCTAAAATTCTTTGCCATCTTAGATTACGATCAGTATCAAATGACGATGATAAAAAAAGCTTTGTTAACGGCGCTTAGTGCCACCATGCTATTGACAGGGTGTGTGACAACTCAATTCCCCATCGAAACCGCTCATCAAGCACAAGGGCAATCTGAGCGCATTGAGTACATCGTGCTCCACTATACCGCTGAAGATGATCAAAATTCTTTGGAAGTGCTGACCACTGGTCGAGTCAGCAGCCACTATCTGATTCCGTCTGGGACGGATCCACGTATTTACCAATTGGTTGAAGATCACAAAAAAGCTTGGCACGCAGGGATGAGCCGCTTTCAAGGTAAGTCTGCGCTCAATGACATCTCCATCGGCATCGAGATCGTCAATGAAGGCGTCTATCGGCAATATTTGGGCTCAAAAGACTATCTGCCGCCTGAGGCTTATGTGCCTTATAAACCACTTCAGATTCAAAAAGTGGCTGAGCTTTTGTCGCACCTCATCAAAAAATACGACATCAAGCCTACCCATATCGTGGGTCATTCAGACATTGCACCTTCTCGAAAAATTGATCCAGGTGCGCAATTTCCTTGGGAGTATCTATATCGTGAGCATGGGATCGGCGCATGGTATGATGAAGATGATAAAGAGCAGCTTTTGATGGAGCTGAATCAAGTGGGAATGGATGCCATATCCATTAGCCAAATCAAACAGGAGCTGGCGCGCTATGGCTATCATATCAATTCAAGCGATGAATGGGATCGGGCAAGCCGAAATGTGATTTATGCGTTTCAGCTGCATTTTCGTCCTGAGCGCTTAACCGGTGAGATGGATGCTGAAAGTTTGGCAATTTTACGCGCGCTCAATAAAAAATATCATCCTGATGCTCTTAAGTTTTAGTCATTTCAGCCTAAACTAACAAAAGCGCCATGAATACACATGGCGCTTTTTGATGCACATACTCTGTGCGTCAGTTGTTGGCTGAATCATCTGCTGATTCAGCAGATGGCGTCTCCGAAGGTTCCACAGGCTTAGATAGCTTGCGCACTTCTACCTTAGTTGGTTTTTTGCTTGGCTTTCTAGGCGCTCTTGTTTTGGTTGGCTTGGGCGCTTTGGCAGGCTTGGCTGCCATCAGATTCAAGATGCCGACCTGAGGCTGTAGCTGACCTGCGACATTTTCAATCATGTCTTTGTAGCTATTTGCTTTAGTCTTGCGCTCTGTTTTTTGGTCAGCGGTGATCTCTTTGATTTGGCTGCCTTTTTTGGCTTTGCCATTTTCAGGTTCATCCTGCTCATGAGCGTCTTCTTCCACTTCTGTGGCGGCGTCGTCAGCCATATCAGGCAGAAGTAGATCTGCAGCCGCTGAGACGACAGTTGAGATATTAGCCATCGTCTCGCTGACGGTGTCACCAATGCTGTCAGAGATTTGTTCTGCAGCAAGCGCAGTGGCATCGATGGCATCATCGATCAGATGTTCAACTGCTTCAACCGCTTCGCTAAGCTGGCTATCATCCGAGTCAGGTTCAGATGCGGTAGCCGGTTTGGATGCCTCATCCGACGCTTTAGTGTCGATGATCGCCTCGGCGCTTTGGTTATCTGCACTGCGGTCATCAGCGATATCCTCTAGTCGAGATTCGGCAGTTTGTGCCACTTGGGCGACTGCTTGGGCTGGGGCGATATCGCTGTCCGAGACACTACAGGCGGCTTGATCGGCATCCTGTAAAACAGTTTCGATCGCCTGCTCAGTACCAGTGCTGGTCTCTTCGACATACTCAGGATGCTGACCGCGAGGGTCGTTGGCAGCGCGGCGCGTAATTGGGCGCGGCTCGGTCTTAGTTTTACCCTGTGGAGCCGAGGCTTGAGCGGTGGCTTGGGTCAATTTGCCAAACTCATCTTTTGCAGCGGCATCCAGTGGTGAGTAACCAAAGTTAGCAAAATCAAATTGTGAAGGTGCTGACATCGTTGCCACTGCATTCATAAAATCAGTCACAAAATTGCCTGTGGCAGACTCACCTAAGACGCGCAAGATAAGCGTCCCTGCTGTCAACCCATTGAGATTGACAGCCTGAGTCTGCCGAAGGGCGATTTGTACCACTCGAGGGTCATTGGCAGCCTTATTCATCGATTTGGCAAGCGCCTGAATTTTTTCAGCCAGTTTCGGCTCAATGCCCTCGGTCGATGAGACTGTAGTTGGCGTACCGATCTCGTCTGGCTGTGTAGCCGGCTCAGCTTCAGCTGGCTTGGTCTTGACCGGCATGGGCTCTTTTTGCGCTTTGATCGCTTTGTCTGCATCTGCTTGAGGTACAGCTTTGACATCGTCTTTAACGTCGTCTTTGGTGTTCGACGACTCGTCTTTGGATGGTTTTGCCAACTTGCTGCCATCTAGCGAAAGATGTATGACTTGCGCAGTATTTTCAGCGGCTTTGATGCTGCTTACATGTAGCACCACATCTTCAGGATTGGCTGTTTTTTGACGTGGCGGCTTATCGGCTTTTTCAGATTTGGGCTTGTCAGTACGAACTGGCTTCTCAGCCTTCTGTGTTTTTTCTACTTTTTCTTCGGCTTTATGAAGCGTCTCACCGCGCATGATCTCTCCGCGAGACTCACGGCGAGAACCTGCTTCACGCTTTGGATAGTGCTCTTTATCGCGTTCTTTTTTGGTTTTTTTGTCCGCTTTTTCAGGGGCTTGGGCAGTGGTCTCTTCGCCTGATTCCTTCTTAGCATTTCGAGGCTTTTTATGGCGCTTGTCTTCTGCTTGAGGGCGTGCATTTGATTCCGCTGTCGGTGCTGGGATATCTGCCATGCTGCCCGCTGCGCCTAGGCTTACTGCGCCGCCGTTTACCAGTGCTTCGATGGCAGAAGCAGCATCTGCCGTCCCTAAGCTGCCAGCAACTTTGGCTTGTGGCTTTGGTGCAAACAGATTGGACAGCCATGCCACTGCTTGAGGTTCGGCTTTGGCTGCTGGTTTTGGCTCAGCGGCAGGGGCTTTTTGGGTGGGCTTTGGTTCGGACTTCTGCCAACGGTTTGAGTCTTGCTTTTCGTGCTCTGTTTGCCAATTGACTTCATAGCCACGGTCAATATTTTCTTTTTCTTCGGTGTCCGCGATGCGCTCATAGCTTGATGGCGCAAAACCATCTGGATTAAAGTGCAGGCTAAAATTAGGGCTTTCAAGATGCGCGTGCGGCAAAATGGTGATGCGTGCTCCGCTGTCTTGCTCAAGATATACCAAGCTTTCACGTTTTTCGTTTAATAAAAAAGCAGCGATGTCGGTTGGCACTTCGGCTTGGATTTCGCCCATGCGCTCTTTTAGGGCGATTTGTTCAATTTGACGCATGATGGACAGCGACAAAGAGCGCAAATCACGAATCATGCCATTACCATGACAGCGTGGGCAGATATAACCTGTGGCTTCTTCTAGTGATGGACGCAGGCGCTGGCGGCTCATCTCCATCAGCCCAAATTTGCTGATCTCGGCAAATTGAACACGCGCACGGTCATGGCGCGTCGCTTCGATGAGTCGTTTTTCGACGTCTTTTTGGTGGCGCGGATCATTCATGTCAATAAAGTCAATGACAATCAAGCCGCCCATGTCTCTTAGGCGCAGCTGGCGAGCGATTTCATCGGCAGCTTCTAAATTGGTGTGGTAGGCGGTTTCGGCGACGTCTGAGCCTTTGGTAGATTTTGATGAGTTGATGTCAATGGATACCAAAGCTTCGGTCTGATCGATGACGATTGAGCCACCAGAAGGCAAGCGCACTTCGCGCTGATAAGCAGTTTCGATTTGACGCTCAATGCCAAAACGCGCAAACATCGGCTCATAGTCGGTGTATTTACGCAGTTTGCTCATTTGAGCTGGCATCACAGCTTTGATAAAATTTGCCGCTTCATCATAAGCATTTTCGCTGTCAATCCACACTTCGCCAATGTCATCACGCAGATAATCGCGCACCGCACGTGTGACCACGCCAGCTTCTTGATGCACCAAGCAAGGGCTTGGGCGGTTTTTGTTTTGGTCTTGGATGGATTTCCAAATGTCTAACAGATGATCAAGGTCATTTTGAAGGTCGACAGCACCTTTGCCCAAACCTGCGGTGCGAACGATGACGCTCATGCCTTTTGGTAGGCTAAGACCTGCGATGATTTGCTTCATCTCTTCACGGACTTTACCTGAGATTTGGCGGCTGATACCACCTGCTTTGGCATTATTTGGCATCAAAACCAAATATCGACCCGCCAATGAGATAAACGTTGAGAGCGCCGCGCCTTTGTTACCGCGCTCTTCTTTTTCGACTTGAACGATGACTTCATCGCCTTCTTTGATGAGCTGCTTAATGCTATCTTCGCGCGCATTGCCGTTTAGGTATTCAGGGGCAATTTCTCGAAGCGGTAAAAAGCCTTGGCGCGCTGAGCCATACTCAACAAACGCAGCTTCCAAAGAAGGCTCTACACGGGTAATGTGCCCTTTGTAGATGTTCGCTTTTTTTTGTTCACGAGTACGATTTTCAAGGTCGAAGTCGTACAGATGATTGTCTTTACAGAGTGCAACACGAATCTCTTCGTTATGCGTGGCGTTAATTAATATGCGTTTCATGATGTTCCTTAATGGGCAAAATCGCCCGAGTCAAGCAACATCGGTATTAAGTTTACGAAGATTTATCAATCACATCCAAGCTGTCTTGGGCGTGATGGGTTAAGTTGTCACAAATCTATCCATCTTGGATAAACATTAAAACCGCTTGCACCGATTTTAAAAACTCACTGTTTCTTTGGGCTTTATTGGGGATTACCTTGCAAAAGCAGAGTCTGTCTTGTGCTTTTGAACCAATAGTTCCCAAAATCATACCATGCGCATCAATGGGCGACTGGCAAAATCTTGTACGGTATCAATACCGAAGTTGCATTACAAAAGTTTTATTTAACACAGTCAAACTTTTGTTTAGTGAATGATATTTTGGTGGTTGCAGGTCAAATTTATCAAACAAACAGGCGCTATCATCGGATGTCATCAGGCATGATGAATCAAATGATCGATAAATAAATCTTATCAATGTGATGTACTATCTCATCTCATGACGATGATGGCGACACACACAATGGTGCGTTCGATCTTACCGTGATTGATGATAAGTGCCGATCAAAGGTTTTATAAATTTGCAGTGATGGGATAAAATTTTTCTATCAAGATAAAAATTATCCTGTCCTAAGTTGCAACATGATAAACTATACCAAAACTTTTGCCAAACGCCTACTAAAAAATGTCAAAACTATGAAAAATTTACAAAAAATGCCGAAAAAACAGTCATCAGCTCGTGATACAAGTCATCACTCTGCTAAAAATGCCAGACCCAGCACAGCGCGCTCCCACAAGCGTACATCTTCGCCTACAACCACCAAGCAAGGCATGACTGATAAAAAACCTACCACAAAACCTGCCAAGCAGTCCGCAGATGTCGCCATCACAAATTTTGATCAGGTGAATTTTTTGACCGTCACTGATAATCAAGATGGGCAGCGGGTGGATAATTTTTTGTTAGCCAGACTTAAGGGGCTGCCACGCTCACATCTGTATAAATTGATCCGTAGCGATGAAATTCGGATCAATGGCAAAAGATGCAAGGCGCATGATAAGCTGTATGCAGGCGATGTGGTGCGCATTGCCCCCGTCCGCTTGAGCGTACGCGAAGCGCCGATCATCAGCGAGCAGCTCGCCAAAGGGCTGCTTGCACGCATCATCTTTGAAGATGATGGCTTGATGGTGCTCAATAAGCCGCACGGCATGGCGGTGCATGGCGGCTCGGGCGAGAGTTTTGGGGTGATTGAAGCGATGCGCATGGCAACGGGCAAAAAATATCTTGAGCTGATTCATCGGATCGATAAAGAGACTTCAGGGCTGCTATTAATCGCCAAAAAACGCAGCACTCTAAAGGCGCTCCAAACGCAGTTTCGCACCAAGACCATCCATAAACAGTATCTGTGCTTGGTATCAGGTTATGTCAATGCTGATCAGATGAATATTGACAAGCCTTTGCTTCGCTATACTTTGGCAAATGGTGAGCGCCGCGTCAAAGTCGCCCATCCCAATGAACAAAAAGGTGATGAGCGCGCCAAACCAAGTCTGACCAAAATAAAAACTTTGGCAAAATTTGAACTCAGCGGTCACCCTGTCAGCTTGGTGCTCGCCATGCCTGCCACTGGACGCACGCATCAGATTCGGGTGCATATGGCGCACATCGGGCATGCGCTGCTTGGAGATGATAAATACCAGCAAAACCCGTCGGCGCTGGCAGTGGGGCGTCTTTGCTTGCATGCTTGGCAGCTTGAGCTTGAAAAAACCGACGATGCCGACGATCAGCGCCCAAGCCGATACATCGCACCTGTACCCAGTGATATGACTGATATGATCCCTGAAGATGTCCTAAAACTGATCAGAGGTCATTAATTTTGGTAGAAAAGCTGGGCAAAATTGATGGATAAAAACGACCATCTGTCGTAAAATAACCTCATTTATTAAACATATGATCCAAGGATTTGCCATGAAACCAGCCGTCTTAGACAACACCCAACGCCATCAACAAATCGCCAGCGCCATCCATGATGCGGTCGCCATCGGTCGCGATGAGATGCTAGGCTCTATCGATTTGGGCTCAAACAGTTTTCATTTGGCAATCGGTCGTTTGGATCATGGTGAAGTGCGTAAAGTTGCCTCCATTTCAGAAAAAGTCCAGCTGGCAGCAGGCTTGGATGATGATAATATACTGTCCGAAGAAGCGATGCAGCGTGGCTTGGAGTGCTTGAATCGCTTTGCGCAGCATGTGACGGAGATTCATCCCAGCCGTTTGCGCATCGTCGCCACTAACGCCCTTCGTAAAGCGGTGAATGCGGCTGAATTTATTCGCCGTGCCAATGCCATTTTGCCAAAGCCGATTGAGATCATCTCAGGTCGCGAAGAAGCGCGCTTGATTTATTTGGGTGTGTCGCATTCAAATGCCAGTACCGACACGCGCTTGGTCATTGACATTGGTGGTGGCTCGACAGAGTTTATTATCGGTCAGGGGTTTGAGCCGATTGAGATGGAATCTTTGCAAATGGGCTGTGTGTCTTATACCAAAAAGTTTTTTGCTGACGGTAAAATCACCGAAGAAGCCTTTGATCAAGCCGCAAAGTACACGCAAGCCGAACTGATGGCGATCGCCAAACGCTATAAAAAAGTCGGCTGGGATAATGCCATCGGCTCATCAGGCACGATCAAGGCGGCGCGCTTGGTGCTTGCTGAGCTTGGGCTTAGCACTGAGAGCATCACCCTTGATGGGATGCAAAAACTCAAAAAACATCTGATCAAGCTTGGCAGCGTCGATAAGATTGAATTTGAAGGTGTCAAAGCCCATCGCCAAGCTGTTTTCCCAGCAGGCGTGGCGGAGCTGCTTGAGATCATGCAGACTTTGCAGATTGATGAGCTTGGCTATTCAGACGGTGCGCTCAGAGAAGGGGTGATGTACGATATGCTGGGTCGCCTAAACTCTGAGGATGTGCGTGACCGCTCGGTGGCAGCGATGGCGGAGCGATACTCGGTGGATGTCAAGCAAGCAGGACGCGTTATGACGCGCGCCGCCAGATTGTTTAATCATGCGAAAGATGCTTTGGATTTTGATGAAGAAGATGCGGATTTATTGCGCCGAACTGCCAATTTATACGAGATCGGTTTGGCGGTAGGTCATAGCAACTATCAGCGTCACAGTGCTTATTTGCTTGAGCACTCAGACATTGCAGGATTTTCTCAAATTGGGCAAGAGATGATGGCACAAATCGTGCTACACCATCGCCGCAAACTAAAATCCGATGCCCTAGAGACAGTCGAGGAGCTTGGCGGTCGCAAATTGGTGTATCTGTGCTTGATTTTAAGATTGGCTGTACAATCTAGCCAAAGCCGCACCACCAAGGCAGCAGCGATTGATTTACATGTGATCACGCCAGATCATTGGCAGGTGACCGTCGGCTTTGGCTTACATGAAGATTTGATCTTAGATCAGCTTGAACAAGATGCGCGCCAATTTGCCAAATGGGGCGTGCTTCTAGAAGTGGTCGGCTGTCGTCATTAATGCCGCTAAAATGCTGCCAAAAACCTCAAATTTTAGATAAAACAGATGACGAGACCCAAAAAAAGTGCTAAACTTAATATCAGTTTACATTTGTACAATTTATTGAGTGTTCTATGAATCAAGTTTGGGAAAGCGTGCAATTGGCGCGTCATGCAAAGCGTCCATTGTTTTTGGATTATGTTGATTCGCTGTTTGATGAATTTGATGAGCTGCATGGAGATCGCGCTTTTGCGGATGATCGTGCCATTTTGGGCGGTCTGGCTCGGTTCAATGGTGCACCGGTGCTCGTGGTTGGTCAGCATCGTGGGCGCAGTACACGTGAGCGGATCGCACATAATTTTGGCATGGCAAATCCTGAAGGCTACCGCAAAATCATCCGTTTGGTGCAGTTGGCGGAGCGTTTCGGTCTGCCGGTGTTTACTTTTATTGATACCCAAGGTGCCTATCCTGGCGTCGGTGCCGAGGAGCGCGGTCAAGCCGAAGCGATCGCTAAAAGTATTGCGGTATTTTCAAGCCTAAAAACGCCCATCATCGCCACGGTGATCGGTGAGGGCGGCTCGGGCGGCGCGCTTGCCATCGGTGTGGCGGATAAAGTGAATATGCTTGAAAATAGCATCTATTCGGTCATCTCCCCAGAAGGGTGCGCGTCTATCTTGTGGAAAACTGCCGAAAAGGCGCCTGATGCTTCAGAAGCGCTCAAGCTAAATGCCGTGAATCTGCATCAGCTTGGCTTGATTGACGAAGTCATTGATGAGGGCGCCGGTGCTCACGAAGCGTCTGAGCCTGTGATGGCAGCGCTCAAAAGCCTGCTGACAGTACAATTGGCAGAATTACAAGCGCTGCCAATTGATGAGCTGCTTGAAAAGCGGTATCAGCGGCTCATGCAGTTTAATTCAAAAGTATCGCTTTGACTTCCTCCCCGCCCTAAAGTGCGGGGATTCCTTCTACAAGACGGTCAAGCCCGACCGCAAGAATGTTCTTAGCGGCATTGATATCTCTATCATGCCATGTGCCACACTTTGCACAAGTCCATTCTCTTATTCCAAGACCTGTCCTACCTTTCGGACTACTGGACATATCGCCACAGCACGAACAAGTTTGGGTAGTGTATCGCTCTGATACGATTACAAAACGGCAACCTGCATTCTTACATTTATAGATCAGTTGCCGTTTGAGTTCAAACCAACCTGCATCATAGACGCTTTTAGCCAGTTTGCCTTTTTTACTGTTAAATTGAGTGGTTTTAATATCGCCTACCACGATTAGGGCGTTATCCTTGACTAATTGGGTGGTGAATTTGTGGATGAGGTCTTGCCGTGTATTTTTGATTTTGGCATGGATTGCCTGTACACGCTTGTTTTTACCTGCACGCTGAGCAATCGCTAAGTCTTTGGCGTATTTAAGCGTTTGCTTAATATGCAGTTTATCCCCGTTTGAGGTAGTGGCACTGTCTTTTAAACCAAGATCAATACCAACCGAACCTGTGCCACAAGTTTGTTTTGGATAGTTCTTGACGGTGAGACAGGCATACCAACGATTGCGGCTGTCTTGCACAATCTCACAGGTGTTAATTTGATATAGTGATAGGTTGTAGCTGTCCCATAGGTCAATGACTAGCTTTTGTCCTTTGGCCAGACTCAGTTGCAGGGTTGATTTTAAGCCTTTTTTGCCTGTTTGGTGAGTAGCGATGTGTTTGATGGCTGATTGTTTAAAGGGTATCCAGCCCAATGATTTGCGTTTTGCTGTTGGGCGATTGGTTCGCCAGTTAAGTTTTGCCTTCTTAAACTGCTTACGACTTTTAGCGTGGGTTTCATTGATGGCTTGTATGGTTTGAGAATGTAAGCCTAGTAGCTCACCACTGCCTTTGGTGTAGTCGTTTAAATCATAGGCAGATAAGAATTTGCCTGTGCGCTGTAAATAGTTATAACCCAAGTCATTAACATAATTCCACACGAAATTGACTAAACCGCTTAGGTGGTTTAGTTGGTCTATGTGTTTATCTTTGATGCGTAGTTGAGTGTTTTTATGGATTTGGGTATCATTGGATTTTTATATTTTAAAGTTTAGTCTAATGATATGTCAAATGATTTAAGACGTGGTAGGCACGTTGTTTACAATCTTCATGTGCATTTGGTCTTTGTGGCTAAATACCGCAGAAAAGTATTCACTAAAGAGATTTTAGACGATATGCAGGTTATCTTTGAGGAAGTTTGTTCAAAGTTTGAGGCACAATTAGTCGAGTTTGATGGTGAAAACGACCATGTGCATTTATTGGTGGTTTATCCGCCTAAAGTGGCTATTTCTAGTTTGGTGAATAGCTTGAAAGGCGTGTCTAGTCGGCTATTGCGTAAGAAAGAATACCCGTCCATCAAAGGGCAGTTATGGGATGATGCGTTGTGGTCGCCTAGCTATTTTGCAGGTAGTTGTGGTGGTGCTCCAATTGAGATTATCCGCCAGTACATTGAACAGCAAAATACACCTCACTAAATACCATCTGTGCGTAAGCATAGCTACGGAGTTGCCTTATATCCACCGCCTAGAGTCGGTGGTTTTACGGCAATGACAGATAAATTGACAGCGACTATAATAAAGTTGTTATAATCAACATATCAAGAACAAGGGGTAAAAGCTGCTCCTTGTTTTTTATTGGAGTTGGTAAAGTTTATGACTGACGATCTTTTGACACCCTTATCGACAGCTTTTGAAGAGTTGGCATTGCCCGCTCATGCTAAGTTATATCTGGCTTGCAGCGGCGGCAGGGACTCACTGGCTTTGGCTTATGCCTGCTTGATGTTGTATCGGCAAGGTATGATAAAAACTTTGCCTACATTGCTCCATGTGCATCATGGGTGGCAGGCGGCAAATGATACTTGGGCGCAGCTGGTAGAAAGATGGTCGGACGAGCATGGGTTTGAGTGTCAAGTTTTGAAAGTCAATTTACCAAAAAATAGCGAAACACACGCTCGCGAAGCACGCTATCATGCCTTTGGCAAGGTCATGAACCAAGGCGATGTGCTGATGTTTGCACACCATGCACATGATCAAGCCGAAACTGTGCTGATGCGGCTGGTTTCGGGCGCAGGACTCCAAGGGCTATCGGGCATGAAAGCTTGGCAAGCCAAAACTGTGTGCACAGACGAGACGACCAAAACCATCACACTGTGGCGACCATGGCTTACGATATCTAGAGATAAGATCAGTCAATTTGCCAAAGCTCATGCGCTGCCTTATGTGGATGATGTGACCAACACTGATCCTGTCTATGCCCGAGGGCGTATTCGTCAAGATATCTTGCCACATCTTTTGGCACTCAATCCTAAGGCGATTGAGAATATCGGTCGGTCGGCTGATCTGCTGTCGACGGCATCTGCCATGGTGGATCAGCAGATGGAGATTTTGCTGGCATCTTTGGCGCATCCTGCCAACCAAACACCTTATCAGCGAGTGCTTGCCATTCAGGATTTTTTCAATTTATCAGAGCCTGAGCAAACACTGGCGCTACACCGCTGGCTTCAAGGTGATGAACCGCTGCCGCCAAGTCATCAGCTGAGTCGTCAGGTTATTGAGATGATTTACCGACAGGATAATGATCATAGCAGTCAGCTACTGTGGCAAGCTGCGCGTTCGGCTTATGTTCTGTGTCGCTATGATGACTGCCTATATCGTTACCGCGCTGATGTGTGGCAGCTATTTGACACACACATGACAGAGGCGCTGGCGGATGACCATGGGTGGGTGCTGGCGGATGATGGCAGATGTCAGCTCAGGCTGATGGCAGATATTAGCCACATTCAAAAAATCACCAAAAATGAGTCGCTCATAATCGGAAAGCACCACTATAAAGGCAAAAAACTGGCTCAAAAACTCAGGCTCCCACCTTGGCTAAGAGCGCATCTGTGGCGAGTCACGGTGGATGATCGCCAATATTTGATAGCGCCGATGATGGCATGGGACTTGAGTAGCAGTCAGCGTTTGGATAATTTTGCACCAATAGGGCGAATGGTGTACAATGCGTTTGATTCCCATTAATCCATCAGATATCCATGCTTGTATGCTAAGAATATCAGTCAAAGACGGCGGAGAAAACAGATGACGGATTTTAGTGCGCTCAATGAAAAAACCATCAGCTTCATTGGCGGTGGTAATATGGCAAGAGCCATCATCGATGGGCTTTTAAAAGCAAAACACGAGCATTATTTAACCCTAAATTTGGGGGTCTCTGACAGCGATCCTTCCAAGCTTGATGAGTTTATTGCCAAAGGATTGAGTGCGGTCAGTCCTGATGACGCCAAGCAAATCATCGAGGGCGCCGATGTCGTGGTATTGGCGGTCAAGCCCCAGGTCATGCGTGATGTGGCTGGTAGCATCGCACCGTATCTTAATGAGCAAATCGTCCTATCCATCGCAGCAGGACTGTCTGTGGATACTTTGTCAGATATGCTTGGCGGCTATCGTAACATTGTGCGCTGTATGCCTAATTTACCTGCCAGCCAAGGCTTTGGAGCATCTGGGCTATACGCCTCAAACTCAAGCGAAGCAGCGCGCTTGATGACTCAAAACATCATGCAGGCTTCAGGCATGGTTTCTTGGGTAGAAGATGAGTCACTGCTGCACGCTGTGACAGCGGTCGCAGGCTCAGCGCCAGCTTACTTTTTTTATGTGCTTGAAAATATGATTGCCAAAGCGGTGGAAATGGGACTGTCGCCAGAGGATGCACATGCTTTGGCAGTACAAAGTATGTGCGGCGCAGCAGCTTTGGCAAAAGACCAAGACCCTGCGACGCTGCGAGAGCAAGTCACCTCCAAAGGCGGCACCACCGCTGCAGCGCTTGATTGCTTATATCGAGACGATGTAGGCGGTGCTTTTGCTCGCGCCATGCAGGCGTGTAGCGATCGCAGCTTTGAGCTGGGTCAGATGCTCAGTGAGAGCTAATTTTTATCCATTATAGATATCATTTATGAATTCATTGTCTTTTGTTTTGACAAACATGCTCATCAACTTTGCTTTGATGCTCTTGTTTGTGCGCTTTATGATTCAGCTGGCACAGATTGATGGCAGTGAGCCTTTGGCGCGTGCAACCTATCGCTTAACTGGCGTAGTTGATATTTTTACTCGTATTTTCCCAAACATGGGGGGTGGGCGCATCAGTTTGGCAGCGGTGGTTTTGATGCTGCTGCTATATCTGATTAATATCGCCGCTAATAATGCCATTTTAGGCGTATCAATGACTGGCATTGAGCTGTTTTTTGTCGGCTCTTTGAGCGCCATTATGAAGTTTTTACAATTGGTGCGTTATACGATGATCGCATCGGCGGTGTGTAGTTTATTGATGGTTTTTTTAAATATCAATAACAGTATAATGTTCGTGCTGATGCAGCTGTCTGAGCCAATCGTGGCGCCATTTCGTCGCTTCGTACCAAATCTTGGTATGATTGATTTATCATTTTTGGCGGCGCTATTTAGTTTGCTTTTGTTAGAAAATTTTATTGGCATCATTGGCAGGCACATTTGGGGCGGCTAAGCCATGATCAATCGGGACAAATATGTGTCCCGATTTTTTTATCCATTGAATTTTTGATCACTTAAATAAAGCGATTTGGAATCAGCTGTGCCTCTGGGTCTGAGTGCGGTCTGTCAGCATGACTCAGTGCCTGATGAATCCACGCATCGGCGGCAGTGATGGCGCTGATGAGATCGTCACCCATTGCCAAGCGTCCAGCGATATGGCTTGCCAGCGAGCAGCCAGAGCCATGAAACTCACCTGCCAATCTTGGCACAATACTGGTATGGGCGATCTGCTCATCAATATATAAAAACTGCTCAATATCACCTGAGTGAAAATCATGCGAAGTTTTGACAAGCACAGCCTTTGCTCCGCGGCGATTGAGCGATTTGGCGGCGTCGTGTAGATCTTGGCATCCGCTTAGGGCGCGAATTTCGTGCGTATTTGGCGTGATCAAAGCGGCGTATGGTAAAAGTTTATCAAACGCTTTTGCCAAAGTCTTGGGATCTCCCAAAGCCCCTCCGGCATTTGCCACCAAAACTGGATCAAGCACATAAGGGGTCTCAGTCGCGATCGCACCACTTTCAAACAAATGTGCCAATGCGTGAATATTATCCACCGTGCCCATCATGCCAGACTTGATGGCGCGTACCGGCAAATCCTCCAAGACTGCCTTGGCTTGAGCGGCGAGCAGCGCGCTATCCACAGCCTCAAACCCAAAAACCTGTTGTGAGCTTTGAACGGTTAAAGCAGTGCAGGCCACAGCAGCATGTGCGCCTGAGGCGCCGATTGACTCAATGTCAGCTTGAATGCCGGCACCGCCCGAAGGATCTAGTCCTGAAAAACATAGTACCGTCGGTCTCATTGAATGGATTTGCATGGCTTATCTCCCAGTATCACAATCACTCATTGAGTATGGTAGCAAATTTTTGATAAATCGGGCGAATTTTCTCAGGTTTTGGCAAAAATCGCAAAATTTTTTCATATTTTTATCAAAACCGCTTGCAATCGTTGGTAATTTTGATATAATTATCGCCCACAACGACAGGCGAAATCATCACAGATGACCAAGTAAATTAGCAATTTACCTAGCCTAAGTTCGGTGAAGTGGGTGAGTGGCTGAAACCAGTTCCCTGCTAAGGAACCATACCTAATTACGGGTATCGAGGGTTCGAATCCCTCCTTCACCGCCATTTATTTTCTTAGTCGGCTTTAAGTTCAATGCTTAGAAAATAAATTAAAAAAGTGCTTGACATACAAAATAATCACTGTATAATAGCCGCCACAACGAAAGATGTTACGACAATATCTAAGTTGATTCGCACCCGTAGCTCAGTTGGATAGAGCACTTGGCTACGAACTAAGGGGTCGGGAGTTCGAATCTCTCCGGGTGCGCCATATTATGAAAATCACCGAATTTATGATTCGGTGATTTTTTTTGTGGGCTATTTGAGTATCTTAGTATGGCATGCAATTTATGCATCCAAATTCAAATCATGATACAATAGCCCAACTTTTCTTTTTGAAACACCAGCCATGCCAAACACTTCTCATTCATCGCCTGCTTCTTCATCACAGATGCCCACCGTCGCCAAGCCTGCGGTGCGCTTGGCTGCAATCGTTTATGATGGCATGTTGATTTTGGCGATGCTGTTTTTAGTGGGTGCGGCACTTGCTGTGTTGGGTACGGTGCTGTTTTTGGATGTGGGCACCACTTCCCAAGAAGCCAAAACGTTGCCGATTTGGTATCAAAACGCGGTGATGACACCTGCTTTTGTGCTGACCTTGGTGGGGTTTTATGGGATTTTTTGGCGCAAATCAGGTCAAACGCTGGGTATGCAGACATGGCGCTTAAAAACAGTCAATGATCAAGGCGGGCTGCTAACATGGCGCCAAAGCTTTGTGCGTATCATCAGCGCCTGTCTTTTGCCCGCACTATGTGCGGTGATCGGAGCGCTATTACATGGCTCAAAACTTGCCATTTTGGTAGCAGCAGTGCTTGGATTTTTATTTAATTTTTTATTTTGTCTGTTTAATCGCCGTGGACTTGCGGTGCATGATATGCTATCAAACACCATCACCTTAAAGGTGCCAAAAATTGCCCATGAGTCGCTTTGGCAAACGCTTAAGCGCCGTAAAAATAAGGCGTGATACATACCACGCCTTATTTGAGCTGATGATTTTGGTTAAATCACTTTAGAAAAACGGTTGGCGTGTTTTTTGCCCAAATATTCATCAAATACCATCGCAATACTGCGCCCCAAAATTCGACCCTTGGGCAAGATGGTTATGCCATCATCATCAATCTGAACCAAGCCATCTTTTGCCATATCCTGTAAGCTCATGATTTCATTAGCAAAATACTCTTTTGGGTCAATGCCAAATTTTTGGTGCAAATCTTGAAAACTCATATAATCATGGCACAGTAAATTCATGATCACATGGCGGCGTAGTGCGTCTTTGGCATCGCTTTGGATGTGCTTGACGGCAGGCAGTGCGCCCGACTTGATCGCGTCTTGATAGTCGGCGAGCGCAGTGGGATTTTGTAAAATATGCTCGCCAATCTGACTGATGGCGCTCACCCCAAACCCCAATAAATCACACTCGCCCAAAATGGCATAACCTTGAAAATTACGGTGCAGCTCACCTTGGCGCTGCGCCACCGCCATCGCATCGTCTGGCTTGGCAAAGTGATCGATGCCGATGTATTGATAGCCTGCCTGACCAAGCGCCGTAATGATATTGCCAAACATGGCTAACTTATCAGCAGGGCTTGGCAAATCTGCTTCACGGATCCGCTTTTGGGCTAAAAACCGATCGGGCAAATGCGCATAATTGAACACCGACAGGCGATCAGGCGACAATTTGATGATCTCTTGGATGGTCAAATCCATACTCTTAGGTGTCTGATGGGGCAGTCCATAAATCAAATCAATGTTGGTGGACACAAAGCCTAGCGCCCGTGCTTCTTGCATGACGCTTTGGATCAGCTCAAGTGGCTGCACACGATTGACGGCGATTTGCACTTTTTGATCCAAATCCTGCACCCCAAAGCTGAGCCGATTAAATCCCAAATCTTTTAGCAATTTTAGGGTCGTTGGTCGCAGCTCGCGCGGATCGATCTCAATAGAAAAATCACCGTCATCAGCAAATATAAATTCTTCCTGTAAAAACTGCCAAAGCGCTGATAGCTCATCGTCGCTCAAAAAGGTCGGCGTACCCCCACCAAGATGCAGCTGCTTGACCACAGACTGACCACGCAGCAAAGATTTTTTGTGGCGAATCTCAGCAAATAAATAGGTCAAATAATCGCCAGCGTCACTGTTTTTTTTGGTGATGATTTTATTGCAGCCGCAGTAGTAGCACAGATGATGACAAAAAG
This sequence comes from Moraxella canis, assembly GCF_034424565.1. Classification (NCBI taxonomy): domain Bacteria; kingdom Pseudomonadati; phylum Pseudomonadota; class Gammaproteobacteria; order Moraxellales; family Moraxellaceae; genus Moraxella; species Moraxella canis. The sequence goes on along the minus strand of NZ_CP139961.1, from coordinate 770,252 downwards.
GAATGTGAATGTATAACGACAGCGGCACGCTAGGATCGCGCTTTGCCAAAATACTGGCTTCAACGCCTGACTCAATCGGCGCAAATTCTAAAGCGGTGGGATAGGAGGTATAGCGCGGACCTTGGCGGTTGTATTTTTGGATCAAAGCTTCGTCATAGCGGATGCCGTCAAAATGCTTGGCGGTACGATGCGCATAAGGGTTTGGCGTGGTCATAATTATCCATGGGATGTTTATAAGAGTAACTCGTATTATAACAAAATCCCCAAAGTTTTTCGGGGATTTTGTTAGAGAGCATCATGGATTGGCAGACTGATTTGTATGAGATGGATGGTGAGCCATTTTGCTTGATCAATAAGGTAGCTGATCAGAACAGATGTGCTGCCATCTTTGCCAATCATATATTAAGCCATGACACTCATCGCAAGCCAAGCACTATAGCCAATAAAGCAGCTAATAAACATAAGCCCAACGCCGCGCCCAATTTGACCGTCTCGCTTGAGTGCCAACGCGCAAAGCGCAAATAGCAGTAAAGTCACGCCGCTCATTACCACCGCATCACGGCTGAGCATTGCAGGCTCAACCTGCATTGGCATGATGATCGCCGCCACACCAACGACCCCTAGAGTATTAAATAGGTTTGAGCCAAGCACATTACCCAAAGCCATCTCGAACTCTCCGCGTCTGGCTGCGATCACTGATGACACAAGCTCAGGTAAACTGGTGCCAATGGCGACAATGGTCAAGCCGATGATCAAATCAGATAAGCCCCATAGCTTGGCAAGCTCAACTGCACCCCAGACGATGAGCCGTGAGCTGAGCACCAAGACAATCAAGCCAATGATCAGCTTGGCAAGAGATTTTGGGGTGCTGACGGTATTTGGGTCGGGCAGCTCATCTTCGGCAAGTTCATAGGCGTGTTCATCACTGGCAAGAATGGCGCTCTCTGAAGCAGCAGCGGCATGGCGCTTAGCATAGATGATTTGCATGGCGATATTGGCTGCCAATACCAATAATAAAATCAGTGCATCAATTCGGCTCAAATGACCATCTATCATCAATCCCAAAGTGATGACGGTGGCGCTAATCAGCCACACAAAGTCTGTTTTAAGCACTTGTTTTTGGATGACGATGGGGGCAATCAAAGCGGTGACGCCCAGCACCAATAAAATATTGGCGATATTTGACCCAAAGGCATTACCCAAAGCAAGACCTGGGCTGCCAGCAAAGGCAGACAATGCCGAAACCACAATCTCGGGCGCTGAAGTGCCCACCCCGATGATGAGCGCACCGATGAGCATTTTTGGCATATGATATTTGGTTGCGATAGCGACCGCACCATCAATAAAAACGTCAGCGCTATAAATTAAGATAACCAGTCCTATAATGACCGCTAAGATAGATAACAGCATAATACAATCTTTTGATAAAAACTAAAGTCAGTACAGATCAGCTGGGAAGCTTAAAGCCGTTGATCTGATTGCGCGCACGCTCCAGATCACCAGACATAATCTCACCAAGTGACGCCACAGCGCAATCGATGGCAGCATCAATGCTGATGCGCTCATCGGTAGGGGGCTTGCCAAGCACATAGCCGCTCACCTGCGATGAATGAGCAGGGCGACCGATACCGATGCGCAAGCGATGAAACTGAGCGCCAATGTGCGGCACGATGTCTTTTAAGCCATTGTGCCCGCCATGACCGCCGCCAGTTTTAAGCTTAATGCTGCCTGCAGGGATATCCAGCTCATCATGAGCGATCAAAATGCTGCCTGTATCTATGCCATAAAACTTGGCAAAAGGTACCACGGACTGCCCCGAGCGATTCATAAAGGTTTCGGGTAGTAGTAATCTGACCTCTTGTCCGTGGATTAGCCCTCGTCCGACTTGACCATGAAATTTCTTATCAAAAGCCAAGCTGATGCCAAATTTATCGGCAAGCTGTTCAACAAACCAAAACCCTGCGTTATGCCGAGTGTGTTGATATTGTGCGCCCGGATTGCCAAGTCCGACAATGAGTTTGATGGTCATAGTCAATCGACTCCCGCTTTTTTGATCAATTTGGATATTCTCATAAATAAAAAACCAGTAAGCAAGTTACTGGTTTTTTGAACGCTTAAGCAATCAGATTACTCTTCGCTTGCTTCTTCTGAAGCCGCTTCTGCTTCGCTTGCTTCTTCTGCTGGTGTTTCGTCAGCAGTTTCAACCACAGCAGGCGCTTGCATGGTTACGATGGTGCGATTTAGGTCAGCTTCATCATGCATCACCAAAGTCACTTCGCTTGGCAGTTTGACATCACTTAGATGGATTGACTCACCAATCTCAAGATGCGCTACATCGATTTCGATGGCTTCTGGCAAGTTGCGTGGCAAGCAGTTGATTTCGATGTCGTTGACTAACGTGGTTAGGATACCGCCAGCTTTTTTGCCCGCTGAAGTTTCTTCATTAACAACATGTACAGGGACATTGAAGTTCATGGTTTGACCGCGAACGATGCGTTGAAAGTCAACATGTAGCGGGAAGCCTTTTGATGGATGACGCTGAAGCGCTTTGATGATCACTTCGTGCTCAGCACCGTCTAAGTTGATGGCGATAACGCTAGAGAAGAAGGCTTCGTTAGACAAGGCTTTAACGATTTCGTTAGTTTTTACACAAATCGCGACAGGCTCATCATTACCACCATAGATGATGGCTGGAACTAGATTTTCTTTACGCAGGCGGCGGCTCGCACCTTTGCCCTGCTGCGCTTCGGCGCGCGCGACACCATTCAGAGTAAATTGGCTCATGAAAGATCCTTTTGGATAAGTAAATATTAGACGAGCTTGCGACCAGCTCGCCGAGAGATGCCCAACTGGGCGTTTGGCATCACTGCTCAGCGATATATCGATGCGCTTGCAGTGAAGTCAAAATTAGCCCAATATTATACCCAAAAATTCCAAATTCACCAAGCTTTTTTAACGGCTTTTTAAGCATAAATCATAAAATTTTCTGCCAAATTGCTCAGGTGATGGGCATTAATTACCATTTCATCAGTAAATTTGAGCGGTGTTATGAATTTTCAAAGAGACGGTTGGGCAGTTTAATTAAAATAAAATGAATAAAATATTGACGATAGGTTGCCAAAACATAAGCATTTGTTATTTTTATGTTATAATGTGGATGTACATACACATTGTGTATGCATTTATTGATATTTGAACACATACATTTTACTAAAGACTGATAACATGCTTTGTGCTGGTTATCAAAAGGAGTTTGACCATGCAATCTGTAGAAACAGGCGTATGGATTTCGCTGGCGATCTATTTTATTTTGATGATTGCTATCGGTATTTATGCTTATTTTAAACAAAGAAATGATATCGAAGGCTATATGCTCGGCGGGCGCAACTTAAGCCCTGCGGTGGCGGCGCTATCGGCTGGGGCATCTGATATGTCAGGCTGGCTTTTGCTGGGTTTGCCGGGATATATGTACGCTTCGGGCGTGGTGAGTATCTGGATTGCGCTGGGCTTGACGATCGGTGCGTGCGCCAACTATCTGATCGTGGCGCCGCGTTTGCGCATCTATACCGAGCTTGCTGATAATGCGATCACTTTACCGGATTATTTTGCCAATCGTTTTCATGATAAATCGCACCTTTTGCGGATCATGTCGGCAGTTGTGATCATTTTATTTTTTACGGTCTATACGGCGGCAAGCTTGGTGGCTGGCGGCAAGCTGTTTGAAAGCTCACTAAATCTACCATACAGCTTGGGTCTGTGGGTGACAGCAGGCGTAGTTGTGGCATATACGCTGTTTGGCGGCTTTTTGGCGGTGTCTTTGACCGACTTCGTTCAAGGGGTCATCATGCTGATCGCGATGCTGCTTGTGCCGGTAGTCGCCTTTAGTGAGATTGGCGGTGTGTCTGAGGCGATGACGATCGCAGCACAAGCCAATACCGAGGTCTTCAACTGGATGAATGGTGTCACTGTCATGGGCGTGATCTCTTTGATGGCGTGGGGCTTTGGCTATTTCGGGCAGCCGCACATCATCGTGCGTTTTATGGCGATTCGCTCGGTCAAAGATGTGCCTGTGGCGACGGTCATTGGCATGGGCTGGATGATTCTAAGCTTGATCGGTGCTTTGATGGTGGGTCTCGCGGGGATTGCTTATGTCGCGCGTACAGGCATTGAGCTCAAAGACCCTGAGACCATCTTTTTGGTGTTCTCACAAGTACTGTTCCATCCGCTGATTTCAGGGTTTTTGTTGGCAGCGATTTTGGCGGCGATCATGAGTACCATCTCAAGTCAGCTGCTGGTGGTCTCAAGCTCATTGACACGCGATATCTATAAGCTATTTTTGGACAAAGAAGCTTCAGAAGCGCGCCAAGTCCTTATCGGTCGCATCTCGGTGGTGCTGGTCGCCGTGGTCGCCATCTTGATAGCAGGCGACAGCAACAGCTCAGTTTTAAGCTTGGTATCACATGCGTGGGCGGGCTTCGGTGCAGCGTTTGGTCCTTTGGTGATCTTGAGCCTGATGTGGAAGCGTATGAACCGAAATGGCGCTTTGGCAGGGATGATCGTGGGTGCCTTGACGGTGATTATATGGGTGTATGGCGGTTTTGAGATTGGCGGTCAGCCAGCCAATGACGCGATTTACTCCATTTTGCCGGGATTTGCGCTCAGTTTTATTACCACGATTGCGGTCAGCTTGATGACAGCGCCGCCACCGCCTTATATTGTCCAAAAGTTTGAGGACATGGAAAAAGGCTTAAAATAACCTTTATAAGATTTTATTATTAAAAACTGCTTGATAATCAAGCGGTTTTTTATTTTCTCTGAATCGGCTGTTGCACAGACATTGAGATGACAAATAGTTCGTATTATTTTTTATTATGTTAAAATAAATAAAATAAATCATGGTCACAAGTCAGAATAACCACAATCATATTAAGGGTTTCAAAATTTCAAGAGGCTAATGAAACAAATTAATGTATAATTACAAAAATTACACAGTTAAATGTAAATTGTAAGAATGAAAGGGTGGTAAGATTTCTTAAAAGTATTATAATATGCTAAATAATCCCCCTGTTTTTAGCACACCTGACAAATTATCATTTTCTTTTTAGTTTTCAAATTATGACAGCTGCTATCATTGTGTCGCTGTCATAGACTGCATTACAGCCAATCCAGCTGAATTGAATTAGGATATTAAGACTATGAACAAACTCTACCGCGTCATTTATAACCGCTCTACCCAAACTTTCCAAGCTGTCTGCGAATATGCTCGCGCACAAGGCAAAGGCAGTCAAACTGCTGTCGGCAGCGAAGGCTCATCTGATCACATCGAATCAGTGCAGGGTGCGTATGGACTGCTAAAATTCAGCTTAATCATGTCAGGTATCATACTGTCAAGCCATGCTGTGGCGGCTACTGGTAATCAGCCTCCTGTCGCAGATGCTAATCCTGCAGCGAACCGTTGTTATTATGATACAGCCACCAAATCTGTCGTGTGTGGTGATACTACTACCCAAACTCAAGGTCAAAATACTATCGCCATCGGTACCGAAGCAGGCTTTGGTCTAAGTGACAAAGGCACCGCCAATGGGGGTGCGGGCGGTGTTCATTTTGTCAATGGCACAACCAATGCGCTACAAAATATCCAAGAACCCATTATTGCTACCAATACCAATATCGCCATTGGTCAAAATGCCAGCAAAAATGCGACAGGTCAGCGTAACACCGCTATCGGTCAGAACGCAGGTGTTCAGCATTATGGGGAAGATTCGGTCGCCATTGGTACTAATGCCAATAATTTTGCTGCTGCCAAAAACACCAATGACAGCACTCTGGCAGTGGGTGACACCTATCGCGCTCGTCGTACCGTTGCCATCGGTAACAATGCCATGACCTATGGCGAAGAGTCTATCGCCATCGGTAACGGTGCCAGCACCAAGCAGGTGTCTTATGATAATGGTGCCAAATACACCACTGCCGAAAACGCCATCGCTGTGGGTGAGAATGCTCGTGCTGCAGGTAATAGTGCCATTGCCCAAGGTGCCAATAGCACGGCACAGGGCAACAGAGACATTGTCATCGGTGTAGGTGCTAGGGCAGAGATTAATCCTGTATCGGCGTCCGCCCGCACGAACGGCATCGCCATCGGTTACAGTGCCCATGTCGGTCATCTAACAGGTGATAATACCATGGCAATCGGGAACAACGCCAAAGTGATTCATGCTGGTAACAATAAAATGGCAATTGGTCCTGATGCCATCTCAGCTGGTACCATCTCGTCTGCGGTAGGGGTTAATGCCATCGCGCTCGGTGACACCACATCGGCATACGGCAGCTACACTCAGACATCAGCTGGCTTTGACAGTGCGGCGATAGGGGCGTCTAGTGTGACCGGTCTGACTGGTAATAACATGGCGGCTATTGGTAGTGGCGCCATCACTAATAATAAAGGTGCGACTGCCATCGGCTCGGGCAATATGAGCTTTGGTGCCAACTCTACCGTGATTGGGGCGACCGGTGGTGGCGATGCAGCTCGCATGGCACACGCTTTGTCAGACGCCAATATGAACGATACCAAATTTAGCATCGTCGGTGGTCAGCGCAATACCGCCATTGGTAATGCCAACTTAATTGGCTCGACCTCACATGATAACTTTGTGCTAGGCAACCAAGTCAAGGTCGGTGCCTCATCAGCGACTGTTAAACAAACTACACAAACTGTCACTGGTGCCGATGGCAGTGTCAATTTGGCGGTTTATACCCCGACCTTTACGAATACCAAATCGGTGAACCGTGCTGTGGCTATCGGTCAAGCTGCTTCTGTAGCTGATAATGATACCATTGCCATCGGTACTGGTGCGGTAGCAGGTGACAAAAATCAACCAGGCAGTGTCGGTGTTAATGCCATCGCTCTGGGTAATAAAGCCCAAGCCACGCGCATTAACACTCTCGCCCAAGGTACATCAGCCGTCGCCAGCGGCAATCATGCCATCGCCATCGGTACTGGTGCCAAAGCTCCCTATGCCAGCACGGTCGTGATCGGTGATGGGGCTAAGGTTAATAGACCAGGACCTGGTCATTGGGATATGGATTATAGCGTGGTGATTGGTCGCAATGCCACAGTCTTCACCGGAAAGGGTTCTACAGGTGATAAAGCCGATGGCCCTGCGATGGGCGGTGCCACTGCAGTCGGTCATGATGCCGAAACTGCCTACAGCGGTTCGGTGGCGTTGGGTGCTGCCAAAGCCAAAGCGATTAATAGCATCGCCATTGGTGCACAGAGTGGGAGACACCCTACGGAGCCTGGCTATCCATATGGATTTTTTGGAGCTACCACAGAAGCCGAGGGGTCTTTGGCACTTGGTAATGGCGCTCTTGTCAAAACCAGTGCCAGTGTCGGCGCTCAGGCCCTCGGGCGTGGTGCCATCGCTCAAGGTAGGGGTGCCCAAAGCTATGGTCAAAATGCGCAGGTGTACGGCAACTCATCTATCGCCATTGGCGGTGCGAGCGATATAAGTGTTGGGGGATTTATCCCGGGTGGTGCAGCAGCTCAGGTGGGTGTCGAGAAAAACATGGCTAATAACGCCATCGCCATCGGTATCTCAGAAGTCGGTGGCGGTGCACATTACTCTGTCTCTGTCGGATCGCACAATACCATATCTGGCACCCATTCCTCTGTCGTGGGTAATAATAACCATGTCACTAGTGCGAACACCTATGTCTTAGGTAGTGGCATTAATACAACAGGTACGGGCAATCAACTCACTCGCTTGGGTAATACCGTTGCCAATTCAGTGTATTTGGGTGATGATAGTACTGTTACCGCAGGTCGGGGCAGTGTTAATGACCAAGGTCAAGGCACCTTATTTAATGCCATAAAAGACAGCAATCAAGTCGGAGCCACCACCACGGCAGGTGCAACAGGGGTGGTCAATAATGCCACTGTCAATGGTCAGGTGTATGGCAACTTTGCAGGTGCGACAGCGGTAGGCGGCGTGTCTGTGGGGGCGTCAGGCTCTGAGCGCCGTATTCAAAACGTCGCTGCTGGTGAAATTTCATCAACTTCTACTGATGCTATCAATGGCAGTCAGCTGTATATGGTCACCCAAGGCACCTTAAATCAAATGCCTGTGGTTTATACCGATGCTGAAGGTAAGAGAGTTTACAAACAGCCTGACGGCACGTTTAGCTACGCTAATGGAGACACTATCGATCCTGCTGATGTCATTGCTTCTTTGAATAATGGTAATGGTAGCACCATAGCACCAACCAACTTAGCCAATGTGGCAGGTAACCTAACCCCAACGTACAATGTGGGCGATTACCGTGTGGCACCTGATGGCACGCTAGATACCCAAACTCCAGCATTCGATGCCACCACACATATGGCAGCTCCAGACACTGTGGCAAATATTTATAACAACGCTGCCACTGTGGGTGATGTGTTAAATTCGGGCTTTAACCTACAAAACAACGGTGAAGCTCGCGACTTTGTCAAGGCTTATGATACGGTGAATTTTGTTGACGGTACAAACACCGAAGCTGTCGTCACGACCGATGCTGACGGTAAAGTCAGCAGTGTGACTTATAACCTAAGCAAAGATATCACAGTAAATAGCGTTACCGCAGGTAATACCACCATTAACACCAATGGCATCACCATTAATAATCCTGGCTCTAATAATGTCAGCTTGACCAATGCTGGCCTCAACAATGGCGGCAATAAAATCACCAATGTAAAAGCAGGCACAAAAGGGACTGATGCGGTCAATCTTAATCAGCTAAATACTGTCAAAAAGAATTTAGAGAAGAAAATGGAGAGCTTTACCGTTGGTGCTGATATAAATGGTCAAGCAGAAGGGATTACGATTAACAAAGATAATGCTCGCTTTGATATCGTAGGTGCAGAAGATGGACAGATTAGTACGGCAGTGGATGGTAATAAAATTACCATCAGTGCTGTGACCAGCGCCATCACCACCAATGCCAACGGTGTAGCGAATGCAACCACTCCGGCATCTTTGGCAACCGCAGGTGACATTGCCACAGCGATTAACAAATCAGGCTTTAACATCGTCGGTGCTGGTAATAATGCGGGTGATGCTTTTGCCAACGAGCTGATCAACCCAGGCGATACCGTCACCTTAGAGGCAGGCAAAAACCTGACTGTGGCTCAAACCAATGGGCAGTTTGTCTTTGCCACCAAAGATGAGGTTGAGTTTGCGTCTGTGATCACCAAAGATGCGGCAGGTAACACAACCAGTCTGGATGGCAGTGGTATTGTCTCAGAAGACACCTCAGGCAATGTCACCATCCACACAGCACAAGGCAGCTCTGTGATCACTGCAGACGGTGACATCACAACGGTGCGTGGTCAAGGCGTGACCATCACACCGACCGATGGTCAAACTGTCAGCTTAACAACCACAGGCCTCAATAATGGCAACAACAAAATTACTAACATTGCAGAAGGTACAGCCGATACAGATGCAGTCAATGTAAGCCAGTTGAAAGCAGCTCAAACTGTGGTTGAAGGCAATCAAGGTGTTACAGTCACTGCTGGTACACCTGATTCAGCCACTGGCGCAACCACCTACACCGTAAAAGCCAAAACTGATGGCACAACGGTTAAAGTAGATGACGATGGCAACATTGCCGCCATCACCAGCGCCATCACCACCAATGACGATGGTGTGGCAGAAGCCGAAAATGGCGACGCCTTGGTGACTGCACAAACTGTCAGCACTGCCATCAATCAATCTGGCTTTAAGTTGGCAGCTGGGGGTGTTGAGGGCAGTGAGCTGATCCGTGCTGGTGAGACAGCCACCTTCAACGCAGGTGATAACCTGACGGTCAGCCGTGAGGGTGGTACCATCACCTATCAAACCAAAAAAGACGTCACCTTCAATAACGTTCAGCTGGGTGATAACGGTCCTACCATCAGCAGCAATGCCGGCAACCTCACCGTGGCAAACAACCAAGGCACTCCTGTGAAGATCACTGGTCTTGCTGAGGGTACGGATGCCAATGATGCGGTGAACTTCAGTCAGTTGACCAAAGCACAAAATGCCGCGACCACTAAGGTGGCAGGCGACCAAGGTGTGCGCATTGAAAACACTAAGAATGACGATGGCTCAACCACCTATACCATCGCTGCTAAGACGGATAATGTCACCACCACTGTCAATGACGATGGCAACATTGCCGCCATCACCAGCGCCATCACCACCAATGACGATGGTGTGGCAGAAGCCGAAAATGGCGACGCCTTGGTGACTGCACAAACTGTCAGCACTGCCATCAATCAATCTGGCTTTAAGTTGGCAGCTGGGGGTGTTGAGGGCAGTGAGCTGATCCGTGCTGGTGAGACAGCCACCTTCAACGCAGGTGATAACCTGACGGTCAGCCGTGAGGGTGGTACCATCACCTATCAAACCAAAAAAGACGTCACCTTCAATAACGTTCAGCTGGGTGATAACGGTCCTACCATCAGCAGCAATGCCGGCAACCTCACCGTGGCAAACAACCAAGGCACTCCTGTGAAGATCACTGGTCTTGCTGAGGGTACGGATGCCAATGATGCGGTGAACTTCAGTCAGTTGACCAAAGCACAAAATGCCGCGACCACTAAGGTGGCAGGCGACCAAGGTGTGCGCATTGAAAACACTAAGAATGACGATGGCTCAACCACCTATACCATCGCTGCTAAGACGGATAATGTCACCACCACTGTCAATGACGATGGCAACATTGCCGCCATCACCAGCGCCATCACCACCAATGACGATGGTGTGGCAGAAGCCGAAAATGGCGACGCCTTGGTGACTGCACAAACTGTCAGCACTGCCATCAATCAATCTGGCTTTAAGTTGGCAGCTGGGGGTGTTGAGGGCAGTGAGCTGATCCGTGCTGGTGAGACAGCCACCTTCAACGCAGGTGATAACCTGACGGTCAGCCGTGAGGGTGGTACCATCACCTATCAAACCAAAAAAGACGTCACCTTCAATAACGTTCAGCTGGGTGATAACGGTCCTACCATCAGCAGCAATGCCGGCAACCTCACCGTGGCAAACAACCAAGGCACTCCTGTGAAGATCACTGGTCTTGCTGAGGGTACGGATGCCAATGATGCGGTGAACTTCAGTCAGTTGACCAAAGCACAAAATGCCGCGACCACTAAGGTGGCAGGCGACCAAGGTGTGCGCATTGAAAACACTAAGAATGACGATGGCTCAACCACCTATACCATCGCTGCTAAGACGGATAATGTCACCACCACTGTCAATGACGATGGCAACATTGCCGCCATCACCAGCGCCATCACCACCAATGACGATGGTGTGGCAGAAGCCGAAAATGGCGACGCCTTGGTGACTGCACAAACTGTCAGCACTGCCATCAATCAATCTGGCTTTAAGTTGGCAGCTGGGGGTGTTGAGGGCAGTGAGCTGATCCGTGCTGGTGAGACAGCCACCTTCAACGCAGGTGATAACCTGACGGTCAGCCGTGAGGGTGGTACCATCACCTATCAAACCAAAAAAGACGTCACCTTCAATAACGTTCAGCTGGGTGATAACGGTCCTACCATCAGCAGCAATGAGGCAGGCAACATCACCGTGGCAAACACCCAAGGCAATCCTGTGAAGATCACTGGTCTTGCTGAGGGTACTGATGCCAATGATGCGGTGAACGTCAGTCAGCTGACCAAAGCACAAAATGCGGCGACCACTAAGGTGGCAGGCGACCAAGGTGTGCGCATTGAAAACACTAAGAATGACGATGGTTCAACCACCTATACCATCGCTGCTAAGACGGATAATGTCACCACCACTGTCAATGAGGCTGGCAACATTGCCGCCATCACCAGCGCCATCACCACCGATGACAATGGTGTGGCAGCAGCCGCAAATGGCGACGCCTTGGTGACTGCACAAACTGTCAGCACTGCCATCAATCAATCTGGCTTTAAGTTGGCAGCTGAGGGGGTTGAGGGCAGTGAGCTGATCCGTGCTGGTGAGACAGCCACTTTCAACGCAGGTGATAACCTGACGGTCAGCCGTGACGGTAGCACCATCACCTATCAAACCAAAAAAGACGTGAACTTCAATAACGTTCAGCTGGGTGATAACGGTCCTACCATCAGCAGCAATGAGGCAGGCAACATCACCGTGGCAAACAACCAAGGCACTCCTGTGAAGATCACTGGTCTTGCTGAGGGTACTGATGCCAATGATGCGGTGAACTTCAGTCAGTTGACCAAAGCACAAAATGCGGCGACCACTAAGGTGGCAGGCGACCAAGGTGTGCGCATTGAAAACACTAAGAATGACGATGGTTCAACCACCTATACCATCGCTGCTAAGACGGATAATGTCACCACCACTGTCAATGAGGCTGGCAACATTGCCGCCATCACCAGCGCCATCACCACCGATGACAATGGTGTGGCAGCAGCCGCAAATGGCGACGCCTTGGTGACTGCACAAACTGTCAGCACTGCCATCAATCAATCTGGCTTTAAGTTGGCAGCTGAGGGGGTTGAGGGCAGTGAGCTGATCCGTGCTGGTGAGACAGCCACCTTCAACGCAGGTGATAACCTGACGGTCAGCCGTGAGGGTGGTACCATCACCTATCAAACCAAAAAAGACGTCACCTTCAATAACGTTCAGCTGGGTGATAACGGTCCTACCATCAGCAGCAATGCCGGCAACCTCACCGTGGCAAACAACCAAGGCACTCCTGTGAAGATCACTGGTCTTGCTGAGGGTACGGATGCCAATGATGCGGTGAACTTCAGTCAGTTGACCAAAGCACAAAATGCCGCGACCACTAAGGTGGAAGCTGGCAGCAATATTGTAGTCAAGACTCACAAGAATGCTGATGGCAGTACAAAATACACCGTTTCAACTGCTGATAATCTTACCGTGGATAGTGTTAAAACTGGTGACACCGTCTTGAATAATGATGGTATCAAAGTGGGTGATAAGGTCGCTTTAACTAATACCGGTCTGAAAGTCGGTGATGTATCAGTGTCTAGCACAGGTATTAATGCTGGCGGCAACAAGGTTACTGGCGTTGCTAAGGGCGATATTACACAAAATAGTACTGATGCGGTTAATGGTAGTCAGCTTTACGCAGTTCAGCAAGCAGCTAATGCTGCTAAGACAGAAATTAAAGCAGGTGAAAACATTACCGTTCATAGCTCAACAGGTCAAAATAATCAAACTATTTATACCGTTAATGCTAAAGATACTTCTGCAAGCGTTACTGCTGGATCGGATGCTGTTACGGTGACCAAGTCTGCTTCTGCTAGAGTTGGTACTGCTGATGTCACTGATTATAAAGTCGACCTATCTCAAGCGACCAAAAACGACATTGCCAAAGGGGTTGAAGCCAAAAATATCGTAGATAATAAAGGCTTAACCTTCAATGGTGATAGTGGTACTACTGGTATTAAGAAGCTTGGTGATAGTGTAGCGATTAAGGGTGATGATAATATTACCACGAAGGCAGATGCTAACGGTCTACAAGTGACATTAAATAAAGAGGTTGCAGTTGATACTGTCACTACCGGCAATACGGTAATCGGTAGCTCTGGTATCACCATTAAATCACCAACCCAAGATAATCCAAACAACACGGTTGCACTGACTCAATCGGGTCTAAACAATGGTGGTCAACGCATCACGAACGTTGCCCCAGGAGTGGATGCAACTGATGCGGTCAATGTCAATCAACTCAATGAAATTAAAAAAATTGTTACAGGTGGTAATGCTGGCACAAACATAACCACTCAGCAAGCTATCACAGGCAATGCACCCCCAGGTACTGTCATTACTACTTTTACAAACCCTGATGGCTCAACCACTACCACCACAGAAACCAACCAAACCGTTGTGGTGTCAACAGATAAAGGAGGCAAAGATTACTATCTCACCACCTATAATGTTGAGGGGCAAAATACCTACGTTACCAATGATGTCATCCAAGCAATTGGTAAGATGAACGAGCAAGGCATTAAGTTCTTCCATACAAATGATGGCGAGGTAAAACCTGCTATTCAAGGAAGTAATAATGTGGATTCTAGTGCATCAGGTAAATTTGCCACAGCGGTGGGCTATCAAACTGTTGCTGATGGTGATAACGCAGTGGCAATGGGTAATACCTATGTGTCTGATAAAAAGATAGAAGGGGCGCAAGTTACCGAAATTGCAGATGGTAACGGCGAGAAACGATATGCCCAAGTTACCAAAGCAACGGGTAAAAATGCGATCGCCCTTGGAACGGGTTCGCAGGCATTGGCGGAAAACACAATCGCTATTGGTACAGGTAATGTGGTTACTGGTAAAAACTCAGGCGCCATCGGCGATCCAAGTATCGTAACTGGCAATAATAGCTATGCTGTGGGTAACAACAATACCATTTCCTCAGATGATACTTTTGTCGTTGGTAACGAAGTTAAGCAAACTTTGGCAAACTCAGTTGTTTTAGGTAGTCAATCTGCAGCTGTTGAAGTGAATACTGCTACCAAAAAACAAGGCACTTATACTTATGCGGGTATTAACGATGCTAATGTATCAGGTGTTGAAGACGTTGTGGGTGTGGTGAGTGTTGGTGCAGAAGGTCAAACTCGCCAAATTCAAAACGTGGCGGCAGGTGTTGTTTCTGCCAATAGTACCGATGCTATCAATGGCAGTCAGTTGTATGACACTCACCAAGCCATCGGTCAGCTTGCCAACCAAACAGTGAGCTTGGGCAATCAGCTCAACCACCGCATTAACGATGTGGCAGATGATGCCAATGCAGGTGTATCATCAGCGATGGCAATGGCGGCCTTACCACAAGCCTATATCCCAGGTAAGTCGATGCTCACAGGCGGTATCGCAAGTTATAATGGCGAAGGCGCTGTGGCTGTTGGTCTATCTAAGCTGTCTGATAATGGTCGCTGGGTGCTTAAGGTCTCTGGTACTGCCGATACTCAAGGTAATGCTGGTGGTGCAGTCGGCGCAGGCTTCCATTTCTAAGAGCTTATTATGCCAGATCCTGTGTGAGACTGGGTCTGGCATTTTGTCAAATTTCATTCATTGAGCGGTTTAGGATATATTATGAAAAATGTAACTATTGGCGCAGCAGTATTAGCTGTATTAACACTGACAGGGTGTATGGGTACAAAGCAGGTAAGCCAAAATATCTCAAATCAGGGTACGATCGCAGCCGAAGATATTTATTTTCCAGAGCTTGATAAAGCATGGCAAAAAGATGGTCAGTTTCCCAATCGTGAGAATTTGTCTAAAATTCGTCCAGGTATCGCCAAGGACGAGCTGTATCAGCTCATTGGTCGTCCGCATTTTAGCGAAGCGAACCGTGCTAGAGAATGGGACTATATTCTAAAGTTTTATCAAGCTGATGACAGTGTTAAAGTATGTCAGTATAAAGTTATTTTTGATGAACATTTCCGTGGTCAAGAATTTTATTGGCTACCAGCCGACTGTGCTCAATATGCGCGTATGCCGACAGCAGGCGGTACTGTGATTATCAATCAAACAACGCCTGCGCCTGTAGCGCAGATTATGACTCCAATCGTTAATGAGCGGATCAATTTGTCAGCGGATGCGCTATTTAAGTTTGATAAGTATGAGCAAAAAGACATGCTGCCTGCAGGGCGTGCGCGCCTTGATGAGTTAGCAGTTCAACTGATCGAATGGGAGCAGCGCGGAGATAGCCGTATACATTTGGTTGGTCATACCGATCGACTGGGGTCTGACGACTATAATATGACATTATCTCAAAGACGCGCCGAGACTGTGCGCCGTTATTTGATTGAACGTGGTGTTAATGCTGCGACCTTGACGGCTGCGGGAGCGGGCAGGCTTCAGCCATTATCTGACGTTCAGTGCAGCAATACTTTACCGCGCCCACAGCTGATTGAGTGCTTGCAGCCCAATCGCCGAGTTGAGGTGAATGTGACTGTTTATGCGCGCACAGCAGAAGATGCTGTACAAATTCAGTAAACCCGATACTCTAATAAAAAACAAGGCTTTTGCTAATTAAGCCTTGTTTTTTTATGAATATTCAAGTATAATTTGCGCTGTTTTGTCTGCCTTGACAAAGCAGACCATGTCATCAAAGGTGCATGGATTTATTTTTCCGATCTGAGCTGATGCCCGCCCCAAGACAGCGGCGCTATATATCGAATAATACAGCCAGATTGATGCCACCCGTCTTGAATATGGAGTAACCTATGCCTTCAGTAAAGGTAAAAGAGAACGAACCAGTTGATATCGCGATCCGTCGTTTTAAGCGTGCTTGTGAAAAAGCAGGCGTTCTAGCAGACGTCCGTAAAAAAGAATTCTTTGAGAAACCAACTCAAGAGCGTAAGCGTAAAAAAGCAGCTGCTGTTAAACGCTACAAGAAAAAAGTTTATCGTGAGCAAGTGCGTCATCAGCGTAAGTACTAATTATTGTACCGCTTGACCCGCAAGCCATAAAGATTAAAACCCTAGAAAATTCTAGGGTTTTTATTTGGGCGTTAAGCAGATCAAAGCAATTCATCTTAAGTTGTATGAAAATAAAAACGCAAAGCACTGGGCTTTGCGTTTTTATTTATTCAGATTACTTACGATCAGGTAAACTGATATTCATCTCAAGCACGTCTAAGTTATCCTCGTGACGGTGATTGATATTTAGATCATCAATATTGACGCCATTAACATACTTATTGACGACAGCTAAAATTTCACGCTTCATCTGCTCGATGCGATCAGCGGTCAAGCGGTTGTTTAGGCGATCGTGACTAGCGACAATGACTTTTAGGCGATCTTTGGCGATATCAGCACTGTTTGAGCTGCCTTGATTGCCAAATAGGGTGCTCCAAAATCCTTTTTTCATCATCAACCCCCAAACAATCGTTCAAAGAAGCCTTTTTTCTTCACTTCTAAATGGCGTAGCGGTACATCTTCACCCAAGAAACGAGAAACGATGTCTTCATAGCATTGACCCGCAGCTGAATCAGTAAAATGAATAACTGGCTGACCTTGGTTTGAAGCTTCCAAGACGGCATTGCTTTCTGGAATGATGCCAATGAGTGGCACGCGCAAAATTTCATCGGCGATGGTGTGATAGTCCATCATCTCGCCTTCAGCAGCGCGCTGTGGATTGTAGCGTGTGATCACCAAATGCTCGCGTACGCTGCCACCTTCTTCGACTTTTTTGGTGCGACTTTGAAGAATGCCGATGATACGATCCGAGTCACGCACAGAAGAGACTTCAGGATTTGTGACAATCAAGGCTTCATCAGCATGATACATGGCAAGCTGTGCACCGCGTTCAATGCCCGCAGGGCTATCACAGATAATGAAATCAAAATTCATGTCATCTGCCAACTCTTTCATGACTTTAGCCACGCCTTCATCGGTCAGGGCGTCTTTGTCGCGCGTTTGCGATGCAGGCAAAATGTATAGATTTTCAAATTGTTTGTCTTTGACTAAGGCTTGTGCAAGTTTGGCGTTACCGCTGATCACATCGACAAAGTCATAAACGATGCGATTTTCACAGCCCATGATCAGATCAAGATTACGCAAGCCAACATCAAAATCAATGATCACTGTTTTAAAGCCACGCTTGGCAAGACCTGCGCCAAATGATGCGCTGGTTGTGGTTTTGCCGACACCACCTTTACCTGAAGTTACTACAACAATTTTTGCCACAATGGCACTCCTTAAAATAAGATAAAGCAAATAGCGATGATCAAATCAGCGCACAAAATTTGCCCAAATATAGCATATTCTTAGAATAGCATATTTGGAAATGTTCATCAATTCATGAGTGATCATTTAGATAAATTTATCCAAAAAATCCGTATTTATAATTGATTGAGCAGGGTGAATACCAATCCTTTTTCTTCATCATAAGTGACCTGTACCGCTTGATCAATCATCTCGCTTGGGATGGCGTCTCTTAGGCAATACGTGCCTGCGACCGACACCAAAGATGGGTTAAATTTTTGGCAAAAAATACGCGCATCTTTATCACCTGTTGCACCAGCGACAAGCCGACCCAAGCCGCGCCCATAAATGTGTAAGCTATTGTCCGTGATGGCTTCTGCGCCGTCATTGACGCCGCCAATTACCGTCAAATCACCGCCTAAGTGTTGTAAGCTTTGACCTGAGCGCAGCATGTGCGTATGAATGCCACTGACCAGTGAGCGCTGATTGTCTTGAGCAGTTGAAAGGGTAGATCCTTGCTGAGTGCTTGCAGCGGCAGCTGAGATCGGCTTGTCTGCGTCAGGGTCGGGCGCCGATACTGCGCTGCTTTGATTGGGATCAATTTTGGAGCTTGATTTGTCTTCGGTATTTGGCAGTCGCTCAATGCGTTTGCCATCAGCAGGAAAGATCGCCAAACGCAAATCGCGCGCTTGATCATCCAAAGGACCGCTCACCACACCGATAGGCTGCACATCCATCAGCCAAAGCATGTCAATCAATGCGTCAAGCTCAAGATCTACCGTGCTATCAATCACAATCGGTAAGCCGCTGGCAATGGGATTGTCACTGAGTACTTGCATCAAATCCTTTCGAATCTCAGTCAAATCATCGGTATGGACTTTTAAGCGGCTAAATGTCAGCATCTTGCCAAATAAAGTGACAGCTTGAGTCATAAAATTGCGCCTTGATTGATGGGTGAATTGCTTGCCATTGTAGCACTTTTTGAATGACGAAAAAAGTGCACGAGCCTTAAATGGGCAGCTGCTGCTTGTGCTTCCATTGCTGGGTCTTGACCTGATCTTCAAAGGAGTTTAGCACCTCATCGACAATCTCTGCGATCAAGGTTTGGACTTCAGGGCGAGAAGTATCGACTTGAGCCACCCCATGCGCCACCGATGACATCAGATAATCTAAAGTGCGGTCATCAAACAAATGCTGATTGATGGCAGTGGTGACATTCTCACCAATCTGTCTGCCGATGGTGTGGATTTGCGACTCTATCATACCGCCTGCGATGGGGATGAGTTTTAAATATTTACGAAGCTCAGGTGTGTCGTTGAGCGCTTTTTCTACCGCCTGTCCGATATCAATGGCAAGCTTTTCTCCCTGACTTGCCAAAAGTGCCGACTGCAGCCTTGGCGTCAGCTCATGACGCAATAAGGTTAATAAGGCAAGCTCAATTTGTGCACGATTGCGCTCAATGGTTTGGTGGACGACTTTGCCACCGCCAGAGCCATCGCGAGCGATTTGGGCGCGAAAATTATCAATGGCTGTCAAAATCACTCGATCAGACAGCTCCTCAAGCAAAATATGATAATAAAATTTGGCAGAATCTACCCAGCGTCTGGGAATTACCTGAATGCCTAATCGATGCAGCCTACGAATGATGACCGCCGCACGCAGCAGCCGCAGCGCACGCAAATCTGGGAATACGCCCAAAACTTCATACCAATGCACAAACGGAAAGAAAAACCAGCGATAGTAAGTTTTTTGATAAATCGCAAATCCCCACCGTATCAGCAAATCGGCTGCCCAAAACAGCGTAAAAAATCCCCCAATGGCTGAGACTGTCAAATGATGATTGGTTTGATAGTCTGCCAAAGATGCTGAAAGATTTAGCCAATTTGCCACGCTTATCGCAAAACCACCCATCAAGATGCTATCAATGCTGATGAGCATCAAGTCAATCAGCAGTAGCATCAGCATCACAATATCATAACCAAGCTTAAGGCGGCTTGGCGGTCGATCCTCTTGTTTTTGCGTGCCATAAAATGGGATGATATCTTCTGGCAAGTCCGCTTGTTGTGGGGCGCCAAATTCTTCAATGTCTTTGGGGGTGTTTGGGTGTGGTTTCATGACTTTACCTAATCAATCGCATGGGCTGGCAGAAGGATGATGGATGTATTTTATCCAAACTAAAGCCAAAAACCAACCACAACACACGCTGTTTAAATTTTGGCATTGTTAAACAAAAATACATCAGTTAAAATACCACACACTCAACCACATGTAAAACAACCACCCAATGAACCAAACATTTACCCATTGTCCTAAATGTCAAAATACACACTTTGTTAAAGCAGGGTTTAACAATGGCAAACAACGCTACAAGTGCAAAAACTGTCATTATTATTTTTTAAGTACACAAACACAGCTCTCATAAGAGCGATGCCATTAAGAAAATGGCAATAGATATGTATTTAGAAGGTCTAGGGTTTCGCTCCATTGGTAGAGTATTAAACATTAGTTACGGTACGGTCTATCAATGGGTTAAACATCTTGGGGAGCAACATCAAATCAAACCCAATGACAGTCAAGAAATTGACATTGTAGAGCTTGATGAAATCCACAGTTATACCAAACACAAAAAAACTACTGCTGGACTTGGATTGCCATTGACCGACAAACAAAACACGTTTTAGGTTTTGTTTGTGGCAAACGAGACAGTAAAACCTTTGCAAGGCTATACAACACCCTAAACTCAAACAATATTAAGCTGTTTTGTTCTGATTATTGGAAATCTTATGATGAAATTATTCCAAAACACAAGCACCTAAAAAGCAAAGCTCAAACTTTTACCATTGAGAGTTATAACAGCCTTATTAGACATTTTACTGCAAGATTTAGGAGAAAGACCAAATGTTATTCTAAATGCAAGAAAATGATAGAAAATACGCTCAATTTACTGTTTGCTAAATGGAATGGGGGTTTGAGTTATGTATTTTAAATTAACAATGCCTAAATTTTATCTAAGTATTTAGGCAGCCGATTGCATTAAATTCAAAGCCATAAACTAAGTCCATCAAGATATGTTTTGATGGACTTAGATTTGCGGCTTGATTAAGATTGATGAAATTCCGCCAACCGCTCGGCAATTTTTTGATCTTTGGCTTGCCAAATCTCATCAAGCCACGCATAAAGCGCTTGCTTGACTGACTCATCGGTATCATATTCGCCATTTTTAAGAGCCGAGAGTAGCGCTTCATCTGGGCTGACAAATTCAATATCCACTGACAGCCGAGACAGCTTACCTGACCAAAGATCGCTATATTCGGGTGCGCCGTCAGGATAGACCAAGGTCATGTCCAAAATGCCATCAATCTGACTGCCAAGGCTTGATAATGCCAGTGCAAAGCCGCCCGCTTTGGGCTTTAAAAGATGCTCATAAGGGGAGTTTTGCTGAGCGTGCTTAGCGGCGGTGAAACGCGTTCCTTCCAAATAATTGAGCAAGACAAAAGGTTTGTCCTTCAACGATTGGCAGGCGCGCAAAGCTTCATCCAAATCACGGCGCGCCAAATCAGGATTTTTGGCGATTTGTGCTTTGGTGTGACGCTTCATCATGGGAAAGTCCAAGAAATAAAAGGTTTGACCCACGATCGGGATATAAATCAGCTCATGCTTGGCAAAAAAACGAGTAATCGGCAGCACGCCTTCGCTGACATATTGGATGATACTGGTATCCACCCATGAGCGATGATTGCAAATCAAGAGATATCTGCCGTTGGGATCAAGATTACTAGGTAAGTGAATGCGCCAATCTTTGGCAGGCAGTACCTTATCAATGAGCAAGTTATTGGTGTGAATCCAGTGATTGGCGATCCCAATGACTGTTTTATCCGCAGTTTTTGAGCCAGTCAGCATTTTTGCCAGCCCTGCCCCAAGCACAGGGGCGCCGAGTACTAAACTGTTAGCGGCGATGGTGCCTGTGCTCGTCACTAGTGATAGCTTTTGGGCAAGCTTTGGCTGCTTGGCATGAAGGTTTTCAAAAAAAGGCAGGGTTTTGCGTGACTTTGACATGGTTCACCTAACTCATCGCGATATTTGTTACAAAATATGTCATTTTAATTCAAATGACAGAAGTTTTGTACACAGTTGTACATTAATTGGCATAGTTTACCAAAAACTGCTCAAAATAGGCAAAAAATTCGCTCATTTTGATGTTTTATTTGTATTTGACACCAAAAAATGCATTGAGATTGTAACAATTCATATCAAGATGAATAAGTATGATAAAAATTGCTCGCTGTTGGCCGCAATTTTGGATCAATTTTAGGGGATTGGCGTGCATTTGCGGTAATTTTAAGTGAATTTAAGCAGGCTTGATCACTATCAAAGCTCAATCAATAATAAAAAGCGCACATCCAGCCTACATTAGTCATACAATCAAGCAAGAAATTAGGTTCATAATGAGCTTAAGCAAGCAAAGCTTATGTGAAAACATATTAATTTTACTTAACTGAAACAAGTCTAAGAGTAGGCGCAAGGAGTTCTCAATGAAAATGAAGGCATTAGGTATTACGGTATTGGCATCTAGCATGGCATTGGCAGGCTGTGCGAATACGGGTACTGCAGGCGGTGCTAATGGCACTGGGCCTGGCGGCGTGAATAAAGCCGTGATTGGCGCCGTGGCAGGTGCTCTGGGCGGCGCCGCTATCTCAAAAGCGACAGGCGGTGAAAAAACTGGTCGTGACGCTGCTATCGGTGCAGCGGTCGGTGCAGCTGCGGGCGCCTATATGGAGCGCCAAGCCAAGCAAATTGAGCAGCAAATGGAAGGTACAGGTGTGACTGTCACTCATGACACCAATACTGGTAACATCAATTTGACGATGCCAGGTAACATCACCTTTGCTCATGATGATGCAACGCTTAATGGTGCGTTTTTGGGCAGCTTGAATCAGTTGGCAAACACGATGAAGCAGTATCATCAAACGACCATCGTAGTTGCAGGTCATACTGACTCTACTGGTCAAGCAGCTTATAACCAAGCTTTATCTGAGCGCCGAGCTGCGTCTGTGCGTAACTACTTGGTCAGCCAAGGTGTGGCGGCTCATCGTATCCAAACCGTGGGTTATGGTATGCGTCAGCCAGTTGCCTCAAATGCTACTGACGCTGGACGCGCCCAAAACCGCCGTGTTGAATTGACCATTTTGACACCACAAAATATGTAAAGTTTTTAGATAGTTAAACAAAACCGCCAAAATATTTTTGGCGGTTTTTTCTCGTATATTCACCAAGAGAATGTCTTGATGAATAGAGCTTTTAATTATTGCATTGATGGGTTAGGCACTTCACCTTTTGGGTATTGAGCATTTTTAGCCTGAGTTTTTTGCATTTCAACCAAAGCCGCATCTGCTTTAGTCTGCGCATCATAATTAGGACCTTCACCAATGGGATATTGCGTGGTTTCGATCTGAGAGAAGTTACTTTCATTGTTCATCATTTTGTCGGCGGTAGCGGTGACGGCATTGCAGCCCGATAACAAAATAATAGCAGCGATAGAAAGGACAGCGATTTTCATAAAACCTCCATGGCGCTTGTTTGAGTGACTTGAATAATCAACGAAATCTATTTTATTAAAGGTAAATAAAGCTAGATTTGCATTATGATAGAGCAAAAGGGATTGTTGGGGTAGAGTTATTTTGTTATTAAAGTATTTTATTAATTGAATATTTTTTTATCAGATTTTAAGGAGTTATGATATTATTATCATAATAAATTTGATATCAATAAGTCTGAATGTGTGTTATTGAGATTTTTAAAAAAAATTGGTTTATAAAATTTCATTTCTAAGGGAGGAAGTATGACAGCAAAATCTTTTAAGTTAGCACGATTTATTTTGCCCATGTGCTTGGGTCTTTGGCTAACTGCCTGCGGCAGCGATGATGCACCAAAAACCTCACCACCTGCTGCCAATGATCAAAGCGTATCAACAGCAACATCTGAGACTGATGTTACCCAGTCAGATAGTGCCAATACCATGACAAAAACGGAATCGGATATCCAAAGTGAGACCACCGAGTCAGCATTACCGACTGATGCGGCTCAAGATAATCCGGTGGTGACAGAGGCGTCTGCTGAGGTAGGTAAGGCTCGCTATGAAAAATCTTGCAAGGTGTGCCATGATGCAGGTTTGCTTGATGCGCCTAAATTAACTGCAAAAGCCGAATGGCAGAAGCGTTTAAGTGATAAGGGGCTTGAGACGCTGCAAATCCATTCTGCCAAAGGATTTAATAAAATGCCGGCGCAAGCTGTGGGAGAAGTGACAGAAGCTGAAGTGTATGCGGCGGTCAGATATATCCTTAATCAAGCTCAATAAACGCCAATAAAAAAGCGCATCTATCAATGATGCGCTTTTTAATATGGTCGGAATGATAGGATTTGAACCTACGACCCCTTGCACCCCATGCAAGTGCGCTACCAAGCTGCGCTACATTCCGATGTGCCTATTGTAGCGGATTTTGTCGATTTGGCAAGTGGTTTTTTGAGTTTTAGGGTGGTGGTCTGTATTTAGATGTGGATGGGTTGTGTGCCATCAAATTAAAAGTATGGCTCATTGAAATCATGAATTGATACAAATTAAATTTATATATTTTATACAATAAAAAATAATAATATAAGTTTACTGATGTAATTATTATGATAATATAACATTCAAACAAACCCCGACAAGGTGATCGGACTAAATTAACATGGAGGCAATCATGCGTTTCAAGAACATCGTATTGACATTAAGTATTGTTCTATCGTTTTGCAGCATTAGTCATGCTCGAGACTCTGTGTTGGATGAGTCATTGATCGAGGTTTATATTGCGGAGTTTGATATTAGTCGCGAAGAAGCTATTAGAAGATTAGATTTAATTAATCACAGCCAGTCAATTATCGATGAAATGCAAGCTAAATTTGGTGATGATATTGTATCCATTTATTTTGATAATGAAAGTGAGTTTCGGCTGGTGGTGAGAACTACTGCACAAGGTCGAGATTTGAAAGAGATGAGAGCTTTAGCTGGCACCAAAAATGAGTTGCCTGTATTAATCCTAAAGAACAATCCTAGAAATGCTCAAGCAATTACCAATATTATAAAAAATCAAAGTGCTAGGTTGGCCAAAAATATAGAGGGATTTTCTATGATGGGCTATGATCCTGTTAAAGATAGAATCATTATCAGTATTTATGAGCCAAATGTTGATAAGCAAAATATGCTAAAGAACGATCAATCTATTAAAAAAATATCAGGAATTGAGACTGAAATTGAATTTCTATCTCAACCGTTAGAGACTTTGAGTTTAAAAGGCGGGGCTCCAATTAACCAAAGAGTTCAAATCACTCCTAGTATAACGCAATTAAATAATTGCACCTCTGCATTTCCAGCGATTTATAACGGACAAAATGGATTGCTTACAGCTGCTCATTGTGCTGATAAGACATTGCAGGAAAAGACCCCTATAATCTATAAAGGTTATGGGAATGATCCAAGAACTGATATGATCATCGCTTTTTATGATAAGAACGCAACCACTCATGATATTATGTTTATAACTCCCAGAGATTCTACACAAGTCAGCAATCTATACTATGTTGATAGCGTTACACAGGAGCTTGTGAGAGAATATATCAATCCATCAGTTGGCATACCAGCATGCCAACATGGACAGACAACAGGAAAAAGCTGCGGTGTTATTTCACAAACTTACACGCATAATAATGCAAAAAATGCGTGTCCAGCAAGCTTAAAGGGAATGGCGTGTGAGCCTGCTTTTGCCGTAGTAAGAGGATCTAGCTTGCGTATTAAAGATGGTGATAGCGGAGGGGCGGTTTATTCAATTCGAGTTAATAAAAATCACCCTGTAGGGGTAACAAGCTCTGGTGCTGAGACAGAGCTAGGAGGTATTTTAGTATTTTCACCATTACATAACCTAAATTCAACAGGTATTAAATTAAAAACATATTAATTTTTGGTTTTGTAAAGCTAAATCACCAAGTTCAAAACTTGGTGATTTATGTTGAATAAAAGTCACTATATCAACTTTTTCAACAGCTCATTCACCTGAGCAGGGTTTGCTTTGCCACGACTGGCTTTCATTACTTGTCCGACCAGACCATTGAAGGCTTTTTCTTTGCCGCCTTTGTATTCGTCCACCATGGTTTGGTTATTGGCGAGAACTTCTTTGATGATGGCTTCAATCGCCCCTGTGTCGGTCTCTTGTTTGAGTCCATGCTCGCTGATAATTTCATCGGCGGATTTGTCGCTCTCCCACAATAGCCCAAAGACTTGCTTAGCGATTTTGCCGCTGATGGTGTTGTCATTGATGCGGCTAATCAGTCCTGCCAGACGCTCGGCACTGATGGGGGATTGACCGATAGAAAGCTCAGCTTTATTTAACGCCCCAGACAGCTCACCCATGACCCAATTGGCTGCGGTTTTAGCGTGATTTTGTCCCACGATATCAATGACTTGTAAAAAATAATCCGACAGCTCACGACTGCCATTGAGTACATTGGCATCATAGGTAGATAGACCCAATTCGCTGACAAAACGCTCTTTACGAACACTTGGCAGCTCTGGCATGTCGGCTTTGACTTTTGCTAAGGTGTCATCAGAGATGACCACAGGCAACAAATCAGGGCAGGGGAAATAGCGGTAATCGTTGGCTTCTTCTTTGGTACGCATGGCACGTGTTTCATCACGCTCAGGGTCATAAAGCCTTGTGGCTTGGATAACTTTTCCGCCGTCTTCTATCAGGTCAATTTGCCGTTCAATCTCGGATTTAGTCGCACGCTCAATAAAGCGAAATGAGTTTAGGTTTTTAAGTTCGCAGCGAGTGCCAAAGGGGGTGTTCGGCTTATGCACAGACACGTTGATGTCAGCACGAAACGAGCCTTCCGCCATAATCGCATCACTAATACCAAGCCACGTTACCAGTTCATGAATGGTCTTGACATAAGCGACCGCTTCGGCGACCGACCGCATGTCAGGCTCAGAGACAATCTCAATGAGCGGCGTGCCTGCACGGTTCAAATCCACGCCCGTCATGGCAGGCACGGCATCATGTACCGACTTGCCGGCGTCTTCTTCTAGGTGGGCTCGTGTGATGCCGATACGCTTGGTGTATTCGTCCTTTTGTCCTGCGTTGACCAATATGTCAATATAGCCTTCGCCGACAATGGGGTTTGCCATTTGGGTGATTTGATAGCCTTTGGGCAAGTCAGGATAAAAGTAGTTTTTGCGGTCAAAGGTGTTGTATGTGCCAAGTTTGGCATTGACGCCCATACCAAATTTCAAGGCACGCTCAATCACGCCTTCGTTTAAGACAGGCAACGCCCCAGGAAAGCCCAAATCCACAATCGTGGCGGCGGTGTTGGGGGCTGCCCCAAAGGTGGTGGGGGCGTTTGAAAAAATCTTGGAGCTGGTGTTTAGTTGGCAATGAATTTCAATGCCGATGACAACTTCATAACCGTCAATAAGGGGAGCTTGGTGGGTCATAATTATTCCTGAATGTCACTGATTATTATTAAGTCTGAGCAATAGAGCATTAGCTGTTGCCTTGATGCACAAAATCCAGCAGCGTTTTGGCGGATAATTTACCAAAGTCGTTGGCTGCCAAGGGGCTGGCTGCGGTGATAAGTTTTTGGTCAATGTGGCAAGTTTTATCGGCAAAGTGATTGACAATGCGGACACCAAGAGCACTAAGCTTGCCGGCATAGTGCCACGGCATTTTGCCTGGTAGATAGCCGATGTGCGGCAACACCTTATCCATGCTGTCAGGAAAAGTGGCAATCTGATAGCCTTGATAAACAAAGGGCTGCCTAAATAAATTGGCGGCAAGCAAGGCGGCAGGTCCATGACAAATCGCCAAGGTAAACTTGCCGCTGTCATGAGCGTCAAGTAGCAGTCTAGCCACGTTTGGATTGTCTGGCAGACCGAGCATTGCCCCATGCCCCCCTGGTAAAAACACCGCCACATAATCTGCCAGCGTGGTGATGCTATCTAGCGAGATTGGCGAGCTAAGCTTAGGCTGATAGGCGTCATACAGCTGCACGACCGCCTTATCTTTGTGCGGCATTGCCCAAGTTTCTAGCTTGACCGCCTTGCCTGTGGGCGTGGCGATGTCAAACTCAAATCCAGCTTTTTGTAAGTGCAGCATCGGCACAAACAGCTCAACAGGGTGATTACCCGTCAAAAACCGTTTGCCATTTTGCATGGTCATCTCACCGTCTTCGGTGGCGATGATGAGAATCTTTTTATCGCCTTGATAGGGATTGTCATAGACCGTGTGGTCATAATCAGTGGTCTTTGACGTTGCCAAAGCCAGCGACACAGGCGACGGCGAAAACGCACCGCTGGGCGTTAGCGTGGGGGCGATACCAAGTTTAGATTTTAGCATGGGTGGCTCTCTTATGGGGCGTCAGTTTGGGCAAGGGGTGAGCTTGCCTGATGAAACTTAGTATTTGCCTGATAAATATGAGCCGTTTTTAAAAGCTCGCTTTCTGCCCAATGCTTACCAATCAGCTGTAAGCCCACAGGCAAACCCTGTGCCATGCCGACTGGGTGCGACAGTGCCGGCAAGCCTGCTAAGTTGACGCCAATGGTATAGACATCACCCAAATAAATGGTGGCAGGGTCTAGGCTTTCGCCAAGCTTATAGGCAGGCGTGGGGGCGGTGGGACTTGCGATGATGTCGCATTTTTCAAAGGCTTTTTTGAAATCTTCCACAATCAGACGGCGTACCTTTTGGGCTTTGGTATAATAAGCGTCAAAATAGCCTGCTGATAGGGCATAAGTGCCCATGATGATGCGGCGTTGTACTTCTTCGCCAAAGCCTTCGGAGCGGCTGCGTGTGTATAAGTCGTGCAAATCCTTGGGGTTGTCGCAGCGATAGCCAAAGCGTACGCCGTCATAACGAGATAAATTGGAGCTGGCTTCGGCAGGGGCGAGCAGATAATAAGTGGCAAGCGTGATTGTCGGGTCGGTCAAATCTATCTCCACGATGCTTGCACCAAGTTCTTGATAAGTGGCAAGGGCAGAGCGAATGGATTTTTCAACTTCGCTGTCAAGCCCTGTGCCAAAATAGGCTTTGGGTACGCCCAGTTTTTTGCCGGCAAGTGGTTTGTCCCTGGCAGTGTCGCATGCCAAAATGTCTGCCACAAGCGTGTCAGTGGGGCGGTTGATAGATGTGGCGTCTTTGTTGTCGTAGCCGCTCATCGGGTCAAGCAAATAAGCACAATCCAAGGCAGATTTGCCAAAGGTGCCAGCTTGGTCTAGGCTTGACGCATAAGCAATCATGCCATAGCGAGACACTCGCCCATAGGTGGGCTTGATGCCCGTTACCCCACAAAAACTGGCAGGCTGACGGATTGAGCCGCCGGTGTCCGAGCCTGTCGCCACTGGTACAAAGCCTGCCGCCACTGCCGCCGCCGAACCGCCTGACGAACCGCCTGGCACACGCTCTAAGTCCCAAGGGTTATGCACCGCGCCAAAGTGTGAGCTTTCGTTGTCCGAGCCCATGGCAAACTCGTCCATATTAAGCTTACCAAGGCTGACAAATCCGCTGTTTGCGATGTTTTGTACCACAGTGGCATCATAAGGCGAGACAAAGTTATACAGCATTTTTGAGCCAGCGGTGGTCAATACGCCTTTGGTGCATAGGTTGTCTTTGTGAGCCATTGGCACGCCCAAAAGCGGTCGGTTGTCGCCGTCTGCTCTTTGCTTGTCGGCAAGTTTGGCTTGGGCTAAGGCATTCTCAAAATCTTTGGTGATAAAGCTGTTGATTTGTCCGTCCAAGCTGTCAATACGATTGATAAAATGCTCGGTCAGCTCTGTGCTTGAAAAAGACTGATTTTTTAGCCCTTGAACCAGTTCATGAACCGATAACTGATGAAATTGTGTCATAAAAACCCTTTACTTAACTCATATTTAACAATAAAAACTAAATCGTCCATTCGTCGGTGATGATTGCCACCAAATAAGGGCGACCTTGATAGGTTTCAAAAACCAGTCGCACACACCGCCAATCCATGCCAGCGTAGGTCTCGCTGCCAGCAGAATAAAATTCCACAAATTCATGCTCAGGATAGACGTCTGCCAAGTTGTTTAGGCTGTTGCCCGTGCCATAAAATTCGTTTACGCCAACCTTTTCAAAACGTGTATCACGCACCACCCAGTTTGCCAGATAAGTTGGCAAACTTACGATATATAAGTCGCCTGTGCCGTCCTTTTCACCCCAAGTGAATTGGATTTTGGATTGGTTTAAATATTTGTCAAACTCAGCTTGACTAAATACCTTGTCTTTGTCAGGATTGACATAGGCATACATGCTAAATCGCACGCCCTTGGTGGGGTGGATGTGGGGCGTGATTTTGTCGTATTGCTGATATTGTAGTGCGTATTTGACAGCAAAAGCAGAATCAACAAAAGCAGGCAGATGCCCTGTTTGAATCGAAGATTTGGCAGACGCCCCAAAGGCAGTGTTGCCGATCATCAAGCCAAAGCTAAGCAATACACTGATGGCGACAGATCTAAGTAGAACCATGATTACTCAATCACTTGAGGCACCAAATACAGCCCATCTTGGGCTTTGGGGGCGATTGCTTGATAAGCTTCTCGGTCAATGTCAGGATTTGGTACATCAGCACGCAAATCGGTGCAGGCTTCGTGAATATTCGCCAAAGGCTTGATGTGGTCGGTATTCACGCTGTCTAAGACGTCCATCATGGCTAGGATTTTATCCAAATTGCCTGCATAGCTTTGTGCGGTTTGTTCATCAAGCGCAAGCCGTGATAAATTTGCACAGCCTAAAATATCTTCGGTGGTGATTGACATGAATACTCCTAAAAATCACACAAATTCGCCCAAAATGATCAGCCAAAATCAAGCAACTAAGCCACGCATTGATGGCTTGGTGGCAGCTTATTTACCATCGCAGATGCCGCCAAAAGCTGATCACACTGATTGGGTCTGATGTGTCTTATAAAATTAACTGCATAAAGCCTAATAAAATAGCCTAATTGTACCATAGCTTGACACAGGCACAAAGCAAACTTTCAAGTCTTCATGGTTTTTACCGTTAAATACCCCTCGGTGATTCTAAAACAGCGCAGCGAGCCATTTGACCAAGTAAGCCAAAAAGCGGATAATGCTTTTGTTATATGCTATCTTGAACTGATTATGAGTGATTTGCAAACCCTGCCCATTGTACTGGCATCCACATCGCCAAGACGCCAAGAGCTGCTTTTGGCGGCGGGCGTTGAATTTATGATGCGCTCAGTTGAGATTGATGAGTCTTGGCAAACCAAAGAAACGCCTACAGACTATATCAATCGCATGGTGCTGACTAAGGCGCAGCAAGCAAGCCTGCTTGGCGATTTGCCGAATAAGTGTCTTTTGATCACTGCAGATACCATTGGCGTGATTGGTGATATGGTGCTGACTAAGCCCAAAGATCGGGCAGATGCTTATCGTATGTGGCAGATGCTTTCAGAGACATCGCATGAGATTTGGACGGCGGTGTGTGTCAGTGTGATTGAGGCAGGTCAACTGATTGATCAGGCAGTGATTTGTGAGTGCACCAAAGTCACCTTTGTTAAGCTGACTCAAGCGATGATGGCGGATTATTGGGCGACTGGTGAGCCGCAGGACAAGGCGGGTGCTTATGCCATTCAAGGGGGTGCGATGGCTTGGGTGCTGTCGATTGATGGCAGTTACACCAATGTTGTTGGGCTGCCATTGGCGCAGACGCTTGCTTTGATTGATCAGATGCTAGCCAAGCAGTAACCTAGCTTGCCATTTTATTAATTTATAACTCTATTTACTTCCAAGTCCAATTCAATGGATTGATATCAGAGTTGACTAAATCAATAAGTTCATCCAATGGGCGTTAAACTTGCACATTGAGTGAATATCGCTTACCATAAGCATAAGATAAAAATTGCTAAAATTATAAATAAAGAGTAAATAATGTCAGAAGAATTATTAATTAATTATACGCCCATGGAGTCGCGCGTGGCGGTGCTGACCGATGGCGTTACCAGTGAGATTTTAATTGAACGCCATCAAAAACTTGGTTTGGTGGGTAATATTTATTTGGGTACTGTGGTGCGAGTTTTGCCGGGCATGCAGGCGGCATTCGTGGATATCGGACAAGCCAGAACCGCATTTTTACATGCCAATGATATGCAAAAACCCAAGCGCAGCAGTGATAGCTTGGATGAAGTGCCGTCAGCGCCGATTACGCAGCTTCGGATAGCGCATCACAGCACAGCTTCTCAAGATGAGCGCACCGAGCAACAAGGGCATAGCTCTGCCATCGATATCCAAACCCCTGCTTTACCCAAAAAAGCTGAGCCGCCAAAATCTGAATTGATCCAATACCGCCTTAGAGAAGGCGATAGAATTTTGGTGCAGGTCATCAAAGATGAGCTGGGTACAAAAGGCGCGCGTCTGACGACCAACATCTCTTTGCCCTCGCGTTATTTGGTGTATTTGCCGACAAGTGATGAGTATGTGGGGGTGTCCATACGCATCGAAGAAAGCGAAGAGCGGACGCGATTAAAAGATATCTTGACCCAGCTTATGCAAAACGCCAATTTAAAAGGCGGACTCATCGCACGCACTGCCGCTGAGAAGATGAGCGAGCCTAAGCTTGAAGAAGACATTTATTATTTATTGCAGCTTTGGCAAACCATCATCGCCCGTCAAGCCGCGGCACGCCTGCATTCAAATAAACGCAGCGAGCTGATTTATCAAGAGCTATCACTACCGCTTCGCTGTATCCGTGATTTGGTTAATGAAAAAACAACCAAAGTACTCATTGATAATGAGATGGTGTATCACGAAGTGGCGCATTTTGCCCAAGAATTCGTCCCTTTCATTGCGCCGATGGTGGCGCATTATGCAGGCGAGATTCCCTTATTTGATCTATATCGCGTCGAAGAAGATCTGCAAAATGCCCTAAAACGCCGTGTGGATCTTAAATCAGGCGGCTATTTGATCATTGATCAGACAGAAGCCATGACCACTATTGACGTCAATACAGGCTCTTATGTTGGCGCGCGCTGCCTAGAAGATACGGTATATAAGACCAATCTTGAAGCCACTCACGCCATCGCACGCCAAATTCGCCTGCGAAACCTTGGCGGTATCATCATTCTTGACTTCATCGATATGTCCGAAGAAGAGCACAGAGCCGATGTGCTGACAAGCTTACAAGAGCAGCTGACCCACGACTATGCCAAAACCAATATCACCCAAGTCAGCGAGCTTGGCTTGGTGGAGATGACGCGTAAGCGCACGAGGGAGTCACTGCCGCAGCAGCTGTGTGAGCCTTGTCCTGTTTGTGATGGCAAGGGCTATATTAAGACCGCAGAAACAGTGTGTTTTGAAATTTTTCGTGAAATCATGCGCTATGGACGCACTTTTAATGCGCCCAAACAATTCACCGTCATCGCCCATGCAAGCGTTATCGATATGATGCTATCTAGCGAAGCGGGCACAGTAGCCGATTTAGAATATTTGATAGGCAAACCGATTCGTTTTGAGATTGAAAGTTTTTTTACACCTGAGCAGTACAACATTGCGCTAGACTAAAATTGGTCATTAATTTGTGAGTTGATTTTTGGGCTTTTAGAGACTCATTTATCAATCCAAAATTTAAGAAAAAATTAGCAAAAAATCCAATAAACGCCTTGCATTCACGAATTTTTCGTGTATAATATGCAAATCATTTGAACTGCGTTGCACTTTTTGTAAAGAATGCAAAAAGTTTACTTCAACAATGAACCTTGTTCAACACAAAGGAAGTACTAAGACAACGCCACAGCCGAAGCATCGTTTTTGGCACTATTGAACAAACGCCCCTGCTACCTTGCCTTTTGCATATGGTGGGCAGGGATAGGATTATTTTGCTTTTCATAATTTGAAAGTGAATTTTAACGGTTTAACTGACATCGTTTGATGGAAGTTTATAAAGCACTTAATTAGGAGCTTGTTGGCATGGCTAACCAGAGAATCCGTATCCGACTAAAATCGTTCGACCATCGTCTGATTGACCAGTCGGCACAAGAGATTGTCGATACTGCAAAGCGTACAGGTGCACAAGTTTGCGGTCCTGTACCGTTGCCGACTCGTATTGAGCGGTTCAACGTATTGACATCACCACACGTCAACAAAGACGCTCGTGACCAGTACGAAATTCGCACCCATAAGCGCATGATCGACATCGTGCAACCAACAGACAAAACTGTTGATGCATTGATGAAGCTAGATCTGGCAGCTGGTGTTGATGTTC
The DNA here is from genome assembly GCF_034424565.1 of Moraxella canis. Taxonomy (NCBI): domain Bacteria; kingdom Pseudomonadati; phylum Pseudomonadota; class Gammaproteobacteria; order Moraxellales; family Moraxellaceae; genus Moraxella; species Moraxella canis. Next base: position 736,214 of record NZ_CP139961.1, on the reverse strand, counting down.
AGATCGCTTTGGGCTAATGAACATAAGTCTGGTTTGAACTATTAAACTATTAATATAAAGAGGTCTAAAATGGCGATTGGTTTAGTCGGTAAAAAATGCGGCATGACCCGAGTCTTCACTGAAGCAGGCGTTTCTATCCCTGTAACAGTGGTTGAGGTTGATGCCAACCGCATCTCGCAAATCAAAACAGTAGACACCGATGGCTATAACGCAATCCAAATCACTACAGGTGAGCGTCGTGACAGCCGCGTGACTGCTGCTCAAAAAGGACACTTCGCAAAAGCTGGCGTTGCTGCTGGTCGTGGTGTTTGGGAATTCCGTGCAGAAGAAAGCGATCTTGAAGGTCGTGAAATCGGCGGTAATATCCTAGCTGATATCTTTGAAGTTGGTCAGTTGGTAGATGTCACAGGTCAAAGCAAGGGTAAAGGTTTCCAAGGTGGTGTGAAGCGTCACAACTTCCGCACTCAAGACGCAACTCACGGTAACTCTGTTTCTCACCGTGTATTGGGTTCTACAGGTCAAAACCAAACCCCAGGTCGCGTATTCAAAGGCAAAAAAATGCCAGGTCAAATGGGTAACAAACGAGTTACCGTTCAAGGCTTGGAAATTGTTTCTGTTGACGCCGAAAAAGGTGTACTAGTCATCAAAGGTGCTGTTCCAGGTGCTAATGGTGGTGACGTTATCGTACGTCCGTCAGTCAAAGCCTAGTAAAGGGGATTAACGTGAATTTAAAAACTGTTACAGGTGCAGCGGTTGAACTATCAGAGATCACTTTTGGTCGTGAGTTCAACGAAGCCTTGGTACACCAAGTCGTAACTGCTTACCTAGCTGGTGCTCGTCAAGGCAGCCGCGCTCAAAAGACGCGTGCCGAAGTTTCTGGCGGTGGCAAAAAACCATGGCGTCAAAAAGGCACTGGTCGTGCGCGTGCAGGCTCTATCCGTAGCCCTATCTGGGTTGGTGGTGGTCGTGCATTTGCTGCCAAGCCACAAGATTGGTCTCAAAAAGTAAACCGCAAGATGTATCGCGGCGCAATGCAATGCATTTTGGCGGAATTGGTTCGTCAAGAGCGTTTGGTTTTGGTTGATGACATCGCTGTATCAGCACCAAAAACCAAAGAGCTTATCGCTAAGCTGGCAGAACTGAATGCACCACGTGCATTGATCGTAACTCATGAAGTTGACGAAAACTTGTACTTGGCTGCACGCAATATCCCATATGTAAATGTATTGGGTACTCGTGAAGTTGATCCAGTAAGCTTGGTTTCTTTTGACAAAGTTATCATGACTGTTGAAGCAGCCAAACAATTTGAGGAGACACTTGCATGAGCAACGCAAGACTATATCAGGTACTAAAAGCACCTGTATTTTCAGAAAAATCTCAGCGTCTGGGCGACACTCTTGGTGTGCAAGTTTTCAAAGTTGATAGCACTGCAACCAAGCGCGAAATCAAACAAGCAGTTGAGCTAATGTTTGAAGGTGTTGAAGTTGTCAAAGTCAATACACTGAACACCAAAGGCAAAACTAAGCGTTTTGGCCGTGTTGTTGGTAAGCGTTCTGACGTGAAAAAAGCGTATGTAACCTTAAAAGCTGGTTCAGACGTGCAAATCGGTGCTGGTGAAGAAGCCACTGGCGAAACAGCGACTAACGAATAAGGAATAAAAAATGCCTATCGTAAAAGCAAAACCTACATCACCAGGTCGCCGCTTTGTTGAAAAAGTAGTGCATCCACACCTTTATAAAGGTCGTCCATATGCACCGCTTGTCGAATCAAAAGCTAAAACTGGTGGTCGTAACAATAACGGTCGTATTACCACTCGCCACATCGGTGGTGGTCATAAGCAGCATTATCGTCTGATTGACTTTAAGCGTAATAAAGATGGTATCCCAGCTGTAGTTGAGCGTATTGAATACGATCCAAACCGTACTGCACACATTGCTCTACTTAAGTATGCTGATGGTGAGCGTCGCTACATCATCGCACCAAAAAAATTGAGCGTTGGCGATCAAGTACAATCAGGTGAAGCAGCTCCAATCCGTCCAGGTAACTGCTTGCCACTTAAAAATATCCCTGTTGGTACAGTGATTCATAACATTGAACTTAAAATCGGTAAGGGCGCTCAAATTGCTCGTTCTGCTGGTGCAGCGGTTCAATTATTGGGTCGTGATGGCGCATATGTTATCGTACGTTTGCGTTCAGGTGAAACTCGTCGCATCCATGCGAATTGCCGTGCGGTTATTGGTGAAGTTTCTAACACTGAAAACAACCTAAAATCACTGGGTAAAGCAGGTGCAGCACGCTGGCGTGGTGTTCGTCCTACCGTTCGTGGTACAGCGATGAACCCGATTGACCACCCACACGGTGGTGGTGAAGGCCGTAACTTCGGTAAGCACCCAACCAGCCCATGGGGTCAGAAAGCTAAGGGTCTTAAGACTCGTTCTAATAAGCGTACTGACAGTATGATCATCCGTCGCCGTCGTGCCAAGAAATAAAGGAAAAGTTTCATGCCTCGTTCATTGAAAAAAGGTCCATTTATCGATGCGCATTTGTTTGCCAAGGTTGAAAATGCTCTAGAAAGCAATAACCGCAAACCGATCAAAACTTGGTCACGTCGCTCGATGATTCTACCTCAAATGGTAGGTCTAACCATCTCAGTTCATAATGGTCGCACTCATGTGCCAGTTATTGTTAACGAACAAATGGTTGGTCATAAACTAGGTGAATTCGCCCCGACCCGTTCTTATCGTGGTCACGGCGTTGATAAGAAATCTAAGAGATAAGGTGCTACCATGGAAGTAACTGCAAAATTACGTGGTGCCGCCATTTCGGCACAGAAAGTAAGATTGGTTGCGGACGAAGTTCGTGGTAAGCCAATTGAGCGCGCTTTAGACATTTTAACTTTTAGCAACAAAAAAGGTGCTAAATTAGTTAAAAAATGCCTAGATTCAGCAATTGCTAATGCTGAGCATAACAATGGTTTGGACATCGATAAACTACGTGTTACAACTATTTATGTTGATGAAGGTATCACTTTGAAGCGTATTATGCCCCGTGCCAAGGGTCGTGCTGATCGTATCAGCAAGCGCACTTGTCATATCACTGTTAAAGTAGGGGAATAATCATGGGTCAAAAAGTACATCCAATTGGTATCCGTCTAGGCGTCATCAAAAAGCACAATGCTAACTGGTATGCAAGTCCAAAGCAGTATTCAGAATACTTGCTTAACGACTTCCAAGTTCGTGCTTTTCTACGTAAAAAACTAGAAGGTGCAATGGTAAGTCATATCAACATCGAGCGTCCGACTGGTGCTGCAAAAATCACCATTCACAGTGCACGCCCTGGTGTTATCATTGGCAAAAAAGGCGAAGACATCGAAAGCCTACAAAAAGAACTGACTAAGCTAATGGGCGTTCCTGCTCAAGTTAACATCCAAGAGATCACTTCTCCAGATTTGGATGCTCGCTTGGTTGCTGAAGGTATCGCAAGCCAGCTTGAGCGCCGTGTAATGTTCCGCCGTGCAATGAAACGCGCTGTTCAAAACAGCATGCGTTCAGGTGCACAAGGTATTAAAGTTGAGCTTTCTGGTCGTTTAGGCGGTGCTGAGATTGCTCGTACAGAGTGGTACCGTGAAGGTCGTGTACCTTTGCATACCTTACGTGCTGACATTGATTATGCATCAGTTCGTGCAGAAACCACTTATGGTACAATCGGTGTTAAAGTTTGGATTTTCCGTGGTGAAATCCTAGATGGTATGAATAGTGCTTACAACCCAGTTGTTGAAGACAAAGCACGCGCACCAAAACGCCGTGGCCGTTCTAATCGCCGCAACACAGACAGAGGTTAAGCTATGTTACAACCAAAACGTACCAAGTTTCGCAAAATGCACAAAGGGCGTAACACTGGACTTGCCCAGCGTGGTAACACAGTTGCTTTTGGTGAAATTGGTCTAAAATCTATCGGTCGTGGTCGCATGACTGCGCGCCAAATTGAAGCTGCGCGTCGTACAATCACTCGTCGCATTAAGCGTGGTGGTAAAATCTGGATCCGTGTATTCCCAGACAAACCAATTACCGAAAAACCATTGGAAGTTCGTATGGGTAAAGGTAAAGGTCCTGTTGAGTACTGGGTAGCAGAAATCAAACCAGGCAAAATGCTTTATGAAATCCAAGGTGTTAGTGAAGAGCTAGCCCGTGAAGCACTTACGCTAGCGGCTGCTAAGCTTCCATTCAAGACTACCATTGTTAAACGGACGGTAATGTAATGAAAACCAACGAATTACGCGAAAAATCTGTAGATGAGTTGGCTCAATTGCTTGACGAAAAGCAACTTGATGCGTTCCGTCTGCGTATGGCTAAAGCCACGGGTCAGTTAGCTAATACTCACGAAATCAAAAACAATCGTCGTACGATTGCTAAGATTTTGACTTTGATTAATGAAAAACAAAGAGGTGATGCATGAGCGATAACACCCAAACCCAAGAAGTTGGCGTTGTAACTGGTAAAGTCGTCAGCAACAAGATGGATAAATCTATCGTTGTGTTGGTCGAGCGCCAAATCCGTCACCCAATGTATGGCAAGCAAGTTCGTCGCTCTACTAAAATTAAAGCGCATGACGAAAACAACGTTTGCCAAGAAGGTGATATCGTACGCATCAAAGAAACTCGTCCATTTTCAAAGACCAAAACTTGGGCTTTGGTGGATGTAGTTGAAACTGCTGTAAAAATTTAAGACATTTGCATTAAAAGTCATTTGAGAGTATAATATATGTCTTTTTAGATGTATATCCGCTACTTTTGCGGCAAATGACTTTTATTGCTTTATTTATTATTGGAGTAATGCGATGATTCAGACTGAAACAATGCTGGAAGTTGCAGATAACAGTGGTGCAAGACGCGTTCAGTGCATTAAAGTACTGGGTGGCTCACATCGTCGTTATGCATCTGTTGGCGACATCATCAAAGTAACAGTAAAAGAAGCCATTCCTCGCGGCCGTGTTAAAAAAGGCGACGTGATGAATGCAGTAGTTGTACGTACCAAAAAAGGCGTTCGTCGCCCAGATGGTTCAGTGCTACGTTTTGACGACAATGCTGCGGTATTGTTGAATAATAACAAAGCACCAATCGCAACACGTATTTTTGGACCTGTTACTCGTGAACTGCGTGGTGAACAATTCATGAAGATTGTTTCACTTGCACCAGAAGTACTGTAATTGTTTAGAGGCTTATTATGGCAAAGTTACGTAAAGGCGACACCGTGGTTGTGATTGCTGGCAAAGATAAAGGCAAGCAAGGCACAATTTTGGCGGTGAAAGCAGACCGTGTAAAAGTTGAAGGCATTAACATTGTAACTAAACACCAAAAACCTAATCAAATGTTAGGCAAAGAAGGTGGTATCGTTAAGCAAGAAGCTTTTCTACATATTTCAAATGTTGCGATTTATAACGCAAACACCCAAAAAGCAGATCGTATTGCTTACCAAGTGAACGCAGAAGGCAAAAAAGAGCGCATCTATCGTTCAACTGGTGAAGTAGTGGCGACTGCATAAGAGACTAAGGGTAAATAGTAATGGCAAGATTAAAATCATTATACAATGACAAGCTAAAGCAGCAAATCAAAGAAGAGCTAGGCTTAGAGAATGTCATGCAAGTGCCAAAGATCACTAAAATCACGCTAAATATGGGCGTAGGTGGTGCGGCACAGGATAAAAAATTACTTGAAGGTGCTTTGGCAGATATGACCGCAATCGCTGGTCAAAAACCTGTGGTTACCAAAGCGCGTAAATCAGTTGCAGGCTTCAAGATTCGTGAAGAGTGGCCGATTGGCTGTAAAGTCACACTACGTGGCGAGCAAATGTACGAATTCCTAGATCGCTTAGTTGCCATTGCAATTCCGCGTATCCGTGACTTCCGTGGTTTTTCAGCAAAAGCATTTGATGGTCGTGGTAACTATTCATTAGGCATCAAAGAGCAGATCGTTTTCCCTGAAGTAGACTTTGATAAAATCGATCGTATTCGCGGTTTGGACGTGACTATCACAACCACTGCAGCAAATGATGATCAAGGTCGTGCATTGCTAAAAGCATTTGGCTTCCCATTCAGATAAGGTAAAACGTTATGGCTAAAAAAAGCATGATTAATCGCGAACTTAAACGCGAAAAAACTGTTGCTAAGTATGCTGAAAAGCGTGCTCAGCTAAAAGCTATCATTAGCGATACCAATGCTAGCGAAGAAGAGCGCTTAGATGCAATGTTAGCATTGCAAGCGCTACCACGTAACGCATCTCCAGTGCGTCTACGTAACCGTTGTGGTGTCACTGGTCGTCCTCACGGTTATTTCCGTAAATTTGGTCTTTCACGCAACATGTTGCGTTTACATGTAATGCAAGGCGATGTGCCTGGCGTTCGCAAAGCTAGCTGGTAATAAGGAGTTACGCTATGAGTATGCAAGATCCAGTTGCCGACATGCTAACTCGCATTCGCAACGCACAAGCAAGAAACAAACCATCTGTACAGATGCCAGCTTCTAAATTACGTAAATCAATTGCTGATTTATTAGTGGCTGAAGGCTATCTTACTTCTGCTGAAGTAAGCGAAGCTGAAAATGGCAAAAAAGTCTTGGATATTGAATTGAAATATTATCAAGGCAAAGGTGTTATTGAGCAGCTGAAGCGCTATAGCCGCCCAGGTTTGCGTCAATATCGCGGTAAAGATGAACTTCCAAGCGTTCAAAAAGGCCTTGGTGTTGCCATCATCTCAACCAGTCGTGGCATCATGAGCGATCGTGCGGCACGTGAAGCTGGTATTGGTGGTGAAGTAATCGCATTGGTTGCATAATCAACTTAAAGCAATTACTTACAAAAATCTAGAAAATTTAGGTTTACACCTAAATGTAGATATGTTAAACTAGCGGGCTTTAATGCCTGTTAGTTTTTTTTATGGCTACCATTTATCTAATGGTAGTTTAGTTTTCATTTGAAGGAAATTCCTATGTCTCGTGTGGCTAAAGCCCCAGTAGCGCTACCAAATGGTACCAGCGTTACTTTGAACGATCGGCAGGTTGAAGTCAAAGGTAAGAATGGCACTTTATCTTTGAGCCTGCATGAATTGGTCGAGCTAAAACAAGAAGATGGTGTCGTTACACTATCTCCAGTTGCAGACACTAAAGAAGCGTGGATGCATACTGGTACAGTACGTGCTCTATTGAACAATATGGTTAAAGGTGTGAGCGAAGGTTTTGAGCGTCGTTTACAGTTGATTGGTGTTGGTTATCGTGCACAAGTTGCGGGTAACAAAGTAAACCTAAGTTTAGGTTTTTCTCACCCAATCGAATACACGTTACCTGAAGGTGTAACTGCTGAAAGCCCAAGCCAAACTGAAATTGTGCTGAAGTCAAGCGATAAACAAAAGCTTGGTCAAGCAGCTGCTAAAATTCGTAGCTTCCGTCCACCAGAGCCTTATAAAGGTAAGGGTGTTCGTTATAGCGATGAAGTTGTTCTTCGTAAAGAAGCTAAGAAAAAATAAGGTGAGCCATAATGTTCGATAAAAAATCAGCTCGTCTTCGTCGAGCGAAAAAAACTCGTGCACATATCCGTCATTTGGGCGTTGACCGTTTGACAGTAACCCGCACTCCTCGTCATATTTATGCACAAATCATCTCGCCAACTGGTGGTGTGGTTGTTGCTCAGGCATCTACTTTGGATGCAACTTTGCGCACAGGTGCAACAGGTAATGTGGAAGCAGCTAAAGCTGTAGGCGCTTTGATTGCAGAGCGTGCAAAAGCTGCTGGCATCACTAAAGTTGCATTCGATCGTAGTGGTTTTAAATATCATGGCCGCGTAAAAGCACTTGCTGATGCTGCTCGCGAAAACGGATTGGAGTTCTAATCATGGCAAAAGTTGAACAAACTGACGGTTTGGTAGAAAAATTAGTTGCCGTTGACCGTGTAGCAAAAGTTGTTAAAGGTGGTCGAATTTTTTCTTTCACCGCATTGACTGTTGTTGGTGATGGTAATGGCCGTGTTGGTTTTGGACGTGGTAAGGCTCGTGAAGTGCCTGCAGCCATCCAAAAAGCCCTAGAAGCAGCTAAACGTAATATGATTACTGTAGATTTAGCTGGTCACACACTGCAGCACCCAATCAATGCTCGTCACGGCGCATCAAAAGTTTACATGCAGCCAGCTTCTGAAGGTACTGGCGTTATTGCTGGTGGTGCAATGCGTGCCGTACTTGAAGTTGCAGGTGTACAAAACGTATTGGCAAAATGCTATGGTTCAACCAATGCAGCCAACGTTGTACAAGCAACTTTTAAAGGTTTACGTGATATGACATCGCCAGAGCAAGTTGCTGCAAAACGTGGCAAATCTGTCGAAGAAATTTTGGGCTAAGAAATAGGTGAGTTACGATGAAAAAAATGAAAGTTACTCAAGTAAAGTCGAGTGCCCATCGTTTAGCAAGTCATAAAGCTTGTTTGAAAGGTTTGGGACTTCGTCGCATTGGTCATACTGTTGAAGTTGAGGACACTCCATCAACTCGTGGTATGGTAAATCGTGTGATCTACATGGTTAAAGTGGAGGAAGCGTAATGGGTCTTAAACTGAATGAACTATCACCAGCGCTAGGTGCTAAGAAAAAAGCATTCCGTCGTGGTCGTGGTATCGGCTCAGGCTTGGGCAAAACTGGTGGTCGTGGTATTAAAGGTCAAACATCGCGTTCAGGCTCAAGCATTCCTGCAGGTTTTGAAGGCGGTCAAATGCCTATTTATCGTCGTTTGCCTAAATTTGGTTTTACTTCGAAGATGGCTATGACTACTGCTGAAGTTCGTCTATCTGAACTTAATAAGATTGATGGCGATGTTGTGAGTCTAGATACTCTAAAAGCTGCGAACATCATTCGTGGTGACATGAAACGTGCACGCATTATTTTGTCTGGCGAAGTGAGCCGTGCATTGACCTTTAAAGGCGTAAAAGTTACAAAAGGTGCAAAACAAGCGATCGAAGCTGCCGGTGGTAGCGTCGAGGAGTAATCTATGTCAAGGCAGTCAGCATCTCGTTCTAGCATTCCATTAAACCCTTTTACTTTCATAAGAAAGTATGATGAATTATGGACGCGCATGCTCTTTTTATTCGGGGCGCTGATTGTTTATCGGCTTGGTTCGCATATACCTGTTCCGGGCATGAACCCTGTTAGCTTGGCTAACTTTTTCCAGAGCAATAGCAATACCTTTTTAGGTATGTTTAATATGTTTTCTGGAGGGTCATTGGAGCGTATGTCTATTATGGCATTAGGCATTATGCCTTATATTTCTGCTTCGATTGTTGTGCAGATGATGTCTGCCATCGTACCTTCTCTTGAAGCCTTAAAAAAAGAAGGTGAGTCTGGACGCAGAACGTTAAATAAATATACGCGCCAAGGAACTTTAGCGCTTGCCTTTGTGCAAGCGGTTGGTATGTCTACTGGTTTAATCGCAGGTGGGTTGACACTGACAACCGGTTTGAGTTTTTATATTCCGGCAGTGACTTCTTTGGTGGCAGGCTCAATGTTCCTGATGTGGCTTGGTGAGCAAATTACTGAGCGAGGTGTGGGCAATGGTATTTCTATGCTTATTTTAGCAAGTATCATAGCTAGCGCACCAGGTATGATTTCACAGGCTTTCAGTCAAAATTTAAACTTGATTGTTATGCTTTTGTTTGCCGTATTAGGTATTGCAGTGACAGCAGCTATTGTTTTTATTGAGCGTGCACAGCGCCGCGTACCGGTGAATTATGCTCAAAAACAGCAGTTGGGGCGTAAAATTTACGCACAGCAGCAGTCACATTTGCCATTAAAAATTAATATGGCTGGCGTAATTCCAGCAATTTTTGCAAGCTCGCTACTGCTGCTTCCAGCCAGTTTGGGTCAATGGACTACAGTCAGCGAAAACCCAACACTGACCCAAGAGATTATTCAAAATATCACTTTGGTACTTCAGCCTGGACAGCCTTTATATTTGCTGCTATTTGGGGTGATGATCATTTTTTTCTGTTATTTCTATACGGCATTGATGTTTAATCCTAAAGAAGTTGCAGAAAATTTGAAGCGAAGCGGTGCTTACATTCCAGGAATTCGACCAGGTCAGCAAACCAAGCGATACTTAGATTTTGTTTTAAACCGCCTGACTTTTATTGGTGCAATGTACATGACAATCATCTGTTTGATGCCGATGATCATCCAGTCTGCATTTAATGTACCTATTCCATTAGGCGGGGCATCTTTATTGATTATGGTAGTTGTTTTGATGGACTTTATTGCTCAATTACAAGCGCATCTAATGACGCATCAATACCATGATCAGACAATCATTAAATCGTCATAATTGTACGATTCTTTAGGAGCGTGACATGAAAGTTCAAGCATCTGTTAAAAAAATCTGTGGCAACTGTAAAATTGTGCGTCGCAAAGGTAAAGTACTTGTAATTTGCAGTGCAGAGCCACGCCACAAACAACGTCAAGGTTAATTTACAAATTAATACTTGATTTATCATAGCGGATAATGTATTATCCGCTTCTTGCCATGCTATCATTTAGTCAGATAGCGGTTAAACTTAGCAAATACAAATCGTATTTGTGCTAATGGAGAGAAATCAATGGCTCGTATTGCCGGTGTAAATATTCCGGACAACAAACATGCTGTGATTTCGCTAACTTACATTTTTGGTATCGGTCGTACAACTGCTAAGCAAATTCTTGCTGCTGTTGGTATCGATGAAACTACCAAAATTGGTTCGTTAGATGATTCACAACTGGATGCTGTTCGTGCAGAAGTTGCAAACTACACAGTAGAAGGTGATCTTCGTCGTGAAGTTTCAATGAATATCAAACGTTTGGTCGATCTTGGTTGCTATCGCGGTCTTCGTCATCGTCGTGGTCTACCAGTTAATGGTCAACGTACTAAAACAAACGCGCGTACCCGTAAAGGTCCACGCAAAGCAATTAAAAAGTAACTAACTTAGGAAGCTAAAAGATGGCAAAAGACACTCGTAGCCGCAAAAAAGTGGCTCGTCGTTCGGTATCTGAAGGTATCGCCCATATTCATGCGTCTTTTAATAACACCATTGTAACGATTACTGATCGTCAAGGTAATGCATTGGCTTGGGCCACTTCTGGTGGACAAGGCTTCCGCGGTTCACGCAAATCTACACCATTTGCAGCTCAGGTTGCAGCTGAGGTTGCAGGTAAAACTGCTCAAGAAACTTATGGTGTTAAGAATGTTGATGTCTTGGTAAAAGGTCCAGGACCAGGTCGTGAGTCTGCGGTTCGTGCATTAGGTGCATTGGGTTATAAAATTAACAGCATCAGCGATGTCACCCCAATTCCACACAACGGCTGCCGCCCACCTAAGAAGCGCCGCGTTTAAGGAGATAGACTTATGGCCCGTTATATTGGTCCAAAATTAAAACTATCACGTCGTGAAGGTACTGATTTACAACTAAAATCAGGTGTTAAGCCTTTTGATGTGAAGACAAAAAAAGCAGGTCGTGTACCTGGTCAGCATGGCAATAGCCAAAATAAAACTTCTGAATACGCATCGCAGCTTCGTGAAAAGCAAAAAGTTAAGCGCATGTACGGTGTATTAGAGCGTCAGTTCTCTAATTACTACAAAGAAGCTGCACGTGAGCGTGGTGCTACAGGTGAAAACTTGTTGGTAACTCTTGAGCGTCGCCTTGATAACGTTGTTTATCGTATGGGCTTTGGTGCAACTCGTGCAGAAGCGCGTCAGTTGGTTAGCCATCGTGCAATCATGCTGAAAAAAGCTGGTCGTGATGAATTTGTTCGTGTGAACATTCCTTCAATCCAAGTTCAAGACGGTGATGTGATTGCTGTACATGAAAAATCAAAAGAACAACTTCGCATCAAGAACGCAGTTGAGCTTGCGACACAACGTGGCATTCCTGCATGGTTAGAAGTTGATCACAGCAAACTACAAGGTACTTTCAAGTCTGCGCCAGAGCGTAGCGATCTACCAGCTGAAATTAACGAAAGCTTGATCGTTGAGCTATATTCTAAATAATCCGAATTAAATCGAGGTGACACTATGACAAATGCAACTGAGTTTCTAACACCGAGCGCGATCAACGTCGATACGGTCAATGAAACGACTGCAAAGGTCACGCTCGAGCCGTTAGAACGCGGTTTTGGGCATACGCTAGGTAATGCTCTGCGCCGCATTCTACTTTCTTCGTTATCAGGTGCTGCAGTTGTAGAAGCTGAGATTGAAGGTGTTGATCATGAGTATTCAACACTAGAAGGCTTACAAGAAGATGTACTCGATCTTCTTTTAAATCTAAAGTCTTTGGCAATCATTCTGCATGACCAAAATGAAGCATATTTGACTTTGGATAAACAGGGTGCAGGTGTCGTCACTGCTGCCGATCTTGAGTTACCACACAATGTCGAAATCGCCAATCCTGATTTGGTGCTTGGTACATTGAGTGAACGTGGTCATCTGAAGATGCGCCTACGTGTGGTAACAGGTCGCGGCTATGAGCCTGCTAATCAGCGTCGTGAAGATGCTAATTCTAAAATTATTGGTCGTTTAAAGCTTGACGCAAGCTTTAGCCCAATCATTAGAGTGGCTTACGATGTTGAAAATGCTCGTGTTGAACAGCGTACAGATCTTGATAAATTGATTATCGAGCTTGAGACCAACGGCACGATCGACCCAGAAGAAGCTATTCGCAAAGCTGCAACGATTCTACAACAGCAAATCGCTATTTTTGTAGATCTTGAAGCTGAAGAAGCGCCTGAGCCTATCAAAGAAAAAGAAGAGATTGACCCTGTGCTATTGCGCCCAGTGGATGATCTTGAGTTAACGGTTCGTTCGGCAAATTGTTTGAAAGCTGAAAATATTTATTACATCGGTGATTTGGTACAACGCTCAGAAACTGAGTTGTTGAAAACACCAAATCTTGGTAAGAAATCATTGACTGAGATTAAAGATGTGCTTGCATCTAAAAATCTTGAACTTGGCATGCGTTTAGATAACTGGCCGCCAAGTGATCTACGTGTTGATGATCGTTTTTCTTATCGCAGCCGCTAATTTAAAGGATACTTGACCATGCGACATCGTAAAAGCGGAGTCAAGCTGGGTCGCACCAGCAGCCATCGTAAGGCTATGTTCCAAAACATGACAAACTCATTGTTCGAGCATGAGCTAATTAAAACTACTTTGCCAAAAGCAAAAGAGCTTCGCCGTGTGGCAGAGCCTTTGATTACTTTGGCAAAAGAAGACAGCGTTGCCAATCGCCGTCTAGCGTTCAGCCGTATGCGTAATAAAGATATGGTTGGTAAATTGTTTGGCGAGCTTGGCCCTCGCTATCAAACTCGTCCAGGCGGATATCTACGCATTATCAAATGTGGTTTCCGTGATGGCGATAATGCACCAATGGCATATGTAGAGCTTGTAGACCGCCCATAATGGGAATTCTAATGCTTTATCTAAAACCCTGATGACACCATCAGGGTTTTGTTTTTTTTTGATGAATTTTATGATTTTATTTTCTTTGACCTGATCATTCTAATCATCTAACAATGAAATGAGTGGCGATGTTTTTATCGGTATCTCTCCTGCGTGTATAAACCCATCTACCAAATTTTCCATCGTCATTTCAAGTTCATAACTGCTTTCGTATTCCAATTTTTCACCGTTCACATAAATGGGCATGCTGATAAAAGGCGCATTGAGTATTTCTATCAAACCTAAAGTGATTGGCGTGTGAGCAATATTGACGCAAATGGTTTTATCATTTGGATGGGTAAATTTCTTTGGCAACGCTTTGGTTGGACTTAATAAAAAGTGAGCTGATTTGTCATCAGTGCTTTTTAAAATACGATGGGCAAAATCGCTGACTGTGGCAAAGGTTGATATCTCGCTGATATTGCGGCAAATCAAACAAAATTCAGGTTCATTTTGACTTAGACGGAGTGCTTGAGTAAGCGATTGTTTAGCATCTATGCTGAGCGCTAAGCGATAGCCAATCGCGTCTGGATAGATGATTAACTGATCGCTTTTTATTAGATTGGCAGCCTGAGTTAATAAGCGCATTTGGGGATTGTCAGGATGGATGTAGAATTTTTCCATTGGGTTGCCTTATCTGATTGAGGTGTGATAGTTCGGATGGCTTAACGCCAAAAAAATCCATAATAAAACTTGCGCATCTGATGGCAGGGTCTGTGGTTTTGATAAATAAAGCTGGGCTTGATCAAACACATCTTTGGCAAAAGTACTTCTTGAAGTATCAAAATCGGCATTCAAATTGTCTTGTGAGACATAAAAATATCGACCACAAGCCAATGTCAGCAACGCTTCAACGGCTTGCGGCTTGATTTCTACTTGCTCAAACAAGGCTTGCGTGTGTTCATTTCTGCCATCGGATTCATACCAATACCCAAAATCATTGAGCTTACGGCGATTTTTACCGGCGATACACCAATGACTGATCTCATGTAGCGCACTTTGAAAAAAACCATGCGCAAATTCGATGCGGGCAGGGCGCTGATCGTCACTGGGAAAATATTCAGGCTCGCCACTGCCGCGTACAAGCGTCGTCGGCATCTGCTCAAGATGGGGGTTGTCAAAGAGCAAATTAAATAGCTCAATCAGCCAGTCTGTCAAGAGCTGTTCATGTGTTGTGTCATCTTTAATGGCTTGCCACTTTTTAGAGAGATTTTGCCATGTTTGAGCACTGAGTTGAGCAGTTGCATGATTGAGCTTTGAGATGGGATTTTGATGAAAATCTCGCCAAAGCTGCTGAATTTTTTGTGTGTGCTCAGCAGAACTTGCAGATTGGCATCGCTCAAAATCAGGAGAGAGTTGGTTGAAATTTATCATAAATTAGGGGTTTTAAAATTTTGACTATTATAATATATTTTTCATCAATTCTGAAACTTAGGATTTTTAAAAGTCGCTTTTGTCTGATGGTGATTTGTGCGATAATGGCAGTGACTTTTTTATGATGTAAGCTAAAATTATGACAACCAACAAATACCCTGAAAATCAAAGCTTGCCTACAAATATTATGCTAGAAAAATGGGCGGATATCGGATTTGAATGGCAGGGCAATGTATCAACTGCCGAGATGGCGCGCCTGAAGGAGCAAACAGTTGCTGACTCCACCTTGCAGGTTATTTTTCGTTTGGTTAAGCAAGAAGGCATTGTTTGGCTCAATTATCAAGTGACAGGACAGGTTCAGGTTGCTTGTCAAAGATGCTTGGATCCGCTTGATGTCGATGTCTCAGGTATGCACCACTTGGCGCTTTTGGAATCTGATGAGGCTGTACGGCGGATCGGCGATGCTGAATATATTTTAATGGAGGAGCTTGGCACAGGAGCGACTCGAAAGCTACCCATTAAAGACATTTTAGAAGATGAGCTGCTGCTTATGTTGCCGCTGTCGCCTAAGCACGATGATTGTGATATGCCCGTTGACATGGCTGACGAAGAAGAGATCGTACAGGAACAGGAAAATCCTTTTGCAGCACTGGCACAATTAAAAGGAAAACTGTCTTAATGTGAGGTGCTTTTGATAAAATTTGGCAAAAAATGCGGATTTTATCAAAAGAATTGTAAATTTATGCGATTAGGCTTTGAAATTCACAAGTTTTTTGAGTATAATACAGCGTTTATTGTGCACGGGTCTATGATGGACGGCGATTGATGCTAAATCGCATTGACACAAATTGACAAAGACGCACGAACCATTTTTCTTTATGGGCAGTTTTTGCCTGACTGATTATTAGGAGCTATCATGGCAGTTCAACAAAACCGCAAGAGCCGCTCACGCCGTGACATGCGTCGTTCACACGACCATATCGCTATCCCTGAGCTAAGCATCGATTCAACAACTGGCGAAAAACATCTTCGCCACCACGCGACCAAAGACGGTTTTTACCGTGGTCGTCAGCTATTCAAGGTAAGCCAAGATAGCTAAACACTAGTTAATAGTGAAAAAACCAAGCCAAGTTTCTAAATGGGCTTGGTTTTTTGTTGCCAAAAATTTTATTACATTCATTATTTTGGGTAAACAATTGTTTATTTTTATGGTAAAATTGGCAAACTTCACGCCAATCTTTTTGGTATTTCACAGATTTAATGCGGCATCAGTCATGCCGTTAATGCAAAAAACAGGTGAATTATGACAGAAGCCAACACCAGTGTTAAGCGTTTGGCGGTGGTTTTTCCCGGTCAAGGCTCTCAAACTGTCGGTATGATGAATGAGCTTAGCGGAGCTTATGATGTCGTGCGTAAGACATTTGATGAGGCAAGTGATGCGCTAGGCTTTGATCTTTGGGCGGTTACTCAGGATGAAGATCGCTTGAATAAGACCGAATACACACAGCCTGCTTTGTTGACTTCCAGCATTGCCATCTGGCGAATCATTCAGCCTATGCTATCGAACAGATCTTTGGAGCCCATGTATTTGGCTGGGCATTCTTTGGGTGAGTACAGCGCATTGGTGGCAGCTGGTGTATTAAGCCTTGCTGATGCAGTCAAATTGGTACATGAGCGCGGCAAATTGATGACAGAAGCTGTTCAGGGTATGGATACTCAAATGGCTGCAGTACTGGGCTTGGATGATGAGCAGGTCGAAAGCCTTTGTGAAGAGGTGAGTGGTTCGGCGGGTACAGTCAATGCTGCCAATTTCAACAGCCCAGGTCAGGTGGTCGTCGCAGGGACAACCGTTGGGGTGGCTGGCGTTTTATCCGCAGTTGAGGCGCTTGGCAAAAAAGCAGTACCATTAAAAGTTTCAGTGCCTTCGCACTGCGCCTTGATGAATCCTGCCAGCGATGCATTGGCAGCGCTACTTAACCAAACAGAGTTTGGCGAGGCAGATATTCCTGTCATTCAAAATCGCCATGCCAAAATTCATAAAGAAACGGTAGATATTAAATCTGCGTTGATCGAACAGCTGTCCATGCCTGTTCAGTGGTCTAAAACCATGCAAAAATTGGCAGAGCGTGATATCGATCTGATCATTGAGTGCGGCCCTGGTAATGTTCTGTCGAATTTGGCCAAACGACAAAAGACACCGATCACCGCCATGGCAACAGATAAATTGGCGCGCCTTGAAAAACTGGAGAATTTGGCATGAGTAGAAAGATTATATTGGTTACTGGAGCAAGTCGCGGTATTGGCAAGGCGATCGCCAAGCGTTTCGCCAAAGAAGGTCATTTTGTCATTGGCACAGCCACCAGCGAAAAAGGCGCTGAAGCTATCAGTGAGTACTTGAGCGAATCAGGCGGTATTGGGCGTGTGCTCGATGTGTGTAGCAATGAAGATGTTGACAAGCTGTTCGAAGAAATTGATAGCGTCTATGGCGGCATCAATGTACTGGTAAATAACGCTGGCATTACCAAAGATGGCTTGCTGATGCGTATGAAAGATGAAGATTGGGCGAGCGTGATTGACACCAATTTAACTTCTGTTTATCGCATGAGCCGCCGAGCAGTACGCGGTATGATGAAAGCGCGCCAAGGCCGCATTATTAATATTACCTCGGTCGTAGGACAGATGGGCAATGCAGGTCAAGCAAACTATGCTGCCACTAAAGCGGGCGTAGAAGGCTTCAGCCGTGCGCTGGCTCGCGAGATCGGCTCTCGTGGCGTGACGGTGAATTGTGTGGCGCCAGGATTTGTTGAGACGGATATGACCGAAGAGCTTGATGAGCGTCTCATCAGCTCTATGCTGGATGCAGTTCCGATGGGGCGTATGGCTCAGCCTGAAGAAGTTGCAGCGGCAGTGTCATTCTTAGCCAGTGATGATGCCAGCTATATTACAGGTGCGGTCTTGGCGGTCAATGGTGGCATGTACATGTAGATTCACGAATTCTGTCAGTGAGTAATTCATTGACAGAATGTGCATTTGCCGTTATCATGATAAAAAGTGAACATATGTACCCATAAATGCTTGCACTTTTTCAGCAAATGAATTATGATACTTGTTAAGTTTCATCCTAGCCAATGTAGCGCGGTGCTACACGGTTAATCATTATAAAGGAAATTACCATGAGCGATATCGAAGCTAAAGTAAAAGACGCAGTAGCAGAACAGCTTGGTTTAAGCGTTGAAGAAATTAAAAATGAAGCATCTTTTATGGATGACTTGGGCGCCGACTCTTTGGATTTGGTTGAGTTGGTCATGGCATTTGAAAGCAGCTTTGGCATCACCATTCCTGATGAAGATTCAGCCGAGCTGACCACAGTTCAAAAAGCTATCGATTATGTTTCTGCCAAAGTTGCTTAACCAAAGGCACGCTAAATCTGACAGTAGATGATAGCTATCTGCTAAGATCACTTTTATTTGAAGTGATCTTTTTTTTAGTTTAAGAAAATATTTGGTAGGCTAATTCTACACATTGTAACGCTTTTACTGTCAAATCTCACTATGAAGTTAGCTTGCTTTGACTTAAGATAAACTTATGCACAATAATTGGTGCGTAGTGAAAGTCATAAAAATTTACAACCAAGGAGAATGTCATGGGTGTTTTTAGTTTTGCAAAAGATATCGGTGATAAATTATTTAATCGTAACAAAAAACAAGAAGCCGATCAGCCGAACGCTGCCCCAACCGCAGCGCCTGCAGAGCCGACCGCTCAAGAGATTGCCAATTTGCTATTGGCTCGTATCCAAGCCCAAAATGTGAACATCAGTGGCTTGAAAGTCAATTATAATGCCGATACGGATACCGCCACGCTCTCTGGGACTGCCAAGACTCAAGCGGATCGCGAAAGAGCGCGCTTAGCGGTGGGCAATGTGCAGCATGTCGAGACAGTGGTTGATGACATCGAAGTGGAGTCAGCTGAACCTGAATCACGGTTTTATACTGTCAAATCAGGTGACAGCTTGTCAAAGATTGCTAAGGAAATGTATGGCAATGCCAGTGATTATATGAAGATTTTTGATGCCAACAAGCCAATGCTATCACATCCTGATAAGATTTATCCAGGTCAAGTACTTCGCATTCCACAATAACTAATCCCTAATGTGCTATGAATGACGAGCTTTTAATATAGTTTTTAATTAAGTGATGACTTAAAAGCACGTCGAATAATTGCAAAAATTCCAAGTGTCAAATGGATACTTGGAATTTTTATTGGTATTTGAATAAAGTGTCATAGTCGATATGCTCAAATTTTATCCGTCCTGTCCGCTGAGCTCACTGATCGCCCAATTAATATGCTCATCAAGCATTCTATCCATACCCAGTCTTGATTTTAGTGCATGAATTATCCTGTCTAATGCTATGCCTGTGGCTTGGCAATTCCCCAAAGCAATGGCGGTATTTCTTAAAAGATGTAAATACCCTGTGCGGCGCAAGGGAGAACCTTCGGTTTTGGCTAAAAAATCATCTTCGCTCCACGCCCATACTTCGGTGAGTTCAATGTCATCAAGCCCGTGGCGCGGCGCATAATCACTGACTGTGGAGAGTTTGGCATAGCGATTCCAAGGGCAGATTAACTGACAATCATCACAGCCAAAAATACGATTGCCGATGGCTTTTCTGTATTTGATATCAATGCTGCCTTTGTGCTCAATGGTCAGATAAGAGATGCAGGCAGCAGCGTCTAAAGTGTATGGCGCGATGATGGCACGCGTTGGGCAAATATCCATGCAGGCTTGGCAGCTGCCGCAGTGTGCCTTGACGGCATGGGTTTCATCATCATCGACAAGATCAAGACTGATAAATAATTCGCCCAAATTAAAAAAAGAGCCCGCTTGGCGATTGATTAATAAAGTGTGCTTGCCCGTCCATCCCAGTCCTGCTGCATCGGCAATGGGGCGCTCAAAGATGGGCGCTGAATCACTGAACGGGCGAAACACAAAAGGCTTATCGGCGCCAATGCTCAGATGTTGCCACTGGGGCAGCTCATTTTCGATGGCTTTGGCAAGTTTTTTGAGCTGCTGGCGCACGGTTTTGTGGTAGTCTCTTCCGCGAGCGTAGCGTGCGATGATGGCATGATTTGGGCGCGTATTATCCATGACGCTGCGAGGCTTGGGTAGATCATGTAGATAATCCATTCGCACTGTGATGATGGTTTTGGCGCCATCAACGAGCAGGGCAGGATTTGCGCGCTTGTCGTGATTGTCATGCATAAAGTCAAGCGTGCCATTAAGACCTTGATCTAGCCATGCCTTGAGCGCCTTTGTTTGCTTGGCGAACAAAGGGTGATGAACGCTTAAAAACCCACAGTCGCTAAAGCCAAATTCTGCTGCTTTGGCACAGATCCAATCCTTAACACCGTCTTTGTCGATCGGTTGTACACAAACTGCCGGAATGCGCTTAGTCATGACAATGATCACTGATGGCGGCTTGGATGTGGTGAATTTTTTGTTCAATCAGATCGGGGGTGAGCTTGGTTTGTTGACCGCTCTCGCCAAGTTCGTATATCTCGCCCCCTGACTGTAAGGTGCCAAGATTGGTTTTTAGATAATGGCAGGCTTGCGCATTGTGATAATTTTTTGGGGCGCTTAAATAGTGCACTTTGATGGCTGAAGATGGCTTACCAATGGGCGCTGTTTGACTAAAAACTGGCTCCCCAAATACCCCGACACTTTGAAAAATCATGGCGCTGTGAGCATGGCTGACACAGATGAGCCCCAGACCCAAAGCGGCTTGGCACACGGTATTTCTAGCTGTTTTTGTTGCTTGATCAGTCACACATACCACCAAAATTATAAACTGGCTGTATTGTATCATTAGGTTGGTGTCAAATTACAGCCATTTCATCGAATTTGGGGCAGATAATATTCAAAGAGCTATAAAATGGCAATGATAGCGCCAATGGATTTGATAAAATTTTTTAAAAAGCTCTAAAAACAGGTTGGCAAGGTGAAAGTTTTCAGGTAAGATAAGTGGCATTATTTTGATGGCGCTTATCGGAGATTTTGATCGGTGTCATCTGAAGTCGGCGTAGCTATTTATCAGGTGCTGCGTTTGTGCATTTGGTGCCATTGGATTACCGTTTGATGACGCACGGCTGCACATTGCAATAGGACTTATCGGTCTGCAAGACGCAAGAAATTTCCCTCTGCTGTTTTGGATTTTTCCAAGTCATCTTGTTGTAAGTTCATCTGCGTATGGCAGCCTATTGCCTGATATGAATCAATCACACGCTTTTCGTCTGAATATTGTCACTATGACAAAAGGATGTAACTTATGACGCAAACTACCCAATCCCCGAATATGACGGGACACACTCAAACCAAAGATGCTGCGGCGCACTTTCGCGAACTCCAAGATACCATCGCACGCGGTGAAACAGCCATGATGTCAGGCGCTGAGATGCTTGTTCAAGCATTGATTGACGAAGGTGTCGAGTATATTTTTGGTTATCCAGGCGGTGCGGTACTGCACATTTATGACGCCTTATTTAAGCAAGATAAAATCGAGCATGTACTGGTCAGACATGAGCAAGCTGCAGGGCATATGGCTGATGCATACAGCCGCACAACGGGCAAGACAGGCGTTGTTTTGGCGACCTCAGGTCCAGGTGCCACCAACACTGTGACAGCCATTGCCACTGCTTATATGGACTCGATTCCAATGGTTGTATTGGCAGGTCAGGTGCCATCTAGCTTGATTGGTGATGACGCCTTCCAAGAATGTGATATGGTGGGTATCTCACGTCCGATCGTTAAGCACAGTTTCCAAGTTCGTAATGCCGAAGAGATTCCTGAAATTATCAAAAAAGCGTTTTATATTGCAGGCTCTGGTCGCCCTGGTCCTGTTGTGGTTGATATTCCAAAAGACATGACCAACCCAAGCGATAAATTTGCTTATGTCATGCCGCAGACAGTCAATATCAGATCTTATCAGCCAACCAATAAAGGGCATGGCGGACAAATCAAAAAAGCCATCGAAACGCTACTCTCAGCCAAGCGTCCTGTGCTTTATTCAGGTGGCGGGGTGGTGCTTGGTAATGCCAGTGAAGAGCTGCGCCAATTAGCCGATTTACTCAAGCTGCCAGTAACCAATACCTTGATGGGACTGGGTGCTTATCCAGGCTCAGGGGAGCAGTTCATTGGTATGCTTGGTATGCATGGCACATATGAAGCCAATATGACCATGCATCATGCCGATGTGATCTTAGCGGTAGGTGCGCGTTTTGATGACCGCGTTACCAATAATGTCAAAAAATTCTGCCCAAATGCTACGATCATTCACATTGATGTCGATCCAGCCAGCATCTCAAAGACCATCACCGCACACATTCCGATTGTTGGCGATGTGAAGCTGGTGCTCAATGAAATGCTTGCATTGCTATCAGAGACTGATAAGCGTATTGATGAACACGCACTCAATGACTGGTGGCAGCAAATCAACGAATGGCGCAAACGCCACGGTTTACGCTATGGCGAAGATGATATGACTGCCGAAACGCACGCGATCAAGCCTCAGCATGTGGTTGAGACGCTGTATAAGCTGACCAATGGCGAAGCAATCATCACCTCCGACGTCGGTCAGCATCAGATGTTTGCCGCGCTGTATTATAAGTATGATGAGCCGCGCCAATGGCTAAACTCAGGTGGCTTGGGCACGATGGGTGTGGGTTTACCATACGCCATGGCAGCAAAATTAGCCCGCCCTGAAAAGACGGTGGTGTGTATCACTGGTGAAGGTTCAATCCAAATGAACATCCAAGAGCTGTCCACGTGCCTTCAGTATAATTTGCCAGTTAAAATTTTAAATCTTAATAACGCTCAGCTTGGCATGGTTAAACAGTGGCAGGATATGCTTTATGAAGGTCGCCATGCTCAATCATATATGAAATCTTTACCTGATTTTGTCAAATTGGCAGAAAGCTATGGTCATAAAGGCGTAAAAATCACCAACCCAGCCACCATGGAAGCAGAGTTGGCAGCGGCATTGGCATTAGAAGACCAATTGGTATTCATTGATGTCTATGTGGATAAAGGTGAGCATGTTTATCCGATGCAAGTTGCCGGACAATCAATGCGCGATATGTGGTTATCAAAAGGGGAGCGTACCTAATGCCAAATCAAGTACATAAACATCTGATTTCTGTCTTAATGGAAAACGAAGCAGGTTCGCTGTCTCGTGTTGTGGGTTTATTTTCTCAGCGTGGCTATAATATTGATACGCTGAATGTGGCAGCAACAGACGACCCAACGATCTCGCGTCTGACTTTGACGACCACCACCACGAATGACAAAATCGAACAAATCACCAAACAGCTACATAAGCTGATTGAAGTGGTGAAAGTTCAAAATTTGTCTGAGCTTTCAGGTGGGAATCATGTTGAGCGTGAGCTGATGCTCATCAAGGTGCGTGCGACAGGCTCGTATCGCGAAGAAGTCAAGCGTAATGCTGATATCTTCCGCGCCCAGATTGTCGATGTCAGCGCCAATTTATACACGATTTTGATCACAGGCGATGCAGGCAAATTAGATGGGTTCATTGATGTGATCGGTCGCGACCGTATTTTGGAAGTGGTACGCTCAGGCGTGATTGGCATCGCGCGTGGTGAGAAGACTTTGGCGGTTTAATCCATTGATACATGACAGGGATTAACATGAAAAAACAAGCGATTTTATCATTGGTCGGTTTGGCTGGTGCTATAGCATTGTCAAATCATGCTATGGCTATGGCTAGTCAATCATTAGAAGAGGGCACTTGCTATGTCTTTAAGCAGGGTAAACTTGCTTCTAAAGAACAGTGTGAAATCTTCTATGAGCAAGGCGGTAACTCAAATTTTCCTTCTTATGGCTATGAGAATTATAGCGTCAAAATGCCCAAAGCAGGCGTGTTTCATGTGGTAAATAGTATTAATTGCCATAGCGCCAAGCGGTGTACAAGCAAACACACATTAAATAAGAAAAAAGCCGTCTCTCAATATCGTAAAAACACCAAAGGCTATCAAGTCATTTCGGCAAAACAAGCTGAAAATCTGTCTTATGAAGCTCAAGAAAGCTTGTTAAGATGTGACAAAACAACCGATGGTAAACTTGAGCTTTGTACTGCCAACAAAGAAATGGTAGAGTACGGAGCTGAAGCACCAAGATGGGCTGAATGATTAGCCAACAGATTTTAACCCTGCCGATTTTGGCAAATTTTTAAGGAAATGTATATGAGCCTAAATATCTATTATGACAAAGATTGTGATTTGTCAATCATTCAAAGCAAAAAAGTCGCCATCATTGGCTATGGTTCACAAGGTCATGCGCACGCACTTAACCTAAAAGACAGCGGCGTGGATGTTACCGTCGGACTGCGCGAAGGTTCAAGCTCATGGAAGAAAGCTGAAAATTCTGGTCTAAAAGTGGCTGAGACAAGCGAAGCGGTCGCAGGCGCAGATGTGGTCATGATTTTGACGCCAGATGAGTTTCAGCGCGAGCTGTATAAAGAGGTGATTGAGCCGAACATCAAGCAGGGCGCGACTTTGGCGTTTGCGCATGGTTTTGCGATTCACTACAACCAAGTTGAGCCACGCGCTGACTTAGATGTCATCATGGTTGCCCCAAAAGCACCAGGCCACACTGTGCGTTCTGAATTTACCAAAGGCGGCGGTATCCCTGATTTAATCGCTGTATGGCGCGACGCATCAGGCAATGCCAAGCAGCTTGCGCTATCTTATGCAGCAGGCGTGGGCGGCGGTCGCTCAGGTATCATCGAGACAACATTCAAAGACGAAACCGAAACCGATCTATTTGGTGAGCAAGCGGTGCTCTGTGGCGGCGCGGTTGAGCTTGTTAAGATGGGCTTTGAGACTTTGGTTGAAGCAGGCTATGCGCCTGAGATGGCATATTTTGAGTGCTTGCATGAGCTGAAGCTGATCGTAGATTTGATGTACGAAGGCGGCATCGCTGACATGAACTACTCAATCAGTAACAACGCTGAATATGGTGAATATGTGACTGGTCCAGAAGTCATCAATGAGCAGTCTCGCGCCGCCATGCGCAATGCTTTGAAGCGCATTCAAGATGGTGAATATGCTAAGATGTTTATCGCTGAGGGGCAAACCAATTATCCATCGATGACCGCTCGCCGCCGTAATAACGCTGCGCATCCGATCGAAACTACTGGCGCAAAATTGCGCGCGATGATGCCTTGGATTGGTGGCAATAAGATCATTGATAAAGAAAAGAACTGATTGATTTGTTTGGATCAATTTGTAAAACAGCTGCCTGATTGGCAGCTGTTTTTTTGAAATTATCATATGAAACCGCTATAATGAATGCTGTTTTAATCGTGATAAGTCTTTTATGCCTGAGTTTTCTTTAGAAGTTGTATTTGTCGCACTCAGTTTAATCATTGCCATTTTTGTGATGATTGAATCGACATTGCTTGAGCGTAACGGCGGTAAGCTGCTCCTTAACAATAGTGCATTTATGCTCATCAGCCTATCGACTTCGGCATGGATGGTGGCGGCATTTTTGGCTTGGTATTTTTTGGATCTTAGGGGTTTAAGCTTGGTGGTGGCGATGGTGTATCCGCTGTATGGGCTTTTGGGCTTGGTGTATTCAGCGATGCTGATGCGTGGCATTGAAGTTGATGATCCTGCCGAAGTGGCATTACCCAAAAAATACTTAAGTTTTTGTAAATCCTTTGGCTTGGTCTACAGCGTCTTGTGCTTAGCTGCTTTGCTTGAAAGCATCGGATTGATTCAGCTGTAATCTGATGACAAATATTGCCTGATCAGTCATAAATGAGTGAAAATAATTCACCTTTTTTTATCAATGTTTGTTATAATGATTCCCATGGTATTTATGTACCCAAAGCTGGCTAATATTAGCCGCTTTCCCAACTGCAGATAGACGCAGTGGTATCAAGCATTCTTTAGGCAAGACCAGTAAGTTTCTTATTTGGAAGATTGAATGAAGATGGGGCAACCCGCCTGTTATCCCGATCGTTTTTGTATGTTTTATTGCATGAATAGCATAAGTTGCGTTTTTACGCTTTTCATTCATCCAAATTAGGAAATTGTTATGTCACAGAAAGTTCTTGGCACTGTAAAATGGTTCAACGAATCAAAAGGTTTTGGTTTTATCGCTCAAGATAATGGCGGTCAAGATGTATTTGCCCATTATAGCGCGATCACTGGCTCAGGTTTCAAAACCCTGGCAGAAGGTCAAAAAGTTGCTTTCATCTTAGGCGAAGGCAAAAAAGGCCCACAAGCTGAAGAAATCGAAAAAGTTTAATCGATCGATTTTATCAAAATACCGCTACTCATACAGTTGAGAGCGGTATTTTTTTTATGCTTGTTAGTTTTTGCTATAATAAATCTTGATCAATTGATTTTGGAGATGGGGTATGGCGCAGCTCGATTCATGGCGACACTCTCAAAGACCGTCTCAGTCCTCCTTTGATAGCTTATCGCAAGCACTGGTATCGTCTCGGATGCTTGGTGCCTTTAAGCTCTTTGGTGCGGCTTTGGTGGTGGCATCGGTGGTGTATTTGTTTGGGGCGAATTGGTTATTATTGCCAAATATCATTAAGCTTACCATGGCGCCAGTGTTGATGCTGCTATTGGCGCTGATCAGCTTGCGCACAAGCGGCTTATGGATGAGCGTGCTGCATACTGCTGCAGGCGTGATGAGCGGCTTATCACTTGCTGCGGTGGGTCAAGTCTATCAGACAGGCGCTGACAGCTTTTGGTTATTTGTGATTTGGTCTATCCTAATTGTACCTTGGCTGTACCGTAAAAACTTGGGCGTCTATTTGTTATTATCAGCCGTATCACAGATAGCACTTTGGTTATATTTTGATCAAAGTAACCATCAAATTCATACTTTGGCGCTGTCATCGGCGGCACTTTTTATCATTCAATATGTGCTTTTCGGTCGTGATAAGGCGTCATTATGGGTGATAAGCATTGGACTGGTTGGCTTGTCCTTATTTGCTGCACTAAACTTTCATCATCAAGACACATGGGGGCAGCAGCTGCTTTGGCTTTTCATTGCCATGGCGCCTTTGGGTGTGTTCGTGCTCTCAAAGCGGCAGGTGTCATTGATGGTAACTGTTTTGACGGGCGTTACAACCAGCCTTTTTATATTGGTTTTGGCGTATTTTAATGTACGTAGCTTTTGGGTGTATGCATTGGCTGCGCAGCTGTGGTTTGGGCTATGTGCTTGGGGGCTGTATCGCTATTTTGGGACATATAAGAATAAGTATGAAATGCACATACCACTACTTGCCATTGGGGGCTGGTTATCGTGTTTGTTTGTCATTTTTGGATTAGTAACTTGGGTTGATGATACCTATGCTCTATGGGGCGCTTTGGCGACCATCGTGGGCTTGGGGGTGTTATGGCGTGGCACGGTGGCTTATTTTCGTCATTTGGGCTACTCGTCCGTGATGATTGGGATGGGTCTGATTGCGCTTGGATTATCTGAATCTTTTGAATTGAGCGCCTTAGGAATATTAAGCTTGGTTTGGCTACCCATCCTAGGCGTGTTGTATCGCTTGCGTGTGCATTGGCTGTATTTGCTGCTGCATATCTTGGGGTGGTATGGCGCACTCATGGGCTATGCGCTGTATCTGGATACGATGAGATCCAGTGATCTATACGGGTCTTGGGGTGTTTGGTCGGCAATGGTGTACGGCTTGGGATTAATGGGATGCGTCTTATTGATGCGTGAAGGCGTGTATTGGCGCACGGTGAGCGGCTTTATCTTGTCGATCGCGGTGGGGTTTGGTGTGATGACCACATTACCCATTGGCATACCACCGTTTTGGTCGGCGCTGGGCTTATTAGCGATCTTGGGCGCTTTATTGATGCGACTGCCGCCATCACAGAGCCTAAAATTAAGCGTGCTTGGACTTTTGGCTGGCATTGGCTTTGCGCCCATTTTGGCGGTCATCTTGGTGTTTGCTAGTGCGCTTAGCGGGCAAGATCGCTTAATGACGATCTTATCCATCCTTGTGGGGATTGGGCTATTATGGCTGATGTATTACCAGCTTTCTGTGCCATTTTTGGTGAAATTTATCATCATTTTGAGCAGTGGTCTATTGATGACGATCGTGGCAACTGTGTTAGATGAGCGATCACAACTTGGTGAGCTTGAACAAGCGGGGGTAAAAGATGCAAAAGCTTAAGTGGATGCCGATCGCCATCGCAGGGCTGACCTTAGTTGTGGTGATGGTGATGGTGCTAGGTTATGAAAAGCGGCTTGATCAGGGACGGATTATTTATGCTAAGCTTGCGCCGCTTGATCCGCGCTCATTGATTCAGGGGGATTATATGAGTCTGGCGTATGAGCTGAATGCTAAGGAAGGCGATGCCTATTTTGGCGAAAGAAAGCTTGGCTATGCATCTTTGTCGCCACAAAATGTAATTACAAGTATTCAGTGGGAGCCTAGCACTGATCAAAAAATATGGCTAAAAAATCACTGGGGACGCTGGCAGCTGCCTGTTGATAGCTTTATGTTTGCAGAAGGGTTGGCGGAGTGCTATGACAGTGCCCAGTTTGCCAAAATCTCTGTCACAGATGACGGTAAAATGATGCTGCTTGATTTGGTGGGCGACTCATTACAAGATTTGGATTGCCAAAGTCAAGCGTCATGGTGGCAGGGCGGATTGGTTAGGATGCATCCAAATTAACGATTTTTGAGCTTAAGTAGAGATTCTTCATCTAAGCGCCAGCGACCTTTTTTCTTACTGCCAGTACGGCTGCTTAGAGTGCTTGCGCCAAATAACTTATGCATCGAGTGTGATGAGTGGGCATGGCAGATCGCACACGCCAGACCATCGGCGGCATCAGCTTGGGGAATGACATCCAAAGATAAGATGCGGCAGACCATGGCGGTTACTTGGTCTTTATCGGCAGCACCATAGCCACAAACGGCTTGCTTAATTTGACGGGCGGTGTATTCGCTGACTTGTAAGTCTTGAGCTGTCAATGCAGCGATGGCGGCGCCGCGAGCTTGTCCAAGCTTGAGGGCGGAGTCGGGATTGGACGCCATAAACACTTGCTCAATGGCAGCCTGAATCGGCTGTTCGCTGTACTTTTGATAATGACCGACAATCCGAGATACCCCAGCAAAAATCTGAGCAATTCTTTCGGTGATCTCGCTGCTATTGGTTCGGATGGTGCCAGCATCCAAAAAAGTCAATTTGTCATTATCTGTACTGATAATGCCGTAGCCAGTCATGCGCGAGCCAGGATCGATGCCAATAATTAAAGTCATAAAATATCACAAAAAGCCAAGTAGATGACAAAAGACGCTTGAAAACTTGCCAAGCGTCCTAATTTATTGGTAGTATAGCGTATTTTATCTATTTATTAAATCTTTTGAAGGAGATGGGCATGGGTGCATTGGTGGGCATTGCCTTGATTTGGTTCATCATTGAAATGCTGATTTGGTATCTTGCCGCTCAGTTTATCAGTGGTTGGTATGTATTTTTTTGGTTTATCATTGCAGCGATTATTGGAATTTCATTATTAAGAAAAGCTGCAGGCACCCTAAACCCGATGGCGCAGCAAATGAAAGCCATGCAAAATGGCGTAATCCCCAACCCTGCCAATCAGCCTGCCGAATCTAAGATCACCAAGTCCATTGCTTTGGGCATCGCAGGGATTTTATTTTTATTGCCAGGTCTTTTGACGGATGTGGTTGCAGCGGTACTGCTTTTGCCAGTTGTTCAAAATAAACTTACCACTGCTGCCAAAAATTATGCCGCCAAAAATCAGGATAAAATGATGCAAATGATGGCGCGCCAAATGGGCGGTCAAAATCCTTTTGGGGGCATGGGTCAAAATCCATTTGGTCAAGGCGGGATGAAATCAAACCCTTTTGGCAAAAATAGCGGCTTTGGAACCACTGTGGATGGCGAAGCGAAGACAATTAATAAAGATGTCAAGCGCATCAATTCTGCTAATGATGAATAAAAAATAGCCCTAAGTGGGCTATTTTATATGGTGCGAATGCGTGCTTGCGCGATGACTTTTTTACTGTGAATTTCAAGATACCAAAGCAGTAACACTGCCGCCACCCCAAGCGAAATCACCAATGCCGCCCAAAAGCCATAGATTCCCATACCGCCTTGAAACGCCATAAAATAGCCAGGAATCAAGCCGCAGCCCCAAAAAGCAATGATATGAATTACCATCGGAATGGTGGTGACCTTATATCCGCGCAGCGCATAACTTGCCACGCATTGGACTGCATCGACCAGCTGAAAAGCCGCGGCATACAAAATAATACCGCCTGCCAAGGCAATGACTGCCATGTCATCGGTGTACATGCTCGCCAAAGGATAACGAAAAACCACCAAAAAAATCGCCGTGCCTACTGAAGCGACCATGGCAGTGACGATTGAGACGCCTGAAATATAGCGAGCACGGCTAAACTCTTCGCGCCCAAGGCTGTATCCAACGCGCACAGTCGCAGCACTGCCTAGGCTTTGGGGAATCATGAAAATCAAGCTTGTCAGGCTAATGACCACCTGCTGAGCGGCGACATAATCTTCGGTATTGCCATCAAGTTTTGCAACCAAAAACATGATGCAGGTGAATAAACTGACTTCAATAAAAAATGATAAACCAATGGGAATCCCTAAGCGTGTCATCTCAATCAAGGCTTTGGGGTTGGGTAAGCTGAATTTATCCATCAGACCAAAGCGTTTAAGCTGTTTGTCCTTGATGATCAAAATCCATAAAATGAACGCATTAATCCAAAATACAATCGCTGTCGCCAGTCCGCAGCCTGCGCCGCCAAGTGCAGGCATGCCAAACTTACCGTACACAAAAATCCAGTTCAAAGGGATATTGATAAAAAAACACAGCCAACTGACCCACATGATGATTTTTGGCTTATTAAGGCTAGAAGCATAGGCATGCAAAGCACGATGTATCATTGCCGCAGGCATGGCAAGTCCGATGAACCATAAGTAGCGCTCAGTAATGATAAACGTGCTCTCACTGACATCAAGCCACAGCCGAAACGGTGTGATAGCAAGCCACATGAGCACCATCCCAAGTATGCCCATGATCAAACCATACCACAGCCCTTGCCGTCCCATTTCACCGACTTCATGCGAGCCTTTGGCGCCAAAGAGTTGGGCAATCATGGGGTTAAGTGAAGTCATCACACCCATCAAAGTCACATAAACAGTAATAAACACACTGCTACCAAGCGCCACTGCCGCCAAATCGCCTTTACCGGCGCCGCCTGCCATGACGGTGTCAATAAAACTGGTACCTACCTGCGCCACCTGCGCAAGCAAAATTGGCATACCAAGGTGGATCAGGGCAGACAGCTCTTTTTTGTAGGTGGTGTACTGAAAACGGTTGATGTCTAATAACATATTGACACATCGATAAAAAATAAAAATATCGTCAGATAAGATGAATTATGCTAACAAATCGTGATGACAAATTGATAACATGCCAAGCAAAGGCAGCGAATCGCTCACGCTTGGCAGGGTATATGGTCAATATTTGTCGTTAAGGCGCTGATTGTGGATCTCAAGGCTTTCTTTATCCACTCGAAGCACAAAGCCAATCATAATTAAAAGCACGACCATAGAAGAGCCGCCAAAGCTAAAAAACGGCATGGTTAAGCCCTTGGTGGGTGCAAGTCCCATGGTCATACCAGCATTGATGATGACCTGCCCAAATATCACCACCGCAAAACCAAAAACGGTATAACTTAAGCGAAGCTGACGACGTTTTAATGCTCTAATGCTAATCACCATGATGCTAAGAATGATCAGCGCCTCCAACAACAAAACCACCGCCACACCCAAAAATCCCAATTCCTCGCCTGTGATGGCAAGCAAAAAATCAGTGTGCGCCTCGGGTAGGTGTGATAATTTTTGGACGCTGTCCCCATAACCAACACCGCTTAATTGCCCTCGACCGTAAGCGATCAAGCTGCGTGCCAGCTGAAAATCCGACCCTTGGATATCATCAAAAGCATCAGTAAAAGACAAAATACGCTCACGGCGATAAGGCTCAAGCCAAGCCGCCACGATGCCCAAAACAATCGCCATGAATAAAATCCAGGCATACTGTAATGCCGGTGCACCGCTCACGAAGATGATCACGATCAAAGTGGCAAATAGCACCAATACAGTACCAAAATCTGGCTGAAATAGCAGTAATCCACCTACCGGTAAATACCACACCAATAAACGTACCCCGGTGAAGACATTGTCGCGAATCTCAGCAGATCGGCGCACGACATAATCTGCAGTCACAAACACCATCACAGCTTTGGCAATTTCACCGGCTTGTAGGTTAAACACTCCAAGGTCAAGCCATCGCCGTGATCCATTAATCACTTCACCAAAGAATGCCGTAAGTATTAGCAGCCCTAAAGCTGCCACCCACATCAAAAATACCACATTCATATGCGTTCTGTGATAATAAAATCTCAAAGGAATGCGATAAACAGCCATCGCAAAGATACCGCCGATGACAACATATGCCAACTGATACCAAAAAAATCTCAACGGTGCAAGATCACGCGTGGCAGAAAAAGGAATGGATGCCGATGCAATCATCAAAAGACTGATGCAAATGATTAGGCTCAAACTGGTAAGTAATACCGTTCGTGGATTGAGCCTATCAAAAAAACCAAGAAATTTATCGGAAAATTGAGACATGAGCGCTGCTGTGAGTTGGTTTTGTATAAACTGATTATTATAACGGATTTTTGAATTGAAAATGCAGAAATTTCAAGCGATTTGGTCAAGCTGATCTGTAGTGGTGCTTTGTGTGACAAAAGCCATGTCTAAATTAATGCACATAAAAGGCACAGATTTTGTGTGGATGGACTAAATGGATGCGTGGGGTAAAGCATGAACCATCTCAACGAACTTATCACCGCGCTCATTATAATTTTTAAATTGATCCATGCTAGCGCAAGCAGGCGACAAAAGCACAGCCTTGGCAGCGCTTTGACTGGCTGCTAATACCGCCCGATCAAGTGTGCCAACATGATGGATTTTGGTCGCAAGATGTGCGTCACCTTTGAGCAGATCTTGCTCGATCACAGGGGCGTCTTGACCGATCAAGTACACGCCATCCACCCACTGTGCGACATATGCTGATAGCTCACTAAAATCTTGACCTTTGCCAAGCCCACCCAAAATCAGCGCCAGTGACGATGCGCCATAAACAGTGCCCAGTCCATCAATCGCTGCCATGGTTGAGCCGATGTTTGTACCTTTGGAATCATTAAAATACGCCTTGCCATCGATATCATCAATATATTCACAGCGGTGCGGTAGACCTTTAAAAGTCTTAAGAGTCTCAAGCATGGCATTCATTGGAAGATTGGCAGCCATGCCCAAAGCAAGCGCAGATAAGGCGTTGAGTAGGTTATGCTTACCTTTGATTTTTAATTGATCGATGGGCAAAAGCTTATGGTCTTGATGATATAGCGCCATGCCATCGCCATCGTCAAACAAATAAAAATCTGCTGCTTGGTTCTTAAGTGAGCTATCTGTCGTGATGATGGTATGATTTGGGGCGCTGTTTTCAAGTGTGCTTATGCATTGCTTTGCCAAATCGGTATCGTCTTGGCAGATAATGGCTGTTTGGCATTGATCAAAGATGCGCAGTTTTTGTGCCAAATAATCTGCCATGCCATCATGTCGATCAAGATGATCGGCTGAGATATTTAAAATTGTTGCTGCTTGGGCTGATAAATTTGAGATATGCTCAAGCTGAAAACTTGACAGCTCAAGCACTACCAAAGCCATGTTTTGGATGTTTAATAACTCAAGCGCAGGCGTGCCAATATTACCACCGACGCCGACGATGACGCCTGCGCGTTTTGCCATCTCGCCGACAAGCGTGGTGACGGTGCTTTTGGCATTTGAGCCTGTGATGGCGATAATCGGGGTGCTTGTGGCTTTGGCTAAATCTTGTGCTTTGAGCGCATCAATGAACAACTGAACATCGCTGATCACAGGGATACCTTGAGCTTTGGCGGCGGCGATGCTTGGAGTTCTTGGGTCGATGCCAGGACTGATGACGATCTGATCGGCTGAGCTTAATAGCTCACTGTCCAAGCTACCAAAGTGACAATGAACCGCTGTGGGTAGCCGATCTGCCAAGGCAGGACTGGGATTGCCATCGATGATGCTGACTTGGTGACCGTGATTGACCAAAAAATTCACAGCTGACAGCCCTGAGCTGCCCAAACCGACTACAGCATATTTTTTTGACATAATAGTTTCCCACAATAATAATCACGATCTGTGGGCTATTTTAACAGGTATTGACACTAAGTGGTAGCAGGCGGTGTGCTGTGATGGACATCAAAATACCGAAGCGGTGAATTTTTACAAAATGATGTTGTGAATTATCGCCTTGCCCTATATAATAATTTTGTCATGATTAATATACATTGCCAACCGCCAAGGAATATTTATGAAACTGATTTCTGCGATTATCAAGCCTTTTAAACTCGATGATGTGCGCGAAGCACTCTCAGAAGTCGGTGTCAACGGCATCACCATCACCGAAGTCAAGGGTTTTGGTCGCCAAAAAGGTCATACTGAGATGTATCGTGGAGCGGAATATGTGGTTGATTTTTTACCAAAAATCAAGGTAGAGATTGCGTGCAGCGATGAGATGGTCGATGTGATTATTGAGTCAATCATCAAGGTTGCAAATACAGGGAAAATTGGTGACGGTAAGATCTTTGTCAGTCCGCTAGAGCGCGTCATTCGCATCCGAACTGGCGAATATGATGAAAATGCGTTATAAAGTCATTCATCAGAGTTAATGACAGACAAATAATAGACCCAAACAAAAATGGCACTTAAGATGATTAAGTGCCATTTTTGGTGAATAAGCTAAAATCGTTATTGCTTGACGCCTGTTTGGGTGCCAGCGATGCTCTTGATGGTGATGTTATTACCATTCACTGTGATAGTAACATTTCCTTTGATAGGCAGGGTCGGATGAGCGCCTTTACCTTTATACTTGCCACCACCTTGGCTGGAGATGTCGGTCAAAACTGTCGCACCTTCACGCTTTTTGGCTTTGTCAGTCAAGCCTTGTGTCATCACGCCTTGATAACCGTTGCCAGCTTTACTGATTGTGATGATGGCTTTTTCTTCGCCTTTTTCGCTCATTTTCCACTTACCGACGATGGCATCATTGGCATATGCCGACACAGATAATAAAGCACCTGCGCCTAGGGTAAGTAGTTTGGTAGATAGTTTCATATAAGCTCCTTTTATGTATTGATCCGTATTGCAAAACTCCGAAGAATGGTCGATCGACTTTGACTATACAAATTTGAATTGACCACTAATTTGCATTATAGCGAAGCTTAAGACCATTTGTAAACACTTAATGTGAAATTTTTGTCATAAGTTGGCAAAGTGATTATCTGCCGCCATCATTTAAGTGACAATCCAATGCTAGGCAAAAGGATTATCAACTTGTTCAGGTGGCAGCGTATCATGAGCTTGTATCTGATCTAAGGGCTCGTTTTCAAGTGCTGTCACCAGCCGATTGGCAAAATCTTGTAAAGCGACCGCTTGAGCCAGACCATCTTGGCATTTGGTGATACAAAGCTCGCCAAAGATTTGCACAGCATCAAAGTGATTTTCGATGGTCAAATCTCCAATGGTCAGCACTTGGTCATCATTTTTAAAAGGATGTATCATGGGTATTCCTTGGGGCGTTTGTTTTATTAGGCACGGTTTAGCACTTCAAAGACATAGCGCATGGCGCTGATGGCTAACTCAAACCAACTGCTTGGCTGATCATCAATTACCTTTTGCTCTGATTTTTGATTGTTGCTGGGTTTGGGTAAATCATAGGCGCTCTGGCGAATCTTGGCGGGCAGCGATGGCATGGCGCTGATGCCTGTCAGGCGCGTGAGCTCATCTAGACTGATGATTTGATAATTTTCGGTACTGTCATTAGAAGAAAAATAGACACCAGCAGCTGATAAGCTTGGAATATATACCGCCTTAAAAAAATGGCTGGGCACCAGTACTCGCCCGCCAATGCGTTCAGAAGTCTTACCCAAAAAAGCAACACCCGTCACGACATACACCTCTCCATGCTTGATTGCCAGTTGGCGAGTCTCTGTTTCGATATGGCGCCACAGATGGCGGTTGTGTTCGCCATTTTGGGGTGCGATATTGGCTAGGCTGAAGCTGTCATATTGTGAGTCAGTGGTCGCCATGTCGCCATTTGGGGCAATATGCCCACGATCATAACCTGAGCGTCGATAGTCAGACAGCTCAGCGCGTTCGTCGGCAGGCAGCCTAGGTTCTGCCCGAAAGCTATCAACACGCGCCAAGGTTCTGGCTTGATTGATGCGCGACTTGGTCAGATGAGATGCTGACCATAGCGGCGTGCGTGCGATACCTGAATGTAGGGTGGCGAATCCTTCAAAGCATAAAGTGCGTGCCATGGCGGACAGTCGTTCGCCTTGCTCACCGATCAGTGTCGGTGCTTGTCGATTGGCAAACTGATCCTGACAGTCGCTAAAGCCTGTATCAAATGAACGCACGCTGACGATCTTATCGTCATAAGCTTGCTGATTGGGCTCTTGATATAAGCGGTCGTTATCCGTGCTTTTGACGATCGTTTGCTTAATGGTCGTGGTAATGTGATTGGTCAGCTGTTCTGCTGAACTGATGGCGCTGTCGTTGGCATGGGCAGAACTTGTCGCACTGATCATAGTAATCAGTAGCCATGCTGACAAACGCTTTGGGCGTTTAAAATGGATCATAGCAGTGATGTGTCATGACTTTTGGGTAGATATAGTTATTGTAATTCATTGATAAGGTTTTTATAATGGCGTCTTTAGATTTTAACAGCTTTTTAATATGACAACAACCAAAACCCCAGGCGCTTGCGCGGCAGCTCAGATGAGTGAGCAGGGCGTTTATCCATCTGATGAGCAGCAGCATCACTTTGCTAAGCGGCTACTGGCATGGTTTGAGCGGCATGGTCGCCATGGACTGCCTTGGCAATACCATCATCAGTCATCGGCGGATATTTATGCCGTTTGGTTGTCTGAGATCATGCTGCAGCAGACACAAGTGGTTGCGGTACTGAAATTTTTTGAGCCGTTTTTGGCGCGCTTTGGGACGGTGCAAGCGCTTGCTGCGGCAGAGTGGCAAGATGTGGCGCCTTTTTGGGCAGGACTTGGCTATTATGCTCGGGCAAGGAATCTGCACGCAGGCGCGCAGCAGGTGGCTGATTTCATTGAGACTCACGGTAGATTTCCTGAAACGGTCGATGAATGGCAAGCAATCAAAGGGGTGGGGCGATCGACAGCTGGGGCGATCGTTGCGATGGGCGTCAAGAAGTTCGGCGTCATCTGTGATGGTAATGTCAAGCGTGTTTTGACACGCCATCGTGGGATTTTGGGTGATATTACAAAAAGCGCGACCGATAAGCGCCTTTGGGAGATTGCCACTGCTCTCACCCCAAAAGAGCGCAGCGGACACTATGCCCAAGCTATGATGGATTTGGGTGCAATGATTTGTACGCGCACCCAGCCTAAATGCGATCTGTGCCCTGTGGCGGGCGACTGTATCGCTTATGCGCTGGGCGCACAAAGCCAAATGCCTGTCAAGAAAAAAGCATCACCCAAGCCGCATCGGCACAGTATCGCCCTATCCATCACGCATCACGGACGCACTTTATGGCTGCACCGCCAAAACGGCGGCGGCATCTGGGATGGGCTTTGGAGTTTACCGATGTTTATGCTGCCTTTGGATGATGATAAACAGCTTGACGACACCACCTTAAGCGACGCCATTGTAAAGGCGTGGCAAAGCGACGATAAAGCGCATGATTTGGCGCACAGCCAGCTCATTGAGATCTTGCCTATGCCCACACAAGGCTCAAAAGTCCATTTGCGCCATACACTCACGCATTTTCATTGGCATCTATATGCAAGGTTTATTGATATTAATGACGGTCAATTTCAGCAGATCGATCAAGCACTTACTGCTGTTGGTATCGACTATCTGTGGACAGATACACCCCATGATTTAGCGCTGCCTGTCGCCATGCAAAAGCTGCTGACGCTCAGTGACGACCCTGCCTAAGCAGCCGATCTAGCCT
The DNA here is from genome assembly GCF_034424565.1 of Moraxella canis. Taxonomy (NCBI): domain Bacteria; kingdom Pseudomonadati; phylum Pseudomonadota; class Gammaproteobacteria; order Moraxellales; family Moraxellaceae; genus Moraxella; species Moraxella canis. Next base: position 698,172 of record NZ_CP139961.1, on the reverse strand, counting down.
TGCCATCATAGTCTAGGTATCAAAATTTTCTTTTTTGGAGCCAGTCTGTGATTTGAAGTAGTAAATTGTCACTACCCCAATGTTTAACCTCTGCTCTGGCTTCTTCAAACAGCTCATTGGCGTAATCTTGAGCGCCGTCTACACCCAGTAATTTGACATAAGTGGATTTTTCAAGTTTTTCGTCACTGCCAGATGGCTTGCCCAAAGTTGTGGTATCGGCGGTGACATCCAGTACATCATCTTGCACCTGAAACGCCAGCCCAATCGCGCGAGCATAGCGCTTAAGATGACCTAAAGCTTCGGTTTGTGCGCCTGCACATACAGCGCCCATCATCACCGATGCTTCAATGAGCGCGCCAGTTTTATCACGGTGAATGGCTTCTAGCTCATCTTGGGTGAGCGTTTGGTTTTCGCCTTTGATGTCTAGCATTTGCCCCGATACCATGCGCCGCGCGCGAGTGCTTAAGATTTGAGTGAGTCTGTATGCCACAGCTTCATCAGCGGGCGCCTCTTCATAATATTCAGACAGCACCTCAAAAGCGATGGACTGAAGCGCATCCCCTGCAAGCAGCGCAACATCTTCGCCATACACAATATGACAAGTCGGCTGCCCGCGGCGCAGCGCATCATCATCCATACAAGGCAAATCATCATGAATCAAAGAATAGGTATGAATCAGCTCAACCGCCATCATGGCGCGACATACCATTTGTAATTTTTTGGTCAAATTATTTTTATGATTGTTATGATCGCCTGTTTGAATAAGCATCAAAAAGGTCGATAATACTAAGAGCGGACGCACACGCTTGCCACCATTACTCATCGCATAGCGGCAGGCTGCGTTCAGTGGCTCAGGTAGGCTTGCCTGCGTTAGAATCAAGTCTAATAGCTTGGGCAGGTGTTCAGTTTGCCACTGACGCACCTGATCAAGATGCTTGGCATTTTGGATGAAGGTGGTAGTGTGAGGCGTGCTAAAATCAAATATGAAATCGTTAGACATGATAAATTTAGATATTTTATGATAAATGGGCGACCGATAAGTGCTTTATCATACCTTAAATTGTTAAATTTTGGCATGATTTTGGTGGAGAAATTACATGAAAAATCTGAAAATTTGATAAAAATTCCCTATTTTTAAGAAAAATCTGTCATTTTAATGAAAAACACTTGACCGCTACCGCTTTTTTTGGTTTAATACGCGCACTTTGGCGTGATAGCTCAGTTGGTAGAGCAACGGATTGAAAATCCGTGTGTCGGCAGTTCGATCCTGCCTCTCGCCACCATCTTTAAAAAAGCCTTTTGAATATTCAAAAGGCTTTTTTTTCGTGATCAGATGTGTTAGGGATGATCAGCTGGAGGGTTATTGATAAAATCGGTGACTTGATTGGCTAAAATTCCCCAAAGTTTTTCTTGAGCAGCAAGACTACCCCAGGCATTATGCGGCGTAAACAGTACGCGCGGATGATCGGCGATGTTAAGCAGCGGATCATTGTCGCTAAAGGGTTCAGACTCAAATACATCCGAGGCATAGCCTAAGATCTGATCCTTGCCAAGCGCATGAACGATGTCTGCGCCACACACTACGCCGCCGCGAGCAACATTGATGATCAGTGGTTTTTTGTGCATTTTGGCGAGCGTGTCGGCATTGATCAGGTGCTTGGTGTCATCGGTTAAGGGGCAGTGCAAACTGATCACATCGCTGCTATTTAGCACAGTTTCAAACTCGGTGTATTCTGCACTGCGTGGCGCTTTGCCTTGATGTTCGGCGTATAAGACCGTCATGCCAAATACTTTTGCCAATTCACCCACGCGTCGCCCAATCGTGCCTGCACCGATGATGCCAAGCGTCCGACCATGTAAATCAAATAGCGGCTCATTTAATAGACAAAACCGTCCATCTGCTTGCCAAGTGCCATCGGTGGCGCGCTGATGATAGTATTTGGCGCCACGCATGACTGAAAGCATCATCATCAAAGTATGCTCAGGCACACTATTGACCGAATACCCTGCGACATTTTTGAGCGCGACACCTAAGTCTTGACAGGCTTGTTTATCGACATTATCCATACCAGTGGCGGTCAGTTGGATGAGTTTAAGCTTTGGTAGAGCGTTTAAAATATCGCGCGTCATCATGACTTTATTAGTAATCACAATCTGAGCGTCGCTGCACCGCGTGATGATGATCTCATCATCCTGTGGGGTTTGGTCGTAGATTTGATAGTCTGTCACGCCGTCAGGGGTGGGCAGGCGCGCCTGCGCAGAGAATGTACCTGCATCCAAAAAAACAGCTTTCATTGGTCTTATCCTTTCATAAATGCGTTCGTTTTTCATTATATCATGCGCCATCACTTTTCAAATCTTGAAAATATTGCCCTGAATAGCCATAAAGAAAATTAATGTAAATTCTACTTATTTCAAGTAAAATAGTAAGTTTGCCAAAAGCAAGCAATTTTGAAAATAACACACGAACTGAGTATTTTATGAGCGATAATTTTGCCATTGGTCAGCGTTACTTATCCGACAGCGAATCAAGCCTAGGGCTTGGCGTGGTGATTGATGTTGATGACCGCTGTGTCCATATCTTATTTCCCCAAAGTGAAGAAACGCGCGTCTATGCCAAGGCGTCTGCGCTGCTGTCACGGGTGGTGTTTTCAGCGGGCGATGACATCACTGACCAAGAGGGTAATTTGTATCAAGTGGCCAGCTGCGAAAATATCGCAGGCGTGATGCGCTATCATTTGACGTGCGGCAAAAGCTTGATGGAGACGCGGCTTGCGGCAAATATCACTTTATCAAAACCGCTTGAGCGTCTGCTGGCGGGACGTATCGAAGGGGCGGATTGGTATGAGCTGCGCCAAGATGCACTGCGCATTCAGGCGATGCTTGCGCGCCATCCGCTGCGTGGCCTGATTGGAGCGCGTGTTGATATCATTGCTCATCAGTTGTACATCGCGCATGAGGTGGGTAAGCGGCTTGCACCCCGCGTACTATTGGCAGATGAGGTGGGGCTGGGTAAGACCATCGAAGCTGGTCTGATCATGCATCAGCAAATCCTGACAGGCAAGGTGAATCGTGTGCTTGTGCTTGTGCCTGACAGCTTGCAATATCAATGGATGATTGAGCTTAAGCGCCGCTTTAATTTAGATTTTGCGCTGTTTGATTTGGTGCGCACCGCTGCCATCAAGGAGCACAATCCCGATCAAAATGTCTTTTTGACCGAGCAATTCATCATCGCAGGTATGGATTTGTTACTTGATCATCGGGATTTGTATGAGCAGGCGTATGCAGCAGGTTTTGATTTATTGGTTGTTGATGAGGCGCATCATCTGCATTGGGATCCTGAACAAGGCGGTAATGATAAGTATGACTTGGTCGCTGATTTTGCTGCCAGTATCGCAGGTGTGCTGTTATTGACCGCGACACCTGAGCAGTTGGGCGTAGAGAGTCATTTTGCGCGTCTGCGCCTGCTTGATCCGCACCGTTTTGATGATTTGGATGATTTTATTGCCGCTCAAGATGCCTTTGAAGATGTGGCGATGGTAGCGTCTTTGTTGATTGATGGTCAGGATTTGAGCGCCAAGCAAATCCGTGCAGTGGCAGGACTTTTGGGCTTTGAAGAAGTGGAGTTGGCGGATATTAATGCCAATGAACGCCTGCGCACGCATGTGATTAATGAGCTTTTGGATCGTCATGGCACAGGGCGCATTTTATTCCGTAATACGCGTGATAGCGTCCAAGGGTTTTTTGGGCGTACCAGCATTCCTTATCCGCTGCCTTTGCCAACGGCATGGCAAAACACGCATTACACCCAAGGCAAATTGCGTGAGCAGCTGTGGGGTGAGGAGCAATATCCAGATGGTGCATGGCTTGAGCATGATCCCAAAGTTGCTTGGCTAATTGGGCTATTGCGTCAAGAGCTTAAGCACAAAAAAGTGCTGCTCATCGCTCGCAGCGGCGCTACCATCGAAAGCTTAGAGGCGGTGCTTCGGCTGTATGCAGGCATCAAGACTGCGATCTTTACTGAGCAGATGAGCTTGCTTGAGCGCGACCAAGCCGCGGCATATTTTGCGGATGACGCTGGCGCACAGATTTTATTATGTTCTGAGATTGGCTCGGAGGGGCGTAATTTTCAGTTTGCCCAAGACTTGGTATTATTTGATTTGCCTGCCAATCCTGATACGCTTGAGCAGCGCATCGGTCGCCTTGACCGTATCGGTCAAATTGCGCAGATTCAGCTTCATGTGCCTTTCGTGATGGGCACTGCCCAAGAGCGTCTGTATAATTGGTATGATGGTGCGCTTAATATCTTTAATCAAATCAGCCCCACGGCGCAATCCGTTCAAGAGGCTTTTATCGCAGAGCTAAAGCTGCTGCTTGAAGGTGCTGACACGCCCCAAAATCGTGAAAATTTAGCCATGCTCATCGCTCAAGCGTCTGTCTATCGCCAAGAGCTAGAAGAAGCACTACAAGCAGGTCGTGACAGACTGCTTGAGTATAACTCATGCCGCCCGAATGTCGCAGCGCGCATTGAGGTCGCCATGCGTGAGCTTGATGATAACAAATTGCTACCGCTGTTTTTGGATCGCTATTTGACGGCGGTGGGCATGGATTATAGTGTGCAGCGTGATGGTTCATGGATTATCCATCCGATTGATGCCTCTGAAGTTGATGTGGAAGGCATCGAAAGCCTGCCTTTGGATGAAGATGGCATGACTTTGACCTTCAGCCGACAGCAGGCGCTTGCTCGTGAGGATATGCATTATATGACCTATGAGCATCCGCTGATCCAAGCCATCCTTGAGATGATTTTGACAGGTACTTTTGGTAATACGCAAGTTGGGCTGCTCAAATCAGCGGCGCTACCAAAAGGGATGCTGATGATCGAAAATCAGTTTCGTATTGAGGCCATCGCCGCCAAGTCGTTGAATTTATCGGCTTATTTGCCTAAGCAAAGCTTGCGCGTATTTTTGAGTGAGCGTGGAGATGATCTAAGTCAAGTCGCCACCAGTGAAAAAATTCTACCACTCATTGACCGCTTGGATAAGGGGCGTGCTCGTCAAGTTGCCAAGGCGCGTGCAGCCGTCATCGACGCCAGAACCCAAGATGCCAAACGCATTGCAGGCGCGCAGCTTGATCAAATCAGCGCCCAAGCCAAAACTGCTTTTGGCGATTATATGAATAAAGAAATTGGGCGACTGATCCGCCTTCAGGCGATCAATCCTAATGTTCGCGACGATGAGATTTTAGCACTTGAAAAGCTCAAAGCTCAAGGTTTGCAGGCGCTTGATAATTTATCGCTTGTGCCTGACAGCATTCGAGTGTTGGTGACGGTTGCGCCAGATTGAGTTTGGCAGTATGCATTTTTCCTCCCGAAAGCCGCACTGATCGGCGGCTTTTGGGCTTATTTTTTTTATTATTAAGCGCTTATTTTTATGTCATTTGCCAAAGTTTTTACGCGTTCGGTTGTTGGATTACAGGCGCCGCAAGTATTTGTTGAAGTTCATCTCTCCCAAGGGCTGCCAGCCTTAACCATCGTCGGGCTGCCCGAAGCTTCGGTACGCGAGAGTAAGGATCGGGTGCGATCGGCGCTGATTAATTCAGGATATGAATTTCCCAATCGCCGCTTGACGATCAATCTTGCGCCTGCCGATCTGCCAAAAGATGGGGCGAGACTGGATCTACCGATTGCGATGGGTATTTTGGCTGCCAGCGGTCAGATTGATGATAAGGTCTTGGCAGATTTTGAATTTGTGGGAGAGCTTGCGCTCAATGGCGAGCTTAGACCTGTTTCTGGTGCACTTGCTATTGCTCGCGCCATTAAGTCTGCCCGTCATGATGACAAGCCTCGCACGCTGATTATGCCAAGTATGAACGCCTGTGAAGCGGTGAAGGTGGGCGATATGACGGTGCTTGCCGCTGATCATTTGGCGGCGGTTTGTCGTCATTTGGATGTGGTGAGCGGCATCAGCCAAAATCAAGCGGATGTCTTGCCGATAGCGACTTTGCCACATCAGCCCCAAGTGACGCAGTATGCGTATGATTTGGCAGATGTCAAAGGGCAGCATCATGCACGCCGAGCGCTTGAGATTGCGGCGGCTGGCGGTCACTCGATACTATTTACAGGGTCACCTGGATCAGGCAAGACTTTGATGGCATCGCGCCTGCCTAGTATTTTGCCGCCCCTGACCGAGGCAGAAGCCTTGGAGGTGGCGAGCATCTACTCGATTGCAGGCGCGGAGTATGCCTTTGGCGAGCGACCTTTTCGTGCCATCCACCACACCATCTCTGCCACCGCTTTGGTTGGCGGCGGCTCAAAACCCAAACCTGGTGAGATAAGCCTAGCCCACAAAGGTGCAATTTTCCTTGATGAGATTCCAGAATTTGATCGTAAAACACTCGAAACCTTGCGCCAGCCCATCGAGTCCAAGCAGATTACCATCTCTCGCGCTAATGCTCAGGTGTCATTTCCTGCTGATTTTCAGCTGATCGCTGCCATGAACCCTTGCCCTTGTGGGTATCACGGCGACACCACGAACCGCTGCCGCTGCCGACCTGAGCAAATTAAAAAATATCAAGATAAACTATCAGGACCTTTGCTAGATCGCATCGATTTACATATTACCGTACCTGCTTTGCCCATCGAGGATTTACAAAGCGCGCCAAAGGGTGAGTCATCAGATGAGGTTCGTCAAAGAGTCGTGGCAGCACGCGATATGGCAGTGACCCGTCAAGGCAAAGCCAATTATGAGCTGACAGCCAGTGAGCTTGATCAAGTCGCCATATTGGGTCATCAAGAACAGCAAATGCTCAAGATGGCTCAATCCAAGCTTAACTTGTCTGCTCGCAGCTACCACCGCATCTTACGCGTGGCGCGCACCATTGCGGATTTGGCTGCCAGCGAGCACATCAAAACAGCGCATGTGGCAGAAGCTTTAAGCTATCGATAATTGAATTCAAATAATCACGCTGACATGTCGCCTAAAAAATCTCCCAAGCCATAAAGCTTTGGGAGATTTTATCATGTTAACTAATTGAAAGATAAGGATTTTATAATCTTACAGCCAGCTCAAAACCTTCTCGAATGGCTCGCTTGGCATCGAGTCGAGCAGAAGATTTGGCACCACCAATCACCTGATAATCTGCCTTGGGCGTGTCGCCAAGCTTTGGCATCAAGTCATTGACGGACTCTTGACCGACGCACAGCACAACCGTATCGACGCGCAGAAGCTGAGACTTGCCATCAATAGTGACCCACAAGCCTTCGTCGGTGACTTTATCATAATTGGCGCCTGCAATCTGAATAACGCCGGCTTGTTTGATGGCGGCTTTGTGCACCCATCCGGTGGTTTTATTTAAGGTTTTACCCAGCTTACCTTCGCTGCGCTGCAGCAGATATACTTGACGCGCAGGGCTGGCGTAATTGGGCTCAACCAGCGCACCTTTGGGCTGATAATGCGCCTGCTTATCCACGCCCCAATGTGTAAAAAACGCATCGGCATCCATTGCTTTGGGTTTATAAGTTGCATCATTGACGGCATCGGATACACTGCTGCCATGCGTCAAAAATTCAGCCACATCAAAGCCAATACCGCCTGCGCCAAGCACTGCCACACGTTCGCCCGCAACCTTTTGACCAGTCAAAAGCTCGCTATAGCTGATCACTTGTGGCAAATTTGCACCTTCAAGTGAAGGCAGCATGCGTGGAACCACACCTGTGGCTACAATCACATGGTCTGCCGCTTGTTGATCGAGCATGGCTTTATCTACCACAGTGTTTAGGTGTACAGTGATATTTAGGTGCTTGATTTGTTCGCGGAAATATCGGATCGTCTCAAAGAATTCTTCTTTGCCTGGGATCACTTTAGCCATATTAAACTGACCGCCGATGTGCGCGCGCTGCTCATAGATTGTCACTTCATGCCCACGACTGGCGGCAGTCACAGCTGCTGACAGACCTGCCACCCCTGCGCCAACGACGATGATTTTCTTGGGCTTTTGGGTGGGTTTGACGCTGATTTCGCTTTCAAAGCACGCCAAAGGATTGACCAAACAAGAGGCGCGCTGATTGGCAAAGGTGTGATCTAAACACGCTTGATTACAGCCAATGCAGGTATTGATCAGATGTGCTTGATTGCTTGCAGCTTTATTCACCCAGTCGCTGTCCGCCAAAAAAGGACGCGCCATCTGCACCAAATCTGCCTGACCGCTCGATAAAATCTCTTCGGCAGTCTCAGGCATGTTGATGCGATTGGCGGCAATCACTGGGATGCTGACGGCTTGTTTGACGGCGGCGGTGTAGCGCGTAAACGCAGCTCTAGGCACGCTCGTGACGATGGTGGGAATGCGCGCTTCATGCCAGCCGATGCCAGTATTAATTATACTTACGCCTGCCGACTCTAGGGCTTGGGCAAGTGCGATCACATCTTGCATGGTCGCGCCATCTTCGACCAGCTCAATCATCGATAGGCGGAAAGTGATGATAAAATCCACGCCTGCCGCTTCACGCACTGCACGCACCACTTCGACAGCAAATCTCATGCGATTTTCTAAGCTGCCGCCGTACTCATCTTTGCGTTTATTAGTGCGTGCGGATAAAAATTGATTGATCAAATACCCTTCAGAACCCATGATTTCAACGCCATCATAGCCTGCTTTCTTGGCAAGTTTGGCGGTATGGGCATAATCAGCGATGGTTGATCGGATGTTGTTTTGGCTCATTTGTCGCGGCTTAAACGGTGAAATGGGCGATTTGATTGGGCTTGGCGCCACCACAAAAGGATGGTACCCATAGCGTCCTGAATGTAGAATTTGTAATAAAATCTTAGCGCCATGCTTATGCACCGCTCGGGTCACGCGCGCATGATGTACCACATCGCCCAAGCGATTGAGCGTGCCGCCCACAGGCGTCAGCCATCCTTCACGGTTGGGCGCGATTCCACCAGTGATGATGAGTCCTACGCCGCCTTTGGCTCGGGCTTCAAAATAAGTAGCCAGCTTGCCATAATTATAAAATCGGTCTTCAAGACCTGTGTGCATCGAACCCATTACAACACGATTTTTGAGTGTGGTAAAGCCCAAATCCAGCGGCTCAAATAAGTGCGGATAGTTGCTATCCAGGCTTGATGTCTGGGGATTGGTATCAGGTGCTTTGGTTGGGATGATGTTGGCTAGACGCTGTTTTAAAAATGGTAATGGCATGGCTAATCCCTATCCTGTGGCTTGTCATCCCGCTGACGGATGGGCGAGCGATGACTTGCTGACTCTATAAAAAGTAATGTGTAAAATGATGAATAATATCCCCCAAATTTTAGCATATTTTTAAGACAATCAAACAGGATTTTTGGCATTTGACTCATGGGTCATTCGCACCTGCTCGATCCTATGGCGTAAGCGGTGAAATGATTTGCCAAATCATCCAAATCGGAGTAAGCTAATATGAAATTTGGCTAAAATTTTAAGGAAAAATTATGAGCGAGCTGATCACCATTTCAGGTCAAATCACCCCCGATGATGTCAAAGCATTGGCAGACCAAGGCTATAAAACGCTGGTAAACAACCGCCCAGATAACGAAGAACCCAATCAGCCCTTGTCGGACGAAATCGCCAAGGCTGCCAAAGAGCATGGCATTGAGTATCGCCAGATTCCATTTTCAGGCGGGATGCTTGAGATGCATCATGTGCAAGAGTTTGCAGATTTTTATAATCAAAGTCAGCGTCCGCTTCACATCTTTTGCCGTACGGGCAATCGTTCAAGTGTGATTTTGCAAGCAGCGCGCGAGCATGATTTGCTTGACTGATCCTGACATCTGATTTTAAGCCCAGTCTGATTGTGCGACTGGGTTTTTCATTGGCTTAGCCCTAGCTGATCATACCAAAGATGGCATCCAAATGACTTTTGCGGTAAAATAGCTGGCGAACTCATTAAGATACTAAAGCTGACTATGATGAATAAAAATATCCCGATTTTAGATGATGCCGCCATTGAGAAAATGAAAATTGCTGGCAAACTGGCTGCTGATGTCTTGGTGATGCTAGATGAGCACGTCAAAGTTGGCGTCAGCACTGGCGCTCTTGATGACATCGCGCATCAGTACATTCTTGACCACGGCGCCATCCCTGCACCGCTGAACTATAATGGTTTCCCCAAGTCGATCTGCACCTCAATCAATCATGTGGTCTGCCACGGTATCCCTGATCACGAGCGTTTGTTAAAAGAAGGTGATATCATTAATATTGATATTACGGTCATCAAAGATGGCTACTATGGTGATACCTCTAAGATGTGGATTGTCGGTCAAGGTTCGGTCATGGCTGAGCGCATTTGCCGAGTGGCACAAGAAGCGCTGTATGCAGGCATGAAAGTGGTCAAAAATGGCGCGCATTTGGGCGACATCGGCGCTGCCATCCAAGCGGTGGTTGAGCCTGAGCGATTTAGCATTGTGCGCGAGTTTTGTGGTCATGGCATCGGTCAGACTTTCCATGCCGAGCCCCAAGTTCTGCACTATGGTAAAGCAGGTACAGGCGTTGAGCTAAAAACAGGCATGGCATTTACCATTGAACCGATGATCAATCAAGGCGTGTGGCAAACCAAAGTCATGAAAGATGGCTGGACTGCCATCACCAAAGACCGCAAATTATCCGCCCAATGGGAGCATACCTTAATCGTCACCGATAACGGCTGTATCGTAACGACAGTGCGCCCCGAAGAAGATTTAAGCTTTTTAACAAGCTAATGGCTAATTGACGCTAATTTATCTGGATCAGGGCAGCTTAGGCTGCCTTGATTTTTCTTGTTGCTGATGATGAATTTGTGCTAGGATGAAGCGTATTTTATATGATGGATTGATCATGCCAAATTCTACCGCCCAAAACTTTTCACACTTAGCCAAGTCTTGCCATCTTGATATCACGCTGCCCCCACCCATTCAAGACTCATCGCCAGACAGCGCCGTGATTCACGCTTATCTAAATCAGCTTAATGAAGCCATCGACGCCCAAGTCGTCGCTCATGGCATTGATGCGCCTCATCATATCGCTGATCTGATCAAAGTGCGCACGCTTGCGATCGATATGATCTTGGTGCAGTTGTTTGATTGTTATCAATTTCCCAAGGATTTTGCGTTATTTGCGGTGGGCGGGTATGGTCGCGGCGAGCTTTTGCCGGCTTCGGATGTGGATATCTTGCTGATCGGCGATAAAATCAACCAAGCTGCCAAGCCGATCGAGTCTTTTGTGGCGATGCTTTGGGATATTGGCATTACGCCGGCTTTTTCGGTGCGAAGTGTCGATGAGATGCGCACTGCTGTCAGTGATCAGACCATTGCTTCTGCCATGCTTGAGGCAAGGATTTTGGTGGGTAATGAGGCTTTATCTAAGCTGCCTAGCCAAGCCGTCAAAGCGGTTTGGGATGCCAAATCATTTTATGATGCTAAAATGGCAGAATCCAAAGCCCGCTATTTGGCGCACAATGCCACAGAATATAACCTTGAGCCAAATATCAAAAACGCACCTGGTGGGCTTCGGGATATCCATATTATTGGATGGTTTGGGCGATTTTATTTTGGCAGTTCGGATATCGCGGTGCTTGCGACCACTGACTTTATCAACGAAAACGAATGCGCCATCTTGCAGGCAGGTCAGCGCTATCTATGGTGCATTCGCCATCATTTACATACATTGGCAGGTCGTGGTGAGGATCGGCTGTTATTTGACTACCAAAAAGCGATCGCCGAGCGGTTTGGCTATTATACGCGGACTTCAGATACCACTCACCGAGAGGTGACTCAGGCTCTAGAGGCGATGATGCGCGTGTATTATCAACACGCCATGAAAATTGCGGCTTTTTCAGAAGTGCTGTGCGAATATTTTTATGAAAACTATTTGGCAACCACGGCGCGTCTGATTGATATCGACGAGACATTTTATCTGATGCAGTCTGATTGTGATCATCAGTCAAGACCTGCCAAAATTGCCATTCGCCGCTCAGATGCGTTTTTGGTAGATCCTGCCAATTTATTAAAAATTTTTTTGGTGATGGGTCAAAAGGGCATTCGTCAGATCGCAGCAAGCACGCTTCGGGCAATTTATGCGGCTAGCGATGTGATTGATGAAGACTACCGAAATAGCCCCGTGCATCGCCAATTATTTTTAGCCAATTTACAAGAATTAAATTACCTGTTTCATCGCTTGCGTCTGATGAAACGCTTTGGGGTGCTTGGTAATTATCTACCTGCTTTTGGCAAAATCATGGGGCTTATGCAGTATGATTTGTTCCACCGCTATACGGTGGATGCGCACACTTTATTATTGGTGCGCATACTGCATCGCTTCGGTGATGATCGCGTTGATAATCAAGATAAATATGGACTGGTGACCGAGGTTTATCAAAGAATTGCGCGTAAGGACATTTTGGTAATCGCTGCGATTTTTCATGATATCGCTAAAGGTCGTGGGGGTGATCACTCTAAGCTTGGGGCGGCGGATGCTTATGAGTTTTGTGTGTCGCATGGCATGAGCGAGACAGACAGCGAGCTTGTGCGGTGGTTGGTATTAGAACACTTGACGATGTCGCTGATTGCCCAAAAACAAGACATCAGCGACCCTGAGGTGATTGCCAAATTTGCTGAATTTACCAGATCCATCACTCGGCTAAATCATTTGTATGTCTTGACTGTGGCGGATATGAATGCGACGAATAGTCAGCTTTGGAATACTTGGCGCGCCACGCTGCTCAAGCAGCTGTATGTCAGCGTCCATCAAGTTCACAGCTTGGGCAGCCACATTGTCGATAAAGACATCGTCATCACCAACCGCAAAAATAAAGCGCAGAATCTCTTGCCTATGGTAGATAATCATCGACTAAAGGCACTTTGGGATGGCTTTGGGGAGGAGTATTTTTTAAAACAAAAGCACATGGATATCGCTTGGCAGTCAGCCGAGATCTTAGCAGCAGAACATAAGCTCAAAAAAGGCGAGCCAATCATCGCCATCCGAGAGCATGGCGATGTGTCCTTACGAGGGATGCAGCTGCTGATTTGTGCGCCCGATCAGGATAATTTATTTGCCACGACGGTTTGTATTTTGGATCAGTTGGGGCTATCGGTGCTTGATGCGACGATTTTATCGGCAAGTATAGATGGCATCAGTACGGCGGTGGATTCTTATGTGATCATAGATCGATTATTGCCGACGGACAGCAGCATGCCGCTGCTGATGAGTCCTAAGCGTACCAGTCAGATGATATCAGGGCTTAAGCAGGGTCTAAAAGCCGGCGGTGTGCATGCGCCTTCGAGAGTCTTTGAGATGGATGGTAAGCTTAAACATTTTACCGTCCCCACCCAAGTTCACTTTTCTGAAGCAACATCATTGGCGCACCAAGGGCATCACAAAATGCACCTGATCACCAAAGATCGACCGTCACTCCTTGCCAAAGTCGGTGCGGTATTTAGCGAGCTAAACATCCAAGTGCATGGCGCGCGTATCACGACGCTCGGCGAGCGTGCGGAGGACGTGTTTTATTTGAGTGGATTACAGGGCGCGTCTTTGGACGATGAGATCTTGGCTCAATTAAAAGATGCCATCATTCAGGCGCTTGGCTAAAGCAAGATGATGCCTTGTATTTTCATATCATCAAACTCAATCATGGTGATGGTAATTTGATGGTTTTTATGCCAAAATAGCTGCTTAAAAATTTGCGCTCAGATTGAGATTATAGTCATGAATATCAAACCAACCATAACCATACTACCGATCATCGCTTTGATGATGGCTGTGCCTACTTTGGCAAATACCATCAGCACGCACAGCTTTGATGACGATGATTTGCCGGCTTGTGCTGCCACGCCGCTGCCAGAAGATGCTGAATTTGCTACCATTGATTCTGATTGTGGCTATTCTGAAGGGCTTGCACCCATCGTCAAGGCGGGTAAATATGGCTATGTCGATTCAACAGGTAAGGTCGTGATTCCTGCGATCTATCAAGAGGCTTATCCTTTTAGTGATGGCTTGGCGCTATACCGTCACCGTGATAAATATGGCTACCTAAATAAATCTGGCAAAGTCGCCATCCACCCGCGGTTTACCGACGCTTGGGGATTTTGGGAAGGGCGTGCTAAGATCGAGCAGGACGGCAAATATGGTTTCATTGACACTTCTGGTAACATCGTGATACGCCCAAAATATGAGGTCGTTGGCGATTGGTTTGAAGAAGGTTTGGTGCTATTTAAACAAAAAGATAAATACGGATTTTTAGACAAATCTGGCAAAGTCGCCATCCGTCCACAGTTTGATTCTGCCAAAGACTTTTCAGAAGGTCTGGCAGCGGTGACGATGAAGTCTGGTCAAACTGATGAATATGGCGAGCCGCTGCATAAGTACGGCTTTATTGATAAGACGGGTAAGGTGGTGATTGATATTAAATACGATTTAGCCTACGATTTTTTGTCAGGTGCCGCTTATGTGGTTGATGGAGATGAGGCGTATTATATTGATAAATCTGGCAATAAAACTGTCATACCACGGTATATTGATCCTAAGATAGACAGCTTTCTTGACAAATAAGTCTTTAGCTGATATAGTGAAGAATCTGGGGGATGTTCTGGCTTCGACGCTGGTAGCGAAACCTAATGATGCATGTCAAGAGCGTGTGACTCTTGTAAATCAACATACATTTAAAATAGTCGCAAACGACGAAACTTACGCACTAGCAGCCTAAGGGCTGTTTGGGACGGCACAGATTGCCTTTGGTCTGGTTGCTCTCCCCGATGCGAACGCACAGAGGCTAGCCAAGATCAGCGTTGCGATGATATTGGCGAATCTTCTAGCAAATCGTCCAATCCATCCTGACTGTCGGTTCGGTGCGGATTAAAGCCATAGACAGAATCTAAGCATGTAGACTCATAGATGTAGTGCTGGCGGACGCGGGTTCAACTCCCGCCATCTCCACCAATCATTAAAAAAATCCTAAGTTAATCAATGACTTAGGATTTTTTATTGCCTAATTTATTCACACACAAGGTGGATATTGGTCATTTTTGTATCTCTATTTGTATCTTTTACGGTTTAAAAAACTAAAGATACAAAATCACCCCAGTAATAACCAGGGTGATTTTAAGTAATTAAATCAATGAATGATCATTTGTCAATGATGCGTTTGATTTCATTAATATGCTGCTTATTTTTACCAAAGATATGACGCGCTTTTTTGAAGATGCGCAAGGCTTTGGTAAATTTGCTTTCTGTAAATGAGGCTTCGCCATCAGGAATGACAACCAGATTGCCCGACTCATCAATGGTACGGCGTGCGTTATTATCAAAGCCTTGGGTTTCGCCAATCTCGTCAGTGTCTTCAGAAACGATGCGCACAATCTCTTGTTTTTCACGCAGGGGTGCTGTCTCAAACAGTTTTGCCAAAGGCATATCCAGCTCTTTGATGGCAGCGCTTTCAATTTGATCCAAGTGATGATACAGCTCAATGAACCAAGGATCGTAGTCTGCAGATTCTAACTGATCAAGCTCACTACGAATGGGCAGCGGATACGGTAGGCTTTTATAAAACTGCCAAAAATTCACTGTGCTAAGATCGGTCTTAAGGATGTACTCATTATTCTTGGTCTCGGTAATAAAATCATTACTCACCAATTGATCTAAATAAATGCTCCATTTTGGCAGCTCTTTACGACCCAGCATACCACGCAGCTCATTTTCACTCACCACGTCACCATTTTGATAGCGCTTATAAGCCAAATTCAGCATATCCAAAATGCTCAGCAGCGGATGGCGAACAGGCACTTCTTTGGTATCAAAAATCGTCAAAGTGTAGCTGATTTGTACACCCAAAAGAATGATATTCCAAGAAATATAAATCCATAATAAGAAAATCGGCAGAGCAGCAAAGGCGCCATAAATGGCTTCGTAGCTGGTGAAATTGTTCATTACTGTGCCGAAAATGTGCTTCACACTCTCAAAAAGTACCGCAGTGACAATACCTGCAATGGCAGCATTTTTAAATGGCACTTGAGCTTTGGGAATGAACCAATACAGTAAAATGAATCCAGAAGTCATTAGCGCAACTGAAATCAAATATGCCCAAATACCCCAATCAATGCCATAACCTGCGATTTGACGATTTAAAAAATCCACGCTTTGAATGGCACTAGATGCACCAAATGCCACCCCCAAAATCACAGGACCCAAAGTAATAATTGTCCAATAGCGAATGATGCTCGCGGCACCCCCTGAGCGCTCTTGGACGCGCCAGATTTTATTGAATGCGTGCTCAATGGTATTTAAGGTCATAATGGCGGTAACAAACAAACCTGCCACACCCACAAGCCCCAAATTGCTCGAATTTTCTGCAAAAGACTGAATATAACCTGCCACTTGATCACCAGCGGCAGGAAAAAGATTGTCAGAAATCATTTGCTGAACTTGTCCGCGTAACCCTTCTAAAGCAGGTACGCTTGAAAAAATCACCAAAACAACCGTCAGCATCGGCACAAGTGCAAGCAAGGTGGTATAAGTGAGACTGGCTGCTTTTTGCTGCGTATCGTCGTCAATGAAGTGGCGCACAAGCAAGCGTAAATACATAAACCAAGCGTGGTGCGCAAAAGGAAGTTTGTTTAAAAAATTTGCCATAATATCCAATTAAATGTTTATCACCCAATATCGCACTAGTGTAACAAATATTACGGCATATTACAGGCGAAGTTTTGTACAATTATGTATCAAAGTTTTAGAGTGTGTAAGAAGTTTTTATGGGATTGCCAATAAATGTAGATGGATTTTAGGTAGCTAAGTTTGTTTATTTAAGATAAATCTTGTTATAATGCCAAACGATGCCAACTAAGATGATAAATTTATGACCACACCTTATATACTTGTTTTATATGATACCAATAAACACGCCACCAAGCAGCTGGCTTATTTGATCGCCCAAGGGGTGACTGATACGGGCATAAAAGCTGTCATTCGCCGAGTGCCTAAAGTCTCTTTGGTTACCGAACAGACGCAGCCTGCCATTCCTGATGAAGGCGATTTGTATTGCACACCAGATGAGCTGATCGGCTGTTCAGGTTTGGCGATGGGCAGTCCGACGCATTTTGGTAATATGTCGGCAAGTCTTAAGTATTTTTGGGACAATACCGTTTCAGCATGGCTGTCAGGTGAGCTACAAGGCAAGCCTGCTTGCGTTTTTACCACATCAGGCTCAATGCACGGCGGTCAAGAAAGCACGCTTTTGACGATGATGATCCCATTATTACACCATGGTATGCTGTTGATGGGATTGCCTTATGCGCATCCTGAGCTATCCATGACGGCGCGCGGCGGGACGCCCTATGGTGCAAGCCATGTGTCGGGCGCAGAGCATCAGCATGTCATTACTCAAGACGAGCAAGCGCTAGCCATCGCTCAAGGTGTGCGTTTGGCGACGCTGGTCAAGCAGCTTCAAGCAGGCGATCTATGAGAGTCTCTAAATCTGCCAAGCCTGCCGAACCGATACGCCGAGCGCTACGCCTGAGTTGGTATGCTTGGATATTGATTGCCTTGATTGTTTATCCTTTGACTGTCAGTTTAACTACAGGTGCTTCTGTGTGGGCAGGCGTCGGTGTGCAGCTTTTGGCATTGATGCCGGCTTTGCTTTTTACGCCTTGGGTGCATCGAGGCACTTCTGCCTATGCGCTGATGTGGGCAAGTATGGTTTTATTGGTTTATTTGGGTGTGGGTGGCGTGTTGGCATTGCTTCGAATTTATGAACAAGCACCAATAGCGGTCGGTATAATAAAGATAATTGAGTTTTCAATTTTACTGATGATTAATTATCAGTTATTTGTCTTACTCAAGCGCCTACCTGCGATGCACAAACAAATCAATCAAACCAAATAAAACAAGCCTTGTGAGCAACAGGGCTTGTTTTATAGATGTATTAGATTAATTGACCTTAGTCAGCTCCATTGAGATAATTTTGCCTTCTGTGGTTTGGCTGACGCGCACTGGCAGATAGTCTAGGCTTGGCGCAAGCCAAAAGCTGGTCGCGCGGTTGCGATCGTCATGGATGCGATCGATGCGCACAGTATCATAGGTACCCGCAGGCACGGTGATTTTGGTGTTACCCGCGCGGCGGAATTTTGTGGTTTCGATTTCGGTTTTTTTGACCAATTGATACGATCCACTGAATTTACCATTAATCAGCTCTTGGCGAATTTGTGCCTCTAAACTTAGATCATCATAGGCTTGACGCGGCATATTTAAAGTAGTGGCTTTGCCTTTATAAGTGCTAACCACTGACTTACGCGCATTATTAAAGCGGATACTGTGAGTATTGCCAATGCCTAAGATGCGTGCGGACATCGTCGATGAGCTTGGCAAAATGCGACCGTTAGATAGGCTAAAAGTCGCTTCTTGATTTAAGGTGGCAACGCCAGCGGCACGCGCATTGACCGTATATTTATAGTTATTACCAGTCTTGGTCAGTGTGCGCGTCGCTGTACCCGTTTTGCCATCAGCACTCACTCGATAGGTCGCTGAATAACCAGGCAAATCAGCTGCCACAGCCGCCACAGGCAGAGCCACAAATGTAGAAGCGGCTAACAAAGTCATCAATGATTTTTTCAAAACTCTCTCCAAATCTTAAGTCAATTCTTTTAGGTATGCTCATATAATGGACGTTTTTGCGATAATCTCAAGCCAAAATCTCGATCGCTTTGTCGTGTTTATGTCATCAATAATGCTTTGGCAGTAACAATTTGATACATTTATAAAGTGACAGCATTAAATCAATACCAGTCAATCAAATACAAAAAATTTTTGGAAAATGGCTTGAAATTTAGCAGCGCGACTCCAAAAAGCACACACAACTATTTTAATTTTTCCTTTGTAAAATCTTAGTTAACGGAGTGATTATGAAAATTCGTCCACTACATGACCGCATTGTTGTTCGTCGTACCGAAGAAGAGCAAAAAACTGCAGGCGGTATCCTGCTGCCAGGCTCAGCTGCCGAAAAACCACAACAAGGCGAAGTCATCGCTGCAGGCAACGGCTTGGTGCGCGACAATGGCGAAGCACGCCCACTGGATGTGAAAGTTGGCGATACGGTACTATTTAGTCAATATGCAGGTCAAACCGTCAAGGTTGATGGCGAAGAGCTGCTAATCATGAAAGAAAGCGATGTATTGGGCGTATTGGAAGCCTAATATCACTATTTTAACAGTTAATATTTTAATTAAAATCAAAACTCGGAGTATAACATGGCAAAAGATGTAAGCTTTGGCACAAGCGCTCGTGAAAAAATGATTGATGGCGTCAATATTTTGGCAGATGCGGTCAAAGTCACTTTGGGTCCAAAAGGACGCAATGTGGTGATCGATAAATCATTTGGCGCACCAACCATCACTAAAGACGGTGTGAGCGTCGCAAAAGAGATCGAGCTTGAAGATAAATTTGAAAATATGGGTGCGCAGCTGGTGCGTGAAGTCGCTGCAAAAACCAACGACGTGGCAGGTGACGGCACAACTACCGCAACTGTGCTTGCTCAAGCGATCTTGGTTGAAGGCATGAAAACTGTCGCAGCGGGCATGAACCCAATGGACCTTAAGCGTGGTATTGATAAAGCTGTACGCGCTGCTGTCGAAGAAATTCGCGCCATCTCAACACCTGCCAACGACCATAAAGCCATCGCACAAGTTGGCTCAATTTCAGCCAACTCAGACACCACTATCGGTGAGCTGATCTCTAAAGCGATGGAAACTGTTGGCAAACAAGGCGTGATCACCGTAGAAGAAGGATCAGGTTTTGAAGATGCGCTTGAAGTGGTCGAAGGCATGCAGTTTGACCGTGGCTATATCAGCCCATACTTTGCCAATAAGCAAGACAGCCTAACTTGCGAATTTGACAATCCGTTCATTCTTTTGGTGGACAAGAAAATCTCAAATATCCGTGAGATTGTGCCTTTGCTTGAAAAAGTCATGCAAACCAGCCGTCCGCTATTGATCATCGCTGAAGATGTAGAAAACGAAGCTTTGGCAACATTGGTGGTGAACACCTTGCGCGGGGGCTTGAAGACCTGTGCGGTCAAAGCACCAGGCTTCGGCGATCGCCGTAAAGCCATGCTACAAGATATCGCCATCTTGACTGGTGGTGTGGTGATTTCTGAAGAAGTGGGTTTAAGCCTTGAGTCAGCTGAGATTGAGCACCTGGGCACTGCTAAGAAAGTAACCATCGGTAAAGAAAACACCGTGATTGTTGATGGCGCAGGCGATAAAGCCGACATCGAAGCGCGTGTAGAGTCAATCCGCCGTCAAGCCGAAGAATCAACGTCTGATTATGATAAAGAAAAACTACAAGAGCGCGTGGCAAAACTGTCAGGCGGTGTTGCGGTGATCAAAGTTGGTGCTGCAACCGAAACCGAAATGAAAGAGAAAAAAGACCGTGTGGATGACGCCTTACACGCAACGCGTGCAGCCGTTGAAGAAGGTGTGGTTCCTGGTGGTGGCGTAGCGCTTGTGCGTGCTTTGGGCGCATTAAACGACCTAAAAGGTGATAACGAAGACCAAAACGCAGGCATCAATATCTTACGTCGCGCGATGGAAGCGCCACTTCGCCAAATCGTTACCAACGCAGGCGATGAAGCTTCTGTGATCGTCAATGAAGTCAAAAATGGCACTGGCAACTATGGCTATAACGCCGCATCAGGCGAATATGGTGATATGCTTGAGATGGGTATCTTAGACCCTGCCAAAGTGACTCGTTCAGCGCTAGAGCACGCAGCTTCTGTGGCAGGCCTTATGCTGACCACCGAAGTGATGATCACTGAAAAAGCAGCACCAGAAGCGCCGATGGCAGCTCCTGGCATGGGCGGTATGGGCGGCATGATGTAATTCACGCTTAGGCTTTAAGTCTTAACCGTATCAAATCCCCAAAGGCAAACTGTCTTTGGGGGTTTTTGATGGATGTTAGGATAAATGATCCTTTTTGGTGAAGAATTTGTTATGATGAGCGTTTATTAGATGATTTATTTTGGATAATGACATATTAAGGATAATATGATGAAACATCGTTTGACTATAGTTGGCATGATCTGTCTTAGTGTGGTCAGTATAGGTATGAATGCTCATGCTAAGAGCACGCCTACGCTTAGCGCCCAAGAAAAGCTCATAGTGGGTACTTGGTTTTGTCAGTCAGATTATAAAACTCCTGAATTTAATTTTAACTTGTATGGTTGGATTGAGTATTTTGCTGATAAGACTTATACCACGCATCAGGTAGGTAGAGAGTCTTATCCATCTTATGGAGGGATTACTGGTGTCGTGCGCTATAGCGATACTGGCACTTGGTCTGCCGATCGTGATAGATATACCTATATGGCTACCGAAGTCACCAAGCTTGATTACTCGCCCATTTTATCCATCATCCCTTATTGGCTTGAGTCTACTGAGTCTACAGGTGAGAGTTATACCATGCGCATTGAGACGCTTGATAACGATGCCTTTATTTCTGTGGATGATGAGACAGCGCCGCCTCATCGAGTCGTTTGTCAGCGCATTTGACCAAAATGCACTGTTTGGTGCGATAAATATAATTTCAAAAGTGCCACTTAGCAAAATCACCCAAAATCCGCTATAATAAGCGCAGTTTATTATGAGTATGGATAATATATGGCAATCGTTCATCCGCAGATTGATCCTGTCGCCTTAGATTTGGGCGTCGTTGAGCTGCATTGGTATGGCTTGATGTATTTGCTTGCCTTTGCGGCGGCTTATTTTTTGGCATGGGTCCGCACCAAATCACGAGCCGATTTTACCGCTGAGATGGTGTCGGATTTGGTGTTTTTTGGTTCGGTGGGCGTCATTTTGGGCGGTCGCATCGGCTATGTGATTTTATATAATTTTAGTGAATTGATTGCCAATCCTTTGTACTTATTTCGAGTATGGGAAGGGGGCATGAGCTTTCATGGCGGCTTTGTGGGCGTACTGCTTGCCATGTGGTATTTTGCACATAAATATAAAAAAGCGCCTTTTACGGTACTTGATTTTATTGCCCCTTGTGTACCGACAGGCTTATTCTTTGGCAGGATTGGTAATTTTATCAATGGTGAGCTTTGGGGTAGGGTGTCTCATTCAGATGCGTCGCATTTGATGTATTTTCCGCAGGCTGCCAATGCAGATTTTGAGATGATTCAAGCCAATCCTGCCTTGCAGCAGATTGCTGCTGATATTGGTGGATATCTGCTTTTGCCGCGCCATCCTTCTCAGTTGTATCAAGCAGCGACCGAAGGCATTTTATTATTCATTGTACTTTGGTGGTTCAGCGCCAAGCCAAGACCGCGCTATGCGGTGTCGGCGATGTTTTTACTGATCTATGGCTTGAGCCGTTTTACGACAGAGTTTTTCCGCCAGCCAGATGTGGGCTATGAGCTGATTTTTGGATGGATGAGTAAAGGTCAGCTGTACAGCCTGCCCATGATCGTCATCGGAGTGATTTTGATGGTGATGGCATATCAAAAACAGATTTATGATTGGAATAAAGCCAAATGAAGCAATATCTTGAATTATTACAGCATATTTTGGATCAAGGGGCGGACAAAGGCGACCGTACAGGCACAGGCACGCGTTCGGTCTTTGGCTATCAGATGCGCTTTGATTTGGCAAAAGGCTTTCCGCTGCTCACCACCAAAAAAGTGCACATGAAATCCATCACTCATGAGCTTTTATGGTTTTTAAAGGGTGAAACTAATACCGACTATCTGAGCGCCAATCAGGTGACGATTTGGGATGAATGGGCGACGCCAGAGCAGACGGCGCGATTTGGCAGGCGGGCGGGTGACTTAGGTCCAGTATATGGTCATCAGTGGCGAAATTTTGGCGCAACCAAAGATCATGATGGCTATAATGACGATGGATTTGATCAGATTTCGTGGCTTATCAATGAAATTAAGACCAATCCCAATTCGCGCCGTTTGATCGTATCAGGATGGAATCCGAGCGAAGCTGCCCAAGTGGCGCTGCCACCTTGCCATACTCTGTTTCAGTTTTTTGTGGTCGATGGTAAATTGTCTTGTCAGCTGTATCAGCGCAGCGCAGATGTATTTTTGGGCGTGCCTTTTAATATCGCAAGTTATGCGCTATTAACGCATATGATCGCACAGGTATGCGATTTGCAGGTGGGCGAATTTGTGTGGACGGGCGGTGATACGCATCTTTACCAAAACCACTTTGAGCAAGCCAAACTTCAGCTAAGCCGTGAGCCATTGGCGCTTTGCACGCTCAAGCTCAATCCAGCCGTCAAAGATATTTTTGAATTCACCTTTGACGATATTCAGATTGTGAATTATCACGCTCATCCAGCCATCAAAGCGGCAGTGGCAGTATGAGCGACGATATCAAAATTGTGCATGTTGTTGCGATGAGTCAAAATCGCGCCATCGGTAAGGACAATCAGCTGCTTTGGCACATCCCTGCCGATCTGCAGCATTTTAAGCGCATGACTGATGGTGGGGCGATCATCATGGGGCGTAAGACGTTTGAGTCGCTGCCCCGATTATTGCCAAATCGGGCACACTATGTCATCACGCGCCAGCCGATTCATTATGACGGCGCCATCACGGCTCAGTCACTTCAAGATGCCATTATGCTTGCCAAAGCTTATGCCCAGACTAAAGACCAAGATAAAATCTTTATCATCGGTGGCGGCGAGATATATGCCCAAAGCTTAGATATGGCAGATATACTTGAGATCACCGAAGTTGATACGGTCATTGAAGGGGATGCCTTTTATCCTGAGATTGATGAGAAATTCATAAAAACAGACGAAACGAAGGTTTTTGATTGTGATAAAAGTGGGCTTAGATTTCGCTTCACCACATGGCAAAAAAATATCACAGTAACCTAAAACCCATCCATTTAATTTTTGCTTAACTCATTTCAAAAGAGGCACACAATGCGCCACGCCCCCATAGCCATCATGACGGCTGTCATGCTGACGGCTTGTAGCCAGCAATCAACTTATCAGACCATCAGCGGCGAAACCATGGGCACAAGCTATCATATCCGTTTTGAACATGCGGATAATGCCAGTGATGCCGTAAAGATTCAAGCCACCATTGATGAGCGTCTCAAAGCCATCAATGACAGCATGTCCACTTACCAAGAAAATAGCACCATCAGCCGATTTAATCGCCTGCCTGCTGGCGAAAGCTTGATGATTGATGATGATTTTGTGCAGGTGCTTAGCGACAGCCTGACTGTCTATGAAGCATCGCACCATGCATTTGACCCAACGGTGTACCCTTTGGTTGAGCTGTGGGGATTTGGCAGTCGGATGAGCATTGAGCGCTTGCAATCACCGCCTAAGGCAGATGAGCTTGCCGATGCCAAGCGCTTGGTGGGGCTTGAAAAAGTGATGCTAAACGGGCATGAGCTGAGCAAAACAGTGGACGGTGTTGGGCTTGATTTTTCTGCCATCGCCAAAGGCTATGCGGTAGATGTGATCGCTGATACTTTGCATGATCATTATGGCGTTGTCAATTATATGGTAGAGATTGGTGGCGAGGTGGCGACTTTGGGCGTCAATGACAAAGGCAAGCCTTGGATGCTTGGCATCGATGCGCCTGTTGTTGATAGTAGCGTTGCCAGTAGAACCGTTTTGACCACTTTGACGCAGCCTGTCGGTGAGCCCATGCGTTTGGCGACATCGGGCGGCTATCGTAACTCAGTGGAGTATGATGGCGTGCGTTTTAGCCATACCATCCACCCTGTGTCAGGCGAACCTGTGGCAAATAATGCGCCCAGTGTGACCGTGCTGCATCAGACAGTGGCATTGGCAGACGCTTGGGCGACGGCTTTGACAGCATTGCCATACCCTGAGGCTTTGGCGCTTGCTGATGCTCAAGGTCTGATGGCGATGTTCGTGATTGAAAATTCAACCAAAACAGGCTTTGAAATCGTGCAAACAGCTTCAATGAAACAAAAATTTGCCAAATAGATCCTCGTCATTGCACGGATGGCACTTTTGAATTACAATAATGATCACGATTAAAAAAAACTGAAGGTTTGATATGGCTAATTTTTCACCCAGTATCAATTTTGCCAAGCGCTGGCTTGCCACACCGTCCGAAGCGCGCACTGCCATTTACCAAGAGCTTGATGATATTATTGATCTGCTTGACAGTGAGCTTTTGGTGAAGGATTTTCGTTTTCAGCACGAAGATTTTGATGCTGCTGTCGCCCAAGGTATGCAAAAAAACAGCGATTCTGCATCAGCCAACCGATTGATTCATACCATTGAGACCACTTCTTTGAAAGATGATGACGCCAAAGTGCTTGAGTCACCGAATGTCGATGAGCTAGAAGCTCGCTTGATTCAGAGCATGTCTGGGCAGATCGATGAATTTTTGGGTGAGCACATGGCTCAGCTTTCTGAAGATTTACGCGCTTGGGTAAAAGTGGCGGTGCGTCATGAACTGGCGAATTATCAGTCTGAAGAGCCGACTTCCCAAGAATAAATGATTAAAATAAAAACGACTTGCTTTGGCGATCTTGCTAAAGCCAATCTATGATAGAGAGATTTATGAGCGACAGTGCCCATCACAGTGACATTATTATCGTGGGAGCAGGTCCAGCAGGTCTTGCGTTTTGTCGATTTTTTAAGGGCAGCGATCTGCGTTTGACCCTGATCGAAAAAGCGCCATTGACAGCCTTACAAAACCCTGCTTACGATGGTCGCGAGATTGCTCTGACCAACACCTCCAAAGAAATTCTACAAAATTTGGGTGCTTGGCAAAGATTTAACCCTGATGAGATTTACCCCCTAAAAGATGCCAAGGTGTATAGTGGTCATCTAAACTATGCCCTGCATTTTCAAGTACCCAAATTGATGCACTTACAGCGTTCGCTGGATCGGCTTGGAAATTTAATTTCTAATCATAATATCAAAAAAGCACTGTACGATGAAGTGGCAACGATGGATAATGTCACGCTCATTACCGATGCGACCGTAACGGATGTCAATACAGATGATAATAAAGCCTGTGTGACCTTGATGGATGGCAGACAGCTACAGGCAGATCTTGTGATCGCTGCAGACAGCCGCCTATCTGGTGTGCGGCGTATGCTCGGCATTGGGGCGCAGATGCATGACTTTGGGCGTACCGTCATTGTCTTTCGTGTCACCCATCCGCTGTCAAACCATGCCACTGCCCAAGAGTGCTTTTTATATGGTCGTACTTTGGCGCTGCTGCCACTGAATGATACGATGACCAACTGTGTCATCACCCTCGATAATACGCAAGCAGATGAGCTATTAAAACTTAGCCCTGAGCAGCTGGCTCACGAAGCCCAAAGAATGTTTGGTGATCGATTTGGTGCATTTACCATCGCTGGTAGTGTGCACCATTACCCACTGATGGGTGTTCATGCACATAGGTTCAATGCCAATCGGGCAGCGCTTATAGGTGACGCAGCGGTAGGCATGCATCCTGTGACTGCGCACGGCTATAACCTGGGTCTGCTCAGCGCCAACACTTTGGCGCCACTGATTCTGCAGGCGCACCGCCGTGGCTTGGATATTGGCTCAAATCAGCTGCTATCTACCTATAATCGTCGCCATCAGGCGCACACCAGACCGTTATATCATGGCACCAATGCGATGGTAACCTTGTTTACAACCGATACGCCGCCCATGCGTGCGGTGCGTGATTTGGCTTTACGCGTCAGTAATAACCTTCCCCCAGTCAAGCACTGGATCGCCAAACAACTGGTGGGTTAAACTGCCCAGTTCTGACACTGCCATAGCTACTAAAAAGGTCAAAATGATTAGATTTTGACCTTTTTTTATCAATATCGACCTAGATATGCTGTGGATAAGCCTGTGGATAGTTTGTGTATAAAGTATCTTTTATTATCATATCCATATTTGTATTATGACAATCGCGTGAAACAGGGCATTTTTTGATTATTATTATTTTATCATTTTAACTAATAAAAAATTTAATATAACTATATCATTTAAACTGTTGAATAGGCTTATCCTTGGGTTTATAAGGCTTAGCAGGGTTTTCCCCATAAACTGTGGATAACTTAAGATACTGAGCTGATTTATGATAAGTAAAGCAAGTCGTATCAAGCGATGACATAGAATTGAACAAAATTTAATCAAATTGTAATTTTAAAAACAATATCATTAAAATCAATAATTTATAAAATTTTTGTTTGACAGTTTGATGAAATATTGACAAAGTTTTCAAAATATTATCCGAAAATTTTTGATAAAAAGGTTTCACGATATAAATAAAATTTTGTGGAAAAAATTGTGGATAACTTTGAAAATTAGACTGTTAAGCCATGATAATTACTTTGAGCGATGCGCACGGGGATGGGCGTGATCATAGACTCTCGTGAGTGCGCCAAAGTCAACATGCGTGTAGATTTGGGTGGTGCTGATATTTTGGTGACCAAGCATCTCTTGAATGGCGCGTAGGTCACCACTGGATGACAGCACATGAGAGGCGAAGCAGTGACGCAGCATGTGCGGGTACATATTCAGCTCAATACCTGCCATGGTGGCGCACGCTTTTAGGCGAAGCTGTATCGCGCGCGTACTCAGGCGAGTGCCGTGGCGTTCACTGATAAACAGTGCTTCGGAATTTTGTTCTTGCCATAAGTCGCGATGGGGCAGGTAGTCTTGAAGGGCGATAAGGGCTTTTTTACCGACAGGGACTTGGCGAGTTTTGTTGCCTTTACCTAATACGCGTACGATGCCGGTGTCAAAATTAACATCACCCACATTTAAGCCTGCAAGCTCAGACAGACGAAGTCCGCTACTATACATCAGCTCAAACATTGCCTTATCGCGTACCCACAAGCGCGCCTTGGCTACATCTTCGGGCATTTTTTGGTCAAGTAGCTGCTGTATGAGCATCTCGTCAGCAACAGTGGGCAGTTTTCGAGGTGCGGATTTGATTTTATAGCCGGTGGCGGGGTTAGATGCAAGAGCGCCTTGCTTGATCAAAAATTGATAAAAAATCCGAATGGCAGATAGGCTAAGCTTGGCACTGATTGGTTTTATTTGTGCTTCTTCTAAACGGGTGCCAAAAAATCGGGTCAGGTCTTGGCGGCGGCAAGCCAATGGATCACCGTCAAGATATTTGTCAGACGCCACAAAATTTAAAAACTGTATCAAGGCTGTTTGATAAGTTTTGATGGTGCGCTCAGAGTAATTTTGTAGTCTTAGCTCATCACACCAACATGATAAATAACCCCAAGCAGCTGAGTT
Organism: Moraxella canis; assembly: GCF_034424565.1. Taxonomy (NCBI): domain Bacteria; kingdom Pseudomonadati; phylum Pseudomonadota; class Gammaproteobacteria; order Moraxellales; family Moraxellaceae; genus Moraxella; species Moraxella canis. The sequence goes on along the minus strand of NZ_CP139961.1, from coordinate 669,909 downwards.
TGGGTCTGCTTGGGGATTAGGATGGGTGGGTGCGACGAGATGCGACAGCCTGCTCATCAGTAAACATCATCCGCATTTGGATCAAGCTTGATGCCGGCAGATGCTGCCAAGCCATCTGGGCTAAATACACCTTCATATACAAAGGCAGTCGGTCCAGTCATGATCAAAGAGTAGCCATCTTGCCAACGAATTGCCAAGCTCCCGCCGTATAACTGAGCGCGAATATCCACCCCTTCATCCAGCCAGCCTTCACGAATACCTGTCGCAACAGAAGCGCAGGCGCCCGTACCACAGGCTTGGGTTTCGCCGACACCGCGCTCATAGACGCGAATTCGCACATGACGCTGATTGATCACTTGGACGAAATTGACATTGACTCTTTCGGGAAATGCTTCGTGCGACTCGATGAGCTTACCCAATCTTTCTACATCGGCAGTCAAGACATCATCGACCTTGATGATCGCGTGCGGATTGCCCATGTTGGCGACATACAGCTGAACTGGTGTGCCATCGACATCCAAGCGATAAGCGCGTCCGACTTTTGTGATGGTTTTTGGGGTAAAAGGAATTTGGTCAGGCTCAAACTTGGGCTTGCCCATGTCTACTTGTACCCAGCCATAGCGATCGGTGCTTAAGACGATGACGCCGCTTGAAGTTTCGACGCGTAAGCGCTGCTTAAAAGACAGTTTTCTGGCTTGTACAAATGAAGCAAAACACCGAGCGCCGTTTCCGCATTGGGAGACTTCAGAACCATCTGCATTGAAAATCCGATATTTAAAATCAATATCTGGACGACTTGGTGGCTCAACAATTAATAATTGATCAAATCCCACTCCAATCCGTCGATCGGCAAGTAGGCGAATTAGTTCGGGAGTCAGTGTCATGCGCTGGGTAACCAGATCAATCACCATGAAATCGTTGCCCAGTCCATGCATTTTTGTAAATTCTATGAGCATTGGTCTGTCCTTATTTTTATTTATACCACTTGTATCTTAACATGAAAACAGCGTGGTGGCTAATGGTTTTATGGGGATGATTGATGAAAAATAAATGACAATATTGGACAGTATTTGTTTAATATTGTCCATAAAATTTAATAAAATTATTAAAAAATTAATATCAATAAATGACATTGAATCAGCCATCAAAAGCTTACGGTATAGCCTTGATTAAAGAATCAAAAAATGCCCTGAAAATTCAGAGCACTTGTACTAGGTATGATTTAGATGAGTTCATCTTTCCACAGATCATCGAGCACTTCACGCTTACGAATCAGGCGATGATCGCCACGATTCACCATGACCTCGCAGGGTCTTGGGCGAGTGTTGTAGTTACACGCCATACTAAACCCATACGCGCCCGCACCCGTCACTGCCAAGACATCACCAACTTGTAAAGACAAAGCCCGATCTTTGCCCAAAAAGTCGCTAGATTCACAGACTGTGCCAACGACATCCCAAGTTTTGACAGCGGCTTCACTCAGCTTGGCGGGAATGATCGCCATCTGTGATTCATACAGCGCGGGGCGAATCAGCTCGCTCATCGAAGCATCAACGATGGCAAAGTTTTTAAATTCGGTGGGCTTAAGTACATCCACAGTCGTCAAAAGCACACCCGCATTTGCGACTAGGCTACGACCTGGCTCTAAATACAGCTTTAAGCCAAGCTGCTTTAAGCGCGGTAGTAGCACCTTTGCAACCTGCTCAACACTCACAGGATTTTCATCAATGTAGCGTACGCCCAAGCCGCCACCAAGATCAATGTGCTGAAGCGTAATGCCATTGTCGGTTAGGGTGTCGATCAGCTCAATCAATTTATCCAACGCATCAGAAAATCCATCAGCGTCCAGTAGCTGTGAGCCAATATGGCAATCGATCCCAACGATCTTAAGATGTGACAAACCATGCGCGTATAAATAGGCATCCACCGCTTGTTCATGACTGATGCCAAATTTATTATCTTTCATGCCAGTTGAGATATAAGGGTGAGTTTTGGCATCAACATCTGGATTGATACGAAGCGAAATGCGCGCCGTTTGGTTGAGTCGACTTGCTACCTCATTAATGGTATCAAGCTCGCTTAAAGCTTCTACATTGAAGCAGTGAATGTCTGCCTTGAGCGCATATTCAATATCATCTGCCGTCTTGCCGACGCCAGAATACACGACCTTTTTGGCATCGGTTACCTGAAGCACGCGAGCCAGCTCGCCTTTTGAGACGATATCAAACCCTGCGCCTGCTTCAGCCAGTGTTTTTAGGATGGCAAGATTTGAGTTGGCTTTGACGGCATAGCAAATCTGATGATCAATGTCATCAAAAGCATCAATGTAGCTTTGATAATTGTCCAAAAGCGCGCGCTGTGAATACACATACAAAGGCGTGCCATAGACTTCTTTGAGTGTGTGAACACTGACACCATCAAAATGCAAAGTATCATCACTGTACTCAAAATATGGCAAAGCGTTTGCCAAGCCTTGGGCATCAATGTGCAGTGCGCCATCTTGATGATGACTGACAGGGCTAAAAGTCATAATAGTATCCTAAAATTTTAAATAAAAATATCCAATACTTTTTAGTAGTCATTGATATCGTCGCTGACGGGTGCGGGCTCAATCACTGGCGTGCTGTCATCTGGCAGGTACAATGGACCTTTTTGACCACAAGCCGAAAGCAAAATCATCATTAAAGATAAGCTAAATACATTTTTCATCATGTTCATAAATCATCAAGTCCATTAGTGCGCTTGGTCATACAAGCCAAATCTTAACTCAAATAAAGTCGTTCATTCGCCGAACATTTTAGCACAACAGCAAAGCCTTGGGCGATCAATTCAGCTTAATATGACAAAAATCGGTGCCTGCTTTGGTGTGAGCGGTCGGCAGATGTGGGTCTGGATCACTAAGCAGATTGTGTGATTCATACATGATTATGAGCATAGATTTAATTTCAAAAAATTGTATTTACTACTTGACAATAGGGGTGGTCACAGGTTAATTTAGTGGGAATTTTGAGATAAATTTTTTGTTGGCAATCAACACAATAGACGCAGTATATCAAGGAGCGTACATGAGCTTAGCAAATCCCACTTTGGTTCTAAATTGTGGTTCTTCATCAATCAAATATGCACTTATCAGTGAAGATGGCGAGAGCCGCATTGAGGGCTTAGCGGAAGGTTTGGGCAATCCTGAAGCTCGCATTAAGCATAAAAACCTAGAGGGTGAAGCGACAGTGATTGAAATCCCAAACGGTGTTCATGCTGACGCGCTCAAAGTCATCTTAGAAGATCTGATCAAAGAGCATCAGCCTGTGGCTGTGGGTCATCGTGTGGTACATGGTGGCGACAAATTTAAATCTGCCACTGTGATTGATGAAGAAGTGCTATCGACCATTGAGGCATTGACAAGCCTAGCACCGCTACACAATCCTGCAAACGCCGCAGGCATCCAAGCGATTAACGCCATTTACCCTGATTTGCCGCAGGTGGCAATTTTTGATACCGCCTTTCATCAAACCATGCCTGAACATGCTTATCGCTATGCAGTGCCAAAAAATCTGTACACAGAGCATCAAATCCGCCGTTATGGTTTTCATGGCACTTCGCATGCGTTTGTCTCAAATCGCGCCAGCCAAATCACAGAGACTGATGGCGTGCATGGTTGGATCGTTGCTCATTTGGGTAATGGCTGCTCTGCGACTGCCGTTTACGATGGTAAAAGCTTAGATACTTCAATGGGCATCACGCCGCTAGAAGGGCTGATGATGGGCACGCGCTCAGGGGATGTTGACCCAAGCTTGCACATTCATTTAAATCGTACATTGGGCTTATCATTAGAAGAAGTTGATACCTTGCTTAATAAAAAATCAGGTCTACTGGGCGTGTCGGGCATCTCTAATGACATGAGAAATTTGGAGGCTGCCGATAAAGAAGGCAATGCAGATGCACGCTTGGCGCTTGATATGTTTGCTTATCGTACAGCCAAATATATCCTAAGCCTGACCGCAGCACTGCCTGAGTTTACAGGGATTGCATTTACTGGTGGTGTGGGCGAAAATGCTACCGAGATGCGCGCGAATATTGTTAAGCACTTAAAGCATTTGGGTGCAAAAATTGACACCGCCAAGAATGATGAACTAAAGCGCGGCGCTGAAGGCAGCTTCCACGCTGAAGATTCATCCATTGAACTTTGGGTGATTCCAACTGATGAAGAATACCAAATCGCCAGCGAAAGCCGCGCGGTCTTGGGACTATAATGAGTTATGAATACTTCAATAACCGTTCAAGCAGTTGAGCGGTTTTTGTGTTAATATCAATCAATCAGATAATTTATTAAGGGTACATATGAAAGCACTGTTATTGGTTCCGACATTTGATACAGCAAATTTTTCATCCATCGCAGAAAATTTTGCTAAAGGCGTGGGTGCAGCTTACCTTGCGCCATTTGATGGCGAGGGCGAAGGTCAGCTAAGAGCGGCAATCAGCGAAGGTCAGCTAGATGAGCTGCTTGAAAAAGTGGTTGCTAGCCAAAGTGCTGAGCTGACGGTCGTTAAGGGTCTGGCTGCTGGGTCAAACGCACCTTATGCCAGCTTGGTCAATCGTGATTTAGCAAATGGTTTGGATGCTGACGTCGTATTTGTCAGCCAAAATGCTGAAGAGCTTGCGGTATTTGCTGCTGGCTTTGGTGGTCTTAAGTCTGAGCGTGTGCTCGGTGTGATTTCAGCAGGCTTGGGCGAATTTGAGGTGCCTGTCTGGGCGACCGCTGAGGGTGCAGAGCTTACGATTAATGAAGAGGTTGTCAAAAACTATCAAGCAGCATCACGAGTCAAAAAACTCTCGCCATATGCGTTTCGTAACCAAGTCGTCCAAAAAGCCCAATCAGCCAAAAAACGCATCGTTTTGCCAGAAGGTGATGAGCCTAGAACCATTGAGGCTGCAGCGATTTGCCAAAGCCGCGGCATTGCCCAGTGTGTGCTTTTGGGTGAGCGAGCCAAGATCGAAGCTGTAGCGGCAGAGCGCGGCGTAGGCTTACCAAGCGATATTGAAATCATTGAGCCTACCAGTGTTGCAGATCAATATGTGGCGCCAATGGTTGAGCGCCGCAAGGGTAAAGTGGATGAAGCAGGCGCGCGCGCAGCACTGCAAGATACGGTGGTTTTGGGTACCATGATGCTACACATGGGTGATGTCGATGGCTTGGTTTCGGGTGCTGTCCATACGACAGCTGACACCATTCGCCCTGCGTTTCAGCTGATCAAAACGGCGCCGCAATACAGTTTGGTTTCTAGCGTTTTCTTTATGCTGCTACCAGAGCAAGTCGTGGTGTATGGCGACTGCGCGGTTAATCCAAACCCAACTGCCGAGCAGCTTGCTGAGATCGCCATTCAGTCTGCCGAATCAGCCAAAGCCTTTGGCATTGATCCAAAAGTTGCTATGATCAGTTACTCTACCATGAACTCAGGTTCGGGCGAAGATGTTGATACGGTCAAAGCAGCGGTACAAATTATCCGCGAAAGAGCACCGCAGCTCAAAGTGGATGGACCGCTACAATTTGACGCCGCGACTGTCAAAAATGTCGGTAAACAAAAGGCGCCGAATTCAGAAGTCGCAGGCGAAGCAAATGTACTGATCTTCCCTGATCTCAATACAGGAAACACGACCTATAAAGCCGTTCAGCGCACCGCTGATGTGATCAGTGTTGGTCCGATGCTTCAGGGTTTGAATAAACCTGTGAATGATTTGTCGCGCGGCGCTTTGGTGGATGATATTGTTTATACGATTGCTCTGACCGCCATCCAAGCCATTGGCGAATAAACGCTTAATATGGCGATCAATCAACCTAAAAGCCCCAAGATGATACTTGGGGCTTTTAAGTCTTTATTGTGAGCGTACAGGAATTTGACCAAATTTGCCACTTTGAACATCATGCATGGCTTGTAAGATTTCTTCTCGAGAATTCATCACAAAAGGTCCATAGCCAACAATCGGTTCATTCAGCGGCTCACCGCTTAAAATCAGAATTTTTGCGTCATTATTGGCACCAATTTTAACATCGCTGCCGCCTCGATGAAACGTAACCAATTCAGCCGATCGAGCGATGTGATCTTCATTAATTTGAATCGTGCCCTCTAAGACCAGCACCAACAAATTATGGCTCTCAGGAATGGTAAAAGTGTGCTGATGACCCGCTTTTAGGCGAACATCCCATAAATTGACTGGACTAAATGTGCTTGCCGCCCCTTGAGTGCCATCCAGCTCTCCTGCGATGAGGCGAGCGATGCCAGCACCCTGTAGGTCGACTTCTGGGATTTGGGCTTTGGTAATGGCTTGATATCTTGGCGCGGTCATTTTATCTTTGGCAGGTAGATTGACCCACAGCTGCACCATCTCAAAGATGCCGCCTGCCTTTGAAAATGCTTCAGAATGAAACTCCTCATGCATCAAGCCTGCGCCTGCAGTCATCCACTGCACATCACCCGTGCCAATCACACCGCCGCCGCCAGCAGAATCGCGATGCTCAACTTCGCCTTGATAAGCGATGGTAACTGTCTCAAACCCGCGATGGGGGTGCTCTCCCACACCGCGATGAGCAGTGCTGGCATTTGCAGGAAAGCTTTGAGGGGCGGCATAATCCATCATCAAAAATGGATCCAAATTCTTATGCGTTTCTTGATAATTGAACATGCCATGTACATGAAAGCCATCACCGACCCAATGCTTATTAGGTGCTGGATAAACTTTGGAGACTTGTTTCATGAGTATTCCTAATATAATAATGAGATTATTTTTAATATATGGGCTTTCATCAAAAAATAAACCTCAAGTTTGGCAAGTTTATGTTCTAAAAATGCAAAGGTAAATAGGTAAAAATCAAAAAGGCGCTATGACGGTCGGTAGGTCGTTGACTTGACTATCGACTACACCTCATCACGCCGAAATACCCAGTTGTCCTCATCGCTAAGTTCAGGGACAAAATAATACCCCTCAGAATCAAAGTTTTTTAGATCTTCAGCGTTGGTTAATTGATACTTAGCCGCATAGTTCACCATGAGTCCACGTGCTTTTTTGGCATAAAAACTGACCACTTTATACTTGCCGTTTTTTTCATCTTCAAAGCGAGGTGTGATAATCCGACCCTTGATCTTGCTTGGATTGACTGCGCTGAAATATTCATTTGACGCCAAATTGACCAAGACTTGATCTGACTGCTTTAGGTGCTCATTGATTTGATCGGTAATTTTATCGCCCCAAAATTGATATAAATTATCCGCCTTGGCTGTCTTAAACTTAGTGCCCATCTCAAGGCGATAAGGCAGCATCAAGTCCAGCGGTCTAAGCAAGCCATAAAGCCCTGATAAAATACCCAATCTGTCATTAAGATAGCCGATCTCGTTTTTATCAAGATGATAGGCGTCCAAGCCTGTATAAACATCGCCTGCAAATAAATAAATCGCAGGCTTGGCATCTTCGCCAAAGGGATAAGCCCAGCGCTGATTACGATCAACATTGAGCTCGGCGATTTTGGCGGATACACCCATCAATTCTTGAAGGTCAATGACATCGCAATCTTTGAGTGACTGCATTAACGTGATAGCATCATCAATGAGCGCAGGCTCGCTGTATTGATCAGCAAGGGATAGCGGAACGGGAGTTTTTTCGTCAAGATTTTTGGCAGGGGATAATAAAAAAAACATAATTGGCTCTTTTTCATGATGAATGTATCTATGCACAAACTATCAAACCTATGCCAAAAATGCAAATTTAAAAAACAAGACGCTAGATTTGGGTATCCAAAAGTGTGCAAATCCGATGAAATTTTATTTGGCAATTTCAAAAATTTTAGTATAATCAAAAACAGTGTGGTTTTTGTCTTTGGATTTTATGATGAAAAAGGAATGTTGATGACAATTGTGACGGATTTTTTGGCGATTAATGACACGCAGCGTATCGGAACGATCTTATTAAATCGCCCTGAGGCGTTGAATGCTCAAAACTTACAGATGGTGACCACCACAAAATCATTGCTTGATGAGTGGGCAGAAGATGACAGCGTGGTCGGTGTGTTGATCCGAGGTGCAGGCGATAAGGCATTTTGTGCAGGTGGCGACATTCGTGGCTTATATCATAGCCATGATCCTGAAGTTTTCCCCAATCCAACGGCTCAAGCGTTTTTTACCACCGAATATGGTCTTTGTAAACAAATAAAAAGTTATAAAAAACCCATCATTGTTTGGGCAAGTGGCATTGTCATGGGCGGTGGTATGGGTCTGGCAGTGCCTTCAAGTCATCGCATCGTCACAGAAACGACGATGATGGCGATGCCAGAAGTTAGCATTGGGCTTTTTCCTGATGCAGGTGGATCGTATTTTTTAAAGCACATGCCTAATAAGATTGGTTTGTTTTTGGGGCTGACGGGCGCGCGATTTAATGCAGCGGATGCCTTGGCGCTGGGTGTGGCTGATTTTAGTATGGCAAGCGGCGACTTTGATCTGTTAATTCAAGCGCTGACCACTGCTGAGTGGACGGACGATGCCGCCAAAAACCACGACATGCTCAACTCATTACTTGCAGACCTTGAAAATACGGATGTACTGCCAGAAGGATGGCTGCTGCCACATCGTGATGAGATTGAAAAGATCAGTCAAGTGGGCAGCTTGCTTGAATTTGATGCGCTTGCTAAAGCAGGTTCTGATATTGATTATATTCAAAAGGCATTTGATACTTATATTGCCGGCTCACCGACATCGGCAGCCATTGCTTGGCACATGGCAAATCAGGTGACAGGCATGAGCTTTGATGATGTCATGGATTTAGAATACATTGTTGCGATTCATTGCTCGCATAATGGCGAATTTGCCGAAGGGGTGCGTGCGCTTTTGATTGATAAAGACAAAAACCCAAAATGGCGATATACGCTTGAAAGCCTACCCGCTGGCTATATCGAAAGTCATTTTAAAGCTTGGTGATTCAAATAAAAAACGTGGTTATAGCCACGTTTTTTGATTTAATGACTTAAAATGAGGGGTTTAGCAGACGATTTAGGAAGTGAAAAATAATGCTTGGCTCAATGGTAATGGTGGCGACCACGCCAAATACCGCACCAAACAGATGGGCTGAGTGGTTGATATTTCCTCCGCCTCGGCGGTCAGCCCAGATGCTATAAGCCACATAAGCAATCGCAAACACAATCGCAGGAATGGGCAGCACGGCAAATAGATATAGCGTGTTCCAAGGTGCAAATAAAATATACGCAAATAAAACAGCACTTACCGCGCCTGATGCACCTAAGCTTGAGTAGCGGGGATTATTTTTATTACGCGCGTAAGTGGGCAAAATCGCCACAATAATCGCCAAAACATAAAATGCCACAAAGCCCAAATGACCAAATTTATTAATATAAAACCGTTCAATCACACTGCCAAAAAAATACAGCGTAAACATATTAAACAGCAAATGCATCCCATCAGCATGGATAAATCCATGTGTCAGTAGCCGATCGTATTGACCTTTATTGACAGCAGGCGGATAAAAAATCAGTCGCTCAAGCAAAGGTCTAGATTGCCATGCAGCGATGCTGACGATGACAGTGATGATAATAATGACAGTTGTATGATTCATGAAACGCTTTAGAAATTTTGTAAATACTTCCTTAGTCTAGCAGATTTTTGATGAAAAGTTTTGATTTGTGTGTAAATTATGGTTAATCCAGTTTTGAGATATTTAATCCTGATTCAAATCATAAGGCACACAATCTAAAAATGAGAAGAATTTAATTACCATAGTATTACACACATGTAAATAATGAATAACTCGTCAGTCTTTTTTGTAATTTCTTAACTTTTTGGGGGTGTAAAATCAGAGGTTTTGTTTATCAATTGTTGTCAGCTCTTTTAAGTCGCCTTAAAATCAGTCACAATAGAGCCATAAGAACAAGCAATCCGTTGTTTTTCTTAAGGATAACATTGGCATTTTGCTGATGGACAACGAAATTTTTACCCATGGAGCGACTTATGAGCTTAATCAATAAATTAAATGAACATATTACCCCGCATGTTTTGGCGTCAATTAAAAATCAAGATGGCGATAACGCCAACAAATCAAATTTGCTAAATGCCTTTTATGCAATCTTTGCGGGTCGATTGAGCAATGAGGATGTCTATCAGCGCGCCAATGCCTTGCCTGATAATGAGCTTGAGCATGGTCATCATCTTTTAAATGTGGCTTTTAGTGATGCTTCAACAGGTGAAGATCAGATCGCTTCTTTGAGCAATCACTTAGCTGATGAATATCATGTCTCACCAGTGACCGCACGCACTGCGATCGCCACGGCAGCACCTTTGGCTTTGGCGCGTATTAAGGAGCAAGCAGGCGCTTTGTCTGTCCCTTCTTTTATTCGTAACCAATTGGCTGAAGAAGATGAAACCCGCTTACCAGGTTGGGCGCACGCTTTATTGCCAGCAGGGCTATTTGCAGGCACAGCTGCCGCTGCCAGTACTCCAGTAACGCCAGCATCTACAGTCGTGACAGAACCAGTGGCGACTCAGGTGGTCACAGAGCCAGTTCAGCCTGTATCTAAGCCTGCTCATGTTAATACTGCTGCTACTGACAGACATTATGAAAATAAAGAAAAAAGCCCTTTCTTAAAAACACTGCTACCGATTATTGGATTGATCATTTTTGCAGGCTTGGCATGGCTACTATTGAGAGCTTGTCAAGATAATCCAGCGCCAGTGGCAGCACCAGCAGCCACAAACGATAGCGCTGCTCAAGCTGAGCCTATGGCGACAGATGTGGCTCAGGCGCCTGCGACATTAAGCCTAGCTTTGGATGAAACTGGTCAGGCGCTATATTCACACCGCGCTCAGGTGGGTAGTGAAGAATTGGCTGGTAATATCCGTGCAGCAGTCGCTCAGGTATTTGGTGCTCAGGATCTAGCAATTCAGCCGACCAATACGCATGCAGCGACCATGCCCGTAGCCGAGCATCTTCCTGCCATCTTGGAGCTGATGAGAGGCGTGCCAAATGCCAGCGTAGTGATTAATGACCGCACGGTACGCTTTAATGCTACGACTGCAGAAGATGTTGCCAAACTTGTTGACGGTGCACGCGCCATTTTACCATCAGACTTCACTGTGGAAGCTGAGCCTGAATTGGATGTGAATACTGCGGTTGCCACCAGTATTGAATCTGCGCGTAACGCAATCACGCAGCTTGGCGATACAGTAGAAGCCAATGAGCTAGACGCTTTGGTCAATGCTCTGAACACTCAGATCATTAACTTTGCTACTGACTCGACCCAAATTCCAATGGAGAATCAAGAAATTCTTGATCTGGCAGCCGAAAAATTCAAGGCAATTCCAGATGCTGCGCTGCGCATCATCGGGCATACCGATACCCAAGGTACTCATGAATATAACCAAGGCTTGTCAGAGTCTAGAGCTGCTGCTGTTAAGGATTATTTGGTTTCAAAAGGTGTTTCTGCCGATCGTCTGACTGTTCAAGGTGCAAGCTTTGATTATCCAGTTGCATCTAACGCCACTGAGCAAGGTCGTTTCCAAAATCGCCGCATTGAGTTTGCACTTTTCCAAGAAGGTGAAACTGTGACTCAAGTTGGTCATGCAGAAGATGCGCCAGCGGTTAAGGCACCGACTGAGCAAAAATAATGTTCAAGTCCCCTTAATGCTTTATAATTAAAATAATTAAAAACCAAACAGCCAAGGTTGTTTGGTTTTTTGTGTTATAGTGGTTTCTTAATTTGAGTAAAATGACAGGCAAATATGGCAAAACTTATCTTATTTAATAAGCCTTACGGCGTGCACAGCCAATTTAAAAAAGATCATAACGATATGGCGACTTTGGCAGAGTTTATTGATGATAAAACGATGCGTGTGGCAGGGCGACTTGATAAAGACTCAGAAGGTTTGTTGTTATTGACCGATCACGGTGAACTCAATCATGCCATCACCACGCCACCAACCGCTCATAACGCCAAATATACACACGCCAAATACGCCAAAACTTATCTGGTGCAAGTGGAAAATATTCCAACCGAAGCACAGATCAAGGCACTAGAACAAGGAGTGGTGCTAAAAGATGGCAAAACCTTGCCTGCTAAGGTGCGGCAGCTTGACGAAAATGCACTGCCCATTCACTTATGGCCGCGAAACCCGCCGATCCGCCAGCGGGCAAACATTCCTACTGCATGGCTTGAAATGACGATCACTGAGGGCAAAAACCGTCAAGTGCGGCGTATGGTCGCCCATGTGGGCTTGCCATGCCTTAGACTGATTCGCCATCAAATCGGTAGCTGGCAATTAGACGACTTGGCGGTCGGTGAAAGTCGTACAGTGCATTTGGATGATCAGATGTTGGCAGATATGGGCATTTTTAATCATTCTGCCAGTAGATCGCCTGCCAATAAAGCACATTCAAGCGCTTATCATGCCCCAAAGAATCAACCCAAGCCGAACCCAAAACGCACCCGACCACCTAAATTTGGTGGCAGGGGATAGCTTTTAGTGTAATGGCTTGGTTTCTACGCAGCGCTTCACAGCTAAAGCAATGCTGATAATCTTCATGGTTTTGGGGTAAAGTCAAGCCATTGACCGCCATCACCCTTAAGCTTAACGGTTTGATGCGTGGTTTTTTGAGGCTTGATGCTGACACTAAACAGCTCATCTCGCCGAAAAGCGTGCACAGTCAGCGCTAAGCTTGTGGCATCTTGGTGTTTGATCAGCTGAGTGAGTAGGGCTGAAGTGGCTTTTAATCCATCGATGGCGATGATAATGTCGCCAAATGCCAGCCCAGCATCACTGGCTGCAGACTGGCGGCTGATATGCTTGATCGTCAGCCCAGCTGCGCTTTCATCAAAGCTGATGCCCCAAGGCTTATCTTTATCTTGGAACTCTGTGCTGATGGCAAATTTTTCAAAGTAGCGCTCAAGCGGCAGATCTTCCACACCGATGACATAGCGATCATAAAAGTCATCCCATACCTTTTGTCCCATCATCTCAGCGATGATCTCGCCTAAGATTTGGGTTGTCAGACTAAAAGGCTGATTGGCTGATTTTTGATAGCAGGCTTTGATGACGTCAAACAGGCGATACTTACCGTCTGTTTGATCCATTAGCATCATATCAAGCAGCAGTGCAACCAGTGCACCCTTGTTATAATAGCTGATGCCTTGATTGGCGGTGTTTTCGTCCGCGCGATACAGTTTGATCCAAGTATCAAAACTTGACTGTGCTACACTTTGGTGCGCACGACCCTCGGTTTGATAGTAGCGGTTGATTTGTGCGGCGATGAGCTTAAGATAGCTGTCTTTATCAATCACCTCTGATACAAGTAGCATTAAGTCATCAATATAGGAAGTAAAGCCCTCAAACACCCATAAAAGCGGCGTATAAGCCTCATCGGTGAGCGGATTGTTCATCATCACATCAGGTTTGACCGTTTTTACCCACCATGCATGAAAATACTCATGGCTGCACAGCCCAAGAAACCGCTGATAATCACCATTTGGCACGGCACTTTCACCAAAGCTTGGTATATCAGCGCGTGGACTGATTAAGGCGGTGGAGTTGATGTGCTCAAGACCGCCGTAATCCTTATCGGTCACCATGGTCATAAAGGTATAATCTGTAAACGGCGTCTCACCAAGCCAATCGACATAGCTTTGGCAGATTTTGGTTAAGTCAGTTTTTAGGCGCTGCAAATCGCCATGATGCCGACCCGCTAAAAAAAACCTATGTGGCACGCTGATTTGGTCATGTTTTTTGATTTGAAAATCAAAGGTATCTTGTGTACCGATCTCAAACGGAAAATCCAAATACTCAAATGCTGCCAAAGCATCAAAATGATATTCAAGTCCTGATTGTGTTTGGGTGCATTTAAAATCCAAACCGCAAGCGATCGTACACTCAGGATGATGCACCAAAAACGCAGTCGGCACGACGAGCGTTAAGCTTGCCTGCGCGTGCTTATCAGCATCGGGTAATAGCAGCAGCGAAGTAAAATTCCCAAAAATACGCGTGGCATCAATGAACGCTGTGCGTACCGATAAGTCGCGGCAATACACTTCATAACAGATGGTAAGCCGATCCCCTTGACGAGCTTTTGAAAAAACGAACGTTTTTTTATCGATCTTTTCGGCGCGATGCTGTTTTTTCTCATCGCCGATTTGATAATATACTGCAGTGATATTTTTACTAAATTCACGAATCAAATAGCTGCCTGCAATCCATGTCACCATCGAAAACATCGGTGCGTCGCTCACCGCCGTATGCGTGATTTGCACATCCGCCAAATGTTCTGTAAATCGATCAAAACTGATTTGATAAGCTAAGTTCATTTTGATACCTTAAAATAACAATGCCAGATTGGCTGATTTGGAGTGATATAATTATTGATTAAAATATCAATTATATCAAAACCCATTGATTTTTTAAATGAGTGATGAGCTTTTACACAATGTAACGACTTTTTTGTAAAGCATTAGGCAATGGATTGATTTTTTGGTATACTAATAGACAAAATTTGTCATTTGACAGCTTGGGCAGTCGCCTGGGCGATGGCATTTTATTTATAAGGAATTTCTTATGACAACCATTAGTAATGATACCGTTGTACAGTTCAACTATACACTCACTAACGCTGAAGGCGATGTGCTTGATCAATCTCGTGGCGAGCCATTGGCATACTTGCATGGTCATCACAACATCATCCCAGGTCTTGAAAACCAAATGACCGGCAAATCAGCTGGCGACAAATTCAAAGTGACTGTTGCGCCTGAAGAAGCGTATGGCGAATATGTTCAAGAAGCGGTACAAGAAGTGCCACGCGCTAACTTCCAAGGTGTGGATAACATCGAAGTGGGCATGCAGTTTCAATCGCAGACCGATGACGGTCAAGTCATGCTTGTGACTGTCAAAGATGTCAATGATGACGTGGTAGTGGTTGATGGCAACCATCCTTTGGCTGGTGTTGAGCTGACTTTTGATGTTGAGATTGTTGAAGTGCGCGCTGCAACAGCTGACGAAATCGCTCATGGTCACGCACACGGTGTTGGCGGTCATCAGCACTAATCACTGATCATCCCAAAAGCCCAAGATAAGCATCTTGGGCTTTTTTGTGTTTTATTGAGCGTCTTTGGAGAATTATCCACTGCATCAGATGAATTGGCTTTAAATGAATTTTATTCATCTTTTTTGAAAAATATTTCGCTTTTATTCATGTTAAAAATGCGGTTTAATATCTCAACTTTAAATTTTGATGACAAGGTGCGATATGACCACACAATTTAATAGCCGAATTAAAAGCGTTGCTTTTGATGAAAATTATGAGCCTGCCCAAAGCACGCGTCTGACGACGAACTTTGCTAACTTAGCGCGCGGCGAAAATCGCAAACAAAATCTACAAAATGCCATCCGTATGATCAATAACCGTTTTAATGATTTGGCGAATTGGGACAATCCTAACGCCGATCGTTATTCGGTCGCGCTTGATATTATTTCTATGGATATCGATGTATTGGGCGATGGCGAATTTTTCCCTGCCATTGAGATGCTCAAAACCAGCATCATCGACCACCACACCCATCAAACTCTTGACGGTATCGTGGGTAACAGTTTTTCGTCTTATGTGCGTGATTATGATTTTAGCGTTTTGTTAGCTGATTATAACAAAGATAAGCCGTCGTTCAGCGTACCCCAAAATTATGGCGATTTGCATGGCAAACTGTTTCAGCATTTGCTCAATTCTGATGCTTTCACCCAGCAGTTTAAGAAAGCGCCAGTGATTTGTTTGAGTGTCTCGACCACCAAAACCTATTACAAAACCACCAATGTGCATCCGATTTTGGGGACAGAATACCGCCAAGAGGCATATTCGCTGACTGATGAATATTTTGCCAAGATGGGCTTAAAAGTGCGCTATTTTATGCCGCCAAAATCGGTCGCACCATATGCGTTTTATTTTTCGGGAGATTTGTTGAATGATTATACCAATCTTGAGCTGATTAGTACGATTGCGACAATGGAAGCATTCCAAAAAATCTATCGTCCTGAGATTTATAATGCCAATTCGGTCGCAGGGCAGGTGTATCAGCCAAGCTTGACTTATGAAGATTATTCGCTGACACAAGTAGATTATGACCGTGTGGAGCGCACCGAGCTTGCTATCAAGCAAGGCAAATATACCCAAACACATTTCATCCAAAAATATCATGCAGCGCTAGATGCGTGGATGGCACAATCATTGGATAAATAAGGAATAAAAATGTCTAAACTATTATTACCAACATCGACGGCAGGCAGCCTGCCAAAACCCAGCTGGCTTGCTGAGCCTGAAAAATTATGGTCGCCTTGGAAGCTAGAAGGCGATGCGCTGACCGAAGCCAAGCAAGATGCTTTGTTGGTGTCACTCCAAGAGCAGCTGGCAGCAAACCTAGACATCGTCAGTGATGGCGAGCAGACGCGTCAGCATTTTGTGACGACATTCATCGAGCACTTGCAGGGCGTGGATTTTAATCAGCGCGAAACGGTGCGTATCCGCAACCGCTATGATGCCAGTGTGCCAAGCGTGGTTGGTGCGGTGTCTCGCCCCAACTCTGTCTTTGTTGAAGATGCCAAATTTTTGCGCGCGCATACCGATAAACCCATCAAATGGGCACTGCCTGGTCCGATGACGATGATTGATACGCTGTATGACGGCTATTATAAAAGTCGTGAAAAATTGGCGTGGGAATTTGCCAAAATCTTAAATGAAGAAGCCAAAGAGCTTGAGGCGGCAGGGGTTGATATTATCCAGTTTGACGAGCCGGCATTTAATGTGTTTTTTGATGAAGTCAATGACTGGGGCGTAGCGACCCTTGAGCGTGCCATCGAAGGTCTGAGCTGTCAGACGGCAGTGCATATTTGCTATGGCTATGGCATCAAGGCAAATACTGATTGGAAAAAAACTTTGGGCTCAGAATGGCGCCAATACGAAGAAAGTTTTCCTAAGCTTCAACAATCAAAAATTGACATTGTGTCGCTAGAATGTCAAAATTCACATGTACCGATGGAGCTCATCGAGCTGATTCGTGGCAAAACGGTCATGGTAGGCGCCATCGATGTCGCAACCAACACCATTGAGACGCCCGAAGAGGTTGCGCTGACGCTGCGCCGAGCGCTTGATTTTGTGGATGCAGACAAACTGTATCCATCGACAAACTGTGGCATGGCGCCGCTGCCACGACAAGTGGCAAGGGGTAAGTTGCACGCTTTGAGTGCAGGCGCTAAGATTGTGCGCGATGAGCTGCTTGGCAAATAAGCCATTCATCCCAAAAAATACCTAAGGATGTACTTAAAGGCATCCTTTTTAATTTTAAAGAGTAATCAAACATGGTAGAAAAACTCATCTTTAAAGATGCCATGGCGCGCCTAGCAACGGCTGTCCATGTTGTCACCACTGATGGCGATAGCGGACGCCATGGGTTTACGGCATCGGCGGTGTGCAGCGTCACCGACTCGCCGCCATCTTTGTTGGTGTGCATGAATGCGCAGGCGCGCTCTTATGAGCATTTTGTCGCTAATCGTGTGCTTGCAGTTAATACTTTGACGCCTGAGCAGGCGCATTTATCAGGCATTTTTTCCTCGCCCTTGGAGTCGGATGAGCGGTTTGAATATGGCGAGTGGGAGATGTTAAATACGGGCGCCCCCATTTTAAAAGAGGCATTGGCAACTTTTGATTGTCATATCGAAGACATCAAGGATGTCGGCACACACAGTATTTTTATTTGTAAAATTGTGGGCATTCGTCATGCCGACCTAAGCCAGCAAGGTTTGGTGTATTTTGACCGAGCTTATCATAAGGCAGGACAGCAGACGGCATTTGAGCCTGAGCTGACCAAGCCAAAGCGTTAGAGCTCGATTTAAATCGTCAAGCACACTCAAGGTCTTAGCTTATTGGCTAAGACTTTTTTAAGTATAGACAATAAGATTGGATAAATGTATAGGATTGTGTCAAGTTTATTGCTATAATATATCCCTTTGGATTCAAAATATTAATTAATAGGCGGAGAGGGAGAGAGGTATGAGCTCACAATCATCCAATGATTTCGATCAAGCCGGCTCAAGTTCGCGCATGCAGCGATTTTTAAAAGGTGTGGAATGGCTGGGTAATTTGCTGCCACATCCTGTGATTTTATTTGTGTGGATGTCGGTGATCTTGCTTGGGCTGTCAGCCATCTTATCGGCGATGGATGTCGCGGTGATGGATCCGCGTCCAGAAGGTGCCAAAGGTCGCGCCGAAGATGGCATGATTTATGTGGTCAATCTGCTTAATGGCGAGGGTTTGGCAAGGATTGTTGAAAATCTTGTCAAAAATTTCACAGGCTTTGTGCCCTTGGGTACGGTGTTAGTGGCGCTACTTGGTGTGGGTATTGCTGAATATTCTGGTATGATTTCAGCAGCACTGCGCGGTATGGTGATGAACGCACCTAAAAAGATGGTGACTTTGGTTGTTGTCTTTGCTGGTATCATGTCAAATACTGCCTCTGAGCTTGGCTATGTGGTCTTAATTCCACTGGCAGCCATGATTTTCCACTCTTTGGGTCGCCATCCATTGGCAGGCTTGGCGGCAGCTTTTGCTGGGGTGTCTGGCGGCTACAGTGCCAATTTATTGCTTGGTACTGTTGATCCATTATTGTCCGGCATTAGCCAAGAAGCTGCTCGCATCATTGACCCTGATTATGTGGTCGGCGCAGAAGCCAACTGGTATTTTATGGCGGTCAGTACCTTTTTGGTGAGTGCTTTGGGTTTTTTTGTCACCGAAAAAATCGTTGAGCCAAACCTAGGAAAATATAACCCTCACGACGCCGATGATCCCACCGTGCTTGATAATAAAATTGAGCGGCTAAGCAGCCTTGAGAAAAAGGGCTTGGTCTGGGCAGGGGTGAGCATGGTGATTTTTTGCTTGCTTTTGGCATGGACGATCGTCCCAGAAAATGGCATTTTAAGAAATCCAGAAACAGGCTTAGTGGCAGGCTCGCCATTTTTAAATGGCATCGTGGTATTTATTTTTGTGTTCTTTGCGATTCCTGGCTATATCTATGGCAAGGTTACTGGCAGCATCAAAAATAACCAAGATGTTGTTGATGCGATGAGTCAAGCCATGAGCTCATTGAGTATGTATATCGTACTTGTGTTTTTTGCAGCGCAGTTCACCGCTTTCTTTAACTGGTCAAACCTAGGCTCTGTCATGGCGGTCTCTGGCGCCACCTTCCTAAATGACATTGGGCTGACAGGACCGCTGCTACTGATTGGTTTTATCTTGATTTGTGCGCTTGTAAATCTGATGCTCGGTTCCGCTTCGGCACAGTGGGCAATCACTGCACCGATCTTTATTCCGATGCTGATGCTCACAGGCTATGCGCCAGAGATGATTCAGGCAGCTTATCGTATCGGTGATAGCACCACGAATATCATCACGCCGATGATGAGTTACTTTGGATTGATTATGGCGGTTGCGATTCGCTATAAACGAGATACAGGGGTCGGTACCCTGATGGCGATGATGTTGCCTTATTCGATGGTATTTTTATTCGGTTGGATGCTGCTATTTTATCTGTGGGTATTTGTGTTGGGTCTGCCAGTCGGTCCAGGCGCAGCGACTTACTATCAAGTGGGCTAATAGCGCTTAACAACCTGAATGATTACTACCGTATTAAAAAATCACCTAAATGTATATTTGGGTGGTTTTTTTGTTTTTGAAGCGTTTGAATGGCTTTTGTTTTCTTTTCATCATGGATGATTTGTGTTATATTGAAATAAATTTATGTATTTAAAAATTATTCATTTTTGTTTTTTTAGTTTTATAAATTAAATCAATATTATTGAAAATTATCAGTGTTCTGATGATTGAAATATTGCGATAATAACTTTGCATTAGCAAATCGATTTGGCGATATGAGTCGCTGAATTTATCAAGCCACCTGTAAGGAAGGAAAATTATGAGTGAAAAAAAATGCCCTTATGATCATACTTATTTGACCATGAGTAACGGCGCTCCTGTACCAAGCAACCAAGACTCAATGAGCGCAGGACCACGTGGTCCATTATTGATGCAAGATCTTTGGTTGAACGAAAAATTGGGTGATTTTGCGCGTGAAGTCATCCCTGAGCGCCGTATGCATGCTAAGGGTTCTGGCGCTTTTGGTACATTTACTGTGACTAACGATATCACCAAATATACCAAAGCCAAGATGTTTAGTGAAGTTGGTAAAAAAACAGAAATGTTTGCCCGTTTTACTACCGTCGCAGGTGAGCGCGGTGCTGCTGACGCTGAGCGTGATATTCGTGGTTTTGCGCTTAAGTTTTATACTGAAGAGGGCAACTGGGATATGGTTGGGAATAATACGCCAGTGTTCTTTATCCGCGATCCTAAGAAGTTCCCTGACCTGAATAAAGCAGTTAAGCGTGACCCAAAAACCAACCTACGTAGCCCAACCAATAACTGGGATTGGTGGACACTCTTACCTGAAGCATTCCATCAGGTGACCATCGTCATGAGTGATCGCGGTATTCCTAAGTCTTACCGTCACATGCATGGCTTTAGTTCGCACACTTACAGCTTCATTAATGCTGAAAATGAGCGTTTTTGGGTGAAAATGCATTTCCGTACCCAACAGGGTATCGAGAACTTAACCGATGCTGAAGCTGAAGCAGTTATTGCTAAAGATCGTGAAAGCAATCAACGTGATTTGTTCAATGCCATCGAAGAAGGTAATTTCCCAAAATGGAAAATGTATGTACAAATCATGCCTGAGGCTGAAGCAGAAACTGTGCCTTATCATCCCTTTGATTTGACCAAAGTTTGGCCAAAAGGGGATTATCCACTGATCGAAGTGGGTGAATTTGAGCTCAATAAAAACCCTGAAAACTTCTTTTTGGATGTTGAGCAATCGGCATTTGCACCAAGTAATTTGGTACCTGGCATCAGCGTGTCGCCTGACCGCATGTTGCAGGCGCGTTTGGTCAATTATGCGGATGCGCAGCGCTATCGCTTGGGTGTGAACCGTAACCAAATTCCAGTCAATGCGCCTCGCTGCCCTGTCTATAGCAACCACCGCGATGGTTTGGGGCGTGTGGGCGATAACTATGGTGGGCGTCCGCATTATGAGCCAAATAGCTTTGGTCAGTGGCAAGATCAGCCACATTTGGCTGAACCACCACTAAAAATCAGCGGTGATGCTAAAATTTGGGATTTCCGTCAAGATGATGAAGATTATTTCAGCCAGCCTCGTGCGCTATTTAATCTGATGAATGACGAGCAAAAGCAAGCTTTGTTTGGTAATACTGCTCGCAATATGGACGATGCTCCTGATTTTATTAAGTATCGCCACATTCGCAACTGTAATAAGTGCCATCCAGAGTATGCCGCTGGTGTCGCTAAAGCACTTGGCTTGACTGTTGAAGATGCTGAAAAAGCTCGCGAGAGTGATCCAGCAAAACATTTGCCAAGCTTGCTATAATTAAGTCATAGCCATAAAAAACCGCTCATATTCTGGGCGGTTTTTTATAGTATTCAATATAAAAAATCCGTCAACTGATTGACGGATTTTTAGGTTTAGCCACCGAAGTCATCAAGTAAGATGTTTTCATCTTCAACGCCCAATGATTTGAGCATATTGATAACGGCTGCGTTCATGACCGGAGGTCCACACATATAGAACTCGCAGTCTTCTGGCGCAGGATGATCCTTAAGATACTCTTCATACAAGACGTTGTGAATAAAGCCTGTGTAGCCTTCCCAGTTATCTTCAGGTTGAGGATCTGAGAGTGCAACATGCCATTCAAAGTTGTCAAATTCTTCTGCCAAGCCATCATAATCTTCGACATAGAACATCTCACGCTTCGAGCGAGCACCATACCAAAACGAGATCTTACGAGTAGATTTCAGACGTTTTAGCTGATCGAAAATGTGTGAGCGCATTGGTGCCATACCAGCGCCACCACCGATAAAGACCATTTCAGCGTCGGTATCTTTGGCGAAGAATTCACCATAAGGACCTGAAACGGTAATCTTATCACCTGGCTTTAGGCTGAACACATAAGAAGACATCTTGCCTGGCGGAATGCCTTCAGGACCACGCGGCGGTGGTGAAGCGATACGGATGTTAAATTTAATGATGCCTTTTTCTTCAGGGTAGTTTGCCATCGAATAAGCGCGAATCACAGGCTCATCCACTTTGGATGTGTAACGCCATAAGTTAAAGGCATCCCAATCTTCATGATATTCTGGAGCGATGTCAAAATCTTTATAATGCACCGTGTGTGGCGGCGCTTCTAACTGCACATAACCCCCTGCGCGGAAAGGCACGACTTCACCTTCAGGAATCTTCAAGGTCAGCTCTTTGATGAAAGTTGCAACGTTATCATTTGAAATAACTTCACATTCCCACTTTTTGACATCAAAAAATTCTGGATCGACTTCGATCTTCATGTCTTGCTTGACAGCAACTTGACACGCCAGACGCATCCCTTCGCGGATTTCACCTTGGGTGAAGTGACCTTCTTCAGTCGGCAGAATTGAACCGCCACCATCTAAGACCTTACAGCGACACTGACCGCAAGTACCACCGCCACCACACGCTGACGAAAGAAAAATACCTTCGTTCGCCAAAGTTTGTAGCAGCTTACCACCTGCTGCGGTGCTGATGCTGTTATCAGGATTATCATTAATAGTAATTGTGACGTTACCTGTGCTTACCAGTTTTGAGCGAGCCGCTAAAATGATAGCAACCAAGCTCATGATAACAATGGTAAACATGATAACACCGCCTATTGCGGTACCAAATTCCATGATACTTTCTCCTATCTGTTTATAGCGACATACCACCAAATGACATGAAGCCTAATGACATCAAGCCAACGGTAACAAAGGTAATGCCAAGACCGCGAAGTGGTGCGGGTACATCTGAGTATTTGAGCTTCTCACGGATGCCTGCCAAAGCGGCAATCGCCAATGCCCAGCCAAAGCCTGAGCCGATACCATAAACGATGGATTCACCAAAGTTGTAGTCACGCTCAACCATGAACAATACGCCACCCATGATGGCACAGTTTACGGTAATCAGTGGCAAGAAAACACCCAAAGCGTTATATAGGGCAGGTACAAATTTATCTAAGAACATCTCCAAAATCTGTACTGTCGCTGCAATCAAAGCGATGTAGCTTAATAAGCCCAAGAAGCTTAGGTCTACATTTGGATAGCCTGCCCAAGCCAACGCACCGTCTTTTAATAAGAATTGGTACAATAAATTGTTTAATGGTACACAAATTGCCATCACGGCAATGACCGCAATCCCAAGACCAATGGCGGTTGAGACCTTTTTAGAGACCGCAAGAAATGTACACATGCCCAAGAAGAAGGCAAGCGCCATATTCTCAATAAAGACAGATGTAATAAATAGGCTGATATAATGTCCCATTAGTGACCTCCCATGCCTTTAGACTGTGGCTTCATCACAAATTCTGCTGGCTCGTGCTGATCTTTTTTCCAAAGGCGAACCAATGCAATAAAGCCTGCAATGACAAAGAATGAAGAAGGCGGTAATAGCAAAAGACCGTTAGGGATATACCAGCCGCCCTCAGTCACTTTTTCAAGTAAAGTAATACCAAACCAGCTGCCATTACCGATGATTTCACGGATCGTCGCAACAAAAATCAATACTGCTGAGTAGCCCAAGCCGTTACCAATACCATCTAAAAAGCTAGGCACAGGCGGATTACTCATGGCGAATGCTTCAGCTCGGCCCATAACGATACAGTTAGTGATGATCAGACCGACGAATACCGATAACGAACGGCTGATTTCATAGGCAAAAGCTTGCAAAATCTGATCAACCACGATGACCAATGAAGCGATAATAACCATCTGTACAATAATACGAATGGATGAGGGAATTTTGTTACGGATGATCGAGATAAAAAAGCTTGAAAATGCCGTAACTAAGGTTAGTGCGATACACATAACCAAAGCGTTTGCAACGCTTGTGGTGACCGCAAGTGCCGAACAAATGCCCAAAATCTGTAGCGCAATTGGGTTATTGTCAAAAATCGGCGTCGTTAAAATGCTTTTGGTATCAGCCATGATTACACTCCTTCGCCATTGCCTGCTTGACCAGCTTTGAGATTATCCAAAAATGGCTTATAACCATCTTCACCAATCCAGTACTGTAGTAGATTGTTCACACCGCGGATGGTCAAAGTGGCGCCACTGATGCCATCAACTTGACCTTCACGCGCTGTACCTGCTTTGACAACGGCGATTTTTCTAGAACCATCTTCGTTATACAGCTCTTTATCCACCCAAGTCTCTTGCCACTGAGGCTCTTCGATGCGCGAACCTAGACCCGGAGTTTCTTTGTGTTGATAAAAATTCACGCCTTTGACAGTATTTAAATCTTTATCCAAGGTCAAAAGACCAAAAATTGGACCCCATAAGCCAGCGCCGTGAATGGGTAGAACGATTTGATCAATCTCACCATTGGCATCTTTTGCCAAATATACTTTCGCAAAGTTAGGCTTACCGCCAATTTTGGCGATGTCATCCGCCAATGAGGTGGATAAATAAGGCGTGCGTGCTGCTTTTGACACATCATAGCCATCCACATCATTGATGCCGGCGGCTGAGATTTCTTGATCAGTGGCAAATTTACCAGTTTGTAAGTTCACCAAGCGGACCTCAAAGTCGGCAAAACGCTCTGGAATGACACTGGAAGAATCTGTTTCAGGGTCATACATATCTGCTGCCATCAAGATATTTTTGTTCAAATCAAGACGGGCATTTTCTTGTTGCTTTGATTTTAACCCAACAGCAACCGCAGAAACCATCACCGAGCAGACCAAGCACAAAATCAGTGCTGTGACTGCGGTGCTAACATTACTATTCTTGGCTGACATGGCTTAATCTCCGTGCAGTTTGACGTTTGATATTGGCTTGAGTGACAAAATAGTCAAACAATGGGGCAAACAAGTTGGCGAATAAGATGGCTAACATGATGCCTTCTGGGAATGCAGGGTTGACCACGCGGATAACCACGGTCATAAAGCCAATCAACAAACCATAAGCCCAGCGACCAGTATTGGTATGAGCAGCTGATACAGGATCGGTTGCCATAAATACGGCACCGAACATAAAGCCACCAATGACCAAATGCCAATGAGCAGGTAAGCTCATCATTGGGTTTTGACCACCGACCAAATTAAAGATAAAAGCAGTCACAACCAAGCCAATGATTGAGCCTGCAATCACGCGCCAAGAAGCGATGCGAGTCCAAAGAAGTCCAATCATACCAATCAAGATGGCAAGTGTTGATACTTCACCGATTGAACCTTGCATATTGCCCAAAAACGCGTCCATCCAAGTGATGGTTTGACCATAGGCATCGACAAATTGATCAGGCGTTACGCCCATGGCAGCCAAACCTAATGGCGTTGCGCCCGAAAAGCCATCCACAGCCGTCCAAATGGCATCGCCTGACATATAAGCTGGGTAGGCAAAGTATAAAAATGCACGACCAGCCAAGGCAGGGTTTAGGAAGTTTTTGCCTGTACCGCCAAAAATTTCTTTGGCGACAACCACGCCAAAACTGATGCCCAAAGCGACTTGCCACAATGGAATATCTGGGGGAAGCGACAGCGCAAATAATACTGAAGTCACAAAGAAACCTTCATTAACTTCATGACCACGCACGACCGCAAAAATAATCTCCCAAAGAATACCGACCGCAAATGTCACGGCATAAATGGGTAAAAACTGCATCGCACCATAAACAAAACTTGCCCAAACGCTATTTGGGTCATAGCCTGCCATGTCTGTGATGATGGTACGCCAACCTTCGGGTGTGATACCCATGGCTTGAATGGCGCTTAATGCTTGAAAGCCGACATTGTACATCCCCCAAAACATCGCTGGAAATGTACAAAGCCAAACGGTAATCATGATGCGCTTTAGGTCGATACCGTCACGCACATGTGAGGCGCTATAAGTCTGAGATGATGGCTGACGAAAGAAAGTGTCGAACATCTCAAACACAGCGTAATATTTCTCGTACTTGCCACCTTTGGTAAAGGATGGCTCCATACGGTCAAAGATATTGTGAATGAACTTCATGGTTAGCCTTCCTGCTCAATACGGGTCAAGTTGTCACGCAAAATATCACCGAACTCATATTTGCCTGGCGATACGAAAGTGCACAGTGCCAAATCTTCTTCGTCAAGCTCAAGTGCACCCAATTCAACAGCACTGATGATGTCTTCGACAATCAAAGCGCGCAGTAGCTGAGTGGGTAGATAGTCTTGGGGCATGACAGTTTCAAATAAGCCGATTGGCACCATGGCACGTGGTGAGCCGTTAGTACTGGTCGTAAAGTCGTATTTTTTGCCTTTAAAAAATTGCGAGATATAAATTGGCAATTTTGAAAAACGATTTGCGCCTGGCGTAAAAAAGTGAAGTGCAGGACGCTCACGACCTTCAGTAAGTACAGAGACTTGGTTATGAAACCGGCCCAAAAATGCAGTAGCGCCAGCGGCTGTGCGACCCGATAGAACAGAGCCTGAAATGACACGATTGTCATCACCTTTTAGCTCACCTTGAGTCAATTCGGTCAAATCGGCACCGCGCGTAGTGCGCACTAAGCGAGGATTGGTCACTGCTGGACCTGCCAAGCTGATGAGGCGCTCAGTGTGGATGCGACCTGTGGTAAATAGCTTACCAATGGCGATGACATCTTGATAATTGATCGTCCAAACCGAGTTGCCACGCGCCAAAGGATGTAAAAAGTGAATGTGCGTGCCCGCGTTACCTGCTGGATGTACACCTGTAAATCCTTCATAGATGGTATCGTTACCTTCAGCAGATTTGCTTAAGGCTTCAGGTGCGATATCGCCATGACAGACATAGGTTTTTGGGGATAATGTTGATAAAACTGCCAAGCCGTCATTAAATGCTTGTATTTCTTCAAATAATACTGTGGCAGGATCGACAGCCAAAGGGTTGGTGTCTGTTGCAGTCACAAAGATGGCAGAAGGCGTGCTGTCAATTTCTGGCGTGCGGCTAAAGGGACGAGTGCGTAGAGCGGTCCATTCGCCTGAAGCGACCAGCTGCTCAACAACCGTCTCACGATCCAGTGCTGACAAATCTTCAGAGCGATAAGCATTAAACGTGATTTCTTCGCTTGAGTGTGGATCGACGACGATGACCAAGCTTTCAAATACTCGTCGCTCGCCACGATTGACGGCAACTACAGTACCGCTAACTGGTGCTGTATAAAGAACGCCTGCTCGTTTTTTGTCTTCGTAAAGCACCTGTCCTTTGGTGACCTTATCACCTTCTTTGACATGCATGGTAGGGCGCATGCCGACATAATCGTAGCCGACTAACGCCACCTTAGTGGGCGTGTGCTCGCTAATCTGCTTGGAGGGTTCGCCAGTGATTGGCAGATCCAAGCCTTTTTTGATGGTAATCATAAGCGGATACTTAAATTAAGACCAAAACATACCAGCCTTCACCAAGTGGTGAATGATTGGCTGGACACCAAGTTTCCTAAAAACATCCAAAGCCGTGCGACCGATGAGTGGCAGGCTGATTTTGTCTAAAGGAGTCAGTATGAAACTTTGATGAACTTTGAAAAAAATTGGCAACCCATTTATTGCTCAATTCTTGCCAAAAAAACGATTGTTCACACCATTAACCTAACAATTATACGCTAAAACGCTCAAAATTTACAGACTTAAAGGCAATTTCTATGACAAAAATTCATGAAAATATTTGAAAAATCAATGCACGGCAGTAAAAAAGAGGAAACATTTATGGGATAATGCGACGCAATTTTAAGGAAAATTAAGATGTCCATCTCATTTGGGTTTTGGGGTGATAACATTAATAAAATTGACAAGTTAAGCATTTTGCAATTTACTTAATCTGATGAATATTCATTAAAGACAAAGTTTGATGAATCCTTTGGATGGCGTTGTATTTTAAGGTTTGTGTTTTCTTGAATTGGGTATGGTCAAATAAGCTTTAAAAGTCATTAAAAACATATGATTAAAGATGATAATCCATCTTTAGATTTTATTAAAATAGTGCCATCCTTTCATTGCACTATTTTTTACCTTGACAATTCGGTTAATCAAATGTTATCGTTGCTAGTACTTGATAAAACTGTGATATATCTGCTTGTCTCATTTTTATGCGCAAGTACACTGATATTTGATTTGTAAAATGTAACTTTAAAATGGCAAAGCGAATCAAAGCAATTAAATGCCCACAATGTGGCAGCACACACGCTACCAAGATCAAATCTGATCATTATCGCTGTGATAGCTGCCAATCAGAATTTTTTATCGATAGTGATGATATTAATATAAATCATAGGCATACTTATCATATGCCTGAGCTTTCGGTAAAACATCTAAAAAAGCTCAAATTTTTTGGGCTTGGGATCGCTGTGTTTTTTGCGATAATGATGGTAATATCATTACTTCCTTCGAGAACAACATACTCTCCGTCTGCTGTTCAAGAAAATAAGCCCTATTGGGATATTGAGCAAATCATACCCACAGCCGATAAGGATGGTGAACCCATTGCTGTAGTCGTGGGCGATATTGTTTCTGGCAATCATCCCAACCAAACCTACAAGCCTACTTTTGGATTTTTTCACGCCCAAACTTTTAAAGAAATCGCTGCCGTTCCGATTGATATAGAAAAAGTTGGTGGAGTTCATTGGAAGAAAATGGACGAAGGAAAAACCTACATCATCATCAATAAAAATCGTCTTTTTTTGTTAGACGAAAAAACATTAAGTATCAGCGAAATAACACCGCAAAGCATCGGACTGCCTGAATTTGAAAAAGGCTTTGCCGAAATAGACACAATCAGTGCCTATGAGAATTCACTTGAAATAACCAATAATTTAGGCAAAGAGTATTATTATTTTCCCAAACTCAATCAGGCGATTTTATATGGAAATCGTAAAGAAATGGATCAGCTGATTGCCCAAAATCCGATTGTCCCACAAGGAGTAACTCGATTTGTTTTTTCAAGAAAAGATGATGATAAATTACCTGAGCTTTTTAAAGTAAAAAGACAAGGACAAGTGGGGTATCCGTATAAAAAAATTTTTCTGCGTTGGTTCAAAGGTGAGTTATATATAGACAAAGAGTCTCAAGTTGTATCTTATGAGAATTTCACGCCTGAGCGATTTTATTTTAAACCTGAAGTATTGCACTATGATGACAAAGAAGTGTTTATCTATTTTAAGCACGATGTCTCAGAAAGCAGTCCGTATTTTTTTCAAGTGCTTGATGCCCAAACGGGCGAGCTAAAATCTACCTTACAGCGTAAAGGTATGCACCATTTAACAGACGACGATGTTTCTAAAACAAAAGACGGTTATTTGATAACCCTACACGGTATTTTCCTGCTAAACACACAAGAAGGAAAATTGGAGGAGCTTAAGCTTAGAGAAGCCTTAACCCAGCGATAACACACGCTTAATCAGCGTTGTAGCTAAGCATTTCTCAAAAATCAGCAGCTGATGTTGCGGTGACCTCAAGTAAAAGCTCAAATGGCTTGATTTGAACTTTTTACTTAATTTACAACGAGCGATTTCCATAAAATCTGTTAAATTCATCATCGAAAATACAGAAAAAATCAAATAAGCCATCAAAGTTATTTTTCTTTAGGCAGTTTTATTGTATATTATAATATATTTTCAGTTTTTTAAATAAAGCAGGATGGAAAAAGAAACGGATTTTACATTCTTAAAAATAGTTTTATACTATCAATTAAGAAATCATAAAAATCACCAAACGATAAAATCATAAAACGATGAGTATATTCAACATTTTTAGCAATCAGCTCTCCGCCGTCATTGAGTGGAAAAATCCCAAAGCCAATGTGATTTGGTGGAAATATCCATCAAAACGCGATGAAATCATCAACGCCTCCAAGCTGATCGTCGCTCCTTCGCAAGGCTGTGCTTTGGTGTATGAAGGGTCTTTGGTGGAAATGATTGAACAAGAAGGTATCTATAACCTTAAAACCGACAATCATCCGTTTATTACGACGCTTGTCAATCTGCGTCAAAATTTTGAAAGTGAACACAAACTCAAAATTTATTTTTTCCGCAAGGCTCAGATTCTCAACCAGCGTTGGGGTACGCCAAGCCCCATCAAATTCATTGATACCACTTATAAAATCCCTGTGGAATTAGGATTAAACGGAAATTTTTCGTATAAGATCGCCAATCCACAGTATTTTTATACTGAAATTATTGGTGAAACTGATGAACTTGAAGCAAAAGCGATCAGCAGTATCATCACCGAACGCATTTTACAACTTATCGCCCAACTCATTCATAACAAAAAATATTCCTACATTGAAATTGATGGCAAAATTCAGGACATTGCCCAAGACATAAAGAGCGAAATCAATGTGGAATATCAAAATTTGGGGCTGGAACTTACCGATTTTCGTATCTTGGGAACGCAATTTGATGAGGCGACCCAAGAGCGTATCGGTCGTGTAGCTGATATCAGTGCTGATGTACAAGCCGCCAAAGAAGCAGGATTGGATTATGTGGAGCTTGAAAAACTGCGTGCTTTACGAGATGCAGCTCGAAACGAGGGCGGACTTGCTGGGGCAGGACTGCAATTTGGGGTAGGTATGGAACTTGGTCGGAAATTTAACGAACAAACCGATTCGATGCTGACCAAAGGAAGTGCCGATGTCGCCGAACAGCTTCGCAAACTCAAAATCTTACTTGATGAAAACATCATCACAGCAGAAGATTTTGAGCTTAAAAAGCAAGAAATTTTAAGAAAAATATAGTTTGTAAATTTTACTTCACCTTTTAAAGCTAAGAAAATGAAATACATTATAGGAACCATCGTTGTACTGATTATTTTGTCCGTGGGCGCTTATTTTTTAGCGGATTTATGGGGTTATGACACCCTAATCACATCCGAAGAACTTAAAAAGGGAGCTATTACTGTGATGATTGTGGGGGTGGTATCGGTTCTACTACTGATCTTGGTGCCATTTTTCTTCAAAGACCACGCCAAAGGCTACAACAAAAACCACAATGGAATCGCCCAATCCAAAAAATCAGTCAAAAAATAATGCTCTCATTGCAATGGAGTACTGGTATTCAGGTTTAAAACCCTTGTGTTATGATGGTTTTGAATTGTGTTTGCCCATTAATTAAAATACCTACTTAAAATCGGTGTTAAATGATCCAATGCCGTGTCACTGTTAATGTTTAAATCCTCATAATCACCCAAGTTTCCATCAGTCAAGCGATGAAGTCATCTTGTATGAGTGGTGATGATGTTATCGTCGATATGGCAGTTTGTGCTTGTATTATGCTATCAAGGTAACCTTGTGAGTTTTAAGTTGGGTTATGATTTATCGACTAAATATGTCTATTCTAGATTGGATGAGGTGATACTTGTACTGTGCCAAGGGTATTGCTAGGATGTTGCGACAAGCTTAAAAGTGGCGTGTGTATTAGTCAGATTGCCAAAACTATGCTGATCAAAAGCAAAACCCCTATCAGGCTGTGCTTGCCATGCTTATCTGTACCGATTATCACATGGTTGGTTTTGAACGCAAAGAGCACATTAACCATTAATGCTTCGTGTTGGAAAAGTGCCCAAGCGGATTGCTTGAAGAGGGATAATTGGTTACAATGAACATTTGATTAGTAATTGATAAGGAAAACCATGTCTATGCTCATTATACCCGCCATTGATCTAAAAGATGGTAAATGCGTTCGCCTAAAGCAAGGTCGCATGGAAGATGATACCGTGTTTAGCGATGATCCTGTCGCGATGGCAAGCCAATGGGTCGCTCAAGGCGCGCGCCGTCTGCATTTGGTGGATTTAAATGGTGCATTTGATGGTGTGCCTGTGCATAAAGAGGTGGTGACCGCCATTGCCAAAGCGCATCCGCAGTTGCCCATTCAGCTGGGCGGCGGCGTGCGTAGCTTGAGCACCATTGAGCATTATTTGGCAGCAGGGCTAACCTATGTCATCATCGGCACCAAAGCGGTCGAAGCACCTGAATTTGTGGAAGAGGCGTGCCGTGAATTTGCAGGGCATATCATCGTCGGTATAGATGCCAAAGATGGCATGGTGGCAACGCATGGCTGGGCGAATGTCACTGATGTCAAGGCGACTGAGCTTGCCAAGCGTTTCGCTGACGCTGGCGTGTCAAGTATCGTTTATACCGATATCGCTAAAGATGGCATGATGCAAGGTGTGAATATCGAGCAGACAGTTGAGCTCGCCAGCTTTAGCGGTCTGCCGGTCATTGCCTCTGGCGGCGTGACCAATCTTGATGATATCGCGGTGCTCAAGCCGTATGGCGAGTATCTACTGGGTGCGATCACAGGTCGTGCAATTTACGAAGGGACGCTGGATTTGGCGGCGGCACAGACGCTCTTGGATGCATGAGTAATGACCTAAAATGCCCTGAATATGATGTCAGGGCATTTTTTGGACTTGGGATAATGGCTGTTTGTAAGGTGGTGCGACAAGACTTGTCCGAAAAGTTTTGATGGTGTATGCTACAAATGTCATATGGAATGATTAGATAAAAGGAATTGACTGATGAAACAACTCTTACCACTTACTCTAGCGCTATTGACCATCGGCTGCACAACTACGCAGCCGACCGTTCAAGCACCGCAACAAGTCAGCCAGCCTGTTGCACCGACAGCCAAGCCAGTTAAGACACATATTATGTATTATTGGGTAGATCCGATTACTCAAGGTCAGAGCATACCGTCAATATCTGGAGAGTTTTATTGGCAAGATGGCTGTCTATATCTGCTTAACCAACATGGCAAACTGGCTGCCACATTCCCTGAATTTCCAAAAGATGCCATTCAGTGGAATGAGCAGGATAAAACCCTAACCATAACCAATAAAGACAGCCCACCCAAGCAGTTTACCTTTAAGATGGGTGATGTGATTTATACTAATGGTGGCATTGCTCATAAGGAAAATATCAATATGGATGATCAAACCCCAGAAGATTATAAATGCCTTGAATTTTCGACAGGTATAGCAGCTCTTGGCACAATCAGTATCGAAAAATATGATATGTCGGATAAATAGAGATATGAAACAACTCTTACCATTCACTCTAGCGCTATTGACCATCGGCTGTACTACCACACAGCCAACTATTCAAGTAGGTCAATTAACGACAGAACCCACTCAAACACAGATTTTATATTATTGGGTGCATCCACAAAATCCTGTGCAAATGCTTGGTGTGGTATCAGGTGAGTTTTCTTGGGAAAATGGTTGTATTTATCTATTGCAAAATGGCAAGAAATTCACCGCCCAATTCCCAGAACTGCCCAAAGACAGTGTCGTGTGGAATGAGCAGCGCCGTACTTTAGCACTTAAAAACGTCAATAATTTATCTGAAACTGTGGAATTTCAGATGGGCGATATGATTCATACCAATGGCTATTATTCTGCTTATACGGCAGAAAAAATTGCCAATACAGATGAACAGGATAGAAAATGTTTATCGCCAGATGGTATGGCAAATATCGGCACACTTAGTATTGAAAAACTTTAAAATTTAAGCTTATCAAGGAATGATGGTGAAACAACTCATACCACTTACTCTAGCGCTATTGACCATCGGCTGTGCAACCACACAGCCGACCGTTCAAGCACCACAACAAGTCAGCCAGCCTGTCGCACAGACAGCCAAGTCAGCTAAAACACACATTATGTATTATTGGGTGCATTCTCCTGACTTTGGTCAAATGCTGACAATGATATCTGGACAGTTTTATTGGCAGGATTATTGCTTGTATTTGCTAAATAAAGAAGGTAAGTTTGTTGCAGCATTTCCAGAGCTGCCCAAAGATGCGGTTTATTGGAACGAGCAGGATAAAACCTTAACGATGACCAATAAAGATAGACCGCCTAAGCAGTTTACCTTTAAAATGGGTGATGTGATTTATAATAATGGCAGAATTATTTATAGTAAAAATATCAATATGGATATTGAAAGTGTAGAGGATCAAAAGTGCCTTGCGTCGGCAGCGGGTATTGCTAATCTTGGCACGATTGATATCGAAAAATATGATATGTCGGATAAATAGAGATATGAAACAACTCTTACCATTCACTCTAGCGCTATTGACCATCGGCTGCACAACTACGCAGCCAGCCGTTCAAGCACCGCAACAAGTCAACCAGCCTATCGCACCGACAGCCAAGCCAGTCAAAACACACATCATGTATTATTGGGTAGATCCGATTGCTCAAGGTCAGAGCATACCGTCAATATCTGGAGAGTTTTATTGGCAAGATGGCTGTCTATATCTGCTGAACCAATATGGCAAACTGGCTGCTGCATTTCCTGAATTTCCAAAAGATGCTATCCAGTGGAATGAGCAGGATAAAACCTTAACGATGACCAATAAAGATAGACCGCCTAAGCAGTTTACCTTTAAAATGGGTGATGTGATTTATACTAATGGATCTAATTTTCGCTATGAAGATATTTCGGTAGATCGCTTTATGAATGATAAAACCCCTGAAGATATCAAATGTCTTTCTTCAGCAGTTGGCGTTGCCAATCTTGGCACAATCAGTATCGAAAAATATGATATGTCAGATCAGCCGTAAATAAAAAGTGAGTGTATTTACTTTAAATCATTGACTTATAAAAATAATATCATAAAAATTCAAAGCATCGCATAAAATACCCCAAAGTTTAGGTCTGCTGCCTAGCTTTGGGGTTGGTATCTGGCGCATAAGCCATCAGTTGGCTTTAAGATGATGGTGATAATAGCGCACAGTGAGCACAGCTTGAGTAAATCCCAATACCAAAAGCATCACCCATAAGGCATTGAGTGGCTGATTGCCTGTGCGTATGATCAGGCTAATCAGCGCTGCCACATACACCGCCAACGCCATCACATAAATCCGAAATTTCGCCTTTGGGCGATACATCATAAAAGCAAGCAAAATGATGATCAAAATGGCAACACCAATCAATACCCACAGACCACCGCCTACAAAGGCAGCTATCGTTCCGCTGATCATATAGGCGCTCAGCCAGTCTGTCACACCTTCCAAAAAATTATAGCGAGGCTTGGCTAATGGTTGTTTAGTCATTTGGCGATGTCCTTGGCGTTTGATTAAGCTGTCAAGCCTGCCCAAACGCAAAACCAAAATTTGTTAAATTTGGCTTGCATATTTAGGCAAATGCTCAGCAGACAAGCTTTGAATGAGTCTTATAAAGTTACTTTGACTTGCGACGAGTCTTTTTAGGCTTGCTATTTTTACCTGATTTGTCATCGTCAGGCTTAGGGGGCACCGTTTGACTGTCGCCATTTTTATCAATACGATTTAGGTGCTCAACCAAGCGAAAATCAATTTGCAGCAAATCCATATTAACGCCTGCAACCTGAATGATTAGCCCATCACCCAGCCCAAATCTTGAGCCGCGCTCACCGACGAGCTTTTGTTCGCGCTCATCATAATCAAAGTACTCATCGCCCAGCTGCGAGATGTGGATTAAGCCTTCGATAAACAAGTCATTTAGCGTGACAAATAAGCCAAAATTAGTCACCGTCGTCACCGTTGCACCAAATTCATCGCCGATGTGGCGCTGCATGTAGTGGCATTTTAGCCAAGTTTCGACATCGCGAGATGCTTCTTCGGCGCGGCGTTCGGTCATGCTGGTTTGTTCGCCAGCGTCGTCTAAGGTTTTATAAATCGTCGCTTCAGGTTTTTGATTTGTGACTTTGTCTTTGATAGCGCGGTGCAGCATCAAGTCTGGATAACGGCGGATTGGACTGGTGAAATGACTGTATTCATCATATGCCAAGCCAAAATGCCCAATATTATCGGGGCTATAATTTGCCTGCATCATCGAGCGCAGTAGCATACTGTGGATGCTGATGGCATCAGGACGATCAGCCGTTGCTTTGATGATGCGCTGATAGTCCTCGTGCGTAGGCGATTCGCTAGGGAAGCTTAGCCCAAAGCTTTTGACATATTCATGCAGGCGCGCAGATTTTTCATCATTAGGCTTATCATGATTGCGATACAAAACGGGTAATTCATGCTTGAGTGCCAGATTGGCGGCGCAAGTATTGGCAAGCAGCATCATCTCCTCGATGAGCTTATGCGCATCACCTCGAGTGCGTGCTACGATGTCGATGATGTCGCCATCTTTGCCAAATTTAATATAAGTCTCCGCCGTCTCAAATGCCATCGCCCCACGATCTTCACGGCGCGCATCAAGCACGCCATAAAGCTGATGCAGCGTGTCGATGGATTTGAGCACCGCGCCATTACGCACCAGCTCATCTGGCAGGGTTTCATTGGTTGGGTCGTTAAAATAGGCATTGACTTGATTATAAGTCAATCGAGCTTGTGAATGCATGACGGCAGGATAGAATTCATAGCCAGTCACCTTGCCTGCGCGTGACAGCTTAATATCCGCCACCATGCACAAGCGATCCACTTTTGGATTGAGTGAACAAAGCCCATTTGATAGTGCTTCGGGCAGCATGGGAATCACGCGGTGCGGAAAATAAACCGAAGTACCGCGCTCATAGGCATCTTGATCCAGTGGCGACCCAGGAGTGACATAGTGGCTGACATCAGCAATGGCGACGATGACACGATAGTTACCGCCAGCGCGTTTTTCGGCATAGACGGCGTCGTCAAAATCGCGAGAGTCTTCACCATCAATGGTTACCAATGGCAGATGGCGCAGATCCACACGATGATCAAAGTCTTTTTGGGTGGGTTCATCAAAACTTGCGGCTTGCTTTAATGCGGCAGGGCTAAACTCATGCGGAATGGCATAATTATACAGCGTCGTCTCAATGATCAGTTCGCGGTCATTCAGACTGGTCAAAAGTTCGGTAATTTTACCTGTGGCAAACTCCTGATAGGTAGGCAGATCAATCAAAGATACTTTAACATCATCGCCAACGCCTGCATTCATCTCCTCGACATTCTCAGTGGTGACGGTGATGGGCTGATGCGCGTTTGCACCTGATAATTGCACAAAATACCCTTCCTCATCCGAGCTTAATTTGCCGATAAATTCAAGCTGACTGCGCTCAAGCACTTGAGTAATGCGCGCCTCAGCCTTTCCGCGGTATTCCGTTGCGACCGCTTCGACAGTATCGCCATCAAACACAAGGCGCATCTGCTTTTCATGTAAGAACAAATCAGGCATATCATCAAGCACCACGAAGCCAAAACCTTTTGGATTACAAGACACTTTACCTGTTAATAGGGTTGGTAGCGGCGCGACGCTAAAATGAATGCCATCAGAGCGTTCAAGCTGCCCATCGCGCAGCATGGCTTTTAGGCGATTGGTGAGTGCAAAAAATCGATCTTCGTCATCCAAAAATCCAAAGTGCATGGCAAGCGACTCTTGGGTGGCAGGATTGCCTTGATTGGTGATATCCGCCACCGTCTGCAAGATCAGCAGGCGAGAGGGGATGGGGTTTTGATACTTTGATGCTTCGATTTCAGCATTGGGGTCATTCCATTTGGTTTTTTTTGTTTTGCTGGTCATAGTTACTTACCTGATTTGCTTTTGTATAAAGTTGGTTTATTGTATCATAAAGCCTGAATTTATGTGCGCTGTCTGTGAAT
The DNA here is from genome assembly GCF_034424565.1 of Moraxella canis. Taxonomy (NCBI): domain Bacteria; kingdom Pseudomonadati; phylum Pseudomonadota; class Gammaproteobacteria; order Moraxellales; family Moraxellaceae; genus Moraxella; species Moraxella canis. The sequence goes on along the minus strand of NZ_CP139961.1, from coordinate 632,209 downwards.
TGGAGAATGGGCGTGAGTCTTATGGTTATAAAAAAATCAGCAATCTGCGACAGGGATTTTGATCTTATTTGTCAAAAAATTGCAGAGCTTGAGCGATCTGTCATGCCAGATGATCCATGGCGTGCGACTGCGATCCAAGAAGTGCTGAGCCAATTTGGCGCAGGGTTATTGATAAACATAGAAGGTGAGTCTAATACAGATCTTAGCTCGGCGGTCGTTAAGGGATATTGTATCTATCAAATCATCTTTGAAGACAGTGAGCTGCATCGCATTGGCACGCACCCAAATTTTCGTCGGCGGGGCATCGCCAGGCAGCTGCTTGATCAGCTGATTTATCAAGTTAGACAGGCTCATTGTCAGCAGCTATTATTAGAAGTGCGCGCTGATAACACCGCTGCCATTAAGCTCTATCATCAAGTAGGACTTGAGCCATTTGGGGTGCGCAAAAACTATTATACCAGTGGTGAGACGATCTGTGATGCCCTTATCATGCGTCTGGTGCTCAATAATACAAAAGACTAAAGCCTGCATGGCTGATTACAGATAATAACGATCGGAATGCACCAGCATCCCGATCGTTTGAGCATCAGTTTTCTATGTGATACTAAGCTTACTTTTTCTTGGCAGGACCAAGCAGCATACCCATTTGTCGACCCTCGACTTTGGGAGCTTGTTCAACGCTAGCAATCTCGGCGGTGTCAGTAATAATGCGCTCAAGTTGCGCTTTTCCGATTTCTTGATGTGCCATTTCGCGACCACGGAAGCGAATACTGACTTTTACCTTGTCTTTGTCTTCCAAAAACTCAACAATTTTACGCAATTTGACCTGATAATCTGCTTCTTCAGTACCAGGGCGCAGCTTGATTTCACGAACTTGAGTTTGTTTTTGGTTCTTTTTGGCTTCTTTGGCTTTTTGTTTTTGTTCGTACAAATAGCGCTTATAGTCCATAATTTTACAGACAGGGGGCTTGGCATCGGCGACAATTTCTACCAGATCCAAATTTTCATCGGCTGCAGCTTTTAGGGCTGTTTGGATATCTACCACGCCCATTTGCTCGCCGTCTTCTTTGACCAAGCGAACTTCTTTTGCGCGGATTTCTTCATTAATATTTAAACGGTTTGACGGTTTAATGGTCTTACTCCTAAGAAAATTGAAAATTTATTGTAATGGTTTGAATGAATAATTACAAGCCTTATTATAGATTTGATCGGTCATAAAAGATAATCAAATCTATATAAACCATGTATCAAAGGGGCAGTAATTTGGATTACCGCCCCTTAGCCTTAGTTAAGATTTTCAGATTTTGCCACATAGCGACCTTTTTGTGCGATGGCATCGTTGATTAAAGTGATGAACTCATCAACGGACATGGAGCCAAGATTATTGCCTTCGCGAGTGCGCACATTGACAGTGCCATTTTCCACTTCTTTATCACCCATTACCAGCATAAACGGAATGCGCTCAAGGGTGCGCTCACGAATTTTAAAGCCAATTTTCTCGTTACGCAGATCGCTGATGGCACGCAGACCAGCGTCTTTAAGCTTGGCAACGACCGCTTGACAGGCGTCAGCTTGTTTGTCGGTGATATTCATGACAACCGCTTGAGTAGGCGCAAGCCAAGGCGGGAAAAAGCCAGCATAGTTTTCGATCAAGATGCCAATAAAGCGCTCAAAACTGCCCAAAATCGCACGATGAAGCATCACAGGGCGCTCACGGTCGCCTTGCTCATTGATAAATTCAGCGCCCAATCGCTCCGGCAGGTTAAAGTCTAGCTGCAATGTGCCACATTGCCACTGACGACCCAGGCTATCTTTTAGGGTGAATTCAATTTTAGGACCGTAAAATGCGCCTTCACCTTCTTGTAGCTCCCAAGATAAGCCAGCATTATCCAAAGCATCTGCCAGGTCTTTTTCTGCCAAATCCCACAAAGCATCATCACCCACACGCTTTTCAGGGCGTGTGGATAATTTCATCAAAATATGATCAAAACCAAAGTCTTGATACACCTTTAAAGTCAGCGCGATAAAATCTTGTGCTTCTTGTTTGATTTGTTCGTTGGTACAAAAAATATGAGCATCATCTTGAGTGAGCTGGCGCACGCGCATGATGCCATGTAGCGAGCCTGATGGCTCATTACGATGACAAGAACCAAATTCTGCCAAGCGAATTGGCAGATCACGATAAGATTTCAGACCTTGATTAAATACTTGTACATGACAAGGGCAGTTCATCGGCTTGATGGCGTAATCGCGGCTTTCAGAGCTGGTTGTGAACATGTTTTCGGCATAATTTTCCCAATGCCCTGATTTTTCCCACAAGCTTCTATCAACAATTTGTGGCGTTTTGATTTCTAGATAGCCATTGTCTTGTTGAACTTTGCGCATATATTGTTCAAGTACTTGCCAAATTGTCCACCCATTTGGATGCCAAAACACCATGCCAGGCGCTTGTTCTTGCATATGAAATAGATTAAGCGCCTTACCGATTTTGCGGTGATCGCGTTTTTCGGCTTCTTCGATGCGCGCGATGTAGGCTTTCAGATCTTTTTTGTCTGCCCAAGCGGTGCCATAGATGCGCTGAAGTTGTTCATTTTTAGCATCACCGCGCCAATAAGCGCCACTCATCTTAGTCAGCTGAAATGCCTTTAAAAAACGCGTGTTAGGCACATGCGGACCACGGCACATATCGATGTATTCTTGATGATAATAAAGCCCCATTGCTTTTTCGTCAGGCATATCCTCAATCAAGCGCAGTTTATAGTCCTCACCGCGTGACTCAAACACCTTGATAACCTCATCTCGCGGCGTCATTTTTTTGATGACATCATAATCTTGGTCGATGAGTTTTTTCATGCGTGCTTCGATGGCTTGCATATCCTCAGGCGTGAATGGGCGTGGGCTATATATGTCATAATAAAAGCCATCTTCAATGACAGGTCCGATGACCATCTTAACCTCAGGATACAGCTGTTTGACAGCATGACCCAAAAGGTGTGCGCATGAGTGGCGAATGATTTCAACACCTTCAGGATCTTTGGCGGTGATGATTTGGACGGTTGCATCGGTAGTGATGGGATCGCTGGCATCGACCAATTGACCATTAACGCGACCTGCGATGGTCGCTTTGGCAAGTCCAGGACCGATGTCTTGAGCGATTTGCATGACTGTTGTTTCGCCCTCAAATTGGCGAACGCTACCATCTGGTAATGTGATTGCAACCATAAAAACTCCTAAAATTGGCGTTGGTAGTGATGTTTGCCACTTTCAAACATATATCCGCTACCGTAACAAAATAATCTTGTAATTGTATCAAACCCCCTTAGAATAATCAAAAAGTTATTGATATATTGGTATAAATATACAGGAGCCTATTGTAGTTTGCATACTTTGGCTTGTTATTTATTTAACTATCCATTTATCCATTTGATTATTTAAGTAGTTGATCGTTTAACCAATCAGTTTGTGTTGCAACACTGTTTTACCCTCAATTAACAGTAGTTAATTTGCAACATTAATCCAAAAAACTTGCTAAATTTCTCTTTTGGTGCTAAATTTTTAAAAAATTATTTCATATTAAATATTTGATAGATATGCATTAAAAATGTTTACAATGTTTAAAAACGCCTTTACAATATTTAGCGTCAAGCGTCAAGCGTCAAGCGTCAAGCGTCAAGCGTCAAGCGTCAAGCGTCAAGCGCTGGCTAATTTCGTCTCAATGTTCTCATAAAAATCCATCCATTTTAAGTCTGCCTAGTATCTTGGGTGGGCTTTTTGTTGTCCAAAATTTCTTAAGCTTCCTAACAGGCGGTGCACAATGACCGATACCGCCAAAGTTCAATCTCAAACCAAATCCAAAAAGCGTGTTGCTGACCATGGCGAGGTCTTTACCGCTGAGCGAGAAGTCCGTGCCATGCTTGATTTGGTCAAAATCCAAAGTCAGCAAATTGGCAGTCGTTTTCTTGAGCCTGCGTGCGGTACAGGTAATTTCTTAGCAGAAATTCTAACACGCAAACTTGCGACAGTATTGACAAAATCACAAATCAACAAAAGCCAAAAATCGCCCAAATATTCCCAAAGCCACTATGAGCGAGATGCCATTTGGGCGATTTCAAGTATTTATGGCATTGAACTGCTTGCTGATAATGTCAGTGAGTGCCGTAGCCGATTGTTGGCGTTATTTACATCTCATTATCAGACGCATTTTAAGCATATCAATCAAGCGGTGATCGATGTTGCTCACTTTTTATTATCAAAAAATATCGTCCACGGTGATGCGTTGACGCTCAAGGATAATGATGGCAATGCCATTGTATTTAGTGAATGGACTTTTGTGGGTGATATCAAGCTAAACCGCCGTGATTTTGTTTATGAAAATTTGGTAGAAAAAGTAGATAACGCTTCACCGATTGACAAAGGCTTTATTGCTAAGCCGATTGCTGATTATCCCCCAATGTATTTTTTGACGCTCAGTGAACAAGGATAAGGTATGCGGGTAGAAAATATTGAAGTTGATAGCAACATCGTTCCTGATTTAGATAATTTGGGCAAAGGTCAATTAAATTTATTTGAATTGGCGTACAACCCCGATGTGCTTGATTGTTTGTCAAGTCTTTCTAATGACGAAGTGTTTACATCGCCAAAGCTTGCCAATCAAATGCTGGATTTGTTGCCGTCTGATATTTGGCAAAATCCACGGGCAAGATTCTTAGACCCTGTGTGTAAATCAGGCGTATTTTTGCGTGAAATTGTTAAACGCTTGGATAGGGGATTGGAAAATCAAATACCAGATAAACAATCTCGCATTAATCATATTCTGACCAAGCAAGTCTTTGGTGTCGCCATTACGCATCTCACCGCATTGCTGTCTCGCCGTAGTGTCTATTGTGCCAAAGAAGCCAATTCACGGCTATCTATCTGTACAGGCTTTGATGATGATATGGGCAATATCATTTTTGGGCAGGTGGAGCATGACTTTCAAGATGGTAAATGCACACAGTGCGGTGCCAGCGAAGCGGTATTCGGTAAGCGCAATGGACTAGAAAACCACGCCTATGCGTTTATCCATACCAATAAATCAAACCAATATAAAGAGTTAGAAACAATGAAATTTGATGTGATTATTGGTAATCCACCTTATCAGCTTAGCGATGGTGGTGCAGGAGCAAGTGCCGCCCCGATTTATCATAAATTTATTGAACAAGCTAAAAAACTTAATCCCAATTATCTCATTATGATTACGCCTAGCCGTTGGTTTGCAGGTGGTAAAGGGCTTGATGAATTTCGGGATAATATGTTGAATGATAAACGCATTAAAGAAATTCACGATTTTCCGAATGCACAAGATTGTTTTGACGGCATTAAATTAGAAGGTGGTGTAAGTTATTTTTTATGGGACGCTAAATATGGTGGTGATTGTGAAGTATTTACTTATGAAAATGGTAATTGTACTTCACAAATAAAAAGACCTTTAAAGGAAAGCAATATTGATGTATTTATTAGATACAATAAAGCTGTATCCATTTTAAACAAAGTAAGAAAATTAGAAGAAGACAGTTTTAGTGATTTGGTAAGCGGAAGAAAACCTTTTGGTTTAGCAAGTAATTTTAAAGGAAATTCAAAACCTTACAAAAATAAAGATGATAATGTTGTTCTTTATCAAAATGGTGGAATTGGATATATTAGCAGAGAAGATATTCCAAAGAATAGAGATTTAATATTAAAACATAAGGTTTATATTTCTTATGCTTATGGAATGGGAGCAACAGAACCATATCAAGTTATTAATATTCCTTTTTATGGGGATATTAATACTATTTGCACAGAGACTTATTTATTAATAGGTTATTTTGAAAATAAAGAAATTTGTGAAAATGTAATTTCTTATATGAAAACAAAATTTTTCAGATTTTTAATACTTTTAATAAAGAACACTCAACACGGTACACAAAGAGTTTATCAACTTGTCCCAATGCAAGACTTTACCCAATCTTGGACAGATGAAAAATTATATCAAAAATATGGTTTATCCAAAGACGAAATCGCATTTATTGAAAGTATGATACGCCCAATGGATAATGAGACTGGCGTAAAAGTAAAAAAATCTCGTGGCAAAAAATCACAGGCAACATTAAATTTGGAGAATGACGATGAATAACCCAACCTTTGCCCAAATCCACACGCCAAAGATTTATGTTTATTCTGATAGCCGTTATCCAAATTGTCTCAAAGTCGGCTACACTGCCCAAGAAACGGTAAGTCAGCGAATGAAACAACATTATCCAACCGTGACACCAAGCCAAAGTTGGAAAGTGGAATTTGAAACTTTGGCGATAAAAGATGATGGCAGTTATTTTAAAGATTTTGCCGTGCATAAAATGCTAGAAACAATGGGTATGAAAAACATTGCTGGCGAATGGTTTGAATGTGATATTGATACAGTCAAAAATGCCATTTTAAACATTAAGCAGTCCAAAACCTTTGAAAGACAAAGAACGCAAGATTTTAAAATGCGTCCAGAGCAATTAGACGCTGTGAATAAAACTGCTTATTATTTTAATGCAATTAAACAAGATAAAAATAACAGCCGCACACCGCATTTTTTATGGAATGCCAAAATGCGATTTGGTAAAACCTTTGCCACTTATCAGCTTGCCAAACGCATGAATTGGCAAAGAGTGCTGATTTTAACCTTTAAACCTGCAGTAAAAAATGCGTGGCAGGAAGATTTAACCACGCACAGCGATTTTAATGGTTGGCAATTTATCAGCCGTGATAGTGAATTAAAAATAGAAAATTATGATAAAAATAAGCCAATGGTGTATTTTGCGTCCTTTCAAGATGTTTTGGGTAGAGATAAGTTTGGCAATATCAAAGCCAAAAACCAAGAACTGCACGCAATGAATTGGGATTGTGTGGTATTTGATGAATATCATTTTGGGGCGTGGCGTGATAGTGCCAAAAAACTTTTTGCCAAAGATGATGAATTGGCAAAAATGCAAAATGAATATCAAGACATGGAAATCAGCGTAGAAAGTTTTGATGAAAATGAATTGCCAATTACCACAGAGCATTATTTGTATTTATCGGGTACACCATTTCGGGCGATTGCCAGTGGTGAATTTATTGAAGAGCAGATTTTTAATTGGACTTATGGCGATGAACAAAAAGCTAAATTGGAATGGGATAACACAAAAGGCGACAATCCTTATTCGTCATTACCTCAAATGATGTTACTTACTTATCAATTACCAGAGTATATTCGTACGATTGCGACACAAGGCGAGTTTAATGAATTTGATTTGGGGGAATTCTTTAAAGCGGATGGTAGTGACAGTAATGCCAAATTTAAACACGAGAATTATGTTCAAAAATGGCTGGATTTAATCCGTGATAATCTTGATGAAATGATTATTACCAATTTAAAGCACGGCAGCGCCAAACCACCAATGCCATTTAGTGATGTCAATTTATTAAACAGTTTATTGCACACACTTTGGTTTTTGCCCAGTGTGGCGAGCTGTTTTGCAATGGCGAATTTATTGAAAGCATCCAATAATAAATTTTATCACGATTATGATATTATCATATCAGCAGGCAATGATGCAGGAATGGGCGATAAAGCCTTAGAGCCTGTCAAAAAAACAATAGGCGATAATCCTTTGGGTACAAAATCCATTACGCTGTCATGCGGTAAATTGATGACGGGCGTGTCTGTGCCTGCGTGGACGGGAATTTTTATGTTAAGAAATTGTAGTAGCCCTGAGACTTATTTTCAGGCGGGATTTCGGGTGCAAACTCCGTGGACGCTCAAAGGGGATGATGGGATAAATATTATTAAAAATCAGTGCTATATTTTTGATTTTGCCCCCAATCGTGCCTTACGCCAAATTGCTGATTACGCTCATAAATTAAACCCAAAAGAAGGCAATCCTGAAAGCAAAGTCGCCGAATTTATCGCTTTTTTGCCTGTACTTGCCTATGACGGCAGTGCGATGCAACAAGTAGATGCCAAATTATTATTAGATATGGCAATGAGTGGCACAACAGCGACACTGTTGGCACGCCGTTGGCAGTCGGCATTGCTTGTGAATGTTGATGATATTACTTTAAAAAATCTGATGGCAAATCAAGACGCAATGGACGCTTTGATGAAAATTGAAGAGTTTAGAAGTCTCAATGATGATATTGAAGTCGTCATTAACCGCAGTGAAAAAATCAAAGGCTTAAAAGAAAAAGCCAAAGAAAATGATGGCGAATTGTCAAAAGAAGATAAAAAGACTTTGAGCGACGAAGAAAAGGAACAAAAATCTTTACGAAAACACATTCAAGAAAAGCTCATTAAATTCGCCACACGCATACCAATTTTTATGTATTTGAGTGATTATCGGGAACATAGTTTAAAAGATGTCATTCAGGAACTTGAGCCTGAGTTATTTACCAAAGTAACAGGACTGTCTCAAGTGGACTTTTCTTTACTTGTCAGTCTGAATATCTTTGATGAAAGCGTGATGAATGATGCTGTCTATAAATTTAAAAGGTATGAAGATGCAAGCCTTGAGTATGTAGGGATTGATAAAAAAGATGAGTATATCGGATTGTTTAATACTGTGATTACAAGGTAAGATCGCTTTATCACCCTATAAAATTAAAAAAAATTTTATTTCGATTGATTTCAATTTTATCTTAAGTTATTGAAATTTTTTGGTCTACTCCTGCTTAAATGATATAATGCCATCTTTATCGATGGGTATTAAATATGAAACATTTTGCTTCTGATAATTATGCTGGCGTACACCCAACCATCATGCAGGCGCTGATCGATGCCAACCAAGGGCACGAGATGGCTTATGGGGCAGATAGTATCACGGCGCGCCTTGATGATTTGATTCGCCGTGAATTTGGTGAGCAGGCGGTAGGATATCCTGTGTTTAATGGTACTGGTGCCAATGTCTTGGGGCTACAAAGTCTCATGCCGCGCTATGGATCGGTTATTTGTGCAGAGACCGCGCACATTAACCAAGATGAAAGCAACGCACCGCAAGCTGTGGGCGGCTACAAACTTTGGACAGTGCGAAGCGATGATGGCAAATTGACGCCTGAGATGATCGAGCCTTACGCTCAAGGTTTTGGTAATGAACATCGTGCTCAGCCTTTGGTGCTGTATATCAGCCAAGTGACTGAGTGCGGCACTTGTTATACTGTCGATGAGTTGGCGGCGCTTGCAGAGTTTGTGCACGAGCGTGGCATGAAGCTGTTTGTGGATGGTGCGCGCTTGGCAAATGCCGCCAGTTATTTGGATGTCAGCTTTTATGAGATGATCACTAAAACTGGTGTGGATATGGTAGCATTTGGCGGCACCAAAAATGGCTTGATGTTTGGCGAATGCCTTATTGATGTCAAAGGCGTGATGTCAAATGAGATGAAATTTTTGCGCAAAATGAGCATGCAAACCGCCTCAAAGATGCGCTTTATCTCAGCGCAGCTGATTGCTTTGTTTCAAGATGATCTCTACAGATCCCTTGCCAATCACAGTAACCAGATGGCAAAGTATTTGTCAGATGAGCTACTAAAGCTTGATGGTGCCTCTTTGGTTTATCCTGTAGAGTCTAACGGCGTATTTATCAAAATGAAACAAGATCATATCGCCAAAGCCAGAACCCAAAGTAATTTTTATGATTGGCATGACGACTCGGTGCGACTGATGTGCAGT